>CAUQZC010000031.1:0-2768 GCA_963522565.1 uncultured Brevundimonas sp. | reverse complement strand
CCCGGTTTGCCGCGCTGTGCGATCAGCTCCGTCAACTCGCGCACGACACGGCCGCCTGAGATCGATGTGTCGGGCACCGCCGCAAGGCACTCCCGGGTCACGTCATCGACCACGTTCAGCACGCGGAACCGTCGTCCTGACGCCATTTGGTCGTGCACGAAGTCGAGGCTCCAGCGCTGGTTCGGTAGGGCCAGCACCGGAGCAGGCGCCCGTGTTCCAACAGCACGCTTGCGGCTCCGGCGTCGCCTGACCGCCAATCCCTCCTCACGGTAAAGACGCTGGGTTTTCTTGCGGTTGATCATCACCCCCTCCCGGCGCAGCAGGATATGCAGGCGACGATAGCCGAACCGGCGTCGCTGGTTCGCCAGCTCGCGCAGCTTCTCGCGAAGCTCGGCATCGTCAGCCCGCTGGGAGCGATATCGCACGCTCTTACGGTCGGCTCCGATCACATGACACGCCCGCCGCTCGCTCATCCCGTGACAATCCTGGAGATGAGCAACAGCTTCCCGCTTCGCGGCGGGCGTCAGAACTTTTTTGTCAGAAGATCCTTCAGCGCAGCGTTGTTCAGCATCGCATCGGCCAACAAGCGCTTGAGCCTGCCGTTCTCATCCTCGAGCGAGCGCAGCCGCTTTGCCTCGGACACCTCCAGTCCGCCGTACTTCGCCTTCCAGTTGTAGATCGTCGCTTCCGACACACCGTGTCGGCGGGCCAGGTCCGCGGTCTTCGCCCCCGCCTCCGCTTCCTTCAGCACGCCAATGATCTGCTCTTCAGAAAACCTCGTTCGCTTCATCTCGTCCGTCCTTCTCTCAGGGGCGGACTCTAATCCAGCGTGGAGGAAAATCGGGGGTCACGTCACTATTCCAAGGGCGGCACACAGCGATCTGATCACGGCTCGGCATCCAGAGGCTGAGTTGGCCCCCGAAATGACCTGACAGGGTCTCGCTCTTAGATAAGAGTGAGCCATATGACTGAGCATACGACTAGGCGCTACAATGGCGGCGAGGTCCTCTCCGGGGTTCAGCGCCGGAGGCGCTGGACCCCGGAGGAAAAGGTCCGGATCGTCGAGGAGACGTATCTGCCGGGCATGAACGTGTCGCTGGTAGCCCGGCAGCATGGCATCAGTGGCAGCCAGATCTTCACCTGGCGCAGGCTGGTTGCGCAGGGTGCGCTGACTGCCGCCGGTGCCGGCGAGGAGGTGGTGCCCGCCTCCGAGTACCGGTCGCTGCAGAACCAGGTCGCCGAGCTGCAGCGCCTGCTGGGCAAGAAGACTATGGAAGCCGAGATACTGCGGGAGGCCGTCTCCCGGGCCGCAGGCCCAAAAAAACTCCTCTTGCGCTCGATCTCGTTGCCAGGGGACGACCGGTGAGCGCGGTGGCCGAGGCGTTGGGCGTCAGCCGCCAGCACCTGTCAGCCATGCACAACCGGTCGCCTACACGTCGGCGAGGTCGACCGCCTCTACCGGATACCGACTTGGTCAGCGACATCCGGGCGCTGATCGCCGATCTGCCCACCTACGGTTATCGCCGGGTCCACGCCCTTCTGCGCCGCCAGGCTGCCAGGATCGGGCGCACAGCGCCCAATCCCAAGCGGGTCTACCGGGTCATGAAGGTGCACGGGCTGCTGCTTCAGCGCCACAACGGCAGCCGGGAGGAGCGGCGCCATGATGGTCGCGTTGCCGTCGATCGGCGCAACACCCGCTGGTGCTCTGACGCCTTGGAGATCGCTTGCGACAATGGCGAAAAGGTGCGCGTCGCCTTTGCACTCGACTGCTGTGACCGCGAGGCCATGGGGCACGTTGCTACCACCGGCGGCATCACCGCCGAGGACATCCGTGATCTGATGGTCGCCACTGTCGAGCATCGCTTTGGCCCGGTGAACCGCTTGGCCTCGCCCATTGAATGGCTCAGCGATAACGGCAGTGACGTGCCCCCTTCCTGATCCCTCGTTTTGAGTGAGAGTCCGTTTCATCAAGGAGACGGACGTGAAGAAGAGCAGGTTCAACGAGGCGCAGATCATTGGCGTGCTGCGCGAGCAGGAGGCCGGAAGCCCGACAGCGGAGGTTTGTCGGCGGCACGGGATCAGCGAGCAGACCTTCTATCGGTGGAAGGCGAAATACAGCGGCATGACGGTGTCGGACGCCACGAAGCTGAAGACGCTGGAAGACGAGAACCGGCGGCTGAAGAAGCTGCTGGCGGAATCGATGTTGGACGTGTCGGCGCTGAAGGATCTTCTGGGAAAAAACTGATCGGGCCTGCAGCGCGCAGGGCGGCCGTGCTTCGCCTGATGGCGGAGCGCGGCTTCTCCCAGAAGCGCGCCTGCGGGCTGGTTCAGATCGATCCCAAGACGGTGCGTCGCGAGCCTGAACAGGGCGACGTGGAGGTGCGCGAGCGCCTGCGCAGCCTGGCGGCCGAGCGTCGCCGGTTCGGCTACCGGCGTCTGGGCATCCTGCTGGAACGGGAGGGCGTCAGCATGAACAAGAAGCGGCTGTTCCGGCTCTATCGGGATGAGGGCCTGGCGGTGCGACGACGACGGGGCCGCAAGCGGGCCACGGGAACCCGCGCGCCCATGGCCCTGCCGGACGGCCCAAACCAGCGCTGGTCGCTGGACTTCGTGGCCGACAGCCTGTCGTGGGGCCGACGCTTCCGCATCCTGTGCATCGTGGACGACTTCACCCGCGAGGCCCTGGCCTTGGTGGTCGATACCTCGATCGGTGGCCAGCGCATGGCGCGCGAGCTGGACCGGCTGATCGCCCGACGGGGGCGCCCGGC
>CAUQZC010000030.1:0-3237 GCA_963522565.1 uncultured Brevundimonas sp. | reverse complement strand
GAGGGGGAGCCGGCGAAGCCGGGGGAACCCCGCAGGGGTGCCCCAGGGGGGTCGAAGGGGCGGCCGAAAGGCCGGACAGGGGGGCGGCACGCCCCCGCCCCTTGGGGGACCGGCTTACCCCCCTCTGGGGGGCTTTTGGAGGGGGAGGGGGAGCCGCCCGAAGGGTGGGGGAACCCCCTCCGGGGGTGCCCCGCGAAGCGTCTTCGATCGAGCGAAAAACGCTGCATTGATAGATCTTAGAGAGCACAAACCCGGAATCCTTAAAAATCAATGACTTAAGGGGGGGGGTGCGGACACCAGCTGTGTCCGGGGGTGCGGACACCAGCTGTGTCCGGGGTTGTCCGAAAATCTGACATGGGTTTACGATAATATGACAGCTCAAATGTCAAAATATCGGACAGGCATGGCAGGAAACTTGACTCAGATTGCCGCACCCCCGGCAATTGGATCGCCGGCGAAAAATAAGGCTGGCCATTGGGTTCAAACCGAACGCAAGGCCCATGAGGCATGGGCGGGACTGATCGCCAGAAAGCCCCGCGCGGCCATGCTGCTGCATCACCTCGTGGCGCAGATGGGCAACCAGAACGCGGTGGTGGTCAGCCAAAAAACATTGGCAAAACTGCTTGGCGTAAATGAGCGGACGATTCGTCGAGCGGTGGCAGACCTTGTTGCAGAGCAATGGATTTCCGTCCTGAAGCTCAATGGCCCCGGCACGGTGTCGGCCTATGTGGTCAACGATAGGGTGGCGTGGGGCCAGCCACGCGACCAGCTGCGCCTGTCCGTCTTCTCTGCTGCTGTGGTGGCGGATTTCGACGACCAAGAAGAGGAGCTGCTTGGACACGGGAATTTGCGCAGGATTCCCGTACTGTTTCCCGGTGAACGCCAGATCCCCACCGGCGACGGCGAAGACCCGCCGAGCCAACCGGCGCTCCCGGACATGGAGCCTGATTTGCCCGCTATCCGGACGGAAGCTGTCGACCCGGAGACCGGAGAGATACTCGAACTGGAGCGGCGCGGCCAACAGCGCCTGATCGACTGATGCGAACGGCCTAGATCGCCTAGATCGTCTGGACATGACGGCCATCACGCCCGGCATGGTTGTGGTAGCCAGGACAGATGAACCGTGGCAGAGTAGGCCGGACCTGCGCCCGTTGCCCTGAACAAACGCTCGACATCCGTCTATGACTGCACAGACCACAAAATTCGATCCGATGCTCTCGGTATTCGACAGCGCCGAGGAAGAGGCGGATTACACCGCTTGGTTGCGGGCCAAGCTACAAGCCAGCATCGATGACCCACGTCCATCGATTCCCCATGAGCAGGTAATGGCAGAAGTGCGCGAACGCCTAGCGCAACTGCATTTGGGCAAGATCCAGCGTGCCTAAGCAACGCCGTATCTCCTGGCGGCCCTCAGCCCGAGACGATTTGGCCGATATCGTCGAACGAATCATCGAAGACAGCCCGCAGGCGGCTGAAAACTTATTCGACGCCATCGAAAGATCGGTCCAGATACTGCCCCGATTTCCCCTGCTTTTCCAGGAAAGCGACCGCATGCCAGGCACACGAGAAATCCCCGTTCTCGGCAGCTTCCTGGTGTTCTACCGCGTCGATTCAGAGACCATCGAGGTAATCGGTGTGGCACATGGACGCCGCAAGTTCCCCGTCCGAGGCTGGGAAAGCCGATAAGGCGCCTACATCGACAGGCCACGATCCTGGTCGAGCGTGCGCTGCCGCTCGCTGAGCATCTCGCCGACCTGCGCGTTCTTCCCGGCATCGCGGCTGAGTCGGCCCAACGCCTGCGCCTGTGCTGCCTCTGGCATCCGGTTGAACCGCTCGACCAGGTCCCGTAACGGTTCTGGCGTGGCCTCCCACTGCCGGCCACCGTCGCGGAAGCCATGGAAGCGGTGCTGTCGTCGCTGGGCCAGAACCCGGAACGCCTGCACCACGTCATCGCGGCCGGCCTGCTCCTGACGCTCCCTCTCCAGTCGCTCGGCTCTGGCCAGCTCCTGGGCGGCTTGGCGTTCGCGTGCTCGGACGATCTTGCCGCCGGCTTCGTCGGCGGCAGCGAGGTAGTCCCGGAAGGCTTGCCGATCGATTTCGGCCAGCCGAAGCACAGGGGCGACAGTGCCCCGCAAACGGCTCAGATCGGCCTGTAGGCCGTTTTTCTGTTCCAGCAGGGTTTGGGCCGTCTTCTGCGCGTTGTCGGCTCTACGGCGCTCCTGTGCGGCTTGGCGGGCCTGTTCGACGGCGGGGGCATAGGCGCGCTGCACCGTTTCGGTGAGTCGCTGGGCAACGGTTTCCGGGTCCTCGATGAGGTTGGACAGGAAGCCCTTGCGCAGCACCCGGGGCGTCACGTCCTCGGCGGACAGGGCCAGGTCGGCCACAGGACGCTTCAGAGCGGCGTAGTGCTCGCGGATGGTCTGGTGCCTTGCCTTGCTGCCCTCGATGCCGCGAGACAGCCCCAGATCGGCCACAGCAGCCGCAAACGACGTCTGATCGTTGCGCATCTGCTGCCGGCCGCCCACGAACTCTCTGGCGCTCAACCGGCCGTCCCGCGTGAGCGGCACAACAAACGCCGACAGGTGCGGGCTGGTCTCGTCACGGTGGACCGTGGCGGTGATGATCCGATCCGCCCCGTACTTGTCGGCCAGCCACTGCCGGGATCGCCTGAAAAACTCGTCCTGCTGCTTTCGGCTGGCCTCCTGCCACCACTCGGGGGATGCGGTCATCAGGTACTCGACGGCCAGCACTGCATCCCGGCGCCGTTTCTCCGGCAGCAGTGCGCGCATCCTGCCCATTGCCTGGTCGGTGCTGGTGGCGGCCGCGTGCTCGTTGGTTGGCGTGCGTTCGGGGTCTGCGTTGGGGGTTTCGCGTTCGCGGTAGCAGTGCCGCAGGGCGCCGGCGACGCTGCCCATCGAGGCCAATTTCTTGCAGCGCATGATGGCGAATTGGGGCATGTCGCTTGTCCTCCTGGTCGTGGCCGTCCGGGCCCACGTTGTCGCACGGTGTCGCATGGAATTGCATGCCGTCGCACGGTGTCGCATGGAATTGCATGCCGTCGCACGGTGTCGCACGGAATCGCACGCCGTCGCACGTTGTCGCACGCCGTCGCATCATTTGGCGGTTATTGCGAGGATTCCGGCGGTTTTTATCAAAACCGCGCCTCCGGCGGGCCACTTGATAAGCAAGTGTACTCACTAGACTTCCTGAACGGAAGTCGTGAGCCCTGCGGGGCAA
>CAUQZC010000029.1:0-3753 GCA_963522565.1 uncultured Brevundimonas sp. | reverse complement strand
GTTGTTCTGCCGCCGGAAGTGTCGAATGTTGATGCGGTTGTGAATGAGCATTCTTCGGAGGCCATGAAGCAGACCATTGCGGCGCTTTCGTCGACTTCGCCGAGGCGTCCCATGGGGATTTTGGAGCGCATGTAGTCGACCTGGCTCTGGGGCAGTTGCTCCAGGATGGGGCTTTCGAAGGTGGCGGGGGTCAGGCTGTTGGCGACGACGCCCTTGCCGGCCAGTTCCTTGCCCAGGGACTTGGTGAAGCCGATCACTCCGGCCTTTGAGGCGGAATAGGCGGAGGCGTTGGGATTGCCCTCCTTGCCCGCGACCGAGGCGACGTTGACGATGCGGCCGTAGTTGTTGGCCAGCATGAAGGGCACCACGGCGCGGCAGCAGTAGAAGACCCCGTTCAGGTTGATGTCGACGACGCGCCGCCAGCTGTCCAGCGGGAAGTCCTGCACCGGCACGGTGGCGCCGGTGATGCCGGCCGAGGCGACCAGGATGTCGATGCGGCCGCCCAGCACCTGGGCCGAGGCTTCGGCGGCGGCGGCCACCGCATCGGCGTCGGCGACGTCCAGGGCGATCACATGGGCGGCCCCGACCTCGGCGGCGGCGGCCTTCAGCGCCTCGGCGTTCAGATCCCACAGCACCACCTGGCCGCCCTCGGCGACGATGCGGGCGGCGGCGGCCTTGCCCAGGCCCGAGGCGCCGCCGGTGACGACGGCGGCGCGGCCCGCGAACCGGTCCCGATAGGCGCTCATCGGGTCCACTCCACGAAGGTCTGGCCCTGTTCGCCCAGCTTCTGGATGCCCAGGCGCACCGTGTCGCCCGGCTTCAGATACAGCGGCGGTTTCTGGCCCAGGCCGACGCCGGGCGGGGTGCCGGTGGTGATCAGATCGCCGGGCTCCAGCGTCATGAACTCCGACAGATAGGAGACGATCTCGGCGACGCCGAAGATCATGGTTTTGGTGTTGCCGGTCTGCATCCGCTGGCCGTTCAGATCCAGCCACATGTCCAGGTTCTGGACGTCGCCCACCTCGTCGGCGGTCACGATCCACGGGCCGACGGGGCCGAAGGTGTCGCAGCCCTTGCCCTTGTCCCAGGTGCCGCCGCGCTCGGTCTGATAGGCGCGCTCGGACACGTCGTTGATCAGGACGTAGCCCGCGACGTGGTCCAGGGCCTGGTCCTTGGTCACATAGGAGGCGGGCTTGCCGATGACGACACCCAGCTCGACCTCCCAGTCGGTCTTCTGCGAGCCGCGCGGAATGACCACGTCGTCGTTCGGCCCGTTCAGGCAGGTGATGGCCTTGGTGAAGACGACCGGCTCCTCGGGGATCGGCAGGTTGGATTCCGCCGCGTGGTCGGCGAAGTTCAGGCCGATGGCGATGAACTTGCGGCTGCCGGCGACCGGCACGCCGTAGCGGGGCTGGCCCTCGACCAGCGGCAGGGCGGCCGGGTCGACGGCCTTCAGGGCGTCGAGCGCGGGGCCGTGCAGTTGATCCGGGGTGATGTCGGCGACGACGCCCGACAGGTCGCGGATGCGCCCCTCGGCGTCCAGCGTGCCCGGCTTTTCCTGGCCCCTGGGGCCGTAACGCAGCAGTTTCATGGTGGGGGAGGGGCTTTCGTCTTAACGCGCGTAGGGGCGATGCAGGGTGATGTCGCGGTTCAGCTCGACGCCGAAGCCGGGCGCATCCGGCACCTTCAGTTTGCCGTTCACGGGAACCGGCTCGCCGATCAGCTGCGGATGGAACATGGGCACGACCTCGTCGGCGCCGGGAGCCATCATCAGGAACTCCGCGAACGGGCTGTTATGGCGCGTCACCACGAAATGGTAGGAATAGACCGACGAGCCGTGCGGGATCATCAGCACGCCCTTGGCGTCGGCCATGGCGGAGATCTTGATCAGTTCGGTCACGCCGCCGCACCAGCCCACGTCCGGCTGGATGATGTCGCAGCATTCCATCTCCAGCAGCATGCGGAAGCCCCAGCGGGTGGCCTCGTGCTCGCCGGTGGTGACCAGCATCCCCTTGGGCGCATTCTTCTTCAGCGCCTGATAGCCCCAGTAGTCGTCGGGGCTGAGCGCCTCCTCGATCCACTTCAGACCCAGTTTGTGGGCCTCGTGGGCCAGGCGGGTGGCGTAGTTCAGGTCCAGCGCCATCCAGCAGTCGAACATCAGCCAGAAGTCGTCGCCGCAGGCGTTCCGCATGGCCTCCAGCTCGGCCAGATTCTTGCGCAGCCCCTCTTCGCCTTCGGCCGGACCGTGGTGCAGGGGCGTCTTGCCGCCGATGAAGCCCAGTTCCTTCGCTTTGTCCGGGCGCGCGCCGGTGGCGTAGAAGGTCAGTTCGTCGCGCACCGCCCCGCCCAGCATGGCGAAGACCGGCTCCTGACGCAGGCGGCCCAGCAAGTCCCACAGCGCCAGATCGACGCCGGAGATGGCGTTCACCACCAGACCCTTGCGGCCGTAATACTGGGTGGAGAAATACATCTGGTCCCAGATCTTCTCGACCTCGGACGGATCGCGGCCTTCCAGGAAGCGGGCCAGGTGTTTCTCGACGATATAGGCCGCCGGTTCGCCGCCCGTGGTCACCGCGAAGCCGACCACGCCGTTCTCGGCCTCGATCTCCACGACCAGGGTGCCCAGGACGTTGATGCCGAAGCTGCGGCGGCTCTGGCGGTACTCGGGATATTTCGCCATCGGGGTGGCGATGTGGTCGTCGATCCAGTGGCCGTCGCCCTGGTCGTGATAGTCGGCGCCGCCGCCTTGGCCGGGGTTGCCGGTCCCGTCGTTCTTCACGACGAAGGCGCGCACATGTTTGATGCGGGGCAGGCGGCTCATCGCGCCGTCACCAGGGCTTGGTGATCGGCTCCCATAATGCGGGATTTCACTGGCGTTCCTCCGTGCATGGCGTCAAAGTCGGGCTCTTGTGACGGAGCGACTTGCGCGTTTTGCTACATTCTGAGAATGAGGATTACGAAATGGGACGAATGCCGTCAATCAAGACCGCGCAGGTCGATGGGGAAGAAGAGGTCGGCGCCAAGGCGTCCGGCAGCCAGACCCTGCTGCGTGGCCTGGACGTCATCGAGGCCCTGATCGAGGGCTCCCTGCCGCTGGCCGAACTGTCCGAGAAGCTGGAGCTGACGCGCAGCACCACCCACCGTCTGGCCTCGGCCCTGGTGGAGCGGCGGCTGCTGTCCTTCCGCCCGCGCGAGGGGTATTCGCTGGGGCCGAAGCTGCTGGAGCTGGGCCATGCCGCCAGCCAGCAGATGCACCTGCCGCGCGTGGCCCGGCCCTGGCTGGAGCAACTGTCGGCGGCGACGGACGATACGGTGCATCTGGGCGTGCTGGACGGGCGTCACGCGCTCTATCTGGACAAGGTCGCCGGGCGCAGGCGGATCAACATCGGTTCGCGCCTGGGCGAACGTCACCCCATAGCCTCGACGGGCCTGGGCAAGGCGCTGATCCTGGACAAGACCGAGGCGGACTGGATCGACCTGTACGCCGAACCGGACCAGGCCTTTGACTCCGCCGCCCGCGCCGTCTGGCTGGAGCGGATGCACGGCTATGCCCAGAAGGGCTACGCCTTCGATCTGGAGGAGAACGAGGACCAGATCCGCTGCGTCGCCGCCCCCATCCGCGCGGTCAACGGCCAGATCGTCGCCGCCCTCAGCGTCTCCTCGGCCGCCCAGTACATGTCCGACGCCCGAATGACCGAACTCACCAAAACCGTCACCGAAGCCGCCGACGCCATCAGCGCCGACCTCGGCTGG
>CAUQZC010000028.1:0-4558 GCA_963522565.1 uncultured Brevundimonas sp. | reverse complement strand
CCGCGTTCTGATCGACGAAGTCATTAAAGGCGTCGGGCGTATAGTCCGCCACATTATGATTGTTGTCGTTGTCGAGGGTCAGGTTGACGGTATGGTTGGAGACCTGCGCCGAGCCGCCGGGCTGGGACAGGTTCCACACCAACATGTTCATCGTGCCGGTCCGACGCCCCTCATTGGTGGTCGCATCCACCGCGTAGTGGATCTTGTCACCGTTGTTCACCGTCACATCGACATACTGGTAGCCGCCGTTCCGCGGGTCGAACGAGCCCTGATGAACCCAGTCCGCGCCGCTGTCGCGGTAGACATGCACCCAAATGGTGTCGGCGTTGCCGCTATAATTATAGCGCTCCACTCTCAGGGTGATGGGCTTGTTGATGCCGGTGACCGTCTGGGCCGGGCCAAACCAGATCGTCGGATCGTTGGTCACCGCGTTCTGATCGACGAAGTCATTAAAGGCGTCGGGCGTATAGTCCGCCACATTGTGATTGTTGTCGGCGTCGACCGTGACGTTGACGTTCTTTTGGCTCAGGGCCGTCGGCGTGCCGCCGTCGCCCTTCGTCTTGTTCCAGACGGTTACATTCCAGCTCCCAGACTGCGTGCCGCTATTGGTTGCGACATGGGCGAAATATTTGACGCGATAGCCATTCTGGACCGTGACGTCACGATAGCGCCAGTCGTTAGGATCGGTGCCTCGAACGTCGAAATAGCCGCTGTCGACCATCGCGCCCGAATTATCGAACACTTGATAATCGATATAGGCGGCGTCCAGATTGCCGTTGTAGCCGTAGCGCTCGACGCGAAGCACGATCGGTTGGTTGATCCCGGTGATCAGACTTTCCGTCTCACCCCACACGTCGGCCTCATTGGAGTGGATCGTGATGTCGCCGAAGCTCAACGCGTTTGGATCGATGTCGCTCTGCACCAAGACCTGGAAGGTATCCGACACCCCGCCGACCGTCAGCGTGGCGGTCTGACTCGACCCGGGCGCACCCGGCGCCTGCACCTGAACCTGGATGGTCTGACCCGCCGAGATCGTGCCGTTCGCCGTCACCCAGGCGCCACCGTCAATCCGGTACTCGCCGCCCACCACCGACACCGGCACGGCAACCGTGATGCCTGTGATGATCGGGGAAGCGGAACTGGCCCAAGCTCCCGGCATAGCCGAAACCGGCCCACCCAGATCGAAGGCGACCGGCGTGACCGACGCGCCGTTTGACATCACCACCTGTGAGCGGTTGCCTGCCGCGTCATAGCCGTATGTGCTCGACTTGCCATCGGATCGATTGACGCTGACTAGTCGGCCAAGGGCGTCGTACCCGTAGGTCTCGCTCTGCGCTGCAACCTCCGGAGCCAGGCCGACCGCCGCGCTCGCGCAACCAATTGCGAGCGCCACACCGCCCAGTCGAAACTTCGCCACGCCGCGCCCCTCCGCAAACCTGATGCCGCAACGCTATCGATTCGAACACAACCCTGACAATAGGTATTTATAAACTTGAGAGTGAAGCTCGACCATTCATAAAGTCTGAAAAGACTGATTGAGCTCAACCACGACGCACATCAAAGATTTCGAGCTGCACCAAAGAGAGCCACATCGCGACTACCAGACGACGCTTCTTCGGGCTTATCAAACACCTAGGGGTGGCTGATGCACCAGGAGAGGCGCCGCCGCCTGTTGAGACCCGAGGCAAAGACATGCAACAATTCGCCGCGTCAGTCCTATCCTGTACATTGGAGCATACTGGCTAACGCCCCTCGAGCTGAGCCTCCTATAGGCACCTTATGTGCAAAACGCTCCTTCTTCAGCAAGGCGGGTGAAGAAGCTTCATCGCTCGCGCTCGCCTCGCTGGGATTTTTGAGGAGGTGATCTGCCAGATCGATGGATGCCGCATGTCTCTGTCGTGCACTATGAATGATGAAGATGAAGCGCCGACGGCAGGCGACCTTAGAAGCGGTATCCGCTGATCATTACCGACTTTCTGCCTGGGGTCTTTTCGATCTCGTATCTTCAGAATCTTGGTCCGAGCGGTATAATCGCCCCAAGTGACCCAGAAGATTTCTTCCTGACGCATCGCTGTGGCGACAGCAAAACGAATGACGCGTCCCATAGGAATTGTCTGACGCGGATTGGCATCGAAATACTCGATCAGTCGCGTCAGCTCTTCTTCCGTAGGTCGACGATGCCGCTCCCTGCCCTTTCCAACCAGTTCTAGCCGCTTCAACGCCAAACGCGCCATGTTTACCGGCTCGGCGGAGATCGTCACCCCATGGACAGCGATCGCATGCGTGATGACCAACTTGATGGCGCCGATGTCGATACCCAATGTCATCCGCCCCGCCCCTTCTGTTGCTCTCTCCTTGCCGAAGGCGATGAAAAGCTGACGATCGAGTTGACCCAGCTTCGTTCTTCCCAATCGCGCCTTGAGCATCTTCAGCGTGGCGGCTTTTGAACGCCGAGGCGCCCTTCCGACCGATTTCATATCGTCGATGTGCAGATCGACCAGCTCGCCAAACGTCCGCAGACGCGAAGCGCGCTCGCGCGTCGGCACATCTCCACGATCAATCCGGCCCTCGGTCTCGGTGGCCCAGCGGCGCGCGTCATCGCGTTTAAGGAAAGTCTCGCTTATATAGCGGCCCTTCCTTCTGACCTGGACCCGCCATGCCCCAGACGGGAGCTTCGAATACGTCGCCATCTTCGTGTGCGCTCTGTGTGCACTGAGATGTCGAAAAGCCGGAGAAAACGTCGCAAGACGGCGTAAAATCGAGTGCGCACGTCACCAACCAACGTTTTGATGTTACCAAAAAAAATGTCGATAAATCAATCTCATAGGCTGTCCGTGGCCCCGATGATGGACTGGACCGATCGGCATTGCCGGGCGTTTCATCGAGCGCTGTCGTTGCGGGCTTTGCTCTACACGGAGATGGTGACGGCGCCCGCGGTGGTGCATGGGGACCGGGATCGGTTGTTGGGCTTTCATGCGGTCGAGCATCCGGTAGCGCTGCAACTGGGCGGATCGGACCCTGCGCAGTTGGCCGAAGCGGCGCGGATTGGCGCGACATACGGCTATGACGAGATCAATCTGAATGTCGGCTGCCCGTCTGATCGGGTGCAGTCAGGCAAGTTCGGCGCCTGTCTGATGCGAGAGCCGGAACTGGTCGCCGACTGCATGGCGGCCATCATCGAGGCGGTCGACATTCCCGCCACCGTCAAATGCCGGATCGGGGTGGATGATCAGGACCCGGAAACCAGCCTGTTCGCCACGGTGGACGCCAGCGCGGCCGCAGGCGTGGGCACCTTTATCGTCCATGCGCGCAAGGCCTGGCTGAAAGGCCTGTCGCCCAAGGAGAACCGAGACGTGCCGCCCCTGGACTACGGCCTGGTGCGCCGCCTGAAGCGGGAGCGCCCGCACCTCAGCATATCCATCAACGGCGGCATAGGCTCGCTGGACGAGGCCGAGGCCCATCTGGATGACGCCGACGGGGTGCGGCTGGACGGCGTCATGCTGGGCCGCGCCGCCTATCATGAACCGGCGCTGCTGGGACAGGCGGACCGCCGCATCTACGGAGAAGCGGTCGAGGATGTAGACGCCTATGCCGCCATCGAACGCTATCGCCCCTATATTGTCGCGCGGCTGGAAGAGGGCGTCGCCCTGCCCGCCATGGCGCGTCATATGCTGGGTTTGATGCACGGCCGTCCCGGGGCGCGGGCGTTCCGGCGCATCCTGACGGTGGAATCGATTGGTCCAAATGCTGGGATTGATGTGGTGGACCGGGCGATGGAAGCCGTTCGAGAGGCGGAATCCCGCCGCTCCGACACTGTTTGAGTGCGAGAAACATCACTTTGTAATCAAGAGTCTAGACGTGAGACTACGCTCACGGCGCAACACGCGTTCAAAATGCGCCCATTTCTGGCCACAAGTTAACGCGACAAAACCAATGCTGGCAGCGTTGGGAGCCAGTGTCTCCGCGAGCCAGACGTATGATCGGCGCAACCGCTGCCTTCGCCATGTTTTGGGCTGCCTTGTCCTCAGTTACGAGTGGACCAGTGCCCTACAATGTCGCTGTTGCGGCGGATGAGTTCAGGATTGAAACCCCTGCAGCCGACGTCGGTTCCACAGTTTCTTCAACCGCAGCCGACGCCCGGCTGGACGAAGACCAGGCCGAACTGATGGAGGGCGATCCCGACTGGACCGCTTCGGCGCGCCTCTATCATGCAGGCGGCGGCGGGGCTTCGGGCAACGACTCCCTGGGCTGCCGCCCGGTCGCGATGCGCACGGTCGCCACCGATCCCCGCATCATACCGCGCCGCACCAAGCTGTTCATTCGCGAAACGGTCGGTCTGCGCCTGGCCGACGGCTCCATTCACGACGGCTATTGGTATGCCTCAGACACCGGCGGTGCGATCAAGGGCCAGAAGATCGACCTGTTCACCGGCCACGGCCGCGGCTCGATGGCCCAGGCCCAGCGCCTGAACATGCGCACCCTGACCATCGCCGACGCAGGCACCTTCGACGGTTGCCCGCCGGCGTGGGAAAACGCTTCGCGCTGAGCCGCGTCTTCA
>CAUQZC010000027.1:0-8301 GCA_963522565.1 uncultured Brevundimonas sp. | reverse complement strand
TCGGCTGGCGCCTACGATTACGCCGGAAGCCCTAAACCGATTTGCCAGCGCCGCGCGGCGCAAGCTGCGGGATCGGACCAGTGGCTATCGACGGGATCACCTCCGCGCCCTGACCCAGCGAGTGGAGGTCGTCAGCAAGACAGAGGCGCGCATTCTCGGCTCCCGCACGGAGCTGCTGCGAGCCTTGGCGTCCAGTGGCGGTGGGGATTATGCCGCCAGTGGCGGAGTTCTCAGTTTTAAACCGAAGTGGCGCCCCGTGCAGGATAAACATAACGAATATGTGTCGCCGTTCACACTACTCTAGAGGCGTGCTTCACCGCCGAAGCCCGCCACACCCTATCGAATCCATCGGTGCCCACTACTCCCCACAGTGAGAACCATTGGTGGTGCAACGACGAATATGGCTGATCATGTAGATCGAATTATTCGCCGGTTTACAGGCCGCGGACGATCTCACCCACGCCGCGATACGAACGTCGTTTCTGCCGGGCACGAAGCCGCCAAATCCGAAGACTTGACATTTCGGGTTTTTCCGAAATTATCGTTACGTTGCTTTTCAAGGAGAGCGGAGATGACGATGGAAGCCGCGGTTATCGGGCATTTCGACATTTCGGGCGGTGACCTCGCTGGTCTTGCAAGGTTCTACGAGACCTTGTTTGGATGGGACATCGCTGCGCGCGGACCCGGTTACTCGCAAGTTTCGACACCGGGTTTGTCAGGTGCGCTGGTCGAGTCGGATCAACCATCTCTAACGATCGGCGTGGTGGTCACGGATTTGGAGCAGGCTTTGGTCCGCGCGCAGTCTGAGGGAGGGTTCATAACAATGCCGGCAATGGACAACGGATGGGTCAAAAAGGGGCAGGTCCGCGACCCGGCCGGCAATCTTCTGACGCTAATTCAGAAGTGAAGCCGCTGGCAGACGCGCAACTCTGTGAAGCTTTGCGTGCCCTCGGCCACCATGATCGGCTCGACTTCGTCCGTGAGTGCCTGGACTATGAGAAGGCGGCGGGCGAGTTGGCGGCCCGCTCGGCGTTGTCGCTCCCGACTGTCTCGGAGCATCTGAAGGTGCTTCGTAAGAGTGGCTTGCTCCGGCTCAATCGCGAAGGCCGGTTCTGGCGATATCGGACGGACCGAGCAGCGCTCACCGCAGTAGGACGCGCGATACTCGACCTGGGAGAGCGATAATGGGGCGCGAAGCGCTAGTTTACGCGGAAGTTGGTGAGCAGGTCGGGGAAGCCAAGGCACTACTCGAGAGCAACGAACTGATTCTGCGGGGCGAGGTCCGGCGGCGCTATCCAAGACCGGAACTTGAGAACGTGCGGGTCGCCGGCGACGCTCTGCACTTTCGATGTTTGGGAGAAGAGGTGCGTCTCGAACTCGGCGCCCAAGTGGCCGAGTCGTGGCGCTTGGCCATCGCAACGCCGCCGCCGACTCTCCGTTTCAAGCTCGGCTTGAACAACGGCGCGACCGCGTTTCTCGTCGGAAAGACCGCTGACGCTGAGTTGTGCGACGCGCTCACAGGCGTGATGATTGATGATGCCACGGCCGCGAAGATGATCATCGCCTGCGTTGACGAGGTTGCCGATCTCGAAAATGCTCTATCTGCGGCAGCATTGAACCCTCTGCTGCCTATCTGGATGGTTTACCGCAAGGGTCGCGGAGTCACCGTTGGTGACGGGGCAATCCGTGAGAGCCTGCGATCAGCAGGACTTCGTGACACTAAGTCATGCTCTGTTTCGGACTCATATACGGCCACCCGCTACAATCGAGCCGGCGATGCGCGTTAGCTGCGAAGCTGATAAGACCCGAGCATGAGAATGCTCTTACAGCCCGCACCTGCCTGGCTCCAAAGCGGCGTCATATCGCTTTGGGTTCTGCGCGGCCGTCCCGCCGGAGCCTATGTGGGCTTACCAAAGCCCTACGTCGAACTCATCGTCAGCCTATCGGGCGACCATCTCTGGCGAGCAGATGCCTCGTCTTCGCCGCTGGCCTATCGCGACGGCTGGCTCACCCCGCTACAGGTCGAGCCGCGCTGGGCCGAGACACTGGGCGAACTGCATTTGGTCGGGGCACGGCTGCACCTTCTTGCGGCTGCGCGCCTCTTCGGAACTGCGGCGATGGCTGCCGGCGGGATACCCTTTCCGCTAGATGCCGTGCTTGGTTCTGCGGCGAAGAATCTGCGCGAGCGCCTATTGCATGTGCATAGCGATCGGCAAAGACTGGAAGTGCTTGCGCACTGGCTAAGGGCACGGATGGATCGCGACGACGCAGGTTGGCTGCCCCAGCCCGGCGACTTATCCTGCACGGGTTGGCGGACCGACGCACTCGCCGAGATGCTTCAAGTATCTCCACGAGGTTTGCGAAAGCGCTTCTCGAACAAGGTCGGCGTCTCCCCAAAGCTGTGGTTACAGCTGAGCAGATTTGACGAACTCTTGCGCGCGGATCCAGCGCCTGGGTCTCTCGCGGACGCGGCTGCGGCGTTCGGGTTTGCGGATCAGGCGCACATGACCCGTGAATTTACGCGGTTCGCTGGTGTCCCGCCGGCTCGTTACGCGACGGCGAGGGCAAGCGTCGCAGCTCCCAAGGCAGCACCTCACTTCGTGCCTGCATCCTAGGTGCCGATTTTCACAAGACGGCCTCATCAGTCCGACCTTAGTTCTCTTCCGGAGGGGAGAAGCGGATGAGTCCTTGGGTGCGAAAAGGCTTGGGGGTACTGGCGGGCGTGATAGTCGCGAGCCTGTGCGTTGCAGGCGTCGAGACAGCAGGTCACGCAATCCTGTCTCGCGACGGTGCCTTCGGCGCTGCGATTCTTGCCTTAGGAATAGGTGCCATAGTCGGCGGCGTTGTAGCGTCCCGCCTTGGCCGGTCTGCTGCCTTGGCCTGGGTTGTTGGTGCCCTGCTGGCGGGGCTATCGCTCGTGAACGTCTTCTCCTTCCCTCATCCCGTCTGGTTCGTGCCCGTCGCGGGGGTAGTGCTGTTTTTGGCGACGATGCTTGCCGCACGTCTGACGCCGCGAGGAGTAGCATGAGCGCGCCATCGGTTTTTGATGCGTTGGCAAGTCTTATACGCCCCTATGCCGAAAAATGCTCGGTCAAGTCCGACACAGATGCCAACTTCTATCTTGAGGAGAGCAGATCCACGGGCAAACCGCAGATGTTTGCGGCAGTGCAGGCCAAAAAGTCCTACGTGTCCTTCCATCTATATCCGGTATATCTGCATCCCAAGCTCATTGACGGTGTCAGTTCGGCGCTTCGCGCTCGAATGCAGGGCAAGTCGTGCTTCAACTTTACTCGAGTCGATCAAATACCGGCGGCTGAGCTGACCGAGCTCGTCGAGGCTGCTTACCAGGCAACCGTGACGCCAGCGGCGGGGGCGAGTCCCACGTCGCCGAGCAGCTAAGAGGTCTCGGATCGTGCTGAGTTGGCCGCTGCGAGGAGCATTTACTGGCGGGCACCATCGATGATCGCCGGGCAACGCCTTCTCGTACGAGACTGAGCTGAGTTCACGGTGCCTTTCGAGATTCGCCAGCTGAAATACGCCATCGCGGCAGCAGACCACGGAAGCTTCTATCGAGCGGCTCGCGCTCTCGACATCGACCAGTCGACGCTCAGTCGCAGCATCCTAAAACTTGAACGCTCAATCGGAATGCCAATTTTTGAGCGTAGTCGCGCGGGCGTCACAACGACGCTTGCTGGAAACGCCTTCATTCGCGGCGCGAGGCCTATGGTAGCCACGGCGGACAAGCTCGTGTCCATGATGCGTGCAGCGGGTCAAGGCCGCGCAGGTGGGTTGAAGCTCGGACACAACAGTTCCGTTTCCGCTGGCAATCTCCGGGCCACACTGATGAACTGGCATGAGGCGCATCCTGATGTCGAAGTGGACTGCGTCGAGGCCGACCGCAGCGTTCTTCTCGCCGGGCTTGATACGGGAGAGATCGACATGGCGATCCTGATGGGAACGCCAAGCCACGACGGGTTTCGTTGCGAGCCACTATGGAGCGAACGGATACTTGTCGCGCTGCCGGCCTCGCATCCACTGGCGAAACGCGACGTAATTCACTGGACTGATCTTCGGAGCGAGCGTTTCCTCTTGCCTGCCGCCGACCCCGGCCCGGAAATGCGCGACATGCTGCTGGGTCGCCTGGCGGTGTCCGGCGCCAAGCCCAACATACGGATGATGCAGGCCAGCCGCGAAACCGTCCTGAGCATCCTTGGTGGCAGCGCGGGCGTGAGCATCGTGTGTGAGGGCTCGACGGGGGCGCATTATCCTGACGTCGTTTATCGACCAATCCACGGCGAACAGGGGCCAGCGCTGATCGGCTATTCGGGTTGCTGGCGCGATGACAACAGCAACCCGGCGCTTCGCCGCTTCCTTGGATTCATCAAAGCACGCTATGCGCTGTCTTTTGATTTTCTGCCAAAATTCCAGTAAAATAATCTTATAATTGTAGGATTGCAAAGCGATGTCGCAAGGTAAGACAATCATCGTCTTTATCGTCACTTTGGCGGTCGGCTTCGCGGGGGGATTTATATTGCGCCCCATCATCGCGCCATTGCCTGCAACCGTCGTCGCCAGCGCGCCGACACCTGTTTCGCCAACATCGGGCGAAGCGCGCGCGACACAGTATTTCATGGCGCATCTCGACGAAGCGCGGCAGGTCGCGGCCGGATGCCGTGATGGCTCGGTGCGCGGCGGCGAATGCGCCAATGCCGAGGAAGCGATCATCAAGGTCGATGCCCAAGAGCGCCGCAGGCGGTTCTTGGGCAACTGATCCTAGCCGGACGGCTCAGCCCTTGGCGTCACGGCGGCGGGAAAAGCCCCGGTCGCTTGCCATGAACTTCGCCAGCATTGGCGAGACGAGCTTTTCGGGAGGAATGGCGTCCCCGCCCGTCTCGGCCGCGAGCGCAGCGGCGTAAGCCGCGAGATCGCGGTGGACAGAAGCCGGCAGCTCCACCGTCAGCTTCACGGGCCGGTCATCGGCGAGCGGCCCCAGCTTCAACTTCGTCATCTTGTTTCTCCCATCGGTTCCAGCACCAGGTCACGGGTCAGAACCACGCGCAACGGATGGCCCGGCCGGACCGTGAGCGTCGGCGGCACATTGAGCTGTCGCCGCACAATCTGCTGGCCGGTCTGGTTGATGGTGTCCTGCGAGCCACGCCGCAGCGCGCGGGTTAGGTCGTCCTCGCTGTCCGCGCCCAGCTCGGCGCCAACGCCGAGCAGCGTCGAAACCGCAGCGGCCTTGAGCAGATTGCCCCAATGCTGGTTCACCCGGTCCTGTAGCCCTGCGAAGCCGGCGCCGTCCGTGCCGGGCTGGCGCTCGAGAACGATCGAGCGGCCGTCCGGCATGATGAGCCGATCCCAGGCGAGCAGAACGCGGGTCTGTCCTGCGGCGACCTCGCTGTCATATTCCCCGATCAGACGCGAGCCCTGCGGAATGAGCAGGGTGCGCCCGGTCGGGCTGTCATAGACATTGGCCGTCACCTGCGCGGTGATCTGGCCGGGCAGGTCGGAGCGGATGCCGGTCATGAGCGCGGCAGGGATGACGCTGCCCGCCTGCACGATGTTCGCCGAAGCCGGAGCCGTTAGTCGCTCGACGCTGACGGTGCGCTGGTTGGACGATTGCGCCATGAAGGCGCGCCTGCCCGCCTGATCCCCTTGTGGGGCCGTGTCCGCTGGCGTCGGTGTCGCTGGCGTGGCCACAGCCGGCATAGCCGGTGCGGGTGATGCTACGGCGCCTGCGTTGCTGCCGAGAAAGACCGAACTGGTGCGCGCAGCGTCGCGTTCCTGAGCGGCGCGCTGGCGGGCGGCCTCCTCGGCCTGCGCGCGCGGATCGGGCGGCGCGGCCCCCGCGCCCATCGGCGGGACCGGCACATTCTCGCCGCGCTGCTGCGCCGACACGATCGGGCCGCCGAGATCGCCGGGAAGCGGCGGGCCGAGGCGCGGCGCCTGAGCATAGTCGCGCGGTCCCGACGTGATGGTCTCGGCCGTGGTCCGGCTGTCGGTGTTGTAGAGTTCCTGTGCCTGGCGATCGCTTGGAGGTCGTAGCGCATAGATCAGCGAGCCGCCGATGCCGAGGCCGGCGGCGACACCGACGACGGCGAACGCTTTGCGCGACAAGCGCATGACGCGCGGTTGCGGCCCGCGTAGCTGGAAGGCGTTCGGATCGAGCTGCGCTGCCGGTGCGGCGGGTTGTGCGGTGACAGTAGGATCGCTCACGGCCGCCGCTCCCGTCCATCGGTGCGGACGATGCGGACACGCTGCACGGTTCGCCGGTCGCCCAGACGCAGTTCGGCGGCGGCGAACAGGCGGTCCACGACCATGTAGCGGCCCTGCACCCGGTAATTGACCAGCTCGGCTTCGCCAGATGCGCCACTTACGAACAGCGGCGGCATCTCGCCCTGCGAGATCCCGGCTGGAAACTCGATGAACACCTGCCGTCCATCATCGAACGCGCGTGCCGGTCGCCAAGGCGCGCGATCACCGTCGATGCGATAGCGGAAATTGAGCGTGGACAGGTCGATGCCGCTCGCCACCGGCGCGGCGGCTGCGGCCGCTGCGTTGTGCCCCCGCAAGGCGATCAGGGCGTCGTGTGGATAGGTCCAGCTCACCGACGCCATGTAGGTCGAGGACGTGGCGCGCAGTTCCAGATGATAGGTGCGCCGATCGGTGTTGATGACGAGATTGGTGGTGAGATCAGGCCGGGTTGGCTTGACCAGGATGTGGACGCGCGCGGTGGGACCGCTGCCGCTGATGGTGTCGCCAATGATCCAACGAACAGTATCACCGGCCGCGACCGGCCCTGGCCCGACGAGTTGTTCGCCTTCCTGCAAGGCGATGTCCGTCACCTGGCCGGGCGCCGTATAGACCTGATAGAGCGCGCCGCCGGTCCACGGATATTGCTGGATGGCGTTAAGGAAACCGTCGCGCACCGGCTGGACGCGGGCGGCCGCGTTCGCCGCGCCGACGCGCTGGCGAGGATCGGTCGGCTCCGGCGGGCGGCGTGTGTCGGGCACGGGCATCAATTGGCCCGGAAGCGGCAGCGGTTCGGGGATCGTCACCACTTCGACGGCGCGGGGCGCTTCCGGGGCGAGCGTCGCAGCGGTTTCGGCCGGGGGATCGTCATAGGTGATGGCGGGCGGCCGCGCCGAGGTGGTGGCGCATCCGGCAAGCGCGGTGGCGGAAACGAGAAGCGCCGCCGATGCGGCACGGCGATACGGACTGACGGTCATTGCGACAGCTCCTTTGACCAGTTGAGGGCATTGACGAAGACGCCGAGCGGATTCTTGCGCAGGGCGTCGGGCGTGCGCGGAGGCTGCACGACGACGGTGAGGATCGCGGACCAGCGCTCGGTGGTGGTGAGGCTGCCGTCCTGATAGCGGCGCTCGGTCCAGGCGACGCGGAAGCTGTCGGGCGAAGCCCGGATCACGCTCGACACGTCCACCGCGACCTGCACCCTTCCGACATTGGCGAAGGGGTCGTTGGCGCGCGCATAGTCGTTGAGCGCCACCGCGCCGCGATCGGTGGTGAAGTCATAGGCGCGCAGCCAGTTCTGACGGACGATCACGGGATCGGCGGGGATCGCGCGGACCTGCTCGATGAAGCGCGCGAGGTGGAACGCGATCTGCGGATCGGTCGGGCGATAGCCGGCTTCGGCCGGGGCGACCGCCTGCGCTTCGCCGAGCCGATCGACCTGCACGACCCAGGGCACGATATGGCCGCGCGCCGATTGCCAGATTAGGCCGGCAGTGAGGCCACCAGAAAGCGCCAGCGCGCCGAAGAAGGCGACGCGCCAGTTCTTTGCCTGCACGCGAGACGATCCGATCCGGTCGTCCCAGGCTTGCGCAGCGCGTTGGTAAGGGGTCGTCGGTTCCGGCGTCTGGCCGTAGCGGAGGCTGGGGCGTTTGAACATGGATCAATCCTTCTGGCTGACATCGACCGATGCGCCGCTGCCGCCACCGTCGCCTGAGCGCAGCGTGTGAGCGGCGACGGTCGCGCCGTGGGTCATGGTTTGGCGGCGCTTCATGGCGGTGGCCCAGGACGGTGGACCGCTGGACGCCCCCGGTGCGGGCGATGCCCCGGCACCCGAGATGGTGCCGCCCGTGGCGGTGACGGCGGCACGACCGCCGGAGCGGTAGCTGTCCTTGAGCGAGGCAGCGGCTCGGCGGAGCGGCGATGTGGCGGCACCCACGGCAGCCCGCCCGACGCCGGCCGCGCCGGCCGCTGCGGCGGCTGCGCCGGTCTTTCCGGCAGAGCCGAGTGCATAGGCGCTGTTTGCCGCGCCGGAGGTGAAGGCCGCACCTC
>CAUQZC010000026.1:0-12957 GCA_963522565.1 uncultured Brevundimonas sp. | reverse complement strand
CGCCTGCGGCGCTGGCCGCAGCCCGCAGGGCGCGAAGCGGGGTTGAAGCGGGCGGGCGGCGCTGCTCCCACCCACGCAATGAGGGTCAGTAAGGCCAAGCTTGTCAGACAATGCCGGCGCAAAGCCTATCCTGCCCTAGACCCTCATTCGCTTTCAGAAGGCTCGCAACCGCCCGTCTCATCGACGGCTCGGCCCAAGCGAACGAGCGCCTCCGCCAGATGCGTTTCGACCGCCTGCTGATCGATGCCCAGATGCTCGGCGATCTGCTCCAGGGACATTCCGGCGAAGCGATGGAGAACGAAGACGTCGCGACAGGCGCGTGGCAGTCGGCGGATCGCCTGGACCAGAGCACGGCGCTGGCGGTCTTCCGCTGGTCGACGAGGACGCCACTGGAGCAGCAGGGGCCAGCGCCTCATGGGTTCGCCTCACATTCCACCCCGATGACGGCTTCTACTGCGCTGAGGAGGTCGCAGATGGCTTGATCGATAGCGTCGGGCGGCAGTGGCGGTTCCGGATTGCACATACCGGAGCGCAGGGCCCCGGAGACGTAGAGAGGGCCGAGCACGTCAGCGAGTTCGGCGATGCCGTCTGGGACGTCTTGAAACCCCAGCATCCGGACGCACCGAAGCGCCCTGGTCAGATCGTGACCCAGGTAGGCGCGGTTCCAGTCGTCAGAGAGCCCGCGATGGAGCAGGTAGGCCTTGAGGCCGAGTTCGATGGCGATTGCCGAGTGGTAGGCTGATCGGACGCCGACGCGGTCATCATCGGTCCAGGCCATCGCGTGAAAGGCCCGGGCGTTATGGGCGAACGCCCGCGCAAGGTGGAGGTCAGGATCGCGCGGTCGGGTTCTCATGACACCGCACTCGTTGAGCCCAGTGTCTCTTTCCCGCGAGGAGGAATCGCACGTCTTTGAATCTCTTGGTGGTCAGGCATGCGTGACCTCCCGCGCAGCCGCCCGGTCGCTCAGATCATGCTGAACGGTGGAGTTTGATGGAATTTCACCTACACTCCACCGAATTTCCGCGACGATGTCAACGAAATTCCATCACGTGAGGAGGAATTTCGGTCATGTTGGAGCCGAGTCAGATACGAATGGCCCGCGCCGCATTAAAAATCAGCGTCCGCGAGCTGTCGCAAATGTCAGGCGTGGCCGATTCCACCATTCTCCGTTTTGAGAGCGGGAAAGGCGCGATCCTCACGACCAATATGAAGCGTATGCAGGAGGCTCTGGAATCTGCCGGTGTGGTTTTCCTTCCGCCCGATTCTTCCGGCGGCCCCGGCGTCCGACTGAAAGCCTGACTATAAAATCCGCCCAGGCCCAGCCGTTCAACATGTAGCGAATCGCGCTACAAATAGCTTGATTTATGTAGCGCGTCTCGCTACAAACTGCGTATGGAAGGCTTTCGCCGTGATCCTCAGCTGGAAGGGTAAACAAGCTAGGGAGGTCTTTGAGGGCAACTGCCCCAAAGGTTTTCCGGCTGACCTCTTCAAGCGGGTGCGGCGCAGCCTCTTTCAGCTGGATGCGGCGACGCGGCTCGATGATCTCAAACATCCGCCGGGGAACCGCCTGCACCGCCTGCACGAGGACCGGGCGGGACAGTGGTCGATCAGTGTGAACGACCAGTTCCGCATCTGCTTCCGATGGACCGATCAGGGCCCGGAGGATGTTGAGTTTGTAGATTACCACTGAGCGAGGCTTGGTGGAGCGGTCCGGGATCGGACCAGGAAGAGAAGTTCGCTGATGGGCATGCATGACTTCGCCAACTTCGCGGCGCCGGCGCCGCATCCTGGCGAACACCTGCGGGAAGACTACCTGCCCGCCTACGGTCTCAGCGCCGGCGCCCTCGCCAAGGCCATGGGCCTGAAGGACCGTGCCCGTATCGAGCGTCTGGTGCGTGAGAAGCAGTCGGTCACCGCCGACACAGCTCTACGCCTGGCCAAGGTGTTCGGCACGTCACCCCAGTACTGGATCAACCTCCAGACCACGCACGACCTGTCCAAGGCCGCAATCGAGGGGCGCGGGGAACTGGAGAGGATCGAGCAGTTGCACGCGCCAGTCTAAGGGCCGGGCTCTGACCCTTTCGCCTCGCGCTAGGAGCGGTCATTGGCGCATGCGCGGAAAGTAGGCGTTCGTGGCTCACCTAGCCGAACACCGAGAACAGGAGGTCCCTGATCTTGGACGCATAGATTTCGTCGTCCAAGCTCGATCCCGACACCCGGCGGATCACCTCTTCAAGGACCCGGGCCAGCATCACCTCAAGCTCTCCACCGCGTTCGGGATCCGCCTTGAGGCAGGCCAGGGCGTCTTCGCGCACCAGCACCATGATTGGATGATCCTCGCTAAGCGGTTCATCCGGCAAGCTGAAGCGCGCCACACCGACCGGAGCCTCCTTCAGGCCGATGGCGATTTCCTCGGCGAGGGGGCCGCTCGTATCGGCGGCCGCATAAACGGTCACGTCCAGGGCCACACCCTCGGGCAAGCCGTCGCCGAACAGGATTTCAAACAGCGCATCACCGAAGGCTTCCAGGAAGGCCCCGATACACAGCCACAAACGTCGCCTCCGGCCGGCTCGCGTCATCGCGAACCGTCAACAGAGCCTCGCCGGACGGTCCGAGCCTGTGGATCTGGACGAGGTCGCGTTTCAGGCCGTGGCGCAGGACGCTTCTGTCGTTTCCGCCAAGACAGAGCGCCGCCAGCCCCATCAGCTGCGTTTGGGTGAAGTTCCGGTGGCGGGCGAACCCTAGGACGGCCAGAAGGAGATGCGGTCCTAACGTCGCGTCCTTGCGGCTCGAGCGCGGGCCGTCTATCAGAAGCAGACAGCGCAGGAAGTTGGCGAACCACCAATCGTCCGCCGCAGCGGGATAGAAGGCCCGGACGAGAGCGCCCAGAACCTGGGGCGCGGCCTCCCCCGGACACTGATCCAGAGCAGCGTCGAGCACGGCCAGCCATTTGCCGGACCTGAGGCTGTCCGGCGCGCCGACCGCGCCGAACGCCCGCCCCAGCATTTCGATGACCATCAGATCATCGCCCAGCCAGCCGAGCGTATTGCCCAGAAGGCGCGCCGCCTCAGTACGATCCCCCATCTTCAAATAGGCATGGACGGCGTCGCCATAGTCCAGCGCGGCCTCCTCTCGGCTATCAAGCCATCGCCGCGCGTCGCCTCGCTCCTCCAGCGCATAGGCGTGCTCGGACCAGGCGAAGGTCTCGGCGAAGATCGCCGCCGCATGGCTGGCGAAATGTTCGGCCCGGCCAGCGTGATCGCGACGCGCCTCCCCTTCCGACGCCTCGGCGGCTTCATTCTCGATCAGGGCGTGCAGGCGCGAACTGCGGCCCTCCAGATCTGGACGACCGAGGACCTGGGCCTGCCGCCCGGCCGTGGCATAGGCTTTCCCCGCCTCCTGAAGCCGACCGTCGGCGCGCAAGACATTGCCGAGCACGACCTGATTGATGGCGACTAGATTGAGATCGCCCAGGCCCTCGCCGATGCCGATCGCCTCGCGGGCCATGGCCTCGGCCTCCTCGATACGGCCTTCCCGTCTCAACCGCGGCGCCAGCAGATTGCACAGCCAAGCCCGATGGCGTGGACTCTGCGCGCCCTCATCGTCGAGTTCCGCCCTCAGCATCTCGGATTCCGCCAGCCCTTCCGGGGTCATGGACAGGGCGCCGACGAGGTTCCTAGTGGCGATCTCCACGCCATAGGCGTCTCCGATCGCCTGGAATATGCCACGAGCCTCGCGATAGACCGGAATGGCGGCGTCCGTCTCATTGGCACCGAGCAGCGCCGTCGCCTCCTCAAGCAGCAGTCGCCCAAGCTCGCCGTCCGACCCCGCGGCGCGAGCCTCGTCCGCCAACCGCCGGACCTGCTCCAGCGCTTCCGGCGATGCGGATCGCCGCAACGCCAGGGCAGCCTGGTGGGTCTCAACCGCGTGGACGGCGTCGGGATCCCCGAGACGGTTTGCCAGAACCAGCGCCTCGGAGAGAAGGGCTGGACCGTCGGCAGGCCGCCCTTGATGCGCACGCGCCTCCGCCAAAGCCATGAGAACCGTGATCAGGGGGCCAAGCCGGTCGCTCGCGCGATAGATCTGAACGAGGTGCTCCAGCGCATCCACGAGATGCAGATTGGATCCGCTGAATACGGCTTCGCGAATCGCCTGGTTGGCCAGCCGCTCGGACAGCCGATCGCCCAGGGACTTCTGAAGGGTGAACGCCGCCCACGCCCGGCCGGTGCGGGCCAGGCGCCGGGACAAGCGACCAGCCAGCAGTGCGCGAAGCTGTGGGCTGTCGTCGAGCGCGCCCATCAGATCGTCGCGGTAGGCATCGTGGATAAAGGAGAAGCCGGAAGGGCTGTCCAGGATCAGATCCGACAGGGCATTCACGCGTGCGCTAGCCTCCCCCGCGCCTGTGACCGCGCCGCCGAGAAGATCTATCAGGTCCTCGAGACGCAGAGGCGCCGGCGAAAGCGCGATATAGCCCAGCATCTCGCGACCGACTGGGTCCAGCGTCTCGAACCTGGCCTTGGCCGAAGGGAGGCCCGCCGCGCCACGCAGTGCGATCGGAAGCTTGTCGCCCAGGTCCGCAAGGGCACCGTCGGAGATCGACTGCAGAAGCATCGCCTCCTCTTCCGAAAAGCCGGTCACCGGGGCTCGATCGCCTGGCAGGTCATCGCCGACTGTTCGGGCGGCGATGACGACGGATCCCGCACCGTTGAGAGCGAGGCATTCAGCGAGCGCGCCCCAGACGCTTCGAACGTCATCCGGGTCGTCGATCACGAGCGGCCAGGTCAGGCCGGTACGCCAACGAGCGACGAGCAGCGCGCGAAGATCTTCGAAGAGGGGAGCGGCCAGCTCCGCCTCCGAAGCCAGCCCTAGCACCCGCGCCGTCTCGCTCAACACGCCGCGCGGATCCAGCCCCTTGGCGTTGACGAAGGCCGCACCCCGTTCCTGCGCCCATTCGGCGACCAGCACCGTCTTGCCCGCGCCGGCGGCCCCGGTGACCCAGACGATCCGGGACAGGGCCGCGGCCGAGGTGAGCCGATCCATGAGGGCCGCGCGACGGACCCGGTAGGGGCTTCCCTTGAAGATCGAGGCCAGAAGCCCTTCCGCCGAGCCGGCCGCGGCGGCCCGATGCTCCTGGAAGCGGGCATAGCGGTCCGAGACGAGGGCGGTGACGTCGTCCCGGACGCGAGCCTCCAGGTCATCGCCGTCCTGATAGAAGTAGATGACGTGCGAGCCGCTCTTCATCTCCTCGACGAGGTCCGCGAGGCGCGGGTCCCGGTCGGTCGGGGACGTCTGGACGTAGATGAGGAGATCCTTGCCGAGGCGAACGGCTTCCCGATACTCGTCTTCAAGACCGGAGATCGTCATTCCTTTGGCGGTGTCGATCCAGCCGTAAGAGGCGCGGTAGAAGGCGACGACCAGATGCGCAGCCTGGAGCTTGCGCAGATAGAAATCGCGCGGCGGCTCGGCGCGAGCGCCTTCGCGTTCGAAGAGGACTGGTTCGAAATTCAGGCTTGAGACCGCGCTACGCGCTGCCTGCCTTTCCACGGCGCACTCGCCGATGGTCGAACTTATAAAGACCTGGAGCCGGTCGGGTATGCCGATGCCGCGGAGCTCAGCCATAGCCGAGCTTCTGAAGACGGGCGAGACGGCCGTCGAGGTCTTCCGCCAGCGACTGCCCCTCATCGACCCGGCGCAGCAGGAAGCCGCAGTCCAGCCGAACCTGTTCGATGACCGCCGCAGGATCAAAGCCTGCCGGATCGAACGGCGCCGAGGCCGGTTCAACCACCTCGGCGCGCAGGGCATCGATCAGAGCCAGACGTTTGGTCTTGCTCTTGGGCTCATAGGGAAGATGGTCAATCAGCCGAAGATTGCAGATCGCCTGCTCGGCCTGCCAGATCGCGCAACCTTTCGCCTGAACTGCGGAAACGAGCGCCCGGCCGCCATTCGAGCGCCGCAGACAATGGAGGGTCTTGGCCAGGGAGGAGGCCAGACGGCGCTCACGTGTCCCGGCGACAGTGGAAGGCGTCTCCATATCATCACCTAACCACGCAGGCGGCCCTGACAGGATCTCGCGGTCCTTCTTTTCGATGATCATCGAATGGGGCGGACGCGGCTCGTTCTCCCGATAAATACTGATGCCAGGCAGCTTGATCGCGTCCTTCATCGGACCGAGGAGAGGCGAGGGATGGGTCACGAGGTCGGGTCGGATCCGGCCCTCAGGAACGGCTCCGACCGTCACCCATAGGGGCGCGACAGGTCTGCGGCTGTAGAGGTGCAGATCGTCGATGAAAGGGTTCTTTGTGTCGAGCGTCTTGGCCAGACTGGTGACTAGAATCAGGGGCTGATGGACAGAGTCGATCCCGCGCAGGCGCCAGCGCAGGAGCTGCGGGCGCTGGGAGATCGAGAGGGTGTAATTGCGTTGCCGTACCAGAATCTCGAGATTGATCGCGCTGGGTCCGTCCAGGTCGACCCACTCCCGGAGCAACTCTAGGGCGGACGTCATGCCTCGCAGATCGGCGCCAATCAGCCCCAGATAGGGTTGATTCAGGCTGGAGATATAGCCGTAAGCACAACCGGCGAAGCCCGCCGCGCCCAACCGACGGGCCAGTTCCATATTGGCGGAGACAACCTCCCGCTGCGGCCAGCCCCAATCGTATCCGCCGGCGTCGAGCCGCAGCTCGTCGCGCCCCTCCGAGGCATCAGCCTTCTTTCGTCTGTTTTTTCCGGAGTGTGACTTCGCCATTCAACGCCAAGGTATCTGACGCTTCGCGGATTCGATACCACAGGTTTCGCAAAGACTTGGGACAAGCGCTTCAGCGCAGAGCCGTTGAGGATGGGCAGCGTGGCGGTTATCGGCGCGAAGTCTTTGATGATAAGTGGCAACACGGTGCCCGCGCTAGCGATTTCCGCAGACGACCAGATCGTCGAACAGAGGACAACCGTTCATGCAGGTTTTCCGATGCGAGCATCCCCCACAGCGGTCGGAGGCAAAATAGTCTCGAAAGGAGCGAACGTTCTCCGAACGATGCCAAATGTTCAGCAAGCTGGTTTGATCATCGAGTTTGTCCCCTTTCACGAGGCCGCTCTGAAACGAGCAAGGATATACCGTCATGTCCTCGGAAACGTAGAGCGAGAACCTTCCGGCATCGCACGCATCGACCATTGTCGTGCTGGCGGAAGTCCGGGCGAAGACCCCGCTCACGCAGCAGGCGTCGAAGCCGACCTTGAGCTTCGCCTCAGATGATGTCGCCAGCTTGAAGAATTCATCTTGCCGCGGGCTATGCCGCAGGAGCTTTTCCTCGAAGACCTTACGGCCAGAAGGTTTGTAGTTTAGGAAGATCAGCGCGTTCACATTCCGCATGAAAGCTGGCGGATCGCGCAGCCAATCGATCGCTGTGCTGACGCTCTCGCTATCGACTATGAAGTGGACATTTGTCTTGATGCCGCGGTCCGTGAGACGGCGGATCGTGTCGGCGGTTTCGTCATAGGGGGGATAGGCAGACACCGCGACCGCACCACAATTCCGCTGGGTCGCTTCCAGAATCGCGTCAGTCAAACCCCGTCCGTTCGTTGTGTAGTTGGGAACGATGCCCTTCGCCCAAGTATAATCCAGGATTTCTTCAAAATCCGGATGTTGATTCGGGTTGCCGCCGCCAAGAGCGACCTGGTAGGTACCCATCGTAGCTGCTTCGTCGATGACGCGCTTATAGTCCTGCAGTGCCATATGCGACCCGTGCCGGGTCGATGATTTGTAACAGAACACGCACCCTTTATCGCACCAATTGGTGATGGAAATGTCCATCAACTCGGGCCCGTGCGGCGACCAAAAGGGTTCCCGTTTGCCCGGTTCGGCTACCCGAGCGAAGAAGCCCGTGCGTGCATTGAAAAAGGTGGCGTAGCCGAGGTTCTTGTACCGCGTGATCCGAAGGCTAGCTTCACCAGTAGTTGTCATAGGCATTGATGAAGAACCTTTCAGAATTGATCTCGAAAATCTCGGTGCAGAGAACTTGCTCCGCCATCCCCTCCTCGCTGCTCAGATAGCCGGTGGTGACGATCTTCCCTTGCTCCAAAGCCTCGCGCATCCGGGTCAAGACCTCAGGCATGAAGTCACGGCTCCCCTCGAGAGCATCGATGTCCTCAGCCGATGTCAGCCTGTCTCCGCTTTCGATGCGGGCTCGGAGCTGCTCGAACATCTCTTGAAAAACGGGGGCCGCTGGGCTCGTTGCGCTGACACCGACCGCCTCGAAGAAGTCATCCTTCGTCAACATATCCTGCGCGATATAGACGAAGGACGTCGAGGAGCTGTTCGATACGAAGTCAATCTTGACCTTCATTGGATCCCTCTAGCCTCTTGATACAGTCGATCACCACATCGAATATATTTTCGTCATATACTCGATCGATGATTCCACTTGGAGATTTGACTTTCAGAATATGCTGCTTCTCAAGCTGCTCTGCGGTCAGTTCTATCTCATGTGCAAGCTCAAGATATCGCTGGAGAGTGGCGTACTCCACACAATAATATCGCTCATACTCGACGCGGAGATCGGTCGACCATGAGAAAAATTGCTCATATATTTCTATGAATAGTTGTCCCCCCAGACCGCCGGGTTTCACCTCAAGGGCGGCGAGGAATTCGGCCACATCGGGGATGCGGTTCACCGGAAGTATAAAATCCTCCCCGCTCATGCCTCCCCCCCCGCAGGTGCTTCGATTTCTGTAATCAGGGCCTGAACCTGTTCGGCCTGTGCAGGCCGAACCAGCGAGATCACGTGCTGGCTATGCTCGTGCGACTGTGGGCTTCGAAACATTGCGACTGCCCGTTCCTGCCCATCCCGCCATGCATAAGAAGCTGCGTGCAGGAAGAATGCCAGCCAGCCCGGTACATACCTGCCGATCCCTTCTTCCGAACTCGCTTCCCAGACATCGTCGACAAGTTTTCCGATTTTCTGACGCCAGTCTCTTGTGCCGTAACCATAGGTATCAGAAAACAGTGCATGGACGAGAAGACTATGCCTCTCGGCATCAAGTCCATTCAAATGTGATACGAGAAGAAAATTATTCAGAAGCTCAGCGTCGTTTCGACGGCTTAACAGAAAGAATGCTATGCGCTTAACGCGCTGTGGAACGGTGCAATCTCCGAGTATCTCCGTGCATCTCGCGACGTCATCATCGTTCTGATCTGCGGGAGGAAGAAGATTAACGTTAAGGGAGAAGTGCTCGACGAAATCCTTGGCTCTTTCACAAGCAGAGACCGCTAGGTGCTTTCTCGACTTGCGGGCGAGCAAATAGGCATATTTGTAGACGCCCTCGTAGATCGGCCGCTCAGGCAAGCGCGACAGCACCTCCTCAAGTACGGCGGCGCTGCTATCGGTTACCTCCTCGATAAGCTTGTATGCAATGACGAAATCCCGGAGTTCGTCATAGGTGAAAGAGACAACAATATCGCCAAAACTTGCCAAGCCTTGCTCGGGCACTTCCTGCCTCAAGATGATCTCATCGGCTACCAGGTGCTGCACGACCTGCAATTCGTCGGCTTCGAATCCTCGTACGGACAGCTTTGCGTAATCGTCCGTATCGAGCATGCGCGTGACGATCTTTATCAGCGTGGGAAAGGCCTTTGCCCGCAGCGTCTCAGGAAACGCGCCGAACTTCCTCTTCAGAAATTCCTCAAACAGGTCGCCTTTGTAGATCGCACTGACGTGACCAACATCCTGCTCCTCGTGCCGCTCGCAGAATATCCGCAGCAGAAGGAGATCGTTTTTTAGGAAATCCGCCGGCCCTTCGGCGAAACTACCCTTGATCCTGAAGTGGCGAAGATAGGAGCTCAGGAGCCGATCTTTGCTGGCGTCTGACATTTTGGCACGGAGATCCATCACCCGATGGATCTGATCGCTATAAGGTTGATCGAGGATAGAGGCGTATTTTTCTTCAAAAAATTCGCTGCGACAGGTGATCACCATTTTAATGAAATCATATTGGCAAACAGCGGCACAAAAATCCGTTAGCTCGTCATTGAATTCCTCAAGAGCCTTCACTTCGTTGATGCCGTCGATTGCGATAACGAACGGCTTGCCGATGTCTTTTGCGATACTATCGAATAGGCCTAGAAACTCGTGCACCTTCGTAAAGCTGGGCGCATACCGATTGTTGGATATAAAGCTTATTATGCGCGCATGTGCCGGATAGCTGTTCAGTTCCCGCGCAGGAATGAACATGCACGGAATCCCGAAGGCTGCGAATTGGTTCTCGACCAGATCACATATAAAGTTCGTCTTGCCCTGTCCCGCCATGCTGGTGACGAGAAAGAGCTTCTTCTGAATGAGGTGTATCAGGGTGCGCGCGTCTCTTAAGCGCCAAACTAGGCCCGTGGCGATGCTTTCCGCCCTGAAGCGAATGATCGACCAGGCGGCAGAATCCTTGTCTCGGGGCGTATAAGCAGGCTCCCCGCTTTCTCGGCACCAGGAAAGCGGCCGCACCTTAGCCAACTCCCGATCAACAGCATCGCCAACCGCCTTAGACCACGTCGCAAGTTGGGCGTAGGTGGCTGGGCCTTCAGTCAGGACGTCGCGATTCATCTCGAGCACCAGTGGCGGCTCGCCGGCGAGCGCGAGTAACGTGTTCAGCCCACCGAAGTCGATTTGCGAAAGCGCGTCCTGCACCTTCCTGTGAAAGAAGAGGGGATGGGAAAACGCCCGCATCTCTTCCTTGGTGGAATGGGTTTCCACGAAGATATCTGGAATATATTTTTTCGATGTTTTTTCAACGTCGATCTTCCGCGTCGAGAATTCAAGGAATTGATCGAGGTTCGCACGAAAGCGAGCATGCTGATCTGACTTCTCAAATTCACTCTTCAGATACGCGTTGACTATTTCCAGATCGCTGGTGCTGAGAAGTTTGATTCTCGACAGGATGTCCTCAAGGTCGAGGATATGATCCAATTTGCTGAATTCAATCGACAAAGCTGAAATTGCGGCGTCGAGCGCCTGTGCTGTATAGTTCTCCTGCTTCTCAGTGATCGTGATGACGTAGGCGCTATCGAAATGTGCATCCAATCCATGCTGCTTGAATTTCTCAAGCGTTTTTATGATCTTCGCGCTCGTCGCATCCGTCGTGACCTGGAAAGAAATGCGCGTCGTGCGGCAACCTAGATCCACAGCGGGAAAATTCTGCTGAATTTGGTTCTGGTTCGTGAGGTCAGGGCACGAAAATACGACTTTCAAAATGGGAACGAGAAAGTCTTCGGTCGTTGAGTTTATATCAAAGCGACCAATCGCGTTTTGAGCCCTAATATCATGGAAAAGGCGTCCAAAATATCCAGCGATACTGCCGATGTACTCGTCCCTGTTCATTCCGAGAGCAACCATGCGATGCCATTCTGTCATGCGTTGCTAATCCGCCATCGGAATAGCTGCAAGCCCTGCGACTGCTTCATTCGCAGAGATACTCATCAACCACCGCGATCGGACACAGCGGTACGTTGAGTTCGAAGGTGCCTTCCTGACCGCCCGATTACGCATGCTCATGGCGCTTTCCGTGCTCTAATCGGTACCCATTCTTCTAAAATTGAGTGGGGATATGATCGTTGTCGGTCAGTGCCTCAGCCCACCGCGAAGTACTGCGCGCACTGAGTGCGCCAGGCCGAGAGCTTGGCAAGATCGATGCCGTGGAAGATCAAGGTTTCCGCCATCCAACCGAAGTGGTCCTCAAGATCACTCGCGAGACAGGCCTTGAGGGCCGGTAATGGGGCTGCGTTCGTCGGATAATCCACGGGCTCGTTTGGCTTCCACCACAGCCAGTGGGTCATGCGGAATGGCTCCTCGCCGAGCGGGAAGAATGCACGGGCCGACTCGTGCACGGCCACCCCGAAAGGCGGCGCAAAGGACTCGCTACGATAGGCCTGGATGATCGCTGGTCCGAACATCACTGGGGCCAAGAATTCTGCGTTTTCGCGGAACTTCTTGGGTGCCATGCCTGGGATTAGGTCTTCTCCGAAATAAACTGGGCCATAAGCAATCCCGCCTCGTATGAGAAACCTGTCGTGCGGCCGGGGCACGGCCACGAAGTTGCAGGCTAGTAGGATCAGCGCTCGTCCCATTACCGACATCAATTCGCGCTTGGACGAGGTGACTATGAAAACGCCATCATTGATCGTTAGCAACCGGCCCTTAAAGTCAACATCCGTCACCGCTCGGTGGACTGCCATGTGCAGACGTGTGAGAAAGTTGGCTGACTTGCGCACAGAGACACCCATGATGTGGCCGGCGCCCATCAGATCTAACCAGCCTACATAGACATTCTTCGCCGGCTTCAAATGTTCGGAGTTAAAGTTCAGGTCGGCCTTGCGGCGGGCTTTGGCATAAGTGCGCACCTGCCTGAAAGGGTCGAGCTTGGGCGAGGACTCGGCCGGCAGTTTAGGCATTTGGGCCGTCGGCGGCTTGGGGAGGGTCATGCGGCTGCGTCATCCAGGGAGCATCGATGGGTGAAAGTGATCTTGAAAGATGTCCCGCTGGGCACCTTCACTGTCACCTTTCCGATCACATTGTCCGTTTGTCGGCGTGATGCCAACTTCCGCTTCTGGCGCCTTCGAGACATCAGCCCGCCAGCAGGACGCTCGCACAATAGTTCTCGACATCATCCGTCGCGGCGCGCCATTATTTTCAAGCACGTAGGTTCTCCGATTGATCGGGGCTGAAAAGGCTGGGACCCGTACGGGCCCCAACTACGGAGAAATCACCGTCATAAGGCGTCAAGCATCGGCGTGTCCGCGTTCATTTGCTTGGACGATCTGCGACGTCCGTAATCTATTGATATGATCCTAGTTCAGGGACAAAGCTTCGTCAGCAACCATTGCTATGTTGCATTGCAATGCGATATGGATTGCCCCTTACGGGGGATGCTAGATGCGTGTTGCGATGATCGGCACCGGCTATGTGGGCCTGGTGTCAGGGGCGTGTT
>CAUQZC010000025.1:0-13796 GCA_963522565.1 uncultured Brevundimonas sp. | reverse complement strand
CGGCGGGGCCGGGCTCTGGCGGCGGCGACGGCGCTGGACCGGGCGGCGGCGGCTCGGGCGCAGGCGCCGGAAGCGGCAATGGCGCTGGCGCGAACGGCGGGCGCTGCGACATGGTCCTGCGGGTGCAGGAACGCCTGCGTCGCACCCCCTCGGTCCGCACCGCCGTCAGCGAGGCAGGCCGTTCGATGAACGCCTCCGGCCGCGCCATCCTGGTCTGGGACGGCGACTGGCTGCAAAGCCAGGGGCAATCCGGCAAGGGGCTGGCGGGCGTGCGTCAGGCCATCGCCCTGGAGGTCGCCTTCTCTCCGCCTGAATGCAAGAATCAGACGATGCAGGGACTGGCGGTTCTGACCATCGAGGACGGCGGCGCGCGCCTGGCGCTGGGCAAGAGCCGCTGGCGCTGGTCGGATCTGCTGGGCGCGGGCTGAACCGATCAGCCGCGCGGGGCGAACAGGATGATCCCGGCCCCGACCAGACAGACCAGGCCGCCCAGCAGGTCCCAACGGTCCGGCGTCGTCTTCTCCACCACCGCCATCCAGATCAGCGAGGCGCAGATATAGGCGCCGCCATAGGCCGCAAACGCCCTGCCCGCCGTGTCGGTCGGCGCCAGCGTCAGCAGCCAGGCGAAGGCGATCAGGCAGACCAGACCGGGCGCCAGCCACAACGGCGACCGACCCAGCTTCAGCCACGCCCAGAAGGCGAAACAGCCGCCGATCTCCGCCAGGGCGGCGAGCGGGTAGATGAGGGCCAGCTTCACGTCGCCCCTTCTCCGAACCAGCCGATGGCGAGGTCTTTCCATTGCGGATTCGCCTTTTTGATCAAGGCCAGCTTCCAGGCGCGCCGCCACTTCTTGACGGCCTTTTCGCGAACGATGGCTTCAATCATGCTCTCGTGCTGCTCGTACCAGAACAAAGTCTTGCACCCATGTTCGCTGGCGAACCCGTCGAGGACGCCATTGCGGTGCTGCCAGATGCGCTGAAAAAGCTGGCTGGTGACGCCGGTGTAGATCGTGCCGTTGCGAAAGTTCGCCATGATATACACGGCGATGACGGCGTCCGCTCTCATGACCGAACTTGAGCACGCAAATCTGCGCTGCACAACGGCCGTCATTCCGGGGCTTCGCGCAGCGAAGAACCCGGAACCCAGGGCCGCACAAGCCAGCGTGGGACCGTCCTGGGCTCCAGGTTCCGCTGCGCGGCCCCGGAGTGACGCCTACTGCTCCTTCGCCGCCCGTTCGGCCGCCAGCTTGGCCAGCACCCGACCCCGACCGCGCGACAGGGCGTGGATGGCGCCGCGCATGGTGGCGACTTCCTGTTCGGTGAAGGCCGCACGGCCCAGCATGACGCGCAGGTTCTGGCTCATCGAGCGCTTCTTCTCGGGCGGATAGAAGAAGCCGCCGTTCTCAAGCTCCTCCTCCAGATGTTCGTACATGCCGACCAGCAGGGCGTTGGAGGCGGGCGCCTCACCCTCGCGGAAGCGGGGCGGAGGGGCGTCCAGGATCAGGGTGCGCCACTCATAGGCGTTGATCGCCACCGCCTGGGCCAGGTTCAGGGAGTGGTGTTTCGGGTCGATCGGAATGGTGACGATGCCGGCGCACAGGGCGATGTCGGTCGTCTCCAGCCCGGCCCGCTCGCCGCCGAACAGCAGGCCGGTCTTCAGGCCGGATGCGGTGTCGTCATAGAGGACGCGGCCGGCCTCGCGCGGGGTGCGGACGGGCTGGCGCGTCTCGCGCGGTCGGGCGGTGGTGGCGAAGACGGTGTTCAGGTCGGCGATGGCCTCGGCGACGCTGTCGAACACCCGCACCCCGTCCAGCACCCAGTCGGCGCCCGAGGCGGTGGCCCAGGCCCGCTCCTGGGGCCAGCCGTCGCGCGGGCTGACCAGGCGCAGGTCCGACAGGCCGAAGTTGGCCATCACCCGCGCGACGGCGCCGATGTTCTCGGCCATCTGCGACTTGTCGAGGATGACGGCGGGGGGAGTCAGATCGGACATGGAGCGGCACATACCCGTCTGCTCATCCCGGCGAAAGCCGGGATGAGCGGATGACGAGGTCAGTCCTCGCCCACCATCGACACCCACGGATCGACCGTCCCGGCCTCGACTTCGTTCACCTTGACCGCAGGCCAGCCGATGGAGGCCGTCGCCGATGCCCGCCACGAGGCGGTGATGAAGTCGCGCAGTTCGCCCGCACCCGCCGCCAGACGTTCGTTGACGAAGGCCGCGCCGCGCGGATCGCTGTCACGGAAGCCGCCCTGTTTCTCAAGACGATAGAAGGGGACCACCGTGCCCAGCGTCGTCGTCAGATAGGAGACGGTGCGGGCCTTGACGTCGAATCCTTCGATGTTCAGCGGGGGCATGGCGGCCTCGACATTGTCCAGACGGGCGACCCGGTTGGTGAAGGCGCCTTCGAACAGCGCATGGGTCTGGCGCGAGTTGGTGAAACGCTCGGGGTTCGGGAAATCGCCCCAGCCGTTGAAGTGGATGCTGGTGTGGTGCGGCTGCGAACCGTCGCCGACATAGTGGCCCATGACGCCGATGTCGCGCAGGATCAGGGCCTCGCGACGGATGCGGTCGGCCTTGTACCAGGCCTGGCGCTCAAGATTGGTCTCGCGCTTTTCGGCGGCGTTCAGCACGCGCCAGTAGGCGAAGTCGCGACCCAGCTGCTGCCAGGCGTCCATCATGGCGTAGGGCAGGTATCCCGCGTCATCGACCTTCAGGCCCGCCTGGGTCAGGGCGGCGTCATACTCCGACTTCAGCCGCGGCAGGGCGGTGATCGCCATGCCGCGCTGGTCATAGACCCGGCCCTCGTCGTCCAGGTCGATGAAGTGGGCGGTGTCGCGTTCACGGTCGTGCGGCTGGCCCGCGCCTTTCCAGCGGTCCGGCTCACGCGACAGTTCGCCCACGTCGGCGACCGCCCCGGGGGTCAGCAGGAAGGCCGGCAGGTCGCTGGGCAGGGCGCGCATCGCCGCCACCCCGATCAGTCGGTGGCCGGTGTTGCCCCAGGCGGTGACGGTGACGGCGGGCGCGGCGACCGCAAGAACCGCCAGGGCGGCGATGGCGAGACGTTTCATGAAGACGAACCTCGATGGGGGATACGGCTTGGCTCTAGCGCATCGCCGCCGCCGCCTCCAGCGGCCTGCCCCCCTTTCGTCATCCTCGCCCTTGTGGCGAGGACCCATAGACTCACAAGGGGATTGCGGCCTCCATTCTGGTCTTGCGTCATGCGCCTGCACGAAACCGGCGCCCACCGGGCGTATGGATCCTCACCACAAGGGCGAGGATGACGGAAAAGAGAAGGCGCGCGTCAGGCGTTGGAAACCGCCTGCACCGTATCCGGCGAAGGCGGTCCGGCCTCGTCTTCGTTGAGCAGCCGTCCCTCACGACGCGGCTTCACATAGGGGGCGGGCTGCGGCGTCGGCATATTGCCGCGCATCAGTTGACGCCCGGCCGTGATGCCGCCCGTCAGTTGCAGGTCCAGACGCGCGTCGTCGCGGCGACGCACATCGCCAATGGTTTCGGCGGCTTCGGTTTCGTTCAGGCCCAGTTCGACCAGGGCGCGCTCACCGAACTTCAGCGCCGATTCGAACGTCTCGCGGATCTGATAATCGACCCCAGCCTGGATCAGACGCATCGAATGACCCCGGTCGAAGGCGCGGGCCATGATCCTGGTGGTCGGGAACTCATGCTTGACCAGTTCGACGATGCGGTCGGCGGCCTCGGGCTTGTCCACGCAGACCAGGACGATCTCGGCCTCTTCGGCGCCCGAGGCCCGCAGCGTGTGCAGCTGGGTGCCGTCGCCGTAATAGACCTTGAACCCGAACTGGGAGGCGGCCTGGATCATCTCCACGTCGTTCTCGATGATCGACACATCCACGTCGCGGGCCAGCAGAGGCTGGGACACCACCTGGGCGAACCGCCCGAAGCCGATGATCAGCACCTGACCACGCAGGTCCTTTGCGAAGTCCACGTCGTCGGCGTCCTCGGCCGAGGCCTTGGGCTTTGGCGACAGGCGCGTGGTCAACAGGCTGCTCAGCGGCGTCAGCGCCATCGACAGGATGACGATGGCCGTCAGCATCCCGCTGATGCGGGCGTCGAACAGGCCGGTGGTGACGGCGGCGCCATACAGGACAAAGGCGAACTCGCCGCCCTGCGCGAACAGGGACGCCCGCTCGACCGCCTCATGGTGCGAGGCCTTGAAAAGGCGCGCGACGCCATAGATGCCCAGCGCCTTGACCGCCATGAAGACGACCACGCCGCCGACGACCAGCCGCCAGTCGGCGATGACCACCGAGACGTCCAGCGACATGCCGACACTGAGGAAGAACAGGCCCAGCAGAATGGCGCGGAACGGCTCCACATCCGCTTCCAGCTGATGCCGGAAGGTCGAATCCGACAGAAGAACCCCGGCCAGGAAGGCGCCCATGGCCATGGACAGGCCGCCCAGCGACATGGCCCAGGCCGCGCCGACCACGACCAGCAGGGCCGCCGCCGTCATCACCTCACGCCCGCCGTACCGGGCCAGCAGGCGGAAGATCGGATTGACCGCGTATCGCCCGGCCAGCAGCACCCCGCCGACCGCCGCGACCGCCAGACCGATGGTCTGCCACAGGGGGGGCGCGGTCTCATGCGCCGCGCCGGTCAGGGAGGCCAGGATGGCGACAATGGCCAGAAGCGGCACGATGGCCAGGTCTTCCAGCAGCAGGATGGACACCGCCCTCTGCCCCGCCCCGCCCGCGATCTCGCCGCGCTCCTCCAGCATCTGCATGATGACGGCGGTGGACGACAGGACGAACCCCATGGCCCCGATGAAGGCGACCGGCGCCGAAAAGCCCGCCAGCATGGCCGTCAGCGTCAGGATCAGGCCGCAGAACAGGACCTGGGCCGCGCCCAGACCGAAGATTTCCTTCCTCAGCCCCCACAGGCGTTTGGGCCGCATCTCCAGCCCGATGATGAACAGGAAGATGACCACGCCGAACTCGGCGACATGCAGGATGGTCTCGGGCTCGCGGAACAGTCTCAGGCCGAACGGGCCAATGGCCAGACCGGCCGCCAGATAGCCCAGCACCGACCCCAGGCCTATGCGTTTGAAGATCGGCACGGCCAAAACGCCCGCCGCCAAAAGGGCCGCCGCAGCGCCCAGATCCAGTCCTGTCGTCGCCTCGGCCATCGGCCCTCCATCATCCTGAACGTCTAGGGGCAATCGACATTCACCCCAAATCGTCATTCCGGGTCGTCCGCAGGACGAACCCGGAACCCAGGGGGCTCGCCATTCGGCGCCGACTACGCCCAGCGACGGCGCTGCTGGCCTGGGTTCCGGGTTCTTCGCTTCGCTCAGCCCCGGAATGACGCTCTGAGATTTCGACCGACTGAATGTCGACTTAACCTAGTGTGGGGACGAATCCGCCGGATTGCGAGATGGCGCGGAAGACACGGCGACCGATCAGTGTGCGGCCAGCGGCTCAGGCGCCACAGTTTCGCCCCAACCGCATCCCCGACTGCACCCAACGACAACCGGAGGAAGCCATGTTTCGTTCTATGAGGATCGCCGCCTCAGCGCTTCTGGCGATGTCTGTCGCCACACCAACGACGGCGACTTCAAAGCCGCCATTGACGCCTCCACGAGATGGTGAGGCCACCCCAGCAGCGTGCGGCCCCCTGGGCTTTGATCTTCAGCGCCCTGGCCCAGTTGCGCGCCCTGTCGCCCGAATGCCGCCGCCTGCGACCGTGCGACCGTTAGAATCGGCGCGGGCAGAAAACAGGGTCGAATACTCTGGCCCGCCCGTGATCGTGCCAGGGCCGCCACCGCCGCCCGCACCACCGTTCCCTCCGGCTCCCGCTCCGCCGCCGCCGCCGCCACCGCCGCCCGCGCCGATGCGGCCGGCCGTCGTTCAAAACATGCCTAATGGCCAAACCGCCGTGAACGAGATTGTCGTGTCCGGCTCTCGCGTGCAGCCGGGCATGACGCCCCCGCCCGCCGACACCGAACGCTATCCCGACGCCACGCCCAATCCGGTCAAGCGGACGGCGGACCAGCCGGTCTCGACCTTCTCCATAGACGTGGACACCGCCGCCTACGCCAACATCCGCCGCTTCATCAACGACGGCCGCACCCCGCCGCGCGACGCCGTGCGTGTGGAGGAGCTGATCAACTATTTCGACTATGGCTATGCGCGTCCGACCTCGATGGCGCGGCCGTTCGCCATCACCACCAGCATCGCCGCCTCGCCCTGGGCGTCCAGAACCGAAAGAGCGGGCCGCCAGATCGTGCAGATCGGGCTGCAGGGCTATGAACTGCCCGAGGCCCAGCGCCGCCCCTTGAACCTGACCTTCCTGGTCGATGTCTCCGGCTCGATGAACAGCCCGGACAAGCTGGAACTGGCCAAACAGTCGATGAACCTGGTCATCGATCGCCTGCGCCCGCAGGATACGCTGGCCGTCACCTATTACGCCGAGGGCGCGGGCACCAAGCTGGCGCCGACGCGCGGCACGGACAAGCTGAAGATGCGCTGTGCGGTGGCCAGCCTCTACGCCTCGGGCGGTACGGCGGGCGCGACCGGCATGACCAACGCCTATGACCAGGCCCAGGCCAGCTTCGCCCGCGACAAGGTCAACCGCATCCTGATGTTCACCGACGGCGACTTCAACGTCGGCGTCACCGATGACAAACGGCTGGAGGACTATGTCGCCGACAAGCGCCAGACCGGCGTCTATCTGTCCGTCTACGGCTTTGGTCGCGGCAATTATCAGGACGCCCGGATGCAGGCCATCGCCCAGGCCGGCAACGGAACCGCCGCCTATGTCGACAGCCTGAACGAGGCGCGCCGCCTGTTCGGACCAGCCTTCGACCGGGGCGCCTTCCCCATCGCCGACGACGTCAAGATCCAGGTCGAGTTCAACCCCGCCCGCGTCGCCGAATGGCGGCTGATCGGATACGAGACACGGCTGCTGAACGAGGAGGACTTCAACAACGACCGCATCGACGCGGGCGAGGTCGGGTCGGGCGCCAGCGTGACGGCCCTGTATGAGATCACCCCTGTCGGCGGCCAGACCCAGATCCCCGAGCGGCGCTATGCCGACAACCGCCCCGATAATCGTATCGGCGTGGGCGGCGGCGATCCGAACGGCGAGATCGGCTTTGTTCAGGTCCGCTACAAACAGCCGGGCGCCGACACCTCGCAACTGATCCAGCAGCCCCTGACCAATCGCGTGTCCGGCGGCGTCAGCGCCCAGCCGCCCGAGGCCATGCGCTGGGCCATCGCCGTCGCCGCCTTCGGCCAGAAGCTGCGCAATGATCCGTGGATGAACGCCAACTACGGCTGGGACCAGATCATCGAACAGGCCCAGGGCGCGCGCGGCTCCGACCTCCTCGGTGAACGGGCCGAGTTCGTCCAGTTGGTCCGCGCGGCGCAAACCCTGCCGGAGCGCCGCACGCCGTAAAGCGGAACCGCAGTCTTCGCGGCGGGTTCTCCAGCCCAGCACCCATCAGGAGACCCGCCGTGAAGATTTGTGACGTGATGACCAAGGATGTCCACCTCGCCCACCCCGGCGATACGATCCAGGACGTCTCAAGCCGCATGGCCAAGGGCGGTTTCGGATTTATTCCGGTGGCGGACGGCGACCGTCTGATCGGCACGATCACCGACCGCGACATCGTGGTCCGCGCCCTCGCCGCCGGGGCAGCGCCAACCGCCTCGGTCATCGAGTTCATCACCCGTGATCCGCAGACCGTGCTGGACACCGACGATCTGAAGGTGGTGCTGGACCTGATGGCGTCCAAACAGATTCGCCGCGCGCCTGTGGTCGACAAGAACGGCCGTGTCGTCGGCGTCGTGTCCCTGGGCGACCTGTCCATCCGGGTGAAGGAGAAATACGCGGGCGAAGCGCTGGAGAGCATTTCGCGCTGAACGCGGTTTCGGCCCACATCCAAACCCAAAACGGCCTTCCGGGGCGTCTGCGGACGAACCCAAAAGAACGAACCGGCGAAAATGGACGGATCAATGCGGATTTGACCAGGGCGCCGCCCCGTTAAGACCTGGGTAACCGCGCCCCCTCACCGCTTTTCAACCTTCGCCATACATTCTGGCCGACTGAGTTTGGTCGGAGAATATGGAATGGCTCGTGCGCAGTTCCAGAAGGGCCAGAAGGTCTGGGTTGAATGCGTCGGCGCCTGGGCGGTCATCGAACAGGTGCAGCCGATCTGGGCCAAGGGATTCGATGAGCCGGTTCGCGTCACCTATGACGTTGGTCTGGGGCGCGAATTCCTAGCCAATGAGCTGATGCTGGCGGCCGATGATCCCGCCGCCGCCGCCAGCAGCGACTGGCGTCTGATGCGCGCGCGCAATAAATGGCAACTGCTGGAAGATTGTCTGCACCACCCCCATCCCGGCACCTATCCGGTGGTGGTGACCAATGACGCGGACTGGGGCGGGTGGCGCGTGCCGGGCGCGGAATACAATCGCGATCCCGCACTGATCGAGTATCAGGCCCGCCTGATCGCCGCCACGCCGCAGTTGGTCAAGCTGGCCGAAGAGGTCATGGCCCTGACGGCGGACAGCCCTGAAGACGCCCCGCCCGCCGTGCTGGAGCTGGCCGGCCGCGCCCGAACCATCCTGCGAAACGTGTCGAAAGTGCTGGCCAAGGCCCCGGAAAGCCTGTCCCCGCCGGTCGTCGCAGCCTGATTTCAGTTTTCATTAACCACATCTCGACAGGAATCTGCGACGCAGCCTAGATTCCCCCCACAACTGATTTGTTCGGGAGACGATTTTGCCAGGCACGGAGCGGCGCGAGAATAATCCGGGGCGCCGCGCCTCGGATCGCGTCCCGGCCCGTTCAGCGGGCATGCCTGGCTGGCTGCGCATCACCCTGCTGGCGCTGACCTTCGGTCTGGCGGCCTATGCGTTGATGGTCAGCCGCGAGGTGGCCCGCCCTGATCGTGAGATCCATGATCTGCGCGATCAGGTCCTGCAGCAGGGCGCGCGCCTCTACGCCGCCAATCTTCAGGCCCGCTTGAGCGCCGCTGACAATGGCCTCACCGCCGCAACCGCCGCCCTGGCCGTCAATGCAGCGCCCAACGCGGTCGTCGACGCCGCCCGCCGCGCCGCGCCCGGGATCGCCTTCGGCGTCATCGGCCCAAACGGCGCCGTTCTGGCGTCTGCCGGCGCCGAAGCCCGATCCTTCGCATCCGGCCTGAACGCGACTGACGGCGACCTGCGCCTGTCCGCCGACAAGTCGCTTCTGCTGAACGGCCCCGCCGCCCAGGGCCGCCGCCTGATCGCGCAGATCAATCCGCCCGCCGACGACCGCAACATCGCCGACCTGTTTCTGGCGTCCGCCGACGGCGTCATCCTGGCCTCACCGACCAAGGCTGAGATCGGTCAGAGCGTGCAGACCGTGGTCGGTCTTTCGCATGAAGACCTGCTGGCGGCCGCCAAGCCCCGATCGGTCACGCGCGGCGACAAGACGACGGACGTCTATGCCGAAGCCCTGGATCGATATGGCCTGATAGCCATCGCCGCCTCGCCCGCCCCGCTGACCGGCGGTCGCGCGATGATCAACGACGCCTGGATACTGGCCGTGCCGCTGTTCCTGGGCGTCGGCATGTTGTTGCTGGTGCTGCTGCAGCGGGTGTCGCAGGCGCGGATGAGCCGCGAATGGGCCTCATCCGAGAAGCGTTTCCGCGTCGCCGTCGAGGCCGCGCGCTGCGGCGTCTGGGAATGGGATCTGGCGGGCGAGGAAGTCACCCTGTCCGACTATATGGCCACCCTGCTGGGCTTCGATGGCGGCGGCGCCGTCAAGGCAGAAACGGTGCTGGCGCGCATTCACCCCCGGTTCCGCGAGGAGGTGAAACACGCCCTGCGCCAGGCCGCCGCCTATGGCGCCTTCGCCGTCACCTTCCCGGTCCCGGACGAGGTCGGCCGCACGCGTTGGATCGACGCCCGAGGCCAGGCCCGCGGCGCCCGCGGCGACACCGGCTATTCCGCCATTCTGGGCGTGGCGCTGGACATCACCGAGGCCCGCCGCGCCAAGGCCGCCGCACAGGCCGCCGAAAGCCGTCTGCGCGACGGCGTCGAGAGCATTTCCGAGGCCTTTGTCCTGTTCGACCGTCAGGGCCGCCTGATCCTGTGGAACCAGGCGTTCGAGGACGCCTTCGGCTTTGCGCCCGGCGTCGTGCGTCGCGGCGCCCAGAAGGATGAGTTGAACCGCATCGCCGCCCTGGCCATCAAGGCTGAGCACGCCCCCGCAGACGGACGGGCGGGCCTGCGCGAGGTCGAGCTGCACGAGGGGCGCTGGCTGCAGTTGTCCGAACGCTTCACCTCTGAAGGCGGTTCGGTCGTCACCGCCGCCGACATCACCGCCATCAAGCGCCAGGAAGTCGAACTGCACCGCGCCGCCGACAGCCTGCGCCAGATGGTGATCCAGCTGGAGAGCAGCCAGGAGAACCTGGCCCTGCTGGCCCGCAAATACGAGGTCGCCATGACCCGGGCCGAGGCCGCAAACCAGGCCAAGTCCGAGTTCCTGGCGAACATGAGCCACGAACTGCGCACCCCCCTGAACGCCATCAACGGCTTCTCCGAGATCATGGCCGGCGAGCTGTTCGGGCCGCTGAACGACAAGTACAAGGGCTATGCAGGCGACATCCTGAAGTCGGGCCAGCATCTGCTCAGCCTGATCAACGACATCCTGGACATGGCCAAGATCGAGGCGGGCAAGATGACCCTGCACTATGAAGCCGTGTCGATGACCGAGGTCTGCGAGGATGCGGTCCGCCTGATGCGCGGCAAGGTTCAGGACGCCGGATTGAACATCCGTATCGACGCCCACGACATCCCCGATATCGAGGCCGACCACCGGGGCGCCAAGCAGATCATGCTGAACCTGATCTCCAACGCCGTGAAGTTCACGCCCGAGGGCGGCTCAATCACCGTGTCATTGAATCGGTTCGAGGGGCCGGATGGCGAAGACCGCATCCGCGTCGCCTGCGCCGACACCGGCATCGGCATCGCGCCCGAAGACCTGGTCCGCCTGGCCCGCCCCTTCGAACAGGTCGAGGGTCAGCACTCCAAGACGACGCAAGGCACCGGCCTTGGCCTGGCCCTGACCAAGTCGCTGATCGAAATGCACGGCGGCCAGCTGAGCATGGAAAGCCAGCCGGGCGTCGGCACGGTGGTCAGCTTCGACCTGCCGGTGAAACGCCCCGACCAGACGGTGCAGCCGATCCGCGCGGCGTTCGCGGCTTAGGTTTATTGCACTCACAACGAGAGACCTTCTCACTCGTCGCAAACGCAATGGCTACTTTAGATCCCGGCAGCCATTCCGAGTCCGCTACCAAAGTCAGATCAGCTTCATCTGCGGGCGATCATCCAGACGGATTAAACCCAATAGCATCCATGTCTTAGGATACTTGGCCATCGTGCCCATTGCGAAAGCTACGCCGCCGGTCGGATATTCGTTCTCGTACTTGGCCTTGAGCCGCTGGAGCGCAGCTTCGCCTCCGTAGGATTTGCGCCGCTTGAAAAACGTTGCGGCCGTTTCCCAGTCTCCCCACTTCATGCGATGCGTGCCCGAAGCGTCAGTGAACGTGACGAATATTCTAAACGGACAGGGCTCAAGGACGGCCAATTCCTTTTCGAGGAGCGAGCCTTGCGCAAGGGTGTTAGCTCGTGCAGTCCTTTCAGCAATCAACTTTCCTTCGGCCTGATCCTCCCTCGTTTTGGTGGACACCCATGCTAGCTTTTCGGAGCTGGAGAGGCGTGTCTGATGAGTGCTCAACGCCGGAACTTCCCGGGTTCGTTCAAGCGCGAGGCCGTTGATCGAGTCGCAAACGGCGGCCTTAGCGTCGGCGCAGTGGCCCGCGAGCTGGGGCTGCATGAGACAGTGCTTCGTCGATGGATGACGCAGTTCGGGTTGCAGGCGACGGGGACGCCGCGGCGCTCCACAACGCAGGCATCGTCCCGTCGCCGTTGGATCTGGCCGCAGAGGTGGCCCGGTTACGACCGGAGAACGGTCAGCTTCGGATGGAGCGGGACATATTAAAAAAGCCGCGCTCATCTTCGGAGCGACCTCCCGACGAAGTTCGGGCATCGTTCGATGAGCATCGTCAGGTCTGGCCGGTTCGCGTGATGTGCGCGGTCCTGGGGCTTTCGGCCAGCGGTTACTACGCTTGGCGGGGTCGCCCCGAGAGTCCGAGGTCCGTGGCTAATCGTGAGCTGACCGAGGACATCCGCCTGATCCATGCCGAGAGCAACGGCTGCTACGGCTCGCCCCGCATCCACGCCCCCCTGCGGCGGTACGGACGCCGGGTCGGCCGTTCCCGCGTCGAGCGGCTGATGCGCCGTGCCGGCCTGCGAGGGCTGGCGGCCTTGCCGCGTCGCGCCAGGACAACGAACAGCCGCCACGGCTAGCCCATCGCGCCTAACAGGCTGACTCGGAACTTCGAGGCGGCGTCGCCCAACCAGGTCTGGCTCGCCGACCTGACCTACATCCCGACCGGCGAAGGCTGGCTCTACCTCGCCGGCATCCTCGACATGCACACGCGCCAGACCCTGCACACCGAGATCGCCCTCGACGCCCTCAACATGGCCGTCGAACGCCAACCACCCGCGCCCGGCCTGATCCACCATTCGGATCGCGGGATCCAGCATGCCGCCGAAGCTTATCGATCAGCCCTGGCCCGATCCGGCATCACGCCGTCGATGAGCCGAAAGGGCGACTGCTGGGACAATGCGCCTATGGAGAGCTTCTTCCACACCCTCAGAACCGAGCGCGTTCATCACCGCGTCTACGCCACCAGAGACCAAGCCCGGCGAGACCTGTTCGGATACATCGAGGGCTTCTACAATCCCCGCCGCCTGCACTCGTCACTGGGCTATATCAGCCCCGACGAGGCCGAAACGCAGAGCGGCTTAACCCCGTCCACTTTTGCGGGGGAAGATCAACGAGGCGACTAGGTTGCAGTGACGATTTAGCTATTTGAGCCATAGCATGCTGGCGGCGAGGGTGATGAAGCCTCTGAAGGTTGATGCAAGCTTGTCGTATCGGGTGGCGATGCGGCGGAAATGCTTGACGCGGCTGAAGAAGCGCTCGACGCGGTTTCGCTCCTTGTAGAGGGCCTTGTCGTAGGCGTGCTGCCGCTTGCGATGGCGGCGCGGCGGTATGACCGGGTCGCCACCCTGGTCGATGATTGTCCGATAGAGTCGGTCGGCGTCGTAGGCCTTGTCGGCCATGACGTATTCGGCGGCGACGCCGTCGATCAGTGCACAGGCCGGAGCCATGTCGTTCTGTTGGCCTGGCCCGAGCGGAATGCGGACCGGCAGGCCCAGCGCATCTACGCAGACGTGGATCTTGGTTCCGAAGCCGCTGCGAGACCGGCCAAGCGCCTGGGCGTCCGGTCCCCCCTTTTTCGCCGCGCGCGGCGGCCTGGGCGTGGGCCCGGATCACGGTCGCATCCAGCATGACCCACTCCAGGTCGGGCTCGGCAGCGACGGCTTCGAACAGCCGATCCAGAACACCCATCTCGATCCAGCGATAATATCGCCTCTTGGCCGTCTGATACGGACCGAACCGGTCCGGCAGGTCACGCCAGCGACCACCCGAACGCGCCATCCACAACAGGGCGTCCACGAACAGCCGGCCATTGCTGCGCGGCCCCCGCTTGCCCTTGCGCCCGCCCGGCACGAAAGGCTCGATCCGCGCCCACTGGTCGTCCCGAAGAACCTCGCCTTCCATCCGCGCCTCCAAAAGAAGCTTAGCGATAACTACCCTGGTTACGTGCCGCACCTCACAGCTCGACTTTTGAGCGG
>CAUQZC010000024.1:0-14004 GCA_963522565.1 uncultured Brevundimonas sp. | reverse complement strand
TTCACCGCATCGACGGAATCGCGCAGCGATTCCATCTCAGCGGATCAGGCTCTAGCGACGGGCCTTGCGGGCGGCGTAGCGCGCGTCGCGCTTGGCCTTCTGCTCTTCCTTGGTCAGTTGCTTGCGCGCCTTGCGGTCTGCGCGCTTCTCGGCCTCGATCTCTTCCTGAGCCAGACGCTCTGCTTCGAGACGAGCGGCTTCCTTTTCCGCCTTTTCGCGGCGCAGCTCGGCCTTGGCCAGCTCGTGCTGTTGACGAAGGGCTTCCTTTTCGGCGGCGCGCTTTTCAGCGAGGCGATCGAACTCGGGGTCGGGGGCGGCGGCCTTCGGCTTGAACTTGGCGAGCAGGGCTTTCTTGGCTTCCTGCTGGGCGGTCAGGCGGTCGGTGAATCCGGTCTTCAAATCTTTCATGCGAAAGCGTTCAGGTTCCTTGTGGTCCGGCCGAAAGCGGCCGTCGGGGGGTCAGGCGGCGAAAACGCACGGCCGGAGCGGGCCGCACAAAACCGAAACCAGCGGCAAAATCAAGGTTCGTCATCAACGAACACACGGCTTCGGGCGGATCGGAGGCCGATCCGCGCACAGTGATGCAGATAGGTCGCGCCTCGCCAAAGGCAAGAGCGCGACCCCGTGTAGACGTCAGTTGGGCTTCTGAGCCTGGCCGACGGCGGTTCCGGCGGCTCCGCCGACGGCTGCGCCCACCGGGCCGCCGACAACGGCCCCAGCGACGGCGCCCGTGGCGGCCTTTTGTTCAACAGTGGTTCCGCAGGCGGCCAGCGCAAGGGCGCTGAAGACAGCGGCGGTCAAGACAATTGGACGAAGCATGTGTGTTTTCCTTCTGGGGCCAAGCTTCAACGTCAACCCGACAGGATCGTTCCACCCAAACAAACCGCTGAATACAGAAACCCTCACCCTTCCAACAACCGTTACAACGGAATAAGCTTAAGACACTCATATCCTGCAAACAACGAACAAACATCGATCAACTTAATACAGTATTCGCGTTATCGATTGCCCGAAATAGAACCAAATACGACCACAATCTATGATCGTCTGGAAAAATACCTATTGGTTTCTATCGCTTACCCAGCACCTTGCGAATCGGCCGCATTCCGGTCACAAATAGCAGTATATAGGCCCGTCCTCCGACGCCCGGGCCATTGAGCCGAGCGCCGGATTTGCAGGCTGGAACAGCGACCGCAGAGTCGCCCGGCTGGCGAGACTATCCCGGGGGCTGCGTTTCTCGCCCTGCTAAACAGGACTACCTCGTTGTCGCATTCCTCGCAGACGCGCGCCATTTCGCGTGCCGACCGTGTGGCCAGGATCAAGCCCATGACGGCGGCTGCGGCCTTTGGCGGGCTTGTGGGGCTGGCGATCGGCAGCGCCTATCTGGGCGGCATGACAGCGCGCGCGACGACGCTGCGGGCTCAGGCTGAACGGATTCAGGGCGCCACCGCCGCCGGCTTCACTGAAGAAGCTCTGGCCGCCGCCGCAGGCGGCCTGGACGCCAGCGCCCTGACGATTGCAAGACGACACGACCCCTACACCAGCGCCGGTTCGGCCCAGCGCGACCGCCAGGCCGAACTTCTGGCCGCCCGTCTCGAACAACTCCGCGCCCCTGCCGACAACGGCCTGCGTCAGGTCAGCCTCACCGCCCCGACCGGCGCCCGTCCCTTCCAGATGAGCCATGCGCTGGACGCCAGCCGCGATCTGGATTGCCTGACCCAGGCTGTCTATTACGAAGCCCGCGGCGAGGGCCGAGACGGCATGAAGGCCGTGGCTCAGGTGGTTCTGAACCGCGTCCGCCACCCCGCCTTTCCCAAGACCATCTGCGGCGTCGTCTTCCAGGGCGCAGCACGCGGATCGGGCTGCCAGTTCTCCTTCACCTGTTCGGGCGTGATGCGCGGCGGCGTCAACCGCGCCGCCTGGGACCGTGCGCGCGCCATCGCCTCTGGCGCCATGTCCGGCTCGGTCTTCGCCAGCGTCGGCAACGCCACCCACTTCCACACCACCGGCGTGTCTCCCGGATGGCGCAACTCGCTGATCCAGGTCAGCCAGGTCGGAAGCCACCTCTTCTATCGTTTCGGCGGTCGTTCGGGCTCCAGCGACGCCTTCAACTATGCGCCGCGCCCCTCCACAGGCGGTGAGCAGCCGCGCCTGATCCAGGCAGGCATCAATCCGGTGGAGGCCGCCCGTCAGGCTGGACAGGCCGTGGCCTATTCGCTGGTTCTGGCTCAGGAAAACCTGTCAGCGCCCGAGCACGCCCAGCCTGCACCGCGCCCTGCCGCTGCTCCGGCCGCCGCGCCCAAGGCCGACACCCCGGCCCCGCGCCCCGCATCACCGCATGTCGCGCCGGTCGCCGCCTCGGCCGGCGCACCTGCGCCCCGCGCCCAGCCTGCGGTTCAGCCCGCCCGCGCATCCCAGGCGGTGGCCAAGGCGGAAACCGCAACGGCCGGCACCCCGGCCTGATATCGTCGTGACTGGACGCGCCTGATCTCAGAGCGCGTCCAGACCGATGTCCAGCACCGGCGCCGAATGGGTCAGCGCGCCGACCGAGATCACATCCACGCCCGTCTCTGCGATGCCCCGAACGGTCGTCAGATCGACCCCGCCTGACGCCTCCAGCGTGATCCGACCCGCAACCCACGCCACCGCCGTGCGCAGGTCCGCCAGGCTGAAGTTGTCCAGCATCACCGCATCCGGCGCCGCGCCCTCGTCGATCAAGGCCAGAACCTCATCCAACTGATCCAGCCCGTCGACCTCGACCTCCACCTTCATCAGATGCGGCGCAAAGGCCCTGGCCCGGCGGACAGCCTGGGCGACCCCGCCGCAGACGGCGACGTGATTGTCCTTGATCAGGATGGCGTCATCCAGCCCGAAGCGGTGGTTGATCCCCCCGCCGCAGGCCACGGCGTGTTTCTCCAGCGCGCGAAGGCCGGGGGTGGTCTTTCGCGTGTCCGCGATCCGCGCCTTCGTCCCCGCCACCGCCTCGACATAGGCGCGCGTCAGAGTGGCCACGCCCGACAGCCGCCCCAGCAGGTTCAGCGCCGTCCGTTCCGCCGACAGAAAGGCCCGCGCATCCGCCTCGACCACCGCCAGCACAGCCCCCGCTGCAAAGGCCGCGCCGTCTTTCAGACCCACCTCGATCGACGCCTTTGGGTCCATCGCCAGCACCGCCAGCCGCGCACAATCGACACCCGCCAGAACGCCGGGCTTCCTGGCCGCAAACGCCGCCTTCATCCGTGCGCTTTCGGGGATGCAGGCCTGGGCCGTCATGTCGCCCGCGCGTCCCAGATCCTCGGCCAGAGCCATCCGCACCACGGGGTCAATCATCAGATCGGGAAGGGTCCGCATCATTCCGCCACCGCCAGGATCGCGGGCTGGATCAGCCGCACCCGCGTGTGTTGCGCCACCGCCGCCGTCTCGGGATAGTCGGCGCGGTAGTGTCCGCCTCGGCTCTCATGCCGGTCCAGCGCCGCCTGCACGATAAGCCGCGCCGCCAGCAGGGCCGCCGCCGATCCATGCCGCGCCTCCAGCCGGTCGATCAGGGCGATCAGGCCGGACAGACCCGATGCGTCGCGCACCACGCCTGCATGGTCCGTCATCGCCGCGCGCAGCTCCGCCATCGCCGCCTCCGGCAAATCCGACCCCGCTGCGACCGGCAGGGGCCTGCCCCCGCCCTTCTCTACAGCTGCCGCGGCGCCCGCACGCCGCCCGAAGGTCGCCGCCTCCAGCAGGGAGTTGGACGCCAGACGGTTGGCGCCATGCACCCCCGTCGCCGCGCACTCACCCACGGCGAACAGGCCTGGAACCGTCGTGCGCCCGTCCGCGTCGGCGGCGATCCCGCCCATGTGGTAGTGGCAGGCCGCCATCACCGGAATGGGGCTGACGCGCGGATCCAGACCGGCGCGCATGCAGGCGGCGAACACCGCCGGAAACTCATGAGGAAAGGCCTCGCCGATGGCTGTGCGCGCATCCAGATAGGCTCCCCGGCCAGAGGCCCGCGCCGCATGAACCGCCCGCGCCACCACATCACGCGGCTTCAGGTCCGCATCATCCTCTTCACCCAACAGGAAGGCGCCCCGCCCGTCGATCAGCCGCGCCCCCTCGCCCCGCAGCGCCTCGGTCGCCAAAGGCGCAGGGTCCAGTCCGACGTCGATGGCCGTGGGGTGAAACTGCACGAACTCGGGATCCAGGATTTCCGCCCCGGCCAGGGCCGCCAGCGCCATGCCCTCGCCCTTCAGGGCCGCAGGCGTCGTCGTCGCCGCGAACAGACCGCCCGCCCCGCCCGTGGCCAGCACCACCGCTGTCGCCGTGATCCCGGTCAGTTTTCCACTCGCCCCGCGCGCAACCAGCGCCCCGACCACGCGACCGTCCGCGTCCCGCGTCAGGCCCTTCAGCCGCGCATCGTCCCAGACTTCGATCAGGCTTTCGGCCCGGACAGCGGCGACCACGGCGGTCAGGATCGCCCGGCCCGCGCCGTCGCCGCCGACCCGCGCCACCCGCGCGACCGAATGGGCCGCCTCCAGACTGACGACGAAGCCGCCGTCCGCATCCCTGTCGAAGGGCGCCCCCAAGGCCGCCAGCCACTCGACCGTCTCGCGTCCGTTTTCAGTCAGGGCGCGCGTGGCCTCGGCCTCGACCAGGCCCGCCCCCGCCGCCTTGGTGTCCTGTGCGTGACGTTCGGCGGAATCCTCGGCCGTCAGGGCCGCCGCCATGCCGCCTTGCGCCCAGGCCGACGAACAGGCGTTCAGCAAGGGCTCCGGCGTGATCACCAGCACCTTTGCTCCGGCCTTCGCCGCCTCCAGCGCGGCCGACAGCCCCGCCAGACCCGCGCCGACCACCAGCGGCCCGTCATGTCGAACTCGGCTCACAGACGCACTCCGATATAGTTCAGGCCGAACTTCATGGCCTCGACCGCCGATCCGTCAGCCAGAGGCAACAGGGCGCCGATCGCCGCCGCCGCACAAACCGCCGCCGTCGCCAGATAGAGACCCAGGCTCCTGCCCGCCTCGGGCCAGCTCAGTTGACCCCATTCCTCACGCCAGACGCCGCGCTTCAGATGGCCGAAGACCGAAATGGCCAGGAACACCGCCAGAATGTAGCGCCCCGTCGATACGCCCCACAGCACCACCCCGACCCCGATGGCCAGCAGCACCAGATGCTCCAGCCGCGGATGCACCCGCGCCAGCACAGGCCCCAGCGCCTTTGATCCGTCCAGCGGCGGCGCAGGCAGCAGGTTGACCAGATTGAGCATGGCGATGAAGAAGGCGCCGAGCAGCCATTCGCCCTGGCCCGTTACGGCCCACAGCCCCACGAAAGGGATCATGGCCAGCAGGCCGAACGCCGGTCCAGCCAGCGACACCAGCACCCCGTGCCACTCGCTGTTCGGCGGCCGCTGTCCCTTGGCCAAGCCGCCCAGGAAGGGGATGATATAGAGGCGCGCCGGGCCCATCCCGACCTTGTTCATCGCCAGAACATGTCCGTATTCGTGGACGAACAGGCCGAACACCACCGCGATCGACACGACCCAGCTGCCCGTGATCCACCACAGGAAACCGCCCATCAGCAGGGTGGAGACGATGGCCCAGCCGGGGCTCTGGCCCTTGTCCAGCGCGCCGCCTTCGGGTCGAGGCGCGGACGCAGTTTCGCGCACAGCCAGATCTTCAGGCTTGGGGTCCCATGGACCGGGACGGCGGATAGGTGTGTCGATGTCGCTCATGGCGTCCAGATGGGCGCGGGCAGGCCTCCCGTCGCCGGGACGGATCGCCGCGCCGGGGTTCAGATCAGCTCAACGGCGACGTGGTGCTTGGCCTTGATCAGATCATAGCGGGCCGGAACGGCGGGCGGCGGCAGGTCGATCATTCGCTGCACGGCCTGTCGCCCACGCTCCAGCATGTCGTCCGGCACGGTCACCTCGAACTGCATGTGCAACAGGCAGTCGCGGATGTTTTCCAGCGTGATCCGCTTCATGTGCGGGCACAGGTTGCACGGACCGATGAACTGCACGCCCGGCACGTCGCCCGCGACGTTCGACGCCATCGAACATTCGGTGATCATCACCACCTGTCGAGGCCGTTTCGCCTCGACATAGTCGATCATGGCCGCCGTCGATCCGGCGAAGTCCGCCGCCGCCATCACATCCTCGGGGCACTCCGGGTGGGCCAGGATCTCCGCGCCGGGATAGGCGGCGCGCATCTCGGCGATGTCGTCGGCGGTGAAGCGTTCGTGCACCTCGCACCGCCCCTTCCAGGCGATGATTCCCACCGTCGTCTGGGCGGCGACATTCCGCGCCAGATATTCGTCGGGGATCAGGATGACGCGGTCCACGCCCCATTCCCTGGCCGCCCATTCCACCACCTGGACGGCGTTGGCGGATGTGCAGCAGATGTCGGTCTCGGCCTTCACATCGGCCGTGGTGTTCACATAGGTCACGACCGGCAGGCCCGGATAGCGCTGCTTGATCAACCGCACGTCGGCGCCCGTGATCGAGGACGCCAGCGAACAGCCCGCGCGCAGGTCGGGGATCAGCACGGTCTTTTCCGGTGAAAGAATCTTCGACGTCTCGGCCATGAAGTGCACGCCCGCCTGGACGATCACCTTCGCATCAGACCGCGCCGCCTCCTTGGCCAGGCCCAGGCTGTCGCCGACATAATCGCCGACACCATGAAAGACCTCGGGCGTCATATAGTTGTGGGCCAGGATGACGGCGTTTCGCTCTAGCTTCAGGCGGTTGATATCGCTGATCAATCGGGCCTGCGCCGGCCATTCCATCGGGGTGACGTGGTCCTTGACCTTCGCCCACACGCCAGCGGTCTCCCGCTCCAGTTCCTTCGTCAGACCAAAGGCGCCATCCGCCATAGACCGTCTCCCGCCACCCTTATGCTCAGAGTTAGCATAAGCAGGAACAATGTAGGCCTCTCAGAACGCCGTGCAAGTCAAAAGAAACGGCGGGACCTCTGCGCGGGCCTGTCAGATCAGCTTCGCCTCCAGGCGCGCCGCCCACAGACCGGCCCGTTTCTTGAGCTCGTCCTTGCGCGCCAGGGCCGACAGGTCAGGCGACAGGCGGTCAAGTTGTTCGAACCGGAACGCCCCCTCCCCATGCTCATTCCACGCCTTCTGCATCCCGGCGAACGGGCTGCCGCCCTGTTTCAGCCCAAACCAGAGGCCGTTCTGCTGCGTGTCGATGTGACGGCTTTGACCCACCCACGCCTCGCCCGTCGCCGAGCAGATGACGGCGAAGACGCCCGCGATGGTCCGCTGCTCCTTGTAGGCCGCGATCAGGTCTTTTCTTGAGGTTGCAGTCATGACGGACTCCTTATTTACCCGGGTCATATAGACATATATTTTATCCGGGTAAATATGTCGTCGCATTTTCCCCTCAGGCCCCATCTATCTTTCAGGGCGCAAAAACCTTTCCCATGACCGGCGATCCATCCTAGACGACGGCCTTGTTCGTCCCTGATCCGCGCGCCTTTTCGAGATTTTCGTGCAAGACACTATCCGCCGCATCCTGACCGCCCGCGTGTATGACGTAGCGGAAGAGACCCCGCTTGACCCGCTGCGCCGTCTGTCGGCACGGCTGGATCGACCTGTCCTGCTGAAGCGCGAGGACCTGCAGCCGGTCTTCTCGTTCAAGATCCGCGGCGCCTACAACAAGATCGCCAGCCTGTCTGAGGCGGACCTGGCGCGAGGCGTCATCTGCGCCTCGGCGGGCAATCACGCGCAAGGCGTGGCCCTGGCCGCCGCACGTCGCAAAATCCCCGCCGTCATCGTCATGCCGACCACCACGCCGGGCATCAAGGTCGCCGCCGTGCGCGCTCTGGGCGGCGAGGTCGTGCTGCAGGGCGACAGCTTCGACGAGGCTTACGCCTACGCCCGCCGGTTGGAGACCCAGACCGGCGCCGCCTTCATCCACCCCTTCGACGATCCCGACGTGATAGCTGGCCAAGGCACGGTCGGGCTGGAGATCGCCCGCCAGCACGCCGACCCCATAGAAGCGGTCTTCGTACCCATCGGCGGGGGCGGCCTGGCGGCGGGGGTCGCCGCCATACTGAAGTTCCTGCGCCCCGAAACCCGCGTCATCGGCGTCGAGCCCATGGACGCTCCGACCATGAAATCCGCCATCGCGGCGGGCGAGGTCGTCACCCTGAACGAGGTGGGCCTGTTCGCCGACGGCGTCGCGGTGCGCCGTGCCGGAACCGAGACCTTCCGCCTGTGCAACGACCTGCTGGACGAGATCGTGCTGGTGGACACCGACGCCATCTGCGCCGCCATCAAGGACATCTTCGACGACAGCCGCGCCATCGCCGAACCGTCCGGCGCCGTGGCCCTGGCGGGGCTGAAGGCCTGGGCCGCCGCCCATCCGGGCCCCGATCCCAGAACCGGCAGCCTGATCGCCATCAACTCGGGCGCCAACGTCAACTTCGACCGCCTGCGCCACGTCGCCGAGCGCGCCGAAATCGGCGAGGGCGCCGAGGCCCTGCTGGCCGTGGCGATGAAGGACGACCGCGACGACTATCGCCGCTTCCTGAACAGCCTCGACGGTCGTTCGGTCACCGAGTTCAACTACCGCTGGTCCGGCGACGGCCTGGCCCAGATCTTCGTCGGCGTAGCCCTGCGCGACGGCCCGCATGAGCGCGACGACCTGATCGCCAAGCTGCGCGCTGGCGGGTACGCCGTCGAGGACATGAGCGACAACGAGACGGCCAAGCTGCACGTCCGCTACATGGTCGGCGGGCGCACCGTCGGCCTGCCGCACGAACGCATCCTGCGCTTCCAGTTCCCTGAACGACCCGGCGCCTTCCTGCGTTTCCTCAACAGCCTGCAGCCCGCCTGGGCCATGACCCTGTTCCACTACCGCAACCACGGCGATGACGTGGGCCGGGTGCTTGCGGGCATCTGCGTGCCGCCGGACGAGCAACATCTGCTGGAGGAGGCCCTGGCCTTGCTGGGCTATCCCTATGTGGACGAGACCGCCAACCCCGCCTGCCGCCTGTTCCTTGACGGGGTCAGTTAAGGTCGGCGGCAGACCGCGCTAAATCAACCGACCACCCGCTTCGTGCGCCAGCAGCCATCGCTTGCGCTCCAGCCCGCCTGCATAGCCGGTCAGGGTTCCATTCGCGCCGATCACCCGGTGGCAAGGCACGATGACCGCGATGGGGTTGGCGCCATTGGCCAGACCGACGGCCCGCACCGCCTTGGGCGATCCGACCGCCTGGGCCAGCCGCCCATAGGTCCAGGTCTCGCCCGCCGGAATGGTCCGCAAAGCGCCCCACACCGCCCGCTGGAACGCCGTGCCGCCGGTCTTCACCTCCACCCCGTCGAACGCTGACAGATCGCCGCTGAAATAGGCCGCGACCGCCCGCCGCACGGCCTCGGGAGCAGGGCCGGACGCCAGCGTCACCTCCCCGTAATGCCGACGCAGCAGACGCATGAACCGCGCCTCATAGTCATGAAAATCCAGCGCCCGCACCGCTCCGTCGGCATCCGTCGCCACCAGCACCTCGCCCAACGGCGAATCGATGCGGTCCAGCGTAAAAACCATCGCCTCAAGCCGCTTCGTCATCATGCGTCTCCTTGATCGTCTTCCAGTACAGCGCCCCATAGGCCCGCCACGGCCGCCAGTGTTCGGCGCGCGCGGTCAGGGCCGCATCCGTCGTCGCCAACCGGTCGCTGGGCGCATCCTCGCCCGCGTCGACCCAGTCTCCGGGCGGGCGCAGACCCGGACGCGCCTCTATCGCCGCCGCCAGCATCCCGTCATGCGACAGGTCGTGCGCGATGGCCTCGGGATCGGCCGCCAGGTCGAACACCCGCCGCACCCGCGCCAGAACACCGGGCAGGGCCTTCAACTCGGACACCCGCGCCTCGACCGCCAGCCGGTTCGCGACACCCGGCCTCACCGACACCGCCCCTTCGGCTCCGTCCGTTTCAGGCGTCAGGCGCCGTATCCAGACGCCGGCCTCGACCGTTTCCGCATCGACGCCTCGCGCGCTTAAAGCCGCGATCATCGCGCCCCAGTCATACGGCGGGCGATAGGCCAGACTGATCCTTACGGCCTCGCCTCGCGCCTCGTTCACTGTCCGTCGGCGCAGTTCGGACGGCGGGCGGTCATAAAGGGCTTGGAACGTCTCGTTGAACCGCCTGACGCTTCCGAAGCCGGACGCCATCGCCACCTCGGCCATCGACAGATCGCTGTCGTGGATCAGTTGTTTGGCCAGCAGCACCCGCCGCGTCTGGGCCACGCTGACCGGCGCGGCGCCCAGATGCTGGCGGAACAGTCGGCGCAGATGCCGCTCACCCACGCCCAGCCGCGCCGCCAGCGCATCCGCATCCCCCGTATCCAGCGCCCCGGCCTCGATCAGGGCCAGCGCCCGGCTGACGGTGTTTGACGTGCCGCGCCAGGCGCCCATTTCCGGCGCCGTCTCGGGCCTGCATCTCAGACAGGCCCGCAGGCCCGCCTCCTGGGCGGAAGCGGCTGTGGCGTGGAACACGACATTTGCGCGCAGGGGCGTCCGCGCGGGACAGACCGGACGGCAATAGATTCCCGTCGACAGCACGCCGGTGAAGAAACGCCCGTCGAACCGGGCATCCCGCGCCACCACGGCGCGCCAGCAGGCTTCCTGATCCAGCATCTGTTCCATGACCGCCAGAATGGGCGCTCACCCGCCGCTTGTCTCGCGGTTTTCGGACATGGATAAGGCCGGAGCCGCCTCGCCGCCCCGGCCTCTCCCTCGCAGATTGTTCGCCAGCCCGTGCTTAGTTCTCGCGGCCGACGATCAGACGCGCCGTCGACTTCAGCATACGCCACGCCTCGGCGACATAGCCCCAGACCACAGCGATCATGATCACGGTCGCCACCTCGAAGTCGCCGCTGCTGAACAGGGACGCGACCCGCCGCCAGAACGCCTCCAGCGTCGGAACCCAGATCAGCGGGCTCAATGGCGAGTGGAAGAACAGCCACCACATGGCCCAGGCCGTCGCCGTCGCGAAAACCAGATCGCCCAGCGCCGTCAGCCTGACCGGCGATCCCGTCACCGCCCGTGTGATGTCAAACGCGATCCGCGCCAAGGCGAAGACGATCACCGGCCAATAGGCGATCTCGACGATGGCCCGCAGCACCGCCCCATAGTCCACGCCGCTGATGACGCCCGCCAGGTCCTGGGGCCTGACAGGGGTGATCGGCGTCAGATTGGTCCACCACAGCAGCAGCACCGTCCAGCCGATGGCGCTGGCCACGGCGCCCGCAACCGGCGACATCTGCGCGTTACGGCGCACCTCACGACCGCTGCTGGACTTTGGCCGCGAGAACCATTCGCTGCGCGCCTTGCCGCTGGCCAGCCGCTCGCCCCAGGTTTCCGCATCCAGGTTCCCGATCTCGAACACGGCCAAATCCTTGACCCGCCATTCCGAGATGAATTTCGGCTTCTTCTCCTGCCGTTCGATGAAGAAGCCGATGACGGTCAGCACCCCGACCAGGGTCAGCCCGCCGCTGATGAAGCCGTTGATCGCCTGTCCGATCGCCTGCCCGACATAGATGTCGCCGGTCGCGACCCGCGCCACCGCGCCCAGCACCGTGACGCAGACCACCACCACCAGCGCCACCTTCACCGCGAACCACCACCAGGGATAAAGCTCCGGCCCGATCAGCGCCTGCGGACCCGGCCGATAGCGCGCCGCCACCGTCAGGGGATGCCCGACCTCGCGCAGCAGAGCCTCCACCTCCTGATCGCCGGGCGCGCGGCCAAGCCGTTCGTGCAGCGCCTCCAGACGCCCCATGATCTCGTCCCGCAGTTCGGCGACGATGTCCTCGCGCACATCCTTGGGCAGTTGCGCCGCCACGGCGTTCAGATAACGCTCCACCAGGTCCATTGCGGTCCCTTCCTCTGTCTTCCCGGTTTTCACAGCATCTTCTCCAGCGAGGCCGACAGGCCGCGCCATTCGGACGCCAGCCGCGTCAGCATGGCCTCGCCACGCCCCGACAGGCGATAGAACCGCTTCTTCCTGCGGTCCTCTTCACGCCATTCGCTGTCCAGCAGCCCCTGGCTCTCCAGCCGGCGCAGCAGCGGATAGAGGGTGCTCTCCTCCATCTCGACCCCGACCTCGCCCAGGGCGACCCGCAACGAATAGCCGTATTGCTCGCGCCTCAGACTGGCCAGCACGGCCAGGATCAACGACCCCCGCCTCAGCTCCAGCCGCAGGCTCTCGAACAGCAGTTCCTCGTCCTGGCTCACGCCCGTTCTCCGTGCATCACATAGTGTGTGACGCACAGTGTATGCGACATACTGTGTGAGGGAGTCAAGACCGCCATGCCGACGATTTCTTCGTCGCCGCCTTGCAACCGTTCCGCGATCCGGGCGAAGTGGACGTTTACTCAGGGGGACAGCCTTGGACGTCGATGCGTTCATCGAACGGTGGAGTCAGGCGCGCGGCGGCGCCGAGCGCGCCAACTATCAGATGTTCCTCACGGAGCTGTGCGAAGCCCTTGGTCTGCCCCGGCCCGATCCGGCGACCGACGACACACGATCCAACGACTATGTTTTCGAACGCGGCGTGAAGCGGCGCGAGTCCGAGGGCCTGGCCTCGACACTACGGATCGACCTGTACAAGCGCGGCTGCTTCATCCTGGAGGCCAAGCAGTCCCGGGCCGACCACCGGGACGACGGCCAGACATCGCTGTTCAAGGCCGACGAAACCGCCTCGACCGCCGCCGCCCAGGGCAAATGGGACGTGCTGATGCGCAACGCCCGTCGCCAGGCCGAGGACTATGTCTTCCGCCTGCCCGCCGACCATCCGGCGCCGCCCTTCATCATCGTGTGCGACGTCGGCTATGTGCTCGAAATCTATGCCGACTTCTCCGGTTCAGGCCGGGCCTATTCCCACTTCCCCGACCGCAAGGGCTTCCGCATCCGCCTGGAGGACCTGCGCGACGACAGGATCGTTCAACGGCTCAAGGCCATCTGGACCGAGCCGCAGTCGCTGGACCCCACCCGCGAGTCGGCCCGCGTCACGCGCCAGATCGCCGAACGCCTGGCCGAGGTGTCGAAACGACTGGAGAAGAAGCACCCGCCCGAAGACGTCGCTCATTTCCTGATGCGCTGCATCTTCACCATGTTCGCCGAGGACGTGGACCTGCTGCCCAAGGGGGCGTTTCACCGCCCTGCTGAAAGATCAGCTCGACCACCCCGACAGTTTCGCCCCGATGCTCCAGGCCCTGTGGAAGAGCATGGACGCACCGGACTACGACAACCGCTTCTATGCCGGGTTCGGCCTGCACCTGAAACACTTCAACGGCAGCCTGTTCAAGGACGCGAAGGCTTTCCCGATGGGGCGGGAAGAGATCGGCGAACTTCTGGCCGCCTCGACCCACGACTGGCGCTACGTCGAACCCGCCATCTTCGGAACTCTGGTCGAACAGGCGCTGGAGCCGGGCGAGCGCCGCAAGCTGGGCGCCCACTACACGCCCCGGTCCTATGTCGAGCGCTTGGTCGAGGTCACGGTCATGGAGCCGCTGCGCGCCGACTGGAACGCGGCCCAGCTCAAGGCCGGCGACGCGAAGGAGCGCGGCGACCTCAGGGAGGCCGTCGCCGCCGTCCGCGCCTTCCATCACCAGCTCTGCACCACCCGCGTGCTGGACCCCGCCTGCGGCACCGGCAACTTCCTCTATGTGTCGCTGGAGCTGATGAAGCGGCTGGAGGGCGAGGTGCTGGAGGCCCTGGCCGAGTTGGGTGAAACCGAGGGCATCGGCTTCGAGACCGTCGACCCGCACCAGTTCCTGGGCATCGAACTGAACGTCCGCGCCGCCGCCATCGCCGAACTGGTGCTGTGGATCGGCTATCTGCAACAGCACTACCGCAACCGCACCGAACACCCGGCCGAGCCCATCCTGAAAGCCTTCGGCAACATCGAGCAGAAGGACGCGGTTCTGGAGTGGGATGAAGTGGCTGCTTCGGTCGCAGAGCGACCGAAGCCGTCGATCCGTCGATCCGTCGATCCGTCGATCCGTCGATC
>CAUQZC010000023.1:0-15346 GCA_963522565.1 uncultured Brevundimonas sp. | reverse complement strand
GGCGATTGTTCGAGATCGAGCCGATTCAATCTGGCGCAGTTTCGGACTAGGATCAGGTTCATGATCTACCGGACGTGGTTATCCTGCAGGACTTGCGGACTGGCGGCCGTCACGGCGGGCGCCTTGATCCTGGCTGCCTGCGCGTCACAGCCCAAGCTGATCGTTGAGCGACAGCGCGGCGTGATCGATCTTGGAACAGTCTCGACCTACAGCCTGTCCACGTCTGATCAGCCGATGGACGCGGCGGTGGCGGACAGTCTGCGTAGCGCTTTGTCGCGCGCGGGCTGGCGCGAAGCGCCGGAGGCGAGTGCGGATTGGCGGCTGGACGTCCTGTACGCCGTCCGCCCGGCGACGACCGGCGCCTATGTGGGCGTGGAGCCGCCGACAGAGGAGGCTCCCTGGCTGCGCCCGGCCGCCCCTCATCGCTGGTGGCGGCATGACAAGCAGGTGCGGATTCTGGTCCTGTCCCTGGTTGCGCCGAAGACCGGGATCGAGACGGCTCGGGTCAGTGCGTCACTGACCGCGCGGCCCGACAAACCGGGCGCATCAGATGAAGCCGCCGTCGTGGCCGAATTGGCGATTGCGGCGCTGCAGACGCCTGACGCCCGGGTTGCGCCCTAATCCGCCTCGACCGCCTGCGGCAGGTGGATGATGAAGGCCGCGCCCGCTCCAGGTGCGGTTTCACAGCGGATATGACCGCCGTGCCGTTCGACGACCGTGCGGGCGAAGGCTAGCCCCAGCCCCGCGCCCGGCCGGTTCGTCTCGCCCTTGGAAAAGGGCTCGAACAGGCGGGACCTGGCGTGCTCGCTCATGCCTGGGCCGTGATCGCGCACGGTGCACGCCCAGACAGGAACGCCCGCCTCTTCACCTGTCGCGATCATGCATCGCACCACACCGCCGATGGGGCTGAATTTGATGGCGTTGTCGATCAGATTCATCAGCACGCGCGTGATCAGCCCCTGATCGCCGCGCACCAGGTGTTCGATGCTCTCGGCGTCATGTTCGGCCTCGACCACGACACCCTTCTCCGATGCCTGAGGCCACAGGGTGTCGGCGGCGTCGAGCAGGGCCTGCGACAGATCAAACACGGCGTCGCCCAGAAGCTGGGATTCGGCGCGCGCCAACTGCACATAGCCTTCGGCCAGGGTCAGGGTCAGTCGGGCGTTGTCGGCGATACGCTGTTCGAACGCCGGATCGGCGCGGTCGTGGGCGCCGTTTAACAGGGTCAGGATCGAGACCTGCGGCGCGCGCATGTCGTGGCTGAGGAGTTGCAGCGCCTGTTCGCGCTGGCGTTCGGCCAGCCGTAGTTCGGTCATGTCGGCCAGCCGCACGATCCGGCCATTGGGCGCGCCGTCGGCGTCGACCAGAGCTGCGGCGCTGACGAACACCCGTCGGCCGTTGGGGGTGATGATCTGGGCGGCATGGGCTGACGCATCGCTGGTCTGACTTTCGTTGAGCCGGTCTTCATCGCCCCGGCCGCCTATGGCTTTCAGCAGGCGCGTCAGCGGCGCGCCGATCAGGTCCCCACGGTCGAACAATGTCCGCGCCTGGGCGTTCGCCATCACCACCTGCGCCGTCTCGCTGACCACCAGGGTCGCGTCGGGCAGACTGTGCAGAGCATCGGCGATGAATCGCTCCAGATCGCGCAGGTCCGACACCGCCGTGCGCAAGGCCTGCACTTGGCGCGCCACGACATCTCCGCCCGCCAGGGCCGTGACGGCCGGGGGGGAGGGGTAGTCACGCGCAAAGGCCTCCACCTCGATCTGCATGTAGGCGGATGCCGCCGCCAGCCGCCGCCAGCTCCACAAAGGATAGGCCAGAGCCAGCCCCGACATGGCGGCAAGCGGCGGGAGCCAGACGCCGAATCGGAAGGCGCCCGCACTGATGGCCAGCACCCCGACTGCAAGGACTGCCCCGGTGATCAGGCTCCATAGCGGCCGCAACAGCAGCAACCCGCCCATCAACAGCCATAGCGGGATCAGAGACAACAGGGCGACCCAGACAGGCTCTGTCGGCGCGACGACGTCTTGGTTCAGCAGGGTGTCGAGCAGGCTGGCCTGGATTTCGACGCCCGGCATCAACTGGCCGCCGCCCGTCGTGGGGGTGGCGTAGCGGTCGCCCTGTCCGTCTCCGGTCATGCCGACCAGGACCAGCTTGTCGTTCAGGAAGGCGGATGGGATTTCGCCGCGCAGCAGATCCACGAAGGAGACGGTGCGGAACTGGCCGGGGGGGCCGCGATAGGTGACCAGAACGGAATCCTTTCCGGTCACCTGGCCCGGGTCTGCATCCTCCAGGGCGGTTGGGGCGACAGAGCGCGGGTCGGCTTTTTGCGCCAGTCGCGCGGCCAGATGCGGCCAGGACTGCTGGCCGGCCGACAGATAGAGGGGCGTCCGGCGCACCACGCCGTCATCGTCCACGACCAGATTGACGTGCCCAAGGCCAGAGGCGGCGTCGCGCAGCTCCGGGATGGGTTCGCTCACTTGCCAGGGCGCGCCGTTCTCACCCGCCGGATCAACCAGCATGGGCAGATAGACATTCCCTGCGGAATGGATCGCGCGCGCCAGGTCTGAATCGCCATTGGCCGACGGCTCCACGAACAGCACGTCATAGCCGACGGCCTTGGGCCGCATCTGCGCCAGCCGGTCGACCAGTTCGGCATGAATCCGGCGCGGCCAGGGCCAGCGGCCGAGCGCTTCCAAACTGCGGTTGTCGATGGCGACGATGACGATCTGTTCGCTGGTCGGCCCTGCGCGCAGCCGCATCCAGGCGTCATAGATCATATTGTCGGGTCGGGCCGTGATCGACGCCAATGACAGCCAGACCACAAGGGCGGAGGTCAGGATCCCGACCAGCGCCCATTCGATCAGGGCCCTTTGGACAAACCCGCGCCCGATGGAGCCTCGCGCCTCCGCATCGCGCCTTGGCGCTGATCGTGTCTTGCCCTCCGACAAACCGTCAACGACCGATGTGGAGTGTCTGCGGCTCGGACCAGGTTTCCAGAATACGGCCGAAGGCGTGCCGCGTCGCCCGCACCCGCCATTGATAATCGCCGGGCTTCAGGCCCGTCAGCGTGATTTCGGGCGCGCTCAGCCGAACCTCGTCGATCACAGGAGGAGCGTTCGGGTCCGCCGAGGCCGGACGAATCTGGAAACGGAAATGCACATCACCCGCGCCCTGCGCCTCCCAGCGGAACAGGAAGCGGCGTTCGCGCCCACGCCCCAATACCGATGCGGCGAGATTGGCGAGCCCGTTCCGGGCGCGCAGCAGGCTGTAGTCAGCGGCCAATCCCTCGACGCCTTCCGCCGTCACCGCCGTCAAACGAACGAAATAGGCGCCGTCATCCAGTTGCTCGAAGGTGATGGGCGTGCTGGCCGTGTCGCTTCGCGCCTCGGCGAAGGCGTCGATCATGCCGGCGTCATTGGCCAGGCGCGCACGGTGAAAGGCGACGTCGTTCTGGGGCTTCAGCGCCAGGGTCACGGCGGGCCCGCTTTGAATACGGTCCGGCTGCAGCAGCTCTGGCGCCGGGGCCAGAAGGGTCAAATGGGCGCCCGTTCGGGTCGAGATCACGCCCTGCCGCGCCGTGGTCTCCAAGGGCCTGTTCCCAGCGGCGTCGCCTTCGGCCGACACCCCGACCCGGCCTTCGATCACCTCGGTGGCGGCGCGGTCGGCCTGATCGTCATAGGAGACACGGAACTGGGTGCCGCGTACGGCCGAGACTGAAACCGGCGTCCGTATGGCGAAGCCGCCAGGTGTGCGCACCGGGGCGACGTTGGCCTCCGCGCGGCCTGTCTCGACGCGCATTTCCTGATCTAGCGCGCCATTCAGCAGAATTGTCCGAAGCCGCGCGACCCGCATCCGGCTCTGGGAAGGCAGGGTCACATGGCCCCCGTCGGGCAGGCCTAGCCGCACAAAGGCGTTGGCGCCGGTGGAGATGACCACGTTCTCAGGCACGCTCTGGCCGACGGTGGGCGTCATGCTTTGACCGCCCTGTTGAAGGGTCACTGCGCCGCGAAAGCCGGTGATCCGGGCCTGGGCCGGTTCGGTCCGCAACAGATCGATGGGGAACCGGATCACACGGCCGACCGCCATGCGCCGGTCGTCGCTCACGCGGTTCAGTCTCTGCACCTGACGATAGTCGGACACCCGAAGCAGATAGGCGCGGGCGAGGCCCGAGAGCGTATCGCCGGGCGCCATCACATAGTCGACGGTCGGACGATGCGCCGGTTGCGTCTGGACTGCACGATGCGCCTGGGCCGAGGCTGTCTCAGCCCCCGTCATCGCCGTCAGGCCGATAGCGATGGCCGCCCCCATGGATCGCAGGGCTATGCGCCTCATTCGAAACTGTCCTTCTGCGGCGTGTCGGGCTGGGTCGCGTCCAACTGCTCCAGCCTATAGCCGTAACTATAGACCGGCGTCAGGCGAAAGCCGTTCTCGGGCCGCAAACCCAGCTTGGATCGCACCCGCGACACATGCATGTCCAGCGACCGGCTGTTCAGATCAGGATCGCTGCCCCAGGCGGATTCCGTCAGATAGCTGCGCGACAGGGCGCGGTGCAGGTTGCGGAAGAATATCAGGGCCAGCGAGAATTCGCGGGCGGTCAGGGTGACGGTTTCACCCCGCACGACCACGGCGGACAGGACAGGATCAAAGCTCAGGCCCGCGTAGGTGACGACCCCCTGGTCGTTGCGGTCAGGATAGGCGCGGCGCAACAGGGCGGCGATGCGTGCGGCCAGAACCTTTGGCGATATGGGTTTGGTCAGATAGTCGTCCGCCCCTGCCTCAAGCCCTGCGACGACATCGGCGTCGTCGGTGCGGCTGGTGACCAAAAGCATCGGGGGCGGCGGATCGATGTTCAGTCGCACCCACCCGATCACCTCAAGCCCGGAGCGATCCGGAAGGTTCCAGTCCAGAACCATCAGGTCAAATGTATCTCGACGCAAAGCTGACAGCAGGGCGCTGGAACGGGCGAACCCCGTCGGACGATGGCCCGCGTCCCGCGCTACGGCCGTAATGGCCGCCAACTGCACCGGATCGTCGTCGAGCACGGCGATCTTCATTGCGTCATCACCCCCCAGATTTCCGCCCTTCTAGCTTATCGAAGGCGCTGAGAGCAGGGCGCTTAGGTTTGAGCAGTAAAGACTTGTAACCCCAGGCGCCCGTCGTCCAAACCCTTGTACGGCGTCTGTGGTTCGGGATGGTCGCATGGGCGCCGAATCCGCGTGGGGACAATCCTTTACAATGCCGCGCGATCAAGACTGCTAGCTTGGGACTAACGGTTGGGGGCCGCCTATTTGCAGATGGCGGTTCGGGCTCGCCAGTGCTTTGAAGGTCGAGTCGCCGCCGATCAGGCGAGTAGTGCGATGAACGATCCTGTGAGTATAGATCCCGCGGCCCGAAATCTCAGTCCAGATGACGCCGCACTCGACGTCCTCTGGCGCGAGACCTTCGGTCAGCCCCTGCCTATTCTGGGTGCGGCCGCCATTGTTCGGGAAATCCTTAAGGAAAGGGGCGTCGTCGTCCCGCGCGCCTTGTCTCAGAAGGCGGGTGGGAACAGGAACGATGCGATCTGAGCCACGTCGGGGTCGTCCTCCAAATCGATCAACACGGCCTGACTCGGGTGGTCCGACAAAACCAAATTCCACAGATCATCTCTCTGACCGGCGGCGTTTCTCACCTAGTCATGTTGCTCCGTCACCAGGGGGGCGGACTGATCAGGCTGCAGTTACGCGCTTACGATGTGGAGGAGCACATAGGCCGCCGCAATGATCGCGATCCAGATCAAGAAGTTATAGAAGGCCAACAAGGCCAGGGCCAATCGCGCCAGCCGCGGCTTGTTCTGTCGGGAGGGAGGAGCCCACAGCGAGGGTCTTTTCTCGGTATCCTTCACGCGCGCCCCTCTGAACATGGGTGACGACCGCGCGCTGGTTGGAGAGGAGGCGGGTCGTTCTGTCGTAAAGGTCAGAACCGAACGACGGTTCAGGTTCATTCACCGCATAGTCCGACGCAAGCTCAAGAAATCTGGAATTCACCTTGTTTTACAATCGCTAGGTGTTCAGTCCGGCATCTGGTGGATCGAGTTGACGATGAACCGGTCTGGCGCTGACGTCCAGGTCTTGGCGATGTACTCGTAGGGCATGAGGCCGCTGAGCGTTTTGAGCCTGCGACCGAAATTGTAGGCGGCCATGAAGTCGGCGAGGTGCGTCCGTGGCTGCCCAGCTCCCGGCTCAGCGACCGAAGCTTGCGATCACTGTATTGGTGCTCGGACGACGTGCGTGGTCGTGGCGCTCCCGTGACGTACCTTCCAACGAAAGGATCACATCATCAAATCGTGGGATCAAACAACAGGGTCGATCTGAACCAGCCCGCAGGCGCGCTTCTGGGAAAAGCCACGCTCCGCCACAGGCGAAGCACGGCCGTTCTGTGCCCTGCAGGCCCGATCAGTTTTTTCCAGAAGATCTTCAGCGCCGTCACGTCCAGCGTCGATCCGCCAGCAGCTTCTTGAGCTGCCGGTTCTCGTCTTCCAGCGCCTTCAGTTCGTGGCGTCTGACACGCTCATGCCGCTGTACTTCGCCCTCCTCCGATAGAGGGTCTGCTCGCTGATCCGGTGCCGCGGGCAGACCTTCGCAATCGGGCTCCCCGCCTCCTGCTCGCGCAGCACGCCGATGATCTGCGCCTCGTCGAACCTGCTTTTCTTTACGTGATCAGGAAGGGGCACGTTAACGGAAGACGTTCAGGAATCTCACAGATGTGGGTTTAGTGCAGTTAAATGGGTTTCCGACTTTGATGTGCGCCGCAGCAATTTGAATCGCACTTCTTGGAGCACCTTGTTATGTAGGACAAAGTGGCAATGAGTGACGCTGTGTTGGGGGGGCTTATGGCTGTAGAATTGAATGGTAAGGTAGCGCTCATTACGGGCGTGACGGGGCAGGATGGTGCATACCTGTCCGAGTTGCTTCTGGAGAAGGGCTACATCGTCCATGGGGTTAAGCGTCGCTCTTCGTCGTTTAACACAGCCCGGATTGAACACCTTTATCAGGACCCTCATGAGAAGGATCCGCGCTTCATCCTGCATTACGGCGACCTGACTGACTCGACCAATCTGATCCGTATCGTTCAAGAAACCCAGCCTGACGAGATCTACAATCTGGCGGCGATGAGCCACGTCCAGGTCTCGTTCGAGGCGCCTGAGTACACCGCCAACGCCGATGGCATCGGCACGCTGCGCATCCTCGAAGCGATCCGCATTCTCGGGCTTGAGAAAAAAACGAAATTCTATCAAGCCTCCACCTCGGAATTGTATGGCCTAGTGCAGGAAGTGCCGCAGTCGGAAACGACGCCCTTCTATCCGCGCAGCCCCTATGCCGTGGCCAAGATGTACGGCTACTGGATCGTGGTGAACTATCGCGAGGCCTATGGGATGCATGCCTCCAACGGCATCCTGTTCAACCACGAGAGCCCGCTGCGCGGCGAAACCTTCGTGACGCGCAAGATCACCCGCGCGGTCGCAGCCATCAAGTACGGCTTCCAGGAGACGCTGTTCCTGGGTAACATCGACGCCAAGCGCGACTGGGGCCACGCCCGGGAATATGTACGTGGCATGTGGCTGATGCTGCAGCAGGACAAGCCCGACGACTATGTCTTGGCGACCGGAGAAACCACGGTCATTCGCGACTTCGTCACCCATGCTTTTCGCCAGATCGACGTGAACCTGAAGTGGGAAGGCGAGGGCGTGGACGAAAAGGGCATCTGCAGCGAAACCGGCCGCGTCTATGTCGAGATCGATCCCCGCTATTTTCGCCCGACAGAAGTCGATCTGCTGATCGGCAACCCCGCCAAGGCCAAGGCCAAGCTGGGCTGGACCCACGAAACCAAGTGGGAAGCCCTGTGCGCCGAAATGGTCGCCGCCGATCTGATCGCGGTGGCGAAAGAGCAGCGCGGCAATGGCGAGTGAAGTCATTTTCGCGCTTGCGGGCAAGAGGGTCTGGGTCGCCGGCCATCGCGGGATGGTGGGCTCGGCCATCGTCCGCCGTCTAGGCAGTGAAAACTGCGAGATCATCACGGCGACCCGCGCCGAGGTGGATCTGAAGAACCCGGCCGAGGTCAACGCCTTCGTCGCCGACAAGAAGCCGGACGCCATCTTCATGGCGGCGGCCAAGGTCGGCGGCATCCTGGCCAACGACACCTATCCGGCCGACTTCTTGTACGACAACCTGATGATCGCGGCGAACGTCACCGAGGCGGCGTATCGCAACACTGTCGGTAAGATGCTGTTCCTCGGCTCCAGCTGCATCTATCCGAAGCTGGCGCCGCAACCGATCCCGGAAGACGCACTGCTGACCGGCCCGCTGGAGCCGACCAACGAATGGTACGCGATCGCCAAGATCGCCGGCATCAAGCTAGCGCAAGCCTATCGCAGACAGCATGGCTGCGACTTCATCAGCGCCATGCCTACGAACCTGTACGGTCCCGGTGACAACTTCGACCTGAACACCAGCCATGTGTTGCCGGCGCTAATCCGCAAGGCGCACGAGGCGAAACTGGCCGACGCCGAACACATCACGATCTGGGGCACTGGCGCCCCGCGTCGTGAGTTCCTGCACGCCGACGACTGCGCCGACGCCTGCGTCTTTCTGATGAAGCACTACTCCGACTTCGAGCACGTCAACGTCGGATCGGGCGAGGACATCGCCATTCTCGACCTGGCGCGATTGGTCTGCGAGGTCGTGGGCTTCCGGGGCGCCATCCTCACTGACGCCTCCAAGCCCGACGGGACGATGCGGAAGCTGATGAGCGGCGACAAGCTTGGAGCCATGGGGTGGCGGGCGCGCATCGAGCTGAAGGAGGGGATTGGCGAAGCCTACCGCTGGCTGCTGGCTCAAGAGGCCGAGCCGGTCCATTGAAGTCGAGTTCCATAAGATCGAGCTCACCCCGGCTGAGCAACCTGATCCTGTTGATCGGGGGCTACGGCTTTGGCCAAGGCAGTATCTTTCTGGCTCAAACTTGGCTGATTTCTCGCGGTCAGTTAGGTCTTGTCGCCGACTTTGGTGTCAACTTCTACATCGCCACTCTGGCGATCATGCTGGTTGATTTCGGATCAACCACCGTTCTGGCGCGCGAGACAGCGGCGATCCAGCATGCGCGGACGCTCGAACAGGCTGTTGTCACGAGCGCGACGAGCCTGTGGTCCGAGTTCTGGGCCATATTCCCCTCGCGTGCGGTCATGGCCGTGGCGGTTGTCGCCGCTGGGGCGATAAGCGCTGTTTTGACCGGAGACGCCTTCGCCCGCGCCTACGCCGTCTGGGCCTGGCCCGCCCTGGCCATCTGGGCCTTCAACGCCACGGGCCTGCTGGACGGACTAAGGCTCAGCGGCATGAACGGCGTCGCGGGCGCCCTGCCATTCGTCCTCTCGGGCGTGGGCCTGGCCCTAGTTGCTGACCGGCCCCCGGCGACGGCCGGAGCCGTCTTGGGCGCCGCCCTGTCGGCAGGATATCTGCTGGCCGTCGCGGGCCAGATGCTGGCCCTTCGCCGCGCCGGCCATGCCCCACGCTGGGACCGCCCCACACGCTCCGCCGTGATCCAGTCCGCCCGCTCAGGCTTCGCCGCCCTGCTGTCCACCCTGCCGGGCCAGATCTATTTCCGCTTGCAGATTCTTCTGGCTGGCGCGTTCCTGGGAGAGGCGGGAGTGGCGCTGTTCCTGTACGCAAAACAGATCGTCATAGGATTCGCCCAACTGATAGGCTTCCTGCGACGGATCGAGTTTCCAGATCTCGTCAACCGTTTGAAGGAGCCGTACGGGCCCATTCTACGCGAAATCATGGCGGCGCAACGTCTCGGAACTGCGATCGCCGCCTCAGCGAGTTTTCTTGTGCTGGTCGGCGGGATGGTTATCTGGATGACTAAGACGGGACCGACCGCCGAAGCAGGGCTAGCGGCAGCGATGTTTGCCCCTGTTATCGTGACCAGCGCGATCTTGCTGTCCCTGACACAGGCCCTTACCGCACAAGGCCGTTATCACTGGACAGCAACGGTTATGATTGCCTCCATGCTGTTAGCGTCTTCTCTGAGTTTATGTCTAGCATTCTCTCGCCAAGTGGTAGGATTTGCCGCAGCGGATGTCATCGCCAACTTGTTGACCATAGGGTTTGCAAGCTGGGTGCTGACGCGTCCCATGAAATCTGGATATGAAGCGATCCGCCCATGATCAAGGTTCTGATTCAACTGGCGCTTATGCCGTTGCCATGGCCCTTGCGGCGATACTTTCTGTCGGCGATTCTTGGCTACCGGATCGCCCCCTCGGCCAGGATACGCTGGTCGGTAGTGGTGGCGGATACGGTTGACCTGGGTCCTGGCGCGCATATCGGTTCTTTAACCTATGTGAAAGGACTGACCGAGTTCCTGATCGAAAAAAACGGTCGCCTCGGCAATTTAAACTGGGTCACGGGATTGCCGAAGACATCCGCCGCATTCTTTAAGGACCAACCGGATCGAAGGCCCGCTCTGGTCATTCGCTCAAATGCAGCAATCACCCACCGCCATCTCATAGATTGCAGCGATCTCGTGGAAATAGGGGAATTCACAACATTCGGAGGTTGGGGCTCTCAAATACTGACCCATAGTATCGACATCAACGAATCTCGACAGCGGTCCGCACCAGTTCGAATTGGAAAATACTGTTTTATCGGGACGCGAGTTGTGTTCCTTAAGGGCAGCGTTCTGCCTGACAACAGTATTCTGGGAGCAGGTTCAGTTCTAGCATCGGCGCATAGCGAGCCATTTCGCCTCTATAGCGGGGTGCCAGCTAAAAATATTCGCCCTGTAGACGCTGAAGCTAAGTATTTCAAACGCTCATGGGTAGGCGTGGATTGAACAACTACCCCAATTTAGAGAATTAATTCTGGCTCTCGGCGCCATTTGATCACACGAGCTGGCACCCCGGCTACAACCGCATATGCCGGAACGTTCTTTGTAACGACCGAATTGGCGCCGATTACGACGCCGTTTCCAATGGTGACTCCCTTGCCAATGACAACCGACCGACCGATCCAGACATCATCTCCAATGACTACGGGAGCCGACGTAAAGCCTTGGGTTTGAATGAGCGCATCGGCATCGGCGAAAGCATGATCATTGTCCCGAATGCTCACATACTCACCGATAAGAACGTTGTTCCCGATAGTGACTTGCTGACGGACGACAATCAATACGCCACGGTTCACTGTAGTTTGGCGGCCAATTCTAAGTTCAGCTCCGTCGAGGCAGTCAATTTGGGCGACGTTTCGCAGGGCGACCCCATCGCCCATTATAACCTCACCCCGTACCGCCATCGTTCGGATCACTCCTTCGATCAGAATTTTTCCTTCGAAGCGCCAGATAAGGCCATACCAGAAACGCAGCACAAAGGACTGCATCAGGCGAGCACCATAAACGCCTGCCTTGTAGATCAGTATTTGCATCGGATGATCGCCATTCCCTTGCCGTGCGGCTATGCTGTCTACGAGACCACAGTTTTCCACGTGGTTAAGGATTGAAAGCGACGTGTTTTATCTCCTTTGCCTAATTCCATTGGCCGTCGTGTTTGGCCTCGGCGTTCTCGCCGCGCGTCAGCCTTTGGGGCTTCGGGGGCTCGCCTTTCATCCGTTCAATTTGCTCGGCTTCTTTATTATCGTCACCGTCATGGATTTCATGGTGGCCTATGAAGCGACGAGACGAGGTGAGGCCATACGTCTTTCAGTATATTCGGAGTATTCTCCCTCCGCCGTTCAGCAAGGATTTCTATTCTTTGCAATTTGCTGCATCGGTCTGTTTGTCGGCTTGGCCCTCAGCGTACGAAATCACAGGAATATTGCTGCGCCACGCGGTACGAATGTGGATATAGACCGTAAAGCCGCATTCACATTGTTTCTAGTGGCTGCCAGCCTTGCGGCGGTGACTGTGGCGCTGGTTGTTGAGGCTGCACTTGGCCGTGGCTCAATCGCATATGTCGCAGCGACCCGGGGTGTCTTCTTCCGGGACAACCCCATTCTATACGTCCTGTACTCGATGTTGGTTCCAGCCTTCTTTATGTTCGGATCAAGGACCAAGCAGCCGGTCGTAGTGCTCCTCGCCCTAGTCATATGCGTCCTTCTGCTTCTGCCCATGGGCTCAAGAGGCAGCCTAGCTATCATGATGGTTGGCGTGATGTTCTGGCTATGTCGGCGTGTCGCCATTCCGGTCGCTGCCTTGTATATTGCGGCTCCTCTCGTGGCGTTTGGCCTCACCTTCTATCGTTGGGCCGCTCGTGACAGCACGGTTTATGGAACTTTCCAGCAGTTCCTCAGCGCGCACGGCGGGCTAGGCGGCGCCTTGTTCGGCACCTCGGAAGTCTCGATGGCTGAAGCCATCACTATCAATGTCGCCCAACCGATTCTCCACCGCGCACCATGGGACAGCATCCTGGGGATGATCCTCGTCCCGGTTCCTCGTGCCGTCGCTCCGTTCAAGCCGATCGGCGCCAGCACCGAGTTTACGCAAGGTGCTGACCTGACACGTTGGATGCTGGTGAAAAGCGATTGGACAATAACAGGCTTTGCAAACCTGCTGGTGGAATTTGGCTATGTAGGCGCTTTGTTGATTATCACATTGTTGGCCTATTGGTGGGCGCGAGCACTGATCAGAGCTTCTGCGGACAAAAGAGCAATCGCCTTCCTTGGTCCAGTTCTTATTTATTTCATGTATGTGTTTTACAGGGCCGATCTTTATAATTTGGGCACCGCCATTTGGCCAGCTCTACTGGTCCTAATCGGTCATCTGACTCTTAGACGAATACTTAACCGTCAGTCTGCGCACCGCCCCAGACAATCACCAAACAGGTTCGTTTTGGCGCCTCGATCATTCGAGCCAGATCAACGCAGTTCCGCCGACTGAACTGCGCCGTGAGCAGATCTGATATGAACTCGCGAGCCATCGTCCTCGGCGCATTTCCCCCTCCGGTGAACGGAGCGGCAAAGAACACCCTGTTGCTCTACGAGGCGCTGGTGTCGGGCGGGGCTGACGCCGTAAAGATCGATCTGTCGGCGTCGTCGCTGTCCCATCGGCGGTCGATCAACTTCCATGTCGAACGGGTGGTTCGCAACCTGGTGGGGTTGGCGCGGCTGGCCGGTGCGGCGCGACCCGGGGCGAGGCTGTACATGGTCCCCGATGGCGGTCTGGGCGCCTGGTACACGATGGTGCATGGTCTGACCGCGCGGCTGCTGCCGTATCGATCCATCGTGATCCACCATCGGACCTTCCGGTATGTGGACGGCTTCAGTCGGCCGATATCCATCCTCACCCAGGCGACACGGTCCCGCGCCACCCATGTCTTCCTGTCGGCTGCGATGTCGCAGAATTATCAGGTGCAGTACGGTGCTGTCGAAAGCCTGATCGCCGGCAATGCGCGCTTCGTGCGGGACGAGGCGGCCGTTCCCGCCCTTCACCGCGCATCGGGGCCGCTGCGCATGGGGCATCTGAGCAACCTGTGCCGTGAAAAGGGTTTCTTCGATGTCGCCGACACTTATGAGGCGTTCATGGCCGGAGGGAAGATGGCTGAGCTGCATCTTGCGGGGCCCGTCGTGGAACCCGAAGTAGGTGCAAGACTAAAAGCGTTGCAGGACCGTTACGGCGATGCGGTACGTCATATCGGCCAGGTTTCTGGCATGGTCAAAACAGAATTTTACCGCAGTCTGGACGTCTTTCTTTTCCCCACCCGTTACGACAAGGAAGCGTCGCCCAATGTCGTCTATGAGGCGCTCGCGGCTGGTTTGCCTGTTGTCTCTACGGGACGCGGCTGCCTCCCCGAAATGATCCATGGCGAGCGAGGAATTGTCAGCCCAACCGCCGATGCTTTTGCAGCGGTTGCGACCGCCTTCATGGCTCAGCTTTCACTCGATGATGCGGCGGCGCTGGAGCGCACAAGCGCCATCAAAACTAGCGTTGTTGCTGAGAGCGCACATGCCTGGGAACAGCACAGGGAACTGTTACGCTGCATGGGCGTCGAGTTGTCCTGAAGCCATTCCTGACTGAGGCTTCAGTTCACGCTGCCGATAAGTCTCGAGGCCTCGCCCTCGAAATCTCCGATGATGGCGCTCTTACGCCAGCGCGTCTCGGCACGCAGGCGCCCCGCAGCGCCCAGGCTGCGCCGCAGATCGGGGTCGGCTGCGAGTCGAAGGATCGCCTCGCTCATGGCCTGGGCATCTGGCGTGACAGCCAGACCGCAGCCCTCTACCTCATGAGCCAGACCCGTGCCCTGCGCCGCCATGGCGACGACTGGCCTGCCGGAGGCCAGCATGCCCGTCAGCTTGGACGGCAGAACCAGGTCGGCCGCCTCGGGACGTTGAGGCAACAGGTGGATATCCGCCGTGCCCAGAAGCTCGGGCAGACGTTCCGACGGCTGCAACGGCAAGAAATGAACCGTATCCATGCCGTTGCAAGACGCCTCTAGCGCGAGGCGGGCGGGTCCTTCACCGCATAAAAGCAGCGACACGGGCGCTTGAGCGGCCTTAAGGTTCGCGGCCACCTGAGCCAGCGCCTCCAGCCCCTGTTTTCCAGCCATATTGCCAGAATAGAGCGCAACGATCCGGTCCTCGGGGATGCCCAGTTCTTGACGGTATCTTGTGTTGGAGCTGGCGAAAACCTGGACGGCGTCAACGTCGACCCAATTCCGAAACTGCACGACTCTGTCAGCGCTTACACCTTTGTCGGCCAGACGCTGAACCATGGCGGGTGAGATGCTGGACACTCGATCGAATGTGCGCAACAGGCGTCTCTCGATCCTCAAGGCGACGTTGCGGCCGCTTGCGTTCTTCAACAGGTTCAAATCGAACGCGGCGTCCACCTCGAAATCCTGAATATGCAGCCAACTGGCTGCACCCGACACTCTTGCCGCCGCCAATGCGGTGGACGCTGCAGCCAAGGTAGGGGCCACGGCGAAAACAAGATCAGGCTTCAAGCGCAGGGCCACGGCAAGTGCTGCCGGAAGCGCGGCAGCCCCGAACGAAGCCAAATGCATCATTCGCTTGATGCCGCTTGGCTTCGACGGAACATAAAGAGGAGTGCGATGAACGACGACGCTATTCAGCGTCTCCCTGCTCCACCGGGTGCCGGAGTAGCCTGAAGGGACGGACCAGGCGGGATAGTAAGGTGGTCCAGTCACCACCTCGACCTTATGGCCTCTTGTTGCCATATCTTCAGCAAATTCCGTCGTGTACTTGGCGCAACCAACCAGTTCAGGCGCGTAATTTATCGCTATGATTAGAATGCGAAGACGTTCATGGCGCAATTCACATCCTGCGGGTTTTTCGGATACGTTAGAATCTAGTTTGTCGACGGT
>CAUQZC010000022.1:0-15739 GCA_963522565.1 uncultured Brevundimonas sp. | reverse complement strand
GCCGAAACGCGCCGTCCCGGCGGCGCCCGCCATGCCCGAGCCGCCGCCCGCGCCGCCGCCGACGCACACAGCCTCAATCCAGCGCGCCCAGGCTGGCGGGACATAGTTGCCGCTGTTGGTGAAAATGGTGGTCTCACACCGCGTCGCGCCCCGGTCGAAATCGACACGCCCTGTCGCCCGATCCACCACGAAGGCGCGGGACCAGGCGGCGCCGTCCGCGCTGACCTTCAGGCTGAAGTCGTCATCGCCGACCAGTCCCAGTTCGGCCCGCCCGCCCCATCCGCTCTGGAGCAACAGGGACAGGACATCCGCCGCACCCTGTTTGTTCAGGGTCATGCGCAGGTCGCCGTCGCCGCCCGCCTCGGCCTCCAGCGCGGTGAACAGCATCTTTCCCGCCTTGACCGCGAAGGGATTGCCCGCATCCGCCGCCGTGCCGAGCCCCAGCCGGGTCAGGTTCTGCACCTCGCCCAGCAGGCCGCCCAGCGGACGCCATTCGCCTGCCTCGCGCACCACCAGCGACTGGGTGTCCAGCACCACCGCGATCAGGCCGACCGGCGCGGGAACTTCGCTCCAGCCGCCCGCCTCGAACCGCATCAGCGCGCCCGCCGGACGCCCATTCCAGGCCGCCCCGGTCGCCCCGGCAGGCAGGATGTGGAGCGCCCCGTCGGCCGCATCAGACGGCTGGACCGCTGTCGTTGCGCTGACCACCGCTGTCGCCGTCAGGGCGTCCAGCCGCGTCAGGGCCTCGTTCAGGGTCACGTGTTTCTGCATCTGCCCCGCCGCCAGATATGGCAGGGCCAGACGGGCGCTGAAGTCGTCGCTCATTGGCTGATCTCCGTTGTCGTTGGAGATCAGTCTGTGCTCAGGCCCAGGTCAGGCGCGCAGATTGGCTTAACAGGTCGCCAACCTGTTGATTAGATACGGCATCGTTCGACAATATGTGCGCGCAGGCCCGTTCTTGCGCACCTATTTAGTCGTGCAGATAGACGATGCGGCGCAGCTTCTTGTCCGCCTGAACCGTCTCCAGATGTTTGTCGTGATCCCCGCTGGCCTTGGCGTTGGCCTCTGTGTCCTCGACCCAGTGGGTGGACTCGATGTGCTTCTGCAGCGCCCCCGCCGCCAGCAGCTGGCCGGGGAAGAATGTGTCCACCACATCCCCTGCAATCGGCACGGTGCCGGTCGCCGCATCCACCGCCATATAGGCCGCCATCCGCGCCAGCGTCGCTGGCGTCGCCTTGGCGCGAAGGCCCTGCCACATCAGCCAGCCGCCTGTCCCCACCGTATAGACGGTGCCCACGATCGGCACCCAGGTCAGCAGGCCGTCCATGCCGACGCCGAACGGTCCGAAACCGATCACGCGATCCGACAATTTCTTGATCCCCTCGACATTGGACCAGATGTTCTCGATATCGCTGATCGTGCGCTTGGCCATGTCGCGTCCCTAACGCCGCATTGGGATCAGCGTTCACGACGAAAGGCAATCCTTGATGTCCTTGCTGAAACTGGCGGCCAATCTGGCTGCGAGTGCGTTTCTTGCGGGCCTGTCCGGGTTCGGCGTGGCCGCCCTGTCGGGCATCGGCCATCGCTGGGCGGACATCCTGGCCCAGTTCACGGCGCCGGTGCTGATCGCCGCCGCCGTCTTGACCCTGATGTGCCTGATCGTGCGCCTGTGGCCCGCCGCCGCCGTCGGAGTTTTATCGTCGCTGGTGCTGCTGGTCGCCGTCTGGCCGCAGCTGACGCCGACCAGGGGAAGGCCCCAGCCGGGTCAGCCGGTCATCCGGCTGTATTCCGCCAACCTGTGGGTCGAGAACACCAATGTTCAGGCCATGCGCCGCTCCATCGTCGCCGCCGATCCAGACATCATCGTCCTGGTCGAATTCGGCGCCGCGCCGTCCGCTCATGTCGAGGAACTGCTGGCCGGTTATCCCCATCGCGCCATCAACGGTCGCCTGGACCCCGCCACCGGCGCATCACGCTCCGTCATCGCCTCACGCTTCCCCATCACGCAGAAGCTGCCGTCACGGCACGACGGGCTTCAGGCCGTCGGCGCCGAGATCGAGACCCCGCTTGGCCCCCTCAATGTCTTCGGCGTCCACCTGACCCGGCCCTGGCCCTATCAGTACCAGTGGGGCCAGATCACTCAGGTCATGGCCCTGACCGAGCGGCGTCTGGCCGCCCCCGCCAATCCCGTCATCGTCGCGGGCGATTTCAACAGCGTCTCCAGCGCCCGCATCGGCAAGCAGATCCAGGCGGACATGGGCCTGATCCCCGCCCCCGGCTGGCCCGGCACCTGGCCCAGCCAGGCCCCGGCCTTCATCGGCATAAACATCGATCAGGTCTATCGCTCGCCGGACCTGGCCCTGCTCAGCCGCCGCATCGGACAGCAGACGGGCTCGGACCACCGCCCCGTCATCACCGAGTTCACCCGCGCGGCGCGATAGGCCGCTTAGGCCCAATCGACATTCAGCCTTGAACCGTCATTCCGGGGCGTCCGAAGGACGAACCCGGAAGCCAGGAGGCGTGCATCCGGCGTCGAACGCCTTCAGCGATGCGATTGCATCCCTGAGTTCCGGGTTCTTCGCTCCGCTCAGCCCCGGAATGACGAATTAGGAGGTCGGCATACTGAAAATGTCGTTAGGCCGCTTAATTCGCGATCAGTTCCCGCAGCCGGTTCTCATGGCCGTCTGCGGGGAAGTCGTCGGCGATCCAGGCCGCCTCAAACGCCTTCAGGATGCGCCCCGTCTCAGGCCCCGGCCTGACGCCCAGCCGCGCCAGTTCGCGCCCGCCGACCGGCATTCTGGGCACGGGCCATTCCTCGACCAACCGTCGCAAGGCCTGTCCGTCCCCGCCCGTCGCGGCTTCGGCCAGGCGCAGCCGATCCTGAAACGCCCGCTGGCCCAGGCGATAGATCGCCGCCCGCGCCGCGACCTCGCCCATGTCCGGGGAAACCTTCGGTCCGTCCGAGACAATCGCAGCCAGCCGGTCGCGCACGGCGTTCGACAGGCGCAGAGCCCCCGCGATCCGAACCACCGCAGCCTCGTCCGCCGGCAACAGGGCCGACAGCCGCAAAACCGGATCATCACTCAGCCCGCACAGGGCCTCGAACACACTCAGCGGCTGCACGTCCGGCAACACCTGCGCCAGCACGCCGCTGTCCTGCATCGCCCGAACCGACGGTCGAGGATCCGGCGCGGCCAGCAGTTTCAGCAGTTCCTTGGACACCCGTTCGGCCGACAGCCTGTCCATGCCGCCTTTCAGCGTGGCGCACGCCGTCAGCCCCGCCGCGTCCGGCGCCCCCCGTCCGTACCAGGCGTAAAACCGGAAAAACCGCAGAATCCGCAGATAGTCTTCACGGATGCGCGTCTCGGCCTCGCCCACGAAAACGATCCGGCCCGTCGCCGCATCCTCCAGCCCGCCGCCGGTCGGGTCGAACACCCTCCCTTCGGCGTCGGCGTACAGGGCGTTCAGGCGGAAATCCCGCCTGGCCGCGTCCTCGGCCCAGTCTTCGGTGAAGGCCACCACCGCACGGCGGCCATCGGTCTCCACATCCCGGCGCAGCGTCGTGATCTCATAGGGCGCACGCTCTGAAACGCCCGTCACCGTGCCGTGCTCGACCCCGGTCGGCACGGCCTTCAGCCCCGCCGCCTTCAGCGCAGCCACCGTCTGTTCGGGCCGCAACCGCGTGGCGATGTCGATGTCGTCGACGCCCTGCCCCATCAGGCTGTTTCGCACGCAGCCGCCGACAAACCGCGCGCAGCCCGGTCCGCCCGCCGCCTCCAGCGCCGCCATCACGGCCCTGGTCGCCGAGGCCGTCAGCCACGGCTGATCCGCCATCGAAACCGTCACGCCGCGTCCTCGTCCGCCGCCGCATCCGGTTCGGCCTCATCGCCATACAGCCGCGCGTGCAGGCCTTTCAGGATGCTGGCCGTCACACCCCAGATGTAGCGTTCGCCCCACGGCATGGCCCAGAACCAGCGCCTGAGCCCCGCATCCATGTCGTAGAAGTCCCGGCGGTGATTGGCCGCGTCCATGAGAAAGTCCCAGGGCGTCTCGAACACCTCGGCGACCTCGTCCGGCGACGGGGTCACCACCGGCGGCTCCCGCAGCCAGCCGATCACCGGCGTCACCAGAAAGCCGGTGCCGGTCTCATAGGTGTCGGACAGGCCCAACACCTCGACCGCGTCGCTTTTCAGCGCGACCTCTTCGTCGGCCTCACGCAGGGCGGCGTGAACCGCATTCTCGCCGGGGTCCAGACGACCGCCCGGAAAGGCGATCTGACCCGTGTGGCTGGCCAGGGTGTCGGACCGCCGCGTCAGCAGCACCGTCGCCCCCTCGGGCCGCGCCACAATGGGGATCAGAACCGCAGCAGGGCGCAATGTCTTGATCGGACGCTCCGCCGCGGGGTTCAGATCGAAGTCCGACCGCACGCCTTTGGCGTTGGGACGCCATGTCTCAATCGGCGCCAGCCGATCCACCAGCCGCGACCTCAGTGTGTCCAGGCTCATGACACGGCTCCAAGATCGAATGACTGGCCGCCCGACTGGACCGCCAGACGCCCGTCCACCTCATCGGCCATCTCGACCAGATCGTAGAAGACAGACCGCACGATCCGCGCCCACAGGCCGCGCCGCACATGAACCCTGGGCGAGGGTTCTCCTGTCGCCGGATCCGTCTCCACCACGATCGGATCATCCGCGCCCGCCCGCACCTGATCGCCGACATCGGTGGTGAAGACCAGATCGTCGCCGTCGCGTTGCATGGCGACAGCCCGGAACGGAAGGTCCTCGACCTCGATCCTCATCTTCTCGACAGGCGTCACCAGATGATAGCCGTCCGGGTCTTTCCTAAGCACGGTCGAAAACAACCGCACCAGCGCCTCGCGCCCTATGGGCGAGCCCTCGTGCATCCACACGCCGTCCGCGCGGATCAGAATGTCGATGTCGCCGCAGTGCTCCGGATTCCACAGATGAACAGGCGGCAGGCCGCGCCCCGGCGCCTGTTTCGCCGCATCCGCGATCGCGTTAAGTCCTGATTTGGCCGGGTCCATGTTCGTCATATCCGAACATGACTTAGGCCGCGCAAGGGGCGGCGGAAAGGCTCAGCCGATCCTGACGTCGCCCGCGGCCGCATCAACGCCCGCCGCCAGCCAAAGGACGCGGCGGCGATCCACCGGGCCCGGCAGGATGGCTTCGGGCGCGGGAATGAAGCCGAACCTACCGAAATAGGGCGGGTCTCCGACCAGCAGAACGCCCCCGACACCCGCCGCCCGGGCATAGTCCACACAGGCCTGCACCAGTTCAGCGCCCAGGCCGTCACTCCGGCGGGCGGCTTCAACTGCGATCGGCCCCAGGAACAGCGCGTGGGTTTGCCCGACCGTCACCGGCCACAGACGCACCGAACCAATGATCCGTCCATTCTGACGAATGACGAAACCCGCCGTCGGAAACGAGGCTTCACGCAGGCGTTCCGCCGTCTTGGCGAACCGCCCCGGCCCGAAGGCGGCCATGACCAGCGCCTCCACGCCTTCGGCGTCAGCCGGGGTCTCGGCTTCGATGCGGCTGTGGGCCGCCGACAGGGCAAGGGCGTGCGACATCTGCGCTCCGGTATGGGCGCGCGCACCTAGGACCAAAGCTGCGCCAAATCAAGGCGCGACCGCGATCAGCCCAGCTTGGAGAAGTCCGGCGCCCGCTTCTGGGTGAAGGCGGTGAAGGCCTCCATCGCCTCGGGGCTTTTCATCTGCGAGCCAAAGGCCTCGCCCTCCCGTTGCATCAGGGACCACAAGGCTTCAGCGTCACGCATCAGGCGTTTCGTCTTGCGGATCGAGTTCGGCGCACGCGCCGCCACCTTGGCCGCCAGTTCCACCGCCGCCGCATCCACTTCGCCCGAGGGAACCGCGCGGTTGGCCAGGCCCCAGGCCAGCGCCGTCTTGCCATCGATGACCTCGCCCAGGGCGAACAGCTCAAACGCGCGCTGATGACCGATTGCCGCCGGCAGAAGCAGGCTGGACGCCGCCTCGGGCGCAAGGGCCAGATTGACGAACGGAACCGACAGCAGGGCGTCGTCCGCCACCACCACCAGATCGCAGTGCAGCAGCATGGTCAGCCCGATGCCGACCGCCCGCCCCTTCACCGCCGCCACCAGCGGTTTGTCCAGGTCGGCCAGCGACTTCAGATACCGAAACACCGACATGTCGAACGGCTTTTCGGTCTGCGAGCCGATGGCGATGAAATCACCGATGTCATTGCCAGCCGAGAAGCTGTCGCCCTCGGCGCGCAGCAGCACCGCGCGGATGGCGTCATCGCCCTTGGCCCGCTCCATCGCATCCGACAGGGCGGCGTACATCGCCTGGGTGATGGCGTTCTTCTTGTCGGCCCGGTTCAGGGTGACGCTCAGCACGCCGTCCGACAGTTCGGTGCGGATATGTTCGCTCATGTCGTTTCCTCGTCCTTGTCCGTCGTCGACCACCAGTCGACGCCGTTTTCATCACGTGTGCGCCGCGCGCGGCCCCGCCGTTCCAGATAGTTCAGATGCGCCTGGGCCTCGCCTGTGGCCATGCCCAGCACAGCATCCCCGATGGAGCGGCCAAACACCGCCGGGAAGGCGTCAACGACCCTAGACGGTTTCCCCAAGGTCCGATCAAGCCGTTTCAACGCTGTCTCATGACCGCGCTTCAAGGCCTCCAGGCGGGAATGAACGCCATGGAATGGCTCTCCATGCGCTGGCAGGATGAAGGCCCCGTGCGGCAACAGGGCGCGCAGCTTCTCTATCGAGGCCATCCAGTCGCCCAGAGGATCAGCCGCCGCTTCCGTCGGCCAGACCGACACATTGGACGAAATGCGCGGCAGAATCTGATCCCCGGCGATGAAGACATCATCCGACTTGCGCCACAGGCAGACATGCTCGGGGCTGTGACCCGATCCGATCACCACCGCCCACTCATCGTCGCCAATGGACAATACATCGCCATCGCTCAAACGCTGATAAGCCCGCGGGATCGGCGAAACCCCCTTGGCGAAACCGCCATACTCCGCCCGCCATCTGGCGATCTGCGTCTCGGTCCATCCAGCGGCGCGATAGAAGATTTCACCCTCGTCAGGCGCATCAACCCCCTCTTCCGCCGCGAGCATGCGTCCGGTCAGATATTCGATCTGCGACATCAGCAGCGGCGCGCCCGTCCGCTCGCACAGCCAGCCCGCCAGGCCGATGTGGTCCGGGTGCATATGGGTGCAGATGACGCGCGTCACCGGCCGTCCGCCCAACGGCCCCGTCAGCGCCTCAGACCACGCCTTGATCGATCCGCCGGTCTTCAGCCCGGTGTCGACGAGCACCCAGCCCTCGCCATCCGCTAAGGCATAGACATTGACGTGATCCAGTTGGAACGGCAGCGGCAGCCGCATCCACAGAACGCCAGGCGCGACCTGGGTCACCGCGCCCGGAACCGGGATATCCAGCACCGGATAGTTCGGGCCGCGTCTTTCAACAGCCGTTTCGTGTGTTTGGGCGCCGTCGGGCAAGTCCGTCTCCAATCGCAACCCATTCGGTATAACCACGCGAACCCGATGGGTCTATGTCCCCCTCGCCTTGACGCCGCCACACCGACGCGCCAAGGCTCCCGAAAGTTCTCAGGAGAGGAGCATCCATGATGCTGAAGTCGCGTCTTATCGCCCTTTGCGGCGCACTCGCAGTCACGGTCACGGCCGTCCCGATCCTGACCTATGCACCGCCTGCTGCGGCTCAGCAGGTAGATGACACACCTGTTCAGGAAGGGCGTGGCCGCGTTCGGGGACAATCCGCGCGTCAAGAACGCCGCACTCAACGCGAAGCGGCTCCTACGCCCGAGCAGGTCCTGGCGGCAGCGCGTGAACAGACGGCCCTGACCAATACGGGCTGCGAAGTGACCAACGCCATTTTCCGGGGAAAGACCGCGGAAAACACCACGGTCTATGAAGTCGCCTGCACCGCTGGCCCCGGTTACATGATCGAGACCAAGACCCCGCCGGTCGCCAGCGACTGCATCATTCTTGCCTCTTCCGCTCAAGCCGTGCGCCAACGCGACCCTGCCGCGCAGGTCGGACCCCAGTGCGAACTGCCCGGCAGCACCGATGTTGTCGCCATGTTGAAGACCTACGCTCAACAGGCTGGCGTCGACTGTGTTGTCGATAACGCAGTGGTTCGCGGTCAGGACAACGCCGGTGTGCCCGTCTATGAAATCGGCTGCCAGGGCGTCGATGGTTATTGGATCAAGAAGGCGTCGAACGCCTGGTCCAAGACTCCCTGCCTGCAGGTTCTGGCTGAAAGCGGCACATGTGCGTTGACCACGCCTGAGGAACAGGCGGCCACCGCCAAGACCTGGCTGGCGGGCACGGACGTCGCCGACTGCAATGTCGGAAAGGTGCGGATGATGGGCCGAAACGCCAACGGCGTTTTCTATGAGATCACCTGCAGCGGAGCCGACGGCGCCATTCTGCGCATGAACGATCAGTACGCCGTGCAGCAGGTCTATCCCTGCGCCACCGCCCAGCAGATCGGCGGCGGCTGCACGCTGACGACGGCGGCGACGACGGCTCCGGCGGGCGGGCGTCCGTAAGCGGATCGCCGAAAATCCGTACAAGGGGCCGCCGGAGCGATCCGGCGGCCTTTTTGTTTCACCGCCTCTTTTCCAGAACCGTGACGCAGCCTAGCCTCGCCGTCATGCGCATCGCCACCTGGAACGTGAACTCCGTCAACGCCCGCCTGCCCACTGTTCTGGCGTGGCTGGAACAGGCAAAGCCCGACGTGGCCTGTTTCCAGGAGATCAAATGCGTCGACGAGAAGTTCCCGCGCGAGGCCTTTGAGAGTCTGGGCTACAATGTCGAGACCCACGGCCAGAAGAGTTATAACGGCGTCGCCCTGCTGTCGAAGTTTCCGATGTCGGACGTGCGGCGCGGCCTGCCAGGCGACGAAACCGATGAGCAGGCCCGCTATCTGGAGGCCGTCATTGAGGCGCCCCGCCCGGTCCGCGTCGCCGCCATCTATCTGCCGAACGGCAACCCGCTGGGAACGGAGAAGTTCGCCTATAAGCTGGCCTGGTTCGACCGGCTGAACGCCCACGCCCGCGAACTGCTGACCTACGAAGAACCGCTGGCCCTGTGCGGCGACTACAACGTCATTCCCGAGGCCGTGGACGCCAAGAATCCATCGGCCTGGACGGGCGACGCCCTGTTCCAGCCCGAAAGTCGTCAGGCCTTCCGCGCCCTGAAGAATCTGGGTCTGGCGGATTCCCATGAACTGGGCGGCGAACCGGCCGGAACCTACACCTTCTGGGATTATCAGGCCGGCGCCTGGCAGCGCGATCACGGCATCCGCATCGACTTCGCCCTGCTGTCGCCCCAGGCCGCTGACCGTTTCCGCAGCATCGAAACCCACCGCGACGCCCGCGACATGGACAAGCCCAGCGACCACGTTCCGGTGGTGGTCGATCTCGATCTGGAGGCCTGACAGACATGGCGGATGCGCTGCACGTCGTGTTGCTGGTCGCCCTGGCGGCGGCCTTGTTGACGACCGTGGCCCTGGCCTTCTCATGGTGGATGGAGCCGCCGCGTCGCCTGCACCGCGCCCTGCAGAAGGCCATGGGCGCCAACCCCGAGGTCGAGACCGTGTCGCCAGGCGAAGGCAAGGCCTGCGCCCTGAATTTCGACGAAGAACAGGTGGTGGTGCTTTGGGCCAACGGCGCACACGGACTGGCCTATCTGTTTGACGAGGTGGACGGCGGCGAGATCATTGTCGACGGCCATGTGGTCGCGCGCGTTCGCCGGGGCGAAGTGCGCAAGTCACTGGATGTCCTGGCGCCCGATGCGGAACAGGTGGTGCTTCGGCTGATGTTCGCAGACGCCCGAAACCCCGAGTTTGAACTGGCCTTGTGGGACGCGACGCTCGCCGGCCAGGTCGGATCGCCGGGCGAGGCCCTGCGGCTGGGACGGCGCTGGCTGTCCCATCTGGAGGCCCTTCTGAAAGGCTGAAGCCCACGCCCCGGCCCAGTGGCCGCACGGTGGCTTCCAACGGCGACAATCCCCCTTTCGATTGTCACGATGGGGCATTAGAAGCGCCAGTTCATTGTACTGTACGCCTTTTTATGTGGGAGGCCGCCTTGGCCCGCCTTTTCGACGCCTATGTCGTCGCCGACTGGACCGCTGCTGAAACGAAAAAGCTGGGCGATACGTCCCTGTGGATCGGCGTGGCCAAACGCGATGTGCGTTTCCGTCTCTACACCGAGACGCACAATGTCGCGACGCGCGCGGAAGGCGAGGCCCTGCTGGCCTCCATACTGGCCGAGCACCGCAAGCGCGACGACCGGGTTCTGGTCGGGCTGGACTTCAATCTGGGATATCCGAAAGGCACGGCCGAGCGGCTGAAGCTGGACGGCGCGCCGTGGCAGGCGATGTGGAAATTCATCGCCGCCAACATCGTCGACAAGGCCGACAACACCAACAACCGCTATCAGGTGGCGGCCAAGATGAACCGGCTGATGACGGACGAAGCCTGGCCCCTGTGGGGCGCGCCCGCCAAACAGGCGCAACGCTGGCTGACCACGACCAAGCCTCCGGTCGGCGCGGGCGCCGACATCCCCGAGTTCCGCGCGACAGAGAATGCGGCGCGCAAGGGGCGACTGCAGCCCAAGAGCGTCTGGCAGATGCATGGCGCGGGCGCCGTGGGCGGCCAGACCCTGGTCGGAATTCCGGCTGTCCGTCGTCTGCTGGAAAACCTTGGCCCGTCCGGCGCTGTCTGGCCGTTCGGCACAGGCTGGCGCGCGTTGACGCCCGATGATGTCGAACCGCTGTCCGCCTTGGTCGTGGAAGTCTGGCCGTCAATGTTCAACGCCAAGCCGAACGACGGCGAATACAAGGATCAGGCCCAGGTCCGCACGACCGCCGAGGCCCTGGCCCTGCTGGACGAAGCGGGCGATCTGGCGGGCAAGTTCGCCCCGCCCGCTTCGGCGACCCCGGAACTGATCGAACAGGTCGAGCAGGAAGAAGGCTGGATTCTGGGCGTCTGACGTCGGGTTTGTCCAAACCCGACGCTCGGAGTATCTGCTCGCGCCATGTCCTCGCTTCCCGCCCCTCAGACCCCGACGACGCCAGGCGAAATCCGCGTCGCCGCCCTTTATCGGTTCAGCCCCGTCACCGACCGCGAGGCGGTGCGCGACGCCCTGCACGCCGCCTGCGAGGCGGGCGGTGTGCGCGGCACCCTGCTGGTCGCGCATGAGGGGCTGAACGGCACCATCGCGGGACCTGAGGCCGGGATCGAGGCCGTGCTGGCCGCCATCCGCGCCCTGCCCGGCTTTGCGGATCTGGAGGTCAAATACGCCTGGACCGGCGACATGCCCTTCCTGCGGCTGAAGGTCCGCATCAAGGCCGAGATCGTCACCATGGGTCAGCCCGATCTGGACCCGGCGCGTCAGGCCGGGGTCTACGTCCCGCCGACCGACTGGAACGCCCTGATCGCCGATCCCGACACCCTGATCATCGACACCCGCAACGACTACGAGGGCGAGATCGGCGCCTTCGAGGGGGCGGTTCAGCCCAACACCAAGAGCTTCCGCGACTTCCCCGACTGGTTCCGCACCGAGGGCCGCGCCCTGATGGAGCAGACCCGGCCCAAGCGGGTCGCCATGTACTGCACCGGCGGCATCCGCTGCGAGAAGTCCACCGCCTTCCTGAAGGCCGAAGGGGTCGAAAACGTCCACCATCTGGAAGGCGGCATCCTGCGCTATCTGGAAGAGGTGGATCAGGCCGACAGCCTGTGGCGCGGCGAATGTTTTGTCTTCGACGAGCGGGTGTCGGTGGGACACGGTCTGGTCCAGGGTCCGCACAGCCTGTGCCGCGCCTGCCGCCTGCCCGTCGATGAAGCGGGCCGCGCCTCGCCTCACTTCATCGAGGGCGTGTGCTGCGAGCGATGCCGCGACACGCGCGATGACGAACAACGGCTGCGCTACGCCGAACGCCAGCGTCAGATCGAGATCGCCCGCGCGCGCGGCGTGGACCATCTGGGCGCCACGACGACTTAGCGGGAACGGCTCAAATGCCAGCGACCAACCGGACCGTTCTGGGCCTTCTGTGCGGCATGGGTGCGGGCGCGCTGTGGGGCGTGGTCTTCGTCGCCCCGGAACTGGCCCGACCGTTCAACGGGCTGCAACTCGCCGCCGGTCGCTTCCTGGCCTATGGGATGATCGCCGCCTTTCTGATCGTCCCGCGCTGGAAACGCCTGTCAGGCCTGCTCGGCGTATCGGAATGGCGGGCGCTGGTCGCGCTCAGCCTGATGGGCAACCTGATCTATTACATCTTCCTGGCCAGCGCGGTTCAGTTTGGCGGGGTGGCCATGACCTCGCTGGTGATCGGCTTCCTGCCGGTGGCGGTGACCCTCATCGGCAGCCGTGACCAGGGCGCCGTGTCCTTCGTCAAGCTGATCCCGTCCCTTCTCATGTCGGCGGCGGGCGTGGGCCTGGTCGGCTGGCAGGCGCTGGGCGCAAACGCGCCGGGCGAGATGAAGGGCCAGGCGATCGGCCTGGCCTGCGCCTTTGCGGCCCTGGCCTCATGGACCGCCTATGCGATCAGCAACAGCCGCTGGCTGGCGCGTCTGCCCCTTATCACCGGCCAGGACTGGAGCCTGCTGACCGGCGTAGTCACCGGCGCCCTGGCCCTGGTGATCGCCGTCCCCGCCTTCCTGATCCGTCCCGCCCCTTTCGCCGCCGACGACTGGGTGCGTTTCCTCGCCGTGGTCAGCGGCATGGCGGTTCTGGCCTCCATTCTCGGCAACGCCCTTTGGAATCGCATGAGCCGGCTTCTGCCCCTGACCCTGGTGGGCCAGATGATCCTGTTCGAGACCCTGTTCGCCCTGTTCTACGGCTTCCTGTGGGAGCGGCGCCTGCCGACCGCACTGGAATATGGCGCCATGGTTCTGGTGGTGGGCAGCGTCATCACCTGCATCTGGGCGCACCGTCCGCCTGCGGAGCGATCAATCGCCACGAAAACCTCCTGACCAACGAAGTTCGATGCCGCAACCGGCTGCGACCCGTCATCGCAGTGCGCCAGTGAACCGCATCGGGCACGAGTTTGTTAGCGATCCTGTCATCACCGTGCTATGAGCCGCGCCCTTTATAGGCGGCGGCGATGTCGCCAAGTCTTCACACTTCGGGAGAAGCCACACATGAGCAGAGTGCTGGTTATCGGCGCTGGCGGCGTCAGTTCGGTCGCTGTCCACAAGATGGCGATGAATGCGGACATCTTCTCGCATATCACCCTGGCGAGCCGCACCAAGTCCAAGTGCGACGCCATCGCCGAATCCGTGAAGACGCGCTTTGGCGTTTCCATCGACACCGCGGCCATCGACGCCGATGACGTGGCGGCGACCACGGCCCTGATCCAGTCGGTCAAGCCTGCGCTGGTCGTCAACCTGGCCCTGCCCTATCAGGACCTGTCGATCATGGACGCCTGCCTGGCCGCCGGCGTGAACTATCTCGACACCGCCAACTACGAGCCGCGCGACGAGGCCAAGTTCGAATACAAGTGGCAGTGGGCCTATCAAGACCGCTTCAAGCAAGCCGGTCTGATGGCCCTGCTGGGTTCGGGCTTCGACCCCGGCGTGACCTCGGTCTTCGCCACCTACACCAAGAAGCACCTGCTGGACCGGATCGACACGCTCGATATCCTGGACTGCAACGGCGGCGACACGGGCCTGCCCTTCGCCACCAACTTCAATCCCGAAATCAACCTGCGTGAAGTGACCGCCAACTCGCGTCACTGGGAAAACGGCCAGTGGGTCGAAGGCCCGGCGCTCAGCCACAAGCAGGAGTTCGACTTCGAAGGCGTCGGGCCCAAGAACATGTACCTCATGTACCATGAGGAACTGGAATCGCTGGCCAAATTCTACCCTGAGATCAAGCGCATCCGCTTCTGGATGACTTTCGGCGACAGCTACCTGAAGCATCTGGAAGTGCTGGAGAACATCGGCATGACCTCCATCGAGCCGATGCAGTTCCAGGGCCGCGAAATCATTCCGATCGAGTTCCTGAAGGCTCTGCTGCCGGAACCCTCGTCGCTGGGTCCGATCACCAAGGGCAAGACCAACATCGGCACGATCGCCACCGGCGAAAAGGACGGCGCGGTCAAGACGGTCTACATCAAGAACATCTGTGACCACCAAGAGGCCTATGCCGAAACCGGCAACCAGGCCGTCAGCTACACCACCGGCGTCCCCGCCATGATCGGCGCGGCCCTGATGCTGACCGGCCAGTGGAAGGGCGAAGGCGTGTTCAACATCGAACAGCTGAACCCCGACCCCTTCATGGACATGCTGAACAAGCATGGCCTGCCCTGGACGATTGAGGAGCTGGACGCTCCGCTGGCCTTCTGATCGGACGAACGAAATGCAAACCCAGGCCGGTGATCCGGGCGCCTTTGCGCATTTTGACCTGAACCGCGTCGCCTCGCCCGCCTTCGTGGTGGATGAGGCGGCCGTCAGGCGCAATCTGTCCGTGCTCAAGGATGTGCGGGACCGGGCCGACGCCCGCGTCCTGCTGGCGCTCAAGGCGTTTTCGATGTGGTCGCTGGCCGATGTGGTTGGCGAGTATCTCGACGGCGTCTGCGCTTCCGGCCTGTGGGAGGCCCGTCTCGCCCGCCAGTTCTACAAGGGCGAGCTGACCACCTATTCCCCCGCCTATACGGCGCAGGATTTGCCCGAAATCCTGCGCCTGTCGGACCATGTCATCTTCAACAACCCCGCCCAGGTCGCCCGCTTCGCCGACCTGATCGCCCAGTCGCGGGCGGAGGGGCAGGTGTTCGAGATCGGCCTGCGCCTGAACCCCGAACATTCCGAAAGCGAGGTCGCCAAATATGACCCCGCCCAGCCCTGCTCGCGCCTCGGCTTCCCCGTGTCGCAGTTGAGGCCCGAACATCTGGACGGCGTGGACGGCCTGCATATCCACGTCCTGTGCGAACAGGACTTCAAGCCTCTGGCCCGCGTCTGGGCGACGATGGAGCCGAAACTGGCGCCCCTGCTGGGCGGCGTCAAATGGGTCAATCTGGGCGGCGGGCACCACGTGACCCGCGCCGACTATCAGACCGATGATCTTATCGCCTTCGTGCGCCGGTTGTCCGAAACCCATGACGTGCAGGTCTATCTGGAGCCGGGCGAGGCCGTCGCCCTGGACGCCGGCATCCTAATCGGCGAAGTCCTGGACGTCTTCGACAACGGCATGCCCATCGGCATCACCGACATTTCAGCGACCTGCCATATGCCGGACGTGATCGAGGCGCCCTATCGCCCCGCCATGCTGGGCGAGCTTGAAGAGGGCGTAGCCGTCCGTCTGGGCGGGCCGTCTTGCCTGGCGGGCGACATCATCGGCGACTATGTTTTCGCCGAGCGCCCGGTCGTCGGCACGCGCATCGCGTTTCTAGACCAGGCCCACTATTCGATGGTGAAGACCAACACCTTCAACGGCGTGCCGCTGCCGTCCATCCATCTGTGGAACAGCGCCACAGATGAGTTGAAGCTTGTCAAGGCCTTCGACTGGACCGCGTTCCGCGACCGCCTGTCTTGACCGCCTCCACCGCGTCATCGTCGCGCTCCCTCCCTTCACCATCCTCGCCCCACCCCGACGCCGACCCCGACCTCGTCATCCTCGCCCTTGTGGCGAGGATCCATACGCTTGGTCCCTCAGCAGGGCGCACACCCGAACACCGGACGTATGGATCCTTGGGACAAG
>CAUQZC010000021.1:0-22594 GCA_963522565.1 uncultured Brevundimonas sp. | reverse complement strand
CTTCATCAGGGCCATAGCGGCCCCCGAACCAGCGCTTCCCAATGTGCTACGGGACCGAACTCACGAGCAATGCGGTGCTGGCATGGTGCGGGGAGATCGGCGTTGAGCGGCACTACATCGCGCCGGGCAAGCCGATGCAGAACGGCTACGTCGAGAGCTTCAACGGCCGCATGCGCGACGAACTGCTCAACGAGACGCTGTTCCTCAGCCTTGCCCACGCCCGGGTCGAGATCGCCGCCTGGGTCGAGGACTACAATCGGGAGAGACCACACTCATCCCTTGGATACGCAACACCGGCGGCGTTCGCCGCCGAACTGGATAAGCAATGGACTGATTCGCTACGCCCTCCGGGCTCCGCTACGCAGCCCATTGCTTCAACCGCGCTCAAGCGCAAAACAACCGCGCGGCTCTAATCCCAGTTGGGGGAAAGCCGGGGGTCACGTCACGAACTGCCAGACAATTGACAGCGCTAACTAACAGATAATTCCGACTGCGGCACCTTTTCCTATCCGCCGAAAGCAAAGGCTCGAGATCGGTCGCTAGGAAACCGAATAGCAAGGAGCCGGGAAGGCCTTCTACAATGCGACATTCCAATTCCCTCGCGATGGCAAGTTTGGCGTCACCGCATGGAGCGGGAGCGTTCTGATCGGCGGGCGGTATGGCATCGCACTCCTTTTTTCCGTTATGGTCGAAAAGATGAGTCGCTCCATGTGCGAAGGCCGCTAAGATCTTTGCAGCTAGCGTATCTTGATCGACGATCGCTGGATATCGGGACCCCTGCGGGCACTTTATCGATGTTGCCCCGACCCGGGGCAAAAATTAGAGGATGAACGATGGCTAAAAAAGTTCAGACGACCGCCCATGACATCAACCCCGACCCGATCATCGTGAAGCCAGTTCCCAACGTGGACAAAACCGGTCCTTTCGGTGGCCGCGCGATCGACAAGGGGGAGCGGCCACGCGGCCCGGCGGGCGACAATTCGCTGCACCACCACAACCCGGGTCTGGGCGAGACCGATTTCGACACCGAGCTGGGCAATGCTGGCGAAGTGCATCAGCAGGTGCCCGATAGCGGCGATCATAGCGATACGGTGGCGCATCTCACCGACAACCACGGCCATCGCATTGCGGACAACCAGAACAGCCTCAAAGCCGGCGCGCGCGGGCCGACACTGCTGGAAGACTTCGTTCTGCGCGAGAAGATCTTTCACTTCGATCACGAACGTATCCCCGAGCGTATCGTCCACGCCCGCGGTTCCGGCGCGCACGGCGTGTTCGAAGTCACCAAGGCGATCCCCGAACTGACCAAGGCCAAGCTATTCTCCAAGGCCGGCAACAGCTGCCCCGTGTTCACCCGTTTCTCCACCGTCGCGGGCGGCGCTGGATCGGTCGACACCCCGCGCGACGTGCGCGGCTTTGCGGTCAAGCTCTACACCGAAGACGGCAACTGGGACCTGGTCGGCAACAACATCCCGGTGTTCTTCATCCAGGACGCGATCAAGTTCCCCGACCTCGTCCATTCGGTGAAGATGGAGGCCGATCGCGGCTATCCGCAAGCGGCCAGCGCGCATGACACGTTCTGGGATTTCATCAGCCTGATGCCCGAGTCCATGCACATGATCATGTGGGCGATGTCCGACCGCGCGATCCCGCGCACGCTGCGCAACATGGAAGGGTTCGGCGTCCACACCTTCCGGCTCGTCAATGCCGAGGGCAAGGGCAGCTTCGTCAAGTTCCACTGGAAGCCGGTGCTGGGCCTTGCCTCCACCACTTGGGATGAGGCAGTGAAGCTGGCCGGGGCCGACCCCGATTTCCACCGCCGCGATCTCCACGAAGCGATCGATGGCGGGCACTATCCGGCATGGGACCTGGGCATCCAGGTGTTCGACGAGGCGTGGGCCGCCAAGCAGCCCTATGACGTGCTCGATGCGACCAAGCTGATTCCCGAAGAGGAAATCCCGGTCGACATCATCGGGCGCATGACGCTGAACCGTAATGTCGACAATTTCTTTGCCGAGACCGAGCAGGTCGCCTTCCTGCCCACCAATGTGGTGCCGGGGATCGATTTCTCGAACGATCCGCTGCTGCAAGGGCGGCTGTTCAGCTATCTCGACACGCAGAAATCGCGGCTGGGCACGACCAATTTCCACCAGATCCCGATCAACGCGCCCAAGTGCCCGTTCCACAATTTCCAGCGCGACGGGATGATGCAGACGCTGGTGCCCACGGGCCGCGCCAATTACGAGCCCAACAGCCTTGCCGAAGCGGGCGAGGACGGCGGCCCGCGCGAATGCCCGGAAACCGGCTTCACCAGCTTTGCCGCCAATGACGAACGCAACGATGGCGGCGAGAAGCTGCGCATCCGTGCGGAAACCTTCGCCGACCACTACAGCCAGGCACGGCTGTTCTATCGTTCGCAGACCGATAACGAACAGGCGCACATCTGCTCGGCTATCGTGTTCGAGCTGTCGAAGGTGACGCTGGAGCATGTCCGCAACCGGGTGATGAGCCGTCTTCGCAATATCGACGAGGATCTGGCCAAGCGCGTGGCCGCCGGTCTGGCGATGGACCTCCCGGAAAAGGCCAAGGCCGCGAAGGAACCGATCGATATGGCGCTGTCCGATGCACTGTCGATCCAGAAGCAGGAAAAGCCCGTGTTCGAGGGCCGCTGCGTGGGCATTCTCTACGCCGAGGGTTCGGACAAGGCGATGATCGACGAGATCAAGGCGGGCGTCGAAAAGGACGGCGGTACGGTTAAGCTGGTCGCGCCCAAGGTGGGCGAGATCAAGGTCAAGGGCGGCACACTCAAGGCCGATGGCCAGCTCGCGGGCACGCCTTCGGTGGTGTTCGATGCGGTGGTCGCCATCCTGATGCCCGACCAGGCGCAGGAACTGGCCAAGGATGTGGGCGCGGTCGCCTGGTTTGCCGACGCCTGGTATCACTGCAAGACCATCGGCGCCTGTGGCGGCACGCGCGAGCATATCCTGCCCAAGGCGAATATCGAGCCTGACGCGGGCGTGCCCAAGCCGGAGGACTTCCTCAAGGTCGGCACCAAGCGCCACTGGGATCGCGAACCCAAAGTCCGCGACCTGGCCTGACCCACGCGCGGTGCCGGATCATGGAGGACAACGATCCCGTCATGGCCGGCACCGCCGATGTCTGCATGCTGTCCGAGGCACCGCTGCGCGTGCTGATCTATCTCAGCACCGCCGGCGCGCAGGAAAACGCGCAGGCCGACACCGCGCTTGCGCTCGCTCACGAAGTGCAGGCGGGCAATCGGCGCAAGGGCCTCACCGGCCTGCTGCTGGGCAACGGCAATAGCTACATGCAGGTGCTCGAAGGCAGCCCGGAGGCGGTTGGCCAGATGTTTGCCACGGTCAACCGCGATCCGCGTCACCGCGCGCTCGATGTCGTGCTTGATCAACCTGCGACGGAGCGGACATTCCCCGACACCGCCATGCTCGGGCTCGATCTCGACGCCAGCCCGCTGGACCGCCGCGCCGCGATCGAGGCGCTGATCCCGGCCGGGGCGGATCGCGATGTGCGCGAAAAGCTGCTCGCCTTCAGCGTGTTCGATTGAGGAATACGAACAAGCCAACGCGGCCGCGCGTGGCGATCATCGGGGCCGGGCCGAGCGCGGTCTATGCCCTGAAGCGGTTGATCACGTCAGAGGCACCGCTGGCGATATTGATCTTTGAATCCGGGGCGCGGCCCGGTGTGGGTACGCCCTACGATCGCCAGCAGAACTCACCGGCCATGCTGTCCAACATCGCCAGCATCGAACTGCCGCCGGTGTGCGAGACCCTGCTCGACTGGTTGCAGCGGATCCCGCCCGAAACCCGCCATGGCTGGGGCATCGGGGATGCCGACCTGCACGAACGACACTTTTTTCCGCGCGTGGTTCTGGGCGATTATTACGCCGACCAGTTTGGCGCGCTGGTGAATGAAGGCGCGGCGCGCGGCCACCGCATCACGCTGCACACGCGCACCCGCGTCAGCGATATTGTCGCGCATGAGGGCGGGGTCTGGGTGACGAGCGATGCTGTCACTCAGCAGGCCGCGCTCGCGTTCGATCATGCGATTCTGGCCACCGGGCACTCGGTGCCCAAGACACACGGGGCCGACCCGGCGGCCCTGGGGCGCAGCGTCGAGCCAAATCTTTCGGCGGACGCGATTCGGCTCGGTATCCTTGGCACCTCTCTGAGCGGAATCGACGTGGCGATCGATCATGCAATGCGGATCGGCCGTTTCAAGTCCGTGGACGGGCGCCTGACCTTTGCGCCGACCGACCAATGCGACCGGGCGCAGGGTCCGCTCATCACCATGATGTCGCGCGGCGGGCTGCTGCCCGAAGCCGATTTCTTCTGCCCGATCCCCTATCAGCCGCTGGATCTGTTTACCGACGACCGGCTGGCTGCAATCGTCATGGGCAAGGATGGCGATCTGGACCGGGCATTCGGCCTCTTCCTCGACCAGCTCGAGCGGCTCGACCCGGCGTTCCTACGATCGCTCGGGCCGGGATGCACGACGCCGGAGGGCTTTTCCAAGTGCTATGCGCAGCGCCGCAGCGACTTCGATCCGTTGGAATGGGCGCGCGGCAATCTGCTGGAAGTGCACTACAACGCGCGGCATCACCGCACCGTGCCTTGGCGTTATGCGCTGCTGCGCATGCACGAGCCGTTCGGCGCCATTGTGAAGGACTTGTCGGACGGCGACCGCGCCCGCTTCAACCGCTCGCTGAAGCGCGTGTTCGTGGACAATTATGCGGCTGTTCCGCCGCTCTCGATCGAACGGCTGATCGCGTTGCACGATGCCGGTATCCTTGCAATCCATGCGCTCGGTTCCGACTATACGATGGAGCGGGACGACAAAGGCGCCGGCTGGCACATCGCTGCGCGCGGAGTGACGCACCACTTCGATTCCATCGTCGACGCACGCGGGCAGGCCGTTCTGGGGCAGGAGGAATTTCCCTTTCCAACGCTGCGCATGCAGATCCGCGCCCTGGCCATCGCGCGGTCGGCAAGCCTCGATGAAATCGTCACCGGGAAGGGCTTCAAGCTCGGGCAACCCGGCAACCCGCTGGAACGCGTGCATTGCCTGTCGTTGCCATTTCTGCTGGGGCGCAACCCCTTCGTACAGGGGCTGACCGCTGCAGAGGAGCTGGGAACCGCGGCTGCGCATGCCATCCTGAGCGCGCTCGCCGCGAACAGCGAGCGGGGCCTGCCGATTGATATCGAAGGGGCCCTGGCATCGCTTGGCGGGCATGTGGTTTACCTGTTCGCAAGCCAAGGCCAAGCTGTCCTCGAAGCGCCGCGCAGTTAGTTGCCTTGGTGTGCTATGTAGAAAGCTGGCTCCATCGATTGAAAAACTAGCCGGCTTACCTGTCAACGAAAAATTCAATAAATCTTGCAGTAAGAGCTTAGGCCTGAAAAGGATAAGGGCCATTTAATTGCACGAAAATTCGTGACAGGTGTGCGCATACTGCCCTATGCTTATTATAGTGCGGCATTCCTACAGGTTTTTTCGCGTGAATAAGGCCGTCTGTGGGCCAGAAACACGAACGGCTGATTGCGGCGCGCAACGATGCCATGTTGGCCCGCCAGAAAGTGTGGCTGATTGAGCTAATCGATGGAACGCGCAGACAGTCGGCAAGCAAGCTATGAACCGCGCCGCCTCGTTTTGATGCGCGAACGAATGGCGGCTTTCGGCGCAAAGCAGTCGCTTTACTGCTCGAGTTGAATAAAGCTGTCGATGAGGCGTCGCGTTCGATATCGCACGTAAAGTCCCCCACCGTACCCAATCCGGCGCTTTGGATTGCCACCATGTCTCTGTCCTTAGGCAGCCCACCCGCCTGCGGTCTCTTAACGGGTTTGATCTGGCTGGGACCGGCTTTGCCTCGTCCGCCTAGCCGCAACGGCTGGCTTGCGACTTTCTTCCCCTGACCTTTGGTCATTCCTCGCGAAACAAGAAACTCGCCACCCGCCGTCCTTCGCTGACGCTGCGGCCGCAAGCGGTGCTGCGGCGTCCGTCCCGGCCTTTGGATCACCCATCGAGATCGCAATCGGGCGGGTCGATCCAAGGAAAGGAACTTCATCATGGCAACCATCGGCACCTTCAAGAAGACGGCTTCGGGCGAATACACCGGCGAAATCGTCACTCTCTCGGTTCAGGCCAAGGGCGTCCGCATCATCCCGCATGACAGCCGCACCAACGACAATGCGCCATCGCACCGGGTTCTGGTCAACCGCGCCGAAATCGGCGCTGCCTGGAGCAAGACCTCGAACGAAGGCCGCGACTATCTCGCAGTCAAGCTCGACGATCCCAGCTTCAACGCCCCGATCTACGCCAACCTCTTCGACGACGAAGGCGGCGAGACCTTCAGCCTCATCTGGTCGCGCCCGAACGGCCGTCGCAGCGACGGCTGAGCCGGCCAGACGCCCCGCCCGGACCACCGGGCGGGGCTCTTTGCGCTTTGCTCTTTGCGCAACGGCAGTCAGGCCGGATCAGAACTGCCGTCTTCGATCTTCGCGACAAGGTCGGACGGTTCAACCCCGAGCGGCGAGGCCAGATGGAAAAGCGTCACCACCGTGGGATTGCGACGCCCGCGCTCCAGATCGCTAACATATTGCTGGGTAAATCCTGACAGTTCGGCGAACTGCTCTTGTGTCAGCCCCTTGTCGCGCCGCAAACGCGCGAAGTTCAGTCCCACGAGGCGGCGCATGTCCATGCACGGCACGCTGGACGATACACCTGATGAGGTTTATCTCTTATAAGGTGTATTGGCTCAGCTTGAGCTTCAGCGCTGCAAAAGGTGCGTTCAGCTATGCATGACTTGCAAGTATTTTCCGGCGTCAGTGCCGTTATTGCAGTCGAGGGCAAGAGGGGGATTCGCTGCCATGAATTGCCGTTTCGACGACATTGCGCCTGATCTTCCAACGATCACGCCTTATGACGAGGCGCATTTCACCGATTATCTGCGGCTGCTCGACGCTGACGCCGACGGTGCCGATTGGCGAGAGGCGGTCGCGGTCATATTCGACATCGATCCGGCCCTCGATCCGGGACGCGCCGAGCGGATGCACGCCAGTCACCTGGCCCGCGCGCGCTGGATGACCGAGGTCGGATACGCCCATCTGCTGGCACGTGACGGTGAGCTAAAGCATTAACGTTTCAATCCATTTTGGCGGAACGTCAGCGCATCGCGTGCATGGCAGCATGCAGCTTTGACGCTGTTCGACACGCGAAGGGATTGCCACGCTCTGGTCCGCGGGCCGCGATGGTCGCGGCCGGGAGACTGTCATGCCCAGGTCGTCGAACAAGCGTACCAATAGCAGTGAGAAGGCAGCCGACACGCTTGGTCGCGCCGAACTCGCCGCTGAATTTCTGAAGCGCAACCGCAACTATCGCGCCGAACATGCGCAGATGGAGCAGCGGATTGCGCGCGGATCGATCGCACGCCAAGCCGCCGAAGCCGCATTCGCGCGGCGCTGGGGGTTGTCCTTTCGCCTATGCGCCGGATGACCTTGCCGGCGCGGTGATCTGGCGGCCCGAGCTGACTGCCGTCACCGTCACTCTTGACGCCGCGCCGGAAGGGTTCGGCGCCGCTAAAGCCGTCGATCCGCTGAAGCTGGGCGCGCTGCTGGCCGATCAGGCCGGGATCGAGGGCCGGCATGTCGTGGTAGCTGACCGGGACGGCGAACACTCACTCTGGCTGCGCGATCCGACGCCCGGTCAGCCGCTGGCGGCGATCATCCCACTCGACAAGGATTTTGCGACGCGGGTGACGAGCCTGCTGCGCTTTCATCGGCGCTTGTTCGGTAAGCAATCGGGGCCACCGGCGCGCGGATGGCCGCTGAGCTGCTACCGGCAGGCACGCCTGGCCATGATGCTTCAGGCGCTCGAGTTGCGCATGTCAGGGGCAAGCTATCGCCAGATCGCCGCCGCTATGGGCCGCGAAGATGATGCCGAACTTCCCGCGACCGAATGGAAAACATCGGCCGGGCGGTCGTTCGCAATCCGGCTTGTCCGCGACGCCATAGCGCTAATGAACGGCGACTATCGCAAGCTGCTTCGCATCCGCTGAACCGGCTATCGCGGGTCTCGGGCAGGGGTGGTCACATCCCCGCGATCACAAATCCTCATACTCCACCTCTCCACCTGCGCTTCGTCATTCTCGCCTCCTGCCACCCCCGACCGCAGGAGCCCGACCTTGCCTGATACGACGCATAATCTGCCGCCCCGCTATCTCCGGACGCCGGAAGCCGCTCGCTTTCTCGGCTTGTCCGGGCGGACACTGGAAAAGCACCGCTACTTCGGGACCGGGCCAACCTATCGCCGCATCGGCGGGAGGGTGGTCTATTCGGTCGATGACCTTCAGGCCTGGGCTGATCTCGGCACCAAGCATTCGACCAGCGAACCGGGCCAGAACGACCTGCTTCCGCGCGCCAACTCGCCATTCGCGCGGAGTCGGCAATGACTGTCTGGCCAACACATCAGGGACAAAGCTCCCCGCGCTCCGACAACATGACCCACGTTCAACTGACGTGGATCGCGAAGCGGATCGAGCACTGGATCCGCTTCGGTCGGATCGCCAAGGACGAGATTGTCGACCGCCGCCGCCGTATCGTCAGCTTCCGTCCCGGTGCCGTCTTCGCATTCGTTCGCTGGGCGGCCAACGACTATGGCACGGTCAGCTCGCGTATCGACATCGTGCGTGCCGTTGGCGCAGGCGAGCCGTTCACGACGCTGCCATTCGTGCAGCCCGGCGGCGACATCCTGCTCACCATCGAGGGCTGGCCAAAGGTCTCCCAAGTGCTCGGCCATATCGACGCTGTGGACACCGCAGGCGTCGATCCCTGCGACGCCGCGCCCGACCATTGGCGGCATGTCAACAACCGCATCGCTGCCGGGCATCAGCCGCGCGCGTACACGATGGAGCGCCATCGGGCCTGGATCAAGCGCCGGGAGATCGGAGAATGAGCCGCCGATTCTATGCCCGCGCGACAGCCATTGCTGCCGCTACATTCGCCATTTCATCCAGCGTGATCGCACTTACCGACCCGCTGCCACGCATCGTCTGGAACGCCAGTGCGAGCGCACCGATTGGGCTTTATCGAATCCAGCCAGACCGCGATCCGCCGCTCGGAACGCTGGTCGCCGTCACACCGCCACAGCGCCTTGGCCGCTGGATGGCCGTGCGCGGATATGTCGGCGAGAACGTGCCGCTGTTGAAGCATGTCGCCGCCAAGGCAGGGCAGCGCGTCTGCCGGATCGGCAGCACAGTGACCGTCGACGGCCAGGCGGTCACGCTCGCGCTGACACACGACCGGCTTGCACGTCCGCTGCCCGTCTGGCGCGGCTGCCGGACGCTTGGAGCCGACGAGCTGTTGCTTCTCAACCCCGCGCGTCCCGACAGCCTTGACGGTCGCTACTTCGGCCCTCTGCCGACAGCAACCGTGCTCGGCCGCGCGATCCCAATCCTCACCCGAACCACGCCCGACGCGCCGCTGACGTGGCGCTGACTTCCTGCCTCAAACTCCAACCTAAAGGACCATTCCCATGCAGATCGGCAGCTTCATCCGCACCGACAAAGGCTTCGAAGGCGTCATCGAGACCGCGACGCTCGATATCCGTATCTCGCTCCTCCCGGCTGAGCCCGGCGGCGCCGACAAGGCACCCGACTGGCGCGTTCATCGCGGTAATGACGGCGAAGGGCCGGAAGTCGGCGCGGGCTGGAACGAGAGCGGCGAGCGCGCGGGTGATTACGTCTCCCTGCGCATCGACGATCCCAGCTTTCCGCAGCCGATCCGCGCGGCGCTGTTCCAGAATGTGGGCGACCCGGCGTCATGGTCGCTGCGCTGGAGCCGTCCGCGCAAGGCCCGTGAGCAGGACTGAATCGATGCGTTCTGCCGCGACCAATCGGCCTATGACCCTGTGCATGCGCGCCGCAGCGCTGACTGCCGCCGCACTGCTGGCCGCGTTGCCAATCGGCCATGCACCGGCAGTGGCGCAGGAAGCGAACCCGCCGCCTGCGCCATCCTCCGTCCCTCATCCCTATGCACCGCATGTCGCTGATGCGGCGCGGCGGTTCGGCATTCCGGAAGCGTGGATATGGGCCGTGATGCGGGTGGAAAGTGCTGGCAATGCTCGCGCCGTTTCGCGCGCGGGGGCGATGGGCCTGATGCAGATCATGCCCGGAACCTGGGCGCAACTTCGTGTGCGCCATGGGCTCGGCACTGATCCGTTCGATGTGCGCGACAACATCATGGCAGGTGCGGCGTATCTGCGCGAAATGCACGACCGCTACGGCAATGCGAGCGCGATGCTGGCGGCTTACAATGCCGGGCCTGGCCGCTACGACGACTATCTTTCGCGTGGCCGTCCTCTGCCCGCCGAAACAGTCGCGTATCTGGCGCGGCTTGGGTCGGTCACCGGCACTGATAGCGTTGTCGAAGTGGCTGTCGTCGCACCGCCTGATCGCTTCGCCTGGCGCCGTTCGGCGCTGTTCGTCCGCACATCCGCGGAGACAACAGAAGCTGATTTGGCGCGACCCAAGAACGAGATCGCCGCGGTCGATGAACCCAACGCTCAGCCCGCAGTCGGCCATACGTCTTCACCAAATCCGCCTGCCGCAAGGCTGATCGACAGCCTTTTCGTTCCCCGCGCTGGCGCGGGTCGACCGCAATGATCGCCGCAGTGATCAGGTCGCTCGTCGGGAAGGAAATCAGGATGGAGCTGGGAGAAAAGTGCCTGAGAGGAGGATTGCAAGATATAAGCCGCACCCCGTTTCGCCGAAAAGCCGGGGCTTTTCCGTGGCTTCACATGGGGGCGTCGGTCGGCGCGCGTGCCACGCGGAAGGGAAAAGCCAGTAAAATCAACGTCTCGAATGGCACCATCGGCCATTTTCGGCGGGAAACGGCCCGGCTGTGAGCAAGGACAGCGATTTCCGCGTCCGGCCCGGCAAGGCCAAGCGCAGCAAGGCGCAGGGCCGCAATTCGCGCGGCCTGGTGGCCGAGGTGCTCCGGGTCGCCGCGATCCACAGCGGCGGTCGATACAGTGACTGGAGCGGGTCGCGCCGACGCGGCCAGTCGAATTTCGGCCGTGGCCGCACGGCCTTCGCGCGTAACCGGCTATTCGGATCTAGCCGGCGCGTGGTCGTCAAGATGGTGCCTGTCACCCGCTTTTACCGGGACGGCCGGCCGAGGGCGCCCCTATCCTCGCACATCGGCTATCTTAAGCGTGAGGGCGTCACCCGCGACGGCTCGGCGACGCGCATGTTCGACGTGGCTGGGGATGATGCCGACGATCGTGGATTCGCCGATCGCTGTCAGGATGACCGGCACCACTTCCGCGTCGTCATCTCACCCGAGGACGCAGCGGAGCTGACTGACCTCCGCGAATATACCCGCGACCTCGTGCGCCAGATGGAGACTGACCTGGGGACGCGGCTCGATTGGGTCGCGGTCGATCACTGGAACACGGATAACCCGCACGTTCATCTGCTTGTGCGCGGCGTCACCGATACCGGCGCCGATCTGGTGATGGCGCGCGACTACATCAGCCACAATCTGCGCTCCCACGCCGAGGAGCTGGCGCAGGCCGAACTCGGACCGAAACCCGAACATGAGGTGCAACGTGCGCTCGACCGTGAGGTGACGGCGGAGCGCTGGACCCGGCTCGACGGCGAGATCGGCCGCGCCGCCGACGAGCTGGGCGTGATCGACCTGCGCGCCGAGCGGCCCGGCCCGGATGACCCGCGCCTCCGTCGCCTTATGATCGGTCGCTTGCAGCATCTGGAAACGATGGGGCTCGCGGCCGAGGGCGAGCCGGGTCGATGGGCGGTCGCCGAAGGAGCGGTGGCGAAGCTGCGCGAGTTGGGGACGCGCGGCGACATCATCCGCACGATTGGCGCGGCGCTCAAAGAACGCGGACAGGATCGCGCGCTCGATAGCTATTCCATCGTCAGCGGTGCGCCCGAGAAACCGATCGCCGGCCGGCTCATCGACAAGGGGTTGCACGACGAGCTGACCGGCACTGCCTATGCCGTAATCGACGGCACGGACGGCCGCACCCATCATGTCCGCCTGCCGGGCATCGAGGCGCTGGAGCACAGCCCGAAGCTCGGCGGCATCGTCGAACTGCGTGGCGTTGGACGGCCCGGCGAGGCCAAGCCGACGCTGGTGCTCGCCACGCGCTCAGACCTCGACCTTGCCGCGCAGGTCAAGGCGCCGGGCTCGACCTGGCTCGACCATCGCCTGATCGAGCGCGGTGCTGGCGTCGCGGACGGCGGGTTCGGCGCCGAGGTGCGCCGCGCGATGGACGCGCGCACCGATCATCTCGTCAAGGAAGGGCTGGCGCGTCGCTATGGCGAACGCACCGTGTTCGAACGCGGGCTGCTCGACACGCTGCGAAAGCGCGAGCTGGATTCGGTCGGCGCGAAGATCGCCGGCGAGACCGGGCTTGCTTATCGCCCCGCCGCCGACGGCGAGAAGATTTCCGGTGTCGTCCGCCAGCGGCTTGCGCTCGCGTCCGGCCGTTTCGCCATGCTCGATGACGGGCTCGGCTTCCGGCTCGTGCCTTGGGCCAGCACCCTTGAACAGCAACTCGGCCGTCACGTGTCCGGCGTCGTCCGCGCCGGCGGCGGCATCGACTGGACGCTGGGCCGCAAGCGCGACCTCGGCCTGTAACCCGCGAAAGGAAAATCCATGTCCGCGACCAAGATATTATGGGGTCAGGTCATCACCGTGTTCCTGATCGTCCTCGCCGCCGTATGGGGCGCGACGCAATGGACCGCCACCGCGCTCGCCTATCAGCCGGAGCTTGGCCCGCCGTGGTTCACGGCCTTCGGCTACCGCATCTATCCACCGCCGGCTTTCTTCTGGTGGTGGTTCAGCTTCGACGCTTATGCGCCCGACATCTTCAAGACCGGCGCGTTCATCGCGGCGTCGGGCGGGTTCGTGTCGATCGCCGTCGCCATCGGCATGTCGGTATGGCGCGCACGCGAGCTGAAGAACGCCGAGACCTATGGCTCGGCGCGCTGGGCGACCGAGCGGGAGGTTCGCAGCGCCGGGCTGCTGGGACCGAACGGCGTCGTCCTCGGCAAGCTCGCGCGCGACTATCTGCGCCATGACGGGCCGGAGCATGTGCTGTGTTTCGCCCCGACGCGGAGCGGCAAAGGCGTCGGTCTCGTGGTGCCGTCGCTGCTGACCTGGCCGGCGTCGGCGATCGTGCATGACATCAAGGGCGAGAACTGGACGCTGACCGCCGGTTTCCGCGCGCGACACGGCCGCGTGCTGCTGTTCGACCCGACCAATGCGGCTTCGGCGGCTTACAATCCGCTGCTGGAGGTGCGGCGCGGCCAATGGGAGGTGCGCGACGTTCAGAATGTCGCCGACGTGCTGGTCGATCCCGAAGGGTCGCTGGAGCGTCGGAACCACTGGGAGAAAACGTCCCACTCCCTGTTGGTCGGCGCGATCCTTCACGTCCTCTACGCCGAGCCGGATAAGACGCTGGCCGGCGTTGCGGGATTCCTGTCGGACCCGTCGCGGACGATCGAACAGACGCTGGCCGCGATGATGGCGACGCCGCACCTGGGTGAAGCCGGCGTGCATCCCGTCGTCGCCTCGGCCGCGCGCGAACTGCTGAACAAATCGGACAACGAGCGATCCGGCGTGCTTTCCACGGCCATGTCGTTCCTCGGCCTCTATCGCGATCCTGTCGTGGCGCAGGTCACGCGGGCGTGCCAGTGGCGCATCTCGGATCTGGTCGAGGGCGATCGGCCTGCGACGCTCTATCTGGTCGTGCCGCCCAGCGACATATCGCGCACCAAGCCGCTCATCCGGCTCATCCTCAACCAGATCGGGCGCCGGCTAACCGAGGAGCTGACGCCGAACGGCAACCGCCATCGCGTGCTCTTGATGCTCGACGAGTTTCCCGCGCTCGGCCGCCTCGACTTCTTCGAGTCCGCCCTGGCGTTCATGGCGGGCTACGGGTTGAAGGCGTTCCTGATCGCGCAGTCTCTCAACCAGATCGAGAAGGCTTACGGCCCGAACAACGCGATCCTCGACAACTGCCATGTGCGTGTGAGTTTCGCCACCAACGACGAACGCACCGCCAAGCGGGTGTCAGACGCGCTCGGCACAGCCACCGAGATGCGGGCGATGAAGAACTACGCCGGGCATCGCCTCTCGCCGTGGCTGGGGCATTTGATGGTGTCGCGATCGGAGACCGCCCGGCAGCTCCTCACCCCCGGCGAGGTGATGCAGCTCCCGCCCGACGACGAGATCGTCATGGTCGCGGGCGTTCACCCGATCCGCGCGAAGAAAGCGCGCTACTATCAGGATCGCCGCCTGACTGAGCGGATCGCGTCGGCGCCCGCGCCAGAGGCACCCGGGCTGAGGTGCGATGACTGGACCGGGCGGCAGGCATCCGCCGACCCGAAGCATGTCGCGCGCATCGTGCGCGATGCCGAGGGCGCCGCCAATGGCGGGCTGCGCCGCGAGCCCGAGCTGCCGGAGCATGTCGCCATCGCGCCGGAAACGACGGTCCCGCCCGCGCAGGAGTTTGCGATCGTGGAGGACGAGCAGGACGACGCGGCCCGGCAGGCGGCCGTGCGCCGCCGGATGCAGGGACTTGCGCGACAGGCGTCGCTCGATCCCGGCGACGGAATCGAGCTGTAGGAGGCCGCCGTGCGGATCCGGCTCAACGTCTATTTCCCGCCCGCGCTCGCCAAGCAGGTGGACGAGCTGGCGATCCGCCGCCGCATCTCGCGCTCGGCGATCGTGGAGGCGGCAGTGGCGTCCTATCTTTCGCCGGACGGCGCCGACCGGATGGAGGCGGCGTTCGCGCGCAGGCTTGATCGCCTGTCGCGTCAGGTCCAGCGACTTGAGCGCAACACCGGCCTGACGACCGAGGCTCTGAGCCTATTCATCCGGTTCTGGCTGTCCGTGACCCCACCGCTGCCTGACGAGGATCAGGCGGCGGCGCAGGTGAAGGGGCGCAAACGCTACGAGGGGTTTATCGAAACGCTCGGACGGCGCTTTGCCAGCGGGAAGAGCTTGATGGACGAGATCCCCGAAGATGTGTGGCCGACGCGATCCGATCAGTAAGTTTGACGAGGCCGCAACGACGATAAAGTGTCATGCCGCTTGGCCGCTCGACGGCATTTTCGGTGCGGATGCCGCTATTAAGGGAACGGGGTCAGCGAACCAAGAACCCCATGATGGCAAGCATATTGCCATCTGGATCCTCGAACTGTTGAAGTTGCAGGGTTCCAGCGGGCGTCGATTGTACCGTCTCGACGGCACCGATGAGCTTTGCTCCCGACCCTTGCAATCTGACCAGAGCAGCCTCGAAGTCGTCGACATGAAAGTATAGGATACCGGTCGGCGTCGCGGACCTTTGCCGCCCTCCATCAGCGGCGATCATCAGCCGTGTTCCGGACACGTCGAAAAAGAGCATCTGGTTCGCCTCGAACAGCAATCGCAACCCGATCCGATCGCGATAGAAAGTCAGCGCGGTCGGAAGGTCTGCGACGGTCAAAGCCACTTGCTCAAACCGGCCGTTGGTGAGCACCGGCGATTTCGCGGTTTGCGCTAGAGCATTGGACGGCATGGTGGCGAGGACGGCGGCGACTAGCACAGCGGCTTTCATGGTGTTCCTCCTTTTGTAGACGCGATGACGCTCATCAGCCCCAAAGCAGCACCGTCTGGATCGTCCAAAAATGCCATCCACTCTTCGGTCCCATCGTCGTGCACATGTATGCGATGAGGCGCGCTTCTGATGGGCACTCCCGCCGCGCGAAATCGTTCGACTTCGGCATGAATGTCGCCAACACGGAAATAAAGGAGCGAGTTGGTGGCTGGATCGCCAACGGAAAGGTACAGTCGTGTATTTCCGCAATCGAAGAACGCCATATCGTCAAAGCGCATAAGCTCTCTAAGACCGACGACATCGCGCAGCCAGTCCGCAGTCTTCATTAGGTCGCGGGTCACGCGCGCAACTTGTCCGAGCGACCACGCGGGCACTGCCGCTTTTTCTTGCTGCGCTATAAGCGCAGAGTCGGCTCGCACCCCCGACCACTGCCGTAATTCCAGCCGGCTTCGCAAGTTGAGCTTGCTCAACGCACTGCTTACGTGAAATTTCACCGCATCAAGCGTCAATTCGCACCGGGCAGCGATAGCAGGGTTAGTCAACCCATGCCGGACCCCTTCGACAACGCGCCACTCGGCGGGCGTGAGCGTGTCGGGATGGGCAGGTCTTCCTCGCTTCGTCATACCCGACCTGTAGGGGCGCGGGAGACCAATTACCCTACCCGAAAGGCTCACCTGTCTCAAAAATTCGGTCGTCGTACGACTCGTAGTCGATGAAGTTTGGAGCCTTGCGCGCTGCCACCGCACGCTAAGTGGCATCGCCGCCGGATGCGTATCTGCCGCCCCCTCGACTACGCCGACAAGTAGCTGTTGCGGCCTGAGTATTCCTGCGTCTCTTGATGTGCCCCGACAGCCGGGCGGCGGTTCGCCCGGTCCATTTTAGGGGCCAGTGGTTGACCGTTCACCCGATCCAATCCGAGGCAAAATCACGCGGCGCGCGGATGCTGCGCACCGCGCTCGGGCCGTCGATCGCGGGATGGCTGGACGATCCCACCGTCATCGAAGTGATGCTGAACCCGGACGGGCGGCTGTGGCTGGACCGACTCGGCGAAGGCATCAGCGACACCGGCGAACTGCTCAGCGCGGCGGACGGTGAGCGCATCGTCCGCCTGGTCGCTCACCACGTCGGCGTCGAGGTCCACGCCCGATCCCCGCGCGTCTCGGCCGAGCTGCCGGAAGGCGGCGAGCGGTTCGAGGGGCTGCTGCCACCCGTCGTCACCGCGCCGGCCTTCGCCATCCGCAAGCCCGCCGTCGCCGTGTTCACGCTCGACGACTATGCGCGCGCTAGCATCATGTCGGCGGCCGAAGCCGAGGCGTTGCGCCACGGCGTCGAAACCCGCGCCAACATCCTCGTCGCAGGCGGCACGGGCGCAGGCAAGACCACGCTGGTCAACGCGCTGTTGGCCGAGGTGGCGAAGACCGCCGACCGCATCGTCCTGATCGAAGACACGCGCGAGCTGCAATGCGCCGCGCCGAACCTCGTCGCCATGCGGACCAAGGATGGCGTCGTTTCGCTATCCGATCTCGTCCGGTCCTCGCTACGGCTGCGTCCTGATCGCATCCCCATCGGCGAGGTGCGCGGCGCCGAGGCGCTCGACCTCCTCAAAGCCTGGGGCACCGGCCATCCCGGCGGGATCGGCACGATCCACGCCGGAACCGCGCTCGGCGCGCTCCGGCGCATGGAGCAGCTCATTCAGGAGGCCGTCGTGACGGTCCCCCGCGCGCTGCTGGCCGAAACCATCGACATCATCGCCGTCCTGGTCCGCGACGGACACGGCCGCCGCCTCGCCGAGCTGGCCCGCGTCGACGGCCTCGACCCCGCGACCGGCGACTACCGCCTCGCACCTTTCACCACCCCCAAGCCCGGAGACCTGCCATGATCCATGCCCTTGCGTCTGGCGCACGCCGCGCCATGCTCACCGCCACCGCCAGCGTGATCGCGCTGACCTTCGCCGTTCCGGCTCACGCGGGCGGTTCGTCGATGCCGTGGGAAGCGCCGCTGCAAAGCATCCTCGAATCCATCGAGGGGCCGGTGGCGAAAATCGTCGCGGTCATCATCATCATCGTGACCGGCCTGACGCTGGCGTTCGGCGATACGAGCGGCGGCTTCCGCCGGTTGATCCAGATCGTGTTCGGCCTGTCGATCGCGTTCGCGGCCAGCTCCTTCTTCCTGTCGTTCTTCAGCTTCGGCGGCGGGGCGCTGGTCTGATGGAGAGCGCCGAGCCGATCGCGGGCTTCTATGCCCCCGTCCACCGGGCGCTGACCGAGCCGATCTTGCTCGGCGGCGCCCCGCGTTCTCTCGCCATCGTCAACGGGACGCTGGCGGGCGCGATCGGCCTCGGCCTGCGCCTCTGGATCGCCGGGCTGGTCATCTGGGCCATCGGCCATGCGCTGTCCGTCTGGGCCGCCCGCCGCGATCCGCAATTCGTGGACGTAGCCCGCCGTCACCTCCGTTACCCGAGCTGGATGCAGCCATGATGAGCCTCAGCGAATATCGCAACAAGGCGGCGCATCTCGCCGACTTCCTGCCCTGGGCCGCGCTGGTCGGTGAAGGTATCGTGCTCAACAAGGACGGCTCGTTCCAGCGGACCGCGCGGTTCCGCGGCCCCGATCTCGACAGCGCCACGCCGGCCGAACTGGTGGCGACCACCTCGCGGCTCAACAATTCGCTTCGCCGGCTCGGCTCGGGCTGGGCGATCTTCGTCGAGGCGCAGCGCACCCCCGCGCAGGGCTATCCCGAGGATGATTTCCCCGATCCCGTGTCGGCGCTGGTCGATATGGAACGGCGCGAACAGTTCCGCGAGGAAGGCGCGCATTTCGAGAGCGCCTATTATCTGACGTTGCTGTGGATGCCGCCCGCCGAGGAAGCCGCGCGGGCCGAAGGCTGGCTCTACGAGGGCCGGTCCACAGCCGGCGTCGATCCGTGGGAGCTGCTCAAGGGTTTCACCGACCGCAGCGACCGCGTGCTCAATCTCGTCGAAGGTTTCGTGCCCGAGGTCCGTTGGCTCGATGACGCCGAGACGCTGACCTATCTTCATTCGACAATCTCGACGCGCCGCCAGCGTGTGCGCGTCCCCGAGACGCCGATGCACCTCGACGCGCTGCTGGTCGACGAGCCGCTGACCGGCGGGCTGGAGCCGCGCCTGGGCGACCATCATCTACGGACGCTGACGATCACGGGATTCCCGAGTGTCACGTTCCCCGGCCTGCTCGACGAGTTGAACCGGCTCGCCTTCGAGTATCGCTGGTCCACCCGCGCGATCATGCTCGACAAGACTGATGCGACGAAGCTGCTGACCCGCATCCGCCGCCAATGGTTCGCCAAGCGCAAAAGCGTTGCAGCGATCCTCAAGGAAGTGATGACCAACGAGGCATCGACGCTGCTCGACAGCGACGCCTCGAACAAGGCCGCCGACGCCGACACCGCCTTGCAGGAGCTGGGCGCCGACTACGCCGGCATGGCCTATGTCACCGCCAGCGTGACGGTGTGGGACCGCGATCCCGCCATTGCGGCTGAAAAGCTGCGGCTGGTGGAGAAGGTCATCCAGGGCCGCGACTTCACCGTGATCCCCGAGGGGATGAACGCGATCGAGGCGTGGCTTGGGAGCCTTCCCGGCCACACCTACGCCAACGTCCGCCAGCCCCCGATTTCCACCATCAATCTCGCCCACCTGATCCCCCTGTCAGCAGTATGGGCGGGGCCGGAACGGGACGAGCATTTCGGCGCTCCCCCCTTGCTTTACGGCAAGACCGAAGGCTCGACCCCGTTCCGGTTTTCCCTTCACGTCGGCGATGTCGGTCACACCCTCATCGTCGGGCCGACCGGCTCCGGCAAATCGGTATTGCTCGCGCTGATGGCGATGCAGTTCCGCCGCTACGGGAACGCGCAGGTCTTCGCCTTCGACTTCGGCGGCAGCATCCGCGCCGCCGCGATCGGCATGGGCGGCGACTGGCAGGATCTCGGCGGGATGCTCGCCGACGAGGCCGGGGACGGCGTTCAGCTTCAACCCTTGGCGCGCATCGACGATCCGGCCGAGCGCGCCTGGGCCGCCGAGTGGCTGGCCGCGATACTCGCATCCGAGAATGTCACCGTCGATCCCCAGGCAAAGGAGCATATCTGGTCGGCGCTGACATCGCTCGCCACCGCGCCGGTCGCCGAGCGCACGCTGACCGGGCTCGCCGTGCTGTTGCAATCGCAGCAGCTCAAGCAGGCGCTCGCGCCGTGGTGCGTCGGCGGGGCATGGGGCCGATTGCTTGACGCCGAAACCGAGCAGCTTGGCGAGGCCACCGTTCAGGTGTTCGAGACCGAAGGCTTGATGGAAAGCGGAGCAGCGCCCGCCGTCCTGTCCTACTTGTTCCACCGCATCGCGGGGCGGCTCGACGGCCGCCCGACGCTCATCATCATCGACGAAGGGTGGCTGGCGCTCGGATCGCCCGCGTTCGCCAAACAGCTTTCGGAATGGCTGGTGACGCTCCGCAAAAAGAACGCCAGCGTCATCTTCGCCACCCAATCGCTCGCGCAGATCGAGGGCAGCACGATCGCGCCCGCCATCGTCGAAAGCTGTCCGACGCGGATATTCCTGCCGAACGAACGCGCGGTCGAACCGCAGATCGCGGTGATCTACGAGCGGTTCGGGCTCAACGCTCGCCAGATCGAAATCCTGAGCCGGGCGACGCCCAAGCGCGACTACTACTGCCAGTCGCGGCGCGGCAACCGCCTGTTCGAGCTGGGACTGGGCGAGGTCGCGCTGGCCTTCGCCGCCGCATCGTCCAAGACCGATCAGCGCCAGATCGCGGAGCTGGTGGAGGCGCACGGCGCATCCGCCTTCGCGTCCGAGTGGCTGCGCCATCGCGGTTGCGCCTGGGCGGTCGAACTTCTTCCCGCACCCCAACCCGATCCGCTGGCCGGAGGCCGGGAAGATGCCGGCCAGCTCCCCCTTGCCTTGAAGGACACGACCCCATGAAAACATCCATTCTCCGCCGCGCCATGCTGGCCGGTGCGATCGCTACGTCGGGCCTGGTCGGCATCACCGCCGCGAGCCCGGCCCACGCCCAGCTCGGCGGGATCGTCTATGACCCGACGAACTACGCCCAAAATGTGCTGACGGCGGCTCGGTCGCTCCAGCAGATCAACAACCAGATTCAGCAAATCCAGCAAGCAGCGACGAGCCTGACCAACGAGGCGCGCAATCTCGCCTCGCTGCCTTTCAGTTCGCTCCAGCAGCTCCAACAGCAAGTGCAGCGCACCCAGCAGCTTCTCGGCGAGGCGCAGCGGATCGCCTACGACGTGCAGAACGTCCAACAGGCATTCAACGGCCGCTACAGGGGCGCCGCGCTCACCGGCACCCACGCGCAGATGGTCGCCAACGCCAATGCGCGCTGGGAGGATAGCGTCGGCGCGTTCGAGGACGCGCTGCGCGTTCAGGCCGGCGTCGTCGGCAATATCGACGGTGCGCGCACGGCGATGAACGGCCTCGTGTCGTCGAGCCAGTCCGCGACCGGCGCACTTCAGGCCGCGCAGGCGGGCAATCAGCTTCTCGCGCTGCAATCGCAGCAGATCGCCGATCTCACGGCCCTGGTCGCGGCGCAGGGCCGCGCTCAGGCGCTGGACGCGGCTCGCCATACGGCGGCGGAGGAGGAAGGGCGTGAGCGGCGTCGGCGCTTCCTGACGCCATCCACCGGCTATCAGCCGGGCAATGCCCGCATGTTCCGCGACTGACGCCCGTGGACAGCAAGCTCCTCGCCCGGATCGGCGCCATCGTGTTCGTCGCCATCGCGATCACCATGACCGCGATCGAGATGGCGCGCGCGCCCGAACCGATGCGCGCGGCGCCCGTGTCCGTCGCCGAAACCACGGCGACGGACCCGCTGCTGATCGAATTGCGCCGTTGCCAGTCACTCGGACAGGCCGGCGCGAGCGATCCCGATTGCCTTCGCGCATGGGCGGAAAACCGCCGCCGTTTCCTCGCGCCTGGTGCGCGTCCCGCCGCCCGCATCGCCGATGGGGCGACCCCGCAGGAGAACTGACATGGGCGGCACCGGCGTCGTCGATCGCTTTCTGGATGTCTTCACCCGCTACATCGACAGCGGGTTCGGCCTGCTCGGCGGCGAAGTGGCGTTCATCGCCACGACGCTGATCGTCATCGACGTGACGCTTGCAGCGCTGTTCTGGACGTGGGGCGAAGGCGACGACATCCTCGCGCGGCTCATCAAGAAGACCCTGTTCGTAGGCGTCTTCGCCTACATCATCGGCAACTGGAACAGCTTGGCGCGGATCGTCTTCGAGAGCTTCGCCGGCTTGGGATTGAAAGCGTCCGGCACCGGCTTCACAGCCGCCGAACTGCTCCAGCCGGGCCGCGTTGCTCAGGTCGGCCTTGAGGCGGGACAGCCCATCCTCGAATCCATCTCCGACCTGATGGGCTGGATCGCCTTCTTCGAGAATTTCATCCAGATCGCCTGCCTGCTGTTCGCCTGGGTGCTGGTCATCCTCGCCTTCTTCATCCTGGCGATCCAGCTTTTCATCACGCTGATCGAGTTCAAGCTGGCGACGCTGGCCGGCTTCGTGCTGATCCCGTTCGGCCTGTTCGGCAAGACCGCCTTCATGGCCGAGCGCGTGTTGGGGCTGGTCATCTCGTCGGGCGTCAAGGTGCTGGTGCTCGCCGTCATCGTCGGCATCGGCTCCACCCTGTTCGACGAGTTCCGCGCCGGCTTCGGCGGCGCGCAGCCGACCATCGAGGACGCGATGGCGGTCGCGCTCGCCTCGCTCTGCCTGCTCGGCCTCGGCATCTTCGGCCCGTCGATCGCCAACGGCATCGTCTCCGGCGGTCCCGCGCTTGGTGCTGGCGCCGCGGCCGGAACCGTTCTCGCCGCCGGTGGCGCGCTGGTCGGCGGCGCGGCCGCCGCTCGCCTCGGCGCTGGCGCAGTCGCCGGTGCGGTTGGCGGCG
>CAUQZC010000020.1:0-24301 GCA_963522565.1 uncultured Brevundimonas sp. | reverse complement strand
AACACGCCCCTGACACCAGGCCCACATAGCCGGTGCCGATCATCGCAACACGCATAGAATACTCCCAACGAGCGTGGCCGACCCTTACCCCTTTGCACTGCAACTGGGCAACGATTGTCGGATGCGTCACCTAGTCGAGAAAGGCGCGCTTGGCGCCGCGCCTCCGACAACATGGACACCGCCAGTCCGCTCAGGCCCACGCCCAACGCGATCAGCGCAACGGCAGCAGACTGGACAGTTCTGGCGCTTGGCGTGGTCCACAGGCGCTTGGCCGTCCGCTTTGGCCAGAACACGATCGGACGCAACCCGCCCTTCCAGAATCCGCAGTCTCTGCGCCGTCATCACACCATCGGCGGCGGACCGGCCAGGACGTCGCGTTTGCCGGCGTGGTTCGCCTGCGAGACGACACCCTCCTGCTCCATCCGCTCGATCAGCGAGGCGGCGCGGTTGTAGCCGATCTGGAGGCGACGCTGGACGTAGGAAGTCGAGGCCTTGCGGTCGCGCGTGACCACGGCGACCGCGCGGTCATAGAGGTCGTCGCCGGACCCGCCGTTCCCGCCTTCGTCATAGCCCCCGTCGGCGTCGCCGTCCGGCTCGTCGGTGATCAGGTCCAGATAGTCGGGCTCGGCCTGGGCCTTCAGGTGTTTGCAGACGTCCTCGACTTCCTTGTCGTCGACGAAGGGGCCGTGCAGGCGGGTGATGCGGCCGCCGCCAGCCATATAGAGCATGTCGCCCTGGCCCAGCAGCTGCTCGCCGCCCTGTTCGCCCAGGATGGTGCGACTGTCGATCTTGGAGGTGACCTGGAAGGAGATTCGGGTCGGGAAGTTGGCCTTGATGGTGCCGGTGATGACGTCCACCGACGGGCGTTGCGTGGCCATGATCAGGTGGATGCCCGCCGCGCGCGCCATCTGCGCCAGACGCTGGACGGCGCCTTCCACATCCTTGCCGGCGACCAGCATCAGGTCGGCCATCTCGTCCATGACCACGACCAGGAAGGGCAGAGGCTCGGGACGGATCTTCTCGGACTCATAGACCGGGCGCCCCTGATCGTCGAAACCGGTCTGGACCGTGCGTTCGAAATGCTCGCCCTTCTCCTGCGCTTCACGAGCGCGTTCGTTGTAGCTGGCGATGTTGCGCACCCCCAGCTTGGACATCCGGCGATAGCGATCCTCCATCTCGCGCACCGTCCATTTCAGGGCGACCACCGCCTTTTTCGGATCGGTGACGACAGGGGCCAACAGGTGCGGAATGCCGTCATAGACCGACAGCTCCAGCATCTTGGGGTCGATCATGATGAAGCGGCATTCGGCCGGGCTGTGGCGATACAGAATCGACAGGATCATGGCATTGACCCCGACCGACTTGCCCGAGCCGGTGGTGCCCGCGATCAAGAGGTGCGGCATCCGCGCCAGGTCGGCGACATAGGGTTCGCCGCCGATGGTCTCGCCGAGCGCCAGAGGCAGCAGATGGCCCTTCTTGTCGTATTCGGCGCTGGCCAGAAGGTCGCGCAGATAGACGGTCTCGCGCTTGGCGTTGGGCAGTTCGATGCCGATGGCGTTCCTACCCTGAACCACGCTGATGCGGCAGGCGCGGGCGGACATGGAGCGGGCGATGTCGTCGGCCAGGGCCACAACGCGGCCGTGCTTCACGCCCGGCGCCGGGACCAGTTCGTACAGGGTGACGACCGGGCCGGGACGGATCTGGTCGATCACGCCGCGCACCCCGAACTCCTGAAGCACGCCTTCCAGCATCTTGGCGTTCTGCTTCAGCGAATCCTCGTCGACCGAGGCGGTGCGCTGGCCGGGCTTGCTCAATATGCCCAGCGGCGGCAGGTCGAAGTCACCCTCGGGCCGGGTGAAGTCGAAGGCCTGCTGGTCCAGATCGTCCTTCCTGACCTTGGGCGCCTTGACGGCGGCGACGCGCGGCTCGACGGCGCGCGGGGTCGAGGGGCGCGGCGCAGCCTCGACCGGCAGAGCCTCCTCCCACGGCGGCAGGTCGTCATAAGCCGTCTGTGACCCGGCCTGGGCCTCATCAGCATAGGTTGGGGCTTCGGCCTCATAGGTCGGTTCATCCTGCGCGGCGGCGGCGCGGGGGGCGGGCTTGGTCCGGGCCGACTTGGCGGGGGCGTCTTCAGACGGTTTGGCGCGCTGGGCCTTCTTGACGGCGGCCTGCGGCGCTGCGGGCGTCCGCAGCGACTTGCCCCAGTGCAGGGCGTCGATAAAGTCCATCGCACGGATGCCCAGCGCAAAACCCAGGCTCCACAGGCCCGCGATCAGGAAGATCAGACCGGCGATGATCCGGCCCCCGGGGATATGCAAGGCGGCGACGCCCCTGGCGGTCAGGCCGGTGACGGCGTCCCCCCACAGCCCCCCCAGCCCCGCCGCCAGCGGCCATGCGGCGGGCGCGGCCAGAGCCGCCAGCGCGCTGGACAACAACAGAACCCCGCCCGTCGCCGCCAGCGCCTTCAGCGGCGTCGGCTTGAGCCTTTGCTGCAGGGCGTCCCCCACCGCGCGGGCCACCCCGAACGCGATCAGCAACAGAACTGCAGGCCAGGCCCCAAGCCCCAACGACTGCATGAACAGGTCGGCGAACAGGGCGCCGTTCGCCCCCAGCCAATTGGTGGTCGGCTGGGTGGACGCCGCGTTCAAACTGGCGTCCGCTGGATTCCAAGAAATCAGGGCGATCAGCAGAAGCGCCGCCAGCAAGGCCTGCAGCACGCCCCTGAACCGCACGACAAACGGCGCCTCCCACAGGATGCGGGCGCTGATCCAAGCCTGACGGCTGAGGGCGAGGGCGGTGGACATGAAGGGCGAAACCTTCCGGGCGGCTGACGTACGGCAGCCCTTGTCGCACCGACAGGGTTAAGGGGCTGTTTACCAGCTGAGCCGTGGGGATCAGATCATGACCGCATCGACCGGACGTCGCGGCGACAGGACCGAAACTGGTCCCCGGCCAAGACGCAGCACCAGATCCGGCCGCTTGCCGCCTTCGCCGACCAGGGCGGCCAATGCAGGTCTTAGGGATGCGACCTCCAGCGGCTGATTGACGAAGGCATGGCGCAGACCCAGCCCGGTCGCCGCCAGCATCATCCTCTGACAGGCCCTGCCAACAGCGATCCAATGGGCGGGATCGGCCCGGTCGCCTATGAACACGGCGACCGCACCGGACGAAGCCATCTGGCTGGCGTATCGATCAGCCTCGCCTTTCGCGGTCAGGAAATGGTCGAAGGCGAGACGCCCCAGGCCGGTCGGCAGAACAGGCGCCCCGTTCGAGGCCGAGATCAGCCCGTCGCCTTGGCGCATGGCCGCGCGCGGATTGAAACGCAGCCACGCCTTCAACTCGCGACGAAAAACCGGGTCATCCATCTGCGTCGTATTGCCTTCGACCACCAGATCGCGAATCCGGTCGAGGTCAGCCCGGCGGGTCAGCAGGTGAACGGATACGCCCGGCGCAGCGGCGGCCTGCGCCAGCAGGTCCAGCTCGCCCGTCGGGATGGGCCGTCCGTCATAGACGGTCCGGCTGGATCGCCGGGCCGGGATCGCTGCGAACAGGGGGTCCGGCCGCGCCGGTCCGGCCGAGAAGGCGTAACGCAGGCTGCTTCCATCCACGCCGACCGACAGCTCGCCCGGCCGACCTGTCGCTGCGGCGGCGATACGAAGATTTTCGGCCACGCAGCCCAGGCTGACAAACAGATGGTGGTCATCGGGATCGACCACCGGCGTCCGGCGCGACACGTCGGGCAGAATGTCGATGACGCCTTCGCCGACACGAAAACGCCAGGGCTGGGTGTTGTGGCCGCTGGCCGCCAATCCTGCATAGCGGATCAGTTCAGCCGTGCCGGGATCAGGCGCCAGCGGCGCGCGAAGATCGGCGGCATAGCGGTCGTAGGCGTCGTCCGAACCCGTGGACGCGCGCCAGCCTGCAAACCCCGCCGCACCCACCGCCAGCGTTCCGGCCGCGCCGGTCATCAATCGCCGTCTGTTCATCGTGGCCTCCCCTTCCTAGCCTCGGCGCATTCTACGGGCGCCGCCTTGACGTCGATCAAGGCCTGGGTCCGCCGCGACGATTTCCCGGCTGGACGTTTCATCCACGCGGCGCGACAAGCCTGTCATGTCTGACACTGAACCCTACGACATCGTGATCGCAGGCGCGGGCCTGACCGGCGCGGCCTTTGCGCTGGCGGCGGCCCAGGGCGGGTTGAAGGTTGTGATGGTCGACCCCCAGCCGTTCGACGCCCAGCTGGCGCCGACCTTCGACGGACGTTCGACCGCCATCGCCTTTTCGACCTTCCGCATGCTGGACGCGCTGGGGCTGGGCGAATCCCTAAGGCCCCACGCCTGCCGGATGGATCATATTCTGGTGACGGACGGGCGCCGCCCCGGCGCGGCCAGTCATGCCCCCTCCTCCGCCTTCCTGCGGTTCGACGCCGATGAGATCGGCGGGCGCACGGGCGGCGAGCCTCTGGGCTATCTGGTCGAGAACCGCCGCATCCGCGTGGCCCTGGCCGAGGCGGTGATCCGTGCGGGGATCGAGGTGCGGGCGCCGGCCTCGGTCGTCTCGGTCGCCACTGATGCGGGCAAGGCCACGGTCACTCTGGCGGATGGATCAATATTGACGGCGCCTCTGGTGGTCGGCGCCGAAGGGCGCGGATCAACCGTGCGCCGCGCCGCCGGGATCGAGACCATCGGCTGGACCTATGGCCAGAGCGGCGTGGTGGCGACGGTGCGGATGGGCCGTGACCACGGCAATGTCGCCCATGAGTATTTCCTGCCCAGCGGCCCCTTCGCCATCCTGCCCCTGACCGACCAGCGCGCCAGTCTGGTCTGGACCGAAACCACACGCCGGGGCGAGGCCCTGCGCTCGGCCTCGGACGCGGCTTTTCACGCCCATCTGATGCGTCGCTTCGGCGAGTTTCTGGATGATGTGACGATCGAGGGACCCCGCTTCGTCTATCCGCTGTCGCTCAGTCTGGCCGAGACCCTGATCGCGCCGCGTATCGCCCTGATCGGCGACGCCGCCCACGGGGTGCATCCCATCGCAGGACAAGGTCTGAACCTGGGCCTGAAGGACGCCGCCGCCTTGGCCGAGGTGTTGGCCGAGGCCGCGCGCCTGGGCGAGGATCTGGGGTCCGAAACCGTGCTGGAGCGATACGCCCGCTGGCGCCGGTTCGACAATGCAGCGCTGGCGGCGGGTTTTGACGCCTTCGTGCGCCTGTTCTCCAACGACATCGCCCCGGTGCGGCTGGCGCGCAATCTGGGCATGGCGGCGGTCAACCGCATCGGCCCTCTTCGCCGCGCCTTCATGCAGGAGGCAGGCGGAGCCACTGGCGATCTGCCTCGTCTGCTGCGGGGCGAGCCGGTTTAGGTCCGGTCGACATTCAGCTGAAATCGTCCTTCCGGGGCGTCCAAAGGACGAACCCGGAACCCAGGAGACATGCGTCTGGCGTTGAATGCGTCCGGCGGAGTGATCGTATTCCTGGCTTCCGGGTTCTTCGCTTCGCTCAGCCCCGGAATGACGGACTGAGAGATCCATCACCGAATGTGATGGACCTAATTCAACCGCATCCGCAGCCGTTCGAAACTGGTCGAACGCTGAACCTCTTCCAGTCCGTTCAGGCCGTGCGCCTGTGACAGGGCCTGCAACGAACCGGCCAGGGCGCCCTGTTTCTCACGCGCCGAGGCCACATCCAGCCAGTGGCGGTGATCATTCGGCGCCAGCAGGGCGCGTCGCAGTGCCGAGCGTTCGGCGCCGACGTAATCCCGACTTCGGATGGCGCGGTGGAACAGCATGTTCTGCAGCCGGATCAGCGATTCGCGGTCCGACACGGGCGCCATCAGCACCTCCAGACGATCCGCCACATGCGGCGTCAGACCGGCGCGAAGAGCCCGACGGCTCAGTTCGCTGGGCATGACCAACCGCCCATGCGCGAAGGGGTCCAGCGCCACCGGGCCTGCGGGTGTCTCGACCCGGATCAGGAAATGACCCGGAAAATCCACGCCCGCTGCGTTCAGACCCGCTACACGCGCCGCGTGCAGATAGAAGACAGCCAGTGCCGCCGACAGGCCTCGCCGTCGCTCGGCGACATCAATGATGTCGGTGTTGCACTGGTCGCCATGGGTCAACAGGTCGCCGTTCAGCCGCAGGTCTGCGCCCATGGTTTCGGACAAGGCGTCATCTGGGCTTTCCGTGGCGACCCGTTCCCTCAGACGCTCGCAGGCGCTCTGAGCCAGGATGCGGACCGGTTTGACGTCGCGCAGCGGATAATCGTGAATGGCGCAGGCGATTGCGGCCTCCAGCAAGGGGAAGGCGTCATCGTCGGCCTCGCCAGCCGACGTCAGGATGGCCTCGGCCTCCTCACGCGTCATGCGCCCCAGAACCCTCGTTTACGTCACACGCCCCGAACATGACGTGGAAAGCGCCCTGGGGCCAGCGCCACAATATCAATTCTTAAATCAAGAGGTTGCAGAGCAGGACGATTGCGCCGCACCGCCTCCCCCGCCCAGATCAGCCGCTGCTTTTGAGCGGACTTCACCGCTTCAATCGCGCCCTGAAGGGTAGAGCGGCGCTTGACCTCGACCACCGCCAGAACGCGGCCTTTCTGGGCCAGGATGTCGATCTCGCCGCCGCGCGTCTTCAGGCGAAAACCCAGAATCCGATAACCCTTGGCCATCAGGAAGACCGCTGCGATCCATTCGGCGGCATGGCCGGATTTAAACGCCTGCCCGCCCTTGGCCTGACGCCACGCCGCCTTGGGACGACGAAGCGGCGCCGGGCGAGGCAGGCGATCGCTCACTTGCCCTGAAGCTCCAGCGCGCGGCGGTACAGGGTCTTGCGGTTCAGACCCAAGGCCTTGGCCACCTCGGACGCGGCCTCGCCGGTCGACAGACGTTTCAAGGCCTCGGTCAGGGCGGCGTCAGCGTCGGCTTGCGAGGCCTGTTCAACCTCGCCCGGCCCCACGACCACGACGATCTCGCCCTTTGGACCGTCCAGTTTCGGATGGAGCGCCAGTGCGTCCAAAGGCCCCCGCACGCATTCCTCGTAAAGCTTGGTCAACTCGCGGGCGACCGCTGCCGGACGCGGGCCCAGCACGGCGGCCATGTCGGTCAGACTGTCCCTCAGGCGCGGACCGCTTTCAAAGAAGACAAGGGTCTGGCGCTGGGCCTTCAGTTCCTCCAGCGCGGCGCGGCGGCCCGCCGTCTTGGGCGGCAGGAAACCGGCGAACAGCACACGGTCGGCGGGCAGGCCCGCGATGCAAAGGGCGGCCAGCAGGCTGGACGGGCCGGGGATGGGATGGACGGGCAGGCCCTCGGCGATCACGGCGCGGGCCACCACAAAGCCGGGGTCGCTGACCAGAGGCGTGCCGGCGTCGGAGACCAGGGCCACCACCTGACCTTCATGCAGTCGCGCGATGGTCTGTTCCGCCGCGCGGGCCGAGGCATGGTCGTCGCAGCGCTCCAGCCTGGCCTTCAGCCCATAGGCCGCCAGCAGTTTGGCGGTGACGCGGGTGTCCTCAGCCAGCACCAGATCGGCGGCGGCCAGCACATCCAGCGCCCTCAGCGTCATGTCGCGCAGGTTCCCGATCGGGGTGGCGACCAGATAGAGGCCCGGTTCGACCCGTCGCGGCGGCGGGGCGGTCGGGGGATAGAGTGCAGGCTCGTTCATCGGCGGACCGTGCCTGCACCCGTCTGTTCGTTCAAGCCGGGATCAGCGCTCGACCACAGCGGCTGGCGGGCGCGGCGACGAAGTCAGTCCTGTGCCCTGGAAAGCGGGACCGGCGTCATAGGCCGCGAAGGTCGCCGCCGTGATGATTTCCGAGACCGACGCCCCCAGGGACACGATCTGCACCGGCTTCTCCAGCCCGACCAGAAGGGGCCCGATGACCGTCGCGCCGCCCAGGGCCTGGACCAGCTTGGTCGAGATGGCGGCCGAATGAATGGCGGGCATGACCAGAACATTGGCGGGTTTGGTCAGACGGTTGAAGGCGTAGGCGGGGTGTCCCTTGGGGTCCAGCGCGACCTCAGGCGGCATTTCGCCTTCATATTCGAAATCGACACCCTTCTTGTCCAGGATGCGGATGGCCTCACGCACCTTCTCGCTGCGGTCTCCCGGCGGGTTGCCGAAGGTCGAATAGCTGAGGAAGCCCACACGCGGATTGCGGCCCAGCTTTTTCACAGTTTCGGCGGCCTTGATGGCGATATCGGCCAGTTCCTCGGCGTTCGGCAGTTCGTGGATGGTGGTGTCCGCGACGAACAGGGTCCGCCCCTTGGCCAGCAGGATCGACAGGCCGATCAGGGTGTCCTCGACGTCCAGCACGCGCTGGACCTCTTTAAGCGCCATGTTGAAGTTACGGGTCACGCCGGCGACCATGGCGTCGGCCCGGCCCTTGGCGACCAGGGTGGCGGCGAAATAGTTGCGGTCCTGGTTGATCATCCGCTGCACGTCGCGGCGCAGATAGCCCCGGCGCTGAAGCTTCTCGTACAGCCAGTCGGTGTCTTCGGCGTTGTTCGGCGAGACACGGGCGTTGGTGATCTCGATGCCCAGGTCGTCGAAGTTCAGACCCGCCTCGGCGGCGTTCTGACGAATCAGATCCTCGCGTCCAACCAGGATCGGCGTGCCCAGTTCGGCCTGTTTGAAGCCCCAGGCGGCGCGGATGACGGCGGGCTCCTCGCCCTCGGCGAAGACGACGCGCTTGTCCGGTCCGCCGCGCACGGCCGAATTGATTTTCTGCATCAGAGCGGCGGACGGATCGACGCGCGAACGCAGGGCGTTGCGATAGGCGTCCATGTCGTCGATCTGGACGCGGGCCACGCCAGTGTCCATCGCCGCCTGGGCGACGAACGGCGGGATATACCAGATCAGACGCGGATCGAACGGGGTCGGGATGATGTAGTCCGGACCGAACTTCAGCTTGCGGCCGCGATAGGCGGCGGCGACCTCGTCCGGCACGTCTTCGCGGGCCAGCGCCGCCAGGGCCTGGGCGCAGGCGACCTTCATCTCATGGTTGATGCGGCGCGCCCGGACATCCAGCGCGCCCCGGAACAGATAGGGGAAGGCCAGGACGTTGTTGACCTGGTTCACATAGTCCGAGCGGCCCGTGGCGATGATGGCGTCGGAACGCACCGACTGAACATCCTCAGGCGTGATTTCAGGATCGGGGTTGGCCATCGCGAAAATGATCGGATTGGGCGCCATCGACGCCACCATCTCCTTGGTGATCGCGCCCCTGGCCGACAGACCCAGCACCACGTCGGCGCCGACCATGGCCTCGGCCATGGTGCGCAGGGGCGTGTCGGTGGCGTGGGCGGCCTTCCACTGGTCCATGCCGTGTTCACGGCCCTTGTAGACCACGCCGTCCTTGTCGCAGATGACGGTGTTCTCGGGCTTCACGCCCGCCGCCTTCATCAGGGCGATGGAAGACAGGCCCGCCGCCCCGGCGCCGGACAGCACCACCTTGACCTCATCCAGCCGCTTGCCCGCGACGTGGCAGGCGTTGATCAGACCGGCGGTCGAGATGATGGCCGTGCCGTGCTGGTCGTCATGGAAGACGGGAATGTCCAGCAGGTCCTGAAGCTCGCTCTCGATGACGAAACATTCCGGAGACTTGATGTCCTCCAGATTGATGCCGCCCCAGGTGTCGCCGATGTTCTTGACCACGGTGATGAACTCGTCCGGGTCGGTTGTCTTCACCTCGACGTCGAAGCTGTCGACGTCGGCGAACCGTTTGAACAGGACCGACTTGCCTTCCATCACCGGCTTGGACGCCATATGGCCCAGATTGCCCAGGCCCAGGATGGCGGTGCCGTTCGAGATCACGGCCACCAGATTGCCCTTGGCCGTATAGTCATAGGCCTTGTCCGCATCCTCGGCGATGGCCAGGACCGGCACGGCGACGCCCGGCGAATAGGCCAGCGAAAGGTCCCGCTGGGTCGCCATCGGCTTGGTCGGCGCCATGGAAATCTTGCCCGGCGTCGGGATGCGGTGGAAATCCAGGGCCTCCTGGTCGGAGAAGGTCTGTTTTTCGGTTTGGTCGGGCATGGCTTCAGGCGTTTCCGGCGCGTCGTTTCTAGTTGTCTAGCCTGTTCCTAAAGCGGGCGGGAAGACGGGACAACCACAGAGCCCGGAACACGGCATCACAGGCCGCGAAAGCAGGACATGCGATGGCGTGCACGATATCTGTGCGGAAAAGGTGACCTTGCGAAAGCTGTTCGTGCGGTTTGCCGCAAAAACCGTCAACGTCAGATCGCCAAGGCGCCCGTGCGCTCGATCTCCACAGGCCCGGTCATGAAGACGTGATCCGTGTCGGCGTCCCAGTCGATGACCATTTCGCCGCCATCCACAACCACCGTCGCCTTGCGTTCGGTCAGGCCGCGCCGGGCGGTGGCGACCAGGGCGGCGCAGGCGCCGGTGCCACACGCCTTGGTCAGGCCCGCGCCCCGTTCCCAGACGCGCAGACGGATATGGTCGCGGTCCAGCACGTTGGCGAAACCGACATTCACCCCTTCAGGGAACAGCGGATGATGCTCGACCAGCGAGCCCGAGCCGGTGACGAAGGCGTCGTCCTGACGGTCAGTGAAGAAGACCACATGCGGATTGCCCATCGAGACGGCGCCCGGCGTATGCAGAACCGGCGCGTCGATAGGGCCGACCTGAAGCTCGATATTGCGGGTGTCCATCTCCTCGGACAACGGCACCTGGGTCCAGTCCAGACGCGGCCTGCCCATGTCCACGGTGACGCGGTGGTCGCCTGCGCGGGTCGCGGTGGCCGGGCCGCCCGCCGTGTCGATCACGACCCGGTCTGAGCCATTGGCCTGCATCAGCAGCCAGCCGACGCAGCGCAGCGCGTTGCCGCAGGTCTCGACCATCGAGCCGTCTGCATTCCACACCCGCATGAAGGCGTCGGCGTTGTCGGACGGCTCGATCGCGATCAGTTGGTCGAACCCCTCGCCCGAGGCGCGCTCGCCCAGCGCCCGCACCTGATCGACAGTGGGGTTGAAGGGCTGCTCCAGCGCATTGACGACGACGAAGTCGTTGCCGGCGCCGTTCATCTTGACGAAGGGACGGGTCATGCTGAGCCATATAGGCGCGCTGGCGGCGCTGCGCGATCCCCTTGTTCTTTCGCCATCCCAGGCAGGCTGACTGGGGGCGGACGCTGTAAGCATTGGACACCAGGGGCGGCGCGCTGTTCAGTGGCGGTTCGCCGGGCCGCGCGTTCGGAGCGAAGGAAGGTCCACTTGGCTCAGAAGAAATTGGCCCAGAAGAAAACCGGGGCGGAAACCGGCGCGGACGCCGAACCCAGAGACGAGGGCCTGCGTCTGCGGACCTGGCTGCGCTACCTCTACCACGGCTCCCGCCCGCTGGCGGTGAAGTTCCGCTTGGCGGTGATCGTGGTGGACGTGGCCATCATCGCCTTCTTCCTGGCCTCGCCGATCCTGAAGAACATGGGCTGGGCCTTCTATGTGCTGGACTATGTGATCGCGGCCCTGCTGGCGCTGGACCTTGCGGCGCGGGCCTATGCCTATGCGGACATCAAGGACTGGCTGAAGCGGCCCATCGTCTGGGTCGATCTGTTCGTGCTGGCCACCCTGCTGTTCCCGGCATGGCTGTTCAACCTGGGCTTCCTGCGGATGCTGCGGCTGTGGACCCTGCTGAACTCGGACTTCTTTTGGCGGACCGTGGGCCACAGATTCGATGACACGCGGGTCGAGGCGATCGTCCGCGCCATGGCCAATCTGGTCACCTTCGTCTTCGTGGCGACCGGCTTCGTCTATGCGACCTTCCTGGGGCACGAGGGGATCGCGGGCTATGTCGACGCCCTCTATTTCACGGTGGCGACCCTGACGACGACGGGGTTCGGCGATGTGACCCTGCCGGGCCCGACCGGCAAGCTGCTGTCCATCGCCATCATGCTGGTGGGGATCACCCTGTTCCTGCGTCTGGCCCAGGCCCTGATCAAACCGGCCAAGGTCTCTTACCCCTGCGACCGCTGCGGTCTGCACAAGCACGACGCCGACGCCGTCCACTGCAAGGCCTGCGGCAATCTGCTCTGCATCCCGGACGAGGGTTCGTAATAGGGATCATGACAATGTCGTAACCTTTGGGGGTTCGCTTGCCGCCCCGGCGCCCGTCGTTAAGGTGCGTACAACCTAAAATTTCGGGATTCATTGCATGATCCGTTCGCCCGCCGCCGTTCTTGCGGTCCTTCTCGCCTCCACCAGTCTGACCTCGATCGCCATGGCCCAAACAACGACTTCGGCGCCTGCCGCCTCCACCGGCTTCGCGACCAGCGAGGCGACCGATCCCTATGTCTGGCTGGAGGATGTCGAGGGCGAGCGGGCGATGGAATGGGTGCGCGCCCACAACGCCCATTCGCTGGGCGTGCTGCAGGGCGACCCCCGATATGAGACCCTGCACCAGCAGGCGCTGGAGATCGTGCAGTCGCGAGACCGCATCCCCTCGCCCGGCTTCACCCACGACGGCCATATCGACAACTTCTGGCAAGACGCCGAGCACGTCCGCGGCATCTGGCGCCGCACGACGCTGGACAGCTACCGCACCGCGACGCCCCAGTGGGAGACGATCCTGGATTTCGACGCCCTGTCGACGGCTGAGGGCGCCAACTGGGTCTATAAGGGCGCGACCTGCCTGCAGCCCGAAGAGCGCTACTGCCTGATCAGCCTGTCAAACGGGGGCAAGGATGCGGTGACCCTGCGCGAGTTTGACAGCGTCGAACGCCAATTCGTCGAGGGCGGCATCGTCCTGCCGGAATCCAAGGGCGGCGCCGACTGGATCGACAAGGACACCCTTCTGGTGTCGCGTGACTTCGGCCCCGGCACCCTGACCGACTCCGGCTATCCTATGGTGGTCAAACGCCTGAAGCGCGGACAGACGCTGGATCAGGCCGAGACCCTGTTCACCGGCGAGCCGAGCGATGTTTCGGTGTCCGCCTACACCCTGCGCGACGCCGACGGCGTGCTGAAGGCCACCCTGATCAACCGCGCCGTCGACTTCTATTCGTCGGAGACCTGGCGGGTTGAGAACGATGGAACCTTGGTTCGCCTGCCGCTTCCGGCCAAGTCGGACATCGACGGCCTGGTCGACGGCCGCCTGATCGTGACGGTCAAGGAAAACTGGACCGCGCCCTCGGGCCAGGTCTTCCAGACCGGCGATGTCGTCTCCTGGCCGCTGGACGCCTGGCTGGCCGATCCCAAGACCATGGGTCAGGTGGTGCTGCGTCCCACCGAACGTCAGTCGGTCGAATCCATCCGCGCGACACGCCATCATCTGGTGGTCGCCCTTTATGAGAATGTGCGCGGTTCGGTGCGCGTCTATCAGCCCGGCGACTGGTCCTATGCGACCCTGGACCTGCCGCAGAACGTCTCAGTCGGCGTCGGTTCGGCGTCCGAGAAGGACGACCGCGTCTTCGTCAGCGTCACCGGCTATCTCAACCCGTCCAGCCTGTGGCTGGCGGATGCCGCGACCGGCGCGGTCGAGCAGGTCAAGTCCATGCCCGCCAAGTTCGACGCGACCGGCATGACGGTGGACCAGCACGAAGCCCGCTCGGCCGACGGCACGATGATCCCCTATTTCGTGGTGCATAAGGCGGCCATGCCGCTGGACGGGTCGAACCCCACGCTGCTGTACGGCTATGGCGGGTTCCAGAACTCGCTGCTGCCCGGCTATTCGGCGACGGTGGGCAAGCTGTGGCTGGAGCGGGGCGGCGTCTATGTCATCGCCAATACGCGCGGCGGCGGCGAGTTCGGTCCCCGCTGGCACGAAGCCGCCCTGCAACAGAACCGCCAGCGCGCGCACGAAGACTTCCAGGCCGTGGCCCTGGACCTGATCGCCCGCAACATAACCAGCCAGCCCAAGCTGGGCGTCATGGGGGGCTCGCAAGGCGGGCTGTTCATGGGGGCGATGCTGACCCAGCGGCCCGATCTGATCAACGCCGCCGTCATCCAGGTGCCCCTGTTCGACATGCTGCGGTTCCACAAGCTGTTGGCGGGCGCATCCTGGATCGGCGAATACGGCAATCCGGACATCCCCGAACAGCGCGCCTGGATCGAGCAGTATTCGCCCTATCAGAACCTGCGCGCGGGCCAGCCCTATCCGGAAGTCTTCATCCACACCTCGACCAAGGACGACCGCGTCCATCCGGGCCACGCTCGCAAGGCGGCGGCGCGGCTTGAGGAACTGGGCTATCCGGTCCTGTTCTATGAAAACGTCGATGGCGGCCACGCGGCCGGGGCGAACCTGCGTGAAACCGCACGTCGCCTTGCGCTGGAATACACCTATCTGTCACGTCGCCTGATGGACACGCCGGCGCAGGAATAGTCCCTATTTCCGCTCATCCCCGCGAAAGCGGGGACCCAGTGCTTTTGAAAGGTTCGGCGGCTGGGATCGGGTTCAGTACAAACGGGCGACGCCGAACGCCCAAAGGTCTGGGTCCCCGCTTTCGCGGGGATGAGCGGAAAGTTTTGAAGCCATGCGTCACCTGATCCTGTCCGCCGCCATCCCGGCTCTTCTCATGGGCGCTTGTACTTCTGTGTCTGCCCAGCAGTACGCAGAGTATAATGATCCTCCGGTTATGATCCCTCGTGAAGCGCCGCCCCACTTCCCCCGCGACCTGACCCCGGCCGGGGTCGCGGCCGCCGACGATCATCTGGCGCTGGAGCAGGTGGACGGGGCCGAGGCCATGGCCTTCGTCGCCGAGGAGAACAGAAAGTCGCTGGCCGTCCTGACCGGCGATCCGCGCTACGAGACCTTCCGGGCCGAGGCCGAGGCCATCCTGACCGCGACTGACCGCATCCCCACGCCCCGTTTCCTGGGTTCTGGCGTCGCCAACTTCTGGCAGGACGCCGCCAATCCCAAGGGCGTCTGGCGTCGCACGACGCTGGACAGCTATCGCACCGCGGCGCCGCAGTGGGAGACGCTGCTGGACATCGACGCCCTGTCCAAGGCCGAGGGCAAGGACTGGGTGTTCAAGGGCGCCGACTGCCTGGCGCCCGACGACGCGCGCTGTCTGATCATGCTGTCGGACGGCGGCAAGGACGCTGTGGTGGTTCGCGAGTTCGACATCCTGACCAAGCGGTTCTTGGACGGCGGCTTCAACCTGCCCGAGGGCAAGCACCGCATCGAATGGCTGGACCGCGACACCCTTCTGGTCGCCACCGACTTCGGCCCAGAGAACGGCAAGCCGACGATGACCGAGTCCGGCTATCCCTTCATCGTCAAGGCGCTGAAGCGCGGCCAGACCCTGGCCCAGGCGACCGAGGTCTATCGCGGCGATCAGTCGGACGGCGGCTATGGCGTCAGCCCCGCCGTCTATCGCGACAAGGACGGCAAGGTGACCGCCGTCATCATCACCCGCCCGCTGGACACCTTCCGGTCGGAGACGTGGCGGCTTGCGAACGACGGCAAGGCGCAAAAGCTGAACCTGCCCGAACGGGTCGGGGTCCACGGCGTGATCGACGGCCGATTGGTCTTCTCCCCGGACCAGGCCTGGCGCTTCGATGGTCAGGACTACATGGCCGGATCGTTGCTGGCCCTGCCGCTTGGGGTGCTGGGAGACCCCCGACTGGATATCGCCATTGGCCGCGACTCCGCCGTCATCTTCCAACCGACCCCGCGTCAGGCCTTGCAGGACGTGGCGGTGCTTTCGGACACGGTCGTCGCCGCCGTGACCGACAATGTGGCGGGCGCCCTGATGCGTTTTCGCACCGACGGCGCCGGTTGGGCGGCCGCACCGATCGCCGTGCCCGCCAACCTCGCTGTGGGTCTGGGCGATTCCTCAAAGTCGCGCGGCGAGGTCTTCGTCTCGACACAAGGCTTCCTCGTGCCGCCGACCCTCAGCCTGGCCGATGCGAACGCCGCGACCCTGACGCCGTTGAAATCCGCCCCGGCCAAGTTCGACGCCTCACACGACATCACCGAACAGTATGAGGCGACATCGACCGACGGAACCAAGATTCCTTATTTCATCACCCGTCCCCGCGACATGAAGCTGGACGGATCGAACCCGACCATCATGCTGGGCTATGGCGGTTTCCAGGTCAGCCTGAACCCGGCCTACAAACCCGAGATGGGCAAGCTCTGGCTGGAGCGGGGCGGCGTCTTTGTTCAGGCCAACATCCGCGGCGGCGGCGAGTTCGGTCCCGACTGGCACCAGGCCGCATTGAAAGAGAACCGCCAGCGCGCCTTCGACGACTTCGCCGCCGTGGCCCGCGATCTTGAGCAGCGCGGCGTCACCAGCCCGCGCCGCCTGGGCATCTATGGCCGGTCGAACGGCGGGGTCCTGACCTCGGTGTCGATCACCCAGCACCCGGAGCTTTTCAATGCGGCGGTGATCGAAAGCCCGCTGGTGGACATGCTGCGCTATCAGGAGCTTCCGGCCGGCGCCTCGTGGATCGGCGAGTACGGAGACCCGCGCATACCCGCCGACGCCGCCTTCATCGCCCGCTATTCCGCCTATCAGCAGCTGCGCCCCGGGGCCGCCTATCCGCGCGTCTATCTGACCACCAACACCCGCGACGACCGTGTCCACCCCGGCCATGCGCGCAAGTTCGCCGCGCGTCTGGGCGACCTGGGCTATGACCACCTCTATTACGAGGACACGGCGGGCGGTCACTCCAACGACGCCGATCCGGTGGCCAACGCCCGCCGCTGGGCCCGCCACTATGTCTATCTGTCGCAACAGCTGATGGATTGAATAGCCGCTCACGCACTTATGAGGCGCTCCGGCGAATAGCGAAGTCTAAGAACGGGGCCATGAAAACCACGGGCTGGGTCATTGCGGGCACGGTGATAGCGGGCGCCCTTGTGTCGATGGGCGCTTCCGCCCAGCCGACGGGAACGCGCGCGGCGTCGGCCCGCCATGCCCCCAGCAGCGGCCCGCCCGTGGTGATCGAACTGTTCACCGCCCAGGGCTGCGGCAGTTGTCTGGACGCCAATGCGGCGGTCGAGCGGGCGGCGAACGACCGGGGCGTGATCGCCCTGACCTATGGCGTCGACTATTGGGACTATCTGGGCTGGACCGACACCTTCGCCCAGCCCGAGTTCTCGGAGCGCCAGCGGGCCTATCGCTCGGCGCTTCGTCTGCGCGGCGTCTCGACGCCCGAAGTGGTCATCGACGGCCGCCGCCAGATGTCGGGCGCCCACGCCGCACAGCTGGAAGCCGCCATCGACGAAGAGGCCAGCCGCCTGAACTGGCCGCCCCAGATCGAGTTCCGTGAGACCGGCGACCGGGTGGGCGTCGGCTCGGGCCGCGCGCCGGTCGGCGGCGCCGAGGTCATCGCCGTCACCTACACGCCCGGCCCCCAGGTGGTTCAGGTCCGCACGGGTGAGAACCGGGGCCAGTCGGTGCGCCACGTCAATGTGGTGCGCGACATCAAACGCCTGGGCGACTGGCGCGGCCGTCCGGTCCTGTTCCCCCTGCCCCACGCCGCCGAGGGCGAGGCCGTCGTCGTTCTGGTGCAGGCCAAGAACGACCGCCAGATCATCGGCGCGGCGGCCCAGGACTGAGACCCGTCAGGTCTTGTTGATGGTCACGCCGCCATCGACCAGCATCGCCGACCCGGTCACGAAGCTGGAGGCGTCGGAGGCCAGAAACAGGGCGGCCCTGGCGATCTCCTCCGGCGCGCCCAGCCGTTTCAGAGCGTGCATGTTCTGAACAAAGGCGACGATGTCGGGCGTATTGGCGAACTCCCGCCCCGTCTCGGTATCCACGCCGCCTGGCAGGATGCAGTTGCTGCGCAGGCCCTTGGACCCGAACTCGGCCGCTATGACGCGCGACATTCCCACCATTCCGGCCTTGGCGGCGGCATAGGCGGCCATGCCCGGCAGCCCCAGAACCGGGCCGACGAAGGTCGAGGTGAAGATCAACGATCCGCCGCCCCGCGCCAGCATGGCCGGAATCTGCGCCTTGGCCCCAAGAAAGGCGCCGGTCAGATTGACGTCCAGGGTCTCGCGCCATTGCTCCAGACTGATTTCGGGCGTCGTGAGGCTGGACCCGATCGCCCCCGCGTTGTTCAAGGCGATGTCCAGCCCGCCGAACCGTTCAACGGCCGTTGCGACCAGCTGCTCGGACAGGGCGGGGTCGGTGACGTCTCCAGCCACCGCTACGGCCTGTCCGCCCGCGTCCTCAATGGCAGCGACCAGGGCGTCAAGCCGGTCGTGGCGGCGGGCGGAGACTACGACCGCCGCCCCCTCCTGTGCGAACAATCGTGCAGCGGCGGCGCCGATGCCGGAACTGGCGCCGGTGATGACGGCGACCTTGTTGACGAGACTGGACATGCGACCTCCGGGTAAGAAAGAGGTCTCTGTCTATTCAGGCGCCGCGCCTGGGTCTGGCGGACTTCGGACGTCCATTCCCGCCCGACGCGGGCTTCAGGCGCCAGTCTTCCTTGCAAAGCCCCAGGCTGCGTCGCTAAGCGGGCCGACCTGTGCGGCCATGGTCCGGGCATGGGCGCTGGCGGCGGTGCCGTCGCGAACCCGGCCTGCGATGCCCTGGCAGATGGCCGCCAGACGGAACAGGTTATAGGCGTAGAGCCAGTCCAGATTGGCGGGCTTAAGACCGGTCCTGGCGGCATAGCGTTCGACGGTCTCCTCGACCGACGGAATACCGAGAGCCTCAAGATCGGCGCCCGCCAGACCATTGCGCAAACTCGCTGGAATGGCCCAGCCGATCAGCAGATAGGAGAAGTCCGCCATGGGGTCGCCCAGCGTCGACAACTCCCAGTCCAGCACGGCCCGGACCTCGGCGTGGTCGGGCGCCAGGATCATATTGTCCAGCCGGAAGTCACCATGGACGATGCGGCTGGGCCCCTCGGGCGGCAGACTTTCGGGCAGGAAGGCGATCAGCCGGTCCATCGCGGCGATCGGCTCGATCTCGGAGGCGCGATACTGTTTGGTCCAGCGCCCCACCTGGCGAGCGAAATAGTTACCGGCCTTGCCATAGTCCGCCAGGCCGATGGCGTCGGGATCAAAGGCGTGCAGGGCGGCCAGGGTGTCGGTCTGGGCCTCATAGATGGCGCGGCGCTCCGGCGGAGTGAGGCCCGGCAGTTTCAGGTCCCAGAAGATGCGCCCTTCGACCTTGTCCATGACATAGAACATGGAGCCGATGACGTTATCGTCTGTGCACAGAGCATAGGAGCGCGCGACGGGGAAACCCTGCGCCGCCAGGGCCGAAATCACCCGAAACTCACGATCCACGGCGTGGGCGCTGGGCAGCAATACGCCCGGCGGCTTGCGACGCAACACATAGGCGGCGGTCGGTGTCGTCAGCTCATAGGTCGGGTTCGACTGGCCGCCCTTGAACTGGCGCACCGTCAGAGGCCCGGCATAGTCCGCGACATTATCGGCCATCCAGGCGTCAAGCGCCGCCTCGTCCAATTGATAGCGCGGATCGACGTCGCGCGTGCCGGAAAAGGCGGATTGGGCGTCCAGGGTCTCAGTCATTCTCATCCTCCGCCGTCCCGTCTTCAGCGGGGTCGTGCGCCGCAACAATGGCGGCCTTCACCGCCCGACGCCAGCCCGAAAGCAGCCGTTTTCGCTGATCCGGTTTCATGCGCGGGGTCCAGCGGGCGGGGGCTTCCGCAGGGTGAGCCTCCAGGTCGGGGATCAGTCCGACGCCGAATGCGGCCAGACGCGCCGCGCCCAGGGCCGTCATTTCCTGAAAGGCTGGACGCTCCACCACCACGTCGCAGATGTCGGCGACGAACTGCATGGCGAAACTGTTGGCCGTCACGCCGCCGTCCACCTTCAGCGTCTTCAAGGGGGGCGCGCCGTCGGCGGCCAGGGCGTCCAGAAGATCGCGGGTCTGATAGGCCAGGGCTTCCAGCGCGGCGCGGACGAAATGGGCCGCGTCCGTATCCCGCGTCAGGCCGACTATGGTCCCGCGCGCCTCAGGCCGCCACCATGGCGCGCCTAAGCCGGTGAAGCCGGGGACCATATAGACCCCGCCATTGTCCGGCAGGCTCTGGGCCATGGCTTCTGACTGGCGTGACTCTGAGATCAGCTTCGGTCCGTCGCGCAGCCACTGAATCGCCGAGCCGGCCGAGAAGATCGACCCTTCCAGCGCATAGGCCGTCCGCCCCCCCGCTGCATATCCCAATGTGCCCAGAAGACGCCGGGTCGAGATCACCGGCTGGTCCCCGACATTGGCCATCAGGAAGGCGCCCGTGCCATAGGTGATCTTGGCGTCGCCGGGTTTCAGTGCGCCATGCCCGACCAGCGCCGCCTGCTGGTCGCCTGCCGAGCCGGCGATGGGCAGGGCGCGGCCGAACAGCTCCGCCTCGCTTTCGCCGACCACCTCGGCGCAGCCGACGATGCGCGGCAGGGCGGCGCGCGGAACCTGGAACAGGTCACACAGATCCTCGCGCCATTGCAGCGTCTTCAGATCGACTAGAGAGGTGCGCGACGCGTTCGACGCGTCGGTCGCATGTTCGCGTTCGCGGGTCAGTTTCCAGATCAGCCAGCTGTCTATGGTGCCCAGCTTCACCTCGCCCCTTTCGGCCCCTTCTCGCGAACCGGGCACGGCGTCCAGCAGCCAGGCGAACTTGGTCGCCGAGAAATAGGGATCGAGGATCAGGCCGGTGGCCTGTTGAACAGCGGTTTCGCGCCCTTCCGCCGCCAGTCGAGTGGTGACATCGGTCGTGCGGCGGTCTTGCCAGACGATGGCCCGATGCAGCGGTTCACCCGTCGCAGCATCCCAGATCACCGCCGTCTCACGTTGGTTGGTGATGCCGATGGCGGCGAAACGGCTGACCCCGCCTGCCTTGCGGATCACTTCGCGGCAGGTCTGAAGCGTCGCGGACCAGATTTCGGCGGCGTCATGCTCGACCCAGCCGGAATGGGGAAAATGCTGGGCCAGTTCGATCTGGCTGACGGCGACGGGGCGCAGGTCGGAGGGCTGGTCCCCCGAAGTCAGCTGAAAGGCGATGGCGCGGGTCGATGTGGTGCCCTGGTCGATGGCGAGGATCAGGCTCATCAGCGGTTCCCATGCGAAGCGGCGGCGATGCAGGCCTGATCGGAGCATAGGACGAAGACGGGCGCCAGCGCCTTGCGCCGCGTGGGGCCATCCACCCTTTCCTTCGCGACGCGCGGCGTTAAACCTGACGACTTCACACAGATCAGAACAAGGGGAAACGCACATGACCAAGCCCAGCAAACTGGCGGGCCTGATCGGCCAGGAGGTCGGGGTCTCGAAATGGATCGAGGTCACCCAGGCGCGCATCGACGCCTTCGCCGACTGCACCGAGGATCATCAGTTCATCCATGTGGACCCGGAGGCCGCCAAGGCCACGCCGTTCGGCGGGACCATCGCCCACGGCTTCCTGACCCTCAGCCTGGCTTCGGCCATGAGTTATGACGCCGTGCCGCCGCTGGAGGGCGTGGTGATGGGGGTCAACTACGGCTTCGACAAGCTGCGTTTCCTGGCGCCGGTTCCTGCAGGGTCGAAGGTGCGGGGCCGGTTCAAGCTGCTGGCCGCCGACGACAAGGGTGGCGGCCGCTGGCTGCTGAAGCACGAACTGACCGTCGAGATCGAAGGCGCCGACAAGCCTGCCCTGATCGCCGAATGGCTGGGGATGCAGATGGTCCGCGGCTGATCCGCCGCCAAACCCGTCCGTCAAAGGAAAAGGCCCGGAACCTGAGTTCCGGGCCTTTCGTCTGTCTAGAGCATGATCGTTTTAGGCGGAACCGCGTAGCGGTTCCGACAGAAGCGTGAATCATGCTCTCGCTTAATATCTGGAGCCTGATTCACCGCATCGACAGAATCGCGCAGCGATTCCATCTCAGCGGATCAGGCTCTAGTCCAAAGTGCGCTTGATCTCTTCGACCGTGAAGCACTCGATGTAGTCGCCTTCCTTGATGTCCTGGAAGCCTTGGAACTGCATGCCGCACTCCTGGCCCGAGGGCACTTCGTTGACCTCGTCCTTGAAGCGTTTGAGCGTGTTGAGCACGCCCAGCTCCAGCACCACCACGTCGTCGCGGATGATGCGGACGCGAGCGCCCTTGCGCACGACGCCTTCGGTGACGCGGCAACCGGCGATCTTGCCGATCTTCGAAATGTCGAACACCTGCAGGACGGCGGCGTTGCCCAGGAAGGTTTCCCGTTGCAGCGGCGCCAGCATGCCCGACAGCACGCCCTTAATGTCATCCAACAGATCATAGATGATCGAATAGTAGCGGATCTCGACGCCCTCGCGGTCGGCCAGATCACGCGCCTGTTTCGACGCACGGACGTTGAAGCCCAGGATCGGCGCACCGGCCGACTTGGCCAGGTTGACGTCGCTTTCGGTGATGCCCCCAGCGCCCGAATAGACCGTACGGGCGCGCACTTCGTCCGTGCCCATCTTATCCAGCGAACCCACGATGGCTTCGGCCGAACCCTGCACGTCCGCCTTGATGACGACCGGCAGTTCCGAGGCCTTTTTCGTACCCAGCTTGGCCATCATGTCGACCAGCGACACGGAGCCGCCTGAGACCTGAGCCTTCTCACGCTTCACGCGCTGACGGTATTCGGTCAGCTCGCGGGCGCGGGCCTCGGAATCCACGACGGCGAAGACGTCGCCCGGCGACGGGGCTTCGTCCAGACCCAGGATCTCGACCGGAACCGACGGACCGGCTTCGGTCAGCTGTTCGTTGCGCTCGTTCAGCAGGGCGCGGACCTTGCCCCACGAACCGCCGGCGACGACGATGTCGCCGCGCTTCAGCGTGCCGCGCTTGACCAGGACAGTGCCGACCGGACCGCGGCCCTTGTCCAGCTTGGCCTCGATGACCACGCCTTCCGCCGAACGGTCAGGGTTGGCGCGCAGATCCATGACCTCGGCCTGGACCAGGATGGCTTCAAGCAGGCCGTCCAGATTCGTGCGGTTCTTGGCCGACACCTCGATGATCTGGGTTTCACCACCCAGGCTCTCGGCGATGACCTCGTACTGCAGCAGTTCGTTGACCACCTTCAGCGAGTTGGCGTCCGGCTTGTCGATCTTGTTCACCGCCACGATCAGGGGCGCATTGGCGGCCTTGGCGTGCTGGATGGCTTCGATCGTCTGCGGCATGACGCCGTCGTCGGCGGCGACGACCAGCACCACGATGTCGGTCACATTGGCGCCGCGCGCCCGCATGGCCGAGAAGGCGGCGTGGCCCGGGGTGTCCAGGAAGGTGACCTTCTGGCCGTCTTCCAGACGCACCTGATAGGCGCCGATGTGCTGGGTGATGCCGCCGGCTTCGCCGCCCGCCACATCCGTGGTGCGCAGCGCGTCCAGAAGCGAGGTCTTGCCGTGGTCGACGTGACCCATGATGGCCACGACCGGGGCGCGGGTTTCGGTGGCGATCTCGTCGTCGGCCTCGGCGATGAAGCCGGTTTCGACGTCGGATTCCGACACGCGGCGCACGGCCATGCCGAATTCTTCAGCCACCAGTTCGGCGGTGTCGGAATCGATCACGTCGTTGATCTTCATCATCATGCCCTGACGCATCAGGAACTTGATGATGTCGACGCCGCGGACGGCCATCCGGTTGGACAGCTCCTGCACGGTGATGACGTCCGGAATGACCACTTCGCGCGGACGGTTCGGCGCGTCGGTCGAGCCGCCCTTGCGCTTTTCCTTCTCGCGTTCGCGAGCCCGCCGGACCGACGCCAGCGAGCGCATGCGCTCGGCGGCGTCGCCGTCGCCGACCACCGACTGGATGGTCATGCGGCCTTCGCGGCGCTTGGGCTCGCCGCGTGTGCGGCTGACCGCCTTGCCGGCGTCGGAGAAACGCTTGTCGCGATCATCGTCGCGACCGACCGGACGGCCAAAGCCTGCGCCAGGCGCACGGCTGGGGCGCGCCACTTCCGGCGTCGCGGGCGGTGCGTTCGGGGTTGCGCGGCCGCCAGGACCTGTGCGCGGGCCGCCGGGGCGCGCGGCTCCGGGCGCCGGACGCGGGTTCAGGGCCGAATAGCGGACCGGCTCGGCAGGCTTGGCGCCTTGCGGACGCTGGCCGCCAGGACCGGAACGCTGACCTTGCGGGCGATCGCTTTGCGAGCGCTCGGTCTGCGGACGATCCGTATAGGAACGCTCGCCGCCGCCCATGGCCTGTTCGCGCGCCGAGCGGCCGCCGAAGGCGGGACGCTCAGCCGGAGCACGCTGCGGGTTGCCGGGCTTGGGCACGCGTTGGCCGAAGTTGACGACCGGACGGGCCGGAGCGGCAGGACGGGCGGGCGCCGGAGTCGGTGCGGCAGGCGCCGTCGGAGCCGGTGCAGACGTCGGCGCAGCAGCGACGGGCGCAGCAGGCTTGGGCGCGGGCTTGGCGGGCGCGGGGG
>CAUQZC010000019.1:0-33146 GCA_963522565.1 uncultured Brevundimonas sp. | reverse complement strand
TCGGCTGGCGCCTACGATTACGCCGGAAGCCCTAAACCGATTTGCCAGCGCCGCGAGGCGCAAGCTGCGGGATCGCACCAGTGGCTATCGACGGGATCACCTGCGCGCCTTGACGCAGCGGGTGGAGGTCATCAGCAAGACCGAGGCGCGCATTATCGGCTCCCGCACAGAACTTCTTCGGGCCTTAGCGTCCACTGGTGGTGGGGATTATGCCGCCGGTGGCGGAGTTCTCGGTTTTAAACCGAAGTGGCGCACCCGGAGCGATTCGAACGCCCGACCCCCAGATTCGTAGTCTGGTGCTCTATCCAGCTGAGCTACGGGTGCGGCTGCCTTGCGGCGAAGGGGTGTCTTTAGCGTCTGGTTTGGGAAGCGCAAGCCGCTGTTTGATTTTATCTGGTCGGGACGGGTTGGCGGGCGGGGCTTGAGGGCCTAGGTCGGGGGAAAGTCGTGCAGCCGTAAGGATTTTCATGCGTCTCGACCGTCGTTTTGTCGCCAGCCTGCTGATTCCGGCGATGTTGGCCGTTTGGCAGGCCGCGCCGGTCTCCGCCGCGGCACAGGCTGCTGTTCAGGTTGAACCTGCGCCAGGCCGTGTTGTGCAGGCCAGGGGGCCGCTGGTGGCGGCGGCCAATCCCTTGGCGGCCGAGGCGGGCATGGCGGTGCTGCGGCGGGGCGGGTCGGCGGTGGATGCGGCCGTGGCCGTGCAGGCCGTGCTGGGGCTGGTGGAGCCGCAGTCGTCGGGGCTGGGCGGCGGCGCCTTCCTGATGGCGTACGACGCTGCGACGGGCGACATCACCGCCTATGACGGGCGCGAGACGGCGCCGTCGTCGGCGACGCCGGAGCTGTTCTATGAGGACGGCAAGCCCTTGAGCTTTGTCGACGGCGTTCTGTCGGGCCGGTCGACCGGTGCGCCGGGGGCGGTGGCCATGCTGGCCATGGCGCAGAAAGATCACGGTCGGCTGGCGTGGCGCGACCTGTTCGGTGACGCCGAGCGTCTGGCGCGCGATGGGTTTGTCGTCAGCCCGCGTCTGGCGGGGATGATCAACAGCAATGCGCCTCAGGCCAGGACTTCGACCGCGACCGCCTATTTCACCAAGCCGGACGGCACGCGCTATCAGGCCGGTGATCTGCTGAAGAACCCGGCATACGCCCGCACGGTGTCCATGCTGGCTGAGCAGGGACCGGGCGTTTTCTATGGCGGCGAGATCGGCCGCGACATCGCCGCCGCTGTGGCGGCTGGCCCGCGACCGGGCGGTCTGACCGAGGCGGACATCGCCGCCTACCGGCCTTTGCGTCGTGATGCCCTGTGCCGTCCGTACCGGGCCTACGTGATTTGCGTGCCGCCGCCGCCGTCCAGCGGCGTGGCCGTGCTGCAGCTTCTGGCCATGGCCGAGAAGACGCCGGACATCGACAAGGGGGCGGAGAGCCCCGAGGCCTGGGTCGCGCTGGGTCGGTTGCAGCGTCTGATGTACGCCGACCGTGATCGCTATATCGGCGACAATGACTTTGTCGGCGTGCCGTTGGCGGGCCTGCTGGACCCCGATTATGTCGCCAGCCGCGCCGCCTTGCTGTCTGAGGTGAATGGGCCGGTTCCGGCCGGGCGTCCGACAGGCGCGCCGCCGGTCGGCGTGGATGCGACGGCTGAGCCGGGCGGCACGACCCATTTCGTCGTCGTGGACGCCTGGGGCAATGCGGTCAGCATGACCACCACGGTCGAGAGCCTGTTCGGCAACGGGCGGTTGGTCGACGGTTTCTTCCTGAACAACCAACTGACCGACTTCTCGTTCACGCCCAGCGAGGATGGTCATCCGGCGGCCAATGCGGTGGCGGCGGGCAAGCGTCCGCGGTCGTCCATGACGCCGACACTGATTCTGGATCGCCAGGGCAATCTGGTCGGGGCCATTGGATCGCCGGGCGGGTCAAGCATCTTGGCTTATGTAGCCAAGGCGTTGATCGGCGCCATCGACTGGAACCTGCCGATGGAGGAGGCCATCGCCCTGCCCAATCTGGTGGTTCGCGGCGCCATGGTCGGAGCCGATACAGAGCAGATGTCGCCCCAGATTCAGACGGCCTTGGCCCGGGCGGGGATGCCGTTGCGGCCTAATGCGACGGAGACATCGGGTCTGCACGGCATGATCTGGCGCAATGGCGCCTGGGACGCGGGCGCTGATCCGCGTCGCGAAGGTGTCGTGCTGACGAAGTAGGGCGGGGTCAGCGGCGGGGTCTGATCGAGAGCTGGAAGGCGATCAGGCCTTCGCTGACGTCGGTGTCCAGACCGTTCATGCCGCGCAACCCCTTGCCGGCGTCGATCTCGCGATAGACGATGCCGATCGAGGTCTGAATATCGCCCCGTCGATAGGCCACCCCCACCGAGGCGTCGCCCAGGAAGGAGCCGCGATCCCGGTCCTGCGCCACGCCGGAACGGGCATAGTCGCCGTCGCGCGTGCGGGCGAAATTATAGCCGACAGCCCGGCCTGATCCGGCGGCGTAGACAAACCAGCGGGCGCGTTCGCCGAATCTTTGCTCGCCGCTGGGGGCAAGGCGATCCAGACCTTCGCCGATCTTCAGAGTGGCGCCGGCTTCGGCGGAACCGCCATCGCTGCCGACGCCGAAACCGGCATGGGGGGTCAGGCTGACCTCAAGTCCTGACGGCGTATGGCCCGTCGCCCCGCGAAAGCCGCGGACATAGCGCAAGTCATAGGCGCTTTGATCCAGTTCGGCGGCGTCGCGCGTCGTGACGGGCAGAGGCGAGCCGTCGGCGCGACGCAGGCGGCCGGCTGTCTCCAGCGTCAAACGGTCGGCGGCGGCGTCACGGTCGATCCAGACGTCCCGGCGGGTGGTGGCGGCCAGACCTTCGCCTTGAGCGGGGCGGAAGGCGGTCGGGAATTCGACGGCGGGGCCAAAGCGGGCGTCGGGCGATACGGTGAAACTGGTCTGGTCGGTCAGTCGCACGACGGTGCTTGTGTCGGCGTCTGCGCTGGGAGAGTCGCTGAAACTATTGGGCGCCCAGATCTGCGCGTGCGCGCTGCCGCCGGTCATCGCCAGCACGCTCCCCATTCCCACAATACAGGCCGCGATGCGCATTCGGTCTCCCTACCGTCCGCTGATCCTGAACCTGCACCAGATAGGCAAGGAGTCCAACGGAGATTTGACACGGTTTCGTCACTTTTGAACGACGCCGCACGGCAAGGGTTCCCGCAAACCGAAAGGGCCCCGCTTTCGCGAGGCCCTCGGTGTCAGTCTGAATGTGGCCTTACTGGCAGGCCAGGCACTCGTCGTAGTCGGTCTTGGGCATGGAGAAGAGGTCGGGCTGGTTCGGATCGACCACCTCTTCGGCCTTGTCCTCGGCGCCGGCGAAGGCCGCGCGCTGAACCGACTTGGAGCGCAGATAATAGAGCGACTTCACGCCGCGCTCCCACGCCGACCAGTGCAGCATGTGCAGGTCCCACTTGTTCACGTCGCCGGGGATGAACAGGTTCAGCGACTGGGCCTGGCAGATTTCCGGCGCCCGGTCGGCGGCCAGTTCGACCACCCAGCGCTGGTCCAGTTCGAAGGCGGTCTTGAATATCCCCTTCTCATCCTCGTTCAGGGCGTCGATGTGCTGGACCGAGCCTTCATGCTCCAGGATCGAGTTCCAGACGGCCTCGGTGTTGATGCCCTTCTCGTCGAGCAGCCGCTCCAGATAGGGGTTCTTGACCGCGAACGAGCCCGACAGGGTCTTGTGCGTATAGATGTTGGCCGGGATCGGCTCGATGCCCGCCGACGTGCCACCGCAGATGATCGAGATCGAGGCGGTGGGGGCGATGGCCAGCTTGTGGCTGAACCGCTCCATGACGCCGCGCTCCTGGGCGTCCAGGCAGGGGCCTTTTTCCTCGGCCAGGACGCGGCTGGCCTTGTCGGCCTCGCGACGCAGATGCTTGAACAGGCGCATGTTCCACGACTTGGCCATGGCGCTTTCGAAGGCCACGCCCTGACCTTGCAGGAAGGAGTGGAAGCCCATCAGCCCCAGGCCCACCGAACGCTCGCGCTTGGCCGAATAGACGGCGGCGGCCATGGCGGGCGGGGCGCGGCGGATGAAGTCCTCCAGCACATTGTCCAGGAACCGCATCAGGTCCTCGATGAAGCGGGGCTCCTCGCGCCATTCCAGGAAGGTCTCGGCGTTGACCGACGACAGGCAGCAGACGGCGGTGCGGTCCACGCCCAGGTGGTCCTTGCCTGTGTGCAGCATGATCTCGGCGCACAGGTTCGACTGTTTGACCTTCAGGCCCAGGTCACGCTGGTGCGACGCCATCTGGCGGTTCACCGTGTCCGAGAAGATCAGATAGGGCTCGCCGGTCTGCATGCGGATGTCGAGCAGCTTGGTCCACAGCGAACGGGCGTCGACCGTCTTTAGCACCGCGCCGTCCTTGGGTGACTTCAGGTCGAAGGTTCCGCCGACCTTGACCGCCTCCATGAATTCGTCGGTGACGTTGACGCCGTGGTGCAGGTTCAGGGACTTGCGGTTGAAGTCGCCCGACGGTTTGCGGATTTCGAGGAACTCCTCGATCTCCGGGTGGTGGATGTCCAGATAGACGGCGGCCGAGCCGCGACGCAGCGACCCTTGCGAAATCGCCAGGGTCAGGCTGTCCATCACGCGGATGAAGGGGATGATGCCCGAGGTCTTGCCCGCGCCCTTGACCTTCTCGCCGATGGAGCGGACGCCGCCCCAATAGGTGCCGATGCCGCCGCCGTTCGAGGCCAGGGAGACGTTCTCGTTCCAGACGTTCTGGATGCCGTCCAGGCTGTCGCTGACGGCGTTCAGGAAGCAGGAGATCGGCAGGCCGCGATCCGCGCCGCCGTTCGACAGGACCGGGGTGGCGGGCATGAACCACAGGCGGCTCATATAGTCATAAAGGCGCTGGGCGTGTTCGGCGTCGTCCGAGAAGGCGGTCGAAACCCGCGCAAACATGTCCTGATAGCTTTCGCCGGCCAGCAGGTAGCGGTCTTCCAGCGTCTTCTTGCCGAAATCGGTCAGCAGCGCGTCTCGCGACCGATCCACCTGGACCGATTTCACGACGGTCAGGTGCGGTTTCTCCGGCGCATGCGTTCCCGCAACACCTTGGAATTCCGTCGTCTTCAAAGCCTCGCCGCCAGCCATGGTCATCCGCGTCCTGAACAAAAAGAGCCTAGAGCCGTTCATCGTGAAACCACATCATATAGTGGGCTTCTCGATCCTGTAGGCTACATATAGGGCGCACATGCCTAATAAGCCGTCAACGACTTGACGCAGCCTTTGAGCGCGAATCACTTGGACAAATGATCGCCGATTGGGGACAAAGCCCGGCAGCAAGCCAGCGACCCCCTTGTGACGCTTCCAAGTCACGCCATCACGAACGCGTGATCGGAACGCGCGGCGAACGGAGCCGTTTGGAGACTCGATGAACTCGACCGCCCAACGTCCCTTTTTGACACGCGCCTTCACATTGGCGCGCACGGAAATGGCGGCCTTGAGCGCCTTTCTTGTGGCGGCCATTGGCGTCATCGCCTTCATTCAGATCGCCGACGAGGTGCGCGAGCCCGGCGGCCAGGCGTTCGACCAGCATATCCTGTCGCTGATGCGGCCCCATGCCGATGATCCGGGGCGTCCCTGGGGGCCGTGGTGGCTGGAAGAGGCGGCGGCCGACATCACTTCGCTGGGCGGCATATCCGTGCTGGGCCTGTTCGCCCTGATCGTCATCGTCTTCCTGCTGATCCAGAAGAAATGGTTGTCATCCCTGCTGCTGCCGCTGGGCCTGATTGGCGGCGTGGGCCTGAGCGAAGGCCTGAAGAAGGTGTTCGAACGTGAGCGCCCGCCCGCGGCCATGCAGGCGGTGGAGACGATCAACGCCAGTTTTCCATCCGGCCACGCCCTCTTGTCCACGGTCTTCTATCTTACGGTCGCCGTCATGCTGACACGCGCCTTCCCGCGCCACGGGGTCAAGGTCTTCGTCATGGGGATGGGCATCCTGATGGCCCTGCTGGTCGGGGCGACCCGCATCTACCTGGGCGCGCACTGGGCTTCGGATGTCTTTGCCGGCTGGGCGGTCGGCGCGGCCTGGGCCATGGTGCTGTGGCTGATCGCCTATGCGGTCGAGCGTCTGCAGAGGGGCCACGGCGCGGCGTTGCAGGATCAACAGACCGTCGCCGCGGCGTCTCCGACCAAAGTCTAGGCCCCGTCAGGCCCTCTGACGCGGGATAGTCGAACGCCAGACGCCGCAAAGGCGCAGACGGGAAAACGCCATGAACCATGCCGCACTCTACGCCGAAAGGCTGAAGACCGCCGACCAGGCCGCCGCCCTGATCCGGTCAGGCGACAAGGTGGCCATGGGGCTGGGCGTGTCCCAACCGCCCGCTCTCCTGAAGGCCATCGCCGACCGGGCCGAGCGCGGCGAGGTCGAGGACGTCAATCTGTATTATCTCCTGTCGTGCCGGATCGCGGCGGACACGGTGCTGCGCTACGAACTGATGGACCGCATCCACCCCTGGAGCCTGTTCCACAGCGCCATCGAACGGAACCTGGAGCAGCGCGCCCTTGATGAGGGGCGGCCCAATCCCGTCCGCTTCATCCCGACCGGCTTCCAGCAGTCGCCGCGCCTGTTGTGCGACGAGGTCGGCATGGACGCCCTGGTCTGCACCGTCTCGCCGATGGACGAGGATGGCTTCTTCTCGTTCGGCACCAACACCGACTACGCCAAGCCGGTCTCGCAGACCGCGCGCACAGTGATCGTCGAGGTGAACCCGAATATGCCGCGCGTGTTCGGCGACTGCACAGTTCATGTGTCAAAGGTCGCAGCGGTGGTCGAGCATGCCGCGCCCCTGGTCGAAGTCGCAAAGGCCGAGGCCCAGCCCAACGACCTGATCATCGGCGGCCTCATCGCCGGTTTGATTGAGGACGGCGCCACCCTGCAGATGGGAATCGGCGCCCTGCCCAACGCTGTCTGCGACGCCCTGCGAGGACACAGACATCTGGGCGTTCACACCGAGATGCTGACGCCGGGTCTGGTGGATCTGATGCAGGCGGGCGTGGCGGACCACAGCCGCAAGACCCTGCATCCGGGCGTTGGGGTCTTCACCTTCGCCATGGGCGACCGCAACACCTATGACTTCCTTGGCGGAAACCGCCGGATGGAGGCGCGCCCCGTATCCTATGTGAACGACCCGGCGGTGATTGCGCGGAATGCGAAGATGGTGTCGGTCAACGCCACGCTTCAGATCGACCTGAATGGCGCCTGCTGTTCCGAGTTCCTGAACGGCCGCCAGTTCACGGCGGCGGGCGGACAACTGGACTTTGTTCGCGGCGCCTATGCCTCCGAAGGCGGAAAGTCGATCATCGCCTGTCACTCCACCGCGGCCAGGGGGACGGCCTCGCGCATCGTCGCCCGTCTGGACGGGCCGGTGACCACGCCGCGCAACGACACACATATCGTCGTCACTGAACAGGGCTGGGTGAACCTGAAGGGTCTGTCCAGCGACCAGCGCGCCCGCGCCTTGATCGGTCTGGCGGCGCCTCAGTTCCGCGACGACCTGACCCGTTCGGCCCGTGAGCAGGGTTTGATCTAGGTTCGACCGGCATCAACCTCAAATCGTCATTCCGGGGCGTCCGAAGGGCGAACCCGGAACCCAGGAGGCATTCATCCGGCGTCGAATGCACCCAGCAGCGTGAATGTGGTCCTGGCTTCCGGGTTCTTCGCTCCGCTCAGCTCCGGAATGACGAGCGGAGTGGTTGGGGCCGAATGCCGATTGTCTGACCTTGATCTGAAGCGTGGCGGTTTCGCGTGATCGGGTTTGCGGATATGAGCTCTGGCCATGGCTGAGCCCCTGTTGTCCATCGATCATGTCAGCGTCGTGCGTGACGGCCGTCCCATGCTCAACGACGTCAGCCTGACCATTCCCGAGGGGCGTCACACCGCTATCCTGGGTCGCAACGGCGCGGGCAAGTCCACGCTGGTCAAGTTGATCACACGCCAGCTTTATCCGACGGGCGGGCAGGGCAGCGTGCGAATCTTCGGCGAGACACATTGGAATGTCTTCGAGCTGCGCAGCCTGCTGGGCGTCGTCTCACCCGCCATCCAGACCGACTATGCGGGCGAAGAGGCGCTTGAGGTGTTCGACGCGGTGGTGTCCGGCTTCTTCGCCGCGCGTGGGGTGTGGAGCCATGCCGTCACCGAGGAGATGCGCCAGGCCAGTCGAGAGGCGTTGGCGCGGATGGGCGTGTCTCACCTGATCGGCCGCCAGATGGCCACCCTGTCGACGGGCGAGGCGCGGCGTGTCCTGATCGCACGGGCCCTGGCGCATCGCCCGCGCGCTCTTCTGCTGGACGAACCCTGCGCCGGTCTGGACCCGGCGACGCGGCGTCAGTTTCTGGAGGCTTTGCGTGACGTGGCGCGTTCGGGTGTGACCCTGGTTCTGGTCACCCACCATGTCGAGGAAATCCTGCCAGAGATCGATCATCTGGTCCTGCTGCGTGACGCCAAGGTGCTGAACGACGGGCCGAAGTCGGAACTGCTGACCGGCCCGGTCCTGTCGGACCTGTTCGGGATGCCGACGACGGTGGAGAAGCGCGGCGACTGGTCGTGGGCGCATCTGGACTAGGTTCAATCGGCATTCAGTTGGTCGACGTTTTAACCTGTCATTCCGGGGCTGAGCGAAGCGAAGAACCCGGAACCCAGGACTACAGTCCCACTGCTGGTCGCATTCGACGCTTGATGTGAACGCCTGGGTTCCGGGTTCGTCCTTCGGACGCCCCGGAATGACGGTTTCCGGCCAATTGGCGATTTGGCCTGGCGAGACGTCTGCGCCAGCCTGGCTTTCGGACGAAAATCCATCCCCAGCTCCCTCCCCAATTTCCTGAAGCGGAACCACTACATATAGCGGTCGCGAAAAATGTGATCGCAACATAGGTGATTTACGGCTTGGCGCCCAAGGCGACGCGACGCATGGTGCGGGCCTCTGCGGTAATGCTTTCAGGTCTTCTCCGATGAACGCTCCCTCCTCGATCATCCTCCCCGAACGCGCCGGTCTTCTGACCCCGTCCGCCGCCTACAAGCCGTTCCGCTATCCGTGGGCCTTCGACATGTGGAAGAAGCAGCAGCAGGTCCACTGGATGCCCGAAGAGGTGCCGCTGGGCGAGGACGTCAAGGACTGGGCCTCGACCCTGAACGACAATGAACGCAATCTGCTGACCCAGATCTTCCGCTTCTTCACCCAGGCGGACATCGAGGTTCAGGACAACTACATGGAGCGCTACGGCCGGGTCTTCAAACCGACCGAGGTGAAGATGATGCTGGCCGCCTTCGGCAATATGGAGACCATCCATATCGCGGCCTACGCCCTGCTGCTGGAAACCATCGGCATGCCCGAGAGCGAGTTCGGCGCCTTCATGGAATATGAGGCCATGCGGGACAAGCACGACTACATGGGTCAGTTCGGTGTCGACACCGACGCCGACATCGCCCGCACCCTGGCCATGTTCGGCGGCTTCTCCGAAGGGGTTCAACTGTTCGCGTCGTTCGCCATGCTGATGAACTTCCCCCGCCAGAACAAGATGAAGGGCATGGGCCAGATCGTGTCCTGGTCGGTGCGCGACGAGAGCCTGCACTGCGAAGGCATCATCAAACTATACCACGCCTTCAACAAGGAGACGGGAGCCGTCACCAAGACCGTGGCCGACGACATCGTCGACTGCTGCAAGACGGTGGTGAACATGGAGGACAAGTTCATCGACCTGGCCTTCGAGATGGGTTCGGTCCAGGGCATGACGCCCGAGGACATCAAACAATATATCCGCTTCATCGCTGACTGGCGCCTGCGTCAGCTGAAACTGCCGGAAGTCTATGGAGTGACGGAAAACCCGCTGCCCTGGCTGCAGTCGCTGCTCAGCGGCGTCGAGCACGCCAACTTCTTCGAAGCGCGCGCCACCGAATATTCCAAGGCGGCGACGCAAGGGAGCTGGCACGGCGCCGACGGCGTCTGGACCGAGTTCGACCGCATGATGGCTCGCCGCGACATGAGCCTGGTCGCGGGCTGATCTAACGGGCGCGCGGAGCGGGCGTCGGTGTCGCACAGGCGGCGCGCTGGCCCGCCTGACAGCGCATGACCTGATCACGCCAGGCGGCGTAGTCGCGGTCGTACTGGTCCTGGGCCGCGCGTGTGGCTTCGGCCGCGGCGCGGGCGCGTTCCTGGGCCTGGCGCACCTCTATCTGATAACGGGCCACGGCGGCGTCATGATCCAGCCGCGCCGCTTCATCCGCCTTGTCAGCCAGGGCGTTCTGAGCGGCGATCTCGTCGTTCAGAGCCTGGGTGGTGCGCAGCTCCTGCTCTGTCTGGGCGGAATCGGGCGCGCGGTGATAGGCCTCGCCCCGCGCCTGCAACCAGGCGTCGCGTGATTTCGGGTCGCTGGGGTCCAGCGTGGGCAGGGCGCGTTGGTCGCGATAGGTGTCAGACGACACATAGGGCGCGGGTTGCGATGTCTGGGCCATGGCAGCGCCCGCCGTCAGGGCGGCGGCCAAAGTCGCGGCGTGGAAAACTTGAAGCTTCATCTGGCTCTCCTGGGAGCGAGGCAGGGCGAGGCGACCTTGGCCATAAGTCGCTTGGACTGCAACAACGCCTGTCGGATGAAAAGGCGCCGCACGGTCCAGGTTAGTGGCATAGAGATGTTCTGACGCCATTTTTGCATTTGGAAGAGACTTCATGATCCTCGTCACCTCATCGGGCGACTATCCGATCCCTGCCGATGTCGCGCGTCAGTTGCCCAGTGTCCCGGATCTGCCGGCGGTCAACGCGCCGGACGCTCGACTGCGGATCGAGGATTTTCGCCACTGGCTGGACGCCTCGCCGGAACACGTCATCGACTATGAGCGGCTGCGGCGCTGGCATCTGGTGCAGGACGAACTGGCGGCGCGCGCCAAGAAGGAGGGCGCGCCTTTCGTGGTGTCCGACGACGGGCTGGAATAGAAGATCAGGCGGGCAGGCGAAGCTCGAAGACCGCGCCTTGGCCTTCCGTCGGCATCAACCGCAGGTCGCCGCCGTGCAGGGCCGCCAGTTCGCGTGAGATGGTCAGGCCCAGGCCGGTGCCGTCAGACGCCTTGGAGCTGACGAAGGGCTCGAACAGGCGCTGGGCCAGGCGCGGCGGGATGCCGGGGCCGTCGTCGGCGATGCGGATGACGCAGGAGCCGTCGTCGGCATAGGCGCTGACGGTGATGACGCCCTTGCCGCGCTGTTCCGGCGGGCGGGCGGGGTCGGTCTCGATAGCCTGACGGGCGTTGCGCATCAGATTGACCAGGATGCGGTACAGCTGGTCTGGGTCGGCCTCAACGGCGAAACGAGGCGGCAGCTGTTTGATCAGCTTTACTCCGTCCGGCGCCAGACCGGCGTCCTCGGCGGCCAGGGTCAGGGCGGCGTTCAGGGGCACACGGGTCTTCTGCGCCGGGGGCTCCTCGCTCTTGCCGTACTCCAGGACATTGCGCGACAGGTTGGCGGCGCGGCTCAGCGCCCGTTCCAGACGCGGCAGGGCCTTGGCCACCTGCGGGTCGGCTGAGGTGGCCAGGCGTTCGGACGCCATCTGGGCCGAAGTCAGCATGTTGCGCAGGTCGTGATTGATCTTGGCCACGGCCTCGCCCAGTGCGACCAGACGGGCGCGTGAGCGCAGGGACTGGCGGACCTCTTCCTGCATCCGCGCCAGTTCGCGTTCGACCCGGCCGATTTCGTCGTGGCGATCAGACGGGGTTTCGGGATCGCTTTCGGGATCGGCGGCGAACCGCTCCATCGACCGGGTCACCCGCCGCAGCGGACGCAGCACCAGCAGGATCAAACCGCCGTACAGCAGGGCGCCCGCCGTCGCCGAGATCAGAACGGACACCAGAAGGCTGTTCAGCAGAAAGGCCTTCAGCTCCAGTTTCAGCGGCTGGGCCGGCGTGACGATTTCGATGAAGTCGCCCGAGCGATAGCGCGGCTTGGCCTGAACCCGCAGCGAGCGGTCCGGGTGGCCGAACAGGGTCCGCCACGGGTCTATAAGGCGCGATCCCATGTTCTCGCGCCGCAGGTCGATCAGCTCGGGCGCGCGCGGAAGGTTGGGGGCCTGAAGCAGAAGGCGCCGCACCCCCTGTTCCGTCAGGGCCACGGCCTGCACCCCGCCGATCCGCATCAGCTCGGCGGCGGTGTCGTCCTCGACCGCCGAATAGGGCAGGGCCTCGACCCCAACCGAGGCCAGTTCGGCGGCCTGCAGACGGTCCTGCAGCCAGCGCTCGTGGAAGGCCGCCAGATTGGGGGCCATGATCAGCCCCTCGACGGCGAAGGTGAAGGCGACGGTCAGCAGAAGCAGGCGCGCAGAAAGGCCGTCGGGCGCGCGCGGGCGCAGGCGTTCGCGCCAGGCCTCTGTCGTCTCGGGCGAAAGCTTCAGCCGCGCCGCCAGCCTGTCGAACAGGGCGCTCATGCGGGCGCTTCTCCTGCTCCGCGCCGCGCGCGGGCCATCTGGAACAGTTTGATGCCGATGGGCAGCAGCAGGGACAGGAAGACCACGCCCATCAGAGGCCAGAAGAACTCGCGCACCAGCATCGGTAGATCAGGCCGCACGCCCGCACGCAACAGATCGCCCAGCTGCGACCCGATCCAGGTGTAGATGAAGGTCGACGGCAACAGGCCGATGAAGGTGGCGATCACATAGGGCCGTAGCGGCACCGCCAGCATCCCCGCGGCGGCGTTGACCAGCACGAACGGCACGCTGGGGATGACGCGCAGCGTGAACAGGGTGGTGAAGGCGTTGCGGTCGATGCCCTTGGCCAGACGATCCATGAAGCCGGCGTCCGCTGCGAACTTGGCGCGCAGCCATGTGCCGATCGAGGTGCGATAGATGCAATAGATGACGACCGATCCGATGGTGGCTCCCGTCGATTGGGCGAGCGCCCCGACATAGGGGCCGAACATCATGCCGCCCAACAGGGTCAGGAAGACAGGGCCGGGAATGGTCGATGCGGTGGCCAGGGCATAGACGGCGACGAAGCCGACCAGGGCGATCCACCAGTTCTCACGCGCATAGGCCTGAAGCGCCAGGCCGTGTTCGCGGATCATCTCCATCGACAGATAGCGGTTCCAGCCCATGGCGAAGAACACCACCACCAGCGCGGCGATGGCCACGAGCGGCGCCAGCCGCAGGCCCCATTCCTTCGCCGTTCTTTTCGCCATATGGCCGTCATCCTCGAATTGCCAGTCCACAGAGCGTTGACTCATCCGGACAGGCGACTTATACGCCCGCCCTTCCTGCGACGGACGCTCTTGCCCCGCCGCCCAACCCTTTAACGTCAGGAGCCGACCGTGAAGCGGACCTATCAGCCGTCGCGACTCGTGCGCAAGCGCCGTCACGGCTTCCGCAGCCGGATGGCCACCAAGAACGGCCAGAAGATTGTTGCGCGCCGTCGCGCCAAGGGCCGCAAGCGCCTGACGGCGTAAGCGGCTTTCGCGTCCGCACATCTGGACGCATGAGCGACCCTTTACAGATCAAACGTCTGTTGCGGCGGCCCCAGTTCCTGGCGGCCGCCAAAGGCGTTTCCGAGGCGCGCGGCGCCGTGGTGATCCAGAGGCTGGAGCGCGGCGACGGTTCGTCGCACATCGGCCTGGGCTTCACCGCCACCCGCAAGATCGGCGGGGCCGTGGTCAGAAACCGCGCCAAACGCCGTCTGCGTGAGGCTGCGCGCGCCATGCTCGCCGTCCACGGCGTCCCCGGAAGCGACTATGTCTTCATCGCCCGCATGGGCACGACGGAGCGTGCGTGGGACCGTTTGCTTGACGACGTGAAAACGACGCTTACAAGGCTGGCGACACCCAGAAGCAATCGGGGGGCTGATCGGCCTTCCAACGCCCGCGCCCCTTCCGGCCAGGACCGCCAGAATCCATGAAAAACGAGAATTCGCGCAACACGATCATCTTCATCGTGTGCTCGGTATTGATCCTGGGGATCTACTGGCTGACCGTCCTGCGTCCGCAGGCCGAACGCCGCGCCCTCGCGCAGAAGACGCAGGCCGAGCAGAAGACCCCGACCGACATCAACGCCGGACAGACCAGCCAGAGCCCCGCAGGCTCGACCTATGTCACGGACCGTGGCCAGGCCCTGGCCACGGCGGCGCGCGTGCCGATCCAGTCGGGCACCCTGAAGGGGTCGCTGTCGCTGCAGGGCGGGCGCATCGATGACCTGTTCCTGACCGACTACAAGGAAACCCAGGACAAGCCCGAGCCGGTCGAACTGTTCCGCCCGCAAGGGATGCAGAACGCCTATTTCGCTCAGTTCGGCTGGACCGGCCCCAATGTCGCAGGCGGCGTTCCCGGCCCGAACACGGTCTGGAGCCTGACCCAGGGTTCGACCCTGACGCCGACGACGCCGATCACCCTGACCTGGGACAATCAGCAAGGCCTGCGCTTCACCCGCGTGGTCTCGGTCGACGACAAATATGTCTTCTCGGTCAAGGACACAGTCCAGAACCTGGGAACCCAGGCCATCACCATCGCCCCCTATGGCAGCGTCCAGCGCCAGGGCGTGCCGCCGGCAGCCGGTTCGTCGCACATCGTCCACGAGGGCGCGATCGGCACCTTCGGCAAGCCCGGCGAATACCGGACCGAGCAGAAGAAATACAAGGACTGGCTGAAAGAACCGCGCATCGCCAACGCCTCGACCGGCGGCTGGCTGGGCATCACCGACAAATACTGGTTGGCCGCCCTGCTGCCCCAGCAGGATGAAGCGGTTGAAACCGAGTTCCGCGTCCGCGACGTCAACGGCGGTCAGCAACTGGAAGCCAATATCCTGGGCGCGACCCGCACCATCCAGCCGGGTGCGACCGCGACCGAGACCCAGCGCCTGTTCGCCGGGGTCAAGCGCGCCGAAGTCCTGAAGACCTACGAAGACAGCCTGCACCTGCCGCGCTTCGTCTATGCGATCGACTGGGGCATGTTCTGGTTCCTGACGCGCCCGATCTTCTGGGTGCTGGAGAACGTCTATGCGGTGGTCGGCAGCTTCGGCATCGCCATTCTGGCCCTGACCGTCATCGTCAAGCTGATCATGTTCCCGCTGGCCAACAACGCCTACGCCTCGATGTCCAAGATGCGGAACCTCCAGCCCAAGATGGAGGAGATCAAGAAGCGCTTCAAAGACGATCCGCAGAAGCAGCAACAGGAGACGATGGCCCTGTACAAGACCGAGAAGATCAACCCGGTCGCCGGTTGTCTTCCGCTCCTGCTGCAGATTCCGGTCTTCTACGCCCTGTACAAGGTGCTGACGGTGACCATCGAAATGCGTCATCAGCCGTTCCTGGGCTTCATCCACGACCTGTCGGCGCGTGACCCGTCGTCGATCTGGAACCTGTTCGGCCTGATCCCGTGGGATCCGGCGGCGGCGCCCCTGATCGGCGGTCTGCTGGCCGGTCCGCTGCATCTGGGTCTGCTGGCCATCGCCTATGGCCTGACCATGTGGCTGCAGACGGCGATGAACCCGCCGGCCGCCGATCCGGTCCAGCGCCAGATCTTCCAGTTCATGCCGCTGATCTTCACCTTCATCATGGCGCCGTTCGCGGCGGGCCTGCTGGTCTACTGGGCCTGGTCGAACATCCTGACCATCCTGCAGCAGTACGTCATCATGCACCGCTACAAGGCAGAGAACCCCATCGACAGCTTCATCGCCCGGTTCAAGAAACCGAAGCCCGCGTGACCGACGAGACCGACTTCACGCCCGAGGACATCGAGGCCGCGCGCATCCTGTTCGCGCGGCCCGCGACCTTCATCATGGGCGCGGCCAAGATCGAGCAGTTGCCTGATCCTGACCTGCCGGAAATCGCCTTTGCAGGCCGCTCCAACGTGGGCAAGTCCAGCCTGATCAACGGGCTGGTGGGCATGCACAAGCTGGCCCGCGCCTCGAACGAGCCTGGCCGCACGCGCGAGGTCAATTTCTTCGACCTGGACGGCCGGATGCGTCTGGTCGACCTGCCGGGCTATGGCTGGGCCAAGGCGTCCAAGACCACGGTCAAGAAGTTCCAGGACCTGGGCCGCGACTATCTGCGCGGCCGGGTGACGCTGAAGCGGGTCTATCTGCTGATCGACAGCCGCCATGGCCTCAAGAGCGTGGACGCCGAGGCCCTGGACGCGCTGGACCTGGCCGCCGTCAGCTATCAGATCGTCCTGACCAAGGCCGACAAGCTGAAGAAGGGCGAGGGCGAGAAGGTGCAGGAGGCCACGCTGAAGGCCATCTCCAAACGCCCCGCCGCCTTCCCGGTGGTGGCCCTGACTTCTTCGGAAAAGGGCCTGGGCCTTCCCGAACTGCGGGCCGAGATCATGCGAACGACGGGCGCGACGCTGGACTGAACCATGCCGCCGTCACGGCGCGACCCGCCGCCGTATAGGTCCCAGCGACATTCAGCCCCCGGAACCCAGGGCGTGCGCGTCTGGCGTTGAATGCATCCAGGTGGGTGGCCGTATCCCCGGCTTCCGGGTTCTTCGCTCCGCTCAGCACCGGAATGACGAATCAGGATGTCGGCGCACCGAATGTCGATTGGATCTGACGCCAGAAGCCAAAGAAAAGGCCCGGAGATCGCTCTCCGGGCCTTCGTCGATGTGGTTGTGAAAGACCTTACTGCGTCGCCGCAGCCCGCACCTCGACCGGGATGCCCAGGGCGTCCAGTTGCGGCTTGACCACAGAGGCGTCGCCCACGACCACCCAGACGAACCGGGCCGGATCGATGGCCGCCCGCGCCGCCGCATCAAGCTGCGCCGCCGTCAGGGCGTTGGTGCGCGCCGCCACGGTCTCAGGATAGTTGTCCGGTCGGCCCAGCAGGTCGTTGGAGCGCAGAGCGCCCAGCACGGCGCCCGACGTCTCGTAGCTGCCTGCCAGACGGCGGGTGTTGCCGTTGACCGTGCGTTGCAGCTCGTCGGCGGTCACGCCCTTTCCGCCCTTGAGGAAGTCGTTGAACTGCTGGATCAAGGCTTCGATCGCCGGGCCGGTCTTGTCCGCCTGCACCGGCGCCGTCACCAGATAGGGGACGCGGTTGCGGAAACTCGAGACCGAGGCGTTGACGCCGTAGGACCAGCTCTTGGTTTCACGCAGGTCCGTGTTGATGCGCGACAGGAAGTCGTTGCCCAGCACATTGTTGGCGGCGTTCAGCACCAAGAGGTCGTCCGTGCCGGACGCGCCGAGGACCTCGCCGCCCATGATGTAGGACTGGGGCGACTGAGGACGGTCGATCAGCACGATCCGCGCCGTGGTCGCCGGGATCGGGGCCGAGAAGTCCTTCACTCCCCTGGGCGGGGAGGCGGCGCGCCACGAACCGAACTCGGTCTCCAGGATCGGCGAGATTTCCGACAGCGGGCGATCCGAGACCACGAAGATCTTGGCGTTGTCCGGACGAATCCACTTGGCGTAGTCGGCGCGGACGTCGGCCTCGGTGATCGACTTGACGCTGGCGTCATCGCCATTGCCGCTGAACGGACGGCCATAGGGGCTGTTTGCGCCATAGATCAGTTCCGGCAGGGCGCGGCTGGCCAGGGCGGCCGGCTGGGTGCGTTCGGCGGCGATGCGCGACAGGCGTGTGGCGCGCAGGCGTTCCAGTTCCGAGGACGCAAAGGCCGGGTTTTTCACCACATCCGCCAGCAGGGCCACCGACGATTGCAGGTTCGGCGTGACCGCGCTCAGAGACACGACGGAACTGTCCATGGTGGCGCCGGTCGAGATGTTGGCGCCCAGTGCTTCCTGCGCCTCGGCCAGTTGGGTGGAGTTGCGGGTGAGGGTGCCTTCGTCCAGCAGATCCAGCATCAGGCTTTGCAAGCCCAGCTTGGAGGCGCTGTCGGCGCTGAGCCCGGCGTCGAAATCGATGGCGATCTTGGTGGCGGGCACGGCGTCGCGCTGGGCGTAGATGACCTCGACGCCGTTCGACAGGCGGGTGCGTTCAACGGCCGGGAAGTCGATGTTGGCGACCTGACCGATTTCCGGCTTGGCCATGCGGCTCACCCGCTCAATGGGCGGGGCGGGCGTGTGATTGGCGCCGGGCGGCGATGCGGCCGCCTCGACATAGGCCTCACGCTCGCCGGGCAGGGTTGTCAGCGTATAGGCCGGGCGTGTCAGCCATTTCTGCATGGCGGCCTGGACCTGGGCGGGCGTCACCGCCGCATAGGCGGCCAGCTGTTTCTTGTAGAAATCCGGATCGCCGGCATAGAGCTGACCTTCGGCCAGGGCTGTAGCCTTGCCGCCGAAGCCGCCGACCTGCTCCAGTCCCTGGATGCGGCGGGCCACATACTGGGTCTTGACCCGTTCGACCTCATCGGCGGTCGGGCCGTTGGCGATCAGGCCGTTCAGAATTTCACGCGTCCGCGCCTCGACTGCGGCGGGGTCCTGGCCCGGCTTCACATTGACGGTGATTTCGAAGATGCCGACGCGGTGATAGGCGCCATTGCCTGCGCTGACCGAGACGGCGGACTGCTCGCCCCGCACCAGTTCGTTGTCCAGACGCGAGCTGGCCAGACCGCCCAGGACCGAAGCGGCGACGCTGAGCGGCACGGAGTCGGCGTCCAGCATGCCGGGCACGGCCCAGCTGATCTCGACCCGGGCGTTGGCGACGCGGTCGTGAGTGGTTTCGCTGATCGGTGCAGCCAGGGTCGGCACGGGCGCCTGAGCCGGATTATTGACCGGGCCGCGCGGGATCGGGCCGAAATACTTCTCAGTCAGTTCACGCGCCTGGGCGGGGGTGATGTCGCCGGCCAGCACCAGCACCGAATTATTCGGCCCATAGTTGGAGGTGAACCAGTCACGCACGGTCTGCATGGACGCGGCGTCCAGATCGGCCATCGAACCGATGGTCGAGTGGCGATAGGGGTGACCCTCGGGGAACAGCGCTTCCAGCTGTTTGTAGCCGTTCAGGCCGTAGGGCTGGTTGTCGCCCTGGCGTTTCTCGTTCTGGACGACGCCCCGCTGGCGATCCAGCGTCTCCTGGGTGATGGCGCCCAGCATATAGCCCATGCGGTCGCTTTCCATGAACAGGGCCTGTTCGAGCGCGGGCGTCGGGACGGTCTCGAAATAGTTGGTGCGGTCGAACCAGGTCGTGCCGTTCATGTCCGTCGCGCCCATGTTGCGCATCGGGGTGAAATAGCTGCCCGGCGCGTTTTCCGAACCGCCGAACATCAGGTGTTCGAACAAATGGGCGAAGCCGGTCTTGCCCGCGGGTTCGTCCTTGGAGCCGACATTGTACCAGACCGAAACGGCGACGACCGGCGCCTTGTGGTCTTCGTGGACCAGCACGGTCAGGCCGTTGTCCAGCGTGAACCGAGTGTAGGGAATGTCCACTTCACGGACCAGTTCGGACACCGGCGCGGCGCGCAGGGCGGGGGCGGCCGCCTGAGCGGCGGCGCTCGGGGCCGGGGTGACCGCCAGAACCGGAGTGGCCACTGCCGTCAGGGCGGCGACGGCGACGAGGGAAGCGAAACGCATGGGCGTCTCCTAAGATTTCAGGTGGCCTGAACCTTAGCGACCCCTGTTCCGCTGGCAACGCGACGTAATGCACATGAACAAAGGTTCATCTTTGTGCGGTCCGCCTTGAGGTCCATCCGTTCCGAAGTCTGGATAGCCTAGATGTGGATCGCGTGGCCCAATGCGCGCAGCGACGCTTCGTGGAAGGCCTCGCCCAGGGTCGGGTGGACATGGATCACGCCCGCCACATCCTCCAGCACCGCGCCCATCTCCAGCATCTGGGCGAAGCTGTTGGACATCTCCGACACATGCTGGCCCACGGCCTGTATGCCCAGGATTCGATGATCGGATTTCGAGGCGATCACCCGCACGAAACCGCCGTCCTCGCCCGCCTCGATGGCCAGGGCGCGGCCGATGGCGGAGAAGGGGAAGACCGACTGGATCACGTCGTCGCGGCCCGTGACCTCGTTCGGCCCCAGACCGGCCGAAACGATCTCCGGCTCGGTGAAACAGACGGCGGCGATGGTGACGGGATCGAAGATGCGGTCATGGCCGGCGATGATCTCCGCGACCACCTCGCCCTGGGCCGAACCCTTGTGCGCCAGCATGGGTTCGCCGGTCAGATCGCCGACGGCCCAGACGTTCTTCATGCTGGTGGCGCAGCGCTGGTCGATCTTCACGAACGGCCCGGCCATGGCCACGCCCATGTTCTCCAAGCCCCAGCCCTGGGTGCGCGGACGCCGGCCGACCGTGACCAGCACCTTGTCGGCGTCCAGTTGCAGCGGCTCGCCGTCCTTGGTGGTGATCGACAGCTTCCCGTCGCCGAAGCCGCCGGCGCGCGCGCCGAGATGCAGTTCGACGCCGTGCTTCTCCAGCCATTTGGCCACCGGATCGGTCAGGGCCTTGTCATAGAGCGGCAGGATGCGCTCGGCCATTTCGACGATGGCCACCTCGGCGCCCAGCTTGCGGAAGGCGATGCCCAGCTCCAGCCCGATATAGCCGCCGCCGACCACGACCAGCTTCCTGGGAACCTCCGACAGGCTCAGCGCCTCGGTCGAGGAGATGACGTCCCCGCCGAACGACAGGAAGGGCAGTTCGACCGGCTCGGACCCCGTGGCCAGGATGACGTGTTCGGCGGTGATGCGGATGTCGCCCTCGTCGGTCTGGACGATGCAGGTCTTGGCGTCCTCGAAGTTCGCCCAGCCCTTGATGACCTTGACCTTGGTCTTCTTCAGCAGGGCCGCGACCCCGGCGTTCAGCTTACGGACGATGCCGTCCTTCCACGCGACCGTCTGCGACAGGTCGATGGCGGGCGCCGCCGCCGTGATGCCCAGCGTCCCGCCGCCGGCCGCCTTGGCCACCGTCTCGAACTTGCCCGCCGCATGGATGATGGCCTTGGACGGAATGCAGCCGACGTTCAGGCAGGTGCCTCCAAGGCCGTCCCCGCCGTCCACCAGCACGGTGTCCAGGCCCAGCTGGCCGCAACGGATGCCGGCGACGTAGCCGCCGGTGCCTGCGCCGATGATCAGGACTTTGGTTTTCAGGGTCTGGGTCATGCGTCCTACAAAATCACTTCGATGCAACAGACAGAGCCTGGATAAGCGCCAGCAGGCTGTCTGTTCTAGAGGCGCCTTCCGCTGCAATGTCTATGACTTCAAGCTCTCCGCCAGGAGTGGCCCCTAAGAAGACTAGAACCTTACTTCCAGCGGGGCTGTTAGGTTGGATTTGCTCAATGCCATAACACGGGTTGGGCCCACATGACCCCACCAGCCTGTCTGGCGACTGCAAGGTCGTTGGCGGGGTCGCGCCCTGAATAACGTTGCCTGCAACGATCGTATAACGAGGATAGTTGGAGCCGCGCGATACATCTTCGAGCGTCGCCCAATAGACCGAACGACTGGCGCCAACCTGTTTTGCGTATTCCGCCCTGAAGTAGGCATCCCATTCTTCAGGCGTTTTTCGAAGTGGCGAACAGGCGTTGGCGGCCCCTGCCGCAAGCAGCGCGGCAACCGCTAAAGCCATGGTCGTGCTGCGTCTCATCTTAGCCCATCCACAGCGTCGCCGGATTTTCCAGCAACCCCTTGATCCGCTGCACGAAAACCGCCGCGTCGTGACCATCGACGATGCGGTGATCGAAGCTGGAGGACAGGTTCATCATCTTGCGCACGACCATCTGGCCGTCCTTCACGACCACCCGTTCGGCGATCTTGTTGGGACCGACGATGGCGACCTCGGGGTGATTGATGATCGGGGTGTGGACCACCCCGCCCAGCGTGCCCAGCGAGGTGATGGTGATGGTCGAACCCGACAGTTCTTCGCGCTTGGCCGTTCCGTCCTTGGCCGCGCCCGAGACGCGGGCGATCTCCAGAGCCGTATCCCAGGCGTCGCGCGCCTCGGCGTGGCGGACGACGGGGACCATCAGGCCGTTCGGCGTCTGGGCGGCGATGCCCAGATGGACCGGGGCGTGCTGGGTCAGGACGCCGGCTTCGTCGTCATAGGTGGCGTTGATCTGCGGCTGGTCGCGCAGGGCCACCACGATGGCGCGGGCGATGAAGGGCAGGACGTTCAGCTTGGGCTGGTCCTTTTGCTTCGTCGCGTTCAGGTGGGCCCGCAACTCCTCCAGCGCCGTCATGTCGATTTCCTCGACATAGGTGATGTGCGGGATGCGGCGCACGCTCTCGGCCATCTTCTCCGCGATCTTGCGGCGCAGGCCGATGATGCGGACCTCTGTGGTCCCCTCGGCGCGGGCGAAGGCTGATCCGCCTGCTGCGGGGGCGGAGGCGGGGACCGATCCGCCGCGCGCGATGAAGCCGTCCAGGTCCTCGTGGGTGATGCGTCCGGCCGGGCCGGAACCGGGCACGAAGGTCAGGTCCACGCCCAGGTCGCGCGCCCGGTTGCGCACGGCGGGCGAGGCCAGCGGGCGTTCGCCCGGTGCGCGGCCGGTCAGGGCGGGGACGGGCCTGCCCCCCTCCCCCGCTGCGCGGGTACTCCCCCCGACGGGGGGAGACTTGGGTGCAGGCGCCGCTGTCGATCCTCCCCCATCGGGAGAGGGGGACCGCGAAGCGGTGGAGGGGGCCGAAGCGGGCGCGGGCGTCGCGACATTGCCCCGCCCCTCGACATCGAACGCGACCAGGGGACCGCCGACCGGCACCGACTTGCCCGCTTCGCCGTATAGGGCGACGACCGTGCCGGCGACAGGCGAGGTGATCTCCACCGTGGCCTTGTCGGTCATGATGTCGGCGATGATCTGGTCTTCCTCGACCGCGTCGCCGACCTTGACGTGCCAGCCGACCAGCTCGGCCTCTGCGGTGCCTTCGCCGACGTCCGGCAGTTTGAAGACGTAGTTGCCGCCCGCCGTTTCCACTGTAGGCGCAGGCGCGACAGGCGGCTTGGCTGCTGGCTTGGGCGCGGCTTCTGCGGCGGGCTTTACGGCAGGAGGGGGCGCCGGTTCGGGCGCATCGGCGGCATTGCCCGCACCCTCGACCTCGAACTCGACCAGAGGGCCGCGCACGGGGATCATCTGGCCGGGTTCGCCGTGGATGGCCGTGACCTTGCCGGATACCGGCGCGGTGATCTCCACCGTGGCCTTGTCGGTCATGACGTCGGCGACGATCTGGTCCTCGGCGACCATGTCGCCGACCTTGACGTGCCAGCCGACCAGTTCGGCCTCGGCGGTGCCTTCGCCCACGTCGGGCAGTTTGAAGACGAAACGACCCATATCAACGACCTCCCGTCATGACGCTCTTCAAGGCGTCTGCGACCCGTTGCGGTCCGGGGAAATATTCCCATTCGAAAGCATGGGGATAGGGGGTGTCCCAGCCGGTGACGCGCGCGATCGGCGCCTCCAGATGATAGAAACAGCGCTCCTGCACCAGGGCGGACAGTTCGCCGCCGAAGCCGGAGGTCTTGGGCGCCTCGTGAACGATGACGCAGCGGCCGGTCTTTTTGACCGAGGCCTCGATGGTCTCGATGTCCAAGGGCACGAGCGAGCGCAGGTCGATGACCTCGGCGTCCACGCCCGCATGTTCGGCGCCGGCCAGGGCGACCCAGACCATGGTGCCATAGGCCAGGATGGTGACGTCGTTCCCTTCGCGCATCACGCGCGCCTTGCCGATCGGCTCGACATATTTGCCGGTCGGGACCTGGGCCAGGTCCTGCGTCTTCCACGGGCTGACCGGCTTTTCGTGCCAGCCGTCGAACGGGCCGTTGTAGAGGCGTTTCGGCTCGAAGAAGACCACCGGATCATCGTCCTCGATGGCGGCGGTCAGCAGGCCCTTGGCGTCATAGGGGTTGGACGGGATGACGACCTTCAGGCCCGCGATATGGGTGAACAGGCTTTCCGGCGACTGGCTGTGCGTCTGGCCGCCGAAGATGCCGCCGCCATAGGGGCTGCGGATCGTGATCGGGCTGGTGAACTGGCCGCCCGAGCGATAGCGCATCTTGGCCGCTTCACTGACGATCTGGTCGTAGGCCGGATAGATGTAGTCGGCGAACTGGATCTCCACGACCGGGCGCAGGCCATAGGCGCCCATGCCGATGGCGGCGGCGACGATGCCGCATTCCGAGATCGGGGCGTCGAAGCTGCGGGTCAGGCCGTGCTTCTGCTGCAGCTTGTCGGTGACGCGGAAGACGCCGCCGAAATAGCCCGCATCCTCGCCGAACGACAGGACGTCGGGGTCCTCGGCCATCTTGACGTCGATGGCCGAGTTCAGGGCCTGGATCATGTTCATCGGCTGGATGCCGGCGCCGGTCGCCTCAGAGGCCGGGGCGGCGTTCTGATCGACCATGTCGGGTTCGACGCCGTCGTTGCGGTCGGCCTCGGTGAAGGTGGTTTGCTCAGCCATGGTCAGACCCCCACCTCGCGGCGCTGTTCGACCAGGCGCCAGTCCTCGGTCGCATAGACCTCTTCGAACATCGTCTTCACGCTGGGCCGCGACTGGCCCAGGGTGCCGATGGCTTCGGCTTCCTTGCCGGCGGCGCGGACCTGTTCGACGGCCTCCTTCAAAGCCGCCGCGTGACGCTCGTCATCCCATTCGCCGATGACGGTCAGGTGTTGGCGCAGCCGTTCCAGCGGATCGCCCAGCGGCCATTTCTCGTGCTCGTCGCCGGGGCGATAGCGGCTGGGGTCGTCGGAGGTCGAGTGCGGGGCGCCGCGATAGGTGAACAGTTCGATCACCGTCGCGCCCTGGTTCGAGCGCGCCCTCTCCTCGGCCCACTGGGTCGCGGCCCAGACGGCCAGGAAGTCGTTGCCGTCCACCCGCAGGGCCGGCAGGCCATAGCCGATGGCCTTGGAGGCGAAGGTTGTCTCAAGCCCGCCCGCTATGCCCATGAAGGACGAAATGGCCCACTGATTGTTGACCACGTTCAGGATCACCGGCGCGCGATAGACGCTGGCGAAGGTCAGGGCGTTGTGGAAGTCGCCTTCGGCCGTCGCGCCGTCGCCGATCCAGCTGATGGCGATCTTGTCGTCGCCCTTGTAGGCGCTGGCCATGGCCCAGCCGACGGCCTGCGGCACCTGGGTGCCCAGATTGCCCGAGATGGTGAAGAAGCCATAGTCCTTGGACGAATACATGATCGGCAGCTGGCGGCCTTTGATCGGGTCCGCCGCGTTCGAATAGATCTGGTTCATCATCTCGACCAGCGGATAGCCGCGCGCGATCAGAAGCCCCTGCTGGCGATAGGTGGGAAAGCCCATGTCCTCGCGGCTGAGCAGCATCCCCTGCGCGACCGCGATCGCCTCTTCTCCGGTGCACTTCATATAGAAGCTGGTCTTGCCCTGGCGGTGGGCGCGGTGCATCCGGTCGTCGAAGGCGCGCGTCAGGATCATGGCCTTGAGGCCGCGACGCAGGGTCTCGGCATCCAGGCGCGGATTCCATGGGCCGACCGCATTGCCCTCGTCATCCAGCACCCGAATCAGGCGGAAGGCCAGATCGCGCATTTCATAGGCCGTCGCCCCGACTCCCGGTCGTTCGACGACGCCTGCGGGGTCGAATTGCAGGTGGCTGAAATCCGGCGCATCGCCGGGTCGCCCAGAGGGTTCCGGCACGCGTAATGACAAGGCGTGACTGTTCTTTTTCATGATTTTGTCGTTCATGCGGGCGTCCATGTCCGTTCGGGGGTCCGTCCGTGTTTCCTCTGTACGCTAGATATCACGGCGCCCAAGCAGGTGCTCGCTCAATTTGACCTTGCTAAATCCCGAATTCGGGTATTTTATTTCTCCATAGTTGCAATCGGAGAAACGCATTGGCGGACGAACTCGATCCCATCGACGCCCGGATTTTGGATATCCTTCAACAAGACGCCGGGTTGTCGGTCGCGGAAGTCGCCGATCGCGTCGGTCTTTCGGCCTCGCCCTGCTGGCGGCGGATCAAGCGGCTGGAGGATTCCGGCCTGATCACCAAGCGCGTCACGCTTCTTAATGCGCAGTTGCTGGGCCTGGATTTTGAGGTCTATGCGATCGTCAAGCTGTCGCTGCCGTCTTCTGACAACCTTGATATTTTCGAGGCTGCGGTCGCCAAATGGCCGGAAGTGGTGCAGTGCGCCACCATCACCGGACGCGAAGACTATGTGCTGCGCATCATCACTTCGGACATGCACGCCTTCGACCGCTTCCTGCGCGAGAAGCTGTTGGCCCTGGGCATCGTTTCGGACTGCGAGAGCCATATCGTGACGCGCGGTGTGAAGAATGTGACCGCCCTGCCGCTTGGCATTGTGACGCCTCACGTCGGATAAGGTCGTTCAGGCGGCGGATTTTAGCCAAGGACGAGAAGACCATGATCGAACTGGTGATCGATGCGCGTCGCAAGGACCTTGGCGGGTTCGAGGTCGGCCGCGTCCTGCCCTTCCATTCGCACCGGATGGTGGGGCCTTTCATCTTTCTGGACCAGATGGGCCCGGCAGAGTTCGCGCCGGGCGCCGACGCCATCAATGTGCGGCCGCATCCGCATATCGGCCTGTCGACCCTGACTTATCTGTTCGAGGGTGAGATCATGCACCACGACAATCTCGGCTATAATCAGGTGATCCGCCCCGGCGAGGTCAACTGGATGACGGCGGGCAAGGGCATTGTCCATTCCGAACGCACCGACCCGCTGAAGCGCAGCCGGGGCGGCCCGATGCACGGGATGCAGGCCTGGGTCGCCCTGCCCGATGAAGCCGAGGAGATCGAGCCGTCCTTCCACCATCTGGATGAAGATGCTCAGCCGACGTTCGAGAACGGCGGCCTGTTCGCGCGTCTGGTGGCGGGCGAGGCTTACGGCGCCAAGGCCAGCGTTCCGACAGCCTCGCCGCTGTTCTATGTCCACTGGGAGCTTCAGCCCGGCGTGCGCACCGCGCCGCCTGCGGGCAAGAGGCCGGGCGGCCAAGGAGGAGGCATGAGCGAGAGGGCGCTGTTCGTCGCCAAGGGCTCCATCGAGGTCGGCGACCGCACCTTCCACGCAGGCCAGATGATCGTGCTGGAGCCGACGGCCGAACCCACCATCACGGCCATAACCCAGGCCACGGTCATGGTTCTGGGCGGCGAGCCTGTGGGTCAGCGCCTGATCTGGTGGAATTTCGTCGCTTCAAGCCAGGCGCGGATCGATCAGGCCAGGGCTGACTGGAAAGCCGGGCGGATGAAGTTGCCGACCGAGGATGATCTGGAGTTCATTCCTCTGCCGGAAGAGCCTACGCCAAAGCCGACCGATCCTGTCTGAAGACAGGGCCGTGCGTCGCGCGGCGGCTTCCTATATGCAGGCGCCTTCAACCGGACAACGCCTCACTCCATGACTTTCGATTTCGACGCCCAGGTCACCGCCGCCCTTTTTGACAGCACCGGCGCCGTGTTCGCGCTGGGTGATGGCTCGGTGCGGTTCGAGGATCGCACATGGGTCGAGGCGCATGACGGCGCCATATTGTGCGCGGCCGTCCATCCGTCCGGCGACGGGATCGTGACAGGGGGCGACGACGGCAAGGTGGTCTGGACGCGTCGCGACGAGGACGCTGTGGTGCTGGCCGACGCCAGGGGCCAGTGGATCGACGCCATTGACGCCTCGGCGGCGACGGGTCTGATCGCCTTTTCCTATGGCCGCACCCTGGCGGTTATTGATCCCAAGGATGTCGGCTTCCGCCGCGACTATCAGCATGAGCGCACGATCTCGGGCGTGGCCTTCGAGCCGAAGGGCCGCCGCATCGCGACCTCGACCTATGGCGGGGCTGCGCTTTGGTACGCCCGTATCGAAAAGCAACAGCCGGTCAGACTGAACTGGGCCGGATCGCACACGGGCGTCGCCTTCTCGCCCGACGGCGCCTTTGTCGTCACCACCATGCAGGACAACCAACTGCACGGCTGGCGGTTGAAGGACGCCAAGAACCTGCGCATGGGCGGTTATCCCGGCAAGGTGCGCTCGCTGGCCTTCCTGGCGAACGGCCAATTGCTGGCCACCTCTGGCGCGCAGGGTGTGGTGCTGTGGCCCTTCATCGGCTCAAACGGACCGATGGGCCGCGAGGCGACCGAGATCGGCTATGACGACACGACCCTGGTCAATCTGGTGTCGGCGCGGCCTGAACATGGGCTGATGGCCGCCGGCCTGACCGATGGCCGCGTCTGGGTCGCCCATCCGGCGGCGCAAGGGTTGAACTTCGTCAAGGCCGAGAAGGGTGCGGCCATTGTCGCCCTGTCGCTGAGCCCCGCCGCCGACAAGGTGGCCTGGGCCGATGAAGACGGCGCCGCCGGCGTGGCGATTCTCTAGGTCGTGCGCGGGCGTCTGGCAGGCTGATGATGACTAAGGGCGGAAAGTCTCGAAAGCGCCGCTTCTGGCCGACGCTGATCGTGGTTCTGGCGCTGTTTCCGTTCGTCGGGGTGGCCCTGTTCGCCATTGTGCCGCCGACGCCCACCATCCTGATGCTGCGTCAGGTCGTGCGGGGCGAGGGGCTGGACTATCAGTGGCGCGGGCTGAACGACATTTCGCCCAATCTGGTCAATGCGGTGATCGCCTCGGAAGATGCGCGGTTCTGCAGCCACAACGGCTTTGACATGGACGCCATCCAGAAGGCGCTGGACCACAACGCCGACGGCGGCCGCGTGCGGGGCGGTTCGACCATCAGCCAACAGACGGCCAAGAACGTCTTTCTGTGGCCGTCGCGCGACTGGATCCGCAAGGGTCTGGAGGCGGGCTACACCGTGCTGATCGAGACCTTCTGGGGCAAGCGCCGGATCATGGAGGTCTATCTGAACGTGGTCGAATGGGCGCCGGGCGTCTATGGCGCCCAGGCCGCATCCCGGCACTGGTTCGACAAGAATGCGCGCGATCTGACCCCGCGCGAGGCTGCACGTCTGGCGGCCATCCTGCCGGCGCCGCGCCGCTATCAGGCCGCTGACCCCGGCCCCTATGTTCGACGCAGGGGCGCGCGCGTCCAGGCCGCCATGGGCACGGTGCGCGGACAGGGATTGAGCGCCTGCGTACTGAGATGAGGCTTGCGGGGTCAGGTTTGGTTAACCCTCAGACTTAGGCCTTCCCTTAACCGGCGGGCGCCATGATGACGGCCAGCGGGCGAACTTGCGCCCGGTCATGGAAGCACGATCTTGGCGTCTCAGCGGCTGAACATCGGGGCATGGCTCAAACTGACGGGCCTCATTGCGCGGTTGCGGGCGGACACGCGCGGCAATGTCGCCATGATGTTCGGCCTCAGCCTGCCTGTGCTGCTGATGCTGGTCTTCGGCGGGATCGACATCAACCGCGTCTCGACGGCGAAGGCCAATCTGCAGGACGCGCTGGACGCCGCGACCCTGGCGGCGGCGCGTTCGCCCTATACCTCGGCTCAGACCAAGGAGCTGAACGCCGTGGGCCTGACGGCGCTGAAGGCGAACCTGCGCGCGACCGACGGCGTGACCTTCAAAGACAGCGATATCTCCTTTGCGGTGGACGCCAATCAGGTCGTGAAGGGCACGGCGAAAATCCAGGTCAAGACCCTGGTCGCCAACATCGTCCTGCCGCCCTATGGCAAGCTTCTGGACGACACGCTTCCTGTATCCTCGTCTTCGGACGTGCAGCGCTCGTCCAAGAATATCGAAGTCGCGCTGGTGCTGGATGTCACCGGCTCGATGAACAACGGCAAGATCGAATCCCTGAAGAACGCCGCCAATCAACTGGTGGATATCGTGGTTCAGGATGTTCAGACGCCCTATTACACCAAGATGTCCCTGGTGCCCTATTCGATGGGCGTGAACCTTGGGGGATACGCCAATAATGCGCGCGGCGTGCCGGCGGCGACGGCCAATGTCTCGAATATTGTCTGGTCGACCGGAAATGTCGCCTCGGTCAGCGCCGTGACACGGGCCAATTACGCCGTGGTCACCACGACAGCCAACCATGGTTTCGTCAACGGCGACCGGGTGGCGATCTGGAACGCCAGCGGCATGACCCAGCTGAACGGCGTGGCTTTCACCGTGACCAACGCCAGTGCCAGATCTTTCCAACTGGCCGGGGTGGACAGTCGATATTACAGCAGCTTCAGCGGCAGCGCTTCAAGGCCCGCCTACGCCGCCAAATGCCTGCGGAATGACTGCAAGCCCAAGGTGACCGCCAACAGGCATGGGCTAGCGACCCGAGGCGGCACGGTGGTGTTCGAGGGGGTCCAGGGCATGGACTATCTGAACACGCGCCCGCTTACGGTTTCGGAAGTCAACACCAACGACTTCATCGTCGATGTCGTGGGCGCACAGTCCTATACGCGTGGAGGCACGACGGCTTGTGGCGAGGACGGCTGCGCCTGGCGTGTCTTCACCAGCGCATCCGGCTCAATGCGCGCGCTGAGGAACAGCGATTGCGTCAGCGAGCGGTCGGGAAATCAGGCCTTTACGGATGCGGCGCCGTCGACGGCCCGTCTCGGCTTCAACTATCCCGCCGATGGTCTGAACAACGCCGCCAATCCCTGCCTGAATGCGCCTCTGCGTCCGCTGTCCAGCGACAAGTCGGGGCTGAAGTCGGCCATCAACGCCTTGACGATCGGCGGATCGACAGCCGGTCATATCGGCGCGGCCTGGGGCTGGTACACGGTGTCGCCGAACTTCAACGCGCTATGGCCGTCGAACGCGGCCGGGCCCTATCGCGACATGAATGTGCTGAAGTCGGTGATCCTGATGACGGATGGCGAGTTCAATACGCCCTATTCCGACGGAGTCATTTCCTCAGACGCCGGTTCCGGCTCTGGATCGACGGCGGACCACATCAATCAGAACGCCGACAACGGAAGCTCCACCAGCCAGGCGCTGAAGCTGTGCGCGGCGATGAAGGCGCAGGGCATAGTGGTCTACACCGTCGGCTTCCAGGTGGGCACGACCGGGGCGGCGGCGGACCTCATGAAGAACTGCGCGACCAGCCCGGACTACGCCTATCTGCCGACCTCCAGCACCGATCTGAGCGAAGCCTTCAAGGCCATCGGCCGCGACATCACCCGCCTGCGCATCACGCGCTGATCGGCCTCAGAGCAGGCGGATTTCGCGCAGGCGTTCGGTCAGATAATCTTCCGCCAGGATGGTCTTGCCCGCATAGCGGTCGGGATTGTCCGGCGTGACGGCGCTGGGCAGGGTCTCGATCGGAAAGTCCGGGTTGAAGTGCAGGAAGAAGGGCGTGGAATAGCGGGCGAAGCCACGACGTTCCGGCGCCGGATTGACCACGCGGTGGGTCGTCGACGGCAGGACGTGGTTGGTCAGGCGCTGCAGCATGTCGCCGATGTTGACGACCAGGGCGCCCGCAGGCGGCGCGATGTCCAGCCAGCTCCCGTCCTTCTCCTTCAGCTGCAGACCGGCTTCCTCGGCGCCGAGCAGCAGGGTGATCACATTGATGTCCTCATGTGCGCCTGCGCGAACGCCCGGCGCATCGGCGGGGACCGGCGGGTAGTGCAGCATGCGCAGCACGCTGTTGCCCATCTCGACCTTGTCTTCGAAATAGTCGTCGCCCAGCTCCAGATAGCGGGCGATGGCGCGCAGGATCTTGCGGCCCAGGGCGTCCAGATCCTCAAACATGCCGTAAAGGTGGGTCTGGAAGCCCTCGATTTCCGTGGGCCACAGATTGTCACGCATATATTTACGATAGGGGTGGTCGGCGGGAAGCTCCCGCCCGACGTGCCAGAACTCTTTCAGATCGACGGTGGCCGCGCCCTTGGCGGCCTCGACGCCGAAGGGGGTCAGGCCGCGCGCTCCGCCGGTTCCCGGTTGGTGGTACTGGCGCTTCACGTCTTCGGGCAGGGCGAAAAAGGCCTTGGCGTCATTGATCGCGGCGTCGATCCGCTGCTCGTCCAGGCCGTGGTCGGCGATCACCGCAAAGCCGTAGCGTGTGAACGAGGCGCCCAGCGCGGCGCTGAACGCCTGAAAATCAGCGTCATAGCTGGTCATCGACACCGGTTGGATGGCGCGGTCGGCGCTAGACGGGGTTTCGGTCGGGGTCGCGCTCATCGGCGTCGTCCTCACTGTAACTGTGTGCGGCGGTTCCCATACGCCTAATCCGCAACCTTGTCAGTTCATGGGCGTGGGCCTGTCGATGAACCATGGTCGTTCCTGTTCACCTAAGGTACAGCTTGGAACCTCTACTGTAAGCGTGCGTTCTCGCGCCAGACCGCCAATCGGAAGGATCAATCCATGCGCGCCAAGATTATCGTCGCCGGTGTCTCCATCGCCGCTCTGTTGGGCGCGGCCGCCTGCACCACGACCGACCCGTACAGCTCCACCCCGAACCGCAACAACACCGGCACAGGCGCGATCGCAGGCGCCCTGGGCGGTGCCCTTCTCGGCTATCTGACCAACACCTCCAGCGGCGAGCAGGGCCGCAAGAATGCGCTGATCGGCGCGGGCGTGGGCGCCCTGGGCGGCGCAGCCGTCGGCCAGTACATGGATCGCCAGCAGCGCGCCATGGAAGCGCAGCTTTCGGGGTCGGGCGTCGGCGTTGCGCGTCAGGGCGACAATCTGGTCCTGCGCATGCCGTCGGACGTGACCTTCGCCACCAACCAGTCCTCGATCGACCCGCGCTTCCTGCCGGTCCTCGACGACGTGGCGCGGGTGCTGCAGGAATATGATCGTTCGACCATCGACATCATCGGCCACACCGATTCCTCGGGCGGCGACGCCATCAACCAGCCTCTGTCCGAGCGCCGCGCCAGCAGCGTAGCTTCGGAACTGGTTCGTCGCGGGGTGCTCGCACAACGCCTCTATGTCGCAGGCAACAGCTCGCGCAATCCCGTGGCGACGAACGCGACCCCGGAAGGCAAGGCGCAAAACCGCCGCGTCGAAGTCCTGATCCGTCCGTTCACCGGCTGACCAAGGTCGCATGACGGTTATGAATGAGGGCGGCGCCGTAAGGCGTCGCCCTTTTCTGTTGTCTGGATATATTGGCGAACAGGTCATGGACTTGCGCCCATCAGCGAACTCAGTTCAGCTTCGGCGCCAGAAGGCGGATCGGACGGGGCTGACGTGACGCCGCAGGAGCGCGAAATCTGGGATGGGGTGAAACTGGCGGTGATCGCTGTGGTGTGCGCCCTGTTCACCGCCACGCTTGTCATCGGTGTCGGTGGAGCCGTGCTCCGCCCAGGAAGATCTCCGGACGCCTCTACGACCGGGATCGAGCAGCCGCCTATCAGGGCGGAGCGGCATTAGGACGATCTGACAAAAAGAAACCGCCGACTTCGCTGTGAAGTCGGCGGTTCTGTCTTTGTGCGACAGGCTTCGTGG
>CAUQZC010000018.1:0-62992 GCA_963522565.1 uncultured Brevundimonas sp. | reverse complement strand
CTAGCAAAGACGATCGGGGCGCCCAACCGCAACCCAGCTGAACAGCGACAGCGGGTTCGGCGGAGCCTAGCAAAGACGATCGAGGCGCCCAACCGCGCCCGGCAGGCCCAAGCTTGAAAAAGAATCGCGCGAAGGAGCCGGATGATCTCAAGACATTTTGTTCTTGTTTTGTTCTGATTTTCTGGTACTGGAAAGCCTCGATGCAAGAGCTTCCATCCATCCATGGCGCGCGCGGCCGCGGCGCACGATCTAACCAGTCGGGGCGCTACGAAAAGCACGCGAGAATTGAGTTTGATGACGGCTGGACCGATCACGATGGCCCGACCCAAATCGAGACGACGCTTACGCCTCTCCACTCAAAAACCATCATTACCCGAAACGAAAGCCCCGATATCGGCTTTGACCGATCCATCAATCCATACGTCGGATGTCTTCATGGCTGCATCTACTGTTACGCCCGTCCGTCCCATGCCTGGATGGGCCTATCCCCGGGCCTGGATTTCGAGAGCCGGATCTTCTTCAAGCCCGAGGCCGCAAATCTGCTGGAACAAGCGTTCCTCACACCCAAATATCGATGCAGGCGGATCCACATAGGCGGCAACACCGACCCGTATCAGCCGGTCGAACGGACGCTGAAATCCACCCGTTCAATCCTTGAGGTCATGCGCCGTTACAGCCATCCGTTCAGCATCATCACCAAGTCGGTGCTGATCGGGCGTGACGCCGACATTCTGGGGCCGATGGGCAAACAAGGGCTGGCCTCGGCCTGGGTTTCCATCACCACCCTGGACCGGAGCCTGGCCCGGGCGATGGAGCCGCGCGCCTCCACCCCCGCCAAACGGCTGGAAGCGATCCGCAGGCTGGCCGACGCAGGCTGTCCGGTCGGGGTCGGCTTCGCCCCCGTCATTCCCGGCCTGAACGATCACGAATTGGAATCCGTGCTCGAGGCCGCCGCCAAGGCCGGGGCGACCTCGGCCATGTATGTCACCCTGCGCCTGCCGCTGGAGATCAAGGATCTGTTCCGCGAGTGGCTGGCCGACGCCCGCCCCGACCGAGCGGCCCGCGTCATGTCGCTGGTGCGCCAGACACGCGGGGGCCGCGACTATGATCCCGACTTCTCGCAACGGATGAAGGGTTCAGGCCCCGTCGCCGACCTGATCGCCGCCCGCTTCAAGGCCGCGATCAAACGCTATGGTCTGGATACGCCCCGCGCACTTCTGGACGAAACCCAGTTCCGCATCCCGCCCGAAGCCCGGCCCCAGCTTGAGCTTTTCGGTTAGGTTCGGTCGACAACCATCCCGAACCGTCATTCCGGGGCGTCCGTAGGACGAACCCGGAACCGAGAAGGGCCTGCATCCGGGTTCTTCGCTGCGTTCAGCTCCGGAATGACGTCGAGATGTTGGCTGGCTGAACGTCGGCTGAACCTAATCGTCCGCCGCCGACGGATCGATCGCCCGGTTCACCAGGTCGCGCCAGGTCGGGTCGGTGTCGTCGACCAGGTCGACATCCTCCATCAGGGCCACCGCCCCCTCACCGTCCGGCAGGATCAGGCCCAGCACCTGCATCTCCTCGCCGTCCTTGCCCAGATGGGTCTCGGCCTGGACGATGACCGCCGCCTGCTCGCCGTCCTCCTCCCACCAGATCACCGGCTGGGGCAGGTCCATGTCGATCACCTGCGGATCGTCCGTCTCGCCCAGGGCGAACACCGCCCGGCGCGCCTGCACGTCGTCCAGCGTCGCCACGGCGCCGGTGAACGGCTTCAACCGACTCCAGTCGTCGGCGTCGAACCCGCCGCCGTCCTCTTCAAAATCCTGATCGCTCATGTGCTCTTCGCCTATCGTCTGAAAACCCCGACCAGTTCGACGTGCGCCGACCAAAGGAATTGGTCCACCGGCGTCACCGTCTCCAGACGGAAACCCTTGTCGATCAGCACCCGCGCATCCCTCGCAAAGGTCTGCGGATTGCATGACACGCCCACGACCACGCTGGCCTTGGCATCGGCGATCTGGGCCGTCTGCTCAATCGCTCCGGCGCGCGGCGGGTCGAACACGATGGCGTCGCAGCCCTTCAGGTCAAACGGCGTCAGCGGACGGCGGAACAGGTCGCGCGCCTCCGCCGTGATCGCCTTCATCCCCTTGGCCGACCCGACGCCGATCTTCAGCGCGTCGATGCCCGGCTTGGACGCATCCGCCGCGATCACCGGCGCCACGGTCGCCAGCGGGAAGGTGAAGGTCCCCGCGCCGCAGAACAGGTCAGCGATCTTCTTCGCGCCCTTCACCGCCGCCAGGGCGCGCGACACCATCGCCGCCTCGGCCCCCGGCACCGCCTGCAGGAAGCCGCCCGCAGGCAGGGGCACGGTCGCCGGACCAAACGCCACCTTGGGCTGGCGCGCCATCATCATGACGTCGCCCGCCAGGCTCAGCCGCGCCAGATCGGCCCGTTGCGCCGCCGCAATCGCCCGCATCTGCGCGTCGCCGGACAGGCCGCCTGTGCGCCGCTCCACCCCCGTCACGTCCACATCCAGCCCCGACAGGGTCCAGGTCACATGCAGGGTCGGCGCGGATTTCGGGTGCTCCAGCAGGGGCGCCGCCACCTCAGCCAGCATCGGAATGGCCGCGACGATGCGCGGATCGGCGATGGGACAGGCCGTCACCTCGACCAGGCGCCACGACCGCCGCGCCTTGAAGCCCAGCGACACCCGTCCATCCGGCATTCGCCGCGCATGCAGCGCCACCCGCCGTCGCGTTCCCGCTGGCGTCGCCACGGTCGCCTCAATCTCGGTCTCGATGCCCTCGCGCCCCAAGGCCAGCCTCACCTGTTCACGCTTCCAGCCCAGATAAGACTCAGCCGCCCAGTGCTGCAGCGAACACCCGCCGCAATCGCCGTACTGGGGCGAGACGGGCGCGATGCGTTCGGGACTGGCGGTCACGATTTCGACCTGCTCGGCGCGCCCGTCGGCCACCACAGCCCGGACAGTCTCACCCGGCAGACTCAGGGGAACAAAAACCGGCCCGTTCGGCGTGTTGGCGACGCCATCGCCCTGCCCGCCGACGCGGTCGATGCTCAAGATTTCCATCGGCGGGCTTCTAGCCGTCCCGCCTCACCGAGCCAACCCAGCCAATTTCACCCGAAAGATGAACGAAGATGAACAATCCGCTCAAATAGCGTTCAGCTTCGGTCATCTACATCTCACTGCAACAGACACGGGGCTCAGCCGTTCTCCGGTTACGGAAAGCGTCCGATCCTCGAAGGGGTTCAAACCAAATGCGCACGAAGATTGTCTCACTGGCCGCCGCCCTCGCCTTCGCGGGCCTGGCCGCGCCGCTGGCCGCCGAAGCCCAAAGCTACGGCTACACGCAAAACTACGGCACCGGGGCCTATGGCCGCCCGTACAATTATGACAACCGCGGCTATCAGTACGATCCGTGCCAGACCCAGCGTCAGGGCCGCACCGGCGCGGGCGCCCTCATCGGCGGCGGCGCGGGCGCCGTGATCGGCTCACAGCTGGCCGCACGCGGCCGCCGCACCGAGGGCAGCGTCCTGGGCGGCGTCGTCGGCGCCCTGATCGGCTCTCAGGTCGGCCGCAGCAGTTCGGACAACTGCGACTACCGCGAGAACGGATACTATAACCGAGGCTATCAGGACGGGGGCTACTACAACCGTCAGCCGGTCTACACCCAGCCCCAGTATGGCTACAGCCAGCAGACCTACGGCTATTACGACAACCGTTATGCAGGTGATCAGGGCTACAGCTACGGCTATGATCAGTACGACCGTAACGACTACGCCCGCGATGACCGCGGCTATTACAACGAGCGGTCTCAGCCTGTTCAATCCTACCAGAATTCAGATGGATGCCGTCTCGCCGAGAGCGAAATCCGTCTGCCGGACGGTCGTCGCGACACCCGCTATGTGCGGACCTGCCCCGACCAGTACGGCCGCTATCGCGTCGTCGATTAATTTTCAGCCCCCCTGTCGATCGACGACGTGACGGGAACCGTCGGAGGATCAGTCCTTCGGCGGTTTCTCCATTTTGAGAGGCCTACCGCGCAGTCGCGCTGCTTGAGGCCAGGTTTGTAGGCCTACCGCGCAGTCGCGCTGCTTGAGGCCAGGTTTGTAGGCCTATCGAGCGGTCGCGCTGCTGGAGGCCAGGTTTGCAGGCCTGTCGAGCGGTCGCGCTGCTTGAGGCCTTGTTTGGCCCACAACAAGAACTCGACATTGCCATCGCCGCCGGTGATCGGGCTTTCGGCCGTCGCCTGCACGCTCCAGCCGATATCTTCCAGCCAGTCGGACACCCGCTGGACAGACGCCGCATGGGCCAGGGGGTCCTTGACCACGCCCTTCTTGCCTACGCCGCTGGGGCCGTCGGCCTCGAACTGGGGCTTAACCAGGGTCACGAGGTCTGCGCCATCCGCCGCCAGATTCAGCGCCGCAGGCAACACCTTCGACAGGCTGATGAAGCTGGCGTCGCAGACGATCAAGGACGGCGCCTGGGTTATCACCTGATCCGTCAGATCACGGGCGTCCGTCCGTTCCAGATTGATCACGCGCGGATCAGCGGCCACCCGTTCGTGCATCTGACCAAAACCGACATCGACGGCGAAGACGTGGGTTGCGCCACGGTCCAGACAGACCTCGGTGAAGCCGCCGGTCGATGCGCCGATGTCCAGAACTACCCGTCCCTCGACCGAAACAGGCCACAGGGTCAAGGCGTGATCCAGCTTCAATGCGCCACGTCCGACCCAGCGGTGAGCGTCGGCATAGACGATAGCGGCGTCCTCACACACCGACTGTGACGCCGCCTTTGCGGGGACGCCGTTCACAGCGACGCCGCCCACCTCGATGGCCGCTTTCGCCTTGGCCCGGCTTTCCGCCAGACCGCGCGAGACGAGAAGCTGATCCAGCCTCATCCTATCTCGCTGAGCCGAGCCAGCGCCGCCTGCAGCTTGACCTTGCCGGCCTCGGCCTCGGCCAATTTTGCGCGCTGCTCCTCCACGACTTCCGGCGCGGCGCGGGACACGAAGTTGGGGTTGCCCAGCTTCTTGTTCACATGGCCGATGTCACTGTCGAACGCCGCGATCTCCTTCTCCAGCCGCGCCCGTTCGGCGGTCAGGTCGATGACGCCCGCCAGCGACAGAGCGACGGTCGAACCGCCGGAAACGAAGGTCACGGCGCCCGTCGGGGCCGCATCCGCCGATCCGACCTCGGACACCCGGCCCAGGGTCAGGATCAGATCGCGGTGGCGGTCGATGCGTCCGGCGGTCACGGCGTCGGGCGAGACGAAGGCCAGCGGCGGCTTGGCCGACGGCGGCACGTTCATTTCGGCCCGCAGGCCGCGGATTTCGCCGACCAGATCGACCAGCCAGCCGATTTCGGCCTCGGCCGCCGGGTCGATGAAGGCGTCCGGCAACACCGGCCATTCGGCGCCGATCAGCAGACCGTCGCGGACCGGGCCTTCCTTGCCCAGTTCGGCCCAAAGCTCCTCGGTGATGAAGGGCATGACCGGGTGCAGCAGCTTCAGCGTCTGATCCAGCGTCCAGGCGGTCATGGCGCGGGTTTCCGCTTTCGCCGCTTCATCGGCGCCGTTGAAGACCGGCTTGGCCAGTTCCAGATACCAGTCGCAGAAGACGTTCCAGACAAAGCGGTAAAGAGCCCCGGCCGCATCGTCGAACCGCCCGCCCTCGATGGCGTCGGACACCTGACGCTCGGCCTTGGTCAGCTCGCCCCGGATCCAGCGATTGATCGTCTGTTCGACGGTCGCGGGATCGAAGCCCTCGACACGGCGCGCTTCGTTCATCTGGCTGAAGCGGGCGGCGTTCCACAGCTTGGTGCCGAAGTTGCGATAGCCTTCAATGCGTTGCTTCGACAATTTGATGTCGCGCGTGCCAGACAGGATGGCCATGGTGAAGCGCAGGGGGTCGGCGCCCAGTTCGTCGATGATGCCCAGAGGGTCAATGACGTTGCCCTTGGACTTCGACATCTTCTGGCCCTTCTCGTCGCGGACCAGACCGTTGATGATGACCCGCTTGAACGGAGCCTCGCCGTCCATGAAGTGCAGGCCCATCATCATCATCCGGGCCACCCAGAAGAAGATGATGTCGGCCGCCGTGACCAGGTCGCTGGTGGGATAGAACCGCGCCAGATCCTCGGTCTTCTCGGGCCAGCCCATGGTCGAGAAGGGCCACAGGGCCGAGGAGAACCAGGTGTCCAGAACGTCCTCGTCCTGGGTCAGGGCGACCTCGGAATCATAGTCCGCCATCGCCTGTTCGCGGGCGTCCGCCTCGGTCTCGGCGACATAGATTTCGCCGTTCGGGCCGTACCAGGCGGGGATGCGGTGGCCCCACCACAGCTGGCGCGAAATGCACCAAGGCTCGATGTTGCGCAGCCATTCAAAATAGATCTTCTCGTAGGACTTCGGCTCGAACACCGTGTCGCCCTGCTCCACCGCCTTCAGCGCGGGCTGGGCCAGGACCTTGGCGTCGACGTACCACTGGTCCGTCAACCACGGCTCGATGACGACGCCGGAGCGGTCGCCGTGGGGGACGACGTGTTTGGTCTTCTCGATCTCGCGCAGCCAGCCGTCTTCTTCAGCGCGGGCGACGATGGCCTTGCGCGCGGCGAAACGGTCGAGGCCCACCAGATCGGCGGGGATTTCCGGCACGTCGTCGGCGACGATGCGGGCGAAGGCGTCCAGCACGTTCAGGGCGGCCAATCCGGCCCGCTTGCCGACGCCGAAGTCGTTGAAGTCGTGCGCCGGGGTGATCTTCACCGCGCCCGAGCCCTTGGTCGGGTCGGCGTAGTCGTCGGCGACGATGGGGATGCGGCGGCCGGTGATCGGCAGGGTCACGAACTTGCCGACCAGACCCGCATAACGCTCATCGTCTGGGTGGACGGCGACGCCCGTGTCGCCGAGCATGGTCTCGGGCCGGGTGGTCGCGACGACGATGAAGTCGCGCGTCTCCCACTCGGTCGCCTTGCCGTCCTCGTCGAAGGCGACGGGGTGTTCGTAGGTCACGCCGTCGGCCAACGGATAGGCGAAGTGCCAGTAGGCGCCGTCCACCTCGCGCTGCTCGACCTCCAGGTCCGAGATGGCGGTCTGGAAATGCGGGTCCCAGTTCACCAGCCGCTTGTCGCGATAGATCAGGCCTTCCTTGTGCAGTTGCACGAAGACCTTGCGGACGGCGGCGTTCAGGCCCTCGTCCAAAGTGAATCGTTCCCGCGACCAGTCGCACGAAGCGCCCAGGCGACGCAGTTGCTGGACGATGGCGCCGCCGCTCTCGGCCTTCCATTCCCAGACCTTGTCGATGAAGGCGTCGCGGCCCATGTCGCGCCGTCCGACATTGCCCGTGGCGGCCAGTTGGCGCTCGACCACCATCTGGGTGGCGATGCCAGCGTGGTCGGTGCCGGGCAGCCACAGCACCGCCTTGCCCTTCATCCGGTGATAGCGGGCCAGAATGTCCTGCAGGGTGTTGTTCAGCGCATGGCCGACGTGCAGGCTGCCCGTCACGTTCGGCGGCGGAATGACGATCGAATAGGCGTCAGCAGCCCCGTCGGTCGCAGCGGCGGGGCGAGGCGCGAACAGGCCGCTTTCCTCCCACTGGGCATAGAGGCGGGGCTCGGCGGCCTGGGGTTCGAAGGTCTTCTCAAGCATGGGATTTCTTTGGTCTTGTCGTGCGGCGCGGCCCAAGGGCCTCGAATGACGAAGGGCGGCCTCCTGTGCAGGAGCCGCCCTTCGAATAGTCTGCGATGAAGCGAAGGGCTAGGCGCTGCGCGCGATGCGTTCGACTTCCTTTTGTACGGCGTCCTGAACAATACCCGGCAGATTGGCGTCCAGCCACTGTTTCAGCAGCGGACGCAGCATTTCACCGACCATGGCCTCGACCGTATTGCCGCTGACGAACGGCAGATCGCTGGATGGGGCGGGCGCAGGCTCGGGCTTCTTGAAGCTGGCGGCCAGACTGGCGAAGGCCGAGGCGGCGCTGGCGGCGGCGCTTTCACCGACCAGAGCATCATAGGTCGGCGCGGGTTCCGGCGCAGGCGCGGGTGCGGGCTCGCGAGCATAGACGGGGGTCGGCTCGGGCTCGGGATAATAGGGTTCGGGCTCCGACTCCGGCGTGACGTCGACCACCTCCAGATCGCCGATGCTTTCGGCGGCAGGCGCCTCATAACGGTCCGTCAGTTCCAGCACGTCGTCCTCGACGGCTTCGGCGGCCGGCTCTTGCACAGGTTCAGCAGACGCCGCCGGCTCGGGCGCGGGTTCAGGCGTCACGACCGCAGGCGGAGTCTCAGCCGGGGCCTCGTCTTCAGAAATGATCCGGCGGATCGACGCCAGGATCTCTTCCATCGTGGGTTCCTGAGCGGACTGATCGGTCATGTCTAAACCTTGTGGAAGGCCGGAAGAAAAACGGCGTCGAGCGAGAACCCGACGCCGATCTGTTGTCGTGGCATCAACGCCCGTCAGAATCAACGGGCGTTTTGGGAGGCTTTCACCTCAAACACTCAGTTGCGCGGCGCCGTGCGCACGACCTCGCCCTTCAACTGGCTGTCAATCGGGGCGTCGGGCGCGTCGCTGGCGGCGACAATCGGGGGCGACGCCACGCGGTCCAGCGCCTCAATGACGCCGTCCCACGGCAGGGCGCCGCGATTGCGGACCTGATTGTAGTTCGCCTTGGCGTCATAGACGTCCATATCCGGGTTTAGATTCGGACCTTCCAACTGCCCCATGGCCTTCAGCAAAGCGGCCCGCGCCACATATTCGGCCGCCTTGGCGTTGGCCAACGCGGTTTGCGCCGAACGCAGGGTCACTTCCTGCTGCAGCACGTCTAGCGTCGTGCGCAGGCCGACCTGGGCCTCCTGACGCACCCCCTCAGCCGCGACCGAGGCGGCGCGGACCGCTTCATTGCCCGCCGCGACGCCGGAGCGGGTCGACAGAACCTGAGCATAGGCCGTGCTGACATCCTGCAACACCGCACGACGCTGTCCCTCGACGCCCATCTGCGCGGCATTGGCGCGTTCCAACGCCTGGGCGACGCGGGACTGGTTCAGGCCGCCCGTGAACAGCGGCACCGACAGGGTCGCCCCCGCCTGGAAGCTGCGACGGTCGGTCAGTTCGCCCAGATCGCCAAGATCATTGGTCGAACCGCCATAGGAGGCCGTGGCGCGAACCGACGGCAGATATTCGGAACGGGCGGCGGCGACAGCGGCCTCAGCGCCCTGCTGAGTGTAGATGGCGGCCAGAACGCCAGGGTTGCGGGCCAGCGCCGTCTCCATGGCGGCGTCAAAGTCTGTCGGCGTCGCAGGCAGGGCCGGAGCGGCTTCCAGGGTCGTCGGCGACTGACCGATCACGGCGGCATAGGCGGCGCGCGACGTCGACAACTGAGCCTGGGCGTTGGCCAGATCAGCTTCGGACTGCGCCAGCGACGCTTCGGCCTGAGCTACGTCGGTGCGGGTGATTTCACCCACTTCGAAACGCGCGCTGGTTTCCTGAAGCTGACGCTGCAGCACGGTCAGGTTCTCCTGGCGAATGCGCAGAATCTCCATGTCGCGCGACACGTTCACATAGGCCTGGATCACCGACAGCAGCACGGTCTGCTCTATATCGCGCAGGTTCTCACGACCAGCCAGAACACTGGCCTGCGCCTGATCGATGGCGCGCCCCGTGCGGCCTGCGGTCCAAAGGTTCTGCGAGACGCTGACGCCGACGTTCCCGCCGTTCGTGTCAGTGTCGCCCGAGACGGTCACGCCGTTGATGGTCGTGTCCGGCGCCCAGGTGCGGGTGTAGCTGGCGCCTGCCGAGGCGCTGAGCGTGGGACGCAGGCCCGAACGCGCCTGAACCACCGTCTCGTCCAGAGCACGCTGATTGGCGCGCTGGGCCAACAGGTTGGGATTGGTGCGATAGGCCAGAGCGATGGCCTCCTGCAGCGTTTCGGCCCAGGCAGGCGCACTCAATCCGCTCACAAGAGCCAACACAGCGGCCGAGGCCAGCACACGCGAGCGTTTCAACATTGTCCGTCCTTGCCTGACGCTCCCCCAGGAGCGCCCGATGTTACGCCAGCGTAACTGCGGCCTCACTCGACCATACGCCAGTTAAGTTTTTTTCACGCTCGCGGCCGCGATTTCCTTCGCGGTCCTAAAAACGACTACAGCGCGAAGGTAGGCGCGGGCGTCAGGGCCGCAAGAACCGCCGGCGACGAATTGAACAGTTCACGACGCGACAGCCCCTCGCGGCCCTTCACATAGAGGGCCGCCTTGCCGACGGCGCCGCGACGCTCGACCGCGACCAGACGACCGCCCGGACGCAGTACAGCCCCCCAGCTTTCCGGCAGGGCCGCCACGCCGCCTTCGCAGACGATCACATCCCAGCCCTCGCCAGCAGGCTGATCCAGCGGGGCGACGACCGTGGCCACGCCTTCGGCGGCCAGAGCTTCACCGACGATGTCGAACACGGCTTGATCGGCTTCCTGCGCGGTGACGCTCAGGCCCATGCGCGCCAGGACCGCGGCGGCATAGGGGGCGGCGATGGCCAGCGCCTTCTCGCCTTCACGGGCATCGGCGGCCTGCAGCAGCTTGGCCACATCACGCGCCGGCATAAGGCGACGCTCGCCCGCGATGACGACGGCTTCTTCGGAATAGGCGGCGAAGGCGCGTTCGGGCGCGCAGAATGATTCGCGCGGCACCGCCAGCATGGCCAGGTGAATCGCGCGTTCAGTCACGTCGTTCACCCGCACCTGCGAGTCGACCATAGCCTTGCGCTCTGCGGTGAAATCCATCTGTAAGCAGCCTTTGACGATAATCCGGGAGGAATTCTGCCGCGCTTATAGGTCCGTGCGTTGCAGCGGACAATCCGATCTGATAGCGAACGGCCCTCGCGATGACCGCCCCCGAGAAATTGGGGACAAAAAGCGGCCTGATGGCGGAGTGGTGACGCAGAGGACTGCAAATCCTTGCACCCGGGTTCGATTCCCGGTCAGGCCTCCATCGCGATCCAAGGACATGTGAAGTCTTCCCCTAAGGGGGAGGTTGTCGAACCAGATCACTCTGGCTCAGGTGCACTTCTGGGGGCTGCCCAAGACCTCATCATGGGGTCGCGCCGCGACCATTTCGCTTCCAACCTCGTTCGCTGAGCGGTCAGTGATTCATCCGCGACCGTTCACAGGCCTCTTGCAGCCGTTTCATGGCCGCTGGCTCCATCGGAGCGGTCATCATGCTGCGGTAGTTCATGCATTCTGGTGTTTCCTCAGACGCCAGCGGTCTGGACTCCGGTTTCGTCGCGCAAGCGGCGACAGAACCAAGCACGCAAAGCATTCCAAGGCGGGCAAGAGTTTGGCGCATTGGTGATCCTTGATCTCAAAGAAGCCCACTTGAAACTGTCAGCGCCCGAACGGTTCCACGCCAAAAATCCCAGGCGCCGGACGGCGGCAGGTTCAGTTCGGACCCAACCCCGGATCATGCGCGCGAACCCGTCGGATCAGGCTTCGACGAATCTCTTGACGGATTTCCAGAGTTACGCGCTGCGCTTCGTGCGCCGCCTGCCGACGGCCTCGGCGCTTCTCTCCGTATCGGAGTTCTGATTCGATGCGTCGCCTCGTCACCTCCTGCTCAGACGCGCACTGGGCCAGAGCCGCATCCACCGTTGCGGCGGGCATTCGACGCAACGGCTGCCCAGGCGCTGCGTGCTGAGTGACGCATTCGCGCCAACGCGCAACATCGTCCGCCGCTTCCGGCGCGATCTGCATAGCGGTCAATAGAGCAATCACCATCATGAAATGACGAAACGACGCGACCTCCCCGCCGTCAAATCACGCAGGCGGCATCAGCCCCGCCCGAACTTCAGATGATGCAGAGCCACGGCGCTGGTGGCGGCGACATTCAGGGAATCAAAGCCGCCCGCCATCGGAACGCCCACCGCCATGCAGGTTTCGATGACGCTCCTGGGCAAGCCGGGACCCTCAGAGCCCAGAACCACCGCAGCCGGGCCTTCACGTCGGTAGCCCGCCAGCGTCTGCGTCGCGGATGGCGTCAGAGCCAGGACATCGACACCCGCCGCCTGCAGGGCCTGGATGATGGTCTGCGCGCGATCCACCACGACGAAGGGCGTCCTCAGCACGGCGCCGACCGAAACGCGGATGGATTTGCGATAGAAGGGGTCGCAGCAACTGGCGTCCAGCAGCACCGCCCGAGCCCCGAACGCCGCCGCATTGCGGAACAGCCCGCCCATATTGTCGTGATTGCCGATGCCGCTGGCGACGACAAACACGTCCTGCGCCCTCACCTCGCCCAAGACGGCGTTCAGCGACAGGAGCGGCGGCTTTTCACCCAAGGCCAGTATGCCCCGGTGCAGGTGAAACCCCGCGATCTGATCCAGCACCTCCTGAGCCGCCACATAGACCGGCGCATCGTCCGGCAAGGCGACGATCACGTCCGAAAGCGCCGCCACCCGCTTCTCTGCCAACAGCAGGGCGCGCGGTCGACATTGCGAGGCGTCGGACGCCAGAACACGCACGACCACCTCGCCTTCGGCGATGAACAGGCCTTCGCGTCCGGTCAGGTCGCGTTCGCGTATGTCGCGAAAGGCGGCGATGCGAGGATCTTGGGGGTCGGAAATGATTATCTGATTCATGGCGCACTTTTCCCGTTGCACGAATCGAAGAGGCACTGCTATAGCGCCGCTCCCGAGCAGTTCCGCGGTAGCTCAGTGGTAGAGCAGCCGACTGTTAATCGGCTGGTCGTAGGTTCGAATCCTACCCGCGGAGCCACTCGGTGTTCGATCGGATTGAGAAATCTCCGATCGGTGCTCCCCTTGAATTTCGCTGCCGCCATCTGCACTCGGACCGAGTGTTGGCGATCCCGCTTGATCGCGCCATGCTAGGGGATGAAAAGCCTCCTGGAGATCGACATGGCGCTGGCCACAGCGAATATCGGCGCCGTCCGATACGTCACCCGCATCGCAACGGGCGGTGATCTGCAGCACAGCCTCACGGCGGACGAACCGGCACGGCTGGGCGGTCAGGATGCAGGCCCCGCGCCCTTCGACCTGCTGGTGTCGGCGCTCGGCGCCTGCACAGCCATTACGTTGAAGATGTACGCCGACAAAAAGGAATGGCCTCTGGAAGCGCTGGAAGTGCGCCTGGAATACCGAGGCGGAGAGCAGCCGCCGCGAATCGACCGCGTCCTGTTTCCCGTCGGCCCGCTGTCCGACCAGCAGAAGGCGCGCTTGGCGGATGTGGCCGAGCGCACCCCCGTCACCCTTGCAATCAAAAACGGCGTGCCGATTCTGACATCGCTCGGCGCGCCCTAGGCGTTCTAAACACCGGCTTGTTTCGCCGCCTTGAGCAGCGCGTCGGCCAGAACCTCATCACCGTCATCCTCGGCCATGCGCGCCATCTCCAGGCACATGGCCCCTATGTAGTGGCGGGTGGAAAATGAAGCCTGGCCTTGCGGCCTAGACGCATGAGCAAGCGGTTTGGAACTGGGTCCGGGATCAGCGACAGCCATCGGAATCTCTTGGAATTAACTCAACAATCTATAGGCGCACATTTTTTCCAAAAAACAACCTAAACGGGCGTAACGCGACCGACGATTGACACGCGGCTCCGCTCCAACCACGTTCGCGCCCCTTCCCGAGACCGGACCGATATGAACCTCGTCATCGTCGAGAGCCCCGCAAAGGCCAAGACCATCAACAAATATCTCGGCTCGGACTATGAGGTCCTGGCCTCCTACGGCCACGTCCGCGACCTGCCGTCCAAGGACGGCTCGGTCCTGCCCGACGACGACTTCTCCATGCACTGGGAGGCCGACGCCAAGGGCGCCAAACGCCTGTCCGAGATCGCCGAGGCCGCCAAGCGCGCCGACCGCGTCATCCTGGCGACCGACCCCGACCGCGAAGGCGAAGCGATCAGCTGGCACGTCCTGGAAGTGCTGAACAAGAAGAAGGCGCTGAAGGACACCGAGGTCCAGCGCGTCACCTTCAACGCCATCACCAAGTCCGCCGTGCTGGAGGCGATGGCCAATCCGCGCCAGCTGGATATGGAGCTGGTCGAGGCCTATCTGGCACGGCGCGCGCTGGACTATCTGGTGGGCTTCACCCTGTCGCCGGTCCTGTGGCGCAAGCTGCCGGGCGCCCGCTCGGCCGGGCGGGTGCAGTCGGTCGCCCTTCGCATCGTCGTCGATCGCGAAATGGAGATCGAGAAGTTCAAGCCTCAGGAATACTGGTCCATCGAGGCCGACCTGAACGCCGACAGCCCGCCCTTCACCGCCCGTCTGGTCAAGCACGCCGGCAAGCGGGTCCAGCGGCTGGACATCAAGGACGAGGCCACCGCCTCAGCCGCCCGCGCCGCCATCCAGGCCGGCGACTTCACCATCAGCTCGGTCGAGAAGAAGCCCGTCCGCCGCAATCCGGCCCCGCCCTTCACCACCTCGACCCTGCAGCAGGAGGCCGCGCGCAAACTGGGATTCAGCGCCCAGCGCACGATGCAGGCGGCCCAGAAACTGTATGAAGGCGTCGACGAGACCGGCGGCCTGATCACCTATATGCGGACCGATGGCGTCCAGACCACGCCCGAGGGCATCGCCCAGGCGCGCGACGTCATCGGCAAGGAATTCGGCCCGGCCTTCGTTCCGCAGGAGCCGCGCTACTACAAGACCAAGGCCAAGAACGCCCAGGAAGCGCACGAAGCGATCCGGCCGACCAACATCGCCCGCCATCCCGACAGCCTGCGTCTGGATAGCGATCTTCAGCGCCTTTACGAACTGATCTGGAAGCGGATGGTCGCCTCCCAGATGGAGGCCGCGCGTCTGGACCGCACCACGGTCGAGATCGAGACCTCCGACGGCCAGACCGGCCTGCGCGCCACGGGCCAGGTCGTCACCTTCGACGGCTTCCTGGCCGTCTATGAAGAAGGCCGCGACGAGAAGCAGAAGGGCGCCGAGGGCGACGAAGGCGACGACGACACCAGCCGCCTGCCCGCCCTCAAGGAAGGCGCCAGGGCCAAGGTCGACGCCATCCGCACCGACCAGCATTTCACCGAACCGCCCCCGCGCTATTCCGAAGCCACCCTGGTCAAGAAGCTGGAAGAACTGGGCATCGGCCGCCCGTCGACCTACGCCTCGACCCTGTCGACCCTGCGCGACCGCGAATATGTCCGCGTCGACAAGAACCGCTTCTATCCCGAGGACAAGGGACGGTTGGTCACCGCCTTCCTGGAGCAGTTCTTCAGGAAGTGGGTCGAATACGACTTCACCGCCGCGCTGGAGACCCAGCTGGACGAGGTGTCGGCCGGCGACCTGAACTGGAAGGTGCTGCTGCGCCAGTTCTGGCAGGATTTCCACGCCGCGACCCAGGCCGCCGGCGAACTGCGGACCACCGCCATTCTGGACGCCCTGAACGAAAGCCTGGGCGCCCATATCTTCCCGGACAAGGGCGACGGCTCGGACCCGCGCGAATGCCCGCTGTGCCATCAGGGTCAGCTCAGCCTGAAGACCAGCCGCTTCGGCGCCTTCATCGGCTGCTCGCGCTATCCCGATTGCAAATACACCCGCCCCGTCGCCAGCCCCTCGGCCGACGACGGCTCGGCGGAGAGCGGCGACCGCGAACTGGGCATCGATCCGGCGACGGGTCAGCCGGTCCAGCTCAAGATCGGCCGCTTCGGCCCCTATGTCGAAATCACCCCGCCGGATGGGGAGAAGCCCAAACGCTCGTCCCTGCCCAAGGGCTGGTCGCCGGCGTCGCTGACGCTGGACCAGGCCCTGCGCCTTCTGGCCCTGCCGCGCGAGGTCGGGGTCCACCCCGAGGACGGCAAGATGATCACGGCGGGCCTGGGCCGTTACGGTCCCTTCGTCCTGCACGCCGGCACCTACGCCAATGTGTCGGACATCGACGAGGTGTTCGAGGTCGGCCTGAACCGCGCCGTGGCCCTGTTGGCCGAGAAACGCGCCGGTCGTCCCGGTCGCGGCGCCGCCACGGCCCCGCTCAAGGACCTGGGCGCCCACCCGGAAACGGGCGAGCCGATCCACGTCATGGCCGGCCGCTTCGGCCCCTATGTGAAGTCCGGCAAGATCAACGCCACCCTGCCCAAGGGCACGGCGCCCGAAGACCTGACCCTGGAAGACGCCCTGCCCCTGCTGGCCGCCAAGGCCGGCGCCGCGCCCAAGAAGAAGGCTCCGGCCGCCAAGAAGGCCGCCACCCCCAAGAAGACGGCAGCAGCTAAAAAGGATACGGCAAAGAAACCAGCGGCCAAGAAGGCGCCTGCTAAGAAGGCCAAGGCCGAGGAATAGACCCCTCTTGCAGCAAAACCGATGAGGGGCCGGTCAGTGAATGACCGGCCCCTCTTTCAATTTCAGCCCCGACGCGGCTCGTCGCCGCCGCCGATGAAGGCCCCGGCGATCCAGCTGACCACGCCCGTGACAATCGCTGCGCCGATCCCGGCCCAAAGGCCGTTGACGGTGAATCCACCCAGGAACATCGACGTCAGGCCGATCATCGCCGCGTTCACGACCAGCAGGAACAGACCCAGGGTGACCACCGTAATCGGGAAGGTCAGCACCACCATGATGGGCCGCACGATGGCGTTGACGACGCCCAGAATGACCGCCGCCGCGATCAACGAGCCGTTGTTGGTGAAGTCCACGCCGGGCACCACCTTGGCCGACAACCAAAGGCCAGCCATGGTGACCAGAGCCTGGATGATGAAGCGGATCATGTCTTCCTCATGAATCTGTGTTGAAGCTTGACCATAACGCACGATGCGGACGAAGGCTCCCGTTCCTCGGCATCGACTGCTATCCAGTATCAACAACGCGCTTCGGAGCCCCCCATGAGCCTGCACGGCGACTACGACCCAGACAATATTTTCGCCAAGATCCTGCGCGGCGAAATCCCCTCGGTGAAGGTGTGGGAAGACGACCACGTCCTGGCCTTCATGGACGTGTTTCCGCAATCCGAAGGCCATGTTCTCATCATCGCCAAACAGTCGCAGGCGCGAAATCTGCTGGAGGTCGAACCCGAAATCCTGGCCCGCATGACCGCCGCCCTGCAGCGCACAGCCAAGGCTGTCGAAAGGGCGCTGCAGCCTGAAGGCCTGGCCATCATGCAGTTCAATGGCGATGCCGGAGGCCAGACCGTCTTCCACCTGCATTTCCATATCATCCCGCGCTGGAGCAGTCGGGAACTGAAGGGTCATGGTCATGCGCCGATGGCCGACGCCGAAACCCTGAAGGCGCTGGCGGCGCGCATCGTCGAGAAACTGGACTGAACCATCTTGCGCCTTATGGAATCCGTCCGCATAAGGCGCGCCTGTCCATCAAAGACGCCGGCTTAGCTCAGTTGGTAGAGCGCCAGTTTTGTAAACTGGATGTCGCGGGTTCGATTCCTGCAGCCGGCACCACTTTTTTGATGACTTAGGCTCAGGGCTCATAGCCAAGAGATCCTGTGGTGGCGGGGTCTGGCGGACAGGGAGACGCTCGGGCGACGATCCCGCTCAACCACCCGCCGGCAATCCACTCTGGGCCTGCCGTGGCTCTTGGGGGAGAAGGGCTCCAGCCGAGCCATCTGCTCGTCGGTCAGCCAATACAGGTCGCTCATATCCAGACTCCTCAGGAGCCTGAATCAGATCGCGCGCCTCACATCAATGGGTCCTGTGGCTAGCCGCCTGCGGTCACTTCATGCTGTTCCTGGCCCGGCCGAAAAACACTTTCTGCAGCGAAGCCTTTGACGCCAGACGAAAAAGGGGCCGCTTGGCGAACCAGCGGCCCTTAGTCTGCTCGGAGAGAAAAAAGATCAGAACTTGTAGTTCAGACCGACGGCGAAGGTGCGGCCGTAGTGCTGGTAGTCGATGGTCTGACGCTCGTCGCCGTTCTGGAAGGTCTTGAACGGTTCATCGGTCAGGTTGTTGACCTGGGCCAGGATGGACAGCCCCTCCAGCGGACCGGACGGGAACTCGTAACCGATCTGGGCGTCGACCACGGTTTCCGCCGCGACCGAACGCAGGGTGCGGCCGTTGCCGAAGCCGGCGACCTCGCCCAGATAGTCGGAGCGATACCGGGCAGAGATGCGCGACTGGAAGCCGTACCGCTCATAATAGAGCGAACCGTTGATCACGTTCTCCGACAGACCCGGCAGAGCCGTCGGCGCCTGGGTCGGATCGGGCTGAACCTCGCTGTCGGTCGTGGAGGCGCTGAACTGGGCGCCGAAGCCTTCCAGAGCGGGATGGAAGATGTCGAGCGGCGCCGAGATCGACACTTCCAGACCCTTGATCCAGCCGCCTTCGCCGTTGTCGGGGGCCGACGACTTGCCAAAGTTGATGACGGGGGTCACGCCGCCGGTCGGATAGCCGGTGAAGTCGAAGATCTGGTCGTGGTTATAAACGTAGCTTTCCAGATGCTTGTAGAAGGCCGCCAGCGAGATGTAGCCCTTGCGATTGGCGAAATACTTCTCGAACGAAATGTCCGCGACATCGGCGATATACGGCGTCAGCGTCGGATTGCCGCCCGAAGCGCTCCAGGGCGAGGTTTGGTCGGCCGTGGCGCCGGGCACATTCTTGCCGTTGTCGAACGAATAGTTCCGCGAGGCGCGCATGTCGTCCATGCGGGCGCGGGCCAGGGTGCGGGCCGCCGCGAAACGCACGAAGCTGTCGTCCGCCACCTGCAGGATGAAATTCGAGCTGGGCAGGATTTCCAGATAGTCCTTGCCGCCCGAAACGGCGACCGTTTGGGACACGCCCGGCGCGACCTGACGCGCCGAGAAGCCCGACGAGCTTTGGTCCGTATAGACGAACTGCATGCCGACGTTGCCGGTCAGAGGCATGCCGAACAGGTTGTGGTCGATATTGGCGCGAACATAGGTCGTCGAGACCTTTTCCGTCACTTCCCAGTTGCCGGCGGCGACGTCGGCGTTGGGATTGCGGATGCGGTTCAACGCGCCGCTGTTGACCAGGCCCAGGGCGTCATAGCTCAGCACCTGCGAGATGCCGAGATAGCCCAGGTCGGTCGGGTCCAGCAGGAAGGCGGTCGGAACGGTCAGATCGCCGCCGCCGGGGACGCCGAGATAGTATTGATCGTTGACGAAGCTCTTCTGGCGTTCGCTGTAGTTGAAGCCGAAATCAATGGACTTGAACGGGCTCTGGTGCAGTTGGCGCGTGACCGAGAAGCGGGCCGCCTTCAACTCGTCTTCAACGGACGGAGTGTTCATGTAGCCGGCTTGACCTTCGGGGATCACGTCGCCGCCCCAGCCTTGCGGGCTGGTGATCTTGATCAGGGTCGGATCGGCGTAGTTCAGGCGGCTGGTGAAGCGGGTCACGCCGTCGCCGGTCAGCTGGAAGCCCAAGGTGTCCATGGCGCCGTTGATGTTGCGCCCGGTGCCGGCGTTGGTTTCCAGGATGATGTCGTTGCGCTCGACCTTCGAATAGCTGAGGTCCAGGTTCGCCGACCAGTCGTCATTCAGGGTGAGCTCGGTGTTCCAGCCCAGGGCCGTGATGTTGCTGTCGCGCTTGTTCAGGTCGTTGCGGACCACGCCCTTGATGTTGTCCCAGGTCCCCGCGACGATCAGGCCGTCCTCGACGGTGTAGCCGGGACGCAGCGACGGCGCCGGACGGCAAACGTTGGGCGTCGCGACATTGTTGGTGATCTGGCAACCACCCAGAACGGTGTCGCTGCGGTTCGGGTTCTCGGCCAGACCGCCCCAGGCCAGCGGGAATTCGATTCCGCGCAGGACCTGGGTGTTCTTGAACTCGGAATAGAAGGCGTCGATCGTGGAGTGGATGCGGTCGTTCGGACGCCATTCCAGCACGCCCATATAGCCGTCGCGCTCCAGCTCCGACGACATGACGTAAGGCTTGACCCCACCCGTCAGCAGGTTGCCGTCGGTGTAGTTGGGATAGCCCCAGGCGTTGAACCGCTCGGACTGATAGGGCGAGCTCATGTGGGCGTAGCCCAGGGCCACGCCCAGGGTGCCGTCCAGGAACTGGTCGACGTAGGAGACGGTGTAGCGGTCGCCCTTGTCGGTCGTGCCCGAGTTCAGGGCGCCGATGTCGTTCCATTCGTGGCGATAGTTCAGGGCGATGGCCTGCCGCCCATAGGCCAGCGGGCGCACGGTGCGCAGGTCGACGGTGCCGCCCAGACCTTGGCCGATCAGGGCCGAATCCGGGGTCTTGTACACGACCACGCTGCTCAGCAGTTCGGCGGGGAACTGGTCGAACTCGACGCCGCGGTTGTCGCCCGTGGTGACCAGTTCGCGGCCGTTCAGCAGGGCGGTGGTGAAGTCCGGGCCCAGGCCCCGGATCGAGATCGCCTGGCTGCGGCCGTCCAGACGCTGCATCGTCACGCCCGGCAGGCGCGCCAGGGATTCGGCGATGGACACGTCCGGCAGCTTGCCGATGTCCTCGGAGGAAATGACCTCGACGATCGAGGTGTTGTTGGCCTTGGCCGAGATCGAGGCCTCGATCGAGCGGCGGATGCCGGTGACGACGATTTCGCCGACCTCGGTCGCCTGATCGTCGGATTGCGCCGTCGGCGCTGCGGTCTGGGCGTGGGCCGAGCCGACGGTCATGACGGCGGCGGCGCCGAAGGCGACACCGGACAGCAGACGCGCGCGTCGGTTGAGACATTGGAACATGATCATCCTCCCTGGGGCTGATCGCATTTCTGAACGTCGCGACCCTAAGCCGTCGCAAAAATATGCAAATCCTTACGAACCTTGCAAGCAGTTAATGTTGTCGCCGCCTTCTAGCCGTCATCCAGGCGAGTTTTTTACGGTCAAATTGCCGTCGATCGGTCTGAAATCCCTCAACCTGTTTGCATCGCAACAAAAATGACGCGCGTTGACAGGCGGAGCCATTGCTGCAAAATCTTGCAAACTGATCTGGAAGGCTTTGCATCGACCGGACGTTTGGGAGCGAAGAACGATGAACACCGCCACGACACGGAAGAGATGGCGCGCGGTTGTGGCCGCAGCCGCCCTGATATCCGCCGCGGAAGACTCCGCTTTTGCCCAGACTGCTCCGGCGCCCGCCGTTCTGGAGGCCCTGCGCCAGCGTCCGCCTCAGGACGAGGTGATCTACTTCCTGTTGCCGGACCGGTTCGCCAACGGCGACGCCGCGAACGATCACGGCGGCTATGCGCCCCAGCGGCTGGTCAGCGGCTTCGACCCGACCGACACCGATTTCTATCACGGCGGCGATCTGGCGGGGGTGATCCAGCGGCTGGACTATATTCAGGGCCTGGGCGCCACCGCCGTCTGGCTGGCGCCCATCTTCAAGAACAAGCCGGTCCAGACGCACGGCGACTACACCGGCGCGGCCCACCACGGCTATTGGATCACCGACTTCACCGCGGTCGATCCTCATTTCGGCGACGAGGCGACCATGCGCGCCCTGGTCGATGCGGCCCATGCGCGCGGCATGAAGGTCTATCTGGACATCGTCGCCAATCACACGGCCGATGTGATCCGCTATCGCGAATGCCCCCGGAACGACTGCGCCTATCGCAGCCGCGCCGACTATCCCTACACCCGCAAGGGCGGGGTGGACGGCGCGCCGATCAACGAGGGGTTCGACGGCCGGGACTTCTCGCGCCTGACCCGGCCGGACTATGCCTATACGCCCTATGTTCCCGCCGGCGAGGAGAACGCCAAGGTTCCGGCCTGGCTGAACGATCCGATCCGCTATCACAATCGGGGCGAAAGCACATTCTCGGGCGAAAGCAGCCTGGACGGCGACTTCGCGGGTCTGGACGACCTGCTGACCGAGGACCCGGTCGTCGTTCAGGGCATGATCGACATCTTCGGCGGCTGGATCGACAAATATGGGATCGACGGCTTCCGCATCGATACCGCCCGCCACGTGAACCCTGGCTTCTGGCGAGCCTTCATCCCCGCCATGATCGCCCGCGCCGAGGCCAAGGGCATTCCGAACTTCCACATTTTCGGCGAGGTTTACGATCCCGATCCGGCGGTGACGGCGCGGTTCACGCGGGTCGACGCCTATCCGGCCGTGCTGGATTTCCCGTTCCAGAAGACGGCGACCGACGTCGCGGCCGGCAAGACCGGAACAGACGCCCTGGCCAAGCTGTTCGACGCCGACGCCCTGTATGCCAATGGCGCGGACACGGCCGCCATCCTGCCGACCTTCCTGGGCAATCACGACATGGGCCGGATCGGCTTTTTCGTGAAACAGGCCAATCCGAACGCCGACGACGCCGAGCTGCTGGCGCGGATCGAACTGGCCCATGCGCTGATGATGTTCAGCCGGGGCGTGCCGACCCTCTATTACGGCGACGAGCAGGGGTTCGCCGGCGCGGGCGGCTATGGCAATTCACGTCAGGACATGTGGGCAAGCCAGACACCCGTCTATGCCAGCGAGACGCCCGTCGGCGGCCGACAGCCGGCCTATTCGCCCGACGCGCCGCTTTATCGGGCGATCGCCGAAATGGCCCGCATTCGCGCCGCCGAGCCGACGCTGCGACGCGGCGGTCAGGTCGTGCGCGCCTATGGCGACAAGCCCGGCCTGTTCGCCCTGTCTCGCATCGGCGAGGACGGGTCGGAAGTGCTGGCTGTGTTCAACACCTCGACCGCGCCTGTCGCCGCCCAAGTCGAGGTGGAGCCCGGCTCGCTTCGATGGCAGGCTCTGCGCGGCGATTGCGCGCCCGCGTCATCGGCCCCCGCCAGCATTCGCGTCAGCGTGCCCCCCCTTGATTACCTCGTCTGCAAGAGCGTCCCGTGACCGCCCAACCCCTCGACTTTTCCACGGCTGACGCCGCCCCCGCCCTCGCCCACGACTGGTGGCGCGGCGCGGTGCTGTATCAGATCTATCCGCGCAGCTTCGCCGACTCCAACGACGACGGCGTCGGCGATCTGAAGGGGATCACCCAGCACCTCGACCACGTCGCCTCGCTGGGCGTGGACGGGATCTGGCTGTCGCCCTTCTTCACCTCGCCGATGAAGGACTTCGGCTATGACGTCTCGGACTATTGCGACGTCGATCCCATCTTCGGAACCCTGGCCGACTTCGACGCCCTGATCGCGCGCGCCCATGCCCTGGGGCTGAAGGTCGTCATCGATCAGGTCTTCTCCCACACCTCGGACGAACACCCCTGGTTCGTGGACAGCCGCGCCAGCCGCAACGGCGAACACGCCGACTGGTATGTGTGGGCCGACGCCAAGCCGGACGGCTCGCCGCCGTCGAACTGGCAGTCGGTGTTCGGCGGCCCGGCCTGGACCTGGGATGCGCGTCGCGGCCAGTATTACATGCACAACTTCCTGGCCTCGCAGCCGCAGTTGAACGTCAGGAACCCGGCGGTGCAGGACGCCCTGATCGCGGCGGCGCGGTTCTGGCTGGACCGGGGTGTGGACGGCTTCCGGCTGGATGCGATCAACTTCGCCATCCACGATCCGTCCCTGCGCGACAATCCGCCGATCCAGGACGGCAAGAAGCGCACGCGCCCGTTCGACTTCCAGGACAAGATCTATAACCAGTCCCACCCGGACATCATCGGCTTTCTGAACCGCATCCGCGCCCTGACCGACAGCTATGAGGGCCGGTTCACGGTGGCGGAGGTCGGCGGCGATCACGCCGATCGCGAGATGAAGGCGTTCACCGCCGGGAATGACCGTCTGCACTCGGCGTATGGCTTCCTCTACCTCTATGCCGACACGCTGAAGAGCGATCTGATCGGACGGGGCGACGCCATGTGGCCCGATCAGCAGGGCGAAGGTTGGCCGTCCTGGACCTTCTCGAACCACGATGCGCCGCGCGCGGTGTCGCGCTGGGCCCAGGGACGCGACGAGAAGGCCTTTTCGGAAATGGCCCTGCTGTTGCTGATGTGCCTGCGCGGCAACGTCTTCGTCTATCAGGGCGAGGAGCTGGGACTGCCCCAGGCCGAGGTGCCGTTCGAACGGCTGGTCGATCCCGAGGCCATCGCCAACTGGCCCCAGACCCTGGGCCGCGACGGCGCCCGCACGCCGATCCCCTGGGTCGCGTCCGCGCCCAACGCCGGCTTCTCGACGGTCGAGCCTTGGCTGCCGGTCGATCCGCGCCATCTGGCCCTGGCGGTCGACGCCCAGGAGACGGATCCGACTTCGGTCCTGCACGCCGCGCGTCGCATCATCGGCCTGCGCCACGCCCATCCGGCGCTGCGGATCGGCGGACTGGAGCTGATCGAAGGGCCGCAGGACCTGCTGGTTTTCCACCGCTTCGAGCGGGCGGACGGCGGTGAACGCCTGCTGTGCGTCTTCAACCTCAGCCACGGCGACATCGACTGGTCGCCGCCCGTCGGCGCGCGCCTGATCGAGGCGGTGAACTGGACCGAGGCGGACGGCGCCGCGCTGAAACCGCTGGCAGGCCTGCTGTTCGCCGAGGCCGGATGACGGGTTCAGCCGCCGCAGGTTTCGCGAACGATCAACTCGGTCGGTACGCGCTCGGACCGGCCGGCGCCCATGCCCGTCGATGCGCCGCCATGATCCAGCAGCTTGGACACCATCAGCCGACCGGCCTTCATGGTGTCTTGGGCGATGGTGCTGAGGGCCGGGCGCGAATAGCGGCTGAAGGGCACATTGTCGAAACCGATGACCGAGACCTGGCCCGGCACATCGACGCCGGCGTGCAGCAGGGCGCGCACGGCGCCCAGGGCGATCTGGTCCGACGCCGCCACCACGCCGTCGAACGCCACGCCGCGCCGGATCAGGGCGTCCACGGCGGCCTCGGCCGATTCGACCTCGAAATGGGCGGGCACGATCCGTTCGGCCTCCGCCTCCAGCCCGCTCTGGCTCAGGGCGTCCAGATAGCCGCGATGCCGCTGCATGGCTTCGGGCGGATCGAGGTCGCCCAGGAAGACGATGCGCTGTCGCCCCAGCCGCGCGAGATGCAGCGTCGCACGCCGCCCGCCGGAAATGTTGTCCGAGCCGATGGAGCAGTAATCCTGGTCCGGCAGTTCGGCGCCCCAGACCACGAAACGATGGTCGGCGTCCACCAGACGGTTGAACGCCGAATGCAGGCTGGACTGGCCCAGGAAGATCACCCCGTCCGCCCGGCTGGTGTTCAATGCCGCCGACAGCTCGTCATAGTTGGCGGGCGAGATATGGCTCATCAACAGGTCGCAGCCGCGTTCGCGCGCCGCCTCGCCAACCCCGGCCAAAAGCTCCAGGAAGAAGGGATCGCTGAGGCGCCCTTCCCGCCCCTGCGGGCGCGGCACGACCAGGGCGATGGTGCCCTGGGCGCCGATGGGGCCAGCCGGCATGTGACGCCGGAACGGATAGTCGTGCTCCTTCGCCAGCTTCCAGATCGTCTGTTTGGTGCGGTCGTTGACGGCGGGGCTGTCGTTCAGGGCGCGCGAGGCGGTGGCGATGGACACCCCGGCCAGGCGGGCGATGTCTTCCAGACGGGTGGTCTTGCGGCTCAAGGTCGCGGGTCCTCACAGCAGCATGGTGAAGCTGCAAATTTTTCTGCAAATATTTCAGCCACCGTTCGCGGCGGTTGGCAAGAGGCGGCGTAACGGAGTTCGCATGATGCAGCGCAGATCCTTCCTGGCCCTCGGCGGCGTGTCCCTGTTGGCGCTGGGCGCCACGGGCGTTCGCGCCCAGACCACGTCCGCCCACGCCCGCGCCTCTTCGCCCGGCGGCGTCCTGACGGTCGAGGCCTTCACCGACAACGACGGCCGGCCGATGTATTCGGTCCTGCGTCAGGGCCGGGTCGTGGTGGCGCCGTCCAAGCTGGGCTTCCTCTTGACCGACGCCCCGGCCATCGAGCGCGGCCTGGCCCTCACCGCCGGCCAGCCCGTCACGGTGGACGAGACGTGGGAGCAGCCGTGGGGCGAGCGCCGCTTCATCCGCAACCATTACAACGAATGGCGCGTGACCTATGCCGAGACCGGCGGCCTGCAACGCCGCGTGGACGTAGTCTTCCGCCTGTATGACGACGGCCTGGGCTTCCGCTACGAATTCCCGGACCAGCCCGCGCTGAAGACCGTCCGCATCGGTTCCGAACTGACCGAGTTCAACCTGGCCGAAAACGGCGAGGCCCTGTGGTGCCCCGCCTGGGAATGGAACCGCGAGGAATACCTCTACAACCGCACCGCCATCGACGCGGTCGGCAGCGCCCAGACCCCGATGACGGTTCGGGGCCTGTCGGGCCTGCACGTCTCGATCCACGAGGCGGCCTGCATCGACTTTGCAGGGATGAACCTGCGTCGCTCCGAAGGGACGAACTTCCGCGCCCAGCTGACGCCCGGCCTGACCAATGCGGCGGTGGTGCGTGAGGCGCCGTTCAACACCCCGTGGCGCACGCTGCAGATCGCCGACACCGGCGCGGGTCTGATCGATTCAAGCCTGATCCTGAACCTGAACGAGCCCAACAGGCTGGGCGACGTCAGCTGGTTCAAGCCGATGAAATACGTCGGCGTCTGGTGGGAGATGCACCTGGAGCTGAAGACCTGGAACTCCGGCCCCAAACATGGCGCAACCACCGAGAACGCGATCAAACACATCGACTTCGCGGCCAAGCACGGCCTGGGCGGGGTGCTGGTCGAGGGCTGGAACAAGGGCTGGGACGGCCAGTGGTTCGCCAACGGCTCGGAGTTCAGCTTCACCGAGGCCTACCCCGATTTCGACATCGAGGCGGTCTGCGCCCACGCTCGCGCCAAGGGCGTGCAGCTCATCGGCCACCACGAGACCGGCGGCAACGCCTTCCACTACGAACAGCAGTTGGAACCGGCCATGGCCCTCTACGAACGGCTGGGCGTCCATTCGGTGAAGACAGGCTATGTCGCCGACGCCCAGGGCGCGCGCGTCGCCGGGCCTGACGGGCGGATGGTCATGGCCTGGCACGAAAGCCAGGCGATGGCTCAGCATCACATGAAGGTCGTCGAGGTCGGCGCCCGTCACAAGGTGGCGATCAACGCCCACGAACCGTTCAAGGACACCGGCCTGCGCCGGACCTATCCGAACATCATCAGCCGCGAGGGCCAGCGCGGCATGGAATATTCTGCCTGGGGCAATCCCGGCAATCCGCCCGAGCATGAGCCGAACCTGGTCTTCACCCGCCTGCTGGCCGGGCCGATGGACTATACGCCGGGCATCTTCGGCATGGAGACGCGCAGCCCCGGCGGGGTGCAGACGACCTGGGCCAAGCAGCTGGCCCTCTATGTCGTCATCTACAGCCCGATCCAGATGGCGGCGGACTTGCTGGTCAACTACGAGGCCAATCCCGGCCCGTTCCAGTTCATCAAGGACGTGCCGGTCGACTGGGAAGAGAGCCGCACCCTGGCCGCCGAACTGGGCGACTACGTCGTGATCGCCCGCAAGGAACGCGGGTCGGACATCTGGGCCCTGGGCGCCATCACCGACGAGAACCCGCGCGTCCTGACCGCCGACCTGGACTTCCTGGACGCCGGCCGCCGCTACCGCGCCGAAATCTATCGTGACGGCCCGGACGCCGACTACAAGGGCAAGCGCGAGGACATCGTCATCGAGCAGCGCGAAGTGACATCGGCCGACACCCTGACCCTGGCGCTGGCGCCCGGCGGCGGCCAGGCGATCCGCTTCGTGCCGGTCGGGCGTCGTCGGAAATGAGCGGCAACGCTTTTCGTCATTCCGGGGCGTCGCGCAGCGAAAAACCCGGAACCCAGGGGATTGGTCTCGATGACGGGGATGGAGCGGTGATGCTCTCCTGGCTTCCGGGTTCGGGCCTCGCCCGCCCCGGAATGACGACGGGAAACGCGCTATGAGCAGCGGCACGCCCCTTCTCGCCCACCGCCCACGCCTGTCCGGCCTGGCGATCTGGAACATGTGCGTCGGCTTCTTCGGCATCCAGATCGGCTTCGGTCTGCAGAACGCCAACACCAGCCGCATCTTCCAGACCCTCGGCGCCGAGGTCGATACGCTGGCCATCCTGTGGATCGCGGCGCCGCTGACGGGCCTGCTGGTCCAGCCGATCATCGGCCATTTCAGCGACCGGACCTGGACGCGGTTCGGGCGGCGGCGACCCTATTTCCTGGTCGGGGCGATCCTGACCACCCTGGCCCTGATCGCCATGCCCAACAGCCCCAGCCTGTGGTTCGCCGCGGCCATGCTGTGGATCATGGACGCCTCGATCAACATCACCATGGAGCCGTTCCGCGCCTTCGTCGGCGACAATCTGCCCGAGGAGCAACGCACCGCCGGCTATGCGATGCAGAGCTTCTTCATTGGCGCGGGGGCGGTGTTCGCCTCGGTCCTGCCGTGGCTGCTGTCCAACGTCTTCCACATCGCCTCGACCGCCGAGGCGGGCGTCGTGCCCCTGTCGGTCAAGATCGCCTTCTACGTCGGCGCCGCCGGCCTGTTTTCGGCCGTGCTGTGGACCGTGCTGTCGACCAGGGAATACAGCCCCGAACAGATCGCCGCCTTCGAACGCGCCCGAACCGGCGCCGTGGTCGCCGACGACACGCCGGAACCGCCTGCCCGATCGGTTCAGGGCTGGCTGGGCTCCGGCCTTGCCTGCGGCGTCGTCGGTCTGCTGGCCCTTGGCCTGATCACGCTCCTGAACCTTGAGAAGGAGCTGCTGATCCTGGGCGGATTCCTGGTCGGGTTCGGCCTTTTGATGGTCGCCGTCGGCATGATGCAGCGGCGAGGCATGGTCAATGCCGCGACCGAGATCCTGAACGACATCTTCCGCATGCCCGAGACGATGCGCGGCCTGGCGGTCGTTCAGTTCTTCAGCTGGTTCGCCCTGTTCGCCATGTGGATCTACACCACCGCCGCCGTGACCCGCGTGCATTACGGCACGAGAGACACGACCTCGGCCGCCTATGCGACGGGCGCCGACTGGGTCGGGGTTCTGTTCGGCGTCTATAACGGCGTGGCGGCGCTGGCGGCCTTCACCCTGCCGGTTCTGGCGAAGCGGATCGGGCGCAAGGCTACCCACGCGCTGATGCTGCTGCTGGGGGCGGCCGGTCTGTTCGGCGTCTTCGCCATCCGTGAGCCGGGCCTGCTGTGGCTGCCGATGATCGGCGTCGGCTTCGCCTGGGCGTCGATCGTCTCCATGCCCTACGCCATCCTGTCGGCGGCGGTGCCTGACCGGAAGATGGGCGTCTATATGGGCGTCTTCAACATCTTCATCGTGGTGCCCCAACTGCTGGCCGCCACCGTCCTGGGCCTGATTTTGAAGACCCTGTTCGACGGCCAGGCGATCTGGGCCCTGGTGCTGGGCGCCGTCTCCTTCGTGCTGGCCGCCGCCAGCGCGCTGAGGGTCAAGGAGCATCGCGGATGAACCGGCGCGGTCTGCTGGCCCTCATGGCCGCCCTGCCCTTCGCCGGCTCAGCACGCGCGGAGGGGACTGTCGCGGGCGGGCGGCTGATCCTGCATCAAGGCGTCGCATCGGCCCAGGTGAAGACGCGCAATGTCTCGGTCTGGCTGCCGCCGGGATACGAGGCCTCGGGCGAGACCTATCCCGTCCTTTACATGCACGACGGCCAGAACCTGTTCGATGCGGCCACGGCCAACTTCGGCGAATGGGGCATGGACGAGCATCTGACGCGGCTGATCGCGGGCGGTCAGGTGCGCGCCCCCATCGTCGTCGGCGTATGGAACACCGATCTGCGGCTGCGGGAATATGTCCCCGCCGACCTCATCGCCGCCCTGCCCGCCGATATGCGCGACGAGGTCCAGTCCATCTATGGCGGCCCGTCCTTGTCAGACGGCTATCTGCGGTTTCTGACCGAAGAGCTGAAGCCCTTCATCGATGGCGCCTATCGCACCCGGACCGGGCCGCAGGACACGATGATCGCCGGCTCCAGCATGGGCGGGCTGATCTCCCTCCATGCGGTGATGAAGCGGCCGGACGTCTTTTCCGCCGCCGCCTGTCTGTCGACCCATTGGCCGCTGAAGGTCGAAGGGCTGGAGGCCGGCGCGGTGCTGGACGCCTGGCGCGCACGGCTGGTCGCGGCCTGGACCGGCGTGATCGAACGGGGCCTGCCCGCGCCCGGCGCGCACCGCTTCTATTTCGACCGGGGCGACGAGACGCTGGATCAGTTCTATGCCGCCTTCCAGACCCAGGTGGATCAGACCTTCCACGCGCGCGGCTATGGCCCTGACGCCTTCCGCAGCCTGGTCTTCCCCGGCGCCCAGCACAACGAGGCGTCCTGGAACCAGCGTCTGGACGTTCCCCTGACCTTCCTTCTTTCCCCCGCCCCCACGCGCAACCCGTGAGGACCACAATGCGTCACTTCCGTACCCTCTGCCTCGCCGGCGCCGCCGGCCTGGCCATCGCTTCCGCCGCAAGCGCCCAATCGGGCGTCGCCCCCGGCGCACCCGGCGCCCCGCCCGTCTGGTCCAGCGCGGCCAAGACCGGCGCCGGCGCGTCTTACGAGGCCTATGTCGACGGCCAGTACCGCGACGGCGGCCCGACCGGAGCGGTGTCCAAGGTCTGGTTCTCCATCGCCGACGGCGTCCTGACCGAAACCATGTACGGCCTGATCCACGAGGCTCAGATCAAGGCGCTGCGCTTCGGCGTCGTCACCCCCGACGGCCTGGTGGTCGAGGGGCCTGGCACCACCGAACGGACCGAATATCTGCATGTGGACGCCCAGGGTCGTCCCCTGTCGCCCGCCTATCGCATCACCACCCGCGACAGGAACGGCCGCTTCCAGATCGAAAAGCAAATCTTCACCGACCCGGATCGCAACGCCCTGGTGCTGCGCGTCACCCTCACGGCGCTGAAGGGCGAGGGGACGCCCTATCTGATGCTGGAGCCGCACATCGCCAACACCGGGGTCGAGGATCGCGGTCAGGTCACGCGCGACGGCTTCCACGCCTGGGAGGGCGACACCCATCTGGTCCTGAAGCCCAGCCATGCGTTCGAAAAGGCCAGCGTCGGCTTTGTCGGAACCTCCGACGGCCTGACCGATCTTGAGGACGGCAGGCTGGACTGGACCTACGCCTCGACCGGCGATCAGGGCGGCAACACCATGATGACCGGCGCCCTGCCCCGGATGCGCGAAAGCACCCAGATCACGCGCGACTTCGTCATCGGCTTCGGCCACAGCGAGGCCGAGGCCCGCGCGGCGGCGGACGGATCGTTCGCCACGGGCCTTGACGAGGTGCTGGCCCGCTTCAACGGCGAGGGCGACCGGGTCGGCTGGGAGGACTATGTCGCCTCCCTGACCGAACTGCCGCGCATCGCCGAGCAGGCGACGGACGGCGGCAAGCTGGCCTATGCCTCCGCCCTGATGCTGAAGGTTCAGGAGGACCGCACCCACGCCGGCGCCCTAATCGCCAGCCTGTCGAACCCGTGGGGCGACACGGTGGATGCGTCGAAATCCTCGACCGGCTACAAGGCCGTCTGGCCCCGCGACTTCTATCAGGTGGCGATGGCGCTGGCGGCGCTTGGCGACAAGGAGACGCCGCTGGCGGCCTTCAACTATCTGCCCCAGGTTCAGGTCGGGCCGAACACGCCGGGCAACACCGGCGTCGGCGGTTGGTTCCTGCAGAAGACCCATGTGGACGGCGAGCTGGAATGGGTCGCGGTCCAGCTGGACCAGACGGCGATGCCGATCATGCTGGGCTATCGGCTGTGGAAGATGGGCTGGCTGACCGACGCCCAGATGACCGAACACTATCGGTCCATGCTGAAGCCGGCGGCCGACTTCCTGGTGGATGGCGGCAAGGTCGGCCTGTTGTGGAACGACGCCGAGATCAAGCCGCCCTTCACCCAGCAGGAACGCTGGGAGGAGCAGCAGGGCTATTCGCCGTCCACCACCGCCGCTGTCGTCGCGGGCCTGACGGTCGCGGCCGAAATGGCGCGCGCATCGGGGGACGCCGCGAACGCCGCCCGCTATCAGGCCGCCGCCGACGACTACGCCGGCAAGATCGAGGCGCGGATGTTCACCACCAACGGCGACTTCGGCGATGGGCGCTACTTCATCCGCGTCACCCAAAACGAGAACCCGAACGACAAGGCCCCGATCGGCGTCGCCAACGGCCAGATCGCGCCGGCCGAGGATCGGGTCGTGGACGGCGGTTTCCTGGAACTGGTCCGCTACGGCGTGCGGAAAGCCGACGATCCCCACATCGTCGCCACCCTGCCCGTCTATGACGACCAGGCGCTGGAGCCGCTTTATCGCGTCCGCTACGACTTCGGCCCCGAGGGCGACAAGACGCCGGGCTGGCGCCGCTACGGCGTCGACGGCTATGGCGAGGATCATCTGACGGGCGCCAACTACGGCGTTGGGGGCGAGATGAGCCCCGGCCAGCGCGGCCGGGTCTGGCCCTTCTTCACCGGCGAACGCGGCCATTATGAACTGGCCCGCGCCAGCGTGAACGGCACGCCTTCCGCCGCCGACATCGCCGCCATCCGCCAGACCTATGTGCGCGGCATGGAGCGGTTCGCCAACGACGGGCTGATGCTGGCCGAACAGGTCTGGGACGGGGTGGGCGACCCCACGCCGCGCGACTACGCCCTGGGGCAGAACACGGACTCGGCCACGCCCCTGGCCTGGACCCATGCCGAATACCTGAAACTGCTGCGGTCCCTGGCCGACGGCAAGGTGTGGGACAGTTACGATCCCGTGAAAAACCGCTACGCGCGCTGACACCAAGGCCCCGGCGCAGACGCCGGGGCCCTGTTTGTTTCAGGGACTGGACGCCGAGATGGCCCTTTAGGCGGGCGACGCACCGGCGTCTCAGTTAAGCGCAGGCCGCCCCGGCTCCACGGCGAAGGACGCCAGCGTGCCCAGCACGCCACGGCCCCGGCGCGCAACAGAGCTCCCGCTGCAAGGGCGTCGCTCGCCACCCAGGCCTCCATAGGGATGCGATCAGACTCGGAGGATGGGGACGACGCCTTGCCACCAAGGTCGTAAATGCTCCGCGAATCCGGCGACCCCAAAGTCCAGCCTGCCTATTACAGGGCGTCAGGCGCCGTGTGCTTCTCGCAGATGCAGCTGTTGTCGTCCTAACGGGTCGCGGCAATGGGCTGCGGTGGTCGGCGCCGCCTTCCCCACCGCGTCAATTCCACACGTCTTGCGTTACTAAGGCTTCGCAACGGCGCGTGATGTCATGAGTTAAGCTAGGATCACGTTTCAGAAATCATGCCTCATCACCCACTTGGCAGATGGGGATTTATCCGGTCACTTCACGGCCTTGGGCAGGGAGGACAATCATGTTTCATCGCCGCGGATTGCTGCTGGGCACAGGCGCGCTGACACTGGCCGCCTGCTCGCCTCGTTCGGGCGGCGGCGCGGGCGGGTCATCTTTGCTGAACGTCTCGTATGATCCGACGCGCGAGCTGTATCGCGCCTACAACCAGTTGTTCGATTCGCATTGGCGCGAGACCGGACAGCCCGGGGTCAATGTCGAACAATCACACGGCGGATCGGGCAAACAGGCGCGCGCGGTCATAGACGGGCTACAGGCCGATGTCGTCACCCTGGCCCTGGCCGCCGATATCGACGTCATTGCAGAGCGTGGCCTGACGCATAAGGACTGGGAAGCCAGCCTGCCAGACAACGCCTGCCCCTACACCTCGACCATCGTGTTTCTCGTCCGGAAGGGAAACCCGAAGAACATCAAGGACTGGCCGGATCTGGTGCGTGCGGGCATCCAGGTCATCACTCCGAACCCGAAAACGTCAGGCGGGGCCCGCTGGAACTATCTGGCGGCCTGGGCGGACGCGATCCGCCGTCCGGGCGCGACCGAGGCGACGGCCACCGCCTATCTGCGCGAGCTTTTCCGCCATGTGCCCGTTCTGGACACCGGCGCGCGCGGCTCCACCACCACCTTCGTCCAGCGCGGCATCGGCGATGTGCTGCTGGCCTGGGAGAACGAGGCCCATCTGGCGGTCACGGAACTCGGCGCGGACAAGGTGGACATCGTCGTGCCGCCCTTCTCCATTCTGGCCGAGCCGCCGGTCGCCGTCATCGACAAGGTGGTGGATCGCAAGGGGACGCGCGCCGTCGCCGAGGCCTATCTGCGATACCTCTATGAAGAACCGTCGCAGGTTCTGATCGCCCAGAACTATTATCGTCCGCGCAATCAGTCCGTGGCCCAGCGGTTCGCCGCCAACTTCCCGCAACTGGAGCTGGCCACCATCGCCGACTTCGGCGGCTGGACCGAGACCCAGAAAAAGCACTTCGCCGACGGCGGCGTCTTTGACCGCATCTATCAGCCGAGCGGCGGCGCGTGACATCCATTCCACTGCCCCGACGATGGCGCTGGAAGGAACCCAGCGTCCTGCCCGGCTTCGGTCTGACCTTCGGGTTTGTCGTCCTCTATCTGTCCCTGTTCGTGCTGATCCCTCTGGCGGCCCTGATCCTGCGGCCGTGGGAACTGGGTTTCGACGGCTTCTGGCAGCAGATCACTACGCCTCGCGCCCTGGCCGCCCTTAAGCTCAGCTTCTACAGCGCAGCCGCCGCCGCCCTGATCAACGCTGTCATGGGCCTGCTGCTGGCCTGGACGCTGGTGCGCTATGATTTTCCATGCAAGCGGATCATCGACGCCCTGGTCGACCTGCCCTTCGCCCTGCCGACCGCCGTCGCGGGGATTGCGCTTACCGCCATCTATGCGCCCAACGGCCCTATCGGGTCGTGGTTCAACGACGTGGGCATCCGCATCGCCTATACGCCTGTAGGCATCCTGCTGGCCCTGGTGTTCGTTGGCCTGCCTTTCGTGGTCCGCTCGGTCCAGCCGGTGCTGGAGGACGTCGATCATGAGGTCGAGGAAGCCGCCGAGACACTGGGCGCGACCCCTTTCCAGCGAGCGCGTATGGTCATCCTGCCTGCCGTCCTGCCTGCCCTGATCTCGGGCGCGGGCCTGGCCTTCGCTCGGGCGGTCGGTGAATATGGATCGGTCATCTTCATCGCCGGAAACATGCCGCTGAAGTCCGAGATCGCGCCCCTGCTGATCGTGATCCAACTGGAGCAGTTCAATTATGCGGGGGCCGCCGCCGTGGGTCTGGCCATGCTGGGCCTGTCCTTCCTCATCCTGCTGGTCATGAATGGCCTTCAGGGCCTGCTGCTGCGCCGGGGCCGCAAATGAGCGCCGTGCGCAGATCGCCGGTGCGCGGCGCGGCGCCCTTCATCATCGGCGCCGCCCGGTTGTGGTTGGCGGTGATCGTGCTGCTCCCGCTGGGCATGGTCTTCGCCGAAGCCTTCCGCAAAGGCGTCGAGGGCTTTCTGAAGGCGTTCGACGAACCCGACGCCTGGGCCGCCGTGCGCCTGACCCTGCTGGTCGCGGCCATATCGGTGCCGTTGAACGCCCTGTTCGGCCTCGCCGCCGCCTGGTGCGTCACCCGCTATGAGTTTCGCGGCAAGGCGCTGCTGACCACCCTGATCGACCTGCCTTTCTCGATCTCGCCGGTCATATCCGGTCTGGTTTGGGTCTTGTTGTTCGGCTCGGCCGGCTGGTTCGCACCTCTGCTGGATGCGCTGGGCATACGGATCATCTTCACCGTGACAGGTCTGGTGCTGGCCACCATCCTGGTCACCCTGCCCTTCGTCGCCCGCGAGTTGATCCCGCTGATGCAGCAACAGGGCGCGGACGAGGAACTGGCGGCCGTGACTCTGGGCGCCGGACCGTGGGCCATCTTCTCCAAGATCACCCTGCCGAACGTGCGATGGGCGCTGCTGTACGGGGTGCTGTTGTGCAACGCCCGCGCAATGGGCGAGTTCGGAGCCGTGTCCGTCGTATCCGGCCATATCCGGGGCCTGACCAACACCCTGCCCCTGCACGTCGAGATTCTCTACAACGAATATGACTTCGTCGGCGCCTTTGCGACCGCCACGGTGCTGGCGGGCCTGGCCCTGATCACCCTGCTGATCAAAAGCCTGCTGGAATGGCGCTTCGCCGACGAACTCGCCGCCACGAGGCGCCACTGAATGCCCCTGACGATCAAGAACCTGACGAAGACCTATCGCGGTTTCACCGCCCTGCAAGATGTCGATCTGCAGGTTGGCGACGGCGAGTTCCTGGCCCTGCTCGGCCCGTCCGGCTCCGGCAAGACCACGCTTTTGCGCATCATGGCCGGCCTGGAACAGCCGGACGCCGGGTCGGTGACCTTCGACGGCGCGGATTTTCTGTCCCAAACTCCGCGCGAGCGTCGGGTGGGGCTGGTCTTCCAGCATTACGCCCTGTTCCGGCATATGACGGTTGCCGACAACATCGCCTTCGGCCTGAAGGTTCGCCCCGCCAAGGATCGCCCGTCGAAGTCCGCCATCAAGGAACGGGTCGCTGAATTGCTGCGGCTGGTTCAGCTGGAGGACCTGGGCAAACGCTATCCGGCGCAGTTGTCAGGGGGGCAGCGCCAGCGCGTCGCCCTGGCCCGCGCCTTGGCCATCCAGCCTCGCCTGCTGTTGCTGGATGAACCCTTCGGCGCGCTCGACGCCAAGGTGCGGCGCGAACTGCGCCGCTGGCTGCGTCACATCCATGACGAAACCGGCGTCACCACCGTCTTCGTCACCCACGATCAGGAAGAAGCCCTGGATCTGGCCGACCGCGTGGCCATTCTGAAGGATGGCCATATCGAACAGGTCGACACGCCGCTGGACCTGTACCAGCACCCCTCATCCGCCTTCGTCCACGACTTCCTCGGCGGCGCCGTCCACCTGCCTGCCAGGGTGAGCGACGGTTTCCTGACCGTTGACGGCTGGACCACGGATGCGCCCCAGAACGCCCCGACCGGCGAGGTCATTCTGGCCGTGCGCGGCGAAGATCTGATCCTCAGCGAACAAGGCATAGCGGCCCGCGTCGTGACCCTCAGCCCACGCGGCCCCCGCACCCGGATCGGCATCGAGATCGAGGGGCAGGCGCTGGATCTGGAACGTTCTGCCCACGACCCGCTGTCAGGACTGAGCGTGGGCCAGACGGTTCGGGTGCGCCCCGATCTGGTCCATCTGTTCAAATCCTGAAGCCTGCACGACATTTGTAGGGATTGACGGTTCCGGCTGATTGGATGAAAGCAAACACTTAGGCGCAGCCGGATTTCCGGCGCCTCGCTAAGCCAGCGTCCGCGCCATCACTGCTCGACCATCTGGGGACATGGCCGAAAACACGAACAAGCTGGGACACAAGATCGGCGCACGCGGCGGACGCACGCGTCAGGCGATCCTCGACGCGACCCGCCAGCTTCTGAATGAGCGCCATTACGGTGAAATCCGTGTCGCCGATCTGGCGTCACGCGCGGGCGTCTCGCCGTCGAACTTCTACACCTATTTCAAGACCGTCGAAGAGCCGGTGCTGGCGCTGTGCGAGGCGGCCGCCGAAGACTTCCAGGGACTGTCGGGCCATTTCCAGGCCGACTGGCCGGGCGACCGGGCCTTCGCCATCGGTCGCGCCTTCATTCTCGACATCATGCAGATCTGGCGCACCCACGGGCAGGTTCTGAGGGTCGAGCATATGCTGGCCGACAATGGCGACGCCGCCTTTGTCGAAAGCCGGGTCCGCCGCCTGCGTCGTCTGCACCTGGCCATCGAACGCCGCGTCGCCCAGGCCCACGCCAGCGGTCTGCACCCTAAGGATTACAGCCCCCGTCTGGCCTCGTACCAGATCGCGTCCATCGCGGAATCGACAGCAGCCAGTTTTGACCTGTTGCGCCGCGCCGACACGCCAGAGGCCATTCTGGACACGGCGGCCATCATCATCGTCAAGCTGACGACGGGCCGCTGATCACACGGGCGCGCAGGGCCTCAGCCGCCACCCATCGCCACGGCGACATGATAGGTCACGAGCGAGGCCAGATAGGCCAGACCGAACATGTAGGCGATCATGATCCAGGTCCATTTCAACGAGTTCGTCTCACGGCGCACCACGCCCAGCGTCGCCACGCACTGCGGCGCGAAAATGTACCAGGCCAGGAAGGACAGCGCCGTCGCCAGCGACCAGTGCTGCGCCAGGGTCGAGGCCAACAGACCCGTCGCATTTTCCGCATCCGCGATGGCGTAGGTGGTGCCCAGCGCCGCCACTGCCACCTCGCGCGCCGCCATGCCGGGGATCAGGGCTATGACCATCTGCCAGTTGAAGCCGATGGGCGCGAAGATCGGCTCCAGCGCCCGGCCCAACATGCCCGCGAACGAATAGTCGATGGCTGGCAGCGTCGCGTTCTCGGGCGGATAAGGGAAGGTCGCCAGAACCCACAGGATGACCACGGCCGGCAGGATGATCCGCCCCGCCCGGTTCAGGAATATCTTGGCCCGGAGCCACAGGTTGAAGCCGACGCTCTTCAGATCGGGTACCTTATAGGTCGGCAGCTCCATCATGAAGGGCTCCACCGCGCCGCGCCAGAACACCTTGCGGATCACCAGCGACACGGCCAGCGCGGACAGAATGCCGGCGGCGTAGAGGCCGAACATCACCAGCCCCTGCAGATTGGCGAAGCCCCACACCCGCTCGTTCGGAATAAAGGCGGCGATGATCAGCGTATAGACCGGGATGCGCGCCGAACAGGTCATCAGCGGCGCGACCAGTATGGTGGTCAGGCGGTCGCGCTTGGAATCGATCACCCGCGCCGCCATCACGCCCGGAATGGCGCAGGCGAAGCTGGACAACAGGGGAATGAAGGCCCGGCCGTGCAGCCCCGCCCCGCCCATGATCCTGTCCATCAGGAAAGCCGCACGGGCCATATAGCCGAAGTCTTCCAGGGCGATGATGAACAGGAACAGGATCAGGATCTGCGGCAGGAAGACCAGCACGCTGCCGACGCCGGAGATCACCCCGTCCACGATCAGGCTCTGCAGCAGGCCGTCGGGCAGGAGGGTCGCCACCATCTGGCCGATCCAGCCGATGCCCGCCTCGATCCCGTCCATCAGAGGCGCGGCCCAGCTGAACACGGCCTGGAACATTACGAACAGCAGCGCCATCAGGATCACCAGACCGCCGACAGGATGCAGCAGGACGGAATCGATCCGCCCCGTCAGTGTGTCGGGCCGCTCGGGCGGCCGCACGCAGGCCTTCATGATCCGCTCGGCCTCGCGCGCCGCGCTGCGCAGCTCGGCGGCGTCGGGCGTATGCCATCGGTTCTCCGACTGGGCGGCGGCGGCGTCGGCCTGGACCTCGACCGCGGCGATCAGATCGTCGATCCCGCGTCTGCGGGTGGCCACCGTGGTGATGATCGGCACGCCCAATTCGGCGCCCAGCTTCTCAAGGTCGATCCGCAAGCCCTGACGCTGGGCGATGTCGAACATGTTCAGCGCCAGCACCATCGGCCGTCCGACGGCCTTCAGCTCCAGAATCAGCCGAAGCACCAGGCGCAGATTGGTGGCGTCGGCGACGCAGACCACCACGTCCGGCGGCGTCTCGCCCGCCAGGCGGCCCAGCACGGCGTCGCGCGTAACCTCCTCATCCGGGCTGCGGGCCCGCAGGGAATAGGTGCCCGGCAGGTCCAGAACTGACATCGTGCGGCCGGATGTGGCCCGGATCAGCCCCTCCTTCCGCTCCACCGTGACCCCGGCGTAGTTGGCGACCTTCTGGTGCGCGCCGGTCAGGGCGTTGAACAGCGCGGTCTTGCCGCTGTTGGGATTGCCCACCAGAGCGACGCGGGCGGTTTTCAGCGCGACATCCATCAGGCGGCGTCCAGCTGGATGATCAGGCTTTCGGCCTCGTGGCGGCGCAGGGCCACCCGCATGTCGTCCACCTTCAGGGCGATGGGATCGCGTCCGAACAGGCCTTCGTGCAGCAGTTCGACATGCGCGCCTTCGACAAAACCCAGCTCCAGCAGACGGCGCTCCAGCTCGACCGCCTCATCCTGGTGATGACAATGGGCGCCGACCTGGACGATCACTCCGCGATCGCCGCGCCGGGCCTGACTCAGCTTTATGGTGTCGGTCAAATCTACGCTCGCACGGACGGGCGGCGCATCCGGCGGCCCAATATTCAGTGACACTGATTATCAGCCGCGCGTGCGCCGCGCCAGCATGACAGCTTGCCCAATTGCCCCCTTGGACGATTGCGGTATCAGGGGAGCCAAACAGGAACCGCCATGAACCGCTTCGCCCCGCTTGCCGCCGCCCCGATCCTGATGCTCGCCGCCTGTGGCGATGGGGGAGCCGACACGTCCGCGCCCGCCGCCCCGTCGAAACCAGCCCACGTGCTGTCGGACGCGGAAAAGGCGACGCTGCTGGCCTCCCTGCCCGCGCCCTATAATCAGGGCGACCTGGAGAATGGCCGACGCGCCTTCGCCCGCTGCCGCTCGTGCCACACCATCGGCGAAGGCGGACCGGACATGGCGGGGCCGAACCTGTACGGCGTCTTTGGCCGCAAGGCGGGCGACCGTCCTCGCTACAGCTATTCCAACGCCATGCGGACGGCGGAATTCACCTGGGATGCGGAAAAGCTGGACCACTGGCTCCAGAACCCGCGCACCTTCCTGCCCGGCAACAAGATGACCTTCCCTGGCCTGCCTGACGCCACCGACCGGCGCGATGTCATCGCCTTCCTGAAGGTGGAGACAGGCTATCAGGCGGAACCTGCACCCCCGCCCGCTTCCTGAGACCGGCCGCCTATTCCACCGGAACAGGCTTCTCGCCGCCGCTCGCCATTTCCTGGGCTTCCCATTCCTCGATCTTGCGGGCCGTCCATTCGGGCGACTTGGTGAAGCGCGCCAGCACGCCATAGATCACAGGCACGACGAACAGGGTCAGCACCGTCGCGAACATGGCGCCGGTGAAGATGACCACGCCGATGGTCTGGCGGCTGCCCGCGCCCGCCCCCTGCCACAGCACCAGCGGCAGGGCGCCGAAGGCGGTGGCGATGGAGGTCATGATGATCGGACGCAGACGCAGGCTGGACGACTCGATGATCGCCTCTCGGATCGACCGGCCCTGGTCGCGCAGCTGATTGGCGAACTCGACGATCAGGATGCCGTTCTTGGCCGCCACCCCGATCAGGATGATCAGGCCGATCTGGCTGTAGATGTTCAGGCTGGACCCCGCCATCAACAGGCCGAACAGACCGCCGGCCGCCGCCAGCGGCACCGTCAGCATGATGACCGCCGGCGTGATCCAGCTTTCGAACTGGGCCGCCAGCACCAGGAAGACCAGCAGCAGCGCCAGACCAAAGGCCGCGACCACCGCGCCGCCCGCCTGCTGCTGATCACGCGCTGCGCCGCCCCACTGAACCGTGACCCCGCCCTGAGCCTGTTTGGCCGCCTCGGCCTGCAGGAACTGAATGGCGTCGTCGATCGTGGTGCCGGGGTTCAGGTCGGCCTGAAGCGAGATCGACCGTTGGCGGTCCAGGCGCCGCCGGTCCGGCGTGTCGCCGGTCGTCTTGGTCGTCACCACCGCCGACAGGGGCACCAGTTGCCCACCGCCAGTCGCCACATACAGGGCCTCAAGGTCCGAGACCTCGCGGCGGTTGTCACGGTCGGTCTGCAGGATGACGTCATACTCCTGCCCGCCCTTGATATAGGTCGTGGCCCGGCGTGACCCGAACATGGTCTCCAGCGCCCGCCCGATCGACTGGGACGAAACGCCCAGCGCCGCCGCCTTCTGCGGATCGACGTCGACCAGCAGACGCGGCGAGTTCGGCTCATAGTTCAGGCGCGGCCGCGAAAAGCCTGGATTGGCCTGCGCCGCCGCAAGCATGGGCTGCAGCCAGTTGAAGATCTGCTGATAGTCCGTCCCGGTGGCGACCAGTTCGATGGAGTTCGAGTTGCCGCCGCCGCGCTGGAATGCGCCGGGCGTCGACGCGTTGACCTGCGCGCCCGTCTGGCTGCGCAGCTTGCCGTTCAGCTCCTGGGCGATGTCTGCGGCGCTGCGGTCGCGCTTGGACCAGTCCGCCAGGTTCAGCACCGCATTGCCTGAGTTGAAGCCGCCGGCGCCGAAACCGGGCGCCGAAATCAGGAAAGAGTCCGCCTCGCCGTTGTCGCGGTATTCCGCCAGCAGCGGCTCCAGCCCCAGCATGATCTTGCGGGTGTAGTCGAAGCCCGCGCCCTCTGGCCCCGCGACGCGCACGGTCACCCGGCCGCGATCCTCGTTCGGCACCAGTTCGTTGGGCAGGACCATGAAGATGCCCAAGGCTCCCGCCGCCACCAGCACGATCAGGGCGCCGACGCCCACGACGGCGATGCGACGCCCCAGCAGCATGTTCAACGAACGGGCATAGGAGGTCTTCAAACGGTCCATCCCCCAATCCACGCGGCGCGCGACCCAACCCCCGGTCTGGGCAGGCTTCAGTATCTTGGAGGCCAGCATCGGCGACAGGCTCAGCGCCAGGAAGGCCGAGAATGCGACAGCGGCGGCGATGGCGGCGGCCAGTTCGACAAACAGCCGCCCGACATAGCCCGGCAGGAACAGCAGGGGCGCGAACACCGACAACAACACCACGGTCGTCGCGACAACGGCGAAGAAGACCTGACGTGCGCCACGTTCGGCGGCGACCAGCGGCGGCTCGCCGTGGTCCAGTCGTCGCTGGATGTTCTCGACCACCACAATGGCGTCATCGACCACCAGACCAATGGCCAGAACCAGAGCCAGCAGCGTCAGCAGGTTCAGCGAAAAGCCCAACGGCGCCAGTACGATGAAGGTCGCCAACAAACAGATCGGCGCCACGATGGACGGGATCAGGGCGGCGCGCAGACTGCCCAGGAAGATGAAGTTGACCAGGGCCACCAGCGCCATCGAAATGCCGATGGTGATCCAGACCTCGTCGATTGCGTGGGCCGTGAAGACCGAGTTGTCCGACCCGATCTCGATGGTCACGCCAGGCGGCAGGGTCGGCCGGATTTCGTCGATCATCTTCCTGACGCCATCAGAGATCGCCAGGTCGTTCGACTGAGCCTGCCGGGTCACGGACAGACCGATCTGGTCCATGCCGTTGCCGCGGAACATACGCCGAGCTTCGGCAGGCGCCTCTTCGACGCGGGCGATGTCGCCCAGGCGCGTCACATAGGTCGGCTGTCCCTGGATGATGGCGGACGAGCCGCTGCCCGATCCAGTCGCCACGGCGTTGGACGTAGAGGCAGCGCCCCGCGTGCCGATGGGCAACTGACGGAAATCCTCGGGCCGCGCATAGGTGCGTGCGACGCGGACAGTATAGTCCTTGTCGGTCGATTCCAGCGAACCGGCAGGCAGTTCGACGTTCTGGCTCGACAATGCGGTTTCGACATCGCTGACCGTCAGGCCGCGCGCCGCCATCGCCGTGGCGTCCAGCCAGATACGCATCGCATAACGCTGCTCGCCATTGATATTCACGGTCGCCACGCCGGGCACGGTGGCGAGACGGTCCACCAGATAGCGGTCGGCGTAATCCGTCAGTTGCAGACGGTTCATGCTGGTCGAGCGCAGGAAGACGATGATGATCGGCTGGCTGTCGGAATCCGCCTTGGCGACTTCCGGCGGGTCGGCCTGATCCGGCAGACGGCCCACCACGCGGCTGACACGGTCGCGCACGTCGTTGGCGGCGTCATCGATCTTGCGGTCCAAGGAGAACTCGATGTTCACGCTGGACCGGCCGTCGCGGCTGACGGAGGTGATCCGCTCGATCCCCTGAATGCCCGACACCTGCTGCTCGATGGGTTCGGTGATCCGGCTTTCGATCACCTCGGCCGAGGCGCCGGCATAGGAGGTGTTGACCGAGACGATGGGCGGATCGACGTCCGGCAACTCCCGCACCGGCAGGAAGAAGAAGGCGGCGGCGCCGATGACGCACAGCACGATGGCCGCGACCGCCGCGAAGACCGGACGCCGCACCGATACATCGGACAGCATCATTTGCGGGGACCCCGCGCGCCTGCAACACTGATCGGCGCGCCCGGCTGGATGCGGTTCAGGCCGGACCCGACCAGATGCTCCCCCGCCTCGACACCCGACAGAATCTCGACATATCCGTTCTCGACCGCGCCGGTGGTGATCTCGACGCGCTGGGCCGTCGAGCCGTTCTGACCGGCGGCGATGCGGTAAACAAAGGCCCCTGCGCCTTCGTATTGAATGGCGGCCTCGGGCGCCGACACGGCCTGGCGCTGTCCTTGCTGAACGGCGACCCGCATCATCATGCCCGGACGAATGCGTCCACCCGGATTTGAGAAGACGGCCCGCGCCGTTGCGGCCCGCGTCGTTTCATTGACCCGCGTGTCGATCAGCTCGATCCGTCCCTGGAATGGCTCTTCGCCATAGGCGTCCGCCGTCGCAGTGATCGGCGTCCCCGCCTGAAGACGGCCGAGATAACGCTCAGGCAGAGGGAAATCGACGCGGATGCTGGAGGTGTCGTCCAGGGTCGCGATGACGGCGCCCGGATTGATCAAGGTGCCCGGCGTCACGGAACTGAGGCCCAATGTCCCGGCGAAGGGGGCCCGGATCACACGATCGCCGCGACGCGCCTGGGCCGCCTGAAGCGACGCCTGTGTCGTCGCCAGCGCCGTCTCGGCCTGTTCCAGCAGGATGCGCGGGGCCACGCCCCGGTCGGTCAGGTTCTTGTAACGGTCATACTCCCGCTGCGCCTGGGCGACGCGCGCCTGCGCCTCAATGACTGTGGCCTCTTCCTCTCGCGCCTGAAGTTCAACCAGCGGCGCACCGGCCGACACACGCTGTCCATCGACAAACATGACGCGCGTGATCAGCTGGGTCGTTGGCGAGGTGATGTTGACGGACTTCACGCCGCGCGCCACGCCCAACACCCGTATCTGGTCTGAAAACTGGCGCGCATCGACCACGACCTCGGACACCTGCTGCCCACGGCCCCCGCCGCGCCCCGCGCCAGGTCCGGCTTGCGGCCCCTCATCGGAAAAGACGATTTTCAGAACCGCCGCAACGACCATGAGCGCCAACAGCATGCCAGCAGCGATCAGGAAAAAATGCCGTTTGAACACGCGGTGTCTCTCACATTGTGAAGCCGCGCACGCTTAGCGACTTAAGGACCAGGCGCAACATCAAGTGTTTGTAATGAACCGCCGAACGTAGCGAGTCTAACGCTGGTCGAAGACAATTCCGTCGCTGGTTTCGTCATCTCAAAATCGCCGCCAGATCGCCAGCGTGAAACCTCGCGCAACAGGCGTCTCGCGACCCGCCAAGGTTTCGCGCCACCCTGCCTGAAGGCTCCATTCGCCCAGGTCACGCACCAGCGCCCCCTCCACGGACGCCCAGCGCGCGCCGCCGTCCGCCGCCCCGCCAAACGCCTGTCCCAACACCATCCAGTGATCGCCGAACCGTGCGCCCATCGTGAAATCCGCACGTGTTTCATCAGGCAGGCCGCTGCGCAGTCGTCTGGCCGCCTGGACCTCCACAAAAGCGCTGTCCAAGCCCAGCCGATCCATCGCTGTCAGCGACCGGCCGGCCGAGGCGCGCATTTCCCAATCGTCACCGCCAACACCCGGCGCGGCGTAACCGGCATTACGCCCCTCTCCCGCTTCGGCGTATCCGACATAGACGCTGACCGCATTGTGATCGTCGCGCCAAGCCTTCCACGTCAGCCCGAGTTCGACCGGCCCGCGCCCCTCATAGTCGACAAATGCGTCGTCGCCGCTCTGCCACTCCGCTTTCAACTGCAGCGTCAGACGATCTGTCAGACCGTATTCTGCAAACAGCCCCATCGCCGCGTCCCGGCGTCGCGCAGGCAGGGGCAGCGTATCGCCGGACGGATCAAACCCTTCATCGGCGCGCATGTCCTCGTATTTCACGATCACCTGCCCCCGTCCCTTGGGCTGGGTCCAGGCGCCGGCGGCGGCGACAGAAGGAATCAGGACAAGAGCGCACGCCCCGGCCCCTGCCGTCGTCAGACGTCGTAACCAGGCGACCTGCGATCCAGTTGGCGAAGCGCCCCCGGCCAGGCCAGGCTGGAGACGAAGCCGATCCCCCGCCCCTGCTCCTTGGTTTCGCTCTGGGCTGCATCCGGGGCCATCAGCACATGCTCGCGCCCGCCGGACAGCGCCGCGACCTGCTGCGCGCAGGCTCTCTCCAGGAAGAAGATGCCGATCCATGCCTGAGCCGCCGTTTCCCCGACCGCCAAGGTGCCGTGATTACGCAGCAGCATCAGCGATTTGTCCCCCAGGTCGGCGACCAGACGTTCGCGTTCGTCATGGTTCAGGGCCAACCCCTCGTAACCATGATACGCAACCTGATGCTGCAGTAAACACGCGTTCTGACTGATCGGCAGCAAACCATGCTGCTGCGCCGCAACGCCCACGCCGTTCACAGTGTGCAGGTGGATGACAAACTTGGCGTCCTCACGCGCCGCATGGACCGCCGAGTGGATGGTGAAGCCCGCCGGATTGATGAAGTTCGTCGTGTCCTGAACGATGTTCCCTTCCAGATCGACCTTCACCAGCGACGAGGCTGTTATCTCGTCGAAATAGAAACCGTAGGGATTGATCAGGAAATGATGTTCCGGACCCGGCACGCGCGCCGATATGTGGGTGAAGATCATGTCGTCCCACCCATTCAACGCCACCAGGCGATACAGGGCGGCCAACTCCACGCGCGTCTGCCATTCAGCTTCCGACACACGGGTTTTCAATGATGCGGCGCTTCCGTCAGCCATGGCTTCCTCTCGTCATTGGTCTAGCCTCTGTCGGGCTTTTGGCCAGCGTCCTCCGGCTTTGGGGCGGCGTCAAGCACGCAGACCAAGGCTGACCTTGCGTCACGCGCGCGTCGGCAGGCGTAGTTAACCCGCCCTTCATGACCCCTGCCGTAGCGTTGCAGCCGTCAACGCCCGTCGGGGGATGCATCGTGCCTGCTGTCGTTCAAATGAGAACGCCCCAAAAGGCTGTTTCCGAACAGGAGGGGCGCGCACTCGTCGCGCTGGCGCGCAGCCGCGACATCGATGATCGTCAACAGCTTCTTCTGTCCATCGTCGCACTGTGCGAGGTCGCGCCCCCCGAGAACGGCGTCACCCCCGTGCTCAGCGAAATCTTCTTGACCCTGGCCCGGCAGGCAGAACGGGATGTGCGGAAAATTCTGTCCCAACGCCTGTCTCAGGTCGACTGGGCGCCGCCCGCCCTGATCAACATGCTGGCGCTGGACGAGATTGAGATCGCGGGTCCCGTCATCGCCGCCAGCCCCCTGCTGCAGGATGGCGACCTGATCCGGGTTCTGATCGAGGCGACGCTGGAACATCAGATCGCCGTCGCCCGCCGCCCCTATCTGTCCGGCGCAGTCGCGGACGCCATTATTGATCGTGGCGACGCGGTCACCATGACCGCCCTGGCCTCCAACCGCACGGCCTTGATCAAAGAGGCGTCGATGGGGCGTCTGGTGGACCAGTCACGTCGCATCGCAGGCCTGCGCGCGCCGCTGTCACGTCATCCCCGCCTCAGCGAAGCCCAGGCCCAGCAACTCTATCAATGGGTTGGTCAGGCGCTGCGCCAGTCCATCGGCGAGCGGTTCAGAATCGACGACACCTTGCTGAATACGACCATTCAGCAAGCCGCCGACGACGCATCACGCACGGGCGGCGCCGCAGGCTGGCGCGCCATGCCGCCCCCGGACCGCCGAACCGATCAGGACGACCGGCCCGAGATGGAGCGACGTCTGGTCGAGAAGCTGAAAACCTCTGGCCAGCTTCGTCCAGGCCTTCTGGTTCGCGCCCTGCGCGAGGAACGTCTTCACCTGTTTGAAGAAGCCTTGGCCGCTCTTGGCGATTTCCCCGTAGCAACGGTGCGCGCCGCCGTTCACGCACCAACCGCCCAGGCTCTGTATCTGGCCTGCATCGCCGTGGGCGTGGATCGAGCCGTCTTTACATCCCTGTTGACCGAGGTGCGCAAACTGAGCGGCGGCTTGCCTGCTGAAGCGCGGTGGAACGCCGAGGCGATGCATCCCCAGGCCGCCGCGCGCGCCTTTCGCCAAATGATGCAAACGCCTTCAAACGTTTGACTTAGGCGGCCGCCTCGGTTCACGTCCGCCGGTGACCAAGCTTGAATCGCCCCCTGCCCTGGCCTTCATCGCCAGCGACCGCCCGGAAGCCCAGGCGTCGCGGCGAACCCTGATTGCACGTTACGGCGGCGTGTCCGAATCCGAGGCGGACGTGATCGTCGCCATCGGCGGCGACGGCCAGATGCTGGAAACGCTTCACGCCAACCTGAAACGCCGCACGCCCGTCTATGGCATGAACCGTGGCTCGGTCGGCTTTCTGATGAACGACTATGAGGAAGACAGTCTTCTTGAGCGGATCGGCGCGGCCGAGCGCACGGTCATTCATCCGCTGCAGATGGACGCCTGGACGGAAAGCGGCGAGGTTCAGACAGGGCTTGCGATCAACGAGGTGTCCTTGCTGCGCCAGACCCGCCAAAGCGCCAAGCTGAAGATATCTGTCGATGGAAGAGTGCGTCTGGAAGAGCTGTCCTGCGACGGCTGCATGGTCGCCACGCCTGCCGGGTCGACCGCCTATAATCTGTCGGCGCATGGGCCGATCATCCCACTGGACGCCCGCGTCCTGGCGATGACCCCGATCAGCGCCTTCCGCCCGCGCCGCTGGCGGGGCGCCCTGCTGTCACACGGCGCAAAGGTGCGGTTCGACGTGCTGGAACCCGGCAAACGCCCCGTCTCCGCCACTGCTGACAACTTCGAAGTCCGCCGCGTCGCCGCCGTCGAGGTGCGCGAACGTCGCGACGTCAGCCTGACCATGTTGTTCGATGCCGGACGTTCGTTCGAGGAGCGCGTCATGGCCGAGCAGTTCACGAACTGATCGGTCACCGCTTCTTAAGGGCGAGCGCTTAAGCTTTTTGGCGATCGTCTTTGGAGACCGCCATGAGTGACCCGGCGCATATCAGCCGTCCGCCCAACACGCTTCGCATGAAGATCGGCGGCGGATTCAACATCAACGCAGACGCCATCGCCAAGGCGGAAGAGGCGCTGAAAGCCATGTCGGCCCAGTTCGGCCAATGGCTGAACGACGAAATCGCCAAGCTGGACAAGGCCCAGGCTGACATCCGCGAAAAGGGATACACGCCCGAAACAGCCGAGGCCCTGTATTTCCGCGCGCACGATCTGAAGGGGCTGGGCACGACCTACGAATACCCGCTGGTCACCCGCATCGCCGGTTCTCTTTGCCGGATGCTGGACGATCCGGCTCGGCGCATGACAGCCCCGGTTGCTATTCTGGACGCCCATATCGACGCGCTGCGCGCCATTGTCCGGGACCAGATCAAGACCGACGAGAATCCCACCGGACGGATTCTGGCCGAAACGCTTGAAGCCAAGGCGGCCCAGCACCGCGCAGGCTGACGACAGCCCCCTTAACAGGCAAAAGACCCGCCGATCCGGCGGGCCTTTTTCGTTTCGAAGACTGTCGTCAGGCCGCGTTGGCGGCGACACCCTGTCCCGCGCGAAGGGGCGACTGATCCAGCCGCTCCATCAGATAGGCCAGATCGTCGCGCATCACATTGGGGCGCTGGCTGACGAACCGCTCCAGCATCTTCTGGCGGAACGGCGCGCCAGAGGTGTCCGCCCCCTCCGCCGCCAGCGCGCGCCATGTATCGACACCCGCCCGGAAGGCCTGGAACAGGCGCGGCGGAAGACCCGCGCGATCATAGATGGCCTTGAGACCCAGCGGCCCGGCGTCGTGCACCATCAGCCAGGCCCGCTGATGCGGCGTATGCGCCAACTCAGCCAGTCCATGCTCGAACAAGGCCATCTGCCCGCGCGCCAGGCCGCGCAACAGCAGCGACGCCGTCAGGGCCTTACGATTATTCAGTTGGGCGACAAACCCAGGCAGGTCGGCGCTGGCCGCCGCCTGATCAATCAGATCGATCGTCGCCCGCTCTCGCGCAAACTGAGCCAGACGAATGGCCGTTTCAGGCGCGACCGCATGGCGTGTGACCAGATGCTCGCGCACCGTGTCGCTGGCCAGTTCGATCAGCCTTTCCGTCACCGACAAAGGCAGAACCTGACGATAGGCGACGGCCGTCACCACCTCCGGCGAGGCTGAAAAGCGATCAACGACCACGCCCAGGGCGGCTTCGCTGATATCTGCGTTGTCGTTTGCGGCCAGTGTCCGCACCGACTGCTCGCAGCCTTCATTGGCCAGGACGGTCGCCACATCGCGCGACACACGCTGGCGGCCCGCGACCGCCGTCTGACGCACTGGCGAGCCGGCGCGGATGATTTCGATCAGATCGTCATCGCTGAACGCCGGGCTGGCGGCGATGATCGGCAGGGCGATGCTGTCCAAGTCCGCCGCCAGCTTGCGCGCCACATCGTTGGGGATCAGGTCCGAGGCCTTCAGTGTGATCGCCATGGCCCGGCGCACCATCTCGGCCTGATCCTGGGCCATCAGGCGGATGATCTTTTGCGCGGCCTCGCGGTCGGCGTCGTCCAACTGAGCGGCGTCCATGCTGCGGCACATCTTGTGCGCCGCCTCGGCGCGTTCGTCCTCGTCCGTCGCCTTGATCAGGCGGCGAATGTCCACTTCGGTCAATCGTGCGCGGTAGGCGGTCATGGACAGCTCGTGAAGGAATCGGACGTTGCCCTTACGATCACACTGCCATGCTTAACGCCCGGTTTACCATCGACCTTTCGAAACCGGTTTCAGGCCGATTCTTGGCCGCCCGGAGAAAAGGCCCCGCCAAAGCCGCTGCTGGACTGTCCGTCCTGGCCCAGCAGCAGGGCCAGAAGCCCTTGATCCTGCTTCAGGCGATCCAATCGCGCAGCCAGCATCTGATCGCGCTCGCTCAGACTGGGCGCCGCCAGCGTCGCCTCACCCGAACCGGCGCCGGATGCCGGCGAACCCTGCCCTGCCGTGCGTTGAAGATTGGCGTGAACCTCCGCCACCGTCGCCGCGCGTCCATCGCGATAGAAGATGCTGCGGTTCGCCCGCGCCGCCTCGGGAAACAGGGCCGCCGCGCTTCCGTTCGGATTGCGGTCCATGGCCTGCATCAGATTGGCGGCGCCCGCAGGCCCCAGGAAATGCGCCGCGTACAGATCGCCGGCGCCTGGCTCCTTGCCCGTTCGACCGCGCAGATAGGCGGCGTTGGAAGCCGTCAGTTCCGCCGCCATGGTCGATGCCGCCTGCGGATCAAACCTCAGATCCAGCACCACATTGCGCGCTGATCCTTCCACCCGCCAACGCCCGTCCGACCCACGCTGTATCAGGTCGGCATACTGACCATATCCATGCTGGGGGCCATGCTGCTTGACCGTGGACAGCCACGTCTGCTCGATGAACTGAAACAGACCCGCCGCCGATGATGTCCGCGCCCTGGCCGACGGGTTCATCGCGCTCTCGCGCCGGGCCGTCTTCATCATGAAGTCGAAGTCCACGCCAACGGCGTTCGAGGCGCGCCGGATGGCCGTCTCTACACCGCTGGAAGATGGAATCGATCCGATACCCATGCGCGGAGGTTCCGTCAGCATGGTTAATGAAATCCTAATCCTTAACGACGCCGTTAGGGATCGACGTTGGTCGAACAAGAAACCTTCGCCGTAAAGCCGCCACAACCTTGACGCTCACTTCATCTTACGGGCGCTGCGGGGGCGGTGAACGAGGGAGTGCATATCATGATGATCCGCGCCGCCGGAGGTCCCGGCCTGATCAGCCCCATCGACTTCGGGGAACGCAGAAAACCCATCCCTCGCTGGATGTGGGGCGCTATTGGCGTATCGGTCGTCCTGCACGTCGCAGCAGGGGTCGTTCTCTATAATCAGCGTTTTGAACTCAGCGGGATGGTTGCGCCCGATCAGCCGGACGATCCGGTCGATGTCGTCATGTTCCGCCTGCCTGAACCCAAGCCTCTGCCGCCCACGGTGACGGCGGCCCCGCCCACGCCGATCCACAAGCCGGTGCTGACCGTGCCTGTCGACGTGCCCACGGCGCCGTTCGCCCCACCTGACAATCCGACCACCTTCGCGCCTCCCGGCCAGATCATCGTCAGCACGGCGCCGACCGGCGTCGAAGGTGGAACGGCCCCGGTCGAGACCCCGCCGCGCGCCGCCTCGGTCATCAACAACCCCACCTGGGCCAGTCGCCCGTCCGCCGCCCAGATGGCGCGGGCCTATCCGACGCGCGCGGCGGAGAACGGCACGGCGGGTTCCGCCAGTCTCAGCTGCGTCGTTCGCGTCGATGGAGGCCTGACCGGCTGTCGGGTGGTGGGCGAAACCCCTAACGGCCAGGGTTTCGGCCGCGCGGCGCAAAGCCTGACCCGTGACTTCCGCATGAACCCGCGCACGGTCGACGGCCATGCTGTCGACGGCGCGACGGTCAACTTCACCGTCCGCTTCGCCATGGCGGACTAGAACCGTCGAGGGTCGAGGGCGCGGGCTTCCTGCGAAGGGGCGCGCCCCTCGACCGCATCGGCGACGACCGCCCCGACCAACGGCCCCAGCAGCCAGCCGTTACGGCGCGGCGCCAGGGCGAAGAACAGACCCTGCGCATCGGGCGCAGGTCCGGCCATAGGCAGGCCGTCCGCCGAGGCGCCGCGCACGCCCGCACGCCATTCAATTTCCAACGGTTGCGGCGTCTGCCCCAGAATCCGCCAGGCCGCCTCCGTCAACCGTTCGCCTGTCGCGACATCCGGCGGGGTGTCCCGCCGCCCCGGCTCCATCGTCGCCCCGACCACCGATCCAGCCGCCATCGGCGCGACATAGGCCCCCGGTCCGCGCACTGCATGGGGCGCCAAAGCCCGCGTCGTCACACCGATCTGACCCCGGATGGGCTGAATGGCGGCGACCAGATCATGCGCCGCAGTCGGCAAGCCGGCGATGGCGTCCGCCGCCCCGGTCGCCAGAACCACGGCCGAATTCCCAATGACTTCGTCGTTCACATGGACGCGCCACAGGCCGCCCATACGCTCAACGCCGCTGACACGCCCCTGAACCGCGGCCCCGCCCAGCGCGTGCCTCAAGGCCGACACCGCCTGCGAAGGTTCAACCTGATAATCTTCATCGGTGACGAGCCTTTCCCCGTCACGGCGTGCGGTGAAGCCCAAGGTAGTCAGCCGAGCCGCCATGCCGTCCACATCGCCGCCACGCCATTCCGCCGGTCGTCGCGCCAGATGGATCCCAGCCGCTCGCGCAAAATCGGACCACAGGTCACGCCCCGCGCGAAACAGTTGCGCCTGTTCCAGCGACACCTTGTCGATGGCCGCCTCCATCGCCGGGGCCACCATCCCCGCCGCGACCAGAGAAGCATTCACCTCGCCCGGATCAATAACACGCACGGCATGGCCGCGTCGTTGAAGCTCAAACGCCGTGCAAAGGCCCAGAACGCCCGCGCCGATGATCACGATGGGAGGAGATGTCGTCACGGGCCTCAGATCGACCCGCGACGCTCTTATTGCAACCCGGTTGGACCGAAAACGCCTGCTTATTCCGCAGCGATGACCGTCGCGCCGCGCGTCTCCAGCCGCCCGACCAGGGCCGCGTGCTGCGCCCACAGGGCCTCAGGAAGGCGGTCGCCGAACTTCTCATAGAAGGCCGGGATCAGCGCCGCTTCTTCGCGCCAGACCTCGGTGTCGACATCCAGCAGGGTCGCCAGATGCCGCTGGGTCAGGTCCAGCCCCGAAAGGTCAAGCGAGCCTTGCGTCGGCACCCGTCCGACGGCGGTGTCCACCGCATCCGCCTCGCCGTCGATGCGCTCGGAAATCCATTTCAGCACGCGCGAATTGTCGCCGAACCCCGGCCAGACGAACTTGCCGTCCTGATCCTTCCTGAACCAGTTGACGAAGAAGATGCGCGGCAGTTTCGAGGCGTCACGCCCCTGCCCCATCTTCAGCCAGTGGGCGAAATAATCGCCCATGTTGTAGCCGCAGAAGGGCAGCATGGCGAACGGGTCGCGGCGCAGTTCCCCGACCTTGTTCTCGGCCGCCGCCGTGCCTTCCGATGCGACGGTCGATCCCATGAAGACCCCGTGCTCCCAGTCGAACGCCTCGGTCACCAAGGGCACGGCGCTGGCCCGGCGTCCGCCGAACAGGATGGCGTCGATCGGCACGCCTTTCGGGTCTTCCCATTCCGGCGCAATGGCCGGGCATTGACCCGCGGGCGAGGCGAAGCGCGCGTTCGGGTGGGCCGCCGGTTCGCCCGACGCCGGATCGTGCGGCTGTCCCTTCCAGTTGGTCAGGCCCTCGGGCGCGGTTCTGGTCATCCCTTCCCACCAGACATCGCCGTCGGCGGTCAGGGCGGTGTTGGTGAAAATGGTGTTGGTGGCCAGGGTCGCCAGCGCATTGTGGTTGGTGTCGCGGCTGGTGCCGGGCGCCACGCCGAAGAAGCCCGCCTCCGGGTTCACGGCGTACAGCCGCCCGTCATCCCCGAACCGCATCCAGGCGATGTCGTCGCCGATGGTCTCGGCCTTCCAGCCTGCCAGCGTCGGCTGCAACATGGCCAGGTTCGTCTTGCCGCAGGCCGAAGGGAAGGCGGCGGCGACATATTTGGCGCGTCCCTTCGGATCGGTCAGCTTCAGGATCAGCATATGCTCGGCCAGCCAGCCCTCGTCCCTGGCCATGACCGAAGCGATCCGCAGCGCATAGCATTTCTTGCCCAACAGGGCGTTGCCGCCGTAGCCGGAGCCATAGGACCAGATTTCGCGCGTCTCGGGGAAATGGACGATCCATTTGTCGTCGTTGCAGGGCCAGGCCACGTCCGCCTGCCCCTCGGCCAACGGCGCCCCCAGGGTGTGGACGGCCGGCACGAACACGCCCTTGTCGCCCAACTGGTCCAGCGCCGGCTTGCCCATCCGGGTCATCACCCCCATCGAAAGGGCGACATAGCCGCTGTCGGTGATTTCGACGCCCAGAGAGCTGATCTCGGACCCCAGCGGTCCCATGCAGAAGGGCACGACATACATGGTCCTCCCGGCCATGCAGCCGTCGAACAGACCCTCCAGACGCTCGCGCATCTCGATCGGATCGGCCCAGTTGTTGGTCGGCCCGGCGTCCGCTTCGTCCTCGGAACAGATGAACGTCCGGCTCTCCACCCGCGCCACGTCGCGCGGATCGGAGGCGGCATAGTAGCAGCCCGGACGCTTGCCCTGATCCAGTTCCTTCAGGGTGCCCTTGGCCAGCAGGTCAGCGATGATCGCCTGTTTCTCGGCCTCCGATCCGTCGCACCAGTGGACGCGATCCGGCTTTGTCAGAGCGGCGATCTGCTCGACCCAGGCGATCAACCCGGCATGATTGGTGGGCGCCGGACGGAGTCCGGGCGTGATGGAAATGGACAATGTGGCGTCTCCTGAGCAACCAAGGCCCGGCGATCTGACGCCGCCGTGACCATCAGTGCGCGACCGTTCACGCACTGTTACAGCCGAATTGCGCCGCTCTTTCCGTCACGTCAAACCGTGCAAGAAAAACGCGCAGTCAAACGGAATTCAGGCAAAAGATCGCGCATGGTTCGCGGCGCATTCGGCGCTAGACAGAGCCTATGCAAACCCTCGACTCCATCACCGCCCTGCCCGACGGCGCCCTGACTTCGCCGGCCGCGCGACGGAACAGCGACGCCATACTGAGGGTGCTGCGCGCCCATCTTCCGACCCGCGGCTCGGTGTTGGAGATCGCGTCAGGGTCTGGCGAGCACGCCGTATCCTTCGCCAGCGCCCTGCCCGGCCTGACCTGGACGCCCAGCGATCCCAGCCCCGAGGCTCGCGCCAGCATCACCGCCTGGGCGCAACAGGTCGGCGCCGCCAATGTGCAACAGCCCCTGCCGCTGGACGCCGCCGACGCCTCCACCTGGCCGACAGGCCCGTTCAACGCGGTCTTTTGCGCAAACATGACTCACATCAGCCCCTGGTCGGCGACCGAGGGGCTGATGGATCTGGCCGGGCGCGTCTTGCGGCGCCCCGGCGGCCTGCTGGCCCTGTATGGCCCCTATCGCGAAGCCGAAGTTCCTCTGGCCCCGTCAAACGCCGCGTTTGACGACAGCCTGAAGTCGCGCAACCCCGCCTGGGGTCTGCGCGACCGGTCCGAGGTCGAGGCCTTGGCCAGGTCGCACGGCCTGGCCTCAACCCTCCGGGTCGAAATGCCGGCCAACAACCTTATGCTGTTGTTCCGGCGTTTCTGATCAGACGATGGCGGCGACGATCTTCGACAGTTGAGCGTCTTCGTTCAACAAGGTCACGCCGCCGTCCTTGAACACAGCGCCTGGCGCCACGACCGCGGCGCCGAAGCTTTCGGCAGCGATGGCGACGGCCTCCGCCAGCGCGATGACCGTCAAACCATTGGCGCGCGCCAGATCGACCAGCGAACGCACGGCGGCCAGACCGGCGTCATCCGCCGAACCACCCGGCACGACCAGGCCCTTCAGACGCCGCTCGACGATGTCTGTCGCAGTCGCCGTCGCCAATACGGTCACGCCTCCAGCGATCAGGCTGCCTTCGCCGGTCGAGATCGGGGCCAGACCAACGCCCTCGGCCCGCAGCGCGCCTTCCACATCCCCCAGTTCGCCGAAATCCATGTCACGCCGCATCACCAGACCCATGCGCAGACGGGTCGGAACGGGACGATGATAACCAGTGCGCGAGCGGGGAGCGGAAGATTTGCTTTGAGCGTACAAGACGTCTCCTTTGTAAGTTTCAATAAAACGACAGATCATGCGACCTATGTCGCCGATCCACCGTCACATCTGATCGGAAAAATGAAAATCGACGGGATCGACGACCGCCGCCCCGCACTTTTGATCATTTGTGGAATGTCGTCGGATATAGTAGCAAACGGCTGAATATCAACCTTAAGCCGCCTTCGTTCGCTGCGGCTGATTTCACCGTCATGCACCGACTTGCTGATAGGCCCGCACCGCCCTAGACATCGCCATTGATTTGGACGGAACACGATGGCCTTCATCCGCACCTATGACGGCGACGAGCCGGTTCGCGTGAACAAATGGCTGGGTCAGACCGGCGTCTGTTCACGCCGCGAGGCCGAAAGCCTGATCGCCGAAGGCCTCGTCTCCATCGACGGCGAAATCATCAGCGACGCGGGGCGCAAGATCGAGCCCGGCCAGACCCTGACGCTGAACGACACGGCCCAGAACGCCCTGGCGTCGGGCATGACGATCCTGCTGCACAAGCCGGTCGGCTATGTCTCAGGCCAGCCCGATCCCGGCAAGATCCCCGCTGTGCGCCTGTTGAAGACCCCCAATCGCGTGGGAGAGGGCGAGACGCCCGCCCGCGACGCCTCCCTGCCCCCGATCGGCCGCCTGGACGAGGATTCGCGCGGCCTTTTGCTGCTGTCGTCAGACGGGGTGGTCGCCAAGGCCGTGATCGGCCCCGCCTCTGAACTGGACAAGGAATACCTCGTCGTCGTCGATGGCCAGATCACCGAAGCAAAGCTGACCAAGCTTCGCCACGGCCTGTCTCTGAACGACAAGCCGCTGAAGCCCGCCCGCGTCACCCAGATCGAACCGCAACGGCTGCGTTTCGTCCTGACAGAGGGCAAATACCGCCAGATTCGCCGCATGTGCGAACTGGTCGGCCTGGAGGTCGTCGACCTCTACCGCGTCCGCGTCGGCCCCCTCCTGCTCGGCGACCTGCCCGAAGGCCGCTGGCGCCACCTGACGCCAGCCGAACGCGACGCCCTGATCACTCAGTCCAGAGGCGAACTCTAGGCGAGCGCCGCAAACCAACGCTCCAGCAAAACCGCCTCGGCGCGGCGCGCCTCTGTGCGCTCTGCCGCTTCAGCATCCTCCCCCCACTGTTCTTCCTGAAACAGTTCGTCGATGCGCGACAGGTCGAACGCCTCTTGGCCTGACACCGCGCCCTGTTCCATCGCCATCGCCAGAACCGCCGACCCCAGCAGCGGCACAGCCGTGGCCAGGCCGGTCAGACGGAAATCATTCAGCGTCAGAGCATGAGCCTTGACCCGCGCGATTGCGTCCGGCGACTGGGGCTGGTGAATGACGCCCGATGCAGGCGCCAGCGCCACCCCAAGCTCACGCTCGGCCCAGTCCCGCCACGGCGTCCAGGCGGCCTCCTGCCGCTTCACCAGCGGCGTGGGGTGTTCGGCCAGGTAGCAGACCACGTCCGTTCCGGCATAGGCGGCGATCTCATCCGCCACAGGCTCGCGCGCCTGACCGATCCGGTCGATGGCGGTCGAGGCCAGCCGAGTCGCCGGCATGGTGTGCGGGTCCATGAACTCGCCCTGCGCGGCCCATTCATTCGCCACCAGACGCGCCGCCGCCTCGGTCGGCAGGACCAGTTGCGCCTTGGCCGGCGTCTTGAGCGTTCGACCGTCCAACAGCACCGCCCAGCCGCCATCAGCGTGCGGCGCGACCGTCACCTCTTTCCAGAAGCGCGACACCCGGTCGGGCGACAGTTCGACAAAGCGGGGGCGATGCGAGGCGGCGGGTTCAGTCATGGAAGGTCCGTAAAACTCAGGCAGGCACGACGTCAAAGGCCAGCGTCAGGCGCGACGCCTCGCCTCCGAACGGCTGGGTGCCATGCCACATATAGGAGGGGAACAGCACCAGCGTTCCCGGCTGAGGCCGTACATAATGTTCTGCCGCCATATCCGGCAGGATCGGCGGCGCACCGAACCGCAGCCAACCCTCACGCCCTTCGCCGTCCACCGCAGGCGGCAGTTCAATATGGCAGGCCGACGACAGCCAGCCCTCGGAATGGATGTGGTCTGCGTGATAGCCGTCAGGCCGCAGCAGAACAGACCAACTGCCCTGTATGCGATAGTCGCCAGTATTGCGCGCCCGCAACGGATCCTCTCCCTGCCCGACCGCGGCCATGTAGCCGCGGATCGGTTTGTCGATCGCCTTGAAAAAGGCCTGGATGGCGGGATCATCGCTCTGTGACAGCGGCGCGCTGGTCTGCGATCCGCCGCGCAGGGACTGGCCGACGGGATGGGTCTTCAGGCTGTGCAGTCGGTGCAGGGCCTGAGCCAGATCGACCAGATAGTCCTCCAGCGTCGACCAGCCCTGCGGGGCCTCCAGCCGATAAGGCCGCACGAAGGCGCCATAGTCGTGCAAGACCTGATAGCGAGGATCACCGATCATCCGCCAGGCCGTCGCCTGACAGGCTAGAACATGCTGGTTCAACGGCGCCATTTTCCGCAGCTGTTCTATCAGATGCAACGCCTCTTGCGGGTTTGCGAGCGCCAGATGACAGGCGACCTGGGCCACCATCACCGCCGGTTCGGCCCGCCCCGCCAGCGCCGCCGCCCGGTCGGCATGTAACAAGGCCTGACGCGGGTCGCGCGTCTGGATCAGATAGGCCGCCGCCAGCTCACCCGCACCATCCAAAGTCCCCGCGGTCAGAGCCTGATAGGCGTCCTCAATCCGCCCCGCATATTCCAGCAACCGCGCCTTGATCTGACGCACGCCGACATCCCCAGGCGCCGCCGCGATCACCGGATCAAGCACCGCCGTCGCCGCTTCCACATCGGCGGTCCGCATCCAGATCAACTGGCTCAGGTCACGCAGCATGTCGCCGTAGCCCGGGCGGCGCGCCAAGCCCTGACGATAGGCGGCCTCAGCCTCGTCAAAACGATCCTGTGACTGAAGCGCCCGCGCCAGCACCAGCCAGGTTTCGGGCGCATCACCGCCCAAGGCCATCGCTCGACCGCACCAGACCTCAGCCTCAGCCGCCCGTCCGATGTCGCCCAATGTGGAGGCCAGATTATGCCGCGCAGGCACGCTCTGAGGCCGCAAATCCGTGAGGCGCCGATAAAGCTCAGCGCTCTCGGCCAGTCTTCCGGCCTTTTTCAACATATCCGCATGGGCCGACACCGCCTGCCAGGGCGCATCGGCGCGGGCCGTGATAGCGGCCAAGAGCCCTAAAGCCTGATCGATGCGGCCCGCCTCGGCCAGAGCCATCGCCTGCCTGACTTGCGTCCGGTCGCGTTCGATCTGGACTGAGTTGGTCACCGAATCCTCTTCACGCCCAGGAAGGGATCATCTTCCGCCTCGTCTTCAGTGAAACCGAAGTGGGCGAATCCGGCCTTCATTTCGGGGCTGAGCGGCGCCGTGACCTTCAGCACGCCGCCGCGTGGGTGGTCCAGTTCGATGCTGCGGGCGTGCAGCTGCAGTTTCAGCGGCCCCGACAGTTCGCGCGATTTCTCGTCGCCGTATTTCGGATCGCCCAGGATCGGATGGCCGATCCCCGCCATATGGGCGCGCAGCTGGTGCGTCCGTCCGGTGAAGGGCCGAAGCGCCATCCACGCCGCCCGGTGCGAAGCGCGGCTGACGGTGCTGAACGCCGTCTCGGCCGGTTCGGCGCGCGGGTCCTTGCGCTCGGCCGGGCGCATCATCTCGAAGTCGTTGATGCCGGTCTTCTTCAGCGGCATGTCGATCTGGCCCGAATAGGGTTTCGGGTTGCCGATGACGATGGCCCAATAGGTCTTCTTGGCCTGACGCCGCGCGAAGGCGCCCGCCAGCCGCTTGGCCGCCTCAGGCCCCTTGCCCAGCAGCAGGACGCCCGAGGTGTCGCGGTCCAGTCGGTGAACCAGACGCGGCCGCTCCAGCCCCTCGCCCCAGGCCGACAGCAGACGGTCCACGTGCCGACTGGTCTTGGTGCCGCCCTGCACCGCCAGCCCGTGCGGCTTGTTCAGGGCGATGACCATGTCGTCTTCGTACAGGACCAGCGACTTGGCGAAGGCGATGTCCTTTTCGGTCAGGGTATGCGCGTCCCCCGCCTGGCGCGAGGTGTCGTCGGGGATCGGCGGCACGCGCACGGCGGCCCCGGCGGTCAGACGGCCTTCGGGCTTGATCCGGGCGCCGTCGACGCGAATCTGCCCGCTGCGAGCCATCTTCTGCACCTGAATGTTGGACAGGTGCGGCCAGCGTCTGCGGAACCAGCGGTCCAGGCGGATGCCGTCCTCGTCCTCGGCGACATAGAGGGTCAGGACTTCCCGCTTGGGGGCTTCTGCGGGCGGTTGGTCAGTCAAAGCGGGGCTCCAAAGGCGCGGCGGGCGATCATCAGGCCGACAAACAGGGCGACGATGGCCAGTACGACTGAGCCGACGACATAACAGGCCGCCAGGGCCAACTGACGGCGCTCGATCATCTGCGCCGCCTCAAGCGAATAGGAAGAAAAGGTCGTGAACCCGCCCAGCACGCCAACGGCGGCGAACAGACGGATCATCTCCTGATGCGCACCGCCACGGAAGGCCAGCCATCCAACCAGCAACCCCATCAGAAGACCGCCGATGATGTTGGCCCCGAATGTACCCAGCGGCCAGACGGCGTTGGGCGCCAGCCGTCCAGCGGCGACGCCCAGACCATAGCGCGCCATGGAGCCGATGGCCCCACCCGCCGCAACGAGAAGAAAACGCTCCATTATGCGGCGCTATATACGCCGCTCACGCCGAAAGCGAAGACCCGCCTTCGTCAGCGCGGGATCGAACCCTGCACCGAGCGTGCATCATAGGCGTTCGGACGATCAGGCTTTGGTCCCCGGCCCAGCACGATCTCCAGCGTGGTCGAGGTCGGTTGCGGCCCGGAGAAGTTCAGGCCCAGCCCCACCCCGACGCCTGATGCGGAATACCCCCCATACCGTCCCGTGCCGCCGCCGATTGAAACACTGGGGGTCACGCCGCCCGCGCCGCCGGGGCGCCCGTCGGTCCAGCTCTGGGTTATCTCGAACCAGTCATAGCCCTGTTCGGTCGTCACATCGGCGGCCCGCACCAGCGCCCAGTCGGCGACGCGGCCCGCAGCCCCCACGCCATTATAGCTGACGCGGTATCGGTTGCTCTCGATGCGCTGCTCCGAATAGCCCTGTCCGCCCGCACCGCGCTGCGCCCCATAGGGCGCCAGACTGGCGCAGGCCGTCAGGGCCAGCGCCGAAAGACCAGTCATCAAAATCGCCAGGCGTTTCATCACAGGCATCCTTTCATCGACATAGCGTCGCAGCGCCCCCGCTGTTCCCTTATTTAAACACCCCCCAGCAGAGCGATCAAAGCCAATGCGGCAGGCAGGGCCTGAATGAACAATATCTTGCGGCTTGCCGTCGCCGCTCCATAGAGGCCCGCGACCACCACGCAGGCCAGGAAGAAGATCTTGATCTGGAAACCGCCCTCGCCCAGCCACAGCCCCCAGGCCAGGCCCGCGACCAGAAACCCGTTATAAAGTCCCTGATTGCCCGCCATGACCCTGGTGCGTTCGGCATCCTCGACGCTCATGCCGAAGGCCTTTCGCCCGCGCGGCGTGGTCCACAGCACCATCTCCAGCACCACGATATAAACGTGGATCAGCGCCACCAGGGCGATCAGCACAGTCGCAACCATCAAGGCGCTCCCAAAAAATTCGGGATTCAGTCGAACACGCCGCGCCGACGTCGGCAAGCGTCACGTCCACAGGTCCAGCTCTACAGGCCCAGTCCTAAAGACCAAGCGCGGCGCGCAACTTGGCGAAGTCCTCAGGCGGGGCGGCCTCCACCGTGACGGTCGCGCCGTCGGGATGCGGAAAACTGAGCCTTGAGGCGTGCAGCATCAGACGCGGCGCCGGTCCCACCTCGGTCGTCAGCGCCCCGCCGTAACGCACATCCCCGATTAGCGGCCGCCCCAGATGCGCCATATGCACACGCAGCTGGTGCATCCGCCCGGTCAGCGGCTCCAGTTCGACCACGGCGCCGCGATCATTGGCCGCCAGCGTCCGGTATCGGCTTTGCGAGCCTTGGGCGCCGGGCGCGTCGAAGGCGACGACGCGCATGTAGGACTCCCGTCCGATCTCCTCACGGCGCAGCGGCGCGTCGATCGTCCCCGACGCCGGGTCGGGCGCGGCTGACAGCAGGGCCAGATAGTGTTTCCTGAACCGACGCATCTGCAGCGCCTTGCCCAGAAACCCCGCCGCAGGCTTGGTCTTGGCCGCCAGGATCACCCCGGATGTGTCACGATCCAGCCGATGCACCAACTCCGGCCGCTTGCCGTTCGACCGCGCGAACGCCCACAGCAGATCGTCCAGCGTATGCGCCTTGATCCGCCCGCCCTGGCTGGACAGGCCCGAGGGCTTGGAGAAGGCGATGACATGCGCGTCCTCATGGATCACCCATGACCGGACGGCGGCGATCTCATCTTCGGTCAGGTCGACAGGCTGGCGGGTGTTCATCCGCCGTTCCTTAACCAGACCCGCCGCCGAGGTCAGCGAAATAATGCCGGCAGGCGATACGGGGCCTCGCCGCCCTCGCCTGCCCAGTCAGTTTTTGTTTGTCCAGCCGAGGTCGGCGCTGATGGCGTCGGCGGCTTCGGTGACGGTTTTGGTGAGT
>CAUQZC010000017.1:0-75205 GCA_963522565.1 uncultured Brevundimonas sp. | reverse complement strand
ACTCACCAAAACCGTCACCGAAGCCGCCGACGCCATCAGCGCCGACCTCGGCTGGTCGCCCAAAACCTGAAACCGAACAATCGCCGGAGCCCTCATGCTGCTTGAAAACAAGGTCGTCCTGATCACCGGGGCGTCGCGGGGCATCGGGCGGGCGACGGCGATCGAGGCCGCGCGCCAGGGCGCCGACGTCGCCATCAACACCTTCCGGGATGAGGCGGCCGCCGCCGAGGTGGTCGCCGACATCGAGGTCCTGGGCCGCCGCGCGATCGCCGTCGACGGCGACGTGGCCCAGCCCGACAGCGCGACGCAGTTCGTCGCCGCCGCCGTTCAGGCCCTGGGCCGGGTGGACGTCTTCGTCTCAAACGCCGGCATCTGTCCCTTCCACGCCTTCCTCGACATGCCGGTCGAGACCCTGCGGCGGACGATGGAGGTCAATCTGCACGGCGCCTATTTCATGGTGCAGGCGGCGGCGAACCAGATGGTCAGACAGGGCCAAGATTCCGAGGGAAGGGGCGGCGCCATCGTGGCGATTAGTTCGATCTCGGCATTGGTCGGCGGCGAGATGCAGACCCACTACACACCGACCAAGGCAGGGGTGCACAGCCTGATGCAGTCCTGCGCCGTCGCGCTGGGCAAACACGGCATCCGCTGCAATTCGGTCCTGCCCGGCACCATCGCCACCGACATCAACAAGGACGACCTCGCCGATCCGAAGAAGCGCGACTATATGGAAGGCCGCATTCCGCTGGGTCGGCTGGGCCGGCCGGAGGACATCGCCTCGGTCGTGGCCTTCCTGTCCTCGGACATGGCCAGCTATATGTCCGGCGCCGCCCTGCTGGTCGACGGCGGGGCCTTCGCCAACTTCCAGTAAGACGCGGCCATGATCATCTCGTCCCCCAGCGACTATCGCGAGGCCGCGCGGCGCAGGCTGCCGCCCTTCCTGTTCCACTATATCGACGGCGGCGCCTATGCGGAGCAGACCCTGCGCCGCAATGTCGAGGACTGGCAGGCCATCGCCCTGCGCCAGCGCGTGCTCCAGGACATGACCAGCCTCAGCCTTGAGACGAAGCTGTTCGACGAGACGCTGCGCCTGCCCGTCGTGCTGGCGCCGGTGGGCCTGACCGGCATGTATGCGCGCAGGGGAGAGGTGCAGGCGGCTCGGGCGGCGGCCTCGCGCGGGGTGCCCTTCACCCTGTCCACCGTCTCGGTCTGCCCCATCGAGGAGGTGGCGCCCGCCATCGACCGGCCCATGTGGTTCCAGCTCTATGTGCTGCGCGACCGGGGCTTCATGAAGAATGCGCTGGAGCGGGCGAAGGCGGCGGGGGTCAAGACCCTGGTCTTCACCGTCGACATGCCGACCCCCGGCGCCCGCTACCGCGACGCCCATTCGGGCATGAGCGGGCCGAACGCGCCCCTGCGCCGCATGATCCAGGCCATGACCCATCCGATGTGGGCCTTCGACGTGGGCCTGCGCGGCACGCCGCACGATCTGGGCAATGTCTCGGCCTATCTGGGCAAGCCGACGGGCCTGGCCGACTATATCGGCTGGCTGGCGAACAACTTCGATCCGTCGATCTCGTGGAAGGATCTGCAGTGGATCCGAGACTTCTGGGACGGGCCGATGATCATCAAGGGCGTGCTTGATCCGCAGGACGCCCGCGACGCCGTCAGCTTCGGCGCCGACGGGATCGTGGTGTCGAACCACGGCGGGCGTCAGCTGGACGGCGTGCTGTCCTCGGCCCGCGCCCTGCCCGCCATCGCCGATGCGGTTCAGGGCGATCTGAAGATTCTGGCCGATTCGGGCGTTCGCAACGGTCTGGACGTGGTGCGGGCGATCTCGCTGGGCGCCGACGCGGTCCTGCTGGGCCGGGCCTTCGTCTATGCGCTGGCGGCGGACGGACAGGCGGGCGTCGAGAATCTGCTGGACCTGTTCGAAAAGGAAATGCGCGTCGCCATGACCCTGACCGGAGCCAAGTCCGTCGCCGGCATGACGCGCGAGATGCTGGCGGCCTGATCCGCGGCAGGCCGCCGTTCGCGTCTCATCGATAGGGCGTCAGGTCGATGGCGTCGGCCATGGCGCGGAAACCGGCGTCGTTGGGGTGCAGATGGTCGCCGCTGTCGTAGGCGGCGGCCAGTTTCAGCGGCTCGGCCGGGTCGCGCATCACGGCGTCGAAGTCGATGACGCCGTCCGCCTCTCCGCTGGTGCGGATCCAGGCGTTCAGGGCCTGGCGCGTCGCCTCGCCCTGTTCGGACCAGTAGTTGGCGTCCTTGTAGGGCAGGATGGTCGCCAGCCTGATCTTCAGGCCGGCCGCATGGGCGCGGGCGATGATCTGGCGGTAACCGGCGATCAGGTCGGCCGGGGTCGGCGGCTGCGGATCGTGGTCGCGCCAGGCCATGCCGAAGTCGTTGACGCCTTCGAGCACGATCACATCGGTCGCGCCGGGCACGGCCAGCACGTCGCGGTCGAACCGGGCCAGGGCGGCGACACCCAGGCCGGGCTTGGGCTTCAGGATGCGGTTGCCGGAAATCCCGGCGTTGGCGACCGCCACCGAGGTCAGGCCCGCCGCCTGCAGACGGCGCGCCAGCAGGTCGGGCCAGCGCTGGTCGGCGTCGCGCGTGCCGTTGGCGCCGTCGGTGATGGAATCGCCCAAGGTCACGATCACCCGACCAGCCTCGGCCCGCTCCACATCGACGCCCGAGATCAGAAGGCGCTGCGTCACCAGGGTCGGATCGGTCAACTGGTCGGCCGCCGTCTGGTCGCCGGGCGCGACCCAGGCCGAAGACAGGCCCAGCAGGTGGATGGTCGGATCGGCGACCTCATCGGGCAGATAAAGGCTGATCGACAGGCGGCTTAGCGCAGGCAGGGCCAGATCGACTGGATCGCTGAGCAGGGGCGCTTCCGGGGCCAGCAGGGCGCCCGCCGCGCCGTCAAAGGTCAGGTCGCGCGCCGTGCCGGGCACGGTCTGTCCGTCGTCGGCCAGCTGCACGATCCGCACCCGTCCGATCCGGGCGGCGGCGGGGCCGTATTCGTTGGACAGGCGCAGGCGGAAGCGGTCGCCGCCCGCGCTGACGCGAACCACCTGACGCACGGTGACATCCTTCAGCGTCGGAGGGCGGCGGTCGGGTGCGGCGGCCAGGGGCGAGGCGTTCCAGCTTCGCGCCCAGTGGCTTTGCGCCTGGGCGCTGGGGGCGAGGGCCGCCAGGGCCAACGCCAGGATCAGGGCGTGCTTCTTCATCGGCTTCCTCAAACTAGGCGACGGTCCAGACCGAGAAGTCCCGGACGGTCATGTGATTCCAGGTGGTGCGCAGGCCGAACCAGCCGCGACGATAGGGGGCGGGGTCGTCCAGGGCGAACATGCGCCGGTCGTCGCGCCAGTATTCGATGCGCGACCCGTCGGCGATCAGGCGGATACGATAGGGCCGGTTGGCTGCGATCAGGTCGTCCGGCGCCGACAGATCGTGCTGGGGCAGCAGCGGCCTTTCTCCGTTCCCGACATAGCGGCGAAAGCGCGAAGAGGTGTTCGAATTGCCGCCCAGCCCGACATAGTAGGTCCGCAGGGTGTCGTAGTCGGCAAAGGCCCCCGACCGGGGCCGCGCCAGAAGGGCGCCGGGACTGCGCGGATCGTCGGCCATCCAGAAGCAGTTCAGATCGCTGACCCGGTCATGGGCGCCGCCGCCAGACACGGCCTCGGCCGTGAAGCGGATTTGGACCGGCGAGGTCAGTTCGGGCCGGAACCAGGCGGTCGCCCCCTTGGGCACGTCGAAGATCATCGCCCCGTCGGCGGCCCGCACCGTTCCCTGTCCCTGCTCCAGTTCGACCAGCCACTGACCCAGGCCGTGGCGGAAGTCGTCGGCGTAAAGACGCCGTGCGCCGGATCGGGGCAGGCTCGCGCACCCCGCCAGACCGGCGGCGCCCAGCAGAACCCCGCGTCGGTTCGCCCTCATCGCCCGCGCTCCGCCGGCGGGACGGCGTCGAAGGCGAAACCGGGGTGCGAGGGCTGGTTATAGGCCGAGTTCTGACCCGACACCTGCGACCGATACTGCGCGTCGTGCATCAGGGTGACGTGGCGGATGGCGGTCGGATGCGGGGTCACATAGATCCGCAGGGCCGAACTGTCCGCCGTGCGCCACACCACCTCCTCGCGCCAGTCGCCCAGGATGTCGGCGACCAGAACAGGGTTCGCCTTGGTGCCGTTGTTCGAGGCCGCGCCCTCTGCGGTCAGCAGGGGGACGGACCGCTGGTTCTCCCAGTCCCATTTGAAGATGCGCGGTCCGTCCAGCAGTTCGCGCAGGGCGTCGCCGTCCCACCAGACGCCGAAATTCATCTGTTGCGGGCGGGTTTGAGCGATGACCCGGCCGTCGGCGGCATAGAGGTCGTTGCTGTTCGACGCCCAGACCTCGGCGCCGGGATAGCGGGGGTCGATGTCGATGGCCACGCCGCGTCCCACGTCTTGCTGTCCGGGCGTCCGCCAGAGGATTTCGCCGGTTCGGGCGTCCACCATGGCCGAGCCGACGCCGCCGTTGCCGACCACGTTCTCATGCACCCCGAACTTCTCCAGCCCCGGTCGGGTCGGGTCCAGGTCGCCGACATGCATGGCGTCGCCGTGGCCCAGCCGCGTGGTCCACAGCGGCGTTCCGTCGTCATCCAGCGCCATGGCGCCGTAGACAATCTCCTGTCGGCCGTCGCCGTCCACGTCCGCCACGCTGAACTGATGATTGCCCTGACCGGCGTAGCCTTCGGGCGCCGTGTCGCTGTCGAAGACCCAGCGCTGGCTCAGCCGACCGTCGCGCCAGTCCCAGGCGGCGACCACGGTGCGTCCGTAATAGCCGCGCGCCATGACGATGCTGGGCAGGCGGCCGTCCAGATAGGCCGCTCCGCCTAGATAACGCTCGGACCGATTGCCGTAGCCGTCGCCCCATATTGCGGCCAGTTCGTCGGCGCTGGCCGTATCGCCGGATCGGCCGCGATTGGGGACATAGGGCGCGCTGGCCAGGGCCGCGCCGGTGCGGCCGTCGAACACGGTGATGAACTCTGGTCCCGACAGGATGCGGCCCTTCAGGCCTGCCGCCAGACTTCCATCCGGCTTCTGCTCGGCGCCGGTGCGGTCGCGGCTGGGGATTTCACCGCCGTCTTCGCGCCAGTCGGCTTCGGCGTCGCCGATCATCCGACCGGCGCCGTCGATCGTGCCGTCTGCGGTTTTCAACACCACCTCGGCCCGTCCATCGCCGTCGAAGTCCTGCACGATCATCTGGGTGTAGTGGGCGCCGGAACGGATGTTGCGCCCCAGGTCGATCCGCCACAGCCGCCGCCCGTCCAACGTATAGGCGTCCACCAGGGTCGGGCCGGTGAAACCGGCGAAGGCGTTGTCCTTGGCGTTCGTCGGCTGCCACTTCAGGACGATCTCATAACGGCCGTCGCCGTCCAGATCGCCCACCGTCCCGTCGTTGGCCTCATATTCATAAGCCACGCCGTCGGGCGTCATGCCGCCAGCGGGGCGGTCCAGCGGGATGGTGAGATAGCCGTCGGGAAGGCTCAGCGCGTCCGAACGGTCTTGGCCGCCGATTTTCTGAACAGCATAATGGGCCTGGGCGTCGCCGCCCGGATCGCGCCATCCGGACGCATCGGAGGGGCCTGTCTGGCCGATCTTCACGCCGTCCCTGAAGACTTCAAAACGGGCGTCGGACGGGTCGGTCGCGGTCAGGCGCCAGTGCACCAGCATGCCGCCGTCCGGTTGAGGCACGGCCACAACTGACCGATCCAGCGGTTCAAGCCTGAGGGCGGAGGGTTCGGCGCTTGCGCTCAGCGGAGCCAGGACAAGACTTGCCGCTACAGCGGCGCGAACCGCCGCCAATCCAATCGACTGTTCCAAAGCCGAATCCTCGCCTGCTGTTTAGTGGCGTCCATTCTATGGGACTTTGTCTCACTATAAGGTGCAAGGGCGTGATCTTCAAATGGTCATTGGAGTCGGCCTTGAGGCGTCGCGATCAGCGCCTTGGCCAAAGCCCAATGCGGTCAAACGGCGCTCCGCGCAGTCGAAGCTTTACGACGGCTTCAGGTAGATTGATCGCCGCACTTCGGAAAACACGCGTTGAACCATGGGTTCGAAGGCGTTCAGCGGCAGGGTGTCATAGGCGGGGTCAAAGGCGGTCTGGTCGTAGCGTTCGCAGAACTCGGCGGTCATGGCGAAGCTGGGATGGCCGCGAAACGCCTCGCGCATATCTTTGTCCAGGCCCAGATGTTCGAAGAAGTAGTAGCCTTGGAAGATCCCGTGGTTCTCGACCATCCAGTGCAGGTCCTCGGACACATAGGGTTTGAGGATGGCGGCGGCGATGTCGGGGTGGTTGGCCGACGCGAGGGTGTCGCCGATGTCGTGCAGCAAGGCGCAGACGATATAGTCCTCGGCGCGGCCGTCGCGCAGGGCGCGGGTGGCGGTCTGCAGGCTGTGCTGAAAGCGGTCGATGGGAAAGCCGCCGTGGTCGCCCTCCAGCAGGCGCAGATGGCTCAGAACCCGGCTGGCCAAGGCGTTTTGATAGGGGCCGTGGGCGGCGGCGATGATCCTCCAGTCGTCGAGCGTGGCGTTCTCCATGGCGGTGAAGGCGGCGCGGGCTTCGGCTTGGCTCATGGAATGGCTCCTTGCATCGGGGTGACCGCAAGACGGTCGAAAACACGGTCCAGGACTTCCGGGCGAAAGCGGTCCTGGACGCCGAGGGCCACGACGCGCGTGCGCCGAGGCGCGACCTGGGCGATGGCTTCGGGGGCCGGGGTCAAGGCGATGCGCCGACCGACGGTCTGGAAGAGCCAGGCCTGATCGTCTGATCCCTGAACGACGCCTTTCAGGCGAAGCATTTCGGCCGGCGCCGTCTCCAGCGCCTGGATCAGAGACATGATGTCGTAGGCGGCCTCGGTATCCCGGCTCCAACCCGCGAAACGGGCGTGGGGATGCGGGCGCGCCTGCGCCAGTTCGCGCGCGCCCGGAACTGCAGCCAGCAGCCAGTCAGCCGGAACGGCGCCGTGGCGGGCGATTTTGATGTCGGCGTTCGGCGCCAGTCGCGACGCCCAGACTTTCATCAGGTCCAGCGCCGTCGTCTGATCGGACTTGTTCAGGATCAGTCGGTCGGCCACGGAAATCTGGCGCACCACGTCGTCGCCCACATAGCGGTCGGCGGCCTGAGCAAGAACCTGGCCGGCGTCGACGACGACGGCGATGGCGGCCAGCGTCAACTCGGGCTCGGCCCGCGCGATGTCGGCGATGCGGTCGGGGTCGGCTACGCCTGAAGCCTCGATGATCAGGTGGTCGGGACGCGGCGATCGCTTCAGCACCGCGTTCAACCCCTTGGCCAGGTCGCCGCCCATGGAACAGCAGGCGCACCCGTTGGTCAGGGTCAGGACGCCGTCCTCCTGTCCTTCGATCAGGTCCGCATCGATGGGAATGGCGCCGAAGTCGTTGACCAGGACGGTCAGGCGGCGTCCTTCTGCATGGCGCAGGAGGTGGTTGATCAGCGTTGTCTTTCCCGCGCCCAGAAACCCTCCGACGACCGTTGTGGGCAGGCCGACTGTCATGTCGGGTCCGCCGTCGATACGCCATCCAGCAAGGTGTCGAGGACGCGGATGTCGCGCAGTCTTTCGACCGGGGTGTTCAGCGGATCCGCGTCCAGCACGACCATGTCGGCGTGCTTGCCGGGGGTCAGTGAGCCGATCTCCGCCTCCATTCTCAGGCTCTCCGCGGCGCCCAGGGTGACGGCGCGCAGAGCCTCCTCGACCGTCAGGGCATGCTCCGCGCCCAGAATGCGTCCGGTCTCGGTCCGACGGTTCACGGCGCACCAGGCGGTGACCAGGGGCACCAGCGGCGTGACCGGCGCATCCGAATGCAGGGCCAGCGGCACGCCCAGGTCCAGCGCCGTGCGACCGTCGTTCAATCGGGCGGCGCGTTCTGGCCCGATGGTCAGATCATGATGCTGATCGCCGAAATAATAGAGGTGGTTGGCGAACAGATTGGCCGAGACGCCTAGGCGGGCCATCCGTTGAAATTGCTCGGCGTGAGCCATCTGAGCGTGCTGGATCACATGGCGCGCGTCGGTGCGGGGATGATGGTTCGCCGCCGCCTCGAAGGCGTCCAGTGCGGCGTCGATGGCCAGATCGCCATTGGCGTGGACATGGACCTGCAAACCCGCAGCCTGCAGGGCCTTGACGGCTTCGGTCAGTTGCGTCGGCGCCATGTTCCAGATGCCGTGGTCCTGCCCCCGGAAATAGCCGGGAGCGCGTAGTTTGGCGGTGTAACCCTGGATCGAGCCGTCGATCATCAGTTTGACGCCGCAGAAGCGCAGCTTGTCGTGACCGAAGCGGGACAGGTCTTCGACCTGGCGAATGATGTCGGCGACCGGGGCGAAAACACCCATGGCGACCACGGCGAGACGCACCGGATAGTCGGCGGCGGCGGTGACGGCAGCCGTGTCGCGCACATCTTCCGCATCGATCATGCGACCCATGTCGGCGATGGTGGTCACGCCGGCTCTGCGGGCCAGGGCGGCGTAGCGGCGCAGGGCGTCTTCACCCCGTCCGATATCGGCCAGATCGACGCCCAGACGGCGGAACACCGGCATCATGGCGGCGAACTCGCGCAGTTCGCCCGTCGGCGCGCCGTCCGCGTCCACCGCCACGCCCGTGACCTGGACCCCTGTTTCATACCCCGCCAAGGCCAGCGCGGCCGAGTTGACGGTGATCAGATGGCCGTTGGAGTGGTGCAGCACGACGGGCCGGGTTGTGGATATCGCGTCCAGCGTCCAGCGATCCGGCGCAGGTCCGTCGATGAACAGGGGATCGAAGCCCCACCCGATCAGGGGATCGCCTGACGCCAGCGTCGCCTCGGCGGCTTTCAGCCGGGAGACAACGCCGTCCAGGCTGCGGATCGCCGGCCAGGGACGGCCGCGATCATCTGATCGGGCGACAGGGCCGATATAGGGGTAACGCCAGATCGGTCCGGCCATCACATGGGCGTGGGCCTCCACGAAGCCGGGGGCGAGCACATGATCGGCATGGCGATCATCCACGACGCCGCCCCAGTCGGCCGCGTCCCGGGCGTCGCCGACGGCGGCGATACGTCCGTCCCGTATGGCGATATGGGTCGCCGACGGATGCGCCGGGTCCATTGTCAGTATGCGGCGAGCGCGGAAGATTTTCAGCGGTGACATCCACCCTCCAGTCCATCGGCCAGTGACCATCTCGTCCAAGATCCGCGCTTGGTCCAGACCGCGGCAAAGCGGGGAGCCAGAGCCGGGGCGCGTTCCCCCGCGCGGGAGGTTTGCCTAAGGTCGACATCAAGCGGCGCCATGACCGCATCGAGGAAACAAGGGAAGGGGAGACGATGCGCGTCGATAGACCGCGATTCTCAGGCTGGTCAGTGGTGGCCGGCGTGCTTGTGGCCCTGACCCTGTGCGGCACCAGCATGGCGGCGTCCACCTTCGGGGTGCTGACCGCGCGCTGGTCGCAGGCGTTCGGCTGGGACCAGGCGGACATGTCCGGCGCCCTGTCGACCTTCCTGGTGTGCGCGCTTCTGGCCGTGCCGCTGGCGGGGCGAGCGGTGGACCGTTTCGGATCACGCCGCGTGGCGGCTGTCGGAGTGATCGCCTTCGCCCTCCTGATCGCCTCGGGCGCCCTGATCCGAGGTTCAGTGGTTCAGGTCTATGTCTTCTACGCCTTCATGGGGCTGATCGGCGCCTTCACCAATCCCATCGTCTATCTCAGGGCCCTTTCGCTGTGGTTCGACCGGCGGCGCGGCCTGGCGCTCGGGGTTGCGGTGTCGGGTCAGGGGATCGGCGCGGCCGTTCTGCCGTGGCTGACGCAGCGATTGATCCAGACGCTGGACTGGCGGCTGACGCTGCTGGTCCTGGCGGGCGTGCTGATCGCGGTCATCCTGCCGACCGTTCTTCTGCTGGTGCGCGACGACCCGGCTCAGGTCGGGCAGACCGCAGACGGCGATCCGGCGCCGGATATGAAAACGGCGGCGCACAGGGCGGGGCTGGGCCTGAGCATGGGCGAAGCTTTGAGAAATCGGGCCTTCTGGATCATCCTGGTGATCTTCGCCCTGGTCGGCTTCACCAACTATGCGGTGCTGGGCAACATCATCCACTTATTGACGAAGGCGTCGTCCCTGACGGTGGCGCAGGCCGCCTTGATCCAGTCGATCTCGGGCGTGTCGCTGCTGGTCGCCCGCGTGCTGTTCGGCATGCTGATGGACCGCTATCACGCGCCCTATGTCGGGGCGGTCGGCATTCTGATGGCTGTGGCGGGGTCGTGGCTGCTGCTGGACCTGCCGGGGATGGGGCTGACGGCGATCGTGGCGGCGATCCTGCTGGGCGCGGCGGCGGGGGCGGAGACCGACCTGCTGACCTTCCTGGTGGGGCGGTATTTTGGGGCCAAGGCCCTGTCGCAAATCTACAGCTGGCACAATGTCGCCTTCCTGCTGGGCGCGGCTCTGGGGCCGCCGGTCTTCGCCCTGGCCCTCGCGGCGGCCGGAGGGGCGCTGGTTCCCATCGTGGGGCTGATGATCGCCAACCTGGCGGCTGCGGGTCTGCTGGGGGTTTTGGGGCCCTATCCGCGATGGGAGGCCGCCCGAGGTTGAACCTGGCTCCACCATCCGCGCGAGGCTGGACCAATACGGGATCGGAAACGTGCGGCGAACATCATCAGGCTGACGCGGCGGCAAGCCGTGGTCGGCGTCACAGGCAGAGTTGGCGCTCGAACAGCCAGCCGCCTTTCCTGGGGAGGAAACATCTTGAACTATCGCCACAGCCTCGTTCTGTCCGCGTCGGTCGCCGCACTGGTCCTCTCAGCCGGCGTCGTTCAGGCGCAGGACAAGACGCCCGACGCCGCCGCACCTCAGCCCGCGACCAACCTGGAGGAGATTGTCGTCACCGCTCAGAAGCGGGCCGAGAACCTTCAGGACGTGCCGGTGTCGATCCAGACCCTGTCCGCCCAGAGCCTGGAGCAGATCGGCGCCGTCCGCCTTCAGGATATCGAGCGCGCCGTGCCGGCCGTCAGCTTCGGCGACGGCAGCGAACAGGGCCGTTACGGCATTCGCGGCATCGTCGATTATTCGCGCAACGCCGGCTATGACGCCCGCGTCGGCGTCTATGTGGACGGGGTGTTCCTGGGGCGATCCTGGATGAACAACCAGACGCTGCTGGGAACCCAGCAGGTGGACGTCCTGCGCGGTCCGCAAGGCACCCTGTTCGGCAAGAACACCAATGCGGGCGTGATTGCGATCACCACCAGACGCCCCTCGGCGACACCCGACGCCGAACTGGTGGCCGAGGCGGGAAACTTCGGCCACTACCGGCTGGCCGGACGGGCCAACATGCCGCTGAACGACGCCTGGTCGCTTCAGGCCTCGATCGCCAAGGTCAAGAGCGACGGCTATTATGAGAACACCCTGCTGGACCAGCGCAACATGGGCGTGGATTCGCTGGCGGGACGGCTGCAACTGCGGTTCCATCCCAATGACGACACCGACGTCAATCTGAGCATCGACGGGATCAGGGACCGCAACTCGACCCTGCACTACACCGGCCGACCGGCCGCCGGGGCCGACCCCTATCAGTTCCGCTCCTACGCCGACGACCGCGCGGATCGGGACACGGGCGGGGCGTCCCTGACGGTGGATCAGCGTATTGGCGATCTGACCCTGACGTCGATCACAGCCTATCGATCAGGCGAGCAGGTTCTTTATTTCAACAACGAGACGGGCGCCGCCAACTTCCTGACCGTCGATCTGTCGCAGAAATCGCGTCAGTTTTCGCAGGAGCTGCGTCTGGCCTCTTCTAAGACCGGGGCCTTCGACTGGGTCGCAGGCCTCTATTACTTCGATCAGAACAACGAGGATCACGGCCTTCAGCTGGCCGGCCCGGCCTTCGCCGCTCTGCCCGCGCCCTTCCCGGCCTACGCCAACCGCCAGGTGCCGTATGGCGGCAAGGTCCACACCCAGTCGCTGGGCGCGTTCGCCAACGCCAACTACCGCCCGACCGAGGCGTTGGAGATCGGTCTGGGCCTGCGATATACGCGCGAGCGCAAGAGCCTGGACGACTATTTCGTCTCCGATCCGTTGGGGATCATCAACGGCCAGATTCCCGATTACGACGACTCCTTCTCCGACGGCTTCCTGACGCCCAAGGCCAACATCAACTACCACCTGAACGACCGGACGATGCTGTTCGCCTCGGTGGCGCGCGGTTTCAAGAGCGGCGGCTGGAACGTGGAGGCCATGAGCCAGGCGCAGTTCAACGCCGGCATCCGCGTCGGATCAGAGACCGTCACCAGCTATGAAGCGGGCGTCAAAAGCGACCTTCTGGATCGCCGCCTGCGCGTCAACGCCACGGTCTTCATGCAGAAGTTCAAGGACTTCCAGGTCTTCAGCTTCGCCTCGCGCACCATCAACAACACCACCGTCCTGGTCTCCAGCCTGAGCAATGCGGGGGAGGTGGAATCGCGCGGTCTGGAGCTGGATCTGACGGCCGTGCCGATCCAGGGCCTGACCCTCAGCGCCAACTACATCTACAACGACAGCGAATATACGCGCTTCCCCGGCGGGGGTGGTCTGGTCGCCGGCGCGCCTCTGGACGCGGACGGGGTCCAGACGCCCTATGCGCCGCGGAACAAGGCCTATCTGGCCGCCGATTGGCGCGGGCCGCTGACGTCCTGGGCCGACCTGTTCGCCCATGCGGGCTATTCGGTGCAGTCCAGCCAGAACTTCGACCCCAAGGTCATCCACCCGACCTTCGGCCCCGGCTATTACATCCCCGGTTACGAGTTGTTCGACGCGCGCATCGGGCTGGAGGCGCAGGACGGGCGGTGGGAGGTGTCGATCTGGGGGCAGAACCTGGCCGACAACGAACATATCAAGTTCGCGAACCGGACAGCCGTCATCGGCGTCAACGCCGTGCTTTACGACGCGCCCCGAACCTATGGGGCGACGGTCAGGGTGCGGTTCTGAAGACCCGTTACGCGCCGCGCCCGACATGCTACGCCGAACGTCTCAGACGGAGTGGCATGCAGGCGTGGCGAGCTCGAAACTGACGCCGCCGGTGTCGTGGACACGGCAGACCTTCCTGCAGGAGGCCGGATCGCTTCAATCCGGCCTTCGACAGGCGATCATCGACGCCATTGCGCGCGGGCGCCTGTCGCCGGGCCAGCGCATGCCGTCCTCGCGGACCCTGGCCCTGGAGCTGGGCGTGGCGCGCAATACGGTGATCGCCGTTTATGAGGAACTCAGCACGCGCGGCATCCTGAACGCCACCGCGCGCCGGGGTTGTTTCGTCGCCGATGTCCCCGCCCTGCCGGACGCCGGTCGAACCAACGGGACGCAGGCCGCCGATGTCCGCCCCGCCGTCGGCGCCGTGGACTGGCGTGCGCGCCTGACCAGCCGCATCGCCGACTGGCGGCATATCTCAAAGCCCAAGGACTGGCGCACCTATCCCTATCCGTTCCTCTATGGTCAGGTGGACCAGAAGCTCTTTCCGCTGCCGGCATGGCGCTTGGCGTCGCGCAATGCGCTGGGACGCGCGGCCGTCGACTGGTGGTCGGCCGACAATGTGATCGAGGACGATCCGCTTCTGATCGACCAGATCCGCCGGATCATCCTGCCACGGCGCGGCGTGCTGGCGCGCCCGGACGAAATACTGGTCACGCTGGGCGCGCAGGAGGGGCTCTATCTGCTGTCCCGTCTGCTGGTGCGCCCCGGCGATGTCGTGGGGGTCGAGAACCCCGGCTATACGGACGCGCGCCACATCTTCTCGCTCGGCCCGTGCCAGATCCGCGATCTGCCGCTGGACGACCAGGGCGTCGTGGTCGATGGCACGCTGGACGGGGTGTCGATCGCCGTCGTCACCCCCGGCCGCCAATGCCCGACCGGCGTCACAATGGGGCTTGAACGTCGCCGCGCCCTGCTGGACTGGGCCGCGCGCCAGGACGCGGTGGTGATCGAGGACGACTATGAGGGCGAACTGGCGGTTGATGCGAATGCGCCGCCGTTGAAGAGCGGGGACGAAGGCGGGCGGGTGATCTATCTCGGCACCTTCTCCAAGGTGCTCGCCCCCGGCGTGCGGCTTGGCTACATGGTGGGGCCGCCCGAACTGATCGCCGAGGCGCGGGCGTTGCGGCGACTGATCCACCGGACTCCGCCACTGAACAATCAGCGACTGGCCGCCATCTTCATGGTGGAGGGCCACTATAATGGCCTGGTCCGGCAACTGCGCGAAGAGACGGATCGCCGCTGGACCGCCGCCAGATCGGCGTTGCAGCACCATCTGCCCGAGATTGAGGTGAGCGGCGGCAAGGGCTCGTCGCTGTGGCTGACTTTCCCGTCGGGCCTGGAAGAGGAGCCGCTGGCGCGCGAGGCCGCAGCGCGCGGCGTGCTGCTGGAAAGCGGGCGGCCCTTCTTCACCGACCCGCCCGAGCGTCTGCACATGCGCATGGGCCTGTCGACCATTGACGCCTCGCGGATCGCCGCAGGGGTCGCGCGGCTGGCTGAGGCGGTTCGCACCCTTACTGCCTGAAGCCCGGATCGATCCGGTCCAGTTTGCGCAGCAGCGCCGGCCAGGCCAGGTGGTTGGCCGCCATGTCCAGCCCGCGCGCGCCCTGCTGGGTCACCTTGTCCACGATGGCCTGGGCAGGCGTGGTCAGGCCGGATCGTCCGCCCGCCATCGCCAGGACCTGGGCCTCGCAGGCCCGTTCGAGGAAATAGAGCCGCAGGAAGGCCTCGGCCACGGTTCGACCCACCGTCAAGGTGCCGTGGCTGCGCAGGATCATCGCGCCGCGCTGTCCGAGGTCCGCCACCAGCCGCGCCCGTTCGTCCAGATCTGTCGCAACCCCCTCATAGTCATGATAGGCGACGTCGTCGCGCACCAGCATCGCCGTCTGCGTCAGGGGCTCCAGCCCTCCGGCCATGGCCGATACGGCCTGCCCATGCGGCGTGTGCAGATGCATCACCGCCTGAGCGTCTTCGCGCGCCATGTGAATGGCCGAATGGATCACGAAGCCCGCCGGATGGGTCGGCGGCGAGCCGGGGTCGAGCGGGCGGCCCTCCACATCGATCTTGACCAGGGAGGAGGCGGTGATCTCCTCGAACATCAGGTGCTGGGGATTGATCAGAAAGGCATGTTCAGGTCCGGGAATCCGGACCGACAGATGGGTGAAGATCAGGTCGTCCCAACCATACAGCGCGACCAGCCGATAGGCGGCGGCCAGGTCGACTCTGAGGGCGCGTTCGGCTTCGAGCATGGGGACGTCTCCGTAAGCGAGCGACCCCGGCGGTCGGTCTGGTTCCACCCTGCGCCAATCGGGGGAGCCACACTGTCGCGCGCTTTACATTGACCGCGCGGCTGGCCTTCATCGTCGTGTGAACACGCCCCAGACCCTGCACGACGGCGATCCCTGGTTCGCCAATCTGACCGCTGACCAGCGCAGCGCCGTCATATGCGCGGCGACGGTCCTGCGTGCGCGAAAGGGGCGGCGCCTCTATCGCAGCGGCGACCCCGGAGACGGCCTTTACGCCCTTCTGGACGGGACCGTGCGGCTGGCGGCCCGTCCGGCGGCGGGGTGGGAGGTGACCAATCTGGTGCTGGGGCAAGGCGACTGGTTCGGCGAACTGTCGATCCTTGACGGCGAGCCCCGGCCGCACGACGCCGTGGTCGAGGACGACAGCCGCCTGCTGCACATTTCGCGCGTGCGCTGGCTGCGCCTGGCCGAACAGGAGCCGGACCTATGGCCGGCTCTGGCCGGATTGACCGCCCGGCGGCATCGCCAGGCGCTGACGCATCTGGGCCGCCTGCTGGTTCAGCCGCCATCGGCGCGTTTGGCCGGGACACTGCTGGACCTGGCGGGGCCGGCCGGGGTGGTGCGGCTCAGCCAGGATGCGCTGGCGAGCCTGGTCGGGGTGACCCGCCAGACCCTGAACCCGCTGCTGCGACGGCTGGAGGAGCGGGAGATGATTCAACGAAGTTACGGCTGCGTTTCGGTGCGCGATCGTGTGGCCTTGAGGCGGCTTGCGGAGGATATGCGATGAACGACGACCATCTGTTCGGCCCGGATGCGATCTCCGACGAGACGCGGGCGGTGAACGCCGCCATTGTCGCGGCCGCCAGCCAACTGCCCGACTGGTGGGAGATCGGGGCGCCCGCATTTCGCGCCTTGCGGGCGGCGGGCGGCGCGCCGTTTCCGCCGTTGGCCCGATCGGCTCGTGCACGAACGGCGACCTTCGCCGGACCGGCGGGCGACGTGGACCTGCGGGTCATCGCAGCGGACCAGCCGCACGGTGTTCTGCTTCACATTCATGGCGGAGGCTGGGTGCTGGGGGCGGTGGATCAGCAGGATCTGCTGCTCGAACGCCTGGCGGACGCAACGGGCCTGACGGTGGTCAGCGTGGACTATCGCCTGGCGCCGGAGCATCCTTTCCCCGCCGGACCCGACGACTGCGAGGCGGCGGCGGTCTGGCTGGCCCGCAATGCGCCCGAAACCCTGGGGGCGCCGTTGAAGGCCATCGCCGGGGAATCAGCGGGCGCGCATCTGGCTGCCGTGACCATGCTCCGTCTTAGGGATCGGCATGGGCTGACGCCCTTCCGCTGCGCCAATCTGGCGTTCGGTTGCTACGATCTGCGCCTGACCCCCAGCGCGCGCGTCTTCGGCGAGGAACGGCTGGTCCTGCGCACGCAGGACATGCAGGCCTTCATCGACGCCTTCGTTCCGCCGCCGCTGGATCGCGGCGATGCGGAAGTGGCGCCCCTGTTTGCGGACCTGGCCGGCCTGTGTCCCGCTTTGTTTACGGTGGGGACAAACGACGCCCTTCTGGACGACAGCCTGTTCATGCACGCGCGTTGGCGCGCCGCGGGGAACCGGGCGGAACTGTCCATCGCGCCGGGCGGGGCGCATGGGTTCGTCGCCTTCCCTGGCGAGCTTGCGGCCTCGGCGCTGGGGCGGATGTTCGCCTTCGTCGCCGACGCCTGCCGAGCCTGATGACGTGACATCTGGCCCCGAGGCGGCGCGGCCCGTGACGGTTTCCTCCCGGTCTTTGGCCTTGGCGGTTCTGGTGTTCAGCGCCAGCGTCCTGGGTCTGGCGCCATTGCTGGTGCGGTTGACCGAAACGGGGCCGGCCGCCGCCGGTTTCTGGCGCTTCGCCTTCGCCCTGCCATTGCTGGTCCTGCTGTCGCTTCGCAGCGGCCGCGGGGAAGGCGGCGCCGGCAGAGGCGCGCCCAATCGCTGGATGATGCTGGCCGGGGTGTTCTTCGCCCTGGACCTGGCCTTCTGGCATTATGGGATCGTCATGACCTCGCTCGTGAATGCGACGGTGCTGTGCAACCTGACGCCAGTCGTGGTCACGCTGTTCGGCTGGATCGTTTTCAAACAGGCGCCACGCCGCCTGTTTCTGCTGGCCCTGGTTCTGGCGCTCGGCGGCGCCTTCGCCATGGCCGTCGGGGCTGACGCGGGTCAGGCGGCGAACCCTGCCTTGGGCGATCTGTTCAGCCTGTCCGTGGCCGTCTGGTACGCGGGCTATTTTCTCGCCGTCAAGGCGGCGCGACGCACGGCGGGCGCCATACGCATCACCCTGTGGGTCAGTCTTGTGGGCCTGCCGATCGTGCTGGCGGCGGCTCTGGTCATGGGCGAGCGCATAGCCCCCACGACCCTGGCAGGCTGGGCCGCCTGCGCTGGTCTGGGCCTCGTGCATGTTATCGGGCAAGGCGGCGTCGCCTGGGCCCTGGGGCGGCTCCCGGCATCCACCACCGCCGTCACCATCCTGATCCAGCCCGTGACGGCGGGATTCCTGGGGTGGCTCGTCTTCGCCGAAACGCTCACCCTGGTTCAAGCGGCAGGTGGTGTTCTGGTCCTCGCCGCCGTCATTCTGGCGCAAAGGGCCGACCGACGGGCCGAATCGTGACCGCCGCGCTGGCTGCCGCTCAGGACGTTCAGATCGTCAGGCGCAGACCCAGCGTTGATTGATCAGCCTCAGGGCCGCAGCGCCCGTTCCAGCGCTTCGTATAGTCGAGTGGGCTCCAGCGGCTTGGCCAGCCAGTCGGTCATGCCCGCCGCCCGGCTCGCGGCGATCTGCTCAGCCTCCGTCCCGGCGCTGAAGCCGATGATGGGGATGTCGGCGTTCAGACCGCCTGAGGCGCGCAAACGCCGCGAGGTCTCATTGCCGTCGATCCCGGGCATGTTGACGTCCATCAAGACCACGTCGAACGCCTGCTCTGCGAGAATCTGGAGCGCGGATGCGCCGTCCGACGCCATGGACAGATCGACATCCAGCGGATGAAGCACCAGCGCCAGGGTCCGGCGGTTGATTTCGTGGTCATCCACCGCCAGCACGCGGAGCCTGTGCTGGAGCTGGGGCGCCGTCATGGCCTGATCGCCTTGTTCTTCGACAGGTTCGCCCTGCGGCAGGGTCGCCTCCAGCGCGAAGACGGTGCCCTGGCCGAACGCGCTGCGCGCCGAAAGCTCGCCGCCCATCAATCGCGCCAGATCCCGGCTCACCGTCAGCCCCAGGCCGGTCCCGCCATAGGTGCGTGCGACCTGCGCCGACCCTTGGGCGAACGGTGAGAAGAGACGCGCCATCACGTCGGGCGCGATGCCGGGCCCCTGATCGGCGACCGTCAAGGTCACCGCCACATGGTCCTGAGACTCACGGCGGGTGCTCAGGCCAAGGGTCACGCATCCGCCCTGAGGCGTGAACTTCACAGCATTGGAGATCAGGTTGTTCACGATCTGACGCAGGCGGAACGGATCGCCCTTCAACCACAGCGGAGCGGCGACAGCCGAAACCTCCAGCCTCAGCCCCTTCTCCTGGGCCGCCGCCGCCCAGAAGCGCCCGGTGTCCGCCATAAAGGCCGATAGATCAAAGTCCCGCGTCTCCAGCGTCATGGCGCGCGCCTCGATCTTGGAGTGATCCAGCAGGTCATTGAGCATGCCGGTCATCAGACGCCCTGCGTCGATGATCAGTTGGGCCGTCTCGGGCGTGGCCTCGGGCATCTGACCCTTACGGATGACATGGGCTCCCGCCAAAATGGCGCTGACCGGCGTGCGCAGCTCATGGCTGACGATGGCGGCCATGGCGGCGCGATCCGCCATGGCCTGCTCGGCTTGATCCAGCCGTCGTTGGGCCTCGCTCAGGGCCGCGAGTTCCTGCATTCGTGCTGACTTCAGACGCGACCAGATGACCGTCACGGCCAGAACCAGCAAGACCACCGAGCCGACCAGAGGCGCAAGCGCTGGAGACTTCGGGTCCGGGGCGATGAGCGGCATGGCGAAAAGGGTCGCGAAATAGGGCAGGGCGCCGATCAGGAACAGGGTCTGCGATCCGATGCCGGAAACCATGTTGCTGACCAGGGTGCCCGCGAGCGCCATGACCGCGGCGGCGGCCATCACCTGATCGCCTTTGCTCCACATGATCGCGATGGCGACTGCGAAGGTGATTGAGAACAGCCCCACGCTCGCCAGGGCCGTCCAAACGCGAGGCGCCGAATCCAGTCCTTTTGCGTCGCGCCGATAGGGCTGCATCGCCAGATATTCGCCCGCCTGAACCAGGGTGCTGATGATCAGCCACGGAACGACCAGAGGCTTCAGACCCGCGGTCCAGAAGACCCACGCGATCAACACGCCCATGGTCGCGCGGACCGGCGTCTGCTTCAGCCGCTCACGGGCGGCAAGCGCCAGGTGGGGCGCCATTCTTGCGCACCAGCTTGAACGGCCGCTTTCTTGATCTGCCTGCATAGGACGCAGGCCCTAATTGGAATTGGTTAATGCGCAGCCAAACCCCCGGCTGCCGAACGTGAGGTGAAAACGCCGAAGACCCGCCCACGGCTTGATCTGAGACAGTCCATCATGGGACTGATCGCATCGCCTTGGTTCGACCCTGTCGCTTTATCCGCAGATCAGCGCTTGCGCCAATCGATGCGACCCGCTACAGACCCGCCCTCGCCGCAAGGCAGCCGCACCCGTAGCTCAGCTGGATAGAGCACCAGACTACGAATCTGGGGGTCGGGCGTTCGAATCGCTCCGGGTGCGCCACTTCGGTTCAAAACCGAGAACTTCGCCGGTGGCGGCGTGATTTCCATAAATGGATGCCGGCGACTGTGATGCGGGCCTCGGTTCTGCCGACACGCTTTTGCCCGCCTCGGGAAATGATGCCCAACACGGCCTGTCGGCTGGTCGTCGAGACCTTAAAACTTGAAATCTATAAGGTTTGGTAGGCCCGGAGGGACTCGAACCCCCAACCAGACCGTTATGAGCGGTCGGCTCTAACCATTGAGCTACAGGCCCGCCGGGCGATGTGCGTCGCGGGACATCTCGCCTAGCAGGGGCGGGCGCTGCTTGCCAAGTGAGTGAATGGCCAAGGCGTGTCTTTCATCGATGTCATGAAGATGAACGAAATCTGCCAATCGGGCGTTGGCGTGTATTCAGGCTGAAAAGGCGAAGGTTGTCGCCATAACGGATGACGCCCTCGTCAACCGGGATCGTCCACGGAGAGAATGATCACATGACCCGCACGTTCAAGGCCCTGGCTATGGGCGGCGCAATGGCCGCAACTGTCGCTCTGGCCGCCGCCGCTTCGCCGACCATGGCGCAGACCGTTCAGACCGGAGTCCAGACCGTGCAAGCCGCACCCGCCCTCAATCTGTCGGCCTATGGCGAAGTGAAGACCACGCCGGATGTGGCCAGCATCACCTTCGGCGTTCAGACTGAGGCTGCGACCGCCGCCGCCGCCCTGCGCGACAACGCCACGCAGATGACCCAGGTCATGGCCGCGCTGCGCCGCGCCGGGATCGCCGAGCGCGACATCCAGACTTCGGGTCTGAATGTTCAGGCGCAGTACGACTACGTGCAGAACGAACCGCCGAAGCTGCGCGGCTATCAGGCGGTCAACCGCGTGACGGTGACCATCAATGACCTGAACAAGGTCGGCACGACGGCGGACGCCGTGGTCGCCGCAGGCGTAAACCAGATCGACGGCATCAGCTTTGGCCTGAAGGATCCGTCCGCCGCCGAGAACCAGGCCCGCCAACTGGCCGTGCGCGCCCTGCAGTCCAAGGCCCAGCTGTACGCCCAGGCCCTGGGCGTACAGCTGGGCGGCATCCGCTCGCTGAACGAAGGCGGCGGCTATTCGCCTCAGCCGCCGATGCCGGCCCCCATGTTCGCCCGCGCGGCCATGGCGGATTCGACGCCCGTCTCGGCTGGCGAACTGACCGTTCGGATCGACATCAACGGCGTGTACGACATCGTCCGCTGATCGTCGGATCGCCCAGAAGAAAAGGCCCGCCGTCACCGGCGGGCCTTTTTGATTCCGGCAGGGCGCGGACCGATCAGGCCGAGCGTTTGATGTTGTTGTCGTCGTCCAGCAGCACGACATTGGGCGTCCACTGGCGGGCCTCGGCGTCGGGAAGCTGGCCGTAGGTGACCACGATCACCTTGTCGTTCTTCTGCACCAGACGGGCGGCGGCGCCGTTGACGCCGATGACCTTGGACCCGCGCGGCGCCTGGATGGCGTAGGTGGTGAAGCGCGCGCCATTGGTGATGTTCAGCACATCGACCTGTTCGTTCGCATAGATTCCCGCCGCGTCCAGCAGGTCCATGTCGATGGCGATGGAGCCTTCATAGTCCAGATCGGCCTGGGTCACCGTCGCGCGGTGCAGCTTGGACTTCATCAGGGTGACCAGCATGGCGCGGTCTCCGAATACACGCGGGGCGATAGGCCCCCGCTCGCAGGCGGCTGATATAAGGATTTCGGGGCTGGTCATCAATCGTCTCGTTGCGATGCAGCGAGAACGGCGCCGTGGTTGCGAAGCCCGCAAGCAGATTGCCTGACGTTCATTTGACCGCAGGCTCTGTCCCACTATGCTGGATGCCCGGTCGCTTCTGACCTGCGCGAGCCTGCCTTTCTTCATGAAACAGTTCTTCCTGACGGTTCTCGGCGTCTTCACCGGGTTGATCCTGTTTCTGGTCGTCGTGCCGGTGGTCCTGTTGACGATGGCGGTGGCAGGCTCGTCCAAGCCCACCACGCCCGCAGCGGCGGTGCTGGAGCTGGATTTGCGCGCAGGCGTGTCGGATCAGCCGTCCACCAATCCCTTTGCGGCCTTCAGCGGTTCGGGGCTCTCGGCGACCCAGGTGGTTGACGTCCTGGCGCAGGCGGGCGAGGACCGCAGCGTCAAAGGCCTGCTGATCCGCCTGCCGGAAGCGGGCATGACCCCGGCGACCGCGGACGAACTGCGTCAGGCGATCCACCGTTTCCGCAAGTCGGGCAAGCCGGTCATCGCCCACAGCCAGGGCTTCGCTCCGGCGGGAGCGGTCATGTCCACCTATATGGTCGGGGCGTCGGCGGATGAACTGTGGATGCAGAACACCTCGGGCTTCCAGGCGACGGGCTTCTCGGCCGACAGCATGTTCCTGGGGCGCGCCTTCGCCAAATACGGCGTGAAGGCCGATTTCGAGCAGCGTTACGAGTATAAGAACGCCGTCAACGAATACACTCAGAGCGATTACACCGGCCCGCACCGCGAGGCCATGACGGCCTGGATGGACGCCATGTACGGCTCGGCCCTGGCGGGTGCGGCGCAAGACCGCAAGACCACGCCTGAGGCTCTGAAGGCGGTCATCGAGGGCGGTCCCTATACGGCGCAGCAGGCGCTGGAGAACAAGCTGATCGACAAGATCGGTCAGGCCGAAGAGGCCGAGGCTGCGATCAAGCAGCGCGCCGGCAAGGGCGCAGAGATCATCGAATTCGGCAAATACGCCTCGGACAAGGGCGAGCGTCGCGGCTCCGGCAAGAACGCCATCGCGATCGTGGGCGGCGAAGGGGCGATCCTGACCGGGCGTGGCGGTTCCGGCGGCGGCTTCGGCGGCGGGTCTTCGATCCGGTCGGACGACACGGCCGAGGCGATCTATGACGCCATCAAGGACAAGGACGTGAAGGCCATCGTCTTCCGCGTCTCCTCTCCGGGCGGTTCGCCGGATGCTTCGGAACAGATTCTGGCGGCGGTGCGGGCCGCGCGGGCGGCGGGCAAGCCCGTGGTCGTGTCCATGGGCGCCTATGCGGCCTCGGGCGGGTACTGGATCAGTTCCGAGGCCGACTGGATCGTGGCTCAGCCCACGACGCTGACAGGCTCCATCGGCGTGTTCGGCGGCAAATTCGTTCTGGCGGACGCCCTGGGCCGGTTCGGCGTGGACATGCGCCAGTTGTCGGTCGGCGGCGAATACGCCGACGCCTTCTCGCCGACCCAGACCTTCACGCCACAGCAACGCGCAGCCTTCTCGACCTCGATGGACCGGATCTACGACGACTTCATCCAGCGCGTCGCGACGGGCCGCAAACTGTCGCCCGAGCGGGTGCGCGAAATCGCCAGGGGCCGGGTCTGGACTGGCGCGCAGGCTCTGCCGCTGGGTCTGGTCGATCAGTTGGGCGGTCTGACCGAAGCCGTGGCCAAGGCCAAGGATCTGGCCAAGATTCCGGCGGAAGAGTCCGTGCGCTTCAAACACTTCCCCAAATCGAAGTCGACGTTGGAGGCCCTGTCGGAAATGTTCGGCGTCCAGACCGAGAGCGCCAAGGCGCTGGTCATGCTGGGCGGCGTGATGGCCGATCCGCAGGCTCAGGCGGTGATGCGCCGCATCGAGGGCGACCGGATGCGCAGCCAGGGCGCGGTGGTTCTGGCCGATCAGCCGCAGTTTTGAACGGCGGACTTCGCCCCGATCTGGTCACGGGGACGTGCGACGACACGCGCGTCCCTGTTCTGCGGGTTTCCATTGACGCGAAACCATGATGGACCGACATTGGGTCTTCGGCGTTCTTCGGGGCGCCTGAAAGGATTATCCATGTTCCAGCCTGAACGTCTCGCCACAGTCGGCTTCGCCGCGCGCCGTCGACCCAATGGTTTCGTCGCCTCGGTGATGTGGCTGTTCGGCGTCGTCGCCGGTGCTGCGGCTGTCGCTGTCGGTGCGGTTCTGGCGATCTTCACGGCTGTGACCGTGGCGGTGATCGCCTTGTTTGCAGGCGTGCTGGTCTTCCTGGCCGGTCTGGCGCTGAAAGCGCGTCGCAACATGACGCAGCGCCGCCGCTCCAGCGATCCTGACGTGATCGAGGCCCATAAGGTCGGCGAGACCTGGGTCGCCTATGGCTGGGAGCGCGACAGCCGCTAGGGCTGTTTTCCGATGGTCCAGATCATCGCGGCGCCGTCGCCCAACTTTAACGAACGCCGCGCACCGCCGGACATGCTGGTGCTGCACTACACCGGGATGTCGTCTGGCGAGACCGCGCTCGCGCGCCTGCGCGACCCCGAGGCTCAGGTGTCGGCCCACTATCTGGTCGAGGAAGACGGCCGCATCTTCCATCTGGTCGCCGAGGAGCGACGCGCCTGGCACGCCGGTCGCGGCGTCTGGCAGGGCGAGGACGACTGCAACGCCGCCTCCATCGGCATCGAGATCGTCAATCCGGGGCATGAGTTCGGCTATCGCGCCTTCCCGGACGCGCAGATCGCGTCGGTCATCGCCCTGATCGGCGACATCCGCGAACGCTGGACCATCCCTGACAGCCGGATCATCGCCCACTCCGACCTGGCGCCCGATCGCAAGGAGGATCCCGGCGAACTGTTTCCGTGGAAACGTCTGGCCGAGGCGGGCCACGGCCTGTGGTTCGAACCGGCGCCCGAGCGGATCAAGGCCCTGGGCGGCCTGCTGCAAAAGGGTGACGACGGCATCGGCGTGGTCGTGCTGCGCGCGGGCCTGCATCGACTGGGCTACGGGATCAAACCGGGCGGCGACTATGACGCCGAAACGGAAAGCGCCGTGCGCGCCTTCCAGCGTCACTGGCGTCAAAGCCGCGTCGACGGTGTGGCGGATGGCGAGACCCGCGCGCGTCTGGTCGGCCTGCTGCAACTCGCCAGCGTGGAGAGCGTGACGGGCGTGCTGGATTGACCTTCGCGCCGGTTGCGCGCATCTAGCGCGCGCCAGACGGCTGGGCGGTCGCGGCGGGACCCAGAAGCGATTCTTGGCTCGTCGAGGAAAGTCCGGGCTCCACGGTGAAAAGGCGGCGGATAACTTCCGCCCGGGGTGACCCGAGGGATAGCGCCACAGAAAGCAAACCTCCGGCCTTGCGAGGCCGGTAAGGGTGAAAGGGTGGGGTAAGAGCCCACCGCGTAGGCGGCAACGTCGACGGCATGGCAAGCCCCGCCTGGAGCAAGACCAAATAGGGACATCGCGCGGGTTCGCTCGCGGGGTTCACCGCCCCAGATGTCCGGGTAGGTCGCGAGAACCGATCAGCAATGGTCGGTCCAGAGGAATGATCGTCGCCGCTTTTCGGAGCGGAACAAAACCCGGCTTACAGGCCGTCTGGCGCTTTTTTACATTTCTGCGCGGTGCGCGGCGATTGATCGGTCGGGGTGCGGCCGAGGTCGGCGGGGCCAAGGCTGTGCGTTAAGCTTTGCCTTAATCGGCGTGAGTGAGCGCAGCAGTCGGTACGTCGTTCGTAGAGCAATGATCTTATTGTTCTTTCGCACGCCACAGCCCTGCCAGGCCTTATCCCCCGGTTTTCCGATCCGAGGCCGCATCCCCAGGCTTGGCTGCGTTAACCTTTTGGCGTGTCAGCAAGATTAGAGACATGCACAGGCTGTGAATACTTCGATTGTTCCTTTTATGTTCTCGGTTTTCAGGTGTGTTTCACGAGTCTCGCGCCGTCAATATGGTTAAGAGAGCGCTTCAATCCCATTGAGACCCATTTAATCCCATGCTATCCCAATTTCCATGATTGGGGCTGTGAGGCTGCGCGGCGGGCGCAAGTCAGGCATCTAGGGACGGGCCGAAAGGCTCGATTGGACAGGGCGTGTTTCTCTCGACCTACGAGAAACAATTGGACGGCAAGCGCCGTCTCCTGATCCCCAACGATTTCCGCACGACCGAAAACGGCGCGGCCGGCGGCGTCTTCATCTTTCCCTCCATCGAAGCGGACTGCCTGGAGGCGGGCGGCGACCGCCTGTTCGCCGTCTATGCCGAAATGATTGAGGCGCTGCCTTTCGGATCCGAAGAGCGTTCGGCGCTGGAGTGGCAGGTGATGGGCGAGCAGGTGCGCCTGTCCTATGATGCGGGCGGCCGCATCACCCTGCCGGAAGCCCTGTGCGCCGAGGCGGGTCTGGACGACACCGTCGTCATCGTCGGCCTGAATGACCGTTTCCAGATCTGGTCGCGTGAGAAATGGGCGGCTCGCCGCGCCGAGCAGCGCGCCCTGGCCAAGGCGGGCATGGCCCAGATCGGCGCCCTGAAGCTGGCGGCCCAGATGAAACTGGCGGGGGGTGGTTCGTGATCGCAGCGCCGCACGCCCCCGTCCTGTTGGCCGAGGTGATCGAGGCGTTGAAGCCCGGTCCCGGCGATGTCGTCATTGACGCCACCTTCGGCGCGGGCGGCTATACGCGCGCCATCCTGGCGACCGGCGCCGAGGTGATCGCCCTGGACCGTGACCCGACGGTCCAGCCGCATGCCGATTCGGTTGCGCACGACTTCCCTGAGCGTTTCCGTTTGGTCCGCACGCCCTTCTCGGGTCTCGCCGACGCCTTCGCCGACAGCGGCAAGACGCAACTGGACGGCGCCGTATTCGACATCGGCGTTTCCTCGATGCAACTGGACCAGGCCGAGCGCGGCTTCTCCTTCATGCGCGACGGTCCGCTGGACATGCGCATGTCCGATGAGGGCGCGACCGCCGCCGACATCGTCAACACCTGGGATCACGGGCCGCTGGCCCATATCTTCAAACTGTATGGCGAGGAGCGTCAGTCGGGCCGGGTGGCCACCGCCATTCTGCGTCGCCGTGTCGAACAGCCCTTCACCCGCACCCTGGATCTGGCCGAAGTCGTCGAGAAGGCGCTTGGCGGTCGTCGCGGCGCGCCGATCCATCCGGCGACGCGGGTGTTTCAGGCCCTGCGCATCGCGGTGAACGACGAGTTGGGCGAGCTGGAACGCGGTCTCGAAGCGGCCGAGGCGACCTTGGTCCCCGGCGGCCGTCTCGCCGTCGTCACCTTCCATTCGCTGGAAGACCGCATCGTCAAGGCCTTTCTGACCGAGCGGACGGGCAACGCCCCTGCCGGTTCGCGTCACGCACCGATGGCGGTCGATCCGCGCAAGCCCAGCTTCACGCTTCAGTTCAAGGGTGCGCGCGAGGCGGGGGACGAAGAGCGTTCGATCAATCCGCGCGCGCGCTCGGCCAAGCTGCGGGCGGCGATCCGCACGGATGCGCCCGCCTGGGCGTCGAACAAGGGGAGGGCGGCGGCATGACGACCAGTCCCTTCGCCTATCGCAAGAGCGTCGTTCAGCGCCTGTTCGACTGGAAGGTGCGCGGCGTCCGCTGGATCGAGATCATCGGCGTTGTGCTGGTCGCCGTCATGATCATGTCGGTCTATGTCGCCAAGGCGGGCGCGGCGCGCGAAAGCGCCAAGATCGCCGAACTGGAACGCGACATCCGCGAAACCAACCAGCGTGTGCGCCTGCTGCGCGCAGAGGCGGCGCGGCTGGAGCAGCCCGCGCGCCTTGAGGCCCTGTCGCGTCAGGCCGGTCTGGGCCCGGTCGATGTGCACAAACAGGGCGGCGAGGGAACCTTGACGGCCCTCGCGCCGGACCCTGCCAAAGTCACTGAGGCGCCCGCCAGGCCTGCTGGGGAGGGCGCGCAATGAGCGTTCAGGATCACCGCGGCTATCCGCCCCAACGGCCTGCGCCGTCTCTGGATGTCCAGGGGCGGCTGGCGCCCTTCTGGCGCTGGGTGTCGGAACTGGTCTGGCGTCTGGAGCATGGATTCGAGCGCGCCCGCGCCGACGCACGCCCCGAAGAGGACACGCGCGTCCGAATCTTCCTGATCATGGGGGTCTTCTGCTGCGTATTCGCGGGGCTGGCGCTGGGCGCGTCGTACAAGGCCCTGTTCGCCGAGACCAGCGGACGCTGGTCGGCGGGCAATCCCAATGCGCTGAGCCGCGGCGATCTGACCGACCGTAATGGCGAGTTGCTGGCCACCAACGTCATCCACTACGGCCTCTACATCAATCCGAACGAAATCTGGGACCGCGACCTGGCCTACCGCCAGATCCGCCGCGCCCTGCCGCGCATCCCGTCGGAGCGACTGCGCCGGGTGCTGGCGGGCGACCGGCGTCTGATCGTGATGAACGGCCTGACGCCGGCCGACAAGGCGGCGGTGCACGCCCTGGCCCTGGGCGGCGTGTCATTCGAGGCCGAGGACCGTCGCGCCTATCCCCTGGGCACGTCGGCGGTTCATGTCGTCGGCGACGCCGACACGGGCGGTCGCGGCGTTTCAGGCGCGGAGCTGGCGTTCAACAATGAAATCCGCGCGGCGGGCGAGCGTGGCGAAAGCTTCCCCCTGTCCATCGACCTGCGGGTTCAGGGCGTGCTTGAGAACGAACTGGCCGCCGCCGCCATCAAGGCCCAGGCCAAGGGCGCGGTCGGCATCGTCACCGACGTCCAGACGGGCGAAGTCCTGGGCATGGCCAGCTGGCCCAGCTTCAGCCAGGCGAACCGTGGTGCGGCGCCGGACGGCGCCACCCTGAACCGCGCGGTTTCGGGCCACTATGAAATGGGGTCGGTGTTCAAGACCTTCACCGTGGCGGCGGGCCTGGACCTGGGGCTTGCGGACATGAACACCCAGTTCGACGCCTCGCAGGCCCTGCGCATCGGCAACCGCAGCATCAAGGACTTCCACGCCCAGAACCGGGTGATGTCGCTGGAGGAGGTCTATCTGCACTCCTCCAACATCGGCACGTCGCAACTGGCGGTGCAGATGGGTGCGAACCGGATGCGCGACTATTTCGACCGTCTGGGCCTGCTGCGCGCCTCTTCGGTCGAGTTGAAGGAGTCGGCCAAGCCCGTCGTGCCGCGCCGTTGGGACGACTCGACCCTGGCGTCCCTGTCGTTCGGCTACGGCATCATGGTCACCCCGGCCCAGGTCATTCAGGCCATGGGCGCCCTGACCAACGGCGGGCGCATGGTGCCGTTGAGCCTGCGCAAGGGCGGGGCGGTCGGCGCCCAGACGTCCCAGGTCGTGACCGAGGAGACCTCGCGCACCATTCTGGACCTGATGCGCCGCAATGTCGTCAAGGGATCGGGCGGGTTCGCGGACGCGCCGGGACTGCGGGTCGGGGGCAAGACGGGTTCGGCCAACAAACTGGTCAACGGCCGATATGAGGCTGGTCATGCGGTCGGCTCGTTCGCGGCGGTCTTCCCCGTCGACGGGCCGCTGAACGCCAAACGCTATGCGATTCTGATCGTCGTCGACGAGCCGGGCTCCTATCCGAAGACCGGCGCCTATGTGGCGGCGCCCGCCGTGAGGAACATCGCCGACCGGATCGCGGGCTTCCTGGGCGTCGAGCGGCGCGAGGACCGCTGGCGCACGGCGACGGGCGAGAAGGTTCCGGCCTATCAGGACGTGGCGGGGGACGGGCTGTGAGCGCGCTTCACCTGTCCGACCTCCTGCGCCGCGACGTGGCCTCTGATCCCGTCATAACCGGCGTCACCGCCGACAGCCGCAAGGTCGCGCCCGGCGCCCTGTTCGTGGCCCTGCCGGGATCGGCGGCGGACGGCCGGGCCTTCATTCCGCAGGCCCTGGCGCAAGGGGCGGCGGCGGTGCTGGCGCCCAGCGACACGCCGGACAATGCGGCGCCGGTTCTGGTCACCTCGGGCGACGTGCGCCGGGCCTACGCCATCGCCGCGCGCAGCTTCTACGGCGCCCAGCCCAGGACCTGCGTCGCCGTCACCGGCACCAACGGCAAGACCTCGGTCGCCACCTTCTGCCGTGAAATCTGGGCTGGCGTCGGCCACAAGTCCGCCAGCATGGGCACCCTGGGCGTCGTGGGTCAGAAGGGCGACAAGACCTACGCCCTGACCGGCCCCGGCCTGACCAGCCCCGACGCCGCCGAGGCCGCGCGTCTGCTGGCCGAACTGGCGCGCAAGGAAGTGACCCATCTGGCGCTGGAGGCCTCGTCGCACGGCATCGACCAGCGACGTCTGGACGGCGTGGCGCTGAAGGCGGCGGGTTTCACCAACCTGACGCAGGACCATCTCGATTATCACGGCACGATGGAGACCTATCGCGACGCCAAGCTGCGTCTGTTCGAGGCCCTGCTGCCGCGCGGGCGCACCGCCGTTCTGAACGCCGATTCCGACGCCTATTCCGCCTTCGCCTCGGCCTCGATCATGGCGGGGCTGGGGGTGTTCGGCGTGGGCGAACGCGGGCGCGACCTGACGCTGATCGGACGCAAGGCGACGCCGGAGGGGCAACGCCTGACGCTGGACGTGCAGGGATCGGTGCGCGAGATTCTGCTGCCGCTGGCCGGCGCCTTCCAGGCCTCGAACGTGCTGGTGGCGGCGGGACTGTGCATCGCGGCGGGCGATGCGCCGGACGCCGTCGTCGGTGCGCTGGAGACGCTGACGGGGGCGCAGGGCCGTTTGCAGCGCATCGGCGCACGGGAGGCGGGCGCCAAGGGCGAGGTCTATGTCGACTACGCCCATACGCCTGACGGTCTGGAGACGGTGCTGAACGCGCTGCGGCCCCATGCGACGGGGCGGCTGATCGTGGTCTTCGGCGCGGGCGGCGACCGGGATCGGGGCAAGCGGCCCTTGATGGGCGGGATCGCGGGGCGTCTGGCGGACGTCGCCATCGTCACCGACGACAATCCCCGGTCCGAAGACCCCGCCGCGATCCGCGCCCAGGTTCTGGCGGGCTGTCCCGAGGCCATCGAGATCGGCGACCGCCGCACAGCCATCGAAACCGCCATCGCAATGATAGGCGACGGAGATGTGGTGGTCATCGCCGGAAAAGGGCATGAACAGGGTCAGATCGTCGGCGGGGTGACCCATCCCTTTGACGATGCCGCTGTCGCGTCCGAGGCCCTGACCCTTAATGCCTGATACATCCGCCCGCCCGCTCTGGACGGCCGCCGAAGTCGCCGCCGCCACAAGCGGGGTGCTGCACGGCGACGACCGCCCGATCACAGGCCTGACCTACAACAGCCGTGAGATTGCGCCCGGCGACCTATTCCTGGCGCTGAAAGGCGCACGCGACGGGCATGAGTTCGCCGCCAGCGCCTTCGCCGCCGGGGCCGCCGCCGCATTGGTCGATCATCAGGTCGAGGGCGGGACGCACGTTGTCGTGCCCGACACCCTGCATGGGCTGGAGGCGCTGGGCGTCGCCGCGCGCGAACGCGCCCCTCATGTGAAGCGCGGCGCCGTCACCGGCAGCGTCGGCAAGACCAGCGTGACCCAGGCGATCAAGGCCGGGCTTGATCTGGCTGGCCCGGCGCACGGCTCGATCAAGAGCTACAACAACCATATCGGCGTGCCGTTGACCCTGGCGCGGATGCCGGTCGAGACCCAGCGCGCCGTGTTCGAGATCGGCATGAACGCGCCGGGCGAGATCGCGCCTCTGTCCAGGTTCGTGGCCCCCCACGCCGCCTGCGTGACCACGGTCGGCCCCGTCCATATCGAAGCCTTCGCCGACGGCGAGGCGGGCGTCGCGCGTGAGAAGGCGACGATCTTTGAAGGCCTGGTCCCCGGCGGAACCGCCGTGGCCAATGGCGACGTGGCCCATGCCGCCGTGCTGGCCGACGCCGCGCGGGCGGTGGGCGCGCGGCTGGTCACCTTCGGCAGCCACGCCGCGCACGACGCCCGCCTGATCGACTTCCGCCCCGATGCGGAAGGGGCCTCGGTCTCGGCGGACCTGTTCGGACGGCGCATGGACTATCGGCTGGCGCAGTCGGGCGTGCACTGGGGGCTGAACAGCCTGTGCGTTCTGCTGATGCTGGAGGCGCTGGACGTGCCGCTGGAGACGGGGCTTCAAGCCTTGGCCGGGTTCCAGCCGCTGGCGGGACGCGGACAGACGCGCCTGATCCGGGCGCCGGGCGGCGTCTTCACCCTGATCGACGAAAGCTATAACGCCAACTCCCTGTCGATGACGGCGGGATTCCGCAGTCTGGGCGCGCGGTCCATCGCACCGGGTGGTCGTCGGGTGGTCGTGCTGACCGACATGCTGGAGCTGGGCGAACAGAGCCGCGCCCTGCACGAAGGCCTGGCCGCGCCGATCGAGGCGGCGGATTTGGATGTCGTTCACGCCGCCGGGCCTGAAATGCGCCATCTCTACGATGCACTGCCTGCCGCGCGCCGCGGTCTGTGGCGTCCGACGGCGGCGGAGCTGGCGGCCGAAGCTTCGACGCTGGCTGCGCCCGGCGATATTGTCATGGTCAAGGGATCGAACGGGTCGAAGGCGTCGCTTGTCGCCAAGGCCCTGGCTGATCTGAACAGCGCCGAGGGGGGCTTGCCCTCAGGCGGCGACGCGCCGAGCGCGACGCGGTAGGGGAACCGAATGTTTTATCTGCTCTACCTCTATTACGCCGATGTGGCGCACCAGTACCCGCTGCTGAATCTGATCCAGTATCAGACCGTGCGGGTCGCGCTGGCCCTGGCGACGGCGATGATCGTGGCGGTGGCCATGGGCAGCCGTTTCATCAACTGGATCCGCACCAAACAGGGGCGCGGCCAGCCGATCCGCGACGACGGTCCTGTCAGCCACCTGTCCAAGGTCGGCACCCCCACCATGGGCGGACTGATGATCCTGGCGGGGATCGGGGTGGCGGTGTTCCTGTGGGGCGACCTGACCAACCCGTACATCTGGATCGTGTCGGGCGTGACGGCCGCATTCGGCGTGCTGGGCTTCATCGACGACTACGCCAAGGTGACGAAACAGACCTCGGCGGGGCTGACCTCCAGGCAGAAGCTTCTGGCCCAGACCGTGGTGGCGGTGGTCGCCGGCGTGCTGACCGTGTTGTGGATGACCCATTCGCCGACATCGCCGGGTCTTGAGACGTCGATCGCCTTCCCCTTCTTCAAGGCCGTTTTGCTGAACATCGGCTGGTTCTATGTGGCCTTCGCGGCCTTCACCATCGTCGGCTTCTCGAACGCGGTGAACCTTACGGACGGGCTGGACGGCCTGGCCACTGTGCCGGTGATGATGGCGGCGGCGGCGTTCGGGGTGATCTCCTATCTGGCGGGCAATTTCGTCTTCTCGCAATATCTGCAGATCCACCACGTGCCGGGTTCGGGCGAACTGGCGATCTTCTGCGCCGCCATGATCGGCGGGGGCGCGGGCTTCCTCTGGTACAATGCGCCGCCCGCCAAGATTTTCATGGGCGACACCGGCTCGCTGGCTCTGGGCGGCGCGCTGGGCGCCATCGCCGTGACCACCAAGCACGAACTGGTTCTGGGCATCGTCGGCGGCCTATTCGTGGCCGAGGCGGCCTCGGTCATGATCCAGGTCGGCTATTACAAGCTGACCAAGAAACGCATCTTCCTGATGGCGCCGGTTCATCACCATTTCGAAAAGCTGGGCTGGCCGGAATCGACCGTGGTCATCCGGTTCTGGATCATCGCTGGTGCGCTGGCGTTGATCGGTCTGTCGACGCTGAAACTCCGGTGAGCCCTTCCCACAGATCGTCATCCTCGGGCTTGACCCGAGGACCGGGCGCCGATCGGGTTGTGCGCCTGGATGGTCGCACGTGCGGCGGACCGCTCGATCCTCGGGTGAAGCCCGAGGATGACGGAGCGTCGGCATGATCCCCGTTCCCGGTTTTGAAGGCGGACGGGTCGCGGTCTTCGGCCTGGGACGGTCGGGGATCACGGCCGCGCGCGCGCTGAAGGCCGGGGGGGCGGTCCCGATCCTGTGGGACGACGGCGCCGCCGGACGGATGCAGGCCCAGGCCGAGGGGTTTGATGTCGAGGACCTGAGCGCCGCCGACTGGTCCGGCTTCGCCGCCCTGGTCCTGTCGCCCGGCGCGCCCCTGACCCATCCGAAACCGCACTGGACGGTCGAGCGGGCGCATCAGGCGGGCGTGCCCGTCATCGGCGACGTCGAACTGTTCGCCCGCGCCCTGGACGCCCTGCCGCAGGGCCGGCGCCCGCGCGTGGTCGCCGTCACCGGCACCAACGGCAAGTCCACGACCACGGCCCTGATCGGCTGGGTGCTGAAACAGGCCGGTCTGACGGTCCATGTCGGCGGCAACATCGGCGTCGGGGTTCTGGCGCTGCCGGAGCCGACGCCGGACGCCGTCTATGTGATCGAGGTGTCCAGCTATCAGCTTGACCTGACCACCCGCTTTGCGCCGGACGTGGCGATCCTGACCAATGTGTCGCCCGACCATCTGGACCGCCATGGCGGGATGGAGGGCTATGTCGCGGCCAAGCGGCGGGTGTTCGCCAATCAGGGACCGGATGCGGTGGCGTTGGTCGGGGTGGATGAAACCTGGGGGCAGGGGATTGCGTCTCAACTGTCCCAAGGTGTGATCGCGGTTTCCACCACCCTTTCCGCCATTGGGGCAGAAGGATATGTCGCGCAGGCTGGCGCGCTTTGGAAAGGCGGCGAACGCATCGCCGACCTCACCCTCGCCCGTTCTCTCCCCGGTCGCCACAACGCCCAGAACGCCGCCTTCGCCTATGCCGCCGCGCGGGCGCTGGGGGTGTCGCATGATGTGGCGGTCCGGGGCCTTCTGACCTTCCCCGGTCTGGCGCACAGGATGGAGGCCGTCGGCCGTATAGGCGCGGTGCGGTTCATCAACGACTCCAAGGCCACCAACGCCGACGCCGCGCGTCAGGCGCTGGCCAGCTATCCCTCCGTCTTCTGGATCGCAGGCGGCGTGGCCAAGGCGGGCGGGATCGCCGATCTGGCCGATCTGTTTCCCCGCGTGACCAGGGCCTATCTGATCGGCGAGGCGGCGGACGCCTTCGCCGCGACTCTGGGCGACACGCCGCATGTGATCTCGGGCACGCTGGAGGCGGCGGTCGCGGCGGCGGCGGCGGATGCGCAAGCCCAGGCGCTGGCCACGGGCCAGGCGCAGGTCGTTCTGCTGTCGCCCGCCTGCGCCAGCTTCGACCAGCACCGCGATTTCGAGGCGCGGGGCGAGGCTTTTCGCACCGCCGTCCTGAACCTCGGCGCCGCGCCTGAGGCAGGCGCATGACCGCGCCCTATACGCCGCCTTTCTCGCGCAATGACCAAAGTCCCGTGGCCCAGTGGTTCTGGACCGTGGACCGGGGGCTGCTGGTCGCCGCCCTGGCGCTGATGGGGCTGGGCGTGGCGCTCAGCTTCGCGTCCAGTCCGGCGGCGATCCTGGCCGATGAATCCATCACCGATCCCTTCCATTATTCCTGGCGGATGATGGTCTTCGCCGGGGCCGGATTGACGGTCATGCTGACGACCTCGCTGATGTCGCCGCGCGGCGTAAGACGGATCGCCGTCCTGGCCCTGTTCAGCGCCATCGTCGTCATGGCGGCGCTGCCCTTCATCGGCGACACGGTGAAGGGCGCCGCGCGCTGGGTGAACCTGGGCCCGTTCAGCCTGCAGCCGTCCGAGTTCGCCAAGCCCGGCCTGATCGTCTTCGCCGCCTGGATGTTCGCCGAGGCGCAGAAGGGGCAGGGGGTGCCGGGCGTGACCATCGCGTTCGGCTTCTACGCCCTGACGGTCTCACTACTGCTGATCCAGCCCGACATCGGCCAGACGCTTCTGATCACCACCACCTTCATGGCCGTCTTCTTCATGGCGGGCGTGCCGTTCAAATGGATGGCGGTGCTGGCCAGCGCGGGCATGGCGGGGCTGGTGTCGCTGTATTTCGTCTTTGGACACATGCGCGACCGCCTGAGCCGCTTCACCTCGCCCGAGACCACCGACACCCATCAGATCGACAGCGCCGCCGAGGCGATCCGCGCAGGCGGCCTGGTCGGACGGGGCATCGGCGAGGGGGTGATGAAGCGCCGGGTGCCGGACCTGCACACCGACTTCATCTATTCGGTCGGCGCCGAGGAGTTCGGCCTGATCCTCAGCCTGATCATGATCGGACTTTACGCCTTCATTGTCGTGCGGGGGATGCGCCGGGCGATGAAGCTGACTGACCCGTTCGAACAGACGGCGGCGGCGGGCCTGTTCATGCTGATCGGGCTTCAGGCCTGCATCAATGTGGCCGTGAACCTGAATCTGATCCCGACCAAGGGCATGACCCTGCCCTTCATCAGCTATGGCGGTTCGTCCATGCTGGCCATGTGCCTGACCATGGGGTTCGCCCTGGCCCTGACGCGGCGCCGACCCGGCGCCTATGAGCCGGGCGCCAGCCTGACGATGGGCCGGCGGTTGCTGTAGTTCGCTACAGAGCTCCGTCATCCTAGGCCTTGTGCCTAGGATCCATAAACTCCGCCTTGTTCGCTCGGGCTTCCTCGGTCGATACCGGGCGTATGGACCCTCGCCACAAGGGCGAGGATGACGGGATAGCTAGGCTAGCCAGCCTTCTTTGACGAAAACATACGGACGATTCCGTAGCTTACCACCCGTGATCGACCATCTCCTGCCCAGGCCTCAAAACCGTGCGATCCTGTCGTCGCCCTATTCCCCGCCACACCGTTCCCCGCCGACTTCAGACAGATTAGACGAATTAGATGGTGTTTTTGCCTGCCCACCGTCTGAACTTCAGACTATTCAGACCCTCTTTTTCGGAGCCTCGCCCATGACCAAGCTCTGCGTCGTCGCCGCCGGCGGCACCGGCGGCCACATGTTCCCGGCCGAGGCCTTGGCGCGCGAGATGGCGGCGCGGGGCTGGCGCGTGGTCCTGGCCACCGACCACAGGGGCGAGCAATACGCCCACGCCTTTCCGGCCGAGGAGCGGCTGGCGCTGGACGCGGCCACCGGCTCCGGCCCGCTGGGCCTGATCCAGGCGGGCGTCGCGATCTTCAAGGGCGTGGTCCAGGCGCGAACGGCCTTCGACCGGCTGGGCGCCGACGTCGTCGTCGGCTTCGGCGGCTATCCGTCCGCCCCGGCCCTGGTCGCCGCCGTCACGTCCCAGCGACCGACGGTGATTCATGAGCAGAATGCGGTCCTGGGCCGCACCAACCGCATCCTGGCCCCCTATGTCGGCCAGGTCGCCTCGTCCTTCCCGACGCTGGAACGCGCGCCAGCCAAGGTCCAAGGCCGATCCCATGTCGTCGGTTCGCCCGTGCGCGCCGAAATCCGCGCCTTGTTCGACCGGGCCTATGTCGCGCCGGTCGAGGGCGGCCCCATCCATGTGCTGGTGACCGGCGGCAGCCAGGGCGCCCGCATCCTGTCCGAGACTACGCCCCGCGCGCTGGCCGCCCTGCCTGAAGCCCTGCGCCGCCGTCTGAAGGTCCAGCAGCAGTCGCGCCCGGAAACCCTGGAGGCCGCGCAGCAGATCTATCTGGAGGCCGGGATCGAGGCGGAGGTCGCGCCCTTCTTCCGCGACATGGCCCAGCGCCTGTCGGCGGCGCATCTGGTCGTGGGCCGCTCCGGCGCCTCGACCTGCGCCGAACTGGCGGTGGCGGCCCTGCCGTCCGTCCTGATCCCGCTGAAGATCGCCACCGACGACCACCAGCGCCTGAACGCCAAGGCCCTTGTCGATGCGGGCGCGGCCGAGGTCATTCTGGAAGACGATCTGACGGTGGCGCGTCTGACGGCGGCGCTGGAAGGCGCCCTGGCCGATCCCGCCCGTCTGGCGGCCATGTCGGCGGCGGCGAGATCGGTCGCCATCCCTGACGCGGCGCAGCGTCTGGCCGATCTGGTAGAGGCGACCGTCAGCCGGAGATAGACAAGCTTTGCGGGAACCCTTCGGGGCTCCATGCGTCCCTTAAGATATGCCTCCCGAAATCATCGCCATAACCCGTCAAGTCCGCGCTCTCTGGCGCCAGTTCGATTGGCTGCCGGAATGGGCGGTGATCCTGATCGTTCTGATGGTCTTCGTCGGCGGCGGGTGGATCGTTCACAAGATCGCCTTTGAAATCCTGCGTCGGATCGTGCGCAAGCGGGATGTCTTCTGGCGCGGGGTGGTCGAGCGGGCGCGGGTCAAACTGCGCATACTGACCATCATCATCGGCATAGGGATCGGGGTGACGGTGTCGCCGATGCACCCGCAGCCGTCGGCCGAGATCCGCTCGATCCTGCTGTTCCTGTCGATCCTGATCCTGGGCTGGCTGGCGTCCGGGGTGCTGGACATGTGGACGGTGATGCACCTGAAGCGGTTCAATGTCGCCACGGAAGACAATCTGGTCGCGCGCAAACATCTGACCCAGACCCGCATCCTTCAACGGGTGGCCAAGGTGATCCTGTTCATCGTCACCGTCGGCCTGGCCCTGATGACCATCGCCGGCTTCCGTCAGTGGGGCGTCAGTCTGCTGGCCTCGGCGGGCGTCGTCGGCATCATCGCCGGCCTGGCGCTGCAGCCGATCCTGACCAACATGGTGGCGGGCATCCAGATCGCCCTGACCCAGCCGATCCGCATCGACGACGCGGTGATCGTCGAGGGCGAGTGGGGCAATGTCGAGGAAATCACCTCGACCTATGTGGTGGTCAAGCTGTGGGACTGGCGCCGGATGGTTCTGCCCCTGTCCTACTTCATCACCAAGCCCTTCCAGAACTGGACGCGCGAGAATGCCCGCCTGATCGGCGTGGCCTTCTTCTACGTGGACTATGAGGCGCCGGTGGACAAACTGCGGGTCGCCTATGAGGGCATCGTCCAGGCGTCGAAACACTGGGACGGCGAGGTCCAGGTGATGCAGGTGACCGACATCACCGAACGGGTGCTGCAGCTTCGGTGCCTGGCCAGCGCGCGGTCCGCCGGGGTGGCCTTCGATCTGCGCTGCGAGATCCGCGAGAAGTTGATGGCCTATATGCGCGATCATTGCCGCGAGGCCCTGCCAAGAGACCGTTTGGAATGGCCGCAGGGCGCACCCTCCGTCGTTTCAGGGGACGCCCATTCTCGTTTCTCGGAGCGGGAGAAGAGTGTCTGATGAGTGTTCGACGCCGGATGTTTCCGGAATCGCTCAAGCAGGCGAAAGCCCCCGCCGATCTCATCGGCGGGGGCCTTGCTTATCGGCCTGTCGGTTTCGGGCGGTCAGCCTTCGACACGGCCGGGCGGCACATTGACGCCCCGCGACTTCAGGAAAGCCTTGATGTTGCGTGCGGCCTGACGGATGCGCTGCTCGTTCTCGACCATGGCGATGCGCACGAAGCCCTCGCCGTTCTCGCCGTAACCGACGCCCGCCGCCACCGCGACCTTGGCATGGGTCAGCAACTGCTTGGAGAACTCAAGACTGCCCATGTGCGCCAGTGCGGGCGGAAGCGGCGCCCAGGCGAACATCGAGGCGGCGGGCTTGGGGATGTCCCACCCGGCGCGTCCGAAACTGTCGACCAGCACGTCGCGGCGGCGGTGGTACAGTTCGCGGTTCTTGTCGACGATGTCCTGCGGCCCATTCAGCGCCGCGCAGGCCGCCGCCTGGATTGGCGTGAAGGCGCCATAGTCCAGATAGGACTTCACCCGCGACATGGCCGCGATCAGCTTCTTGTTGCCGACCGCGAACCCGATGCGCCAGCCCGCCATGCTGTAGGTCTTGGACAGGGATGTGAACTCGATCGCCACGTCCTTGGCGCCCGGAACCTGCAGGATCGAGACCGTGGGCTTGCCGTCGTAATACAGCTCCGAATAGGCCAGGTCGCTGATGATCCACAGGTCGTTGGCCTTGGCGAAGTCCACCACCCGCTCATAGAAGGCCAGATCGACCGTCTCCGCCGTCGGGTTGGACGGATAGTTCATCACCAGGATCTTGGGACGCGGCACGGTGAAGGCCATGGCCCGCTCCAGCGCCTCGAAATATTTCTCGTCCGGCGTGGTCGGCACGCTGCGGATCGCCGCGCCCGCGATGATGAAGCCGAAGGTGTGGATCGGATAGGACGGGTTGGGCGCCAGGATCACGTCGCCCGGCTCGGTGATGGCGGTGGCCAGGCTGGCCAGACCTTCCTTCGAGCCCATGGTGACGATCACCTCGCTCTCGGGATCGACGTCCACGCCGAAGCGGCGGCCGTAATAGTTGGCCTGGGCGCGGCGCAGGCCGGGAATGCCCTTGGACTGCGAATAGCCGTGGGCGTCAGGCTTGCTGGCCACTTCGATCAGCTTGTCGATCACGTGTTGGGGCGGGGGCAGGTCCGGGTTGCCCATGCCCAGGTCGATCACATCCTCGCCCGCCGCTCGCGCCGCCGCTCGCATCGCATTGACTTCGGCGATGACGTAGGGCGGCAACCGCCGCATGCGGTAGAATTCTTCGGACATTGGGTAAGCTCGTGACCAGATCGTATCTGAGCGTGAGGGCAAGGTCAGACACTGCGCCTGACGGCCAAGACCCTTCTATAACCGCGCCGCCGAACGCAAGCGGCCAGTGCGTCGAAGATGCGATTAGAGCATGATCGTTTGGCCGGAACCTGCAGGTGGTTCTGGCGTAAGCATGAATCATGCGCTCGCTTTATTCCGGGGCTGATTCACGGCGCCTGATCTGAAACGCGGCTTGCCATACAGGCGCGGCGTCGGGCAGGAGGTCCGGCTGATGGGCCGGTCTATGGGCGGACATGCACGAAGTTGATTTCCAATCCTGGGGTCGCGCGGATGATCCGGCGGTCGTGATCTGTACGACGCAGGCGGACAGCGCCGACTGGCGCGCCTGCGCCGAGGTTCTGGCGGGCGCCGGGCGGCATGTCCTGATGCCGCGTCTGACCGATGCGGTGGACGCCCTGCCGCGTCTGCGTGAGGCCCTGGCCGGACTGCCGGCCCGGCCAGTGCTGGTGGCGCAGGGGGCGTGGGCGTTCGAGGCCCTGAAGCTGTTTTCCGGCGTCGAGACCCCGCTGGCCAGCGGTCTGGTGCTGGTCGATCCGACCGGGCCGGTCGATGCCGAGGCGCGGATCGCCACGCCGTCTCTGGTGATCGGCCGTGGGGCCCAGGCCGTCGCCTTCGCTGCGGCCTTGCAGGTCGAGGCGGTTGATCCCGATGCGGCGACGACGGAGCTGAACGGCTCGGACGCTCTGGCCGCCGTCCTCCTGGGTTATCTGGAACAGTGCGCGCCGCGTCAGGCGGTGCATTACGAGGCCGGTTCGGACGCGCGGGTGCTGCGCGACGCCATGGGATGTTTCGCCACCGGGGTCACGGTGGTCACCACGCGGGATGAGAACGACCAGCCCATCGGCCTGACCGCCAACTCCTTCACCTCGGTGTCGCTTGATCCGCCGCTGATCCTGTTCTGTCTGGCCAAGGCCTCGACCAGTCTGGAGCGGTTCCGCGCCGCCCCCCATTTCGCGGTCAATGTTCTGCACATCGGTCAGCAGCCCACGTCCGGCGTCTTCGCCCGCGCCGCCTCTGACCGCTTTCAGGGCGTGGAGTGGGAGACGTGGGACAGCGGCGCGCCCATCCTGTCCAACTCCCTGGCCAGTTTCGAATGCGACGCCGATCAGGTGGTGGATGCGGGCGACCATCTGGTCTTCATCGGCCGGGTGACCCGCGCGCGGTTCGAGCCGCATCGCGACCCCTTGCTGTATTTCCGGGGCAAATACAGGCGGCTGCATTTCTCCTGAACCCCCGCGGTTCACACGGGCCTGACGGATCGCTATCTGTCCCTCGAAGACAAAGAGGAAACCACCATGTCGTCCGCCGATCCCGTCGTCATCGTCTCCTACGCCCGCACCCCGATGGGCGGTTTCCAGGGCGCGCTGTCGGACGCCAAGGCCACCGACCTGGGCGCCGTGGCGGTTAAGGCGGCGCTGGATCGCGCGGGGCTGGACCCGAACAAGGTCGAGCAGATCATCATGGGCTGCGTCCTGCCTGCGGGCCTGGGCCAGGCCCCGGCGCGTCAGGCGGGCATGGGCGCAGGCCTGCCCACCTCGACCGAGGCGACCACCATCAACAAGATGTGCGGCTCGGGCATGCAGGCGGCGATGATGGCGCACGATGCGCTCGCCGCCGGTTCCGCCGATGTGATCGTGGCGGGTGGCATGGAGTCGATGACCAACGCCCCCTATCTGATGACCAAGCACCGGGGCGGCGCCCGCATCGGCCATGACGTCATTTCCGACAGCATGTATCTGGACGGGCTGGAGGACGCCTACACCCCCGGCAAGCTGATGGGCCAGTTCGCCGAGGACACGGCCAAGGCCTATCAGTTCACCCGCGAGCAACAGGACGCCTATGCCATCGAGAGCGCCGGCCGGGCCAAGCGCGCCCAGGAGACGGGCGATTTCGCCGCTGAAATCGCCCCGGTCGAGGTCAAGACCCGCAAAGGCCCCGTCACCGTCGACCGCGATGAACAGCCGACCAGGTCCGACCCGTCCAAGATTCCCAATTTGAAACCCGCCTTCGGCAAGGACGGCACCATCACCGCCGCCTCGGCCGCCTCGATCTCGGACGGCGCCGCCGCCCTGGTCATGATGCGCCGGTCTACCGCCGAGGCCCTGGGCCTGACGCCGGTCGCCCGCGTGGTCAGCCAGGCCGCCCACGCCCACGAGCCGCACCTGTTCACCACCGCTCCGGTCTTCGCCCTGCAAAAGGCGTTGAAGAAGGCGGGCTGGAGCGCCGACGACGTCGATCTGTGGGAGGTCAACGAGGCCTTCGCCATCGTGCCGATGATCGCCATGCAGGAACTGGGCATCCCCCACGACCGGATGAACGTCAACGGCGGCGCCTGCGCCCTGGGCCACCCGCTTGGGGCTTCAGGAGCACGCGTCCTCACCACCCTCCTGTCCGCCCTGAAGGCTCACGGCAAGACCAAGGGCATGGCCGCCCTATGCATCGGCGGCGGCGAAGCCACCGCGATGGGCGTGGAGTTGGTTTAGGGCTGTGTTGCGGGACTCCCAAGCGCGGATTGCGAGTCTTTAAGGACATAGGCCGCAACATTCGGTCGCTCAGGCAAGATCATGGAGGCCATGCTGGCCTCAGGCATCGAGTATGTGATCTTTTTCTACAACCCGAACATCCACCCGGAGAAGGAATATCTGCTCCGCAAGGACGAGAACATCCTCTTCGCCGACAAGCATGGCGTGCCCTTCATCGACGCCGACTATGACAAGGATGACTGGTTCGCGCGCGCCAAGGGCATGGAGTGGGAGCCCGAACGCGACATCCGCTGCACCATGTGTTTCGACATGCGGTTCGAGCGGACGGCCCTGTATGCGCACGAGCACGGTTTTCCGGTGATGACCTCCAGCCTGGGCATCAGCCGCTGGAAGGACATGAACCAGATCAACGGCTGCGGCGAACGGGCCGTGGCGCCCTATGAGGGCCTGTCCTACTGGGACTACAACTGGCGCAAGGGAGGCGGCGCGGCGCGGATGGTCGAAATCTCCAAGCGCGAAGAGTTCTATCAGCAGGAATGCTGCGGCTGCGTCTATTCCCTGCGCGACACCAATCTTCACCGCCGCGAGACGGGTCGTAAATCCATCGAACTGGGGGCGCAATTCTACCGGGGCATCGACAAGAGCGAATGACCGCAGGCCGAGCAGCGGGCGTTTTCCTGCCAGCCTCGATAAGGATGATGAGTGGTGACAGACGTCATAGCCGCGGACACGGTCAGCCAGAGCCAGCGAAAAGCCGTCTGCGCTCAAACCCTGATGTCGTCGCCGCCCATTATTCGGTTGTTCTGGACCGGATCGCACGGCCTGAGGGCGGCTGGGGGACGGTTGCGGGGCGTCGTGGCGCGGGTCGAGCGGGCAAAGGCGGAAGGCGTGGTTCCGGTGGTCTGGCGGAACAGCTTGTGGAAGTGCGAGCGGCTGAGGCCCACCGCGCTGGCGACTTGTTGCGATGAGGGCGCGCGCCCTTCGATGCTCAGCATGTCGCAGGCGGTCTGAATCAAGACGTCGTGTTTTTCCGCCAGGGACGCGCCTTCGGGATCACAGCGTCGGCACGGACGAAAGCCTGTCGCGCGGGCCTCGGCCAGGGTGTCATGCAGGCGGATGTTCTCGGGCAGGGCGTGGCGGGCCGGGCAGGTCGGGCGGCAATAGACCCCGGTGGTGATGACCGAATACCAGAACTGACCTTCGGCGTTTGGATCGCGGCGCATCAGCTGAGCCAGACGGCGACCGCGCAGATTCATGTCGGCGGCGGCGTCGAAGCGGCGGGTGACTTGGTCCATGGCGGTAATCCCTATGGCGCGGTTACATGAACCAAGGACGCCGACGGGACCGGACAGCCTTACGGCTGGACCATTTTTTCTTCAGAAGGCGGCTTCAAAACCCAGACGCACGGTCAATGGACGCAGCGGCGCCACCTGGGGCTGGGACAGCTGATACGGCGAACCTATGCCGTAACGGATGCCCGCCACATCCATCGGATTGGTGATGCGCAGGGTGAAGGCGCGGTGGTCGTCGCCCAGCCGCGCGGTCAGGGCCGTCAGCAGATAGCCGCCCTGCGGCACGTCCAGACCCACGCCCACGCCCAGCCGCGACCGGCCCACATAGCGGAAGTCGGCGCCGAGCCGCAGCGGCAGGCCCGTCACCAACCCTGGCTGATAGTCGAAACTGACCTGCCCGCCGACGGGCGCGACATTGGGGATGTCGCCTTTGCCGGCGCCGATGACGCCGATGCGGGTCGGCGTCAGCTGGCTTTGGTTCAGGAACAGGCCGCCCGAGACATCCAGCGCGTCCGTGGGCCGCCAGGCGGCCTTCAGCGAGACGAACTTGATCACGCCGTCGCCGACGTTGTCGGTGACCATGTCGCCGCCCGGCGTGATGATGTCGGCCTGGACATCGCGCCAGTCCATCCATCCCGCCGAGACTTCGCCCGTCAGTCCATGCCAGGGCTCATAGGTGCGCGCGCCCAGCTCCAGAAGGGTGACCCGGTCACCCTGATAGCGTGCGAAGGCGCCGTCCGCCTCATTGACCCCGGCGGGGCGCACGGCCTGCTCCAGACGGGCGAAGACGGTGGTCTCAGGTGTCACGTCCCAGCGGGCGGACAGGCTGGGACTGAGGCGATAATTGACGCCGCGGCGGTCTCGCTCCCTGGCGCGGAGATTGACCGCGACCACCCTGATGTCATTGTCGATGCGGACGCCGGACAGGCGCGCGCCGACCGCGAGCCGCCAGTTCGGGGCCGGGGCGACCGAGGCCTCGCCGAAGGCTGTGGCCTCGGCGAAGGTGCGTTTCAGATCGGCGCTGTAAGTCGGTGTGAGCGCCGCCATGACGGTCTGGCGCTGACGCTCCACCTTGGTCTCCCCAAAGGCGATCGCCGCCCCGCCAGACCATGTCAGACCCCGCGAGGGCGCCATGTCGATGCGCAGTTCGGACGAGGTGGTGGAGGCCGTCTGCTTACGGTCCACCACGATCGGAAAGGCCTCGCCGTCCAGGGTCGCATCGAAGCGTTCGTCCAGCGTGTGACGCGACACGCTGGTCGCCGAGGTCAGCCGCGCCGAGCCCAGCCAGCGGCGCGCGGTGACGCCCGCCAGGGCGATGGTGCTGGAGTAGGGTTCGCGAACCCGGCCCGTCTTGAGCAGGCGGGTGTTGTCGACGGCGATGGTCTGGGCGTCCCCGGCGTGAACCTTCTGGGCCACGCCGACCACATCGACGGTCCAGTCGCCATTGGTCCATCGCAGCGTCCCCCGCGCGCCCGTCGTATCGACATAGTCGGCGTTGCGCAGGTCCAGCGTCGGATTGTCCAGAATGCCGCCCTCGCGACGGGCATAGGCCGCCACACGTCCGGCGACCTGATCGCCGAAGGGTTGATTGAGGACCACGGCGACATCCCCGCTTCCGCCTCCGCCCGATGTCGCGGCTCCGCCCAGGATCAGACGCCCGGACGCCGCGTCCAGTTCTGGCGCGGCGGGTTCGATGCGCAGCACCCCGCCGATGGCGCCGACGCCGAAACGGGTGCCCTGCGGCCCTTCGAACACCTCGATCCGACGAATGTCGACCAGGGCCAGGTCGGGGTCGGGCGACCCGAAGCTGAGGCGCAGGTCGCCCAGATACTGTCCCACCGTCGCCTGCAGCGGACCGTTCATGGCCGAGTCCGCCAGTCCCCGCACGAACAGCTTGTTGCGGCCTGTCCCCTGGCGCGTGGAATCCACGGTGGCGGTCAGGTCCGCGACGGCGTCGCTGGTCGCGGCGCCTTCGAACCGCTGCAGCGCGCCATTGTCGACGGGGGCGTGTCCTGACGTCTGGGACAGGCCGACGGGCGGGGCGGCGGTGACAAGGATTTCGCTGAGCTGGGTCGTGATCGGGGGTGTCGGCGTCGCCGCCGGCGCCGTCCGGGGCGGCGCGGCCTCGATGCGATAGGCGTCTTCGCCAATCCGGACGGCGCGCGCCCCCACCGGCCGCAGCAGCCGTTCGAACGCCGCATCCACGGTCATCCGGCCGCGAAGCCCTGGCGTGCTGCGTCCGTTCAAATCGGCGGTGATCGCCACATCGACGCGCGCCTGGGCCGCCAGACGGTTGATCGACTGCGTGGCGGGGCCTGCGCCGACCGAGAAGGTCTGCGGCGCGCCGGCCTGCGCGGCCAGCATCCCGGCAACCACGACAGCCGCGACGGTCACGAGGCCGGTCTCGGCTCCAGCCTCCAGCCTGCGCCCTCATCGACGACAGAGACGTCGAGCAGGCGGGACAGTCGATCCTTCTGATCGTCAGGCGCGGCGCGGGTGGTCAGGCTGCCGCTGAACCGACGGGCGGCAAGCGCAGGGGAGACGGTGATGGGGCGGTTCAGCGCCCGCGCCAGATCCTGCGCCACGACCCCCAGCGCCTCGTCGGCATAGGTCAGCCGCCCCTCGCGCCAGGCGGCGACATCATCGGGCGAGAGGGTACGCCGATCCAGACCGCGCGGGGTCGAGATGACGCTGTCGCCGGGGTTCAGGGTCGCGGTGTCGGCGGGGGCGTCCACGCGCACGCTGCCTTCGGACACCGACACCCGCACCCCGTCCTGCAACCGGGTCACGTCAAAGACGGTGCCCAGGTCCGTCAGCGTGGTTTCGCCCACGACCACCACGAACGGATGGGCGTCGTCATGCACGACGGTGAACAGGGCGCGTCCGCCCTCCAGACGGACATCGCGCGGCTTGCGTCGATCCATCGCCAGCCGGGTGCCGCCGTCCAGTGACACGACGGAGCCGTCGGCCAGGGTCAGGGTGTGCTGTTCGCCCGGCGCGGTCTGGACCGTCCAGGGCTGGGCGCGCTGGCTGTTTGCGAACCAGACGCCGCCGATGGCCACAGCCGCCAGCGCTGCGGCGACCGCCGCCAGAGACCGGCGCGGCAGTCGAGCGATCCTGCCGGGGCGCGGGGCGACGACGCGCACGGGCGTGGTCTTCAACGCCTCGACGGCGTCGGCCTCCGCCCCTGCCAGCCGCCAATAGGCCGCGGCGTTCCGAGCATCGGCCGCCATCCAGGCGTCCCATGTCTGCCATTGATCGAAGCCGGGATCATTGACCTGAACCAGCCAGTCCAGAGCCTCCCGGTCGACATTTCTTTCTGAAATGGTCATCCCCATTCCCTTAGGACGCCGCGCTTTGCGATTTGCCTCACGGTCTGTCCCCCTCAAGGTCCAGAATTGCCGCATAGGCTCGGCGAAGATGCTTTTCCACGGTGCTCAGACCCATGCCGAACTCTTCGGCGATGCGGCGCTGGGTCAGGCCGTCGATGCGGTGGCGACGAAAGATGGCCGCCGCCGGATCACCCAGATCGGACAGCCGCGCCTCGACCTTGGTCAGAAGCTGAACAGCCATCAGGCGCCGCTCGGCCTCGGCGGATGCGAGGGTGTCGTAAGCAAGATTGGCGGGTGTCGACCATTCGGCGTCGCGGGCCGCCGCGCGTCTGGCGCCGCGCTTTCGGTCCAGCACGGCGGTATAGACCATGCGCAGCAGATAGGCGTGGGGACTGGCGACGGGGCCCTGAGCGGATTGCAGCTTCAGCCAGACGTCCTGAACCACATCCTCGGCGTCGCCGCCTGCGCCCATGGCCTGGGCGCGACGGACCAGGGCCGGGCGCATCTCGTTGAAGACAGCCTCTAGCCCGCCCGCCGCAATATCAGACGACCCGCTCATCTCGCCCGCCATAGCCCTGGCCAGCGTGGGGTGGCAACCGTGGCGGGCGGTTGCGTGTTTTCAGGCGGACTATCCGGGCCGGACCTGAACCGGAGGCTGGGCCGGGCTTTCCGTTGAGAGGCTCGCCCAAGCTATGGAAACCATCGCGTCTTTCCTAACCGCAACATCGATTGAACAAATCCGCCCCGCGCCAAGGCGTCGCTTTGACCTGATGGACATGAGACCTTAAGTCTGGGTGAGTCGGTCGTGCGGCTTCGCCCGCGTCCGCCATTCCCATGTTTCTTTTCGGAGAAGACGACCCGCCACATGTCCGTCAGTCTTCTGCTGTTCGTCATCCTCGCCCTGCCGTTCATCGGCGCCCTGATCGCGTCCGGTCTGCCCCGACATGCAAGGACCTCGGCGGCGGTCCTGTCGTGGGTCATCGCCCTGGTCAGCCTGATCTGTCTGGCGGCGCTGTGGCCCCGGTTCCAGGACGGAGAGACGCTGCGGCATGAGATCGAATGGCTGCCGTCGCTGGGCATCAATCTGGTGGTGCGGCTGGACGGGCTGTCGTGGCTGTTCAGCTGTCTGATCCTGGGGATCGGGGCGCTGGTGGTGCTGTATGCGCGCTATTACATGTCGCCCAAGGACCCGGTGCCGCGCTTCTTCTCCTTCCTGCTGGCCTTCATGGGCGCGATGCAGGGGGTGGTGCTGGCGGGCAACATCATCCAGCTGGTGGTGTTCTGGGAGCTGACCAGCCTCTTCTCCTTCCTGCTGATCGGATACTGGCACCAGAACCCGGCCGCGCGCGAAGGCTCGCGGATGGCCCTGACCGTGACGGCCATGGGCGGTCTGGCCCTGCTGGTGTCGATGATCCTGATCGGCAATATCGTCGGCAGCTATGATCTGGATGTGGTGCTGGCCTCACGCGAGGTGATCCAGGCCAGCCCCATGTACACGCCCGCCCTTGTGCTGCTGCTGCTGGGCGCCTTCACCAAGAGCGCGCAGTTCCCGTTCCATTTCTGGCTGCCGCGGGCGATGGCCGCGCCGACGCCGGTCAGCGCCTATCTGCATTCCGCGACCATGGTGAAGGCGGGGGTTTTCCTGCTGATCCGTTTCTGGCCGGTCTTTGCGGGGACGGACATCTGGTATCTGCTGGTCGGGGGCGCCGGTCTGGCGACCCTGTTGATCGGGGCCTGGTGCGCCATCTTCCAGCATGACCTGAAGGGCCTGTTGGCCTATTCGACCATCAGCCATCTGGGTCTGATCGTGCTGTTGATCGGGTTCGGCACGCCGCTGGCCCTGATCGCGGCCATCTTCCACACGGTCAACCACGCCACCTTCAAGGCCTCGCTGTTCATGGCGGCGGGCATCATCGACCATGAGGCCGGAACGCGCGACATGCGCAAGCTGAGCGGCCTGTTCCGGTTCATGCCCATCACCGCGACCCTGGCCATGGTGGCGGCGGCGGCGATGGCGGGGGTCCCGCTGCTGAACGGCTTCCTGTCCAAGGAGATGTTCCTGGCCGAGGCCGTGGCCCATTCCGGCGCCAACGCCCTGAGCACGGCCTTGCCCTTCCTGGCGACCCTGGCCAGCGCCTTCAGCGTTCTCTATTCGCTGCGCTTCATTCACAGCACCTTCTTCGGCCCGGCGCCGACCGAGCTGGACCGCGTCCCGCATGAGCCGCCCGCCTGGATGCGGCGTCCGGTCGAGGTGCTGGTGGGGCTGTGCCTGCTGGTCGGCGTCCTGCCCGCCGTCACGGTCGGGCCCTTCCTGCGCAGCGCGGCCGTATCGGTGCTGGGCTTTGATCTGCCCTATTACAGCCTGGCCCTGTGGCATGGGTTTAATCTGCCGCTGATCCTCAGCCTGATCGCGCTGGGGGGAGGCGTGGCCCTGTATGTGATCTTCGGCAAGCGCATCAACAACAACCCGCGCGGGGCGCCCTGGGGCTGGAAGCGGCTGAACGGCGGCTGGATGTTCGAGCGGGCCATGACGGCGCTGGCCAAGGGATCGGCCGCCCTGGTGCGGGTGCTGGGGACGGATCGCCTGCAGCCGCAGCTGAGAGGTATCGTGCTGGTGGCCCTGCTGGCCGGCGGCATCGCCGTGTCGGGCGCCGGGATCGGCCTGCTGCCGATGATCGCCGCGCCTGATCTGGCCGATCTGGCCTTCGCGGGCGTCTGGCTGGTCGGCGCCGGCTGCGCGGTCGCCGCCGCGTGGCAGGCCAAGTACCACCGTCTGGCGGCGGTCGTCCTGATGGGCGGGGCGGGGCTGGCCAGCTGTGTCTCGTTCGTGTGGCTGTCGGCGCCGGATCTGGCCCTGACCCAGTTGCTGGTCGAGGTGGTGACCACGGTTCTGCTGCTGCTGGGCCTGCGCTGGCTGCCCAAGCGGCTGGAGACCATTCCCGTGCCGGCCGGTCTGGAGCGCCGCTCGCGCATGCGTCGCCGCGTCGACCTGGTGATCGCGGGCGCCGTCGGCCTGTCGCTGGCGGTCGTCGCCTATGCGGTCATGACCCGTCCGGCGGTCGAGGGGATTTCGCGCTTCTTCGTCGAGCACGCCTACAAGGACGCGGGCGGACGCAACATCGTCAATGTGATCCTGGTCGATTTCCGCGCCTTCGACACCTTTGGCGAGATCACGGTGCTGGGCATCGTGGGCCTGACGATCTTCGCCCTGCTGCGCCGGTTCCGCCCGGCCAGCGACAGCCTGCCCGAACCCAACCAGAAACGGGTGCAGAACAAGTCGGATCGCGACCGCGACAACCGCAGCGAAGGCGACACCCTGAAGGAGACGATGCTGATCCCGCGCGTGGTCATGCGCTGGATGTTCCCGTTCATCCTGTTGTTGGCGGCGCACCTGTTCCTGCGCGGGCATGACCTGCCGGGCGGCGGGTTCGCGGCGGGCATCGCCGTCGCCATCGCGTTCGTGCTGCAATATATGGCGTCCGGCGCGCGCTGGGTCGAAGAGCGTCTGGCCATTCGGCCGATCGTCTGGATCGGCCTGGGGCTGCTGATCTCGGTGGTCAGCGGCATGGGCGCCTGGGTGTTCGGCCAGCCCTTCCTGACGACCTGGTTCCAGTACGCCGACCTGCCGATCCTGGGCCGTGTCCCTCTGGCCAGCGCGGTGGTGTTCGATCTGGGCGTGGTGGTGCTGGTCGTGGGCGCGACGGTGTTGATGCTGGTCGCCCTGGCGCACCAGTCGCTGCGCAAGCCGCAGCCCCAGGATGAGGAGGGCGCGCAATGATGGAGCTGGTTCTGGCCCTGGCCATCGGCGTGCTGGCGGCGTCAGGCGTCTGGCTGCTGCTGCGGCCCCGCACCTTCCAAGTCATCATGGGACTGGCGCTTCTGTCCTATGCGGTGAACCTGTTCATCGTGGCGATGGGGCGGCTGCGTACAGGGGCGCCGCCTGTGCTCAAGGGCGATAATATGGACCCAAGCCATTATACCGACCCGACGCCCCAGGCCCTGGTTCTGACCGCCATCGTCATCGGGTTCGCCCTGACGGCTCTGTTCCTGGTGGTCATCCTGGCGGCGCGCGGCATCACCGGCAGCGACCATGTCGACGGCAAGGAGCCCGAGGCATGAGCATCTGGCAGACCCATCTGATCATCGGCCCCATCGTCCTGCCCATGGCGGTGGCGGCGGCCATGCTGCTGTTCGACGAGCGGCGCCGCGTGCTGAAGGGCGCGCTCAGCCTCGGGGCGATGGCGGCCATTCTGGTGATGGCCCTGGTGTTGCTGCAGGAAAGCGCGACGGGGGCCACGGGCGGCGGCGACACCGCGCGCGTCTATCATCTGGCTGACTGGATGGCGCCGTTCGGCATCGTGCTGGTGGCGGACCGGCTTTCGACCCTGATGGTGGCCCTGACCAGCGTGCTGGGCGCCTGTTCGCTGATCTTCGCGCTGGCGCGCTGGGACCGGGCGGGGCCGCGTTTCCATGCCCTGTTCCTTCTGCTGATCATGGGGGTGAACGGCGCCTTCCTGACCGGCGACCTGTTCAATCTGTTCGTCTTCTTCGAGATCATGCTGGCCGCCTCCTACGGGCTGGTGCTGCACGGATCAGGCGAGCGGCGCATCCGCGCGGGTCTGAGCTATATCGCGGTCAACATCACGGCCTCCTTGCTGTTCCTGATCGGCGTCAGCCTGATCTATGGGGTGACCGGCACGCTGAACATGGCCCATCTGGCGACGCGCATTCCGCAGATCGCGGCCGATAATCTGGGGCTGTTCCAGATCGGGGCGGCGGTGCTGGGCGTGGCCTTCCTGATCAAGTGCGCCATGTGGCCGCTGGGATTCTGGCTGACCCCGACCTATTCGGCGGCCAGCGCCCCGACCGCGGCGGTCTTCGCCATCCTGTCCAAGGTCGGCATCTACGTCATCATCCGCCTGAGCCTGCTGTTGTTCGGGCCAGGTGCGGGGGCGGCGCACGGCTTTGGCCAGACCTGGATCATGATCGGCGGACTGGCCACGGTCGCGTTCGGCACGGCGGGTCTGATCGGGTCGCGCGACCTGTCCAAGGCGGCGGGCTTCGGCGTCATGGTGTCGTCGGGCACGGTGCTGGCGATCGTCGGGCTGGGCGGGACGGCGGCCCTGGGCGGCGCGATCTTCTATCTGGTGGGATCGACCCTGGCCTGCGGCGCCCTGTTCCTGCTGGGCGAGGTGCTGCAGCGCGGGCGCGAGGTCGACGGCGCCCATGCGCGGCCCGTGTTCGACGACGAATATCGCGATCCCTTCCATGACGAAGAGCGTAACGAGCCCGGTCTGGTCATTCCCGGCGCCGTGGCGGCCCTGGGCGGCCTGTTCCTGATCTGCACCCTGATGGTGGCGGGGCTGCCGCCCTTGTCGGGCTTTATCGGCAAGCTGACCATGATCGACGCCCTGGTCCGCGCAGGCGGAACGGCGTCCTGGGTGGTGATCGCCTTTTTGGCCCTGTCCAGCCTGGGCGCCTTGATCGGTCTGACGCGGCTGGGCGTCGGCGCCATCTGGGTGCGTGAGGAGAACGATCCGCCGCCGGTCGTGGGCGCGGCTGAGTTCACGGCCATAACGGGCCTGTTGGGCGCCTGTGTCCTGCTGGCGGTGTTCGGCGGCTCAGGCCTGCTCTACACCGAGCACACCGCCGACTGGCTGGCGCAGCCGCAGGCCTATGTGCAGGCCGTGTTGGGAGACGCACGATGAGAGCGGTTCTGCCTCACCCCATCCTGTCGCTGGGACTGTTCATCGCGTCGCTGCTGATGAGCGCATCGGTCGCGCCCCCGTCTCTGGCGCTGGCGGCGCTGGCGGCCATACTGGCGCCGCAGGTGATGCGTGTGCTGAGCGTGGATCGGGTTCGGGTCCGGGCGCCCAGGGCGATCTTCGAACTGACGGCGGCTGTGGCGGTGGATGTGGTCCGGTCGAACTGGTCCGTGGCGCGCATCATCCTGGGCCATCGTCGCAAAGAGTGCAGGGCGGGTTTCATGAATATCCCCCTGGAGATGCGTGACCGGCATGGGCTGGCGATCTTGGCGATCATCATCACCAGCACGCCCGGCACCCTGTGGGTCGAGTATGAGGCGGCGACCGGCCAACTGCTGCTGCACGTGCTGGATCTGGTCGACGAGGATCACTGGGTCCAACTGATCAAGACCCGGTATGAGCGCCGTCTGATGGAGATTTTCGAATGAGCGCGCTGGTGCTCGCCTGGGGGCTGGGGCTGGCTCAGCTGATGCTGGTTGCGGCCATGGCGCTGACCGCGTGGCGGATCGCGCACGGGCCGCGGGCGCAGGACCGCATCCTGGGCATGGACGCGCTTTATCTGAACGCCATGCTGCTGATCGTCGTGTTCGGCATCCGCACCGGCAGCCACCTCTATTTCGAGGCGGCCCTGATCATCGGCATGCTGGGCTTTGCGGCCACCGTGGCCCTAGCCAAGTTCCTGATGCGTGGCGAGGTGATCGAATGACGGCTGCGGACCTGCCGCTGTGGGCGGCCATTCTGATCGTGGTGCTGGCGATCCTGGGCGCGGGGCTTTCGCTGCTGGGGACGATCGGCCTGACGACCTTCAAGACCTTCTACGAGCGGGTTCACGCCCCGACCCTGGGGGCGACCCTGGGCATGGTGCTGGTGCTGCTGGCCTCGACCGTCTTCTTCACGATGATCGACGGGCGGTTCATGCCGCGCGAAATCCTGATCGGCCTGTTCCTGACGGTGACGACGCCGGTGACCCTGACGCTGCTGGCCCGCGCGGCCATCTTCCGCGACCGCACCGAGGGCAAGAAGAAGGCGGCGCTGGCGACCAAGACGTCTTCGGGTCTGATCCCCAGCAAAGAGGTCGAAAGATGATCGACAGCCGCCGTCGGTCAGCCTAGAGCCTGATGGTTTCGGGTGGAACCGCTTCGCGGTTCCGACTGAAAGCTGAATCAGGCTCTCGCCAATACCTGGAGCCTGATTCACCGCTTCGATGAAATCGCGTAGCGATTCCAGCTCAACGGACCAGGCTCTAGGTCGGAAACGACCTTATTTTCATCAGGACACACGATGCCCTCCGGACTGATCGCCCTGCTCGATGACGTGGCGGGGATCGCCAAACTGGCGGCGGCGTCGATTGACGATGTGGGCGCGGCGGCGGGCAAGGCCTCGACCAAGGCCGCGGGGGTGGTGGTCGATGATGCGGCGGTGACGCCCCGCTATGTCACCGGCCTGGCGCCGAGCCGCGAACTGCCGATCATCACCAAGATCGCGATGGGCTCGTTCCGCAACAAGCTGCTGATCATCCTGCCGGTCGCCCTGCTGCTCAGCGCCTTTGCGCCCTGGGCCATCACGCCGATCCTGATGTGCGGGGGAACCTATCTGTGCTTCGAGGGGGCGGAGAAGCTGCTGGAGGCGTTCGGCCACGGCGGTCACGGCGAGGCGGAGACGGTTCAGCGTGACGCGGCCCTGTTGGAAAAGACGACCGTGGCGGGGGCGGTGCGGACCGACCTGATTCTGTCGGCCGAGATCATGGCCATATCCCTTGCCGATGTGGCGAACCAGCCGCTGCTGACCCAGGCGGCGGTTCTGGTGGTGGTGGGGGTGCTGATGACCGTCGCCGTCTACGGGGTGGTCGGCCTGATCGTGAAGATGGACGACATCGGTCTGCACCTGGCCCAGCGCGCGGGCGGCGGCGGAATGCGGGCGTTCGGACGCGGGCTGGTCAAGGGCATGCCGGTGGTGCTGAGCGCCCTGTCGGCGATCGGCACGGCGGCCATGCTGTGGGTCGGCGGCGGCATACTGGTCCACGGCACGCACGCGCTGGGCCTGCACTGGCCAGCCGAACCGCTCGAGCACCTCGCGCACGGCGTTGGCCAAGTCTTCGGCCCGCTGAGCGGACTGGTCAGCTGGCTGACGACGGCGGTCGGATCGGCGATCATCGGCCTGATCGTGGGCGGCGTCGTCGTTCTTCTGGTCCATCAAATCGGACGGATGCTGCCCAAGAAGGCGCACTAGGCCCAATCGACCTTCAATACGCCGCTCTCCTAATTCGTCCTTCGGACGCCCCGGAATGACGGTTAGCTTGGACCCAAGGTTCCGTCCGAGGCCATCCTGCTCTAGGACAAAGCGCCACGGGAAGGGGGGCTGTCACGCGACTGCAATCCCCATTCGCTAAAGCCCGCTGAGTCTTGTCGGAGTTGCTGATGTCCATGCTGCGTATCGCCGCCCTTGCGGCCCTGGCCGCTGTGTCTTTTGGAGGCCTGGCCACCGCCCAGACGGCCCCTGCATGGCAATCCGCGCCTCAGGTCTCGGCGGCGGCCCTGACCCCGCCCAAGCTGATCGTCACCATCGTGGTCGATCAGTTCAGCGCCAATCTGTTCAACCAGTACCGCAGCCGTTACGCGGGCGGTCTGCGCCGGATGGCCGATCAGGGGCTGGTGTCGATCAACGGCTATCAGACCCACGGCCTGACCGAGACCTGCCCCGGCCATTCGACCGTTCTGACGGGGATGCATCCGACCGAGACGGGCATCCCGGCCAATGACTGGATCGACGCCAGGACGGGCAAGGAGATCTATTGCCTGGCCGCGCCGCAGAACCATCTGGCGCATGGCCGCGACGACACGGACAACGGCCCGGTGGGGCCGGACCAGCTGCGCGTCACCACGGTGGGCGACTGGCTGAAGGCCGTCAGCCCCGACAGCAAGATCATGGCCGTGTCGGGCAAGGATCGCGGCGCCATCAATCTGGCGGGGCATCAGGGCCAGGCCTTCTGGTTCACCGACGGGTTTGGACTGACGACCTATGTCGAGCCGGGCCAGACGGCCGAGGCGAAGCTGGCGCCGGTGACGGCCTTCAACACCGGGTTCAAGGCCTGGATGGCGGCCAACCCGGTAAGCTGGGACTATCAGCGTGACGAGTGCCGGGCGCTGGCGGGCGACTGGACCATTCGCGGCCAGACCTTCCATTCGGTCCTGCCGCCCGCGAGGCTGAAGTTCGACACCTCTCCGCTGCTGGACGAACAGACGCTGAAGGCCGCGGAATACCTGCTGGACAGCCAGCGTCTGGGGCAGGGCGCGACGACCGACATGCTGGGCGTCAGTCTGTCTGCGACCGACCGCATCGGCCATATGTACGGCACCCAGGGGCCGGAGATGTGCGAACAGATGTATCGTCTGGATGCGGCCCTGGGCGCCTTCCTCGACAGGTTGTCTCAGGTTCCGGGCGGTGCGCTGGTGGTGCTGACGGCGGACCACGGCGGGTCTGACTTCGTCGAACGCCTGCATCAGCACGGCTATCCCGAGGCGCACCGCGTCGACCTGGCGCCGATCGCGGCGATCAACGACAGCCTGCGCCAGCGCTTCAATCTGGACGCCGATCCCCTGCAGATGGGCGGCAGCGGCGTGATTGTGGCGGACAGGGAGCGCCGCTCTCTGGCCGATCCGCTGCGCACCCAGGTGGCCGAGGCCGCCGTCGAGATGCTGCGCGCCGTGCCGGACGTGGCCTTCGTCGAGACGCGCGACCGTCTGCTGGCCGCCCCTCTGCCCGACACCCGCCAGCCCGAGATGATGACCGTGCGCGAGCGGATGCGCCTGTCGACCATGCCTGAGCGTTCGCCCGACATCATGATCGCCTTTGCACAGGTTGCGAATCTGGGCGGCCGCGTCGGCGGGACGCTGGCCGGACACGGCACCCCGTGGGAGTATGACCGCCGCGTGCCGATCATCTTCTGGTGGCCCGGCGCCCATGGCGAGGAGCGGTTCCTGCCGATCCGCACCATCGACATCGCCCCGACCCTGGCTCATGTGATGGGCGTGCCGGCGCCCCAGGTCGAGGGCCGCTGCATGGACCTGAACGGGTTCGCGGTTTCGGACTGTCCGGCGACGGAATTGACGCCTGCGCGATAAACTCCTGTTTCGGAGCCATAAACTCGTGTTTCCCGCCGAGGCGGCGGTCTTACGCTAAGGAAGTTTCAAAGGCACAAGGGGGCAAATCGCCCATGTCGTCCGCAAGGGTGACACTTGAGAGCTGACAGGAAACGTCCATGAACAGAGCCCGCCGCGCCCGCATCGTCGCGACACTGGGGCCCGCAAGCCGTGCGCCCGGGGTCGTCAAGGCCCTGGCCCAGGCCGGGGTGGACGTGTTCCGCCTGAACTTCAGCCACGGCTCGCACGAAGACCACGCCGCCGCCCTGAAGGCCGTGCGCGGCGCGGAAATGGCGTTGCAGCGTCCCTTGGGCGTGCTGGCGGACTTGCAAGGACCCAAGCTGCGCCTGGGCCGGTTCAAGGATGTCGAGATCTCGGTCGGGCCGGGCCACACCATGCGGTTCGACCTGGACCCGACGCCGGGCGACGAGACGCGGGTGCAGATGCCGCACCCCGAAATCTTCAAGGCCCTGCGCACCGGAATGCTGCTTCTGCTGGACGACGGGCGGGTGCGCCTGCGCGTGGGCGAGCGCACCGACGACTGGGCCGATGTGACGGTCGAAAGCGGCTCCAAACTGTCGGACCGCAAGGGTGTCGCGGTGCCGGAGGCGGTCATTCCTGTGTCCGCCCTGACGCCCAAGGACCGGGAAGACCTGGCTTTTGCGCTGCGTCTCGGCGTCGACTGGGTGGCCCTCAGCTTTGTGCAGAAGCCCGAAGACATGGCCGAGCTGAAGCGGATCGTGAATGGGCAGGCCGCCTGTCTGGCCAAGATCGAGAAGCCGGCGGCCCTGGCCGATCTGGAGGCCATTCTGGACTATTGCGACGGGGTCATGGTGGCGCGCGGCGATCTGGGCGTCGAACTGGACCCCGAGGACGTCCCGGTGGCGCAGAAGCAGATCGTCCGCGCCGCCCGCAACCGCGGCGTGCCGGTGATCGTGGCGACCCAGATGCTGGAATCCATGACCAGCGCGCCCGCCCCGACCCGCGCCGAGGCCACTGATGTGGCCAACGCCGTGTACGAAGGCGCCGACGCCCTGATGCTGTCGGCCGAGACGGCGTCTGGCGACTATCCGCTGGAATCCGTCGGCATGATGAGCCGGATCATCGAGCGCGTCGAACGCGATCCGATGTGGCCCAGCCTGATGGGCGCCGAACACGCGGGCATGGACGAGCAGGACGTGGACGCCCTGGTCGGGGCGGCGGCGATGGCGGCCGGCGCCCCTTCGACCGGCTGTCTGGTCGTCTTCACCACCCTGGGCGGCACGGCGCGGCGCATGGCGCGCGAACGGCCGCTGAAGCCGATCCTGGTGCTGACCCCCAATGCGAACACGGCGCGGCGTCTGGCTCTTGTATGGGGGCTGGAGACGCGGCTGGGCGATCAGCCGGACTCGCTGGAAAACGTCACTGACGACGCGGTGAACAGCGCCATCAAATACGGTCTGGCCGAGCCGGGCCAGCGGGTGCTGATCCTGGCGGGCACCCCCTTCGGCGCGCCGGGCGCCGCCAACCTGCTGCGTCTGGCCCATGCGCCGATGGCCAAGGGGAGCGGGCGCGCCAAAAGGAACTGACGCCGAAATCGCCGTCGAATTGCACTGCACCAGCGAAAACAGTGCAATGTGCAACAAGGTGCAATTCCACGACGCGGCGATGTCAAAGACCTGAGCCGCCATTATACGCCGGGTCCGGGGCGTGTTGCGTAGATTGGCTGCGCGCCACAAAAAACTGTTTGAAAACAGGGCTTCAAATGCGCCGATTGCGTGTGTCGGCTTTGGTGGCCGGGTCGCGAAGGGCCCTCTCCCCCTGGCGGCGGGAGCGGGCTAAGGTCCGGTCATGAGTCGGACCCCTTCATGATCAAATACATCGGCTCCAAACGCGCCCTGTTGGGGCATGTGACCGGCGCCGTGTCCAGGGTTCTGCCACAGGGCGGCCTGGTCTGTGATCTGTTCTCGGGCACGGCGCGGGTCGGCCATGCGCTGAAGAAACAAGGGTTCCGCGTCTGGTCCAACGACTACAACGCCTATGCCCACAGGCTGGCCGTCGCCTATGTGCAGGCGGATCGCGAAGTCTGGATCGACCGGGTCGAGGCGGTGCTGGCGGAACTGCGGACCGTCCAACCCGTTGCGGGCTGGTTCACCCAGGCCTTCTGCCACGACGCCCGCTTCTTTCACCCGGAAAACGGCGCGCGCATCGACGCCATCCGCGACCGGATCGAGGCGCTGGACCTGGAGCCGGAACTGAAGGCCATCGTGCTGGTCAGTCTGATGGAGGCCGCCGATCGGGTGGATTCCACGGCGGGGGTGCAGATGGCCTATATGAAACAGTGGGCGCCGCGCGCGCTGAAGGCGCTGGAGCTGCGCACGCCCGACATTCTGCCTGCCGTCGACGGTCCGTGCCGCGCGACCCAGGGCGATGCGGTGGAGATGGCCGAGGCTGTCGAGGCGGACCTCGTCTATCTGGACCCGCCCTATAACCAGCACTCCTATCTGGCCAATTATCATTGCTGGGAAAGCCTGGTGCTGTGGGACAGGCCCGAGACCTACGGCGTGGCGAACAAGCGCATCGACGTGAAGACGCGCAAAAGCGCCTTCAACAGCCGTCCCGGCATCGGCCCGGCGCTGCAGTCGGTGATCGAACGGGTCAAGACGCCCAATCTGATCGTCAGCTTCAACGACGAGGGCTATCTGAGCCGCGCGGACCTGGAGGTCATGCTGGCCTCGCGCGGTCATGTTCAGGTGGTTGAAATCGCCCACCCGCGCTATGTCGGCGCCCGCATCGGCATTCATAACCCCAAGGGCGAAAAGGTCGGTCAGGTCGGGCGCCTGCGCAATGTCGAATACCTGTTCGTGGTGACCGAGCGCCCCGTAGCCCTGCCGGTCGCGGCCTGAATTAAAAGCGGTTTTTGAGCTTGCCGCTGCGGAACTCGAATCGCGGCGTCCCGTTTTCCGCGTATGGAGCCGCCTCTTTCAACGTCCGAAATAAACCGCCGCAGCGTGGCTGAGGGCCAGTCTTCGGCGACTGAATCCAAATCCTGGGCGTCGACGGAAAAGGCGAAGGCGGCGGGCTGCTACACCCACAACACGCGCAATTTCACCGTTCGCGATGTCGAGCCCGTGGTTGTGGCGCAAGAAGAGGCTGAACCTGCGTTGCCCCCGGCGCCGACCTGGATGCTGGTGCTGGCGGGTGCGGCGATTGCGACCCTGATGGGCGTGCTGGTGGGCGGTCTGTTTCTGGAGTTCTAGAGCATGATCGTTTTAGACGGAACCGCTACGCGGTTCCGACAAAAGCGTGAATCATGCTCTCGCTTAATATCTGGAGCCTGATTCACCGCATCGACGGAATCGCGCAGCGATTCCATCTCAGCGGATCAGGCTCTAGGACCTCAGGCGTCGGCCAGCAGGGCCTTGATCGGCGCCCAGCTGCGACGGTGCGCGGGGCAGGGGCCCAGCGCCTTGAGACCCGCCGTGTGCGAGGGGGCGTTGTAGCCCTTGTGGCTGGCGAAGCCGTATCCGGGGTGTTCGGCGTCCAGTGCGATCATCAGCCGGTCGCGCGCCGTCTTGGCCAGGATCGAGGCCGCCGCGATCGACAGGGACAGGCTGTCGCCCTTGACCACTGTCTGGATTTCGCACGGCAGTTTGAAGCGGTAATTGCCGTCCACCAGGGCCGCGACCGGCTTGACCGACAGGGCCTCGATGGCGCGACACATGGCCAGGCCCGTGGCGTGCAGGATGTTCAGGTCCTCGATCTCCTCCACCGAGGCGAAACCCACGCCCCAGGCGACGGCGCGGGCCTTGATCTCAAGCTCCAGCAGGGCGCGGCGTTTTTCCGTCAGGGCTTTGGAATCGTCGATGCCGAACGGCAGATCGTCCGGGTTCAGGATCACCGCCCCCGCCGACACCGGCCCCGCCCACGGCCCGCGCCCGGCTTCGTCCACGCCGCAGACCGGACCGTTGACCCGCTGGATCAGCAGGGTTTCGAGATCAAGCGTCGGCAAGGTCTTGGGATTAGCGGAGGTCTTGGCCATGCCCCGCCATCGCATGAAGCGGGACGAGGCGGAAGATGGCGTGAGACAGACGGTACGCATGAGGCATGCCGTTGCTCGGAACTGCGGCCAGCGGATGCTGCTGGGATGAAGCCGACTGATTTGATGACTGCTGTGGGTGGTTAGCGGACTTTCGGATCGTCGGCATTTCCTCGATTGGGAGTGAGACCGCGCCATGATCTTAGGCGAGCTTGAACTTCCATAAAGTCAGCAAGAGGCACATCTGATGACTTCTTCCATCCGCCAACGCGCTCTATGTCTTGCCTGAGCGAGCTTTCGATAACCTCCGCGCTTTCATCATCCAGTCTATCGACGATGTTGAGAGCTTGATTGACTTTGCGTCTGATCTTTCGGCTCTCTCCGGCCTTCCGTGCCGGGATGGCTTTTCGGGACGCTTTGTCGTTCTCGCCATAGGTGTTGCGACAGTCATTCGCATAGCTGAGCGACTTTTTCTCCTGCGGCGTTTTGGGTCGCTTCTCATCCATTTCCGAAAACTGCACTTCGCGGCCTAGTTCCGCAACCCAATGTCCGCAACGGGGCGAAAGCGGATAATGGTTCACCGGCGAAAATCAGACTTTATCGGCCTCTGACCGCCCCGCCATTCCCCGCACCTCGCCGTGGCGGAAGCAGGTGTTCTGGTGGTCGTTGACCATGCCGACGGCCTGCATGAAAGCATAGACGATCACCGGGCCGCAGAAGTTGAAGCCGCGCTTCTTCAGGGCCTTGGCCATGGCCTCGGACTGTGCGGTCTTGACCGGGGCGTCGCGGTAATCGGCCCAGTCGGTCTGGATCGGCTCGCCGCCGACGAAGGACCACAGCCAGGCCGAGAAGTCCTCGCCGTTGTCGCGCATCTCCAGCCAGATCTGGGCGCCCCGGATCGCCGCGTTGATCTTGGCGCGCGAGCGGATGATGCGGGGATCGTTCAGCAGGCGCTGGATGTCGTCCTCGCCATAGCGGGCGACGACCTCGGGGTCGAAACCGTCGAAGGCGTCGCGGATGCCCTCGCGTTTCCTCAGAATGGTGATCCAGGCCAGACCGGCCTGAAACCCGTCCAGGATCAGCTTCTCCCACATGGCGCGCGGATCGCGTTCCGGCACGCCCCATTCGGTGTCGTGATAGGCGATGTAGAGCGGGTCCGTGGTCCCGCACCAGCCGCAGCGGCCTTCGGCGTTTGAATCAATCATGGCCATTAGTTGCCATTTTGTTCATGGCAAGGAAAGCGCTGTTCGCCTCAATCCCGCACCAGTCCGCCGTCGACGACCAGGTTCTGACCCGTCACCGCGCGGCTCCACGGCGAGGCGAAGAACAGGACGGCGTCGGCGAACTCTTCGGGGGTGGTGACGGATCGCAGCGGGGTCATGCCGGCGATCAGGTCGAAGACGGCCTCGGGCGTGGCGGCGCTGGCGGCGGTGGTGCGCAGCAGGCCGCCCGAGACCATGTTGACGGTGATCCCGTCCGGACCCAGGTCAGCGCAGGCTGTGCGGGTCAGGGACAGCAGGGCGGCCTTGGCGGCGGTGTAGTCGTGATAGGGCACGACCGGATTCTGGAACAGGTTGGTGCCGATGTTGACGATGCGGCCGAACCGGGCGGCGGCCATGCCGGGCGCCGTGGCCTGAATGACGTTCAGCGCGCCGCGCACGACGGTCGAGAACTGGGCGGCCAGATCATCCCAACGGATGTCGGTCATCTGGGCGCGGGCGTCGCCGTTGAAGCTGTAGTCCAGGGCGTTGTTGACCACGGTGGTGATCGCGCCGTCGAAATGGGCCTGCGCCTGGGCGACCATGGCGTCCACGGCCGCGCGGTCTGTCACATCGGCCTGAAGGGCGATGGCGCGATCGCCGATCTCGGCGGCCATGGCCTTGGCGGCATCGCCGCTGTTTCGCCAGTTGATCACCACGCGCGCGCCTTCACGGGCGAAGGCGCGAACGGACGCGGCGCCGACGCCGCGCGCCCCGCCGGTGACGAGGACGATCTGGTCGGCGATCTTCATGGGTTCAGACTCACGCATTGGAGGAGGGGGCTTCGTGGCCCATCCAGGTAGGGCGATGCAAGCGGACAGGCCGCCCGTCGACGGTCAGATCACCGTCCAGCCGGTCCACGCGCAGCAGGGCCATGACCACGCCGTCCTGACCGCTCAGCACCTGACCCGCGCGCAGTTCGCCGTTCAGCACCTCGGCCCCGAATGCGAAGGGGGCGCCGTCGAAACTCAAGGGCATCATCCGGTTCTTGATCGTGCCGCGCCGCTTCATGCGCGAGGTCGTCTCCTGACCGATGAAGCAACCCTTCCTGAAGTCGATGCCGTTCAACAGGTCGAAGTCCGCCTCGATCGGATAGGTTTTGTCCTGGGGCGCGTCAGTGGCCGGGTCAGGCACGCCGACCGCGAGGCGATGGCGGTTGTAGTCGTCCTCGTTCGCATCGGCCGCCGCCTCGCCATACAGGCGTCCGCCCAGCATCGGCGTGCGCGGGTCTTCGACGAAGCCTTCTTCAGGCGCGGGCCAGCCCGCATGGACCGGGCGGTCGTCGGCTGTGATCTCGACCTTGGCGCGCAGCCTGTACATCGACAGCCGCTGGATCAGGGCGTCGCGTCGGTCGGCGGCGACATCCAGCAGGACCCCGTCCTCGGCGCCCAGGATGAACAGGTCGAACAACAGGCGTCCGGGGGGCGACAGCAGGGCGCCGAAACGCAGCTCTCCGGGCGCAATGGTTTCGACATCCTGCGTCAGCAGATTGTGCAGGAAGGAGCGGGCGTCAGGGCCGGTGACGGCGACCAGGGCGCGGCTGGACAGAAGGGCGACGGGCATGACGGCTAGATAGGGGGTGAAGGCGCATCTTCCAATCGCTCTCGCACCGCCGCAGGATCGTCATTCCGGGGTGTCCGCAGGACGAACCCGGAAGCCAGGGGGCGTGCATAAGGCGTCGAAGGCGTCGGCGCCGTGGAGGCGTTCCTGGGCTGGCTGCTACGCGCCGCCCTTCGGGTCCGGGTTCTTCGCTGCGCTCAGCCCCGGAATGACGACCAAAGGATGGGGCCGGCAGAGTGTTTCTCAAACCACCGCATACCGCGCCGTGACGCCATCCGGCTGGAAGTCGTGCTCGGCCAGTTTGTCCAGCGAACGCAGGATGCGGTCGACGAAGGCGGCGGGGTCGCCTGCCTCCACGGCCGGGCGCAGCCAGTCGGTGACCACGGCGCGGGCGGGATAGGTTCCGACCGGGCCGGGGATGGACAGGGCGACCTCGATCCCCTCGGCGATCCATCCGGCGACAGTGACGAAGAAGGCCTCGCCGCCCAGGAACTCGGTCGGGCGCACGACATAGAGGGTGATGATCCCGTCCTCGATCCCGTCGGGGCGCACGATGACGCCGCTGCGGTCAGGACGCCACGCCTCGTCCAGTTCGACCACGCGCCACAGACAGAACCAGATGCGGCAGGTCTGGGGCCGGATCGCATGGACCGAACAGCCCGCCCCGTCGACGCAATAGGCGCACAGTTGGCCGGTCGGCTTGGCCAGTTCCGGCAAATTCAGCGGAATGACGCGGCAGCACTCGACGCAGCCGCCGCAGTCCCGGTCGGGCAGCAGGGGCAGGCTCAACCTGAAGCGCGTTCGATCTGGGCGATGCGGCGGTCCATGTCGGCGACCACGGCCTCCAGACGCTTCTTTTCCGACACCATGTCCACCGGCGTGCCGTCCTCATAGGAAATGGTCGCGCCCTTGGCGATCAGGTCCAGCCGATAGATGGCCGTAACCCGCTGCGCCTTGAAGCGTTCGAGGGCGGCGGAGGCGGCGGGATCGGTCGTTTTGCTCATGATCGGGCTCTAAACCATAGATCCGGCCTGTGGAAACAGTCGTTTATCAATGAAGCCCCGGCAGAATCCCTGTAGCAATCAATGAATGATCGGGCGTTTTCCCATCCTCTACATCGCCGAGGCGGACGCCGAAGACGCCGTCCTGTCTTCGGGCGTGCTCGCGCATCTGGTTGAAAGCCTGCCGAACGCCAGCTTCACCATCGTCGGATCGGCGGCGTCCGCGCCCCTGTTCGCCGATACGCCGCGTCTGGCCAGGTTGATCGTGCTGGAGCGCGAGGGCCATTTCGACTGGATCGCCCTGTGGAACCAGGTGCGGGGGACGAAATGGGGGCTGGTCGTGGACATGCGCGGCTCGACCCTGTCGGGCAAGCTGCGGCGCCAGAAGCGGGCCGTGCGGGGCAAGGATGAGCCGGGCGTTCACGCCGTGGTCGCCGCCGCCGCCGTGCTGAAGCTGGAGCCCGAAGAGGCACCGGCGCCCAGGATATTCACCTCGGAACAGACACTGGCCGAGGTGCGGGCGCTGTTTCCGACGACCGGCGGCGCCCATTCTGACCAGGATCGGCCGATCCTGGCCATCGGGCCGGGCGTGGAATGGATGGGCAAGCGCTGGCCCGCAGAACGCTACGCCAAGGTGGCGACCAAGCTGTTGGCCGACGACGGGCCTCTGGCGGGCGGTCGGCTGATGCTGGTGGGCGAGGAGTTCGACCGCGAGGCCGCCCACACCATCCGCTACGCCGTGCCGCGCGCCCGGGTGATCGAACTGCAGGGCCGGTTGACGCGTCTGCAGACGGCGGCGGCCCTGTCGCAGGCGGTGCTGTATATCGGGGCGGACTCGATCTGGACGCACTTGGCCGTGGCCTCTGGCGTGCCGACCGTGGCGGTGTTCGGCCCTTCGGACGAGACCGTGCGCGGGCCGTGGCAGGGCGCGTCCGTGCGCGGCCCCCGCACCTATGCCGAGTTCCAGAAGCTGGACCCGCGCCTGAACCAGGCGATCCAGCACATGATGGACCTGCCGTGGGAGCGGGTTCTGAAGGCGGCGATGCGGATGTTGAAACGCTGATCATTTCTTCCGTCATCCTCGGGCTTGACCCGAGGATCGAGGGTTCCGCTGGGCGGTGGTTCCGGTAGAAGCATGGCGTCAACGCGTCGCCTGTCGCGACGCGGACACTCCGTCATCCTCGGGTCAAGCCCGAGGATGACGGAGTGAAAGAAAGGACGCCGCGCCCATGACCCAGACCTATGACCTGATCGTCCGTGGCGGCGAGGTGGCCAATCACGCCGGGCGCGGCATGGCCGACGTCGGGGTGATCGACGGCAAGATCGCCTTCATCGGCGACCTGTCGCAGGCCTCGGCTGGCGAAGTCTTCGACGCCACGGGTCTGACCGTCCTGCCCGGCGTGATCGACACCCAGGTTCACTTCCGCGAGCCGGGGCTGGAGTGGAAGGAGGATCTGGAGACGGGCAGCCGCGCGGCGGCCCTGGGCGGCGTCGTCGCCGTGTTCGAGATGCCGAACACCAATCCCAACACCACCGACCCCGACACCATGGCCGACAAGCTGGCGCGGGCGAGGGACCGGATGTGGACGGATCACGCCTTCTACGTCGGCGGCACGCACGAGAATGCGGACTATCTGGGCGAGCTGGAGCGGCTGCCCGGCTGTTGCGGGGTCAAGGTCTTCATGGGCGCCTCGACCGGCGACCTGCTGATCGCCGACGACGAGGGGGTCAGGAAGGTGCTGTCGAACGTGCGCCGTCGCGCCACCTTCCACTCCGAGGACGAATACCGGCTGGTCGAGCGGCGGGGTCTGGCCCGCACCGGCGACTGGACCAGCCACCCCGAGGTGCGCGACGCCGAAAGCGCCATCCGCTCGACCCGGCGTCTGGTCGGTCTGGCCAAGGAGACGGGCGCGCGCATCCATGTGCTGCACGTCACGACCCGGGACGAGATGGAGTTCCTGCGCTTCCACAAGGATGTCGCCACCGTCGAGATAACGCCCCAGCACCTGACGCTGGTGGGACCGGAAGCCTATGAACGGCTAGGTTCCTACGCCCAGATGAACCCGCCGATCCGGTCGCAGGAACATGTGGATGCGCTATGGCTGTGGGGGATGCAGCAGGGCGTCGCCGACGTGCTGGGATCGGACCACGCGCCGCACACCAAGGAGGAGAAGGCCAAACCCTATCCGGCCTCGCCGTCCGGCATGCCGGGGGTGCAGACGCTGGTGCCGCTGATGCTGACCCATGTGGCCAATGGGCGCCTCAGCCTGGAGCGGTTCATCGACCTGACCTCGGCGGGGGCGCAGCGGGTGTTCGGCACGGCCAACAAGGGGCGGATGGCCGTCAGCTATGACGCCGACCTGACCATCGTGGACCTGAAGGCCAAGCGCACGATCACCCACGACCAGCAGGCGACACGCTGCGGATGGACCCCGTTCGACGGGGTGGAGGCGACCGGCTGGCCGATGGCGACCATCGTGCGCGGCCGGGTGGTGATGCAGGACGGCGAACTGATCGGATCGGCGCACGGGCGGCCGGTGCGGTTCATGGAGACGCTGTGAGTTCGGTTCGCTCCGCCTTCCACCTCCACGCCGTCATCCTCGGGCTTGACCCGAGGACCGGGCGCGGATCGGGCTATGCGCCTGCCGCTGACGCAATGCGACGGCCCCTCCGGTCCTCGGGTCAAGCCCGAGGATGACGGTGAAGATGGATAGGGCGGCGGTGGATGTGGCGAAACCCCGTCTCGGCTTGATCGGCTATGGCGCTTTCGGGCGGCTGACCGCGCGACATCTGTCGGGGTGGTTCGAGGTCGTGGCCTATGACCCGGCTGTGTCAGAGGGCGGCGACCATGCGACCCTGACCGATCTGGCGACCGCCGCCGCCTGTCCGACGGTGGTGCTGGCCGTGCCGGTCGAGGCGCTGGAGGACACCCTGTCGGCCATCCGTCCGCATCTGGCGCCGGACGCCCTGGTGATCGACGTCGGCTCGGTGAAGGTGAAGCCTGCCTTGGCGATGCAGGCGGCCCTGCGTGAGGGCGTGCGGATCGTCGGCGCCCACCCCCTGTTCGGCCCGCAAAGCGCCAGGGACGGCATCGCCGGCCTGAGGATCGCCGTCTGCCCGGTGCGCGAGGTCAGCGACGCCCGCCGCGTCGCCGCCTTCTGTCGTTATGCGCTGAGGCTGAAGGTTTTTCTGGTCACGCCGGAAGAGCATGACCGCGAGGCCGCCGTGGTTCAGGGCCTGACCCATCTGATCGCGCGTGTCCTGCTGAACATGGAGCCATTGCCGACGCGGATGACGACGGCCAGTTTCGACCGGCTGATGCAGGCCGTCGACATGGTCCGTTACGACAGCCCCGCCGTCTTCCGCGCCATCGAACGCGACAACCCCTTCGCCGCCGAAGTCCGCGACCGCTTCTTCGCCCTGGCCGATGAGGCGCGGCACGACGCGGACGAACTCTAGCCTGTGGGTCGTTTTGCGGCGCCTGTTCAGCCGGCGAGCGTCGATAGGGCGGGAACCGGCGCGGCCCTGCGCGAGGGCATGGTCTTCACCATCGAGCCGATGCTGAACCAGGGCAAGTGCAAGGTCGACGCCGAGGACGACGGCTGGACCGTGGTGACCGGGGACGGGAAACTGTCAGCCCAGTTCGAACATGCCGTCGCCGTTACGCGTGAGGGCGTGCGCGTCCTCACTCTGCGCCCGGACGAGGTCCGGGCGGGCTGAGCCTAGAGCATGATCGTTTTAGACGGAATCGCGCAGCGATTCCATCTCAGCGGATCAGGCTCTAGAGCGCGGCGTCCGCCACATAGCGGGCAGGGGGCTTGCCCAGCGCGGATTTGAACATGGTGATGAAGGCGCTGACGGACTCATAGCCCAGATCATAGGCGACGGTCTGGACCGAGGCGCCTTCGGACAGGCGCTGCAGGGCGATGATGATCTGCAGCTGTTGACGCCAGCGGCCAAAGCTCATGGCCGTCTTGCGCGCGACCAGACGCGACAGGGACCGTTCGCTCATCGCCACCCGTCGCGCCCACTCGGCCACCGGCGCGCGGTCCTGCGGGTTCTGGATCAGGGCGTTGGCGATGTTGCGCAGGGCCGGGTCGTCGGGGATCGGCAGGTGCAGCGCGCTGACCGCCATGCCGCGCAACTCCTCCAGCAGGACCTGAACCATGCGATGCAGGTGGTCGCCGGGCTGATAGGGGGCGGCGGGTCGTTCCGCCAGATGCCGCACCAGCTCCACCACCAGCGGCGTCAGGGTCAGACTGGCGCAGTGATCGGGCAGGCCCCCGACCTCCGGATCGATGAACAACAGGGCCACGCGGCCGTTGGCCGTGATCTCATTGCTGTGGCGGATGTGGCCGGGCACCCAGACGCCGCTGCCCGCCGGCACCATCCACAACCCGGTCTCCGTGCGGCAGATTACGCCGCCGCGCAAGGTGACGACCAACTGCCCCTTGCGATGGACATGCATCGGCGCCTCGCGGTCATGCGCCGTCGCCTCCAGGTGCATGGCCGTCACCGGCAGGCGGGTTTGGTCGGGGTCGAACGGATGGGGCAAGTGCGATTGGCCGGTTTCAGAAATTATCTGACTGAATATCCAAATCCGGCAAACGCCGCCATTGCTATCGGAACGGTGCACAGATTGGACCCCGCCATGCCTCAGCGTCACCGCCTCCATCCCGCCTGGATCATTCTGGGCGTTCTTCTGTTCGCCACCAATCTGAGAGGCCCGTTCACGGCGGTCGGGCCGGTGCTGGAGGTGATCCAGCAGGCCTTCCACATCGGGGCCGGGCAGGCGGGCCTGCTGATCACCCTGCCGCTGCTGACCTTTTGCGTGGTGTCGCCGTTCGCGGCCCTGCTGGCCAAGGAATATGGGCTGGAGCGGGTGCTGTTTCTGGCCCTGATCGTGATGATGGCCGGGATCGCCGTCCGCTCCATCGGGCCGTTGTGGAGCCTGTATTTCGGCACGGCCGTGCTGGGGGCAGGCATCGCCATAGGCAACACCCTGGTGCCCAGTCTGCTGAAGCGGGATTTTCCCAACCAGATCGCGCGGCTGACGGCGGTTTACGCCATCACCATGGGCGTCGGCTCGGCTGTCGCCTCGGCGGTGGTCGCGCCTCTGGCGGCGGCCTACGACTGGCGGGTCGCGCTGGGCGTCTTCATCATCCTGCCGGTGGTCAGCGCCATCGCCTGGCTGCCGCAACTGCGCCGCCACTCGGCCCCCGCCGCTGGTACGGCCGAGCCGCTGCATTCCGGCAGCATCTGGCGTTCAGGTCTGGCGTGGCAGATCACCCTCTTCTTCGGCTGCACCTCCTTCACCTATTACGCCGTCGCCGCCTGGCTGCCGTCGATCCTGGTCAGCCAGGGCTATTCGCCGATCGCCGCCGGATCGCTGCACGGGGTGCTGCAACTGGCCACCGCCCTGCCGGGGCTGCTGCTGCCGCCGCTGATCGGACGGATGAAGGATCAGCGCGTCATCGCCGCCGGTCTGGGCGTGATGGGGCTTGCCGCCATCCTGGGCCTGTATCTGGCGCCGACGCTGGCGGTGGTGTGGATCGCCCTGTTCGGCGCAGGCATCGGCGGCGCCTTCATCCTGGCCCTGACCTTCATCGCGCTGAGGGCGCGCAATCCTCACCAGACGGCCCGTCTGTCGGGGATGGTTCAGGCGGTCGGCTATCTGATGTCGGCGACCGGGCCGGTGGCGGTCGGCGCCCTGCATGATGTGACGCACAGCTGGCTGGCGTCCTTCGTCGCCTGCGGCGTCCTGTGCGTGGCGATCATGATGCTGGGGCTGGGCGCGGGCCGGGCGCGCCACGTTTAGCGGCGGCGGTGCGCCTGGATGAACCCTGCCACGTCCTCGACCACGCCCGGCGCCAGGGGCAGGTCGGGGTTGGCGTAGGCGGCCATGTTCGCGGCGCGGTCGGCGGGGGCGGTCTTCAGCAGGTGGTTGACCCCGTCCCACAGTTTCAGCGTCGCCTTGGGATAGGCGGCGGCCAGGGCGTTGGCGTCGGTGGTCGTGACCTGAAGGTCGGTGGTCCCCTGGCCGATGAAGACCGGTCCGTCATAGGCGGCGATCAGGGCGGCCGGGTCCAGCGGCAGCCACGAGATCAGATAGGGCTGGACCGACGGACGGAACAGGGCGGCCAATGCGGGCGGCGTGTCGGCGACGGTGCGCCCGGCCTCCAGTTCGGCCAGGGCGGCGAAGGCCTGGGTCTTCAGCGGTTCCGGCAGGCCGCTCTCCAACTGCTCGCGCAACACCACGCCCGCCGGGCGGCCCGCGCCCGACAGCAGGATCAGGCCGCAGACCTTGTCATCCCCGCCCTCGACCGCCTTCAGCGCGACCAGGGCCCCTTCGCTATGGCCGATCAGCCAGGCGCAGGGCTGGCCTGCGCGCGACGCGGCCTCGGCCGCCCAGGCGCGGGCGTCGGTGGAAAAGTCGGTGAAGCGCACGGCCGCCTCGTCGCCGCCCGCCGCCGCGCTCTGGCCTATGCCGCGCTTGTCGATGCGGACCGTGGCGACGCCTTGTTCCGCCAACCCCTCGGCCAGCAGGCGATAGGTCGCAGCCCGGACGCCCATCGGGCTGTTTCCATCGCGGTCGGTGGGGCCGGACCCTGGCAGGATCACCGCCACCGCACTGGCGTTTTCTGGCGTCAGAAGCGCGCCATGCAGCGGCGCAGGCCGGGCGGGCAGGGTGATCTCGGTGGAGACCGGCGCACTGGTCAGGGCGGCGGCGAGGATCAGGCTCAACATGGTCGGTCTCCGTTCGCGAAGCGTGTCAGAAGGGCTGGCGGTCGGGATCGGCGCGCCAGACGCGCCAGCTTTCGAAGACGGCGCTCAGACTGATGACGATGACGCTGGCGGTCAGGGCTGCAAGGCCGAACGGCTGGGGGGCGACAGGCGCGGCCATCAGGCCGCACAGGCCAGTAAGGAAGAACAACCGTCCGGCCAGACGATTGGATCGATCCCACGCCAGACGGCTCTTGTACGCCCACGGCGTGCGAACCCCGACAAAGGGATTGGGCGACACCCGCCCGACAAAGGCGCCGACCCCCGCCAAGACCAGCGACAGGCCGCCCATCATGACGCCGCCCCGCGCCTCCAGACCTGTCTGTCCCAAACTGGCCCAGGCGATGAGCGCGCCCACAATGGTTAGGGTGAACAGGCCGATGCCTTGTCCAATTCTCAACGATCGTTTCCGAGTCTGATTGCCCGCCGTCTCGGCTCGCATGGCGCCGAGGCCCAGACCCACGCATACGATCAGTCCCAGCAGGGCCACGCCGCCCAGCGTCAGGGCCAGCTCGATACGGTCGGACCAGCGATCCGGCTGCAGGTCCGGGCCGAAATGCACCGGAATGGGCGTTGTCGGGCCGTTCAGCCCGACATGCAGGGCGAAGCCGCCTTGGAGCGTGAAGACCGCGATGGTCAGATAGTCCAGCAGCGACAGGCGGTCCTTCATCCGCGGCTCCCTTCGGTCCGGGTCACGGGCGCAGGAGCGGGTCTTCCCGTGCCGGCGATGTCCATCAGAAAGGCCATGGCCTCTTCGACCGCCGAAATCTCCAGCCGGTAGCGGATGGTCTGTCCGTCGCGCTCGGGGCTGACCAGACCGGCTTCCTTCAGGGCGTTGAGGTGGCCGGTGATGGTGGGCCAGCTCATGTCGAAGGCGGCGGCGATGTCGCCTGACGCCAGGGGGCCGGTGCGCAGCATGGCGATGATGCGGCGACGGACGGGGTGGGAGAGGGCCTTGAACAGGGTGTTCATAGGGAAAATCCTAATTAGGAATATTCCTAATTGCAAGGCGCAGATCGGCGGTCTCAACCCTTCATCGTCATTCCGGGGCTGAGCAGAGCGAGGAACCCCGAACCCAGGGATACATATGCGCCGCTGACCGCATCTGACGTCGGAAATGCTTCCCTGGGTTCCGGGTTCGTCCTGAGGACGCCCCGGAATGACGATGAAGGGCGATCGGGTCAGGCCCGTTCGTTCAGATCAGATCGCGAAGCTGACGCCGCACCCGCAGCTGGAGGAGGCGTTTGGATTATTGACCACGAACTGGGCGCCCGCCAGTTCGTCGACATAGGCGATCTGGGCGTTCTTCAGGAAGGGCACGGACACGGGGTCGATCACGGCCGCCTGGCCGTCGCATTCGATGCGCAGGTCGTCGTCCTCGGCGGTCTCGATCAGTTCGAACCGATACTGAAAGCCCGAGCAGCCGCCGCCATCGACGGCGACGCGCAGCAGCAGGGTCTTGCCCTCGGCCGCGCCCAGTCTGGCCAGACGCTTGGCGGCGCTGGCGGCCAGGGTGATGCCTTCCGGCGCGCGCGTGGCGACGGAGAAGGCGGGTGTGGACGGTTCTGTGGATTGGACGGTGCTCACAGGTGTCTATATGAGGCGCGTGCGGCCAATCGCAAAGGGCCGCCCGCTGCAAAGTTGATCCGTTGAGCCATTCAGACCGCGCCAGCTTCTCAGAACGCCCTGATCAGTCCCTGGGCCGCCGCTTTTTCGAGCCGCCCAGCCGCACGCGGACGCCTTTCGCGCGCGACCGCGACCGCATCATTCACGCCACCGCCTTCCGCCGTCTGAAGGAGAAGACCCAGGTCTTCGTCGCGCATGAGGGCGACCATTACCGCACCCGCCTGACCCATTCGCTGGAGGTGGCGCAGATCGCACGGTCGCTGGCCCATGCCCTGCGGCTTGACGACGACCTGGCCGAGACCATCGCCCTGGCGCACGATCTTGGCCACCCGCCCTTCGCCCATGCGGGCGAGGACGAGCTGGTGGTGCAGATGGCCGGCTATGGCGGTTTTGACCACAACGTCCAGAGTTTCCGCGTCATAACCGAACTGGAGAACCGCTATCCCCAGTTCGACGGCCTGAATCTGAGCTGGGAGACGGTCGAGGGGGTCATCAAGCACAACGGCCCGGTGTCGCACCGGCTGGACGAACCGGCCTGGTCGGTGGTGCGGCCCTATCGGGCGGGGGGGGAGGCGAACTGGGACCTGCGCCTGGGCACCTTCGCCTCGCTGGAGGCGCAGTGCGCGGCCATCGCCGACGACATCGCCTATAACAACCACGACGTGGACGACGGGGTGCAGGCGGGGCTGATCACCCTGGCCGATCTGGACCAGATTCCGATCATCGGGCCGATGCTGGCCTCGGTGCGGCGCGACTGGCCCGGCATCGACGAGCGGATGCTGCGGATCGAGGCCGTGCGGCGCATGATCGGCGTCATGGTCGAGGACGTGCTGGCCGAAACCGCACGCCGTCTGGAGGAGGACCGCATCACCTCGACCGAGGATGTGCGCACGGCGCGCCGGACCATGGTGGATTTCTCGCGCTCCATGCACGGCGATCTGGCGGTGCTGCGCAAATTCCTGTTTGAACGGATGTATCGCCACTATCGGGTCAACCGCACCCGCAGTCAGGCCCGCCGCGTCCTCTCGCAACTGTTCGAACTGTTCATGGCCGAGCCGGAAGTGATGCCGCCGGAATGGGGCGTGCCCGCCCTGACCGACGACCGGACCCAGCGGGCGCGCGCCGTGTGCGACTATATCGCCGGGATGACCGATCGCTACGCGATAGAAGTCCACCAGAAACTGTTCAGCCTCGACCTGGCGCTCGATCTGTGATTCGAAAGTTGCGCGGGGCGTATTAGGATTAACGTCCGGCGCGTCTGATTCGCGGCGTCGGACAGACGGCGGAGCGCGACCATGTCCTTTGAAGACGACAACAAGCCCGGGCGTGGCGCCTATACGCCGCCGACGGACGACGACCTGCCGTTCCGCCGCAATTCCTATGACCCGCGCAGCGGACGCAATGTCGGCTCGGGCGGGGGCAAGGCGCCGCCGGTCACCCTGATCGTCAGCGCGGCGGTCCTGCTGCTGCTGATCGTCGCCGTGATCTTCTTCTATCGTTCGGGCATGCGCGCCTCGACCGACGCCCCGCCTGCTGTCGGCCAGCCCGTCGGCGAGCTGAAGACGCCTGCGCCCGTCGACGCCCAGCCGATTGATCCGGCCGCCGGAATCCGCGTCTATCGCGACGAGACGGAATCGACCGACGCGCCCGTCACCTTCACCCCGCCGCCCGAGACGCCCGCGCCGCGCCCGGCCGCGCCGCCGCCCGTCGCCCCGACCGGCCAGGGCCTGACGCC
>CAUQZC010000016.1:0-77820 GCA_963522565.1 uncultured Brevundimonas sp. | reverse complement strand
TTATGGGCATGGTCTGGTGGGCTGGTTGTTGTGTATAAGAGCCCGCGGGCCTGGGCCTGACGCCCGCCGCCCCGGCGGCCGCCGCTCGGGCTCCACGCCGGGCGGCCGCACCGACGGTCGCGCCCGCGCCCAAGGCCGCGCCTGCGCCGACCCCGGCGCCGGCCGCTGCGGCCCCCGCGACCGGCTCTTCCGGCGTCCAGATCGGCGCCTTCTCCTCGACCGAGATCGCGGATCGTGAATACGCCGCTGTCGCCGGTCGTTTCGGCCAGTACGCATCGGGCGCCCAGAAGCGGGTGACGGAGGTGACCTCGTCCACGGGCTCGACCCTGTACCGCACCACCTTCACGGGCCTGTCGCGCGAGCGGGCGGTCGCCTTCTGCAACGCCCTGAAGGCGGCGGGCCGGGACTGCATCGTTCGGTGACCTCGGCCGCCGTCTACGGCTGCGCCGGTCATCGGCTGACGGAGGACGAACGGGCCTTCTTCGCCAAGGCGCGGCCGTGGGGCTTCATCCTGTTCCGGCGCAACATCGACACGCCCGAGCAGGTGCGGGCGCTGACCGATGAACTGCGCGGCGCGATCGGCGATCCCGAGGCGCCGATCCTGATCGATCAGGAGGGCGGACGGGTCCAGCGGATGGGGCCGCCGCACTGGCCCAAATATCCGCCCGGCGACGCCTATCTGAAAACCTGCGACACGGCGGAGAACGCGCGCGGACTGGTGCGTCTGGGCGCGCGGCTGATGGCGCATGATCTGCGCGAGGTCGGGATCAACGTCGATCTGCTGCCCGTGCTGGACGTGCCTGCGCCCGACGCCCACGACATCATCGGCGACCGAGCCTACGGCGCTGATCCGCAGAGCGTGACCCTGCTGGGGCGGGCGGCGGCCGAGGGGCTGCTGGCGGGCGGGGTCCTGCCGTGCGTCAAACATATGCCGGGGCATGGCCTGGCCCTGGCCGACAGCCACAAGGACCTGCCGACGGTCGACGCCGATTTCGCCACGCTGGACGCCTGGGACTTCGCGCCGTTCAAGGCTATGTCGGACATGCCGATGGCCATGACCGCCCACATCGTCTTCACCGCCATCGACAGCAAACGCCCCGCCACCCAGTCCAGGAAGGCCGTGCGTTTGATGCGGGATCATCTGGGTTTCGGCGGACTGATCCTGACGGACGACCTGTCGATGCAGGCGTTGAAGGGATCATTGGGCGAACGGGCGCATCAATCATTGATTGCCGGTTGCGACGTGGTTCTGCACTGCAACGGCGTCCTGTCGGAAATGCTGGCGGTGTCGGACGCGGTCGGCAAGCTGAAGGGCAAGGCCCGCGCGCGCGCCGAGGCCGCGCGGGCCCGCATCGTCCGCGCGCCCGAACCGCTGGATGTCGAGGCGGAGCGGGCGCGCTTCTTCCGGTCGCTGGGCGGTCGGCTGGAGGCGAAGAAAGGACCGGATGTGGGAGAGGCGCAGGCCTGATCGCGCATGACCGACGCCTTCCAGCCCAATCTGGATTTCAACGCCGAGGAGGTCGAGGACCGCGAGGCCTTCGTCGTCGATCTGGACGGCTATGAAGGGCCGCTGCACGTCCTGTTGGCCCTGGCGCGGAACCAGAAGGTCGATCTGCTGAAGCTGTCGATCACCCAGTTGGCGGAACAGTATCTGGCCTTCGTGCACGAGGCGCGGCGGCGCAACTTCGCCCTGGCGGCCGACTATCTGGTGATGGCCTCGTGGCTGGCCTATCTGAAGTCGCGCCTGCTGCTGCCCCGCACCGAAAAGACCAAGGGCGAGGAGCCGCCCGCCGAGGAGATGGCCGCCGCTCTGGCCTTCCGCCTGCAGAAGCTGGAGGCCATGCGCCGCGCGGTCGAACAGCTGGTTGCCCGGCCGCAACTGAAGCGAGACGTCTTCACGCGCGGCGACCCGGAGGCGACCGTCATCGGCCCCTCCGACCGGATCGACGCCAGCCTGTACGAGCTGATGAGCGCCTATGTGGTGCAGCGCCGCCGCGAAGAGGCGCGGCGTTATGCGCCCGGCCAGCGGGTCGAGGCCTTCCAGCTGGAGGCCGCCCGCGACTGGCTGAGGGAGATGATGCCGAAACTGGCCGACTGGACCCCTCTGGATCAGGTGGCGCCGCATCGCCAGGACGACGACGGCCCCAGCCAGGCCAGCTTTACCGCCTCGACCTTGTCGGCCAGTCTGGAGCTGGTGAAGGAGGGCGCGATGGATATTCGGCAGGCCCAGGCGTTTGCGGACCTGTATCTGAAACGGCGCGGGCCGGGGCAGCCGCTGGAGCTGATGGGGTGAAGGTTTCTCTGTCTTTGTCCGTCATCCCAGGGATTGTCCCTAGGATCCATACGCCCGGTGTTCGCCAGTGTGCGCCTATGTCAGGCGCCGAGGGTATGGATCCTCGCCACGAGGGCGAGGATGACGGAACATGGAATGCAGATGGCAGGCGGTTGGTGTTGGCTGCAGCCCATGTCTGACCTGTCCTTCCAACCCGATGAGGCCGAGATCGAACGTCGGGTCGAGGCTCTGTTGTTCGCCGCCGCAGGCCCCCTGACCGCCGCCGAGATCGCCGCCCGCCTGCCTGAGAACTGCAATGTCGCGCGCGCCATCGCCGCCTTGCGCGCCCGTTACGAGGGACGCGGGGTGGAGCTGGAATGCGTCGCCGACCGCTGGCGGTTCCGCACCGCGCCGGACCTGGCCTTCATGATGACGCACGAACGCGAGGAGCCGCGCCGACTGTCCAAGGCCGCGCTGGAGACATTGGCCATCATCGCCTATCACCAGCCCGTCACCCGCGCCGAGATCGAGAGCGTGCGGGGCGTCAGCATCTCGAAGGGCACCCTGGACCTGTTGCTGGAGATGGGCTTCGTGCGGCTGCGCGGGCGCAGGCGCACGCCGGGCCGTCCCGTGACCTATGCGACCACCGACCGTTTTCTGGAGCATTTCGGCCTGGCGACCCTGTACGATCTGCCCGGGGTTCAGGAGATGAAGGCGGCGGGTCTGCTGGACCTGTCTCTGCCGGTCGGGTTTGAAGTTCCCGATCCCGCCAAGGCCTCAGAGGCCGACGATGAGGACGGCAGCCTGCCGCTGGAAGACGACACGCCCGAGTTCGCCCAGGATTTCGTCGCCGAGGACCGCTGACGCCCCAACCGTTCATCTTGTCTTATTGGACGCCTGCTACGGGCGTCAGACAATGGGTAGAGTTTCAGGAAAGTCGGGCTGGCGCGCGTGGGACGCCTTCAGGATTGCGGTGATCCTGATCGCGTCGACCGTGATCGGCATGGTCGCCATCCTGAGCGTGGTCAGCCAGGGCATCGACGCCCACCAGCAGGTGAAGGAAGAGAGCCTGGTCAGACTGCGGCTGAACCGGGCGCTGGAAATCATCGGCGAGGATCTGACGACGGCTTCGACCTGGAACGAGGCGGTCGACCACATGGCCGTGGGCGATCAGGTCTGGTTCGACCGTTTCCTGGGCGGTTTTTACAAGTCCCAGCACAATCATCTGGCGACCCTGGGCTACGACAGCGCCGGACGCCTGTTCCGCATCAGCAAGGATGGAGCGCCCAACGGCGCTGGCGACGATGACGTCTTCGCCCGCGCCGCGCGCCCGCTGGTGGACCAGCTGCGCGCCGAAGCGGCAGGACGCGACGGCTCGACGGCGGCCATGGGGGCGGTCCGGCTGAAGTCGGCTTTCGTGCGGATTGACGGCACGGTCTATCTGCTGGGCGTCTCGACCGTCGTGCGGCATACGGCGGATGGCCCGGTTCCCGCCGTTGATCCCGTGGTGGCTTCGTTCAAGGCTTTTCCGGACGAAATCACGCCGCTGAAGACGCGGTTCGCGCTGGAGGATGTTCAGTTCCAGCCTGGCGCGGCGCCGACGCCGGACGGCATGGCCGGGGTCGAGGTGCGCGACGGCGCTGGTCAAATGCTGGGCCGTGTGATCTGGAAGCCGGAACGGCCCGGCTATCAGATCCTGACCCAGGCCGGATCGATGATGCTGCTGCTGCTGGCGGTGATGATCGTGGGCGGGGCCTTGCTGCTGGCGCGGATGGTCGGCGACGTGCGGCGTCTGCGGGCCTCGGAAGCGGCTCTTTCGGCGGCGCTGGAGCGGGCCGAGGCGGCCAATGCGGCCAAGACGCGTTTCCTGTCGAACATCAGCCACGAACTGCGCACGCCGCTGAACGGGGTGCTGGGCATGGCCGAGGTGATCGGCGCGGATCTGGTCACCCCGCAACAGCGCGACCGGCTGGATATTCTGAAAGCGTCGGGCCAGCAGCAGTTGCGCCTGATCGAGGAGCTGCTGGATGTGGTGCGCCTGCGCGACGGCGCGGTGACGCTGGAGATGCGGCCCTTCCGGCCTGAAAACCTTCTGCGCCGGCTGGCTTCGGACTATCGCGGGGCGGCGGGCGCGAAAGGGCTCAAACTCAGGACCGAGGCGGTCAAGGGCGAGTGGCTGGGCGACGCCATCCATGTCGAAAAACTGCTGGCCGCCCTGACCGACAACGCCATCCGGTTCACAAGCAAGGGCGGGGTGACCCTTCGCGCCATCGCCGGCGACGGCCTGGTGCTGGAGGTCGAGGACACCGGGCCGGGCATGGCCGCCGCAGAGGTCGAACGCCTGTTCGATGCCTTTACTCAGGGCGACGACAGCAATACCCGAAGCGCCGAGGGCCTGGGCCTGGGCCTGACCGCCGCCCACGGTCTGGCGGCTGTCATGGGCGGTCGGATCGAGGTGAACAGCACGCCGGGGCAGGGCAGCCTGTTCCGCGTGATCCTGCCGCTGAAGCCGGTCGCGATCAGGTCGTCAGCAGACGCGGCAGTTTGAAGGTCACTGTCTCGCGCGCGCCGCCGTCCTCGGTGACCGTGGCGTCGAAACGGGCGCGGATGGCGTCGACCAGCGCCTCGATCAGCGGCTCGGGGGCCGATGCGCCCGCGGTGACGCCGACGTTCTGCACCCCTTCGAACCAACTCCAGTCCACCTGGGAGGCGTCATCGACCAGATAGGCGGCATGGGCGCCGGCGCGCACAGCCACCTCGACCAGACGGGCCGAGTTGGACGAGTTCTTGGACCCGACCACCAGCACCAGCTCGCACCCTTCGCCCAGGGTCTTCACCGCCTCCTGGCGGTTGGTGGTGGCGTAGCAGATGTCTTCCTTGTGCGGGTCGGGAAGTTCGGGGAAGCGGCGCTTCAGCACCTTCAGAATCCCCGCCGTGTCGTCCACCGACAGGGTGGTCTGGGTCGCATAGGCCAAGGGGACGTCGCCGGGGCGTTCAAAGGCTTCGGCGTCGGCCTCGGTTTCGACCAGGCTGATGGCGCCGTCGGGCAGTTGGCCCATGGTGCCGATCACCTCCGGGTGCCCTGCATGGCCGATCAGGATGATGTGGCGGCCCGCGTCATGATGGCGCTCGGCCTCGACGTGGACCTTGGACACCAGCGGGCAGGTGGCGTCCAGGAACAGCAGATCGCGCGCCCGGGCGTTGGCGGGCACGGACTTTGGCACGCCGTGGGCCGAAAACACGACCGGGCGGTCGTCGGGGCATTCGTCCAACTCCTTGACGAAGACCGCGCCCATCGCCTTCAGCCGCTCGACGACGTGGCGGTTGTGCACGATCTCATGGCGCACATAGACGGGCGCGCCGAATCTCTCGATCGCCCGCTCGACGATCTGGATCGCGCGATCCACCCCGGCGCAGAAGCCGCGCGGCGTCGCCAGACGGACAGAAATGGGACGCAACGGCGAAGCGGGAGGCGGGACGTGGGCGTTCATGGCGCGAACCTAGTCGTTCGTGGTCGTCATCGCCATCTGGACAAGGGCCTGCGCACGACAGATTCTCGCTCTGGAAAGAGCGGCGCATCGTCACGGCGTGCCTCCAATCGACGAAAGTCGAACGTCTACAAAGGTTTAGAGAGTGGTCACGACGCCTTGACCTCGCAGCCGCTCACGATTAGTTTCCGCGCCGAATTCAGACCCGTCCAGACGCACCGTCTGGACGCTGAGCGCACAGGCCATGTCCCCTATGCAGGAATCGCGCGACGAGGCGATCAAACGCCTCCAAGACAGCGCATCCGCATTGGAGGCGCGGACTACGGTGGAGAAATCCGTCGAACTGACCGGCCATCAGGTGGCGGGTCAGGCCTACAAGATCATCGCCGAGCTTATCGGCGGCGTTCTGGTGGGGCTGGCGTTTGGCTTTATTCTGGACTGGGTCTTCGGGACCCGGCCCTGGGGTTTGATCGGCGGGGTCCTGTTGGGCTTCGCCTTGTCGATTTACATGGCGCGTCGCACAGCCAACCGGCTGATGGCGCAGGCCAAGGCGCAAGGGATTTCGGCTCCGGCCGATCCTTACGTCGAGGCCGACGAAGACGGGGAACGATAGGGCTTCATGGCCGATCCGATTCATCAGTTTCAGATCCAGCCCATTCCGGGACTGGATTTCGGCGTCGTTGACGTGCCGGTCATCGGTGCGGTCCATCTGGCCGTCACCAATTCGCATGTCGCCATGACGGTCGCCTTCCTGATCATCGTGGGCTTCCTGGCCGCCGTGACCTCGAACGCCAAGATCGTTCCGGGCCGCCTGCAGGCGGCGGGCGAGGGCGTGTTCGGCCTGATCGACAATCTGGCCGACTCGATCATCGGTCATGAGGGCCGTAAATATTTCCCGTTCGTCTTCACCCTGTTCATGCTGATTCTGGGCATGAACATCCTGGGTCTGTTTCTGACGTTCACAGCGACGTCGCAGCTGGCCATCACGGTCACCTTCGCCCTGATCACCTTCATTCTGGTTCTGGCGGTCGGTTTCGCCAAGAACGGCCTGGGGTTCTTCAAGCTGTTCTGGCCGATGGGCGCGCCGCTGGCGCTGCGCCCGGTCGTCGGCCTGATCGAGTTCGTCTCCTTCCTTCTGCGTCCCGTCACGCTGGCGCTTCGTCTGTTCGGCAACATGCTGGGCGGCCACGTCGCGCTGAAGATCTTCGCCGGCTTCGTGGTGTCCCTGGGCATCGTCGGACTGGGCGGCGGCGTCGGCCTGCTGGCCTTCCCGGTGGCGGCTCTGTCGCTGGGCATGGTCGTGGCCCTGACCGCGCTGGAGTTCCTCGTGGCCTTCCTTCAGGCTTTCGTTTTCGCTGTTCTGGCCTGCATCTATCTCAATGATGTGGTCAACCTGGACCATGCCCACTAAGGGCCGGACCAGTCTCTTCACCCAACCACCAACGACTTAAATCTAGGAATACAATCATGGACGCTGAAGCCGCAAAATACATCGGCGCCGGCCTTGCCACCCTCGGCATGATCGGTTCGGCTCTGGGCGTGGGCAACATCTTCGGTCAGTTCCTGGCCGGCGCCCTGCGCAACCCTTCGGCCGCCGCCAGCCAAGTCGGCAACCTGTTCGTGGGCGCCGCCCTTGCCGAAGCCCTGGGCATCCTGGCCTTCGTGCTCGGCATCCTGATGATCTTCGGCTGATATCAGTCGATAACGGCGCGCGGGGTTCGCCTGCGCGCCGCTTCATCTGATCCAGCAGCAGACGGTTCATGGCCAGCACCCACACTACAGCCGCAGTCCCCCCTTCGGTAGAAGCGGACCTGCACGCCGAGACGGCGACCGCGACCGCTGCCGAGCACGGCTCGGGCGGCCTGCCGCAATTCCAGTTCGAGCACTGGGCGGGCCAGATCGGCTATCTGCTGATCCTGTTCTTCGTCCTGTATCTGCTGGTCTCCAAGGTCTTCGCGCCGCGCCTTCGCAAGGTGATGGACGAACGGGCCGACACCATTTCCAACGCCGTCGCGACCGCGCGCCAGGTTCAGGCCGAGGCCGCCGACCAGGCCGCCCAGGCTCAGGCCGAGGTCGCCAAGGCTCGCGCTGACGCCCGCGCCACGGCCGCCGCCGCCAAGGCGCGCGTGACCGAAGAGGCCAACGCCCGTCAGGCCGCCGAAGAAGCCGTGGTCAACGCCCGTATCGCCGACGCGGAAGCCTCGATCGGCAAGACGCGCGACGCCGCCATGGCCAATGTCTCCACCATCGCGTCCGACACGACCGCCGCCATGGTCGAGCGTCTGACCGGCAAGGCCGCGACCGCCGCCGAGCTGGCCGCCGTCAAGGGAGCCGCCTGATGAACCTGATCTTTGAACACGGCATCTGGAGCTTCGCCAATGCGGAGATCTGGGTCGGCATCGGTCTGATCCTGTTCTTCGGCATCCTGGTTCTGGCCGGCGTGCCGAAACTGGCGACCTCGCAACTGGACGCCAAGGCCGCCAAGATCCAGGGCGACCTGGACGAAGCCGCCCGCCTGCGCGCCGAAGCCGAAGCCCTGCTGACCCAGATCCGCAAGGAGAAGGCTGAGGCTGAGGCTCAGGCCGCTGACATGATGGCCGCCGCCGAAGCCGACGCCCGCCGCCTGGAAGTCGAGGCCAAGGCCAAGCTGGAAGAGACCCTGGCGCGCCGTCAGAAGATGGCCGAAACCCGCATCGCTCAGGCCGAAGCCCAGGCTTCCGCCGAGGTGAAGGCCGTCGCCGCCGATTTGGCCGCCAAGGCCGCGGAGCAAATCCTGGCCTCCCGCTTGTCGGGTCAGTCCAAGGACCCGCTGCTGGACGCCGCCATCGCCCAGATCGGCGATCGCCTGAACTGAGCGGCCTGCACAGCGTCGAATAAAAAAGGGCCCCGGCGTCGCTGTCGGGGCCCTTTTCTTATGTATGACGCGTCAGTTCAGTGGGCGTGCGCGCCGCCGATGATGGTTGCGCCGCGCTTTTCACGCGCGACCAGCCGGGCATAGACATTGCCCAGCACGATCCCGAACACCGCATGGGTGATCAGCAGCCAGGCGATGGTGCCGAAGCCCGAGCCGGCGGTGAAGGTGCGATAGTCGCCGAACATCATCACGCCTAGCATCATCAGCACCCAGGCGCCGACCGCAAAGACGATGCCCTTGGTCTCAGGCGTGTCTGTCGGCAGGCGGGGGCACAGCACCCCAAACAGCGGCCCCAGGATGAAGACGCCGCTGAAGACGTGGATCGCCCAGCCGACGGTCAGGGCGCCCGGCATGCCGATCATGCTGGCGATGACCCCCTGGAAGGGATCGAACCAGTTGAGGAACATATTCGGGATCTCAAGCAAGGATACGGCGATGGTCGCGGCGACGCCCGCAATCAGGCCCTTTTTTACGCGTGACATCATGACCTTGGCGCCTCCCAACGCTTGTTACGGTTCTCTGATAACGCGCGCACAGGATACGCCGGCTTCGGGAGAACGGCGTTCACGTTCTTGTGGTTAGCGGTTGCAGCAACGCAACTGCGAGACGATGCGCTAACTAGCGGAACAGCTTGCGGAAATAGCGACGCAGGCCTTTACGCGCGCGGGTCAGGCGACGACGCGGTCGTTTCAGAACGATTTTTTCCGCCCGCAGCGCCTGCTGCCAGAAGACCGGCGCAATCTCCGGATTCTTCCGCATCAGGCGACGGAAGGGATAGACCCATTTCGGCCTGGCGTGCTGGGCGCGGATGAACTGCCGCTTGGCCCAATAGGAAGACTTCAGGATCAGCACCAGGCCGACCGCGATGACGGGAATTCCGCCGGGCCCGGGCAGAGGGGCGATCAGGATGCCCAGCAACACCACGAACAGGCCGCCGATCATCAACGCCCAGCGCCTAACGACACGCAGCGTGCGGCTGCGTGGTGCGGTCTGCGGGTGGATGAGAGCGGGTGCGTAGGTCACGAATGCGCCAGATGGGGAGGAGAAGGCCGTATGACAACGACCGCCACGGCGGCGCGATCCCTCGTCGGGAAAGGAAAGGCGCACCGTGGCGGGGTTGCCACAAGTCCTTAACGTCCCAGCGGAATGGCTGATCCAAGGCGCCAGGATGAAGTCTTGGTCATGAAGGGGGGGCTTGAACGAAAACAGCGCCCGCCCCGGTCAGGGACGGACGCTGCGTGTCTGGGATTGGACCGATCCGCGACTTTACGCCGCCTGGTTCGAGCCTTCCGGCGCGGTCCAGCGAAGCACCGGCGAGCGGGCGGCGCGGGTCTCGTCCAGGCGACGCATCGGGGCGTGGAAGGGCGCACCCTTGAAGCGGTCCACGTCGCCCGCCTTCGCCGCCTGGGCCAGCAGGCGCATGGCCTCGATGAAGCGGTCCAGTTCGGCCTTGGACTCAGTTTCGGTCGGCTCGATCAACATGGCGCCGTGGACGACCAGCGGGAAATACATGGTCATCGGGTGGAAGCCCTCGTCGATCATCGCCTTGGCGAAGTCGAGCGTGGTGATGTCCGTGCCCTTCAGCCATTCGTCGTCGAACAGGGCTTCGTGCATGCAGGGGCCGTCGGGGAAGGCCGCCGACATCAAATCACCGAGCCGGGCCTTGATGTAGTTGGCGTTCAGCACCGCGTCCTCGGCCACCTGACGCAGGCCGTCGGCGCCGTGGCTCATCATGTAGCTGAGCGCGCGGACATACATGCCCATCTGGCCCTGGAAGGCGCACAGGCGGCCGAAGGCCTGGGCCGCGTCGCCCTCCTCCCGCTCGATCAATTCATAGCCGCCCTCGCCGTGCACGACCCAGGGCGCCGGGGCGAAGGGGGCCAGGGCCTCGGACAGGACAACCGGACCCGCGCCCGGCCCGCCGCCGCCGTGGGGCGTGGAGAAGGTCTTGTGCAGGTTGATGTGCATGGCGTCCACGCCCAGGTCGCCCGGACGAACCCGGCCGACGATGGCGTTGAAGTTGGCGCCGTCGCAGTAGAAATAGGCGCCCGCCTCGTGCGTCAGGCGGCTGATCTCCAGAATGTCGCGCTCGAACAGGCCGCAAGTGTTGGGGTTCGTGACCATGATGGCGGCCACGTCGTCGCCCAGCTTGGCGGCCAGATCGGCGACGTCCACGCGGCCGTCCTCGGTCTGGGCCACTTCCACCACCGAATAGCCGACGAAGGCGGCGGTGGCCGGGTTGGTGCCGTGGGCGCTGGTCGGCACCAGAACCTTGCGGCGCTTCTCATGCTGGCCCGAGGCTTCGTGCGCGGCGCGGATGGCCATCAGGCCGCACAGTTCGCCGTGCGCGCCGGCCTTGGGCGACAGGGCGACGGCGGGCATGCCGGTCAGGGTCTTCAGCCAGTGGGCCAGACTATCCATGAGTTCGAGCGCGCCCTGAACCGTCGAGATCGGCTGCAGCGGGTGGATGTCCGAGAAGCCGGGCAGACGCGCCATCTTCTCGTTCAGACGCGGGTTGTGCTTCATCGTGCACGACCCCAGCGGATAGATGGCCAGGTCGATGGCGTGGTTCTTCTGGCTCAGGCGCACATAGTGGCGCATGGCCTCGGGCTCGGACAGGCCGGGCAGGCCGATCGGGTCCTTGCGAACCAGCTCGCCCAAGTCGGAGCCGTCCGTCTTGGGTTCCGGCAGGTCGACGCCGGTCTTGCCCCAGCCTTCGCCCTCGAAGATCAGGGCTTCGTTCTGCAACAGGCCGCGACCGCCGGTCAGGGTGGCGGGCTTTGCGGCGACGGCGTTCGGGGCGGTCGGGCGGCCGACGGTGTTCATGGTGCTCATGGTGGGACTCACTGAACGGACGAGGCTGGGGAGGGACAATCGCCACGAGTCGTTTCGACGACGATTGCCAGCTTTTGGAGCGTCTTGGGAAGGGTGGCCACTTCGGTGGACGCGAGATGAAAGCCGTAGCTGACTTGATCATCATCAGTCTTAACTCGGCACCAAATGTTGCCAAGTTGCTTGCAGTCAGTCCTGCCTGCGCGACCGAGATAATAGCGGATCGGCTCGCTGTCGGTCTCTTCGGGATTGGAATAGGCGACAAGATCGGCGCTCGCACCCCACGGCAGGCTGCGGGTCAGGACGCCAGTTGCGACGGCTTCCTCGGCTTGCTTCTGCGTGAGAAAAGGGCTGTCGAAGTCCTCTGGATCTGGAGCCCATCCGCTCAGCGTAATCCTGAGACGACCGACCTCGGGTTCGCCGGACCAGCCGGAGGCAAACGATCTGATGCCGATCTCGTCTGATGGCGCCGCAACAGTGAATGATCGCGGTTGATCGTTCGCAATCAACGCCCAAGGCTCTGGCAGGCGCGCCATATCGAGGCACTGACCGTTGCGGAGCTTAAGCACTGTAGGGCTAATCCTGACGGCCATGGATTCGTCCCACAGCATCATTCGCTCGGTCCGCGCATCCGCCCGAGCGTCTTCCTCGTGCTTTTCAGATGACAAGCGTCCGCAACCGGCGACAGCAGCCGTGATCGCCAAAACGGTCGTCATCGATCTCAACCAAGCACCTTGGTCAGCGACTTGGCGAGGATCTGGATGTCGGCGTCCAGCGTCGTCTCGGTCGCGGCGACCAGCAGGACATCATCCATGCCGGCGTCGGGGGCCAGGCGGCTGTAGGGCACGCCGGCCAGGACGTGGTGGGCGGCCAGCGTGTCCACGACCTCGGCGGCGGGTTTCGGCAGGCGGACGGCGAACTCGTTGAAGAAGCGCGGGGTCAGGACCTCCACGCCAGGAATGGCGGCCAGGGCGTCTCGTGTCGCCACCGCCTTTTCGTGGTTCAGCAGGGCCAGTTTGCGCAGGCCCGTCTCGCCCAGCAGGCTCATGTGGATGGTGAAGGCCAGGGTGCACAGGCCCGAGTTGGTGCAGATGTTCGACGTCGCCTTGTCGCGGCGGATGTGCTGTTCGCGCGTGGACAGGGTCAGGACGAAGCCGCGCTCGCCGTCGGCGTCCACCGTCTCGCCGGTCAGGCGGCCGGGCATCTGGCGGATCAGCTTCTCGCGCGTGGCGAACAGGCCGACATAGGGGCCGCCGAAGTTCAGGGCGTTGCCGATCGACTGGCCCTCGGCCGCGACGATGTCGGCGCCCATTTCGCCAGGCGACTTCAGCAGGCCCATGGACACGGCCTCCGTCACCACGACGATCAGCAGGGCGCCGGCGGCGTGGGCGGCCTCGGCGATCTTGGTGACATCGGTGGCCGTGCCGAAGACGTTGGGCGTCTGGACGACGACGCAGGCGGTGTCGGGGCCGATCTGATCGATGACGGCGGCCTCGGCGTCGAAGGCCGAGGCCAGAACCTGGGTCTCCACGCCGACGGCGTGAACCACGGTCTCGGTCGCCTTGACGTAGTGGGGGTGGACCCCGCCACTGATCACCGCCTTGTTGCGGCGGGTCACGCGCGTGGCCATCAGCACGCCCTCGGCCATGGCGGTCGAGCCGTCATACAGGCTGGCGTTGGCGATCGGCATGCCGGTCAGGTTCGCGACCTGGGTCTGGAACTCGTACAGATACTGCAGCGTGCCCTGCGCGATTTCCGGCTGGTAGGGGGTGTAGCTGGTCAGGAACTCGGACCGCTGGATCACGTGATCCACCGTCGCCGGGACATGGTGCTTGTAGGCCCCCGCACCGCAGAAGAAGGGCACGGCGCCGGCCGTGGCGTTCTTGGCCGCCATGGCGGACAGGGTGCGCTCGACCTCCAACTCGCCCGCAACGCGCGGCAGATCGACGGGAGCGGCCAGACGCGCGCTCTCGGGCACGTCCAGGAACAGATCGTCGATGGATTTCGCGCCGATGGCGGCGAGCATCGCCGTGCGGTCGTCGGGCGTCAGGGGGAGGTAACGCATATCCGGTTCCTTGCATCCGTCATCCTCGGGCTTGACCCGAGGACCGGATGTTGTGCGGCTCGTGCATCGAAGGCTTCGCACGAGTGGTTGATCGTCCGGCCCTCGGGTCAAGCCCGAGGGTTACGGAGTTTAAAATTAGAGGGTCTTCAGGAAATCGTCGTAGGCGGCCTGGTCCATCAGGGCGTCCAGTTGCGAGGCGTCCGAGACCTTGATCTTGGCGAACCAACCGTCGGCCTCGGCGCCCGAGTTGACGGTTTCCGGGGCGGTCGACAGGGCGTCGTTCGCCTCGACCACTTCGCCCGAGACGGGGGCGTAGACGTCCGACGCCGCCTTGACGCTCTCGACCACGGCGAAGCTGTCGCCCTTGGCGACGGTCTTGCCGACTTCAGGCACTTCGACGAACACCACGTCGCCCAGGGCGTCGGCGGCGTGTTTGGAGATGCCCACGGTGGCGATGTCGCCGTCCAGGCTGACCCACTCGTGATCCTTGGTGAACTTCATGGTCTGATCTCTCAGGCTTTGGGTTTGCGGTAATAGCGTTGGGCCACGAAGGGCATGGCGACGACTTCGGCTGCGGCGGTCTTGCCGCGCACGATAACTTTCAGCGCCGTGCCCAGGGCGGCATGGGCCGGTGGGACGTAGCCCATGGCGATGTTCTTGCCCAAGGTCGGGGAGGGGCCGCCCGAGGTGACCTTGCCGATCACGTTACCGTCGGCGTCGGCGATTTCGGCGCCTTCACGGGCCGGGGCGCCTTCCTTGACGATCAGACCGACGCGAACACGCGAGGGGCTGTCGGACAGTTCCTTCAGGATCCGGTCGGCGCCAGCGAAATCGGCGCGCTCCTTGCGCGACTTGGACAGGGCGAAGGTCAGGGCGCCTTCCACCGGCGAGGTGGTCGGGTCGATGTCGTGGCCGTGCAGCGGCAGACCAGCTTCCAGACGCAAGCTGTCACGGGCGCCCAGGCCGATCGGCTTGACGCGAGCGTCTTCCAGAATGGTGTTCCAGATGCGCTCGGCCTGGTCCGCCGGGACCGAAATCTCATAGCCGTCTTCGCCGGTGTAGCCCGAGCGCGAGACGTAGCAGTCGGCGCCGAACAGCATCAGGCGGGCGCATTCCATGAAGCCCATTTCGGCCAGGACCGGCTCATGCGCCTTCATCACCTCGGCGGCTTCCGGCCCCTGGATGGCGATCAGCGCGCGGTCCAGCACCGTCAGCGTGGCGTCGCCTTGAAGGTTCGCCTTCCAGAAGGCGAAGTCCTCGTCCTTGTTGCCGGCGTTGACGACGACGAACAGGCCGTCGTGGTCGGGGCGGCCGGCCATCAGATCGTCGATGATCCCGCCGTCCGCGTTCAGCAGCAGCGAATACTTCTGCTTGCCGTCCTTCAGGATTTCATAGTCGCCGGGCACGAAGCGCTGGAACTGGGCCACGGCGTCGGCGCCGGTGATCTTGCACTGGCCCATGTGCGACACGTCGAACAGGCCGGCGTGTTCGCGGGTCCAGCGATGTTCGGCCAGGACCCCTTCATACTGGACCGGCATGTCATAGCCGCCGAAGCCCACCATGCGGGCGCCCAGCGCACGGTGCGCGGCGTTCAGGGGCGTGGTCTTCAAGGTCTGGTCGGTCATGGTTCAGGCTTTCACGGTCGCGTGTTGTGGCGGAGCTTCGCCGCCGTCCTCGCGCCCCCGCTGTCCTGAAGCCTGAGAGATTCCGGCGTTTCCGCCTTGCTCCGTCGGCGCGCCCGTTAAAGAGCGGCTTTCCAGCGTCCTTGTGCTGTCGCGGTCCGTTTGCCTGAGCGTTTCCGGGGCGGTTGCGCCTTCGGCGTCGAGGGCGGTCGCCCATCCTCGAACTCTCCCGCGAGAGCGATCGACCTAAGCCATCGAGTCATGGCCCAAGTCAAGCGTCGCCGCAGATGCGGCCAGGCTTGTTTACGCCGCCAGACCTTGCCCCGCGTCGCCTGTGCGGCCATGAGTGCACGACGCCCAACAAACTACGGGAACGCCTTCATGTCCGCCGACCGCCTTCGTCTCGACGCCCATATCGCCACGCTGGATGCGCCTGAAGGGTTGAAGGCCGTCCTGACGGTGATCGCCGCGACCTGCGCCCGGATCAGTGACGTTGTGGCGGGCGGCGCCCTGGTCGGGGCGCTGGGCGCATCCGGCCAGATCAATGTGCAGGACGAGGAACAGAAGAAGCTGGACGTCATCACCGACGACATGCTGACCCAGGCGCTGCTGGCCTGTCCCGCCATCGCCGGCGTCGCCTCGGAAGAGAAGGATGCGGCCGAGATCGCGACCAATCCGACCGGCGAATACCTGGCCCTGTTCGACCCGCTGGACGGATCGTCCAACATCGACATCAACGCGCCGGTCGGCACCATCGTCTCGGTGCTGAAGTCGCCGTCGTCGGCCCCGACGGAGGCGGACTTCCTGCAATCGGGCCGCCAGCAGGTCGCCGCCCTCTATGCCGTCTATGGGCCGCAGACCATGCTGGTGCTGACGACGGGCGACGGCGTGAAGGGCTTCACCCTGTCCAATGACGGCCAGTGGTTCCTGACCCACGACGTCATCACCATCTCGCCCGACACCAGGGAGTTCGCGATCAACGTCTCTAACCAGCGCCACTGGGCCGAGCCGGTGCAGCACTATGTGCAGGCCCTGCTGCAGGGCGAGGAAGGCCCTCGGGGCAAGAACTTCAACATGCGCTGGGTCGCGGCCATGGTCGCCGATGTCCACCGCATCCTGATGCGCGGCGGCGTCTTCTTCTACCCGTGGGATAAGCGCGAGCCTAACAAGCCGGGCAAGCTGCGCCTGATGTACGAAGGCAATCCGATGGCCTTGCTGGTCGAACAGGCTGGCGGCAAGGCCACCACCGACGGGGTCCAGCCCATCCTCGATGTCCAGCCGACGGGGCTGCACCAGCGCATCCCCGTCGCCCTGGGCTCGGCCAACGAAATCGACGCCTTCGCGGGCGCCTGACCCATGGAAATCGGTCCCGCCGACGCCTTTCTGGTCATCGACCCGCAGAACGACTTTTGCGAGGGCGGCGCTCTGGCGGTTCAGGGCGGGGCGGGGATCATGCCGCTGATCAACCGGCTGGCGGATCGGTTCGACCGCGTCGTCGTGACCCAGGACTGGCATACGCCGGACCAGATTTCCTTCGCCTCCAACCACCCCGGCGCGGCCCCCTTCACCGAGATCGAAGTCGCCTACGGCCGCCAGATGCTGTGGCCGGATCATTGTATCCAGGGCTCGCCCGGCGCCGACTTCCATCCCGGCGTCGCCCCAACGATCGAGAAGGCCCTGGCCGTGATCCGCAAGGGCTACAATCCGGCGGTGGACAGCTATTCCGGCTTCTTCGAGAACGACCATCGCACCCCGACGGGCCTCGCCGGCCTGCTGCGCGACCTGGGCGTGACCCGCGTCTTCCTGGCGGGGCTGGCCTTCGACTACTGCGTCCGCTTCACCGCCGAGGACGCGGTGCGGCAAGGCTTTGAGACCGTGGTGATCGCCGACGCCAGCCGCGCGATCGCGCCACAGACCGAGACGGCGGCGCGGGAGGGCTTCCGGGCCCTGGGCGTTGTGGAAATCGAGGCGGCAGCCCTTTTGGGCTGACTTCCTCCTCCGTCTAGCTTGGAATGACGAAAGGCGGCGGCGTCAGCCTGCGGCGTACGCTTCCACTTCGGCGACGAACGCCGCCTTCTCCGCCGCGCCCAGGAATGACCCCTCGAAACTGTTCCGCGCCAGCAGGGTCACCTCGTCCTTCGTCAGCCCGACCGCCGCCGCCAGCCGGCTGTAGTTGTCGTTCACGTATCCGCCGAAATAGGACGGGTCGTCCGAGTTCAGGGTGACGTGCAGGCCCCGGCGCAGCATCTCGGGCACGGGATGGTCCTTCAGGTCGTCGACCACGCAAAGCTTCAGGTTCGACAGGGGGCAGACGGTCAGGGTCATCTGCTCGCGGGCCAGACGTTCGACCAGGGCGTCATCCTCCATCGAGCGGTTGCCATGGTCCATCCGGTCGATGTGCAGCAGGTCCAGCGCCTCGTGCACATAGGCGGGCGGGCCTTCCTCGCCGGCGTGGGCGCACAGTTTCAGGCCCAGGTCGCGGGCGGCGGCGAAGACGCGCTGGAACTTTGACGGCGGATGGCCGACCTCCGACGAATCCAGCCCCACGCCGATGAAATGATGCAGCCAGGGCTTGGCCGCCTCCAGCGTCGCAAAGGCCTCGTCCTCGGTCAGGTGGCGCAGGAAGCTGAGGATCAGGCCCGAGCTTACGCCCAACTCCGCCTTGGCCCGATCCATGCCCGCGATCAGCCCCTCGACCACCACGCCGAACGGCACGCCGCGATCGGTGTGCGTCTGCGGATCGAAGAAAATCTCGGCGTGGCGCACATTGTCCGCCGCCGCGCGCTGGAAATAGGCGAAGGCCAGATCCTCGAAGTCCCGGCGCGTCAGCAGCACCGCTGCGCCCGCGTAATAGATGTCCAGAAAGTCCTGCAGGTTCGAAAAATCATAGGCCGCCCGCACCGCCTCGACGCTGTCGTAGGGGATGGAGACGCCGTTCCGCCGGGCCAGTTCGAACATCAGCTCCGGCTCAAGACTGCCCTCGATATGCAGGTGCAGTTCGGCCTTTGGCAGGCCGGCGATATAGGCGTCGAGATTGGACATGGGGAGGCTCCGTAACGGCCTCCAGCCTAAAGGATCAGACCAGAAACGTCATCCAAAACGCCGATCCTCCCCCGCCATGCGGGGGAGGATTGATGTCCTACATCCGCTCGGGCGTCTCGATGCCCAACAGGTTCAGCGCGATTTCCAGCTGGCCGAGCGCTGCGGCCGACAGGGCCAGGCGCGAGCGTTTCGTGGCCTCGTCCGGCGCGACCAGCACGGGGCAGGCGGCGTAGAATTTCGAGAAGGACTGGGCCACGCGATAGGCGTGTTCCGCCACCAGGTGCGGCATCCGCTTGTCGTAGGCGTCCGAGACGGCCGTGGAGAAGGCGTCCAGCGTCAGGGCCAGGTCGCGCTCGGCCGGTTCGGCGATGACGATGGCGCCGGGCGTCAGGCCCTGTTCGGCGCCCTTCCTCAGCAGGGATTTGATCCGCACCGACTGATACAGCAGATACGGCCCGGTCTTACCCTCGAAGCTCATGAAGCGGTCGAGGTCGAAGACATAGCTGGTCGTGCGCGCATTCGACAGGTCGGCGAATTTCAGGGCGGCGATGGCCACCTTGTGCGCGATGGCCTCGAACTCCTGCGGCGACAGGTCGTCGCCCAGCTTGGCCTCGTGCAGGCGCTCGCGCGCCTTGTCCGTCGCCTGATCGATCAGGTCGCGCAGCTTCAGAACCCCGCCCGCGCGGGTCTTGAACGGCTTGCCGTCCTGACCGTTCATGGTGCCGAAGCCCAGATGCTCCAGCGACTTATCGGGGGCGTAGCCGGCCAGATAGGCGGCGCGGAACACCTGTTCGAAATGCTCGGCCTGACGTTCGTCGACGACGTACAGGATCAGGTCGGGCGAGAGGGTCTTCTTGCGGTCCAGGATCGTCGCCAGGTCGGTCGTGCCGTACATGGCCGAACCTTCCGAGCTGATGACCAACAGCGGCGGGGGCGAGGGCGCCTCGATCACCGAGCCGTCGGCCAGCTTCTTCTTGCGGGTCTCGCCGGGCTTGGCGACATGCACCACCTGGGCGCCGTCGTCCTCGACCAGCAGGTCCGTGTCTTTCAGGTGCGCCAGCATTTCCGGCATCAGGGGATCGGCGTCGCTCTCGCCGTTCCACAGGTCGAAATCGACCGACAGGTCGCCGTATTCCCGCTTCAGCGCCTCGCGGCTGACCGCCACGAAATGCGACCACAGGGCGCGATAGCCGGGGCGGCCGTTCTGCAGTTCCGCCGTCGCCTTCCTGGCGCGGTCGCGGAAGGCGGGGTCTTCCTTGGCCTTGCCGGCCGCCAGCGGATACAGCCGGTCCAGATCGGCCAGGGTCACGGGCGTCTCAGTCGGGAAGGGGCCGTCGCCCTCGGCCATGAAGGCGTCGGCCAGTTTTTCATCGCCGCAGGCGACGATCAGCAGACCCATCTGGAAGCCCCAGTCGCCGAAGTGGGCGTCGCCAGTGACGTGATCGCCGCGAAAACGGAACAGGCGCTTCAGGCTCTCACCGATGATGGCGCTGCGCAGATGGCCGACGTGCATCGGCTTGGCCACGTTGGGGCCGCCAAAATCGATGACAACCTTGCGCGGCTCGGCGACCACGGCCGCGCCCGCGTGATCGGCGTCGGCGGCGACTTCCTCGGCGCGTTCAGCCAGGGCGGCGTCGGCGATCTTCAGGTTGATGAAGCCGGGACCGGCGACCTCGACCGAGGCGAAACGCGGATCGGCCGACAGGCGTTCGGCGATCCGGCCCGCCAGTTCGCTCGGATTGGCCTTCAGCGCCTTTGCGGCGGCCAGGGCGCCGTTGGACTGGAAGTCGGCCAGGTCGGGACGGTCGGACGGTGTGACGCGGGCCAGGGCGGCGTCCACGCCTTCGGCGGCGAAGGCGGCGGCGACCGCTTCGCTGAGGACGGTCTTCAGATCAGCCATTTATTCGCTCGCGGGGACGGCGGCAGCGGGCGCAGGAGCGGGAGCCGTTCCGGCGTTGACGCGGAAGCGGCTGCCCGATCGGTTGAACTCAGCCATTTCCGGCGTCACGTCGAAACCGACCAGAACCTCGAAGTTCGAGCCGTTGGTCGTGGCCTCGGCGCGCGGGATCATGATGGTGCGGTCTTCGGTCACGGCGGCGGTGCGCTGACCGGCGAAGTTCACCGGAATGTCGAAATATTCCTTGGCCAGGATGGCGCTGTTGCGCTCGGTGACCGCGACCCAATAGCGATAGGTGCGCTGGTCGCCCGCCGCCTGCGGACCGCGTCCGAACTGGAACAGCACGCGCATGTCCAGGCGGATCGGTTCGTCGCCGCGATACTGGCAGTCGGACGTCAGGTTTTCGATCTCACCCGTATAGCCGACATTGGCGATGGCGGCGCGCTGGCCCTCGAACTCGACGTAGCGGGCGGCGTCGTAGAGAATCTTCACATAGGGGCAGGGGCCGGCGTTGGCCCGGCGCGACAGAGGGGCGATGCGAACCGCACGACGCGGCGCGTCTTCTTCACCGCCCGCACCCTGCTGTTGCTGACCGCCGCCGCGTTGACGGCCGCTTTGAGCCTCAGCGGCGACTGGCATGACAGACGCCGCGACCGAAAGGGCGGCGAGGGCGGTTAGGACGCGACGCATCAGCATATATTTCCGACAGCGAAAGGGCTCGCGCGACGATCGGCGGCCGATCATGAACGCTCGCCGCTGATAGCGGCTAAAGCGAGGCGCGGCAAACCTTCGCTTCGGAACTGTGCGTTCAGACGCTCATCACCAGGCAGGTCGAGGTGGCTGTGGCGTAGAGTTTGCCGTCCAGCCCCCTCAGATCGGCTTCGGCGAAACCGGCGCGGCGGCCGATCTGCACGATCCGTCCTTCGGCCCGCACCGGCGTTCCCGCCGTCAGCGCCTTGTGGAAGACGGTCTTCAGCTCCAGCGTCGTGTAGGTCTGGCCGGGCTTGAGCATGGAATGGACGACGCAGCCGCAGGCCGAATCCAGCAGGGTGGCGATCCAGCCGCCATGCACAGTGCCCAGCGGATTATAGACGGCCTCGGTCGGAATGCCTTCGAACACCACACGGCCTTCCTCGATCTCGATCATGTCAAAGCCCACAGTGCGGGCGATGGGGGCGGTGAACCCGGCCTTGGCGCCCAGACGCAGCTGCTCCACGCCGGACAGGGCTGAAAAATCGATGGCTTCAGTCATGGAGAACGGATCCTGCGCGATGGGGTCCGTTTAAAATAAAGACGGACGCTGCCGAGGCAAGCGTCCGTCAAAAATCTTGGTTCCGTCGGGACGTCGGGTCTTACAGACCCGGCAGCTTGAAGCCGCCTTCGCGGCGCGGAACGATGGTGATGGCCCGACCGCCAGTCAGGGCCTGGGCGCGTGCGGCCTCGCTGGCGGCGTCAATGGTGACGGCGCCGTTCGCGGTCTGGCGGGTGGTCGCCGCCTGGCTGGCCGAATCATTCTTGCGCCAGAACATCAGACGGTTGGCGAAGCTTTCGTCCTTGCGGGCGATGTTGCCGAACTCGTCATCGACGACATAGACGGCCAGCGGATCGGCCTGATCGGCGCCGGCCTGAGCGACCAGAGCCTGTTCGCCCGTGGTGCGGGTGACGCCCTGGCGTTGGCCCAGCAGAATCTGACGGGCGGCGCTTTCGGGCGCCAGCTCCTGCGGGCGCGGTTGGCCGGGTGCGGGCGGACGCAGGCCGTATTCGGGCGGCACGGTCAGGGGCGCCGTCGAAACTGTGACGAACTCGTCCGGCACGACCTTGGTCAGGCCGACGCCTTGCTTGAGGGCGCCGCAGGCCGATACGGCGAGCGCGGCGGAGGCGGCGAGGGTCAGGACGGCGACACTGCGAATACGCATGGTTTCAGGCTCTGTTCGGCTTAATGCGGATGCTCCCCCGGAGCGAAGGCCGCATAGTGAAGACGGTGGATTACGACTTTTCGGCGGCGGGGCCAACCTTGGCGGCGCGTTCGGCCAGAAGAGTGTCCAGAATCAGCAGCACGACCCCGATGGTGATGGCGCTGTCGGCGACATTGAACACCCAGGGAAAGACGCCCGTCCCGGAAAAGTCGATGAAGTCGACGACATAGCCGAAACGCACGCGGTCGATGGCGTTGCCGATGGCGCCGCCCATCACCAGACCGATGGCCGAGATCAGCAGGCGCCGCTGCGACTTCAGCGCCCACCAGCCCAGGGCGATGGAGACGATGATCGAAAAGATGCTGAGCCCCCAGCGCGCCTCTCCGCCGCTGAACAGGCCGAAGCTGACGCCCGTGTTCTCGACCCAGCTGAAGTTCAGGATCGGACGGATGACGGGAACGCGCCCGATTTCCTGCAACTGCAGTCCGCTGATGATCCAGGCCTTGCTGATCTGGTCCAGCAGGACGACGACGACAGCCATGCCATAGGCGGCCAGGGCGATGCGGGGAATCTTCATGCGTCGCTTTCAGCGGGACAAACGGGAACGGGCGCGATTAGCAGGAAGCGCAGCCCCCGCCAATGGAGGTTGGGTTTCCGGGAGGGGGGCGTCGGGGAGGTGTTGGCCAGGATGCAGCCGTCTATCAATGCGCTCATGTCGTCATTCCGGGGCTGAGCGGCGCGAAGAACCCCAAACCCAGGGCCACATTCGTGCTGCTGGCCCCATCTTAACGCCGGATGCGAACCTTCTGGGTTCCGGGTTCGCCCTTCGGACGCCGCGGAATGACGGTTTCTGTGCTGAATATCGATTGAACCTAGAACAAATCCCCCTGTCCGGGCGGCGGGGCCTTGGGCCTGGGGGCCGGTTTCGGTGCAGGCGCTCCCGCGCGCGGTTCGCCGCCGTCGATCACCGCGCCGCGTGCACCGTCACCGAAGACCAGCTGCACCGACTGGCCGGGAGCCAGGCTGGCGGCGGCGGTGATCCAGGCGCCGTCCCCCCCCTCGACGCGGGCGAAGCCCGGCTTGGGACGGGCGGGGTCCAGATTGGTCAGGGCGCGCGACAGGGCCGCCAGCCGGTCTGTGTCCCGCTCCAGCCGGCGCGGCGCCCAACCGCCCAGACGCAGGGCCACGGCCTCCAGCCGGTTCTGGCGTTGATCGAGACGGCGATAGATCGGATCGGGCGACAGACGCCCGGCGGTCTGCAGCAGTCGCCGCTCATGGCGCGCCACATTGGCCTGCAAGGCCGTGCCCAGACGCCCGGCGACACTGCTCAGCCGGTCGTCGCCCCGGTCCAGCCGCGCGCGCAGCAAGGCGGGCGTCAGCTTGCCCGCCGTCACGGCCAGATGCCGCTCATGCAGGGCCACATTGCGTTGCAGGCCCGAGGCCAGACGGCTGGAGGCGTGGTCCAGCCTCTGCTGCGCCAGCGCCAGCAGATCTTCGGGCCGAGCCGGCAGGCCGCGCGCCACGGCCCGCAGCCGGGTGCGCCGATCCTCGATCAGCCGCCCGCCTGCCTGAACCAGCCGCCGGTCCATGTCCGCCACGACGTAGCGCAGGTCCGCCAGCACCGGCGTCGCCATTTCGGCCGCGCCCGTGGGCGTCGGCGCGCGTCGGTCCGAGACGAAGTCGATCAGGGTGGTGTCCGTCTCGTGCCCAACGGCCGAGATGATCGGGATGCGCGCCGCCGCCACCGTGCGCGCCAGGGCTTCGTCGTTGAAGCACCACAGGTCCTCGACCGACCCGCCGCCGCGCGCCACGATCAGCAGGTCGGGACGGGGAACCGGGCCGCCCGGCTGCATGGCGTCAAAGCCGCGAATGGCGCCTGCCACCTGACCCGCCGCCGCATCGCCCTGAACCACCACCGGCCAGACGATGACCCGGCACGGCCAGCGTTCGGCGATCCGGTGCAGCACATCGCGGATGACGGCGCCGGTCGGGCTGGTGATGACGCCGATGGTGCGCGGAAACTGGGGCAGGGGCTTCTTGCGCCCCGGCTCGAACAGGCCCTCTTCGCGCAGGCGCAGCTTCAGCCGCTCCAGTTGGGCCAGCAATGCGCCCGCGCCCGCCGCCTCCATGCTCTCGATCACGATCTGATAGGACGACCGCGCCGGATAGGAGGTGATCTTGCCGGTGACGATGACCTCAAGGCCCGCCTGCGGCTGGACGCCCAGGCCCCGCACCGATCCCTTCCAGACCACGCCGTCGATGGCCGACCTGTCGTCCTTGAGCGTCAGATAGACATGGCCCGAGGCATGGCGGTTCACCTTGGAGATTTCACCGCGCAGCCGAACATGGCCGAACCGCTCCTCCAGCGTCCGCTTCAGCGCGAAGGACAGCTCGGAGATGGACAGGGGCGGATTGTTGTCGCGCGGCGCGGACTGTTCCGCCGGGCCCTCGAATACGTAGGAGTCGTCGCTCATGACATCATCCTAGCCTGCGTCGATGCGCGCGGGAACGGCTGCGATCCTGCGCCGTTCGTCAATCATGCCTGCTGATCCCCCAGGAACCGACCCGGACGAGCGCGCCCCCTCTGAGCGGGGTCTGGAAAGACGCAGCGGCGCGGGCGGCGCCATGAGTCCATGGCTGATCATTCTGGGCATAATTCTGCTGGGTTTCGTCGTCTATGTGCTGTCGGCGATCCTGTGAGGCCTGAGCCATGTCGATGAAGCGTCTGATTGTCATGGCCGCCGCCCTGGCCCTGACGGCGACCGCCGCCTGTTCGGATCGGGGAGACGAAGACGCGGTCGTCGAACAGTCGAACCCCGGCGCCCCGCCGGTTCCCGCCACCCCGGCCCAGGCCGACGCCGTCAGCGGCGACGCGGTCCTGGCCTTCAACATGACCCGCGATCAGCTGGAGGGCGCGACCCTGGTGGCGCACGACGGCACGGACCTGGGCAGCGTCCAGCAACTGGTGCTGGACGCCCAGAATCGTCTGACCCACCTCATCATCGAACTGGAGGCGCCCGGCGCCCTGAACGTCGTCGTGCCTCTGGCCGATCTGTCGCCGATCCAGAACGGCGCCGACGCCGATCTGACGACCGCCCTGACCGCCGCCCAGCTGCAGGCGCTGCCCGCATACGCCCCTCAGTGACCGCGCCGCCGACGCATTAAAGCGGCCCCGGATCGGCCCGACGCTTGACCGACCGCGGCGGCGCCGTCATTGCCCGGTCTCATGAACATTCTTCTCGTCGGATCGGGCGGGCGCGAACACGCCCTGGCCTGGAAGATCGCCCAGTCGCCGCTGGTCACGCGGCTTGTCGCCGCGCCAGGCAACCCTGGCATCGAGAAACTGTGCGAGCTGCGCGCCGTGAAGGCGGACGACGCCGACGCCCTGGCCGCCCTGGCGCAAGAGATCAAGGCCGATCTGGTCGTGGTCGGGCCGGAACTGGCGCTGGCGGCGGGTCTGGCCGATTTGCTGGCCGCAGCGGGCATTCCCTGTTTCGGCCCCACTGCCAAGGCGGCGCAGTTGGAGACCTCCAAGGCCTTCTCAAAGGCCTTTCTGGAGCGTCACGACATCCCCACCGCCGGTTACGGCGTCTATGAGACGGTCGCCGACGCCAAGGGGGCGCTGGATCGGTTCGCCGCCCCCTATGTCATCAAGGCCGATGGTCTGGCGGCGGGCAAGGGCGTGGCCATCAGCCCGGATCGTCAGGACGCCGAGGCCGAGATCGAGCGGATGCTGGGCGGGCGTTTCGGCGCGGCGGGCGCCCGCGTGGTGATCGAAGAGTTCATGGACGGTGAGGAAGGCTCCCTCTTCGCCCTGTGCGACGGCAAACAGGCCGTGCTGTTCGGCGGCGCGCAGGACCACAAGCGCGCCTTCGACGGCGACCTTGGCCCCAACACCGGCGGCATGGGCGCCTATTCGCCCGCGCCCGTCTTCACCGACACGCTGGTCCAGCAGGCCAACGACCTGATCGTCCAGCCCACCATCCAGAAGATGGCCGAGGAGGGCGCGCCCTATCGCGGCGTCCTCTACGCCGGTCTGATGGCCACCGCCGACGGCCCCAAGGTGGTCGAGTTCAACGCCCGTTTCGGCGACCCGGAATGCCAGGTGCTGATGATGCGGTTTGACGGCGACATCGTGCCCTATCTGTTGGCGTGCGCGCGCGGCGACGTCTCGGGCCTCCCGCCCGCCGCCTTCAAACCCCAGACGGTGATCTGCGTGGTCATGGCGGCCAAGGGCTATCCCGACAGCCCGCTGGAGGGATCGACCATCCGCGGCGCCGATCAGGATTTCGGCCCTCATGTCCAGGTCTTCCACGCCGGGACCAAGCGCCGCGACGACGGCGCCCTGACCGCTGCGGGCGGGCGGGTGCTGAACGTCTGCGCCGAGGGAGACGACATCGCCCAGGCCCGCGCACGCGCCTATGAGGCGATTGCGAAGATCGACTGGCCGGGCGGCTTCAACCGTTCGGACATCGGCTGGCGCGCTCTGGACCGTCAATAGGCCCATGTGGGCCGACTGAAGGCATGACATGATTGAGCTGGCCCCCGAGATCATCGCATTGTTGTGCCTGGCGGCCGTGGCGGCGGGCTTTGTCGACGCCATCGCGGGGGGCGGCGGGCTGATCACGGTTCCGGCCCTGCTGGCGGCGGGCGTTCCGCCGGTCGCCGCCATCGCCACCAACAAGGTCCAGTCCAGTTTCGGCACGGCCTCGGCGACCTGGAGCTATTGGCGCGCGGGGCGGATCAATTTCGGCCTTCTGAAATGGCCGTTGGCGGCGACGCTGGTCGGGGCCGGGCTGGGCGCCTTCGCCGTCACGGTGGTCGACACCCGCTGGCTGATGGTGCTGCTGCCGGTGCTGCTGATCGCCATCGCCCTGTATTTCCTGTTCGGACCGAAGGCCAGCGACGAGGATGCGCACGCCCGGCTGACACCCCTGGCCTATAGCGCGGTCGCCGGGGGCATCGGCTTCTACGACGGCTTCTTCGGGCCGGGCACCGGCTCCTTCTACGCGCTCAGTCTCGTCACCCTGATGGGCATGGGGCTGACGCGGGCGACGGCCAACACCAAGGCCCTGAACCTGATGAGCAATGTCGTCTCGGTGGTGGTTCTGGCGGCGGGCGGCCATGTGCTGTGGCTGCTGGGCGGCTGCATGGCCGTGGGGCAGGTGATCGGCGGGCGTCTGGGCGCCCATTCGGCCATGCGCTTCGGACCGCGCCTGATCCGGCCGCTGCTGGTGGTCATCTCGCTGGGCATGGTGGCCAAGCTGCTGTCCGATCCGGCCAACCCCTTGCGGATCATGATCGCGGGCTGGTTAGGTTAGGTCTGGTCGACCGATCTTCAGTTCGTCATTCCGGGGCTGCGCGTAGCGGAGAACCCGGAAGCCAGGGCCACAGGCGCCCTGCTGGACGTATTCAATGTCGAATTCGAACGCCTGGGTTCCGGGTTCGTCCTTCGGACGCCCCGGAATGACGCTCGTAGATGGTGATCGGACCTGGAACCCTTAAGCCGCCGCGTACAGCAGGCGGCCTTCGCCCATCCGTTCACGCAGGTCCGGCAGGTCCGTGTGGGCCACGGAGAAACAGCCGTAGCTGCGCCCCAGCTTGCCTTCTCGCGCCAGGAACTGCGGGTCCGCATAGTCCGCGCCGTGGATGATGATGGCGCGTTCGCGGGCCTTGTCGTTGGTGTATTCCAGCCCGTCCAGCAGCACGTTCGGCCCCTGCTGGCGGCCCCAGCTGGCGCCTGCGGTGGCGTAGGCGCCGACCGAGGACATGTTGGAATCCGGCGTGTTCGAGAACCGCTGGGCGTAACCCGAATGGCTGGGGTCAGATCCGCGTCCGTGGCAGGTGCGCAGCACCTTCACTTCGCCGCTGACCAGATCGACCTCGTACAGCCGCTCCTCGCCCGAGAATTTCTTGAAATCGACCAGATACATCCGGTCGCGCAGCGGCAGTCTGCGATGGTGGATGTCCAGCGCGGCCATCGCGCGGTCCATCAGATCCTTGCGGACATGACGGCGGGGGTCGAGCGGAGGCGGCGTCAGAACGCCCGTCTGGATTACGGGCAGGGCCGCGCTTGGCGAAACGATCGGTCCGGCTTGCGCCAGGGTGGTCACCGGGGGTTTCGCGCTCGCGCTCGCGCAACCCGTCAGCAGGGCCGAACCGCCCAGAATCATGCCTCGTCTCGATAGCCGCATGCGACGCCCTCGTTGCGGTTTGTTCTTGGGCCCGGTTTGTTTCAAAAGGTTACGGTTCAGGCAACCTGAGCCTTGTGGGGCCATTTTGCGGCAGCGACGCCGTTGGGAGGATTTGATGAAATTTTTGGGCCTGGCCCTGGCGGCGCTGATGGCGTCGGCGACGGGGGCCTTCGCGCAGCAAACCCCGGCTGTCACTGGAACAGCAGGCGCGCAGACGACGGTGTTCGTCGAGGCGGGGCGTCTGCTGGCCGATCCATCTAACGGCGTTGTGCAGCGCGGTAAAACTCTCGTGATCAGGGGGAACCAAGTCGTCGAAGTGCGCGACGGCTTCGTCGGCGACGCGTCCCAGGGCCGGGTCGTGAACCTGCGTGACGCCTTTGTTCTGCCCGGACTGATCGACAGCCACGTCCATCTGACCAGCCAGCAAAGCCCGAACTCGCGTCTGGACCGCGTCACCCTGTCCGAGGCTGATCAGGCCATGATCGGCGCCCGCCACGCCCGCCGCACCCTGCTGGCCGGGTTCACCACCGTCGCGGACCTGGGCGCCAGCAATCAGGCGATCTTCGCCTTGCGCAACGCCGTCAGGAACGGCGATGTGCCGGGACCGCGCATCATCGCCTCGGGCAGTTCGGTGTCGATCCACGGGGGGCACGGCGACGCCAATGGCTATCGTGAGGACATCCTGCATGTGATGTCGCCCGAGAGCATCTGTTCGGGCGCAGAGGACTGCATGCGCGCCGTCCGCACCCAGGTCCGCGCGGGCGCAGACATCATCAAGATCACGGCGACGGGCGGCGTGCTGTCAAACACGGCGGCGGGTCTGGCCCAGCAGTTCACCGACGGCGAACTGGCCGCCATCGTCGAAAGCGGCCATCGGATGGGCCGTCAGGTCACCGCCCACGCCCATGGCGTCGACGGCATCAACGCCTTCCTGCGGGCGGGCGGCGATTCCATCGAACACGGCACCTATCTGGACGATCAATCGATCCGCCTGTTCAAGCAGAACAACGCCTGGCTGGTGCCGACCCTGCTGGCGGGGGACTTCGTGGCCCGCGTGGCGTCCGGCCCGGATAATTTCTTCACCCCCGCCCAGACCGCCAAGGCGCTGGAGGCCGGTCCCAAGATGCTGGAGATGGCGCGCCGCGCCCATCAGCAGGGCGTGCGGATCGCCTTCGGCACCGATTCCGGCGTTTCGGCCCACGGCGACAATGCGCAGGAGTTCGCCCTTCTGGTCCGCGCAGGCCTGACCCCGCTTGAGGCCATTCAGGCCGCCACGGTCGGCGCCGCCGAACACCTGAAGATCGCCAACGAAGCGGGCCGCATCGCGGTCGGCCGCGCCGCCGACATCGTCGCCGTCGCGGGCGATCCGTTGACGGACGTGACCGAGCTGGAGCGGATGAAGTTCGTGATGCGGGACGGCGTGGTCTACCGCGCCGACTGAATCCGGTCGGTCAGGAAGGCGGCGAAGGCCGCCTGATCCTCGAACCGGGCGACGACCGGCCAGGCCGCTACGTGCATGCGCTGGTCGGGCGTCAGCCGGACCCAGTCCTTTTCGGTGGTGACAAGGCCCGCGTCGAAAACCGCGGCCCGCTCGTGTAGGAACTTCATGGTCTCGGCGCTGTAGGCCGCGTGGTCGGGGAAGGGGACGAAGTCGACCAGGTCGCACCCCGCCGCCTTCAGCGACCGCTCGACCTTCCACGGCTTGGCGATGCCGGCGAACCCGACCTGCGGCCCCGATGGCGGCGGGCCTTCGGGCGTCAGGCGGGCGATGAAGACCGGCAGGCCGCCGAACAGGTCCAGCAGCTCCGAATCGGCGGCCTCCATGTCGGTCGGCAGCATCACCACCACCGCATCCGCGCGGGCCAGCCCGGCCTTCAGCGGCTCGCGCATGGGGCCGGAGGGAAAGACCGATCCGTCTCCGAACGGCCATTCGTCGCCGCGCGTCTCGCCGTCCACGACGATCAGGCTGACGGTCTTCTTCAACGCCGGGTTCTGATGCCCGTCGTCCAGCACAATGACCTGAGCACCGGCCGCCGCCGCCGCGCGGGCGCCCGCGATCCGATCACGTGAAATCCACATCGGCGAGCCTTGCGCCAGCATCAGCGGCTCGTCGCCCACGTCCGCCGCCGTGTGGACGGCCGTATCGACCCGCACCGGCCCCTCCAGCCGCCCGCCGTAGCCGCGCGACAGCCCGTGCGCCGCTATCCCTGCGTCGGCGAGCAGCCGCAGCGTCTCACGCGCCACCGGCGTCTTGCCCGATCCACCGACCGTCAGATTGCCGATCGATATGACCGCGCAGCCGGGATCGACAGGCGTGGCCCGCGCGATCTTGCCCGCCGTCACCCCAGCCCAGATCCAGCCCAGCGGCTTCAGCACAGTGCGCGTCACCCGGGCATGATTATGGTCGCGGATGTACCACCAGCGCGGCGTGTTCAGTTTCATCGCCGCATCCTTGTTGCGGGCATGAGCGGCGCCAGCAGCGACCACAGCCGCTCCAGTCCGCCGCCCGCCTCCGCCGCCGCGCGTTTGGCCCGCTCGCCCATGGCCTTGGCCGCCGCCGGGTCGGCCAGCAGGGGCGCGATGACCCCGGCCAGCTGATGCGGTCCCTGCACCAGGATCAGTCCGCCCGCCTCAGCCAGAGCCGAGGTCACCGTGGCCCAGTTGGAGGCGTCCGGACCGCTGATCGTCGGCCGCGCCAGCCGTGCAGGCTCCAGCGGATTATGCCCCCCGACCGGCGGCAGGCCCAGCGCGGGCGCGAACGATCCGCCCATCACGACCACGTCGGCCAGGCGCAGGAACAGACCCATCTCGTTCAGGGTGTCGGCCAGATAGATGTCCGTCTCGCGCCCGATGGTCTCGCCGCGCGACCGCATGGCGAAGGCGAAACCCTCGGCCTGAAGCGCGGCGGCGATGGCCGGCGCCCGGTCAGGGTGGCGCGGCAGCAGGATCAGACAGGCCCGATCGGGCAGCGCGTCCAGCGCGCGGATGATGGCGATTTCCTCGCCCTCATGGGTGCTGGCCGCCACCACCACGGGCCGGTCGCCGATGGATTCGCTGATGCGGCTGAAGGCGGCGGCGTCATGCGGCAGGGTCTCGCCCGCCAGCTTCAGGTTGATCAACGCATCGACGCGCGCGCCCAGGGCGTTCAGCCGTTCGGCCGAAACCTGATCCTGCGGCAGGACCAGATCGAAACTGTTCATCAGGGCGCGGCTGGATTTCGGGAAACGGCGCCAGCCGTCCACCGTCTTTTCCGTGATCCGCGCGCTGACCAGCGCCAGCTTCACCCCGCGTCGATGCGCCTCCATCAGCAGGTTGGGCCACAGTTCGCTTTCGACGAAGATCGCCAGAGCGGGGCGCCAGTGATCCAGGAACCGCTCGACTACGCCGGGGCCGTCAACGGGCGCATACTGATGGATCACGCCGGGCGGCAGTCGCTCGGCCAGAATCTGCGCCGAGGTCACCGTGGCCGAGGTGACCAGCACGGTGAGGTCGGGCCGCGTCTTCGTGAACCGCTCCACCAGCGGCAGCAGTGACAGGGTCTCTCCCACGCTGACCCCATGCAGCCAGACCAGATCGCCGTCGGGCCGTTTGGCGCGGGTGAAACCCAGCCTCTCATCGACCCGCACCGGGTCTTCCTTGCCCTTTTGCGCGCGCGCATCCAGCAGGCGCGGCGCCAGCGGCTCCAGCGCGCGGGTCAGCAGGCGATAGGCGATCAGGGGCAGGGGCGTCACGGCTGAGCCCTCATGATTTCAGGCCCGTGATCGCGTCGGCTCGCGCCTCGACAGTGCTCAGCCGGTCGGCCCAGTCCCGCCGCACCGCGTCCAGCTCCTCGCCCTTGGGATACTCCGCCACATCCCACACGATCGCACCCTTGCCGAAGGGCAGGGGGATGAGCGCCCGGTCCCAGCTGTTCAGCCGGATCGCCGGATTGCACGACATGCCGATGAACAGGGTGGGCGCCTTGGAAATCTTGGCCATCATCGGCAGGCCCTCGGCCATCTGGCGCGCCGGGCCGCGCGGACCGTCCGGCGTGATGGCCAGCGCGCCTTGCTTCAATTGACGCAGACCGGCCCGCAGAGCCTGTGCGCCGCCCTTGTCGCGGTCGGCCTTGTCCTTGTTCGACGACGAACCCCGGATGGCGGGAAACCCCTGCAGGGCCACGGCCTTGGCGATGAATTGGCCGTCGGCGGACAGCGAGATCAGCGCCTTGGCCGGCTGCGCCCGATCCAGCGGCCAACTGGCGGGCGCCAGACTGATGCGCGAGTGCCAGAAGGCGCACAGCACGCCGCCGCCTTTGGCCCAGACCTCCTCGGCCGCCGACTGGTTCTCATGGGTCCAGCGGATGGTGGCGAAGCAGAACTGCATCCAGCGCGCCAGGATGAAGGACAGGGTGGCCTGTACGGCGGGTATGCGCAGGGGCCTCATGGTCGAACGGCTTTCGCGAGACGTGCTGGACGAGAGCCGCCCTCTCTCAGGATCGTCATCCTGGGCCTTGTGCCTAGGATACAGACTCCCGGTGTCCAACGATGGCCGCAGAAAGGCAGACGACTATGTTTATGGATCCTAGGCACAAGGCCCAGGATGACGAGGTTTAAAGAATGAGCGGCTCGAAAACTCACGCGACCGTCTCGACGTTGACGGGGGCGCCGTCCAGCGACTGTTGGCGGGCCAGACGGGCGTAGAGGCCGCCGCGTGCGACCAGGGCCTCATGCGAGCCTTCCTCGACCACGCGACCGGCCTCGATCACATAGATGCGGTTGGCGTTCTTCACGGTCGACAGGCGGTGGGCGATCATCAGGGTGGCGCGCCCTTCCATCAACCGCTCCAGCGCCGCCTGCACCAGGGCCTCGCTTTCGGTGTCCAGGGCGCTGGTCGCCTCGTCCAGCAGCAGGATGGGCGCGTCCTTGACGAAGGCGCGGGCGATGGCGATGCGCTGGCGCTGGCCGCCCGACAGGCGCAGGCCCGCCTCGCCCGCACGGGTGTCATAACCATCGGGCAGGGCGGTGATGAAGTCATGGGCGGCGGCGGACCGGGCGGCGGCCTCGATCTGTTCCTGCGTCGCGCCGGGGCGGCCATAGGCGATGTTGGCGGCGATGGTGTCGTCGAACAGGAAGGGCTCCTGCGTCACCAGGGCGATATGGTCGCGCAGGTCATGCAGGCGAAGCTGGCGCAGGTCGCGCCCGTTCAGCGTCACCGCCCCGCCGGTCACGTCATAGAAGCGCGGCAGCAGGCTCAGGATCGTGCTCTTGCCGCCGCCCGACGGGCCGACCAGCGCCACCGTCTCGCCCGGCGCCACCCGCAGGGACACGTCGTCCAGCGTCGGCGCCCCGCCGGGGGCGTAGGCGAAGGACACGCGGTCCAGCACCACCTCGACCGGGCCGGGCGGCAGGGGGGCGGCGTCGGTCGCCTCACGGATTTCCGGCTGGATGTCCAGGGCGGCGAACAGGCGGCGCGCGGCGGTCAGGCCCTCGGCCATCACCGTCGCCAGGTTCGTCACCTGACGCAGGGCTTGCCCCGCGGCCAGCAGCATCCCGATGAAGGCGGCGAACCCGCCCACCGTCATCTCGCCCGACTGCGCCCTCCATCCGGCATAGGCCATGACGGCGGCGACGACCACATAGGCCACCAGATCGCTGGAAGGACCGGCGAAGGCGCGGGCGTTGGCGCCCTTGATGACGTGGCGCTGGCGGCGGGCGACGACCTCGCCGACGCGGGCTTCTTCCGCCGCCTCGCGGTTCTCGATCTTGATCAGGCGGACCCCGTCCAGATTCTCCATCAGGGCGGTGGACAGGTTCTCTGTCTCGGCCATGGCGCCGACGGCGGCCTTGCGGGTCTTGCGCCCGAACCGACGCAGCACCAGCGCCACCAGCGGCACGCCCAGCAGCACCACCATGGTCAACTGCCAGTCGATGAACCCCATGTAGATCAGCACGGCGATAAGCGTCAGCAGGTTCTGGGTGTAGGTCACCACGCCTGAGGTGAAGGCCTCGCGCACCAGGTTGGCGTCGAACAGAACGGATGAGACAAAGCCGCCCGAATGCTGGCTGCGCAGCCGCGCCAGGTCGGCCCGGATCATGGCCCCGAACAGCCTGATCTGGATGTCGCCGACGATGGTGTGGCCCAGCCGGTTGACCAGCGCCGCCTGACCGATGGCCGCAAGGGTCCGCGCCACGGCCACCGCCAGGATCGCCGCCGGTATCCACAGAATGGCTTTCGACGCCGGAAACTCGATCAGCCCGAACAGGCTGATCGGCGCCGTCCCGCCCAGGAACAGGCCGTTCACCGCCGGCTCCAGCAGCTTCAGCAGGGCCGCCGTCAGCAGGCCCGTCACCGCCGCCAGCAGGATCGACAGGACCAGCGATCCCTTGTGCCGGGACAGATAGTCGCGCCAGATCCGCGCCAGCAGGACGCGCAGGGGCATGGTCTCGGTGGCTGGGGCGTTCATCGGTTCTCGGTCGTCCGAGCGGCCCTTCAAGTCAAGGCTTGTGTCGCGAAGCGCGGCGGGTGCTTGAACCGCAGGCCGGGCTTCACTAGCTAGGGGCCTGCGGGTTCGCCCGCGTTGTTCTCAGGGCGGGGTGCAATTCCCCACCGGCGGTAAGGCGGCGACGCCAAGCCCGCGAGCGCTCCCCCCGTGGGGGGAGGTCAGCAGATCCGGTGTGATTCCGGGGCCGACGGTATAGTCCGGATGAAAGAGAACGGGATCACGCCACGTCGGCGTGCGTCGCCTTTCGCCGGGCGGGGCGCCGGCGCGTCGTCGCCCGCAACCCTGAGGAAAACGGGTTACGGAAAGGACGACGCTTGAACCAGATTTCCTCTTTGCATCAGCGTGCGGCTTCGCAGGGCGCGCTGCTGATGGTCTTGGCCAGCCTGGCCTTCGCGGCCAGCAACACCCTGCAATCGGTGCTGCCGTGGCGCTATGGCATGAGCTCCACCGGCATGGCCTTCTGGCAGTATCTGATCGCCTCGGTGCTGATGGCGCCGATCGTGATGCGGATTGGTCTGGACAAGTTTCGCACGCGCCGCCCGCTGATCCATGAAATCCGCGCCCTGACTTCGGCGCTTGGCGTCCATGTCTTTGTCTATGGTTTCGCGACCGGGGCGCCGATCTGGCAGATGGTCACCCTGCTGGCGACCGGGCCGCTGTTCATCATCATCGGTTCGACCCTGTTCCTGGGCGAGCGGGTTTCGGGCGTGCGTTTAGGCGCGGCGCTGGCCGGCTTCGTTGGGGCGGTGGTCGTGTCGGGCGTGGGAACGGAACATCTGGACTGGCGCGCCCTGACCCCCGTCGGGGCGGCGGCTCTGTGGGCGGCGACAGACGTGCTGACCAAATATCTGGCCCGCGAAGAGACGCCCGAGACCCTGACGGTCTCGCTGCTGGTGCTGATCGCGCCCAACCATCTGGCCATCCTGCTGCTGGTCAACGCTCTGGCCTTCATGATGCCGCCGGGCGTGGCCAACGGCTTCGCTTTCGCCTTGCCGCACGGCGAGGGGCTGCTGCTTCTGCTGGCGTTGGGCGGGGCGACGGCGGCGGCGCAATATCTGCTGGCCTCGGCCTACAAGACGGCGGATGCGGTCTATCTGCAGCCGTTCGCGGACCTCAAGGCGCCGCTGGCGGGCCTGATCGGCTGGATCACGCTGGGGCAGACGCCGTCCATCTGGTTCTGGCCGGGGGCGGCCCTGATCGTGGGGGCGTCGCTGTTCATCTTCTGGGGTGAGAATCGGGCGGCCCAGGCGCGGCTGGCCGCCACCCAGGCCTGTCCCTGAGACAGATGGTCCGCAGGCGCGGGATGACGCGGGGGCGGCGGGTCGCTATCTGACGGTCAATGTCACGGTTTGATCTCACAACTGCGGTGGGCCGCTTCAAGGCCCATTGGCACTATTTCTGGGCGGACCACGCCTTCCTGCGCCTGGCCTTCTCCAACGCCCACTGGCTTGGACCCGATCTGGTGCGCGCCAACCAGCCCTCGCCGCGCCAATTGGCCGGATGGAAGGCCAAGGGGATCAAGACCGTCATCAACCTGCGCGGAGAACGCGACGAGGGCTATTACTGGCTGGAGAAGGACGCCTGCGAGCGGCTGGGCCTGACCCTGATCAGCGCCCCGCTGGATTCACGCGACCCGCCACAGGCCGACCGCATCCACCGCGCTCGTGACCTGTTCAAGACCATCCAGTATCCGGTGCTCATCCACTGCAAGTCCGGCGCGGACCGGGCGGGGATGATGGCGGTCTTCTATCGCCACTTCCATCTGGGCGAGCCGATCTCGGTCGCCATGAGCCAGCTGTCCAAGAAATACCTTCACTCGCGCGAGGGGCTGACGGGCGTGCTGGACTATACGCTGGAGAAATACGTCAACGAGGTCGAACCGCGCGGGATCAGCTTCATCGACTGGGTCGACAGCCCCGACTATGATCCCCAGGCGATCCGGACCGAGTTCAAGGCCGGCTGGTGGGGCACGCTTCTGACGGACAAATTGTTGCGGCGGGAGTAGGGCGCTCCTATCCTTCGTCATTCCGGGGCGTCCGCAGGACGAACCCGGAACCCAGAGATGCGGTTGCCGCATCAACCACTTCAGGCGTTGAGAATGTTCCCCAGGGTTCCGGGTTCTTCGCTGCGCTCAGCCCCGGAATGACGATTCCGCATGGGGCGGCGCCTCAGCTCCAAGGGCCGGTCTTCGGCTCATCGCCGTTCGCTCGGGCTTCGGCGGCCAGTTCGGCGTCGCGCCGGGCCTTGCGCTCGGCCTCCCACTGTTTGAACCAGCGGGCGTAGTTGATCTTGTCACGTAGCGAAAAGCAGAACAGCGCCAGCACGGCCAGCATGGCGATGATCTGAAAAGTCTGTTGCGGTTCCAGGTTCACGGCATTCCTCGTTCGTCCAGTTCCAGCGGGCGGAGCAGGGAGCGGTTCCGCTCCCTGATGTCGCATGACCTCAGGCCGCGTCGCCGCGCGGGTCGATCAGCTTGTGGGCGTGCAGGATGAAGTAGCGCATGTGCGCGTTGTCGACGGTGGCCTGGGCGCGGGCCTTCCAGGCTTTCTTGGCCTCGTCATAGCTCCCGAAGGCGCCGACGAACTCGACCTGCGACAGGTCGCGGAAGACCGGCTCGTTCAGGTGGCGCATTTCGCCGCCGATGACGAGGTGCAGCAGTTGCGGCGGGAGGTTGTTCGGCTCAGTCATGGCAGGTCCTGTGGCGAAGAGGGGGAGGTTTGCGCGCGGCATAGGCCCAGAATGGCCAAGGATCAATGCGTGCAGGGTTTTTCCACCCCCGCCTTAGGTCGAAAGCGGCACGTTTTTACAACGTCGAATGATCATCGGCTGCAGCGCAGGCGCGGCGCAGACCAGACTGGCCTGACGCGGGTCGCTTCGGTTGAACCGCCACGGTCGTCCGTGGTGATCGCTGACCACGGCGCCCGCCTCCTGGGCGATCAGGCAGCCAGCCGCGACGTCCCAGTCCCATTTCGGCGTCAGGGCCAGGGCCGCATCGAACGCCCCCGCCGCCACCAGCGCCATGCGATAGGCCAGGGCGTTGCGCTTCTCGAACCGCATCGGCGGCCACGGCTCGTCGAAATAGGGCGCTTCAATCAGCCGCGCGTCGCCCAGCACGGAGGCGTCCTCCAGCGTGTCGGCGTCCGAGGCGTGGATGACCCGCCCATTGCGCCGCGCCCCGCCCCCGCGCGTCGCCACATAGGTCTCGTCCACCTCGGGCGCATGGATGACGGCGGCGACCACTTCGCCGTCCTCGACCACGGCGATCGGCACGCACCACCACGGGGTCCGCTTCATATAGGCGACCGTGCCGTCGATGGGATCGACGATGAAGATGCGCTTTCTGGACAGGCGATCCGGCGAATCCGCCGTCTCTTCGGACAGCCAGCCATAGTCGGGACGCGCCGACAGCAGCCGGTCCTTCAGCATGGCGTCCACCTTCAGGTCGCCGCTGGTGACAGGCGATCCGCCGACCTTGGACGTGATCTTCAGCCCGGCCTCGCGCTCGGCAACGGCCAGGGCGCCCGCGTCCAGCGCCGCCTGACGGATCAGTTCGAGGTCTGCGTTCAGATCGGTCATTTTCCGGCGATGGCCACCGCGTCGAACATCAGGCTGGGGGTGTTGAAAGACCCCCGGAACTCCAGGTCCGACCCCCGCTGCAGGCGCAGGTAAAGTTCGGGCAGCTTGCCCGCCACGGTCACTTCGCTGACCGGATAGGCGATCGCCCCGTTCTCGAACCAGAAGCCGGACACCCCGGCGGACCAGTCGCCGGTGTTGCCGTTCAGCGACGGGCCGAACATCGAGGTGATCAAAAGGCCCGTTCCGGCGTCCGCCATCAGGCCCGCCAGATCGCGTTCACCCGGCGCCATGTGCAGATTGTGGGTCGAGACGCCTGACGGTCCCGCCAGCCCGCGCGAGGCGTGGCCCGTCGTCAGCATTCCCAACTGCCGCGCCGAGGCGCTGTTCAGCAGCCAGGTGGTCAGGACGCCGTCGTCGAACAGGGCGCGGCGCTCGACCGCGGCGCCTTCGTCATCGAAAGGGGTCGATCCCAGCCCGCGCTGGCGGAACGGATCGTCGATCAGGCTGACGCCCTCGGCGAACACCCGCTGACCCAGTTTGTCCTTCAGGAAGGAGGTGCCGCGCGCGATAGACGGCCCGGCGATGGCCCCGACGGCCGGTGATACGATCTGGCCCGACATCCGGTTGTCGAAGATGACCGGCGCGGTGGTCGAGGCGATCTTGCGCGGGCCGGTGCGGGCCACGGCCCGTTCGCCCGCCTTGCGGCCGATGACATCGGCGCCGGGCAGATCGGCGAGGTACCGGGTCGAACGGCTTTCGCCGCCACGCTCCATGGCGCCGTCCTTCTCGGCGATGACGCCGACGCCCAGCGAGAAGGCCGTGCCGCGATAGTCGCCGTCGAACCCGTGCGAGGTCACCAGACGCCAGCGGCTGGACGACCAGGATGCATGGCCCCCTTCGGATTTCGCCACGCCCGGCACGGCCAGGGCGGCGGCCTCGGCCTGGGCCGAGGCGTGCTCCAACTCCTCGGCCGTGCGCTCGCTGGCGTCATACAGGTCCAGGTCGGCGAAGGGGCCGCGCGCCAGACGGTCCTCGGGGGCGACACCGGCGTGGGGGTCTTCAGGCGCCAGACGGGCCATGGCCACGGCGCGTTCCACCAGACGGGCGCGGGCGGCCTGCGACAGGTCGGAGGCGGACACCGAGGCCTGGCGCTGACCCACGAAGACCCGCAGGCCCAGATCGCGCGCCTCTTCACGCTCCACATCTTCCAGCCTGCCGTTGCGAACCCCGACCGACAGCGACTGGCGGTCGGCGCTGACGGCCTCGGCGGCGTCGGCCCCGGCCCTCAGGGCCGCCTGGACGATGTCATTGAGAAGATCGGTGGAGACGGACGCGGTCGTTGTTTCAGTCATGCCCCGATATGGCGGACCCGCCCCCGCACCGCAACATGGCGCAGACGAACAGTCTCAGACGACGGCGTAGGCCAGCAGGCCGAAGGCGACGGCCAGCAGCGCGATCCACGTCAGGCCCATGCCCAGCACCCGGCCCAGCGACGGCCCGGTCTGGAACAACAGGCCCAGGGCGTGGACCACCCGTCCGGCGAACAGGGTCCCGCCCACCGCATGAACCATCCAAGGCTCGGCCCCCAGCAGGGCCAGCAGGCCCAGCGCCGCCATGCCGGGCGCGGCGTATTCGACGCAGTTGCCAAAGGCCCGCGCGGCGGCCTCCAGTTCAGGATTTCCCCCATCGCCGAACGAGACCATGTGGCGCCTGCGCCCGCTGACGACCACGCCGGACAGCACCAGCAGCAACAGGATCAGCAGGCCGCTCCACAGCCCCGCCGCCTGCAGCGCCAGCATCAGATGGGGCGTCATGGATCAGTTCTCCCGCGCGATCGGATAGAGCAGATAATGGTCGTCGTAGAAGGGCGTCCGCTCATAGAACCAGGCCAGACGCGCCTGCGGATCGGCGGCGAAGGCCGCATCCGCCGCCAGCTTCGCCTCGAACTCGGCTTTCAGCGCCGGGTCCGCCGCCAGCATCTTCTCGGCCAGGGGCGCGATGGCGTAGGCCTCGATATATTCAACCCGGCTCATCACCTCGGGGAACATGCCCCAGGCGAAGAAGCTCTCGTTCGACTGCGGCTCCAGCAGCAGGATGGCGACGTCGCCCAGCGGCTGGTCGGTCGGAACGCGCACCGATTCGGTGGGGAAGGTCCAGTCGCGGCGTTCCGTCTTCACCGTCTCGACCGAAGCCTGGACGTGGCCCTCGTTGGCGCGGCTGGCCAGTTTGGGCGACACCAGACGCAGCATATCCACGTTGACCACGCGCGGCGCGGCGACCGTCTCCATTTCCACTCCGTGCGCCTTCAGCCGCTCGATGATGTCGGTGCGGTAGCTGGGGATCCAGTAGGCCGTCGGCCGTTGCAGGGTCAGGGTCGGCTTGGACCCATAGAAGGCCATCTGCCACAGCACGGGATCAGGCTGGCCCGACCAGCGGATTTCGTTGCGGCCCGACGCGGGGCTGAAATAGGTGTCGAACAGCACGCCCTTGAACGGACGGGTGGAGGAAGGGGCCTCGTCCTGCTCGAAATTGGCCAGGATCTCCGCCGGGCGCAGGGCGCGGTCCTGTTCGGTCGCCGCCCTCAGCGCCGAACCCCTGTCCGCCAGCAGCCGCAGCGCCTCTTCGATGAAGACATATGTGCCCAGCACCCGCTGCTCGTGCGGCTTCAGGCTGTGGTTCTCGATCAGGATGGTCGGCACATGGGCCGCCGCGCCCCAGCCATTGGAATAGCGTTCGCCCAGTCCTCCGTCCGAAAGGCCGGCCTTGGGCGCGTCGTCATCGATCCCGAACACCAGTTCGCCGGGGACGTGGCCGTGGCGCTCCAGCGCCGCGTTCATGGCGGGCTTGAACACGGAATCCAGCCACTGCGACCCGTGCGGCGAGCGGCTGAACGACCCGTCCTCGCCATTGAAGCCGAAGGTCACGTCATACTGGTAATCCAGCCCGTCGGTGACATGGACGTCGACATAGAGGTCGGGCCGGTATTTCAGGATGAGGCCGCGCACGGCCCGCATCTCGGGTTGGTCCAGTTTCAGATAGTCGCGGTTCAGGTTCTGGTTGGTCGCCGTGTTGCGCCAGCCCTGGATGCGCGGCCCGCGCTGGTTGGGGCGGGAATAGGCGGATGCCCGCTCATGTCCGTCCACGCTCAGGATTGGGATCAGGATCAGGTTCACCCGGTCCAGCAGGCCGTCCTTGCCATAGAAGGCGATGTCGCGAAGCAGCATCATGCCCGCGTCCTTGCCGTCGATCTCGCCGGGGTGGATGCCCGCCTGGATCATCAGCACGGGTTTGGCCGGATCGAAGGTCGCGCCGTCCTTCGAGGCGATCACCGCATAGATGGGCCGCCCTTCCGGCGAGACGCCGAACTGCTCGATGCGGATCAGGTCGGACGCCGCGTCCAGCCGGTCGAACCAGGCGCGTGTGTCGGCGTAGTCGGGGCTGAAGTCATGGGCCGGATCGGCCTCGAACGCCGTCACCCACGGATCGGAGGCCCCCCTCAGCAGAGCCTTGGACGCGCCGTCCCACGCGGGCGCTGGCGGCAGGAAGGCTTGGTCCCAGGGGGCGGCGTTGGGAACGGACAAGGGTGTTTGAGACATGACGGGGGTGACCCAGCAGGTTAGGGCGGCCAAGACGGCCGAGGCTGCAAGACAGGGATGCATGAGGGCTTTCGTGAGCCGATTGCCCCCGCCTGACAAGCTCAACCGCCCGCGCCGAACACCGGCGACCAGCCGCCGCCCGCGATCAGAGCGGACGCCGACTGCGCCGCGCCCCACAGGCTGTAGAGCAGAACCAGCACCAGAGCGGCGACCACCACGCGACGCCACGGTGCAAAGGCCGCCGTCGCCGTGCAGGTCACGAATATGCCGGTTCCGACCCACAACCTGACCGAACTGGCCAGTTTGGAGAAGCCGGGATCCAGTTGCGCCAGCACCAGCAGCACCACCGCCACGATCAGGTTTGCCGCCAGGATGCACCAGAAGACCAGACGCCGCCGCGCCCAGAAATGCGCGTCCAGATCAATCCTGTCCTCGCCGCCTTCCGCCGAAACGCGCGGGAAGGTGATGCTGGCGGCGACATAGAAGGTGGCGGCGATGGCCAGGGCGATCAACAGAACGAAGGTGTTGAACGGCGCCCCGCGGAATATGATCCAGGCCTGGTTCCAGAAGGTGGCGATGTCTATGGCCACAAACAGCGCCAGCAGCGGCGTCAGCAGACCGAACCGGATACGGTCCTTTTCATGCAGGACCCGCGCGAACCCGCCAACCAGTTCGGCGACGGACAGGCCCAGCAGCAGGCCGTAGAAGCTGAAGAAGAACTCAAACGAACTCAAACGCCATTCCCCCGGATCGAGGAAGACAGAGCTAAACCGTATCCGGGGCCGCCGCCAGTCTGCGGCTGCACGCAGACATGGCCTCCGCCGCGATCCGGCGGCGGAGGCGGCTGTTCGTCAGACGGGCATTTCGACGTCGTTCATTTCGCCGATGGCGCGGTTGTAGTCATCGACGATGCTTTCACGCTCATAGTCGCTCTTGCTTTGCTTGTAGTCGCGCCAGGAGCCGATCATGGAGTCGAGGTAACCGGCTATGGAGCCGAACTCGGACTTGTTGTCATTGTCTGCCGCCAGTCCGGCCTCTGCCGTGCGCAGCTTGGCCGCAGCGGCGACGAACTCGGGCAACAGGCGGTCCGCCTCGGTGGCGTTGTCCTCGATCACGGCGGTGGTGAAGTGGTCGGCCTTCTGCATGGCGTCGATCAGGCTGGCCTCGGCGGCGTGTCCGCTCTTGATCAGGGCCGCCATCTTGGCCGCATTGCTGGCGCGCTGGTACTCAGTCAGGGCGGCGTCCAGCTCACCAATTCCGGCGGCGGCGCCTTCATAGGCGGTCATCAGCGCGGCATGGGCGGCCTTGCCCTGCGCAAGGTTGTCCTCGCGATAGGCGCGCGATTCATAATAGGGATTCAGCGTCTTCCACTGGGCCAGCAGGGCTTCCAGTTGCGGGATCAGCTTGTCCACGGCGGCGTCGGCGCGCTGGCTCTGGGCGCCGCCTGACAGGGCCTTGCCTTCCTTCAACTTGGCGATGGCTGTTTCCAGCGTCGTGATGTTTTCAGGGAAGTAGATCGAGCTGGTCGGATTGGCGTTCGGGATGTTCAGTTTCTGATACTTATCGAAATTCTCGGGCACGCCCCAGTGTTCATCAATCAGCTTGTTGAACGCTTCGGTGTAGTGGCTCAGTTTCTGCTGCGTCGTTTCGGTGCCCGCAGCGGCGCTAACCGATTGCGGGCGTCCGTCTGCACCGTTCTTGGCGTCGCCCTGTCCGCAGGCGGCAAGCCCCATCGTCATCGCGCAGACCAGGGCCATGGCGCTGACAGCTGTCCGAGATTTCATCTGAATTTCCCTTCCTCGACCGGCGAAGAGACAGCTTCGCCGCAGTCCAGTCAGGGAACGTCATGGTCAAGCTCAGGTTCTACAGAAAACCGATTCTCTTCGCGGATAAATCGCAAGTTATTGAAATAACGTCACTTCCAGATCGGCGTTCCGTCGCCGGGCAGGCCAAGGCTGTCCCACATGTCGGAAACCCGCTGGACCACCGCCTCGTCCATGCGGATCTCCTCGCCCCATTCGCGCCTGGTTTCGGGCGGCCATTTGTCGGTGGCGTCCAAGCCGATCTTGGAGCCCAGGCCGCTTTCGGGGCTGGCGAAGTCCAGATAGTCGATGGGGGTGTTTTCGATCACGGTGATGTCGCGCGCCGGGTCCATCTTGGTCGAGATGGCCCACATGACGTCCTTCCAGTCGCGGGCGTCGACGTCGTCGTCCACCACGATGACCCATTTGGTGTACATGAACTGGCGCAGATAGCTCCACACGCCCAGCATCACCCGCTTGGCGTGGCCCGGATAGGCCTTCTTCATCGACACCACCGCGATCCGGTAGCTGCACCCCTCCGGCGGCAGCCAGAAGTCGACGATCTCGGGGAACTGCTGGCGCAGCAGGGGAATGAACACCTCGTTCAGCGCCTCGCCCAGCACGCTCGGCTCGTCCGGCGGCCGCCCCGTGAAGGTGGTCAGATAGATCGGGTCGCGGCGCATGGTGATGGCGCTGACCTGGAACACTGGGAACTTCTCGACCGAGTTGTAATAGCCGGTGTGGTCGCCGTAGGGGCCTTCGTCCTCGAACTCGTCCAGCAGGACATGGCCCTCCAGCACGATCTCGGCCTGGGCCGGGACCATCAGGGGCACGGTCTTGCAGGCGACCAGTTCGGCCTTGGCGCCCCGCATCAGGCCCGCGAACTGATATTCCGACAGGGTGTCCGGCACCGGCGTCACCGCCGCCAGGATCGTGCCCGGATCGGCGCCCAGAACCACGGCGCAGGGCAGGGGCTCGCGCTTCCCGGCCTTCTTGTGCCGCGCATAGTGTTGCGCGCCCCCCCGATGCGCCAGCCAGCGCATGATGGCCTTATCCTTGCCCAGCACCTGCATCCGGTAGATGCCCAGGTTGAAGTCGTCCTCTCGCTCCTCGCTCGGCCCCTTGGTCACGACCAGCCCCCACGTGATCAGGGGCGCCGGTTCGCCGGGCCAGCACGACTGGACGGGCAGGGCGGTCAGGTCGATCTGGTCGCCCTTCAGCACCACCTCCTGCACCGGCGCCTTCTTCACTGTCTTTGGCCGCATGGACATGACGGTCTGCGCCAGCGGCAGCATCTCCATCGCGTCGCCCAGACCGCGCGGCGGGGTCGGATTCCTCAGGAAGGCCAGCAGTTCGCCGACCTCGCGCAGTTCGGCCGTCGTGGTGCGCGACTTGCCTTCAAGCGTCACCCCCATGGCGACCCGCTTCACCGTGCCGAACAGATTGGCCAGGCAGGGAATGGGGCTGATCGTCCCGTCCGGCATGACCGGCTTTTCGAACAGCACCGCCGGCCCGCCGTTCCGCAGCAGCCGGGTCTGGATCTCGGTCATCTCCAGCACGGTGGAGACGGGTTCGGACACGCGGACCAGTTCGCCGTCGGCTTCCAGTTGCTGGATGAAGTCACGCAGGGATTTATAGGCCATGGGGCGTGGCTTAGGCGGCCTGCGCGCCGCTGTCACGCCCCGTGCGGCCAAACACCCGATCCAGCCCGACCAGCCCCAGACCGACCGCCAGGAAGAAGGCCAGGAGCCCGCCGAAGATCGCCGCCACCCGCGCCAGCCCCAGCGCGTCCACATCCACGAACCCATAGGGCCACCAGTGGGTCGTCAGGCCGTGAGCCAGCGTCCATCCGCCATAGACCAGCGGAAACGCCAGCCATTTCACCGGATCGATCCAGCGCAGCCGCCCCTTGGCCGTGAACCACAACCAGTCCAGCATGAAGGCGGCGGGCATGAGGTAGTGCAGCACCAGATTGACCCCGTACAGCAGGCCCTCGGGCTTCCAGTGCGGTGCGATCAGCAGGTGATACACCACCCCGACCACCACGATGTACAGGGCGACCGCCGCCCGCACCCCCTCGCTGGCGCTCCATCGGGCCAGCCGCCGGTCGGCGCCGATCAGCGGCCCGGTGAAGGCCAGGGCGACCAGGATGTTGGTCAGGATGGTGAAATAGCTGAAATAGCTGACGGTCCGCTCGATCACGCCCCAACCTTGCGTCGGGCCGACCATCAACAGGTATTGCAGGGCCAGCGCCGACCAGCCGACGACGGCGAACGTCGCCCGCCACAGTCGCGGTCGGTCACGGCGCCTCAACATCCGCCTATTCCCTGAAGGTCAGGTGCTCGTCCTGTCCCACTGGAACGCCGGATCGATCCAGTCGCCGATGCGCTCGCCCCGATCCAGAGCGTTCATCCGCTGCATCTCCTCGGCCGACAGTTCGAAGTCGAAGATGTCGAAATTCTCGCGCGCGCGGCTTTCCTTGGTCGTGCGTGGGATGGCGATGATCTTGTTCTGGATCAGCCAGCGCAGCGTCACCTGACCATTGGTCTTGCCGTGCGCCTTGCCGATCTCGCTGATCGTGGCGTCGTCGGCGATCTTGCCCTGGGCCAGCGGCGACCAGGCGGTGATCGAAGACCCCAGTTCGGCCGCCGTGGCGACCAGCTGATCAACGCCCAGATAGGGATGATGTTCGACCTGATCGGTGATCAGCCTCGCCTTTGACAGGGCCTGCGCCTGGCGAAACTCCCTGGACGGGAAGTTGGACAGGCCGATCGACCGGGTCAGGCCCTGGTCCTTGGCTTCGTTCAGGGCGCCCAGCGTCTCCTCGAACGACGGCGTCGTCTTGGGCCAGTGCAGCAGCAGCAGATCGGGCGCCGTGCCCAGGCTGTCCGCCGATTCCTGCGCCTGACGCAGCAGGCCGTCATGGTCGAAGTGATCGACCCAGATTTTGGTCGTCAGGAAGAAGTCCTCACGCGCCAGACCGGAATCGCGAATGCCTTCGCCGACCGCCTTTTCGTTCTTGTAGATCCAGGCCGTATCGATGTGGCGATACCCGATCCGCAGCGCCTCGGCGACCATGCGGCGCGCGTCATGCGGCTCCAGCTGCCAGGTGCCGAAACCCAGCAGCGGGATTTCGACATCATCGACGGTGATGGTGGGTTGGTCGCCGTAAGCCATGCGGATCTCCTCGTGGGCCGTGTCGCCGGATATAGGCTCAACGCCCGCCTTCGCCACTGTTTCGCCTGTATTAATCCGCTGGGGCCCCGGCGGCGTCTGCAAGGTCTGCGTCGAACCAGTGCAGGATTTCCTCCCACAACCGCTCCATGCCCTTTCTGAACGCCCCCTCATGGCCAATGCGCTTGACGCCATAGTCGTGCGGCTTTCGGCTCAGGATTTCGACCGGCGCACCGGGATAGGCGGTCAGCAGGCGCTCGCCCGTGTCGGGCGTGGCGATGGGATCGTCGCTGAATATCCACGACCGGATCGGCGCCGTCACCTTGTCGAACTGCTGCGGGTCCAGCGCGCCTTCGGCCAGCTCTTTCAGGAAATAGCTCGGCTTGAGGCACCACCGTTTCCACGTCTGGAACACCCCGCGCGGCAGGTCGGTCCCGCGCCACAACTTGCCGCTGCGGACATAGCCATGTTTGCGCAGATCACGCGGACCCAGCGCCAGCCAGAACATCAGCTCGAACGGGTTGTAGGTCCGATGATGCCCGCCCCACCAGCCGGTCCCGACGGAAACAAAGGCGTGCCTGACGATCTCGCCCTGGTTCGGCATGAAGCCGACGAAATGGCCGCCGACGCTGTGGCCGACATGAAAGACCGGCAGACCGGGCGCCGCCGTCTTCAACGCCTCCAGCGCGGCGGGCATGTCCAGCCGCCCCCAGTCGGGATAATCCATCCGCATCGCCGCCAGATCGTCCGGCCGCGATCCGCCGATGCCGCGATAGTCATAGGTCAGGACCACCGCCCCGCGCTCGGCCATCCAGCGCGCGAACCGGCCATAGAAGCCGCGTGGAAACCCGGTCCCGGCCGACACCAGCACCGCCATCCGGGCGTCGTCGGGGCGCAACAGCGTCGCCGCCAGCGGCCAGCCGTCGCTGGCCTGGATGATTCGATCCTCGACACTGACTGTCATGTCGTCTCTGTCCGTTTCCATTATAAACGGACCCTGCCCGATTTCCCTCGCGTCAGGTCAAGCCCGCGTCGACAGTCCTTTCGGCGCGTCATCCCGGGTTCTTCGCTGCGCTCGGCCCAGGAATGACGACGATGACAGGGCGCGGACCTCCTCGCGGCTCATCGGCTGCGGTCGTCGCCGATGACGATGGTGGCGGCCTTGGCGTTCTCGGCGGTCTTCAGCAGACGCAGTTGCGCCAGTTCCGGGTTGTCCTTCAGCAGGCGCGCGGCGTTGGCCAGCGACCGCAGCGACGCCTGTTCGCCCCGCGCCCGCTCCAGCGCCGCCAGCCCTTCCAGGCGCGCCCGCTCGACCTCGCTCATCAGCCGTCGCACCTCGGGGGGCAGGGTGACGGCGGTGATCTCGACCTGTTCGATCCGCGCGGCGCCGACCGTGTCTGTCAGACGCGCGGTGAATGTCTCGGCGGTCTCGGCCGACTGGGCCAGCAGGGTCTCCAGCGGCGTCTCGCCCGCCAGCCGCGTCAACGCCGCCTGCACCGCCAGATCGATCAGGGGATGAACCGGCTCACGCAAGGACATTTCGGCGTCTTCGATCCGGTAAAGCACGGTCGCGCTCAGGCGCAGCGGCATCCGTTCGGACGACAGCACATCGGCCCGCACCTGATGCACGCGCTGGTCCAGGCTGACGGGCGAAACCATCAGATGGCCGCGCCCCTTCCACAGCCAGTGGACGCCGGGCTCCAGCAGGCGCTCGAACACGCCGTCGATATAGACCGCCGTGCGCTCCCACTCATTGACCCGCACCCGCCTGCGCGATCTCAGGATGAAGACAGCGCCGATGATCACGGCCGCCGCCAGGATTATCGACAGAAGCTGTGTCCCGCTCATTCCTCAATCCTTCGACAGAAGGAGGCCCGACGCCGCGGCGGAGGGGCGGGGGCGCAAAACCCGCATGGCCCATCCACGACTTGCCTTTCGGCGGGCGTCGAGCGCCCAGTTTTGTTGTGACCGAACATTAGAAGGCTGGTCCTTTGTGGCTGACCGCGCCCCGCGTGGGGCGTCGCGCCGAACTGACCTTCAACGGGGGATCGAACCCCGTCCGCAGCCTAGCCTGATCTTCGCCCAAAGAAAAAGGCCGCGTCCCCTTCGGAACGCGGCCTTGATCGTTTGGCTGAGCCTGAACTCAGGTGATGTCTTCGTTCAGCAGGCCGACCTTGAAGAAGCCGTTCTTCTGCATCTCGTTCATGACTTCCATGAACTGCGAATACTTCACTTCGGGCTGGGCGCGAACGAAGACGCGCTCTTCTTCACAGCCCTTGCCCGTCGGGTTGCCCACGGCGGTGCAGACGTCGGCGGCCAGCGTCTCGATGGTGGTCTGCTTGTCCGCGATGAACAGCGAGCCCGAGTCCTGGATCGTGATGTAGACCGGGTCCTTGGGCTTCTCGGCCGTGTTCTCGGGCGGCGTCGCGGGCGGCAGGTCCAGACGGATGGACACGGTCGCCATTGGCGCGGCGACCATGAAGATGATCATGAGGACCAGCAGAATGTCGATGAACGGCGTGATGTTGATATCCGCCGTCTGTTCGATCGTGTGCTTGTCCCCGCCGGAACCACCGAGCTTGGCAGCCATGCATCGTCTCCGTTACTCGCCGGGCGCATTTCGCGCCGACATTTCCCTATGGATCGCCCGAAGGCTTGCAAGGTTCTTGGCGTCCCGATGCGCGCTTGTAAAGCGGTTCTAAACGATCCGCCGTTCCCGAACGTCAATTATACGCGACAGTCCCCCGCCGCCGCCGCTCTCAGGCCTTCGCCAGCTTCAGAAAACGGTCCATCAGGGCCGAATCGTTCTTGAAGGCGCCGGTGAAGCGGGTCGTGATGGTCGAAACGTGCCGGTGATGCACCCCGCGGGTGGTCATGCACTGGTGTTCGGCGTCCAGCATCACCGCCACGCCGCGCGGCTGCAGGTGCGATTCGATGGCGTCGATGATGTCGTTGGTCAGGGTTTCCTGGTTCTGCAGACGCCGCGCGAAGATCTCGACCACGCGCGCCAGCTTGGAGATGCCCACCACCTTCTCGCTCGGCAGATAGGCGACATAGGCCTTGCCCAGGAAGGGGGCCATGTGGTGCTCGCAGTGACTTTCCACCTCTATGTCGCGCAGGATGACCATGTCGTCGTATCCGGTCACGTCCTCGAAGGTGCGGCTCAGTTCCTTGGCGGCGTCGGCCTCATAGCCGTCGAACCATTCGCCATAGGCGTCGACCACCCGCTTGGGCGTATCCACCAGGCCGGGGCGTTCAGGATCGTCGCCGGCCCAGGCGATCAGGGTCCGCACGGCCTCCAGAGCCTGTTCCCGGCTGGGGCGTTTCGAAGCCGCTTCATTGGCGACGAGGACGGGCGTGGCGGGCGTGGCGCTCATGGGAACTCGATTTCCGGCCGGGGCGGGGAGAGCCGCTCGGGGTTTATCTTCTACAATCCGTCAGGACTGTATATCAGGCCGCTATATGGGACGGAGCCTCCGTCCTGCAAGAAAACCCGCTGAAGACTGATCCATGCCGCTGCACATCCACGACACCCTGCGCCGTGAAAAGCGCCTGTTCACGCCGCGCGACGCAAGCCGGGTCAGCCTGTATGTCTGCGGGCCGACGGTCTATGACTACGCCCATATCGGCAATGCGCGCCCGCCGGTGGTGTTTGACGTCCTGGTGCGGCTGCTGCGCCGGACCTATGGCGCGGACCATGTGATCTACGCCCGCAACGTCACCGATGTGGACGACAAGATCAATCAGAAGGCCGCCCGCGAAGGCGTGCCGATCGGCGAGGTCACGGCCCGTTACGAGGCCGCCTATCTGACGGACATGGGCCTGCTGAACGTGTCGCCGCCCGACATCGCCCCCCATGTCACCGATTACATCCCCGCCATCGTCGAGCAGATTCAGGCCATCGTCGACGCGGGCTGCGCCTATGCCGCCGAAGGCCACGTCCTGTTCGACGTCGCGTCCTACAAATCCTATGGCGCTCTGTCGGGCCGCAATCTGGACGACATGATCGCCGGCGCCCGCGTCGAGGTGGCCCCCTACAAGAAGAACCCCCACGACTTCGTCCTGTGGAAGCCGTCCAAGGCGGACGAGCCGTCCTGGCCGTCGCCGTGGGGCGAGGGGCGTCCCGGCTGGCACATCGAATGCTCGGCCATGATCGAACAGACGCTTGGCCTGCCTATCGACATCCACGGCGGCGGCATCGATCTGGTCTTTCCCCACCACGAGAACGAGATCGCCCAGGGCGTCTGCGCCCACGGTCACGCCCATGACGATCAGGCGCACGACGAATACGCCCGCTACTGGATGCACAACGGCTTCCTGACCGTGGACGCCGAGAAGATGTCCAAGTCGGTCGGCAACGTCCTGCTGCTGCACGATCTGGTGCAGGCCATGCCGGGCGAGGTCGTCCGCTGGGCGCTGCTCAGCGCCCACTATCGCCAGCCGCTGGACTGGAACCAGGGACTGCTGGATCAGTCCAGGAAGTCGCTGGATCGTCTGTATGGCGCCCTGCATCGCTCCAGCGGCGTCGAGACCCTGGACCTCGATCCCCCCGCCGACTTCCTGAAATCCATCGAGGACGACCTGAACACCCCCGGCGCGATGGCCAGCCTGTTCGCCCTGTCCAGCGAGATCGAGCGCGGCATGACGGCGGGCGATCTGGACGCGGTGGCCCAGGCGCGCGGCCGCCTGATCGCCTGCGCTTCGGTTCTGGGCGTGCTTCAGGCCGATCCAGCCGCCTGGCTGGAGGGGGACGTGTCCGATGCTCTGCGCGTCGAGGTCGAGGCCTTGCTGGAGCAACGCAAGACCGCCCGCGCCGCCAAGGACTGGCCCGAGGCCGACCGTATCCGCGACCGACTGAACGAACTGAACGTCGTCGTCATGGACGGCCCCGACGGCGCCGCCTGGCGCATGAAGGGCTGACGCAGTCCTTTTCACCTTGCGGGAGAAAGCGGCTCGCATAGCGAGACGGATGAGGGGGCGGTCAGTCGATGACCGGCCCCTTATTCAATTTGCGCACTTTCGTCATTCCGGGGCTTCGATGCTCTGCGCTCGGAATGACGAAAGGAAGCAGCGCGCACACCCTTAATCCGTCATCCTCGCCCTTGTGGCGAGGATCCATACGCCCGGTTTTTCCGCAGGTCGCACACCCGAAACACCGGGAGTATGGATCCTTGGGACAAGCCCAAGGATGACGAGAGAAAAGGAAAATCACACTCCGGGCGAAGGCCCGGCGCCCCGCCAAGCCCTGCCCAGCCCTCCATCGCCTCCGCCCTCGACGGGCAGGAGCCTGAACCCATGCCCGTCGTCTGGTTCTCAGTTCGCCTTGCGGATCAACTCATCGGCCAGCGGCGCGGTCAGATAGCCATCCGCTGTGCGGTTGTTGGCCAGTTGCCAGCGGCGCAGGGCCGCACGCGTGTTCGACCCGATCACACCGTCGACGCCCTGGGTGTCATAGCCCAGGCGCGTCAGGGCCGACTGGGCGCCGATGCGCTGGTCGCGCGTCATGGCCGGGTCATTGGGCCAGGCCTTGGTCAGTCCCGGCTTGCCCATGATCCCGTCCGCCGTCAGGCCGATCGCCAGGGCGTAGGAGACCGAGTTGTTGTAGGCGCGGATCACATAATGGTTCGGCAGGGCCAGGAAGGCGGGGCCGTTCGCGCCTTGAGGCAGCAGAATCGTCGCCTCTTCCTGCGCCTCGGCGCCGTTCGGCGCGCCGCCTTGCGCCAGTCGCACGCCGCGCGCCGACCAATAGGCCCAGTCGTGCTTGGGCCCCTCGGCTTCGGCGTAGTTGAACCCGGCGGGCAGGACGACTTCGTATCCCCAGCCCTGGCCGCGCTTCCATCCGGCCTGGGCCAGAAGATTGGCGGCCGAGGCCAGGGCGTCGGCGTCATTGCCCCAGATGTCCACCTTGCCGTCGCCGTCCTGATCCACGCCCAGGCGCAGATAGTTGTCGGGCATGAACTGCGTCTGGCCCATGGCCCCGGCCCAGCTGCCCTTCAGACCCTCGCGCGTCCTTTTGCCCTGGATGACGATGTCCAAGGCGTTCTGGAGCTGGGTCTCGGCCCAGTCGCGGCGGCGTCCGTCATAGGCCAGGGTCGCCAGCGAGCGGATCACGTCATAATTGCCCTGCACCTGGCCAAAGGCGCTTTCCTGCGCCCAGACCCCGACCAGAATCTCGCTGGGCACGCCGAACCGCTGGACCACCGGCCACGGCACGCGGTCGATGCGCTGGCGGGCCTGTGCGATGCGCACGGGCGTCACTGCATTCTGGATGTAGGCGCCGGCGGGGCGCGAGAACTCGGGCTGGTTTCGGTCCAGGCGGATTACGCTCGCATCCGGCGTCAGCCCCTCCAGCTGCCGCGCATAGGCCGCCCGGTGGGCGCCGCCCTTGCGCGCCAGGAATCCCTGTTTCCAACCGTCGAAACCCTGTTGGTCATAGGCGGTCAGGGGCGGGGGCGGGGTGGTCGGCGCAGCGGACGAAGGCGCAGGCGATCCAGGCGGCGTCACGTTCGGCTGCGGCGTCGGCGTCATCGAGGGCAGCGGCGGCTCGGGCAGCATCGGGGCGCAGGCCGCGACCGAACCAATCAGGAGAAGGCGGAGGGAAAAACGCATGGGATTCAGGGTAAAGCCCTCGACTGGAAACATGAAATGACATCCCCGCGAATGTCGCGGCGACCATTATCGGCATGGCGTTAAAGCGCGCATCAGTCGAAAGCGTTGCTGTCGCCCCAGGCCTTGCGCATCGATTTTTCAGGTATCGAACCTCTGTTTGGACTGTGTTAACGCGCTGCGGCGTAATGGCGCAGGTTAGCTCTGACGGCCTGATGGCGGAGTGGCGACGCGACGAGGGTGCAACCTCGTAAACCCTCCGTTCGACTCGGAGGTCAGGCCTCCAGCTTTCTTGTGCGCCACGGCGCTTCGTGCGGCCTGGGCGTGTCTCGGGTTCGGATCGGTTTCATCCTCGCGCGGCTCGAAAAAGCCCGTCCTGCCTGAAAAACCGGGCGGATCGGGCCGTTTGGGTTGACGCATCCGACTCGTCTATCTATACGACCGCCTCCGCCGCGATCCGCCCGGGTCAGCGGCTTTTCTATTGGTTTCTCTCAGGACGTCCGACCATGAAGGTCCGTAGCTCGCTCAAGTCGCTGAAGACCCGCCACCGCGATTGCAAAGTCGTGCGTCGCAAGGGCGTCGTCTTCGTCATCAACAAGACCGACCCGCGCTTCAAGGCGAAGCAAGGCTAAGCTGGTTCGCCTGCGCGCCGCTTCACGGCGGCGTGCGCGCACCGCGTCTTGCGACGATCCACAGGCTGCGGATTTTGTCCGCGGCCTTTTTCGTGTTCGCGGTTGAGCCATGCGCCCGGTCATGGTTAGCGTCCGCGCCTGATTACTGGAGTATTCCCCATGGCTGACGACGCCTCGTTCGACGGTGGTTCCGACGTTCTCACCGCCACGGCCCAGGGCCGTCTGCGCAGCATCATCGAACGCCTCGAGCGCCTCGAAGAGGACAAGCAGGCCGTCATGACCGACATGAAGGAGGTCTTCGCCGAGGCCAAGGGCGAAGGCTACGACGTCAAGATCCTGCGCAAGGTCCTGCGCATCCGCAAGCAGGACAAGGCCAAGCGTCAGGAAGAGGACGCCATCCTGGATCTCTACATGTCGGCGCTCGGCGAGATCTGAGGCTGACCTGGCTTGAAGCGCACGCCCTTCAAGCCAAGCGGCGGGCTGTCACGATCAGGCAGCCCCAAAGGCGATGCCGTAACCAAGCCGCGCTCAAGTAGCCCGAAAGGCGGTAGCGCCCAAAAAGAAAAGCTGCCGAGCCCTTGGGATCAGCAGCGCAAGGCCGCCCAGCGATCGGCCTTGAACGCTTTGAAACGCGCCCGCCGCTCGGCAGAGAAGGCGGGCGTTTCGCTGTCTGAATGGGAGGGCGAGTTTCTCGATTCCGTCAGCGACCGCGTCAAAACCCACGGCCGCGCCTTCGCCGACCCTGAAAAGGGCGCTCCCGGCCAGGCCCTGTCGGCCATGCAGGGCCGCAAGCTGAAGGAAATCACCGCCAAGGCAAAGGGCGAGGAGCCGAAACGGCGGCGGGGGCGCAGGCCGAAAGAACCATGAAGAACCGTCATCCTCGGGCTTGACCCGAGGATCGGGTTATCCATCAACTCCGCGTTGATGAGTGAGCGCAGACCCTTCATCGCGACCTATATCCAGGCCAGCCGTCCGGATGGCGTGCTTTACGTCGGGATGACTGCAAACCTCTACGAACGCGCGCACCAGCATCGCAACGGCAGCTTCAAGGGTTTCGCCAGTCGCTACGGCTGCGGCATGCTGGTCTGGTACGAGCAGCACGAATTCGTCACGACAGCGAACGAGTTTGGAAGCTCGAATTAATCGAACAAGTGAACCCGAATTGGGCGGACCTGTATCCCCATTTGTGCGGCTGGGCGCCTGATCCTCGGGTCAAGCCCGAGGATGACGGAGAAGGGGGCGTTGAGATGTTTTTGAAGCGGCTGGCAGCAGGCGAATAGCCTAACTCGCTTCCTTCAACTGCTCCTCCAGCCCCTGTTCGCGGACCTTGCGGTACAGGGTGGAGCGACCGATGCCCAGGCGGCGGGCGATCTCGCTCATGTGGCCGGCATAGACCTCGATGGCGTGCTGGATCAGGTCGCGCTCGATCTCCTCCAGCGTCCGCAGATGGCCGCGGTCGTCCAGAATGCGGATCGGCTGGTCGGGCAGGGCGGACAGGTCGCCTTGGGCTGTGGACGCCACCGCGGACGCCGAGGGCGCACTGTCAGGCATGGGGGCGGCGACGCCGGAAATGGCGGGGAAGTCATGCGGCTGCAGGAAGGGGGCGTCGGCCAGGACGATGGCCCGGAACACCGCATTCTCAAGCTGGCGCACATTGCCGGGCCAGTCGAACCCCTGCAGCATGGCCAGGGTTTCCGGCGCGCAGCCTGCGATCCGCTTGCCTTCCTCGGCGTTGAAGCGGGCGATGAAATGGTCGATCAGGGCCGGAATGTCCTCGCGACGTTCGCGCAGGGACGGGGCCTCGATCGGAAACACGTTCAGGCGATAGAACAGATCCTCGCGGAAGGCGCCGTCCTTGACCTGTTGGCCGGGATCACGATTGGTCGCCGAGACGATGCGCACGTCGATCTTGACTGGGCGCTTGCCGCCGACGGGGTCGATCTCGCTTTCCTGCAGGGCGCGCAGCAGCTTGACCTGAAGGTCCAGCGGCAGTTCGCCGATCTCGTCCAGGAACAGGGTGCCGCCGTCCGCCTCGCGGAACTTGCCCAGCGTCTTTTCGTGCGCCCCGGTGAAGGCGCCCTTCTCATGGCCGAACAGGATCGACTCGGCCAGATTGGCGGGCAGGGCGCCGCAGTTGACCGCCACGAACGGCTTGCCCGCCCGGTCGCTGGCGCCGTGCAGGGCGCGGGCGATGACCTCCTTGCCCACGCCGCTTTCGCCGGTGATCAGGACGGGGATGGAGGACTTGGCCGCCCGTGCGCCCAGCGCCTTGACCATCCGCATGGCCGGGCTGTCGCCGACAATGTCGTCGAAACTGGCGCGGCCCAGGGCGCGCTTGGTCAGGCGTCCGACCTCGGCCGTCAGCTGGGTCATCTGAAGCGCGTTGCGAACCCCGATCAGCAGTCGTTCAGGACTGACCGGCTTGACGAAGAAGTCCTGGGCGCCCGCCTGCATGGCCTTGACCACGGTGTCGATGCCGCCGTTCGCCGTGAGGACGATGACCGGCGTTATGACGCCTGCGCTGCGCATTTCGGCCAGGCACTCCATGCCCGACATCTCCGGCATCACCATGTCCAGCAGGACCACGTCGGCGCCGCCGCCCCTGGTCATCCGGTCGATGGCCTCGCCGCCGTTGACGGCGTGGACCACGGCGTATCCGTCCCGCTCCAGCACGGCCTGCAGCAGTCTGCGCTGGGTCGGATCGTCGTCGACGACCAGAACGGTCTTGGCCATGTCAGCCCCTCATCACCCTTGCGGCCAGCCTCGGCGGATGGCCCGTTTCGGGACGATTTCTAGGGTGTCGAGGTGAAAATCGCGTTGTCCGGCGTGGTGATCGAGCGGTTAACGTGTGACGGCTGCGTCGCAGCGCGCTTCTTGCCAGAACTGCAGCCGTGCGCCGTTCACGATCAGATCCGGCAACCGTGTCGGTGCGGTCTCGACCCCGGACTTGAGCGCCGCCGTCATGTCAATGTCGGGCACGCCGCAGATTGAGTTATAGCGCGCCTGTTGTCGCCATTGACCATCCTTCTCCTGGATGAAGGCCAGGATCATTCCCTGGGTCGCCAGCAGCAGATCCTGACGCCCGTCGCCATCCAGATCAATCAGGCGCGAGATGCAGGGTTGGTTGCTTTGGCAGTTGAACATCAGATCGTTCTGGTTCTGAATCTGAGCCAGGAAGTCGGCAGGGACCGTCTGTCCGGCGGCTGCTTCGATTTTCACCTGTTTGGCCATGTCGCGACGCTGACTGGCTGACTGGGCGTATCTGTCGTCAGAAGCTTTGGCCTCACGCGCCAGACGCGCCGCCTCGGCGTCCTTGGAACGGGTAAGCCGGTCCAGCGCGGCGTGTCCCGCCTTGCCGCTGTCAAAGCGCAGGAAGCTGTAGTCGAAGTCGGCGGCCTTCACCTTGCCGTGCTCCAGGCGCGCCACCTGATCCGCCACCGACAGGCGTGTCGGGTCCAGTACAGGACTGAACAAGGCCAGGATCACCGCGACCGACAGGACGGCGGCGGCGATGTTGGTCCGCTCCAGCGGTTTCATCCAGGCGCCGGGGCGCACGGCGGCGAACAGATAGCCGCCCGCATAGACGACGCCGACCAGGGCGCAGGCTGCGGCGATGATCCGGTCCGGCGTCAGGCCGTGCTGCCCGATCCGCAGGGCCAGCCCCCAGAGGGCCAGAACCACCAGGGGCGCGATCAGAACGGCGGCGACCCGCGTTGCGATCCGCAAAACCAGCGGCGGCAGGTTGTCCGCTCGTCCGTCCTGATAGGCGGTGTTGATCAGGATGATCAGGGCCGCCGTCGCCGACAGGATCATGGCCGTTGCGCTGCGCGTCGCCCACAGGGGCTCCAACCCCGTGAAGGGCAGGGCGGCCAGAAAGCCCGCCGTCAGCACGGTGATGACCAGCAGCAGCCAGGACAACAGCATCAGGGCCACGGTCCGCACGCCCCGGATCAGGCCGTCGCGCACATCGGTCAACTGCACCGCTATGGCGAAGGCCGTGCAGGTGACAGGCAGGGTAAACCAGGCCTGGCCCACCAATTCGCTGAGAAACCTCAACCCGATCAGATCAAACAGGGCCGCGCCCAGATGAAGCAGAATCCAGAAGGCGCCGGTGAAGCCCACCGACAGGGCCAACTGCACGCCCGCCTTCCAGCCGACGTCGAAATACTGGTGATAATCGACCAGCCAGCGCCGGGCGCGCACGGCGGGCGTCAGCAGGTGGTGGGCGATGAACAGGGCGGCGGCTGAAAAGGCGACGACTGGAAACTTCAGGAAGGGCGCGCCTTCGTATTGGCCCAACACACGCCGCGCCACATCGTGCCAGCCCAACAGGAACAGCACCAGCGCCGCCACGGTGATCCAGACCGCCAGCACCGGCCATCGCAACCGGCCCACGCCCGCCAGGGCCGCCACGGGCGCGAAGCCCACGGCCAGCGCCAGTCCGCCGAAAAAGGCTGGATCGGTCGAGGGCCAGACCTTTGCGTCGGCGGCGCGGTACAGGCCGTACAGCAGCAGGCCCTGGATCAGGCCGATCCCGACACGCGCGGCGAACAGACGGTTTTCGCCCTTCAGGCCCGAACGTCCGGCGTCGTGAGCCATGTCCTGCGTCGTCTCGATCACCGGCGTCTCCTTGCGGCTGCATCACGATTGCATGGACAATGCGCGGTGGAAAGGACGTGCGAAGGTTGCGTCATTGGACCGGTTTGCCCACAACACGCCCCATGAACGCACACTTCAAGCCGACAGACGCCCCCCTTTGGGACCTGACCGATCTTTACGCCTCGCGCGATGACGCCCGGATCGGCGCCGATCTGACGAAGGCGCGCGGGCTGGTGGATGAGTTGAACAGCCTTCAGGGCCGGTTGGTCGCCGCACGGGCGGACGCCCCCGCGCTGGGCGGGCTGCTGGACCGGGCGATCCGTCTGTATGAACAGTCGTCGGATGTTCTGGGCGCGCTGGGTGCCTACGCCTTCCTGTCCGCCTCGACGGCGCGGGACGATGCGGGGGCGCAAGGGTTCGAGGCGGATGTGCGTGAGAAGATCACGGCCATCGCCACCCCCACCGTCTGGCTGACGCTGGAGATCAACGCCATCGACGACGCCGAGCTGGAGGCCGCTCTGGCGGCGGACGCCGCCGCCGCGCGCTGGCGGCCCTGGCTGCGCCGGGTGCGGACGATGAAGCCGCATGAGCTGTCGACCGAGCTGGAGACCTTCATCGCCGAGCGCGGCCCGATCTCCGCCCAATGGCCGCGCCTGTTCGACGAGCAATTGGCCGCCCTGCGCGCCCAGGTCGGCAAGAAGGGGGCGGGCGCCGAAAGCCTGACCCTGGCCGAGTCGCTGAACCGCCTGTCGGACGCCAAGCCCGCCCGGCGCCGCGCCGCCGCCGAGGGGCTGTCCGAAGCCCTGGCCGCCCGTGCGCCGACCCTGGCCCTGGTGCTGAACACCGTCGCCGCCGACAAGGCGATGGAGGACCGCTGGCGCGGGTTCAAACGTCCCGCCGACAGCCGCCATCTGGCCAATGAAGTCGACGGCGAGGCCGTGGACGCCATGGCCGATGCGGTCGCAGAAGCCTATCCGCGCCTGTCGCATCGCTATTACGCGCTGAAGGCCAAGGCGATGGGCAAGACCCGTCTGGACCACTGGGATCGCAACGCGCCCATCGAGACCAAGACGCCGCGCGCCTTCACCTGGCTGCAAGGCCGCGAGATCGTGCTGGACAGCTTTTCTGATCTGGGCGGCGACTTCGCCCAACGCGCGTCAGGTTTCTTCGACAGGCCGTGGATCGACGGGCGCGCGAGGGCGGGCAAGCAGTCCGGCGCCTACGCCCATCCGGTGACGGCGGATCGCCACCCTTACGTCTTCCTGAACTGGATGGGCGAGCGGCGCGATGTCCTGACCCTGGCGCACGAACTGGGCCACGGCGTCCACCAGACGCTGGCGGCGGATCAGGGCACCCTGTTGGCCGATACGCCGCTGACCCTGGCGGAGACGGCGTCGATCTTCGCCGAGGGCCTGACCTTCGACCGTCTGCTGGCCACGGCGCCCAAGGCTGAACAGCGGGGTCTGCTGGCCGGGCGGATCGAGGACGGTCTGAACACCGTGGTGCGCCAGATCGCCTTCCACCGTTTCGAGACGCGCTTCCACGACGAGCGCCTGAAGGGTGAAGTGCCGCAGCAGCGGATCAACGAAATCTGGCTGGAGGAGATGGGCGCCTCGCTGGGCCCGGCTGTCGCGCTGAACCCCGGCTATGAGCACTGGTGGAGCTATGTCAGCCACTTCGTCCATTCGCCCTTCTACGTCTACGCCTATGCCTTCGGCGACCTGCTGGTGGCGGCGCTGATGGAGGCGCGACGGGCCGACCCGACGGGCTTCACGCCGCTGTATCGCGAACTGCTCGCCGGGGGCGGGGCGCGGACCTATGTCGAGGCGCTGAAGCCGTTCGGCCTCAATCCACGCGACCCGGCCTTCTGGAGCGTGGGCTGCAAACGGTTGGAGCGGCTGGTCGATCAGTTCGAGCAGCTGGCTTAGGTTCACCCCGAGCCGTCAGTCCGGGGCGTCCGAAGGACGAACCCGGAACCCAGGAGACGTGCATCAGGTGTCGAGGGTGTTCGGCGGAGCGATTGTGGCCCTGGGTTCCGGGTTCTTCACTCCGCTCAGCCCCGGAATGACGATTGGACCTGACCTTGCGACAAGCATGGGCTTGAGCGAACCGTGTCCCACGTTATAAGTCGCTGAAAGACCGACTAGGGAAGATCCATGGCCGACTCGCACACCCCCGCCGCCGAAGCCCACGCCGACGCGCACGCCTATCAACGGGGATCGATGCAGATCACGGAACAGGCGTCGACCTTCGATCTGTTCATCGCCCTGGCCAAGTGGGGCTCGCTGTCCGTCGCGGTGCTGATCCTGGTGCTGACGCTCTGGTTCCACCCCGGCGGCAGCTTCGGCGCGGCCTTCATCGGCGGGGCGGTTCTGGCGGTCGCCGGCTTTTTCGCGCTGAAGTCCAAGCCTGCCGCTGCTCACTGATTGCCCTGATCCTGTGAAAGCAGGGTCGGGAATCTGCGGATACACTAAAGCTTTGGCATAACCGTGCTTTGACGGCGCGGGCTCTGACGGCCTAACCTTCGTTCAAGGAAAAAGAACAAGGGGATTCGCTTGGCTGTCGCTATCGCCGTTACCAGGGAACGCCGTGAAGGCGAGACGCGCTGCGCCGTCACGCCGGAAACCGTCAAAAAGCTGATCGGCCTTGGCGCGACCGTGACGGTCGAGGCCGGGACGGGGCTGGGCTCCTCGATTCCCGATGCTGAATACACGGCCGCCGGCGCGGTGGTGAAGCCGGACACCCGAGCGGTGCTGGACGGCGCCGACATGGTGCTGAAGGTGCGCGGCCCGACGGCCCAGGAAACCAGCGCCCTGAAACCCGGCGCCATCGTCATGGCCATGCTGGACGCCTATCGCGAGAAGGATACGGTCGAGGCCCTGCGCGGCGCGGGCGCCACGGCCTTCGCCATGGAGTTCGTGCCGCGCATCACCCGCGCCCAGGTCATGGACGTGCTGTCGTCACAGGCGAACCTGGCTGGCTATCGCGCGGTGATCGAGGCGGCCTATGCCTATGGCAAGGGCTTCCCGATGATGATGACGGCGGCTGGCACCGTCGCCGCCGCCAAGACCTTCATCATGGGTGTCGGCGTCGCGGGGCTGCAGGCCATCGCCACCGCGCGGCGTCTGGGCGCGGTGGTCACCGCCACCGACGTGCGCCCCGCCACCAAGGAACAGGTCGAAAGCCTGGGCGCCAAATTCCTGGCCGTCGAGAACGAAGAGTTCAAGAACGCCCAGACGGCGGGCGGTTACGCCAAGGAGATGTCGGCCGAATACCGCGCGCTTCAGGCTGAACTTACCGCCAGCCACATCGTCAAACAGGACATCGTCATCACCACGGCGCTGATTCCCGGCCGGGCCGCGCCCATCCTCCTGACCGCCGCCCACGTCGCCTCGATGAAGCCGGGCTCGGTCATCGTCGATCTGGCGGTCGAGGCGGGCGGCAATGTCGAAGGCTCGAAACTGAACGAGGTCGTCGTCACCCCGAACGGCGTCAGCATCGTCGGCTGGGCCAATCTGCCGGGCCGCATCGCCGCCGACGCCAGCGCCCTCTACGCCCGCAACCTGTTCGCCTTCATCGGCCTGTTGATCAAGGACGGCGCGCTTACGGTCGATCTGGAGGACGAAATCCTCAAGGCGGCGGTCGTCACCCACGGCGGGGTCGTGGTGCATGAAGGTGTCAGGGGAGCAAACTGATGGAACACGTCGATCCCACCGTCTTTCGCCTGGCCATCTTCGTGCTGGCGATCTTCGTCGGCTATTATGTCGTCTGGAGCGTGACGCCTGCGCTGCACACGCCGCTGATGGCGGTGACCAACGCGATTTCCAGCGTCATCATCGTCGGGGGTCTGATCGCCGCCGCCGCGGTTTCGGGCGATGTGTCCGGCCCCAGCGCCTGGATCGCCAAGGGGGCGGGGGTGGTCGCGGTGACCCTGGCCAGCGTCAACATCTTCGGGGGCTTCATGGTCACGCGGCGGATGCTGGCCATGTACAAGAAGAAGGAGCGGCCCGCTCCCAAGGCCACAACGTGACGGACGCCGCCCAGATCGCCATCGTCGGTTCCTGGATCGGCACCGGCATCGGCTTCGGCCTGTGGCTGTATGGCTGGTTCGGGACGCAGATCCCGCTGAAACGCCAGCGTCTGCACGACTGCGGCATCGCACTGGTCTTCTCGGCCATTCTGGTCCGCGTGGTCACGCAGGACCGGCCGCTGGGAGTTTTCGAATGGGCCCTGTTCTTCATCGGTCCATTGTTCATCGCCGCCGCCCTGTGGCGGCTGGCGCGCACGTCTTGAGGGGAGGGGCGTGATGAACGCATCTTTGGCCGCACTGGCCTATCTGGTTTCGGGGGTTCTGTTCATCCTGTCGCTGCGGGGGCTGTCCAGCCCCGAGACCAGCCGCCAGGGCAACACCTTCGGCATGATCGGCATGGCCCTGGCCATCGGCGTGACCCTGTTGACGCTGGGCGCGACCGGGGCGCTGGACCCCGTGACCCTGGCCCTGATCGCGGGCGGGGTCATCGTCGGCGGCGGGACAGGCGCGCTGATCGCCAAACGGGTCGCCATGACCGACATGCCGCAACTGGTCGCCGCCTTCCACAGTCTGGTCGGCATGGCCGCCTGTCTGGTCGCCATCGGCGCCATCTATGCGCCGGAGGCCTTTGGAATCCTGTCGGCGGACGGCGCGGGCATCAAGACCCTGTCGATCATCGAACTGTCGCTGGGCGTCGCCATTGGCGCCATCACCTTCACTGGATCGGTGATCGCCTTCGCCAAGCTGAATGGCAATATGAGCGGTGCGCCGATCCTGCTGCCCGCACGCCATCTGATCAACGTCGGCCTGGCCCTGGGTCTGGTCTTCCTGATCGGCATTCTGATCGGCACGGCGGGCGCGGCGACCTGGGCCTTCTGGGGCGTGTTCGCCATCGCATTGATCCTGGGTGCGACCCTGATCATCCCTATCGGCGGGGCCGACATGCCGGTCGTGGTGTCGATGCTGAACTCCTATTCAGGCTGGGCGGCGGCGGCCCTGGGTTTCACGCTGGAGAACATCGCCCTGATCATCACCGGCGCCCTGGTCGGGTCGTCGGGTGCAATCCTGTCCTACATCATGTGCAAGGGCATGAACCGCAGCTTCGTCTCGGTCATCCTGGGCGGGTTCGGCGGCGGGGACGCGGCGGCCGGTCCCGGCGGGGCCAAGGAGACGCGCCCGGTCAAACAGGGCTCGGCCGAGGACGCGGCCTTCATCATGAAGAACGCCTCCAAGGTCATCATCGTGCCCGGCTACGGCATGGCGGTGGCTCAGGCCCAGCACGCCCTTCGCGAAATGGCCGACAAGCTGAAGGAAGAGGGTGTCGAGGTGAAGTACGCCATCCACCCTGTCGCGGGCCGGATGCCGGGCCACATGAACGTGCTGCTGGCCGAGGCCAACGTCCCCTATGACGAGGTGTTCGAGCTGGAGGACATCAACGCCGAGTTCGCCACCGCCGACGTCGCCTTCGTCATCGGCGCCAACGACGTGACCAACCCGGCCGCCAAGACCGACCCGACCAGCGCCATCTACGGCATGCCGATCCTGGACGTCGAAAAGGCCGGCACCGTCCTGTTCATCAAGCGCGGCATGGGTTCAGGCTATGCGGGCGTGGAGAACGAGCTGTTCTTCCGCGACAACACCATGATGCTGTTCGCCGACGCCAAGAAGATGGTCGAAGGGATCGTGAAGTCGCTGTGATGCGAGGTGGGGCAGGCGCCGTCGCCGCCGTCACCGGCGTTCTGGCCCTGTCAGCCTGTTCGGCCATGCTGAACCTGAGCATTACGGGCGGGCTGGACCGGCCCGAGGTGACGTTCGATGAAGGCCGCCGCGCCTGTGTTCGCAATCTGTCTGTTTATGAGAGGTCCGACAGGGCTTACGCTGCGCTTTGGTCAATCGAAGCAGCGGGGCGCAAATGCGTGATGTTGCGCCGGGTTGTGTATGGTCAGGCGCCCGATGGGTTCACGGTCAGGACGCCTGCGGTCCCTTTGCGCGCTGATGGCGTTTATGAGGTCATGGGCGCGGGCGTGACGACCCATCCGTTATCCAAGGCTCCCTGGACAGGCGGGGCGCGTTTCCATTTTCGCGAGGGCCAGTGGCGGATTGACGAGACGCGCGCGGCCGCTGTTTCCACACCGCAATAGAGGCCACTATCGCGAGGCTTACAGACCCGTTATCACGCAGCCGTGAACACGACAGCGCCCCGCCGATTTGAAGCCTTGGACTCTCTGCGCGGGGTCTGCGCCGTTCTGGTCGTGATGTTCCATATGCCGGTGGCCAGCCACTGGCGGGACTGGGGGTTCATCCAGCACTCGTATCTGTTCGTCGACTATTTCTTCGTCCTTTCGGGCTTCGTCATCGCCCATGCCTACGCCGGGCGGCTGAAGACCGGGCGCGACGCCGGGCGGTTCATGGTGCGGCGTCTGGGGCGGGTCTGGCCGCTGCATGTGCTGATGCTGGGGGCCTTCATCGGGTTGGAGCTGGCGCGGCTGGTGTTTCATTTCGATGGGGCCTCACCCTTCACGCGGGATCGGTCGGTGGAGGCGATTTTCACCAACCTGTTGCTGATCCAGGCTTGGCATGTGCATCCGTATCTGACGTGGAACGGCCCAGCCTGGACCTTGAGCGCCGAGGTCGCCTGCTATCTGATCTTTGCCGGTCTGGTGCTGGCGGCGCCCAGGCGGTTCCGCTGGATCGGTCTGGTGCTGGCGATCATCGGCGGGCTGCTGGTGCTGACCTGCGCCAAACGCTTCATGAACACCACCTATGATTTCGCCGTGCCGAGGGCGGTCTATGGCTTCTTCCTGGGGTGCCTGCTGCAGGGGTTGTGGACCCGCATGCCTCGCCTGAAGGGCATGGCCGCGACCGGGGTCGAGATTGTCGCTGTCATCGCCGCCTGCGTCTTCATCGGCTACGCCGAGGGGCCGGTCACGGTGGCGGTCACCCTGGTGTTCGTCGGATTGGTCTGGGTCTTTGCAGGCGAGGACGGCGGCCTGTCACGGGTGCTGGACCATCCCGCGCTGGTGACCCTGGGGCGATGGTCGTTCGCCATCTACATGGTCCATATGTTCATCCTGACCGTGATGATGATCGTCGCGCGCAAGCTGGATCTGGTGCCGCTGCGGCGTATCGACTTCGGCTCGGTCTGGCTGAACGACCTGTTCGCCATCGTGATGTTCGGCTTCATCGTGGTGGCGGCGGTGTTCGCGCACCGGCTGGTCGAACAGCCGGCCCAGCGGATGATCGACCGCTGGACCAAGCCCAAGGCCCTCTGAACTCAGGCCGCCATACGCCATTCCGGTTCGACCGCGACGGCGCGGCCTTCGTCCCACAGGTCGTCCTCGTCCGAATAGCGGCTGCTGGCCGCGGCGGAGATGACGTCCACCACCTGCTCCTCCAGACGGTCCCAGATGACGGCGAGATCTGACGATCCATCGGCCTCGCACGGCACGATGATGTAGCGGCTGGTGTTGACGGCGTGGGCAGGTTGGAAGCGGGCCATGTGATGATCTCCTGAAGCGGGTCGCCTCTTGTCGATGATGAGGTTATGAGACAGTGTTGCGTCAAAATCGGACGCATTATTCAGGGTGACGGCGTGAGGCACGACAAGGCGGCGATGGTGATCGAACTGGCTCGGCGCATGGCGGCCAGCGCCGAGGGCCTGACGATCGACGAAATGGCGCGTGAGATGAACGTGGGCCGCCGCACCGCCGAACGGATGCGTGACGCGGTGCTGATGCTGTTCCCACAGGTGGAGGAGGTGTCCGATCCGCCGACCAAGCGCTGGCGCATCCGGGGCGGCCTGTCGGCGTTCGAACAGGCGCCGACGGCGACCGAGATGCTGGAGCTGACTAAGGCGGCGTCCGCCCTGCGCGCGGCGGGCGAACCTGCGCGGGCGGCGGCGCTTGAGGGGCTGGAGCGCAAGCTGAAGGCGGCGATGCGGTCCACGACGCTGAACCGGATGGCGCCCGATCTTGAGGCCCTGGTGCGGGCCGAAACCATCGCGGTGCAGGCGGGGCCGCGTCCATCGGCGGACGAGGCGATGTTGACCGCCATTCGCGGCGCGGTTCTGGCGCAACAGCCGCTTGGCTTTACCTATTCCCGACCGGGGGCAGAGCCGCGCAGGCGATCCGTCGCCCCCTGCGGCGTCATGTTCGGGCGCGCCAACTATCTGGTCGCCGCCGACCGGGAGACGGGCCGCATCCAGACCTTCCGGCTGGATCGGATGAGCAGCGCCGCCCCGCAGGAGGGGGTGGCGACACCTCCCGCCGATTTCGACCTGAACGTCTTCGCCAGCCAGTCCTTCGGCATCTATCAGGACGAGATCGAGGATGTGGCCATCCGTATATCGCCCGAGGGCGCCGACGAGGCGCGCAGCTGGCGTTGGCACCCGACCCAGAGTTTCGAGGACCAGGCGGACGGCGCGGTCATCGTGCGGTTCCGGGCGTCCGGGATGCGCGAACTGGCCTGGCATCTGTTCACCTGGGGGCGGCAGGCGGTGATCCTGTCGCCCGATCGGCTGAAAGCGGTCATGGCCGAGGAACTGGCGCAGGCTGGAGGCGCTCTGGAACAGGCCCAGGCCGGAGCGTGGCCGCCAGCATGACCGAAAGGTAAGCTGACGCCGCGATCCTCATGCCTATCCTGGCCGAAAGCCTTGCAGTCTGGAGACGACCCGTGCGCCTGAAGTTGATCGCCGCCTCGACCCTAGCGGCGTCCGCCGCCTTGCTGGCGGCTTGTGCGGCGACGTCGACGACGCCCTATGCCGTGCAGACGGCGTCTGCGCGGTCAGCACCGTCGGTGACGGTGACGCGCGACGGCGACATCCTGACGGCGGACTATGTCTTCACCCGCGACGCGCCGGTGTGGGCCTTCACGGAATCGGCGCTGATGACGGGGTCTCGCCAGCCGTGGCGGCCGACCCAGTGGACCGTGGACACCCCCGGCGTGGTCATGGAACGACACGGCGCCTATGACATCATCCGCAGCCGGGACGGCGGGCCTGTGCCGCGCCATGTCCGTTTCACCATTCGGCCCAGGTCCGTCGATCTGGAGGCGGCCTATCGCACCATGACCTTTTCGGACGGGGCGGTCGCCCTGCCGACGCGACAGTTCGATGTGTTCGCCCTGGGTTCGACGGCCGAGGCGGCGGCCATGCCTTCCGATCTGAACGGCGTGGATCTGGACGGGGGGCCGTCGCCCGTCACCTGGCGCGACACGTCCGGGCCTGTGCTGTTCAAGGGCGAGCGTCGCGCCAACCTGACGACAACGACCGAGCAATCCTATGTGCTGATGGGGCAGGCCACGGTGACGCGGGGCGAAGGCCTGTCGACCGTCATGGACCCCAATCTGCCGCCGTGGATCGGACAGGAGATCCGCAGCTTCGCCCCGCGCGTGGGCGACTATTACAAGCGCCGTCTCGGCGTCTCTGGCGATGGGAACGAGACCCCGGTGGTCATGGTCGGCTGGAACGGCCCGACCGAGCGGATGACCAGCATGGCCGGCAGCGCTCTTCCTGCCCTGATCGTCATGCGGTTCGAAGGCGCCGGCGTGCTGCAGCCCAGCAAGCCGGTGCTGGAGCGGTCGCGCTGGTTCATCGGCCATGAGAGCGCGCATTTCTGGTTGGGCCAGACGGTGCGCTATGAAACCGCGCGCGACATGTGGATCACCGAAGGCGGCGCCGACCTGATGGCGGTGCGGGCCTTGCAGGCGTTCGATCCCGGCTTTGACGTCCGCAGCGAATTGCAGAACGAGATCAAGGATTGCGCCGCCCTGACTGTCAACAGGGGCGTCGCCGACGCGGGGTCTCGCGGCGAACACCGCGCCTATTACGCTTGCGGCGCCGTGTTCGCGATGGCGGCGGAAGGCGCGCAAAAGAAGCGCACCGGCGGCGACTGGCTCGACTTCCTGCGGCCGCTGATTGACGCCAATCGCGCGGACGAAGTGCTGACACGTGAAGAATGGTTGTCGGCCCTGACGCGGGTGTCGGGCGATCCGACCCTGCGTCTGGATATCGAAAGACTGCTGGACCAGGGCGCCGCCAACCCCGACGCCATCATCGCCCGCCTGTTCGAACGCACCGGCGTCGCCTTCCGCATGGAGGACGGCAGGGTGGTTTTGACTTGAAGTTAAGAGATTTTGGACTAAATGGTGGTCCATAAAATCTTTTGGGTGCGAAATGGAAGTTTCCGTGAGTGACGCCAAGGCGCAGTTGACGGACCTGGTTCGCAGGGCCGAGGCAGGCGAGGAGATTGTCCTGACACGTCATGGGCATCCGGCGGTGCGGCTGACCCCGACGCGGGCGGGGTCGGATCGCTCCGCTCGTCGCGCCCTTTTCAAAGCGGTTCGAGCGTCCACGCTCAAGAAGGTGCAAGCTGGCGCGACGGCGGCGCGCAGCCAGGACTTTCTCTATGGTGACGACGGCCTGCCGAAATGATTGTCGTCGACACTTCGGCGTTGATGGCGGTCCTGTTGAATGAGCCCATGGCGGACGCCTGCGTGGCGGCGCTTGAGGCGACGGATCATCTGGTCATTTCGGCTGGCACAACCGCCGAAGCCTTGATTGTCGCCGACCGACGCGGCTTGGGTGACGAAATGGCGGCTCTGATCGAGGGGTTGGGTTTCGAGCAGGTCGCTGTCACATCCACGACTGCCTTGGGTGTGGCGCAGGCTTATCGGCGGTGGGGCAAGGGCGCGCATCCGGCAGGTCTGAACTTTGGCGACTGTTTCGCTTATCAACTGGCGTCATCGCGAGGCTGCCGTTTGCTTTATGTCGGCGATGATTTCAGTCGGACCGATGTCGAGTCGGCTCTGCTGGACCTTCAGGCTGCGCCGAACGGATAGGGGCTGACGGACTTGGACCAGTCGTCGACGGCCAGAGGGCGGTCGATGGGTGCGGCGGCGCGTTCGGCGCAGGGGTGGCGATGGCACAGGCGGCATGCGGGGCCGATGGGCGTCACCTCCGGCTGGTCCAGATCGAGGCCGCGTGCGTAGGCCAGGCGAGGGGCGTGACGCAGTTCGCAGCCCAGCCCCACGGCCAGGTCATGGCTCTCGCCAAAGCCGTCGTGGCCCTGGCGCTCGACCGTGCGGGCGAAGGTGAACCACCGATTGCCGTCCGGGGTCTCGATGATCTGGGTGACGATGCGGCCCGGCGTGCGGAAGGCCGAGTGCAGCCTCCAGCGCGGGCAGGCCCCGCCGAAGCGTGAGAACGGAAAGGCTCCCGCCGCATACCGCTTGGAGATGTTGCCCGCCTGATCGACCCGCATCAGGAAAAACGGCACGCCACGCGCCGTCGGCCGCGACAGGGTGGTCAGTCGGTGCGCCGCCTGTTCATAGCTGACGCCGAACCGGGCCTGCAGGCGGTTCAGGTCGTAGCCGGTGTCTTCCGCTGTCTTCTGGAATGCGGCGTACGGCATCAGCATGGCGGCGGCCAGGGTGTTGGTCAGGGCGACCTTCAGCAACGACCGCGTCGCCGCATCCGGCGCGCCTGAGGTTTCCGCCATGGCGTGCAGGGCGGGGCCGTGTTCGACCAGGGCCAGTTGATAGGCGATGGCGAAGGCGCGCGAAGATGGTCCCAGCGTCTCTGACAGCAGCAGGCGGCGGCGATGCAGGTCGTACCGCCGCGTCCATTCCACCATGACCTCGGCGGGCAGGGTGCGGACGCCCAGCGCATGTTTCGCCGCCAGTCGCTGGCGGGCCGCCGGTTCGAATCCGTCGCCGTGAACGGGGGCGTCCGCCGCCAGCGCATCCGCCAGCGCTTCTCCCATCTGATCCAGTTCGGCGAAATGATTGCCTCGCGACTGGATATATTCGCGCACCCATTCGGCGGGACTGGTTTCAATCAGACCCTCGCCGTTCTCGGCGGCCGCACGGGCCTTGGCGCGGCCGTCGTCGAAAGCCTGATAAAGACGCAGCAGGGCGTCGGCGACGCTCGGCGCTTCCTCCAGCAACTGCACCAGTTCGTGGCGGGGAGCGGACAATCCCTTGAACAGGGGGTCGGTCAGGATTTCGGTCAGTCGCGCCTCATCCGCCCCGCTGCCTTGGTTCAGGGTGCGCAGATCGACGTCGTATGTGTCGGCCAAACGCAACAGAAGCTGGGCCGACACGGGGCGCTGATTGCGTTCTATGTGGTTGAGATAGCTAGGGGAAACGCCCAGGTCCGCCGCCATCGACGTCTGGGTCAACGACAGGTCGCGTCGCAGCCGTTTCAGCCTGGCGCCGAGGAACAATTTGCGGTCGGCGGATGTCTCCATGGCGGCATGGTGTCACAATGTGACTATTATTGCAAAGTCATGATATGACAAAGTGACTTCTATCTTGGCGCTGAGTCTGTGTCATTCGTGACTCAAGCGTGTTCTTGTCTCCGAGACGGCGGCTGCGGCCGCGCCTTTCCAAAGACGAGTTCGACCATGACCACCTTCGCCGATCTGGTTCCTTCGCCCGCCGGCCGCTTCGACGGCATCGAGCGCCCCTATACCCCTGAAGACGTCCTGCGCCTGCGCGGCTCGGTGCCCGTCACCCATACCTTGGCCGAACGCGGCGCGAACCGCCTGTGGGAGCTGCTGCACACCGAGCCCTTCATCAACGCCCTGGGCGCCGTCACCGGCAATCAGGCGATGCAGATGGTTCGCGCCGGTCTGAAGGCCATCTATCTGTCGGGCTGGCAGGTCGCGGCGGACGGCAATACGGCGGGCGCCATGTATCCGGACCAATCGCTGTATCCGGCCAACGCCGCGCCGGAACTGTGCCGCCGCATCAACCGCACCCTGCAGCGCGCCGACCAGATCGAGCACGCCGAGGGCGGCGCCAAGCGTGACTGGTTCGCGCCCATCGTCGCCGACGCCGAGGCCGGTTTCGGCGGGCCGTTGAACAGCTTCGAGATCATGAAGGCCTTCATCGAGGCGGGCGCCGCGGGCGTCCACTTCGAGGATCAGCTTGCGTCCGAGAAGAAGTGCGGACACCTGGGCGGCAAGGTCCTGATCCCGACCCAGGCGCATGAACGCAATCTGGTCGCTGCACGTCTGGCCGCCGACGTCATGGGCACGCCGACCATCACGGTCGCCCGCACCGACGCCGAATCGGCCCAACTGATCACCTCGGACATCGACGAGCGCGACCAGCCCTTCATCGACCGCGAGAACCGCACCCCCGAAGGCTTCTTCCGCCTGAAGGAGGGCACGGGTCTGGACCACTGCATCGCGCGCGGTCTGTCCTACGCCAACATCGCCGATCTGTTGTGGTGGGAGACCAGCCACCCGGATCTGAACGACGCCAGGAAGTTCGCCGAGGCGATCCAGAAGAAGCATCCGGGCAAGCTGATGGCCTACAACTGCTCGCCGTCTTTCAACTGGGAAGCCAAGCTGGACAAGGCCACCATCGCCAAGTTCCAGCGGGAACTGGGGGCCATGGGCTACAAGTTCCAGTTCGTGACCCTGGCCGGCTTCCACGCCCTGAACAACTCGATGTTCGAGCTGGCGGACGGTTATCGCGACAACGGCATGGCGGCCTATTCGGAGCTGCAGCAGCGCGAGTTCGCCAACGAGGCGCGCGGCTACACCGCCACCCGTCACCAGCGCGAAGTCGGCACCGGCTATTTCGACCAGGTCGCCACGGTCATCTCCAACGGCACGTCCTCGACGACGGCGTTGAAGGACTCGACCGAGACCGCCCAGTTCACCACCGCGGCTTAATCAGGAAAGGAACCGCAATGGAACCGCTGACCCGTACCGAGGCCATCATCGACTTCTGCCTGGCGCCCCTGGCGTTGGATGGGGGGAGCGAGGCGGAGCGAGAGGTGCGCCGCCGTCTGACGCACGTGCTCCGCACCTATCAGGCCAAAACCGCCACGCCGGTCGCCGTGGACTTCTCGTCCATGCCGTCACAAGTGATCAACGAAGCCGCCCACGGTTACGAATAGTCCGATGATTAAAAAAGGCCCGCTCCGATCGTTCGGGGCGGGCCTTGTCCTGTCTGGCTTCATCTCAGCCCCGGAATGACGATCCAGGCGTGAGTGTCGATCGCCTCGCTTGGCGGCTTAGTTGCCCGGCGCAGGCGTCCGCGTCGCCGTCGGATCACCGACCGTGATGATCGGCGCATAGACGGCCTGGGTGGCGCAGCTGGACAGATCGCGGGCGACGTGGCGGCCCAGGCAGAACATGTCCTCATAGCTGGGGCGCGAGGCGGCCAGGCACTGGAACAGCATCAGCTTGGACATGTTCAGGCAGAATTCGCTGTTCGGTTCGGACACGAGGGCGTCGGTGTTGGCCTTGGCTTCGTCGCCGGCGGCGCCCAGCGCGGCCAGGGCGGCGATGGCCAGCGAACGGGTCAGGGCGGGGGTGTAGGGCGGAGCCTTGCGCGACGGTTCGACCGTCAGGCCTGTGCCCGTGTTGGCGGCGGTGAACAGGCTGGCGGCCTCGCTGGCGGAAGGCAGCATGTCCACGGCCGACAGGGTCTTGGCGCCTTCCAGACGGACTTCGCGGTTGGCGATGGGCGTGACGGCCCAGCGGCGGCGCGGGTCGCGGCGTTCCTGGATCGTATAGGCGTCCTGCTCGATGCCGTCGGCGATGGCGCGCATGGCCACGGCGTCGTTGTTGATTGCAGCGGTGACAAGGCCCGCCGCCGCATCTGCGCCGGGGAGGCTGGCGGCATAGGCGGGGTCAGCGACGATCTGGGCGATCACCTGCTGGCGCTGGACGGGATCGACGGCGAACTGACGCACGCCCGCGACGAACTCGGGCGACTGCAGGGCGATGATCGAACCATAGGCGATCAGGCCGCGCGACAGCTCTTCCGGCTCATAGGATGCGCCCTTGCGGATTTCGGCCTGGATGGCGTCTGCACTGGCGAAGCCGCCGGGCTGGATCGTCTGCGCCTGACGCAGGAAGGCGACATAGATGGAGGCCGCGTCCGCAACGCTCTGATTCAGAGAAATCGGCGGGGGTTGCCGCGCGGCCAGCTCCGCCGCCAGACGTTGGGCTTCCAGCTCAGCCTTGGAGGGTCCGCTCTCGCAGCTTGCAAGAAGAACCGTGACGGCGAGAGCAGCCGCAGAAAGGCTGCGGCTTATCAGGGCCGGTTTCATGAAGACATCCTCAGGCGATTACGCGCGCAAAAAGCGCCAACACTATTGGCGTTTATAAGGCGGGCCCTATGGTTATCCGAAGGTTAATCGAAAAGCTTGGAGACGGATTCTTCGTTCGCTATCCGTCGGATAGCCTCGCCAATCAGCGGAGCCACCGAAACCGTGCGGATTTTCGAGCAGTTCAAAACTTCGTGGGGTTGCTCGATGGAGTCGGTGATCACCAGTTCCTTGAGCGGTCCGTCGGTGATGCGCTGCACGGCCGGGCCCGACAGAACGCCATGGCTGATGTAGGCCGACACCTCGGTCGCGCCCTGTTCAATCAGAGCCTTGGCGGCGTTCACCAGGGTGCCGCCAGAATCGACGATGTCATCGAACAGGATGCAGTGGCGGCCTGACACGTCACCGATGATGTTCATGACCTCGCTTTCGCCCGCCTTGGGACGGCGCTTGTCGACGATGGCCAGATCCACGTCCAGGCGGCTGGCCAGCGAGCGGGCGCGGACGACGCCGCCGACATCAGGCGAGACAATCATCAGATTGCCGCGCTGGTAATTGTCCTTGATGTCCTGAGCCAGAACGGGCGTCGCCACCAGATTGTCGGTGGGAATGTCGAAGAAGCCCTGGATCTGGCCCGCGTGCAGATCCATCGTCAGCACCCGGTCGGCGCCGGCGCGCGTGATCATGTTGGCGACCAGCTTGGCCGAAATCGGCGTGCGGCCGCCGGTTTTTCGGTCCTGACGGGCATAGCCGAAATAGGGGACGACGGCTGTGATCCGTTTGGCCGACGCACGCACCAGGGCGTCGGTGATGATCAGCAGCTCCATCAGATTGTCGTTGGCGGGATAGCTGGTCGACTGAAGGATGAAGACGTCTTCGCCGCGGACGTTCTCCTCGATGACGGTGAAGACCTCGTTGTCGGCGAACCGTTTCACCTGGGCCTTGGTCAGCGGCATATCCAGGTGGTCGGCGATGGCCTGGGAGAGTGCGCGGTTAGAGTTGCCTGAGAGCAGCTTCATCGGCCGGTCATCCTTTCGCCGTCATCCGACCCCCATGAACGGATGTCGGTTGGCGCGCTCTTTAGCAGCGACTACGGGCGGGGCAAGCTGGGGAACGACATTTCCTCGGCATGGCGCAGCCTGAAAGCGGATGCTAGAGAACGCCGGATCAGTCTTCCAATGGGTGCCTTGCACCTTCGTCCGCACGTCTATGGGGTCGTCTTTGTTCGCATCCAAGTTCCGTTCCGGCATGGTCCTGATGGCCGTCGCCGTCGCCGCGATGACGATTTCCGGTTGCGCGGGCAAGGCCAAGCCGCGCCTGGCCTATGAAGAACGCCCGGTCGAGGCGCTCTACAACACGGGCTATCAGCGCCTGCAGCAGCACCGCTGGAGCGATGCGGTTGACTATTTCCAGGAGGTGGAACGCCAGCACCCCTATTCGGACTGGGCGCGTCGTTCGATCCTGATGCAGGTGTACGCCTATTATCAGAACAACAACTACGCCGACGCCATTGCGGCGGCTGACCGTTTCATCGCCCTGTTCCCCGGCAACCCGTCGGCGGCCTACGCCTTCTACATGAAGGCCGTGTGCAACTTCGAACAGATCACGGACGTGGGCCGGGATCAGGGCTACGCCAACGCCGCCCTGACGGGTTTGCGCGACGTGGCGCGACGCTATCCCGGCACGCCTTTCGCCAGCGACGCCGCGATCAAGATCGACATGGTCAATGACCAGTTGGCCGGCAAGGAAATGAACATCGGCCGCTATTATCAGCGCAACAACCAGCCCCTGGCCGCGCTGAACCGCTACAAGGCCGTCATCACCAACCCGGACTTCCAGCGAACCTCGCACACCCCGGAAGCTCTCTATCGTCTGGTCGAGGTCAACCTGATCCTGGGCCTGAAGGAGGAAGCGACCCGTAATGGCGCGGTCCTGGGCTACAACTATCCGGGGAGCCCCTGGTACGCCGAAGCCTACGCCCTGCTGACCGAAAACGGCCAGTCGCCGGACAAGGCGCCGGAAGGCAAGCGTGAGAGCTGGCTGCGCCGTCTCATTCCGGGCTGAGTTGAACTTCGTCGAGCCTGTTGCGGGGAACACCCTTGTGCATCCCCGCGCATCTCTCGATTCTGCCGGTCGTGATCCTGATTCGTTCCGCCGGCTGCTGACCTCATGCTGACCGCCCTTTCCATACGCGATGTCGTTCTGGTCGACGTGCTCGACCTCGACGTCGACAGCGGCCTGACCGTCCTGACCGGCGAGACGGGAGCGGGAAAGTCGATCATTCTCGACGCCCTGGGTTTGGCGTTGGGCGGGCGAGGCGATGCGGGCCTTGTGCGGTCCGGCGCCAAACAGGCCGTCGCCACCGCCGTATTCAGCGCGCCCGATGATCCCGATCTGCTGGCCCTGATCGCCGACAAGGGATTTGAGGTCCAACCCGGCGAAGACTTGATCCTGCGCCGGATTCTGTCCGCCGACGGCCGCAGCCGCGCCTATGTCAACGATCAGGCGGCGGGCGTCACCGCCCTGCGCGAGATCGGCGCGGCTCTGGTCGAGGTGCATGGCCAGCATGAGACGGTGGGTCTGCTGGACTGGCGCAATCATCGGGGCCTGCTGGACGCCTATGGCGGGCTTCAGCCGCAGTTGTCCGCGGTCGCAGCCGCCTCGGCAAAGTTGAAGGCGGCGGAAGCGCGGCTGGCGGAGCTGAAGGCGCAGGCGGCGGATGCGGCCGCGCGTCTTGAAGAGATCAGCCTGAATCTGTCCGAGCTGGATGCGCTGGACCCCCGCGCCGACGAGGAAACCGAGCTGGCGGGCGAACGCGCCCTGCTGGGCGCGGCGGAAAAGGCCATCGCCGATCTGGCGGACGCCCGCACCCAGTTGGGCGGCGACAAGCTGAGCCAGAAACTGGGCGCCGCCCTGCGCGCCGTCGAACACGCGCGCCAGCGGGCAGGGCAGGCGGGCGCCGAGGGCGATCACCCCGTCATCCTGAAACTGTCCGCCGCCGTGGACGCCATTGACCGCACCATGGTCGAGGCAGCCGAGGCTGTCGCCGCCGTGGACGCCGCCGCCGACGCCTTCGACTATGAGCCGGGGCGTCTGGACAAGGCGGAAGAGCGGCTGTTCGCCCTGCGCGCCGCCGCCCGCAAGCTGAACACCACGGTCGACGCCCTGCCCAGCCTGCGCATCCGCCTGCGTGAGCAGTTGCGTCTGATCGAGGACGGCGAGGAGGCCCTGACCAACGTTGGACGCGAAGCAGCCCTGGCGGCTGAAGCCTATGATCTGGCCGCCACCTTCCTGACCTCGGCGCGCGAGGCCGCCGCCGAGCGCCTGACCGCCGCCGTCATGGGCGAACTGGGGCCGCTGAAGCTGGAGCGGGCGCGGTTCCGCGTGGCGCTGGAGCCCATCGAGGGTCGGCGCGGGCCGGACGGCGTCGAGACCATCCGCTTCCAGATCGCCACCAACGCGGGAACCGATTTCGGCCCGCTGGACGCCATCGCCTCTGGCGGCGAACTGGCGCGCTTTGCTCTGGCCATGAAGGCGGCGCTGGCCAGCCGGGAAGACATGCACCAGCCCGTCATGATCTTCGACGAGGTGGATCAGGGCGTCGGCGGCGCCGTGGCCGAGGCGGTGGGGTCGCGCCTGAAACGCCTGTCGAACGGCGCACAGGTTCTGGTCGTCACCCACAGCCCGCAGGTCGCCTCGCGCGGTCATGCTCACTGGAAGGTGATGAAGGCCGACCGCGACGGCCTGACCACCACCACGGTCGTGGCGCTGGACGATGCGCGACGTCAGGAAGAGATCGCGCGTATGCTGTCGGGCGCGGAAATCACCGATGAGGCGCGCGCCGCGGCCCGCGCTCTGATCGGCTAGGCCGATTCGTCGTCATCCTCGTTCCTAACGCCTTTGGCTCCGCTGCTTTCGCGGCGAAGTTAGGGAAGGCCCGATGGAGGGCTTGGCGAGGCGCCGGGCCTTCGCCCGGAGTTTGGTTTTAGAAATACCGTTTCGACGAAGGTT
>CAUQZC010000015.1:0-85833 GCA_963522565.1 uncultured Brevundimonas sp. | reverse complement strand
TGATGTCGTGGTCGAACTTGTAGCCAGCGTCGATTGCGCCATACCAGCCGTTGGGTTCCGCCGAAGCCGCGCCGGCCGAAAGGGCCATGGCGGCTGCTGCGCTGGAGGCCAGCACAAAAGTCTTCATACGCATTGGGGGTATCCCTCCGCCTTGTTGATAAAAATGCGACGGGAAAACCGCCTAATAGTGGCTCATATCAGTCGAGCCTTGGAAGGTCGAGCGGCAAAGGCGTGTGCTGAACACTCTGAAATTACACCGTGGCCTTGATGCTACAGAAGAAATAGGCGCGGCGGCGTTGTTCCTGAAGGTCTGGGGGTTCGCTTTTACGTTGTGCGCCGGCCATCCCGGGGCGGTATTAAATCAAAACTCGCTGACAGCGCCGGGCTTGCGCGCACGCGACTTCAGCCAGATCACGCCCAGGAGATCGGACAGGGAGGCGCGCAGCCGTCCCCAGTTGGTGTATTTCGAGCGTCCTGTCTCGCGGTGGCGATGTCCGACATCCAGATACTGGTTCCGGTAGCCTTCGCGGATCACAAGGGCGGGCAGATAGCGATGGATGTGGTCGAAATAGGGAAGGCGCAGGAAAACGTCGCGACGGAACGCCTTGAGGCCGCAGCCCGTGTCGTCGGCGTCGTCGTCCAGCAGCCGCTTGCGGATGCGGTTGGCCCACAGCGAGGCCTGGCGTTTGGCCGTACTGTCCTGACGCTTGGCGCGGCGGCCGCCGACCAGAGCGACATCGGCGGGGGCGGCGAGCAGGGCGTCAACCAGGCGGGGCGCGTCGATCGGCGGGTTCTGTCCGTCCCCGTCCAGGGTGACGATGACGCCGCCGCGCGCGGCGAGCACCCCGGTGCGCACGGCCCGGCTCTGACCCGCATTGGACCCATGCGCAAGCACCCGCAGCATCGGCAGTTCCGGCATGACGGCCTTCAGTTCGGCCAGGGTCGTGTCGCGGCTGGCGTCATCGACGAAGATCATCTCGAAGGACCGGCCCATGAAGGCTTCGGCGATTTCACGCGCCAGGGGGACGGCGGCCCCGGATTCGTCATGGACGGGAACGACGACGGAGATGTCTGGCGCGGATTCAACGGTCATGGCCGCTCCATAGCCGAGATGCGTCGCTTAGGGGAGACGGCTGACGACTGTGCGGCCTGCGTGTAAGGAGGCAGGATGAAGACGTTTGATCTTGATCGCCATGTCGCCGGTTGGCGTGGACCCTTGTTTGCGGCCCTGCTGACGCTTGTCGCCGGTTTGCCCAGTCTCTTGCTGATGCCGCCTCTGGACCGCGACGAGAGCCGATTCGCGCAAGCCACGGCCCAGATGCTGGAAAGCCGCGACTATGTGGACATCCGTTTCCAGGACGAGCCGCGCTGGAAGAAGCCGGTCGGCATCTACTGGCTGCAGGCGGCGGCCGTCGCCATGACATCGGATGTCGAGGATCGTGACATCGCGCCTTACCGCATCCCGTCGCTGCTGGGGGCGATGCTGGCGGCCTGGGCCGTGGCCTGGGCCGGGTCGGCGTTGTTCGGCGCAAGGGTCGGCTTCCTGGCCGGGGCCATCATGGGGACCACCTTCCTGCTGTCGTCCGAGGCGGGGATCGCCAAGACCGACGCCATGCTGTGCGGGGCCACGACCCTGGCCATGGCGGCGCTGGCGCGCATCTATATGGCGACCCGTGCGGGCGAGAAGCCGGTTCGGCTGCATAAGTTCCTGTTCTGGGCCGGGCTGGGCCTGTCGATCCTGATCAAGGGTCCGATCGGGTTTCTGGTCATCGCCCTGGCCGTCATCGCCCTGTCGATCTGGGATCGAAACATAAAATGGCTGGCGCGTCTGGGGTGGGGCTGGGGCCTGCCGCTGGTCGCCCTGATGGTGGGGCCGTGGGCCATCGCCATCACCATCGCCACGGACGGCGGCTTCTGGCGCGAGGCCATCGGCGGCGACCTGGCGCCCAAGATTGCCGGCGCGCACGAAAGCCATTCGGGCTTCCCCGGCATGTACCTGTTGCTGGCGCCCCTGCTGTTCTTCCCCGCGACCCTGTTGCTGCCTGCCGCCGTCTCGACGGGGTGGAGCCGCCGCGCGGAACCGGCGATCCGGTTCCTGGTCTGCTGGCTGGTTCCCGGCTGGCTGATGTTCGAGCTGGCCCCGACCAAGCTGTGGCACTACACCCTGCCGACCTTTGGGGCGCTGGCCCTGCTGGCGGCGGCGGCGCTGGCGCGGCCGATCGGCAAGGTCTCGCGCATCGCCGGCGCAGTGCTTGCGGTGTTCGCCGCGGTGCTGGTGATCGGCATCACCGTCTATGGGTTGACGGTTTACGGCACCTCGACGGCGCAGACCTGGGCGGCGGTGACGGTTGTGACGACGCTGGCGGCGGCGGCCATCGGGGCCTTCCTGTTGTTGAACAAGGCGCCGGTCGCGGCCCTGACCCTGTCCCTGGCCTTCGGCGTCGTGGGCCACGCGTCCCTGGCGGGCACGATCCGACAACTGCGCCCGCTGGCCATCGCGCCGCAGCTGGAGCGGACGCTGGAGGCGGCTGATCTTCACCCCCGACAGGGCCGCACGCCGGGGCCTGTGGCCATCACGGGCTTCCATGAACCCAGTTTCGTCTTCCTGACAGGGCGAGACACCGAACTGACGGACGGCGAGGGGGCGGCCGAGGCCTTGGCTGAGGGGCGTCCCGCCATCGTCGAGGCCCATGACGCCGACGCCTTCCGCGCGGCGGCGGGCCGACTGGGCGTGTCGGGTCGGGCGGTCGGGGTGGTCAATGGCCACAACTATTCGTCGGGCGATGATGTCAGCCTGACCGTCTATGCCCCCCCGCCACGCACGCGCGGCGCGACGGAGTCGGCGCAATGAGCCGCTTTATCCAGATCGTCGAGGTCGGTCCGCGCGACGGGCTGCAGAACGAGAAGACGGTGCTGGCGCCCGACGTCCGCGTCGATTTCGTTCGTCGACTGGAGGATGCAGGCGCACGACGGATCGAGGCCGTCTCCTTCGTTCATCCGAAATATGTGCCGCAGATGGCGGGCGCAGAAGAGGTGATGACCGCCCTGCCGCATCAGGCGGGACGCAGCCGCATCGGTCTGGTTCTGAACGCCAAGGGTTATGACCGGGCGCTGGCGACGGGGGTGGACGAGGTCAATGTCTCGATCTCGGCGACGGACGGCTTCGGTCTGAAGAACACCGGCCTGACCGCGAAACAGCAGCAGGCGATGGTGGCCGAGATCGTCGCACGTCGGCACAACGCCGAGGCGTCAGAGGGCGCGCCGTCCCTGACGGCCATGATCTCCTGCGTCTGGGGCTGCCCGTTCGATGGAGAGGTCCCGGTCGACCGGATCGCCGAACAGGTCGGGGTGTTGGCCGAGCTGGGCGTCAGCGAGATCGGGCTGGCCGACACCATAGGGGTCGCCGATCCCTGGGCGGTGACGCGGGTGGTCGAGGCGGCCAGGAAAGCAGCGCCCGATGCGGTTCTGCGTCTGCATTTCCACGACACCCGCAACACCGGCCTGGCCAACGCCTATGCGGGGGTCGAGGCGGGAATCAGCGTGCTGGACGCCTCGGTCGGCGGGATTGGCGGCTGTCCGTTCGCGCCCGGCGCCACGGGCAATATCGCCACCGAGGACCTGGTCTATATGCTGGAGCGGGGCGGCTATCAGACCGGCTATGATCTGGACGCCCTGATCGCCACGGCGCGCTGGATCGGCGAGGCCATCGGCAGGCCCGCGCCCTCAGCCCTGAGCCGCGCGGGCGGTTTTCCAAAAGTCTGAAGCCGGTCGTCCGCCCGTGCTTGGCGGACTGGGCGAAACGGCGCTATCTAAAACGACGGGCGGGGTGCGGGGTCATCCCGCCTGAGAAGGACCCATCATGCTGATCGCCATTCCCCTGCTGCTGATCCCGGTGGTGCTCTACAACATCGTCGTGCTGTTCGGCGGGTCGAGCACGGGGGGCATGGCCGAGGCGGACGCCATCCTGCGTGATCCGCTGTTCTCGATTCCTATGACGTCAGGCGCGCTGTGGAATGTGGGGACGGGTGATCTGATCCTGCTGCTGGGTCTGGTTCTGCTGTTCTTTGAGCTGATCAAATCGACATCCAGCCAGAAGGTCGCCATCATCAATCACGCCCTGTCGATGGTGCTGTTCATCGCGGTGCTGATCGAGTTCCTGCTGCTGCGTGGCTTTGCGACCTCGACCTTCTTCCTGATCGTGGTGATGATCCTGCTGGACGTTCTGGCCGGGTTCATCGTGACCATCATCTCGTCGCGCAAGGACTTCGACTTCGGCGGGCATTGAGACGACGGAAGGATGGGCAACGGCCTCAAGCAGCGCGAGGCGCGGCAGGCCTTATGAGAATGCCGTGAAGATCAGGGCCACGACGGCGACGTCGAAAACCTTGGCGGCGATGCTGAAAGCGGCGGGCATGGGCTGATCCAGAAAAGGCGTTGAGCCTTTCCTTCAGCAAACACCATGCCGCCGGTTCAGATTTCGGTCCTGGTCGTGCGTCCGGCGCGGGGGCGGCGTTCGGCGGCCCCTGAATATTCGGTTTCCAGATAGGCGGAGCGGGCCGCATCCAGCACGGGCGCCCCGCCACGCAGGCCGCGCTTCTGGCCCGACTGACCCATCTGCTGTGCGACAAAGGCGGCGGCGCCGGGTTCAGGCGCCGGGAGGACGGCAGCTCTTGCCGGGCTTTTCGCGCCAGCGGCGGCGTCCCCATCCGGTCTGTCGGCGGCGGTGTCGGGCGCATCCTGCAGGATGGCCTTGCGCCTTTCACGCTCCCGGCGTTCGCCTTCGCGGCGATCCAAGGGTTCGAGGCCGCCGACAGCGCGGATGGGGTCCGTCATTTCGGCCCAGGCTTGGCGCCCGCAAGCTTTTCGATCTGGGCGCGCATCTCATCCATCTGACGCCGCATCTCGTCCAGACCGTCAGAGGCTTCAGGCTTGTTCGCCGCGGGTTCGGGTTCGCCAGAGGTCGGGGCGGGGGACGCCGTCGGCTCCGGGCGCGTGAAGCCGAAGCCGGGGAACATCTGCATGGCCCGTTCGAACATGGCCATGTTGGTGCGGGCCGCCTCTTCCATCAGGGCGGCCCCGGAACCTGTGCCGAAGGCGCGGCCGATCTGGCTGGCGAACTGTTCCTGCTGTTTGCTGAAGTTCGCCAGCGACATCTCCAGATAGGAGGGCAGGACCCCCTGCATCTGGCCGCCGTAAAAGCCGATCAGCTGGCGCAGGAACTGCACCGGCAGCAGGGCCTCGCCCCGGCTTTCTTCTTCGAAGATGATCTGCGTCAGGATCTGACGGGTCAGGTCGTCATTGGACTTGGCGTCATAGACGACGAACTCGGCCCCCTCGCGCACCATGGCGGCGAGGTCCTCAAGCGTCACATAGGCGCTGGTGCGCGTATTATAGAGCCTGCGGTTCGCATACTTCTTGATGACGATCACATCCGGATCGCCCGGTTTCCCGCCCTTGGTCTTTTCGTCAGCCACGCTTGTTCTCGCGATGTTGCAACGCATCACTATCCCCTTATGTGAGCAGAAGCGCCAGTGCGGACAAGGGGATGTGACCGGATGTCTGTGAACAGCCTGATTCGCGCGCCGGTTTAGTCGATCAGCCCTGGTGGCTGAGCGCCGGGGCCAGGACCACGCCCACCAGCACCGCAGCCCAGTGGACGCTGGCGCCGGTGACCACGAACCCATGCCAGATGGCGCGGCGGAACTTCACGCGCGGACTGATGAAGACGAAGACGCCCGCCGTATAGATCAGGCCGCCGATGACCAGCAGAGCCAGAGCGATGGGGTGCACCGTCTCGACCATCGGCTTCAGCGCCGCAACCGCCAGCCAGCCGAACACGACATAGACGCCGCTCCAGAACCGATCCGAAATGCGCGGCGCGAACAGCTTCACGGACGCGCCGACAAGGGCCAGGGTCCAGATCAGGGCGGTGAAGCCGACCGACCACAGACCTTCAAACCGCTGGGTCGTGAAGGGGGTGTAGCTGCCCGCGATCATCAGGAATATGGCCGCCTCGTCCAGACGCCGCAGAACCGGCCGCGCGGCGCAGGGCGTGGTCCAGTTATAGACGGTCGAGGCCGTCAGCATGCCGACCAGACACAGGGCGTAGATGGCCGTGGCCATGACCCCGCCGATCCCGGCATAGACGCCCGCCAGCCCCGCCAGAATGACGCCGCCGACCGCCGCCAGCATCAGGCCGACGACATGGACCCACAGATCGGCCAGACGTTCGGCGCGCGTCTGATAATGCTCGATCATGTCCAGCTCGTCCGGCGTGCAGACGTGGGTGACGATGCGTTTCAACGTGCCAAGCATGGCCGTTTCAATCCCTTGGACGCTTCTATCGTTCCCCGAGGAATGCACCGACAGGGTGTAAAACCGCTGAATCCGCACTTGCCCGCGTCGCCGCAGGTGACGAAGTCTTCGCAATGCGGCAAAACGGCCACGCACAGTTATTCTTCAGAAAGTGAAATCCCATGACTGAAGTGGTCATCGTCTCCGCCGCACGCACGCCGGTCGGTTCATTCCTGGGGGGGCTGGCCTCGCTGCCCGCATCCAAGCTGGGCGAGATCGCCATCAAGGCGGCGCTGGAGCGCGCCAGGGTGTCGGGCGATGAGGTGGACGAGGTGATCCTGGGCCATGTGCTGCAGGCTGCTGCCGGCCAAGGCCCTGCACGTCAGGCCGCCGTGGGCGCAGGCGTCAGGAAGGAAGCCGCCGCCTGGAGCCTGAATCAGATCTGCGGCTCGGGCCTGCGCGCCGTGGCCATCGCCGCCCAGCAGATCGCGCTGGGGGATGCGAAGATCGTCGTCGCGGGCGGTCAGGAAAGCATGAGCCAGGCGCCGCACGCCCAACAGCTGCGCGCCGGTCACAAGATGGGCGACGTGGCCTTTGTCGACACCATGATCAAGGATGGCCTGTGGGACGCCTTCAACGGCTATCACATGGGTCAGACCGCCGAGAACATCGCCGAGAAATGGGCGATCAGCCGCGAAGCCCAGGATGAGTTCGCCGTCGCCAGCCAGCACAAGGCCGAGGCGGCCCAGAAGGCGGGCAGGTTCGCCGATGAGATCGTTCCGGTCGTCATCCCCGGCCGGAAGGGCGACGTCACCGTCGATCAGGACGAATACATCCGTCACGGCGCGACCCTCGAGGCCATGCAGAAGCTGCGCCCCGCCTTCACCAGGGACGGCAGCGTCACCGCCGCCAATGCGTCCGGCCTGAACGACGGCGCCGCCGCCCTGGTGCTGATGAGCGCGGATGAGGCCAGGGCGCGCGGGCTGGAGCCGCTGGCCCGCATCGCCTCCTACGCCACCGCCGGCGTCGATCCGTCGATCATGGGCACGGGGCCGATCCCCGCGTCGAAGAAGGCGCTGGAGAAGGCGGGCTGGAGCGTCGCCGATCTTGATCTGGTCGAATCCAACGAAGCCTTCGCCGCCCAGAGCCTGTGCGTGGTCAAGGAGCTGGGTCTCGATCCAGCCAAGGTCAACGTCAACGGCGGCGCCATCGCCATCGGCCACCCCATCGGCGCCTCGGGCGCGCGCATCCTGACGACCCTTCTGTTCGAGATGAAGCGGTCGGGCGCGAAGAAGGGTCTGGCGACCCTGTGCATCGGCGGCGGCATGGGCGTCGCCATGTGCGTGGAGCGGGCGAACGCCTAAACCGTCATTCCGGGGCCGAGCGAAGCGAGGAACCCGGAACCCAGGACCACCCGCTCGCTCTGAACCGCGTCCAGGGCGACGCCATCCTCCTGGGTTGACTGCTACGCGTCGCCCTTTGGGTCCGGGTTCGCCCGATGGGCGCCCCGGAATGACGTTCAGTGCGGCTACGCCTCAGTCCGCCCGGTATTCGAACGGATCGCTGGGCGTCGGCTGGGTCGGCAGAGGCATCCGGGGCAGGGGGGCGTCGCGGTTGGCGGCGTTCAGCAGGAAGCTGGCCAGGATGATGGCCGCCTGACGCAGATCTTCGGCCTTCAGGTGGTCATAGCTGTCGATGCTGGTGTGGTGCAGGCGGCTGGAATAGTCGAGCGGGTCCTGGATGAACTGATAGCCGGGAATGCCGACGGTCTGCATATAGACGTGGTCGGTGCCGCCGGACGGACGCAGGGACACGGTGGTCGCGCCCATGCTGGCGAAGGGGGCCAGCCATTCCTGGAAGATCGGGGCGGCGGCGACATTGCCCTCGGCGTTGATGCCCCTGATCTTGCCCGAGCCGTTGTCCAGATTGAAATAGGCGACCAGATCGCGATGGCCCGCGCGCGGCTGGACCGGCCAGCGGCTGCGCCAGGTGCGGTTGTCCGGCAGATTGGCCAGGGCCGGGTCGTTCGACGGCGCGCGCGTCGCCAGATGCTGGTCGACATAGGCCAGAGAGCCGAGGATGCCCTGCTCCTCGCCGTTCCACAGGGCGAAACGGATGGTGCGTTTGGGCTGGACGCCCAGGGTCTTCAGGATGCGCGCCGCCTCCATGACCACGGCGCTGCCCGCCGCATTGTCCACGGCGCCGTCGGAGGCGACCCAGCTGTCCAGATGGGCGCCGGCCATGACGTATTCGGTCCCGCGCGCCGTGCCGGGGATGTCGGCCAGGATGTTGTAGGCGTTGACGTCCTCGTCGTGGAAGCGGACCTCGCTGTTCAGCTCCAGCGTCGGCGGCGCATCGGTCAGGGCCAGACGCGCCAGACGGCGATAATCCTCGGCCGCCAGCTCCATCCCCGCCAGCCTGGGGGTGGCGCCGACCTGATAGGTGTAGCCCGTGCCATGCAGCAGTCCGCCATCCCGCTGGGAGATGCGGACCCACGCCAGCGCGCCCTGTTCGACCAGGAAGGCGTCCAGTTTCGAGGCGAAGTCGGCGGTCTCCAGCGACTTGCGGATGGCCTCGGGCGAATACTGCGGCTGGACGTAGGTGTTGCGGTCGGCCAGGTCGGCGGCGGTCAGGCGGCGGAAGGCGGGTTCAGTCGGTTCCGACCCTGTGCCGGGCAGGGACACCATGACGATCTTGCCCGACAGCTTGCCGCGCCATTTGTCGAAGTCCTCGACCTTGGACAGGGGGGCCACGATCACGCCCGCGCTGATGGTTCCGTTGGTCGAGGGAGTCCAGGCCACGGGAATGGCGCGCAGATCCAGCGGACGGGGCGCCGTCATCCGGGCGCTGGAGCGAACGATGGACCAGCCGCGGCCGAACTCGAACCCCTCGGCCCGGACATTGGACAGGCCATAGCTGCGGAACTGCGCCTGCGCCCACTGTTCGGCCTGACGCATCTGCGGCGAGTTGGTCATCCGTCCGCCGATCCGGTCGGTCAGATAGGCGGCGTTCTGCATCACCTGACTGTGGTTCAGCCCCTGGTCGATGATGCCGTTGACGGCGACCCGGTCCACGGACTGGGCCATGGCGGGCGTGGCCAGAAGAGCGGCGGCGGAGACAAAGGCGAGCAGACGCGACATTCAGAAAACAGCCCTTTGATTCATCAAGGCCGGCATCTGACGTGATGACGCGGGTTTTCGCAAACCTGTCAGGTGTGGCGAACCGTCCCGGTCAGAGGGGGACTCCATTGGGAACTGCGCTCAGCCCAGCGGCGTCATTCCGGGGCTGAGCGCAGCGAAGAACCCGGAACCCAGGGCCGCGGTCGTGATGCTGGAAGCCTTTCAAGGCTAGCGCCAGCCCCCTGGGTTCCGGGTTCGTCCTTCGGACGCCCCGGAATGACGATCTTGGGCATCGGCCCCGAGCGCCGACTTGGCCTCAGCCCCAGGGGCCTCGGGGCGCCGGTGGCGTCGTCGGCACGCCGGTCGTGCTGGCGGCGAAACCGGCGGCGGGGCGAGGCTGGGTCGGCTCTGGCGCGGGTTGGACCACGCGCGGCTTGATGCCCATCCTGGCGCCCAGCTCCATCAGGGCGCGGACACGGTTGCCGGTCGCCGGGTGGGTTGAGAACAGATTGTCCGCGCCGCGGCCCGCCAGCGGATTGATGATGAACAACTGGCCCGAGGCCGGATTGCGTTCGGCCGTCGGATTGTGGATCCGCTTGGCGTAGGCCTCGATCTTCTGCAGGGCGCTGGCCAGGGCCTGGGGATCGCCCGCGATCTCGGCGCCCACGCGGTCGGCCTCGTATTCGCGGCTGCGGCTGATGGCCATCTGCACCAGACCCGCCGCCATGGGCGCCAGCAGCATCAGGGCCAAGGCGCCGATGACGCCGCCCGGCCGCTCACGGTCGTCGCCGCCGAAGAACAGGGCGAAGTTGGCCAGGGCCGCGATGGCGCCCGCTATGGTCGCCGTCACCGTCATGGTCAGGGTGTCGCGGTTCTTCACGTGGGCCAGTTCGTGGGCCATCACCCCGCGCACCTCCTCGCGCGTCAGCATGTCCAACAGGCCGGTGGTGGCGCAGACGGCGGCGTTCCGCGGGTTGCGGCCGGTGGCGAAGGCGTTGGGCTGATCGCTGGGGATGATGGCGACCTGGGGCTGGGGCATTCCCGCGTCCCGAGCCATCTGGCGCACATCGGCGACATAGTTCCTGACGACCGCATTGGGATGCTGCTCGTCGACCGGCTGGGCCTTGTACATCTTCAGCACGATCTTGTCGGCGTTCCAGTAGCTGAACAGGTTCATGCCGCCCGCGAACAGCAGGGCGACGCCCATGCCGGTCGGGCCGCCGATCAGATAGCCGATCCCCATGAACAGGGCGGTCAGGGCGGCCAGGAGAATGAAGGTCTTCAGATGGTTCATCGCATCGCCTATTTGATGCCAGGACGCCCAGCCCTCAAGAGAGCCGCCCTGTGACCGAAGATCACGCCCCCCACGCCGCCCCGACGTTCAACGCCGATGTGCCCCATGCGACGCCGGATCGTCCGCTGAGCGAGACGGCGCGTCGCGCCCTGCTGGAGGCGGCGGAACGCCGCACGGCCGAACAGGCGGTCCAGTCCGATCCCGAACACGGCGGCCCGACAGGCCCCGAACCCACCCGCTTCGGCGACTGGGAGAAGAAGGGCCTGGCGGTCGATTTCTGACGCCCTGTTTCGAGACGACGCCGGGGCGGAAATTGCACTGCACCGCCAAAAACAGTGCAATGTGCAATTGGGTGCAATTGCGGACCGCGTTGTCAAAGACCAACGATCATCCTAGCACGGCGGCGACAGGCGCCGGGAATATGGGCTGATCGGAAAACAACCCTCTGAATAGCGACGTCTTTTATCGTCAGCTTGCGCGCGCTCAGGGCGGAACGGGCCGCGTGGCGCCGCCAAACCCTAACAAAAGATGACCGGCAGGCGCGGGTTTTGCCAGTCACAGGACAACTCAGAGGAGTCTGTCCCGTGACGATACAGTCTATGATCATTGCCGCGTCGGCGGCTCTATTGGTTTCCGCAGCGCCAGCCATGGCGGGCGGTCCCGGCGGCGGCCAGGGTGGCGGCTGCGGCGGAGGTTGCGGTGGCCACCACGGCGGTGGTGGAAACTACAACCACAACGCCAACTACAACCACAATGTGAACGTGAACCAGAATGTGGCGAGCAACTATTCGCGCAGCTACTCGGCCATCAATGTTCGCGGCTATTCCAACAGCTCCAGCTTCCAGCGCGGTTATGTCGGCGGCGGAACCGTCTATTCGGGCGGCGGCGGATACTCCGACGGCTATTGGGGCGGCGGCGGCGCCTATGTGTCGGCCCCGCTGAACTTCGTCGGCCCGGCGCCGGTCAGCGCGCCCATGGGCTATCCCGTCTATGGTTTCGGTCGCGACTACATCGGGTGGCGTCCCTATGCGCCGCAGCGCCCGGCGGACTGCAACTGCGGCCCGGCGCCGCGCCCGGTCCCCTATCCCGCCCGCTATGTGCAGGCCGCCCCGGTCCAGGTCGCGCCGCAACGCATCTATGTCGCGCCGTCGCAGGTGAACTTCGCCCCGCCGCAGATCGAGATGGCGCCGCCCGCCTATATCGAACAGCCGCCGATCTACATCCAGGCGCCGCCGGTCAACATCGGTCCGCAACGGGTGCAGGTCGCCGGGGGCCGCGTGAACCTGTCCGCGCCTCAGGTCGATGTGGCCCCGCCGGTCTATGTCGACCAGCAGCCGGTCTATGTGCAGTCGCCGGACGTCAATATCGGCCCGCAAAGGGTTCAGGTCGCGCCCGGCCGGGTGAACCTGTCCGCCCCGCAGGTGGACGTGGCGCCGCCGACCTATGTCGATCAGGCTCCGGTCTATGTGCAGTCGTCGGACGTCAACGTCGGCCCGCAGCGGGTGCAGGTCGCGCCGGGTCGTGTGAACCTGGCGCCGCCGCAGGTGGACGTGGCGCCGCCGACCTATGTCGGACAGGCCCCGGTCTATGTGCAGTCGTCGGACGTCAATGTCGCGCCGTCGCAGATCTATGTCGCCCCGCCTCAGGTGAACACGGCGCCGCCTCAGTATCAGCACCAGGAGCCGCAGGGCTATTACGGCGACCTGCCGCCGCCTGAGCAGGTCGCGCCGCAGGCCCCGCGCCCCAGCCACGGCTATGCCCAGGAGCCGGGCGAGCGCGGCTGATCGATCAGATCAGCGCAATGCTCTCGGCGACCGTCAGGGCCGCCGCGCGCGGGTCGGCCGCCGCCGTGATCGGGCGGCCGATCACCAGATGGGTCGCCCCCGCCAGAATCGCTGTTTCAGGCGTGGCGGCCCGCGCCTGATCATCCAGCGCCGCGCCCGAGGGCCGGACGCCGGGGGTCACGATAAGAAAGTCATCGCGGCCCGCCTGGGTCGCGATTTCCTTTACGCGGGCGGCTTCGTGGGGACTGGAGACGACGCCGTCGATCCCGGCCTCCAGCGCCTGACGCACGCGAAGCTCCACCAGTTCGGCGGGGGATAGAGCGTGGTCGTCGGCGGCCAGGTCTTCGGCGGTCAGGCTGGTCAGGACGGTGACGCCCAGAACCTTGAGGTTCGATCCCGCAACGCCGCGCGCCGCCGCCGCCATGACCTGAGGCCGGGCGTGGACGGTCAGCAGGTCGCAGCCTGCCTCGGCCAGACTGGCCGCCGCCTTCTCCACCGTTGCGCCGATGTCGTGCAGCTTCCAGTCCAGGAAGACCTTGCGGCCCTCGGCCTTCAGATCGCGGGCCAGATCCATGCCGCCCGTGGCGAACAGCTGCAGGCCGATCTTGTAGAAGCCGACGGCGTCCTGAATCTGGCCGACAAGCGCCGCGGCCTGTGCTGTGGTCGGCACGTCCAGCGCGCAGATGATCCGTTCATCGGGCTTGCGATTGGGTTGGGTCATCGACGGACTCGCGCTGAGCGGCTATGCCGGGACGCAAGGGGTGCGTCGGCAGGGCCGGCGTTTGGATTTTTCGGGCGAGGTGAGGCGATGAACGCGGTCGATCTGGGTGTCAACCTGTTCGTGACCCTGTTTGCTCTGCTGGACCCGATCGGCAATCTGCCGATCTTCGCCGCCGCGACGGCAGGGGCCACGCTGCGTCAGCGGATTTCGGTTTCGGCGCTGATCTGCGCCTTTGCGGCGATCTTCCTGGCCTTCTTCCTGTTCACGGGCCTGGGCCTGCTGCAGTTCTTCGGCATCTCGCTGGCGGCCTTCCGCATCGCGGGCGGCATTCTGCTGCTGTTCCTGGGGCTGGACATGGCGCGCGGCGACTTCCTGGCCATGTTCGCAGACAAGGACGCGCTGAGCGACGCCAAGGATGTGCGCGGCTATGCGCGTCGGCGGTTCCAGCGTCTGGTCGTGCCCTTCGCCATTCCGCTGATGATCGGGCCGGGCGCCATTTCGGCGGTCATCATCCAGGCGGGCGAGGCGGCCAAGCTGGGCTATGCCGGGACCATGGGTTCGCTGGCGGCCATCGCCGCCGCCTGCGCCGTCTCCTTCGTCTGTTTCGCCCTGACGGGGTCGCTGAGCCGCATTCTGGGCGAGGTCGGCATGGCGATCATCGTCAAGGTTCTGGGCCTGATCCTGTGCGCCCTGGCGATCCAGTTCATCCTGCTGGGACTGGGCGAGGCCATTCCGGGGATGATCTCGGGCGCAGTGACCACGCCCTATCCGGCGGCCGACTAGGTCCAATCGAGATCCATCCCTCAAACCGTCATTCCGGGGCGTCCGAAGGACGAACCCGGAACCCAGGAGACGCGCCTCCGGCGTCGAACGCCTTCAGCGAAGCGATTGCACCCCTGGGTTCCGGGTTCTTCGCTCCGCTTAGCCCCGGAATGACGGCTGGAGGCTGAATGTAGATTGGACCAAGGGGTCAGAGACGCTCCAGCCGTCTGGCGTGGTTGGCGACCATGTTCAGGGCCAGTGTGTCGGGCAGAAAGCGGGCCAGACCGGCCATGATGTTGTTCATGACCCCGGGCGTCACGCTGGGGCGGTTGGCCTCGCAGGCCTGATAGCCGATCCGGGCCACGCGGGCGGCGTCCATCCACATCCAGGGCGGATAGGCCTTGGACACCTGATCGCGCGAGCCGTTGACGTCGTGGAATTCGGTCAGGGTGTAGCCGGGGTTCAGCACGGTGACGTGGACGCCGGTTCCGCGCGTCTCAAGGTGCAGACCCTGCGACGCCTTGATCAGGAAGCTCTTGATCGGCCCATACAGGGTGTCGCCGCCGGTCGCGGGCATCTGGCCCGCCAGAGAGGCGACGTTCAGGATGCGTCCGAACCCACGCTCGACCATGCCGGGCAGCAAAAGGCGCGACAGTTCGATGGGCGCGGTCAGCATGACCTGGATCATGGCCCTGTGCGCGCTCAGGTCGGTGTCGAGGAAGCCCGTGACCCGGCTGAACCCGGCGTTGTTGACCAGTCCGTCGACGGTCAGGCCGCGCGCATCGATCGCGGAGACCAGTCGTTCAGGCGCCGTGGGGTCAGACAGGTCCGCGCAAATGACCGTCGCGGTCACCGGATGGGCCGTGGTCAGCTCATCGGCCAGGGCCTGAAGCGGGCCTTCACGCCGGGCCGTCAGGATCAGATTCCAGCCCTGGGCCGCATAGGTCCGCGCAAGGGCCGCGCCTATGCCCGCAGAGGCCCCGGTGATGAGGACGGTGCGCGCCACCCGGTTCAGGCGGCCAGCGGACAGGACTTGTGCGGGGCGAAGGCCGCCAGGGACGCCGGGTTCTTGTCCAGAAGATCGGCGATGGTGATCTTGGACAGGGCTTCGGACGCGGCCTGATCGGCGGCGGTCAGGGCCTTGGCCACCTGGCGGGGGATGTGTTCACCGACGGGACAGCCCTTGGCCCCCGCAGGCGTCGAACCCAGATGGGCGCAGCCGTTGACGGCGCGCAGCACCTCGTCCAGCCGGATGTCCTCGGGGCGGCGCAGCAGCCAGGACCCGCCGGTCGCGCCGGGACGGGTGGCGATCAGGCCTGCCTTGGCCAGCAGGGCCGTGACCCGCCGCACCACGACCGGATTGGTCGGGACGGAAGAGGCCAGAAGGGCGCTGGGCGCGGCCTGGGCAGGACCATAGGCGTCCTTATGCGCCATATAGGCGAGGACGTGGGCGGCGACGGGGAAACGCTGGCTGTCTGACATGATATGTTCCAGCACTGAAAATAGGCGCTCTGGACCTGAATCACAAATCCGTCCGTGGAACAGCGAAATTGAATCCGAAACGGCACGATTGAAGCGCACGCGGATTAGGCCTAAAGGCTCGCCGCTTTGAAGGGCTCGACCTGTCGTCACACGCCCGGAGGATACACATGGCCGGGGATGCTCCCCACGATGCAGGTGCTCCCCAGCCCGCATCGAACACGCCTGAAAACGCCAATCACCCCGCGGGACACGAGTCCCACGCCTCCGGCGCTCATGCAGCCAAACGCACCGGCTTCATGGCCCTGACGCTGGGCGCGATCGGCGTGGTGTTCGGCGATATCGGCACCAGCCCCCTCTATGCGCTGCGCGAGGCCATCGCCCACGCTCAAAAGGGCGTGGGCGGCGATCTGGCGATTGTCGGCGTTGTGTCGCTGGCCTTCTGGGCCCTGATGGTGGTCGTGACGTTCAAATACGTCTTCTTCCTGATGCGCGCGGACAACAAGGGCGAGGGCGGCACCCTGTCGCTGATGGCCTTGGCCCAGTTCGCGGTCGGACGGCGCAGCGCGTGGATCTTCATACTGGGCGTCTGCGGCGCGGCGCTCTTCTATGGCGACGGCATCATCACGCCTGCGATCTCGGTGCTGTCTGCGGTCGAGGGGCTGCAGGACGCGCCGGGTCTGTCGGGCAAGCTGGACGCCTTCATCGTGCCGATCGCCGCCGGGGTTCTGGTCGCCCTGTTCATGGCCCAGTCGCGCGGCACGGCCAGCCTGGCCAAGTATTTCGGGCCGATCATGGCCGTCTGGTTCCTGAGCCTGGGTGCGCTGGGCCTTCTGCACATCGGCGACGACCCGTCGATCCTGCGCGCCCTGTCGCCCTACTATGGCGTCAGCCTGCTGCTGCATGACGGTTTTCTGGGCTTCATCATCCTGGGCAGCGTGTTTCTGGCGGTGACGGGGGCCGAGGCCCTGTATGCCGACATGGGCCATTTCGGTAAGGCGCCGATCCGCGCGGGCTGGCTGTATTTCGCCCTGCCGTGCCTGACCCTGAACTATCTGGGGCAGGGCGCCTTCATTCTGGACAACCCCGGCGCGGCCAGCAATCCGTTCTGGAACATGGTGCCGGGCTTCGCCTACTGGCCCATGCTGATCCTGGCGACCATCGCCACGGTGGTGGCCTCTCAGGCGGTGATCACCGGCGCCTTTTCGGTGACGCAGCAGGCGGTGCAGCTGGGTCTTCTGCCGCGCATCGACATCCGCAACACCTCGGAAACCCAGGCCGGGCAGATCTATGTCCCAGCGGTCAACAGCTTCCTCATGATCGGGGTTCTGACCCTGCTGGTCGTGTTCCAGAGCTCGCACAATCTGACGGCGGCCTATGGGGTGGCGGTGACGGGGACCATGCTGGTCAATACGCTGATGGCCTATTCGGTGATCCGCAAGGGCTGGAAATGGCCCATGTGGGCGGTCGCGGGCACGCTTGTTCCCTTCGCCTTCATCGACAGCGTCTTCCTGACGTCCAACCTGCTGAAGATTCCTGACGGGGCGTGGATGCCGCTGGTGCTGGGCGCCATCCTGGTGGTCATCATGTGGACCTGGGTGCGCGGCACCCAGATCCTGACCAGCAAGACGCGCAAGGACAGCCTGCCGCTGAACGACCTGATCGAGATGCTGCACGCCCGCCCGCCGCACCGCGCGCCAGGCACGGCCATCTTCCTGACGTCGGACCCGGACGTGGCCCCGGTCGCCCTGATGCACAATCTCAAGCACAACAAGGTGCTGCACGAGAAGAACGTCATCCTGACGGTGCGCACCTCGGAACGGCCGCGCGTCAGGGACGCCGACCGGGTGAAGATGGAGCCGATCAATGACGACTTCAAAAGGCTGACGGTCACCTATGGCTTCATGGAGACGCCGAACGTGCCGCGCGCCCTGGGCCTGTGCCGCAAGCAGGGGCTGAAGTTCGACATCATGTCGACCAGCTTCTTCCTGGGACGGCGTTCCTTGATCCCGTCGGCGCGTCAGGGCATGCCGTTGTGGCAGGACCGGCTGTTCATCTTCCTGATGCGCAATGCGGCCAATCCGACGGACTTCTTCCATATTCCTCCCGGCCGCGTGGTCGAGCTGGGCGCGCAGGTGGCTGTATGAGCAATGATGCACGGAGCGGACAAAGCTCTCAGGCGCGGGGCCGCCGCATGGCCACCAGGGGACGCCCGCGTCCCGCCGCCGTGTTGGACGCCGCCGCGCCGTCGCAGGACGACATCGGCGTCGAGGCCCGCGTCGTCGCCGGCGTCCTGCTGAACGCCGCGCTGGAGAAGCGCAACGGTCTGGACGAGGCCCTGTCCCAACCCGCCGCCCGCGCGCTGGAGCCGGTGGACCGCGCCTTCGCCCGCGCCGTGGCGATGGCGGCCCTGCGCCGCCTGGGCGAGATCGACCAGATTCTGGATCGCCGCCTGAAGAAGTCCCCGCCCGAGGCGGTGCGAACTCTGATGCGCGTGGCCCTGGCGCAGACGCTGGTGCTGGAGACGCCCGCCTTCGCCGCCGTGTCGACGGCTGTGAAACTGGCCGAGCGTGATCCCAAGACCCGGCCGTACAAGAACCTGGTCAACGCCGTGCTGCGGGGCGTCGGACGTGACGGCCCCGGCCTGACCACGGCCGAAAGCAATCTGCCCGACTGGATCGCCGCCCGCTGGAAGGCGACCTATGGCGAGGCGGCGCTGACCGGCCTGGCCCTGGCCGCGCGCGAAGAGCCCGCGACCGATCTCAGCCTGAAGCCCGGCGTCGATCCCGCCGTCATCGCTGAAGCGGTCGAGGGGGAGGTCCTGCACTCCGGTCTTGGGGGCGGCACGGTCCGCACGGGCCGTCGCGGCGATGTCGCATCGTGGCCAACCTTTGAGGATGGCGACTGGTGGGTGCAGGACGCCGCCGCCGCCGTGCCGGGCCGCCTGCTGGGCGTGAAGTCCGGCGAAACGGTTCTGGACATGTGCGCCGCGCCGGGCGGCAAGACCCTGCAGCTGGCCGCCGCCGGCGGTCAGGTGGTCGCCCTGGACCGTTCGGCCCCGCGCCTGAAGCGCCTGACGCAGAATCTTGAACGCACCGGCCTGAAGGCCGAAGTCGTCGCGGTTGCCGCCGAGGACTGGGAGGACGCCCGCACCTTCGACGCCGTGCTGCTGGATGCGCCCTGCACCGCGACGGGCACCTTCCGCCGCAACCCGGAAGTCCTGCGCGCCACCAAGCCCGCCGAGGTCGCCAAACTGGCCGATGTGCAGCACCGTCTGCTGGACGCCGCCGCCGAACGGGTCGGGCCGGGCGGGCGTCTGGTCTATTGCACCTGTTCGCTGGAACGCGAGGAGGGCGAGACCCAGGTCATCGCCTTCCTGCGCCGAAACCCGGCCTTCCGCACCGTCGCCGCCGATCCCGCCGCCCTCGGGGCGCCGCCGGAGGCCCTGACGCCCGAGGGATGGTTGCGCATCCTGCCATCCATGTGGGCCGAACAGGGCGGGCTGGACGGCTTCTTCGCCGCGAAGCTGGAACGGGTTTCCTGACAGGGAGCGCCTTGCTCCCGCCCGCAACCCGCCTTATCCCGAAGGTCATGGCCGTCACCCCCCTGATCTGTCCGTCCATCCTCGCCAGCGATTTCTCGCGGCTGGGTGAAGAAGTCCGCGCGCTGGAGGCGGCGGGCGCCGACTGGGTGCATGTCGATGTGATGGACGGCCATTTCGTGCCGAACATCACGCTGGGCCCGGACATCATGAAATCGCTGCGGCCCCACACCCGCCTGCCGTTCGACGTGCACCTGATGGTCGCGCCGGTCGATCCTTGGCTGGAGGCCTTCCGCGAGGCGGGCGCCCACGTGCTGTCGATCCATCCCGAAAGCGGACCCCACGTCCACCGCGCCCTGGGCCGCATTCGTCAGCTGGGCGCCAAGGCCGGGCTGGTCTTCAATCCCGGCACGCCCCTGTCGATCCTTGAGGAAGTGGTCGATCTGGTCGATCTGGTGCTGATCATGTCGGTCAATCCCGGCTTCGGCGGGCAGAAATTCATCGACAGTTCGCTGCGCAAGATCGGGGCGGCCCGCGCCATTCTGGACCGCGCGGGATCGGCGGCGCATCTGCAGGTGGACGGCGGCGTGACCTCGGCCAATGCGGCCGCCTGCGTCGCGGCGGGCGCCGATGCGCTGGTCGCGGGGTCGTTCGTGTTCAAGGGCGACTATGCGGCCAATATCGCGGCCCTGAAAGCGGCCCCGGAAGCCGCGTGAGCCCGCTCGGTCCCTTCGCCCCCCGCGACGGCGGGCCTGATGTCTCGACGGGCCATATCCCCGGCCTGCCGGGCGTGCCGGTGCGCACCCCCGTGCGTGCGGGCGATTCCAAGGCCGGCGCCGCCCTGTGGGCCGCCATCGCCGGACGGCTGGTGACGCGCCAGGTCTGGATCGAGCTTTACGGCCTGCCGGGCTACGGCCTGACGCTGGGCGGCGGCAAGGTGACCAGTTTCGCCGCCACGCCGCGTGACTTCCGCCCTCATGATCCGGCGCCTGGCAAGGGCGTTCTGGCGGGCCGCTATATTTTGGCGGGGGCCTCGATGGAGGTCGAGCCGCCCGCCGACCCCTGGAACCGTCCCAGCCCGTCGCGCCCCTTCGCGGTTCAGCTTCACGCCTTCGCCTGGCTGCCGGGCCTTATGGCGCAAGGCGAGCGCGGCGCGCGCGAGGCGCTGCGGCTGACCCTGGCCTGGCAGGACGCCTTCGCCCGCTGGTCGCCCTTCGCCTGGGGAACCGAGACCCTGCCGCGCCGGGTGATCAATCTGTCCTGCGCCGTGCGCAAGATGGGCGCCGTGGCGGCCGAGGCCGAGCGTCTTCGTCTGGCCGACAGTCTGGCCCGCCAGACCCGACAACTGCTGCGTCCGCCCGGTGGCGTGGCGACGCGGGCGGAACGTCATGTCGCCGCCGCCATCGCCGGATGCGTGCTGGCGGGCAATGTCGGTCAGAGCCTGCGCCGTCGCGCCCTGTCGGGCCTCAGCGGCGCTCTGGGTTCGACGGTTCTGGCGGACGGATCGCACGCCACGCGCAGTCCCGAAGCGGGGCTGGAGCTGCTGCTGGACCTGCTGACGCTGGACGACGCCCTGGCGCAGTTGTCCGAACCCGCGCCCGAGGCCGTCACCTCCGCCATCGCCCGGCTGACCAGGGCCTTGCGCACCCTGACTCTGCCGGACGGGCGTCTGGCCGGTTTCCAGGGCGGGGGACCGTCCACGGCGGCCCGCGTCGCCGCCGCCCGCGCCCATGACGAACAGGCGCCGGACGAGGCCTCGACCCCGGCCGAGGCGACGGTCGGGGGGCTGACCCGCATCGCCAGCCCGCTGCTGACCATCATCGCCGACACGGCCGCCCCGCCCAAGGGCGCCTGGGGGACGGCGGGCTGCGCCCAGCCGATGGCGCTGGAGATCGCCTGCGGCCGAGACCGTCTGGTCACCGGCTCCGGCTGGACTCCCGCGGCGACGGATCGACAGGCGTTGCGCCTGACGCCGGGCCATTCGACCCTGACCCTGGGCGAACGGTCATTGAACGAACCGCTGGGCGGCTGGAAAAGCGAGCTTCTGGGGCCGCGCCTGATCGGGCCGCCGATCCATTGCGTCTCTGAACAGCGTCACGGCGACGGCGCACTGTGGCTGGAGATGGAGCATGACGGCTGGACCGAACTGTTCGGCCTGAACCATCAGCGCCGTCTTTATCTGGATCAGAAGCTGGACGAACTGCGCGCCGAGGAGAAGCTGTTCCCGACGCCGGGCCGCAAGGAGGTCGTCCGCCAGATCGCCGCTCCCTACGCCATCCGCTTCCATCTGGAGCCGGGGGTGCAGGCCTCGCTGGCGCGCGACCGGCGCTCGATCCTGCTGCGCGGGGCCTCGGGCCGGGGCTGGTGGTTCAGGACCGATGGCCCCGACGTCGCCATCGAACCCAGCGTCCATATCGACGAGGGCCTGACGCGGCGCTCCTTGCAGATCGTGGTGCGCGGTTCCGCCCGCACCGACAGCGAAACCAAGATCCGCTGGAAGCTGAGCCCGGCGGGCGCGAGCGGCGATCCGGCGTGACGGACAGGGATCGTCTGCAGATCGTGCGGGGTCTGCACACGGCGATCTATCTGATGATGTCCTGGGCCTGTTTCGCGGTCCTCTACGCCGGGATTTGGGGGCGCGGCGGTTGGTGGCTGACGGCCGCCCTGGTCCTGGTCGCCATTGAAACCATCGTCTTTGTCGGCTCGGGGATGAAATGTCCTCTGACGGCCCTGGCGGTGCGGTATGGCGCGACCAGGGACGGCCCCTACGACACCTTGTTTCCCGAAGCCTGCACCCGATACACGCTGACGGTTTTCGGCCCCCTGATCATCCTGGGGTTGGGGCTGAATGGGGCGCGCTGGCTGGGCTGGCTCTAGCTCTGCCCGGATACAAGGGTGACGGGAGGACCGATTAGCGCTAGACGCCGCGCCATCCTCCTCCAGCATCCACGGACGCCGCCATGCCCGCCGCTCCCGACTTTCCGCCCGCCCCTGACCGGGTCAAGCCGCAACGCGCCCTGATCTCACTGTCCGACAAGGCCGGTCTGGAGGATGCGGCCCGCGCCCTGCACGATCTGGGGGTCGAGCTGGTCTCGACCGGCGGCACGCGCGCGGCGATCGAGAAGCTGGGCCTGCCGGTCAAGGATGTGGCGGACCTGACGGGCTTTCCCGAGATGATGGACGGGCGGGTCAAGACCCTGCACCCCATCGTCCACGGCGGTCTGCTGGGCGTGCGCGACGCCGCCGATCACGCCAAGTCCATGAGCGACCACGGCATCGGCGCCATCGACATCGTCTGGATCGACCTCTATCCGTTTGAATCAACGGTTGATGCTGGTGGTTCCTTCGAGGCGGCGGTTGAGAACATCGACATCGGCGGCCCGGCCATGATCCGTTCGGGCTCCAAGAACCACGGCTATGTCGCGGTGGCGGTGGACGCGGAATCCATCAGCCTGATCCTTGAGGCGCTGAAGGCCGAAGGATCGACCGATCTGGCGCTGAGGAAGCGTCTGGCCGCCCGCGCCTTCGCCCGCACCGCCGCCTATGACGCCGCCGTTTCGGGCTGGTTCGCCGGTCAGGTCGAGGACGCCGCACCGGCGCGCAAATCCATCGCCGGATCCCTGGCCCAGACCCTGCGCTATGGCGAGAACCCGCACCAGACGGGCGCCTTCTATCGCACGGGCGAGCGTCGTCCGGGCGTGGCCTACGCCGAACAGGTGCAGGGCAAGGAGCTGGGTTACAACAACATCGCCGACGCCGACGCCGCCTATGAGCTGGTCGCCGAGTTCGAACAGCCGGCCGTGGTCATCGTCAAACACGCCAATCCGTGCGGCGTCGCGGTCGGCAAGAACCTGTCGGACGCCTATGTCCGCGCGCTGGAATGCGACGCGGTTTCGGCCTTCGGCGGGGTGATCGCGGTCAACCGCCCGCTTACGGCTGAGGACGCGCGCGCCATCACCGGCATCTTCACCGAAGTGGTCATCGCGCCGGGCGCGGATGAGGAGGCCAAGGCCGTCTTCGCCGCCAAGAAAAACCTGCGCCTGCTGATCACCGACGGCCTGCCCGACCCGCATGGCGCGGGCGAGGTGTTCCGTTCCGTCGCCGGGGGCTTCCTGGTCCAATCCCGCGATCGGTCGTTGATCAAGCCGTCAGACCTGAAGATCGTGACGAAGCGTCAGCCGACGCCGACCGAGATTCAGGACATGCTGTTCGCCTTCACCGTGGCCAAGCACGTCAAGTCCAACGCCATCGTCTACGCCAAGGACGGCCAGACGGCCGGCATCGGCGCCGGCCAGATGAATCGTCGTGATTCCGCCCGCATCGCCGCCATCCGCGCCAAGGAGGCGGGTGAAGCCAAGGGTCTGACCCATTCGTTGGCCGAAGGTTCGGCCTGCGCCTCGGAAGCCTTCTTCCCGTTCGCCGATGGCCTGCTGGAAGCCGTTGCGGCGGGCGCCACGGCGGTGATCCAGCCGGGGGGCTCCATGCGCGACGCGGAGGTGATCGCCGCCGCCGACGAGAAGGGCGTCGCCATGGCCTTCACCGGCGTGCGCGTGTTCAGGCACTGATGTTGGGAAGGCGCGGTCGCTCGCTGCTTGAGCGCCCTTCTTTTGTTCAGGTCCAATCGACATGACCAAAGGTCGTCATTCCGGGGCTGAGCGGAGCGAAGAACCCGGAACCCAGGGCTGCAGACGTGTCGCTGACGCATTCGACGCTTTATGTGAACGCCTGGGTTCCGGGTTCGCCCTGCGGACGCCCCGGAATGACGTTTTCTGGGTCAATGTCGATTGAACCTAGTCGTCGATGACGTCGTGGACGCCGACCGCGCCCTTGCGCCAGTAGCCTGCGGCCTTCATGGCCTTGATGTTGAAGCCCATGGCGACGACCTGCGCCCTCAGGGCCTTGGCCACGAGGGACTCGGCTGCGATCCAGACATAGGCGTCGGACGGATCAATGGCGGCGGCGGACCGGGCGACCGCTTCGATCAGGGCGTCCGCCTGGGCGCGCGGGCGGCCGTTGCGGTCGACCCAGACCAGGGTCAGGTCGGCGGCGCTGGCCAACGGCGGTCTGGAGGCCGCATCATCCACCTCGACAATGACCAGAGCCTGCGCCGTCGCAGGCAGTTCCTCCAGCCGCCGGGCGATGGCGGGCAGGGCGGCGTCATCGCCGATCAATAGATGATTCTGGAAGGCTGTCGGCACGATCAGCGAGCCGCGCGGGCCGCCGATCCCGACGATTGCGCCGGGCGCGGCCGTCATGGCCCATTCTGTCGCCGGGCCGCCGTGGCCCGTCACGAAATCGATCGTCAGGCGCCGGGCGGCGGGGTCATAGGCGCGCGGGGTGTAGTCGCGCGCGGCCGGGCGCGGTTCAGGAAAGATCGGGCCGTCCGGTCCGACGGTCGGCAGGACCAGCGGCTCGCCCGGTTTGGGTGGAAACAGCTTCACATGGTCGTCGAAGCCGAGCGAGGTGAAGCCTTCCAGCGCGTCGCCGCCCAGCACGATCCGACGCAGGCCGGGCGTCAGGTCTTCGACCGAGACGACCTCCAGAGCGCGGAATTTCAGCTCATGGCGGACGCGACGGGGAATGCGCAGGGCGTCCGTCATGCCTTTTCCACCCGATCTGAAGCCTCGTTCAGGATGGCGGCGACGGCCTGGACCTGAGCCTCGGTCAGAGCCGGTTCGCCGGCCAGACGGTTGTGGATGGTGGAGCGCAGTCGGCCGATGGCGTTCTGGATGACTTCCGGGCGCAGGGCGTGGGCGGAGAACCTGTCCATGGTCGCCTGCACCGAAGCAATGGCTTCGGCGTTCTCGGTCAGCAGGACGCGGCCCGCGTCCGTGATCGAATACTGTTTCTTGCCGCCCTCGGTGACCGAGGTCAGGGCGCCCATTTCCTCCAGCAGGGTCAGGCTGGGATAGATGACGCCGGGGCTGGGCGAATAGGCGCCGCCCAGTTTGGTTTCGACCGCCTTGATCAGCTCATAGCCGTGGCTGGGCTTTTCGGCGATCAGCGACAGCAGCAGCCAGCGCAGGGTTCCGTGGTCGAACAGGCGGCCGCCGCCGCGTCGGCCGTGGCCCCTAGCATCGCCCTCGCCGCGCTCCCAGCCGCGGCCAAAGCCGCCGCGCATGCCGCGTTTCATGAAATGGCCGAAATGGCCGTGGTGTTCGCCGCCTTCGTGGCGGCGGTGGTGAGTGAAGATCCCGCTGGATCGCATCGTCGTTTCCTTTTCGATATATCTATTCACGAGCGGTTAGATATATCGATATGTCTAAATGTTCAAGGGGGGCTGGTTTTCGTCCGCAAGACACGGCGTAAATCCCCGCATGGACGACCTGAACAGCCGCTGGGCCAAACTCGAACCGCACATCACCGTCGTCGGTCCGGACGACGACCGGCCCCGGCCTGCGGTTCTGATGTTCCACGGCTGCGGAGGTTTGCGCGATCACCTGCCGCGCTATGCCGAAGCGGCCAAGGCGGCGGGGTGGCGGGCCTTCATCATCGATTCCTACGGCCCGCGCGGCTGGGGTCGGAACTTCACCCTGACGATGGTCTGCACGGGGCTGCTGCTGCGCGGAAACGAGCGGGCGGGCGATGTGCTGGCGGTGATCCAGGGCGTGTCGGCCCGGCCCGATGTGGATGAGACGCAACTGGCCCTGGGCGGCTGGAGCCACGGCGGCTGGTCGATCATGGAGATGATGAGCGCGGATCGCGCGCCCAATACGCTGGGCGTGTCCAATCCCGGCGAGGTGGACCTGTCGGGGATCAAGGCGGTCTGGCTGATGTACCCCTATATCGGGCCTTTCGCCTTCAACAAGATGAAGCCGTGGCGGCATTGCCCCAAGGTTCTGGCCGTCACCTGCAAGAGCGATCACCTGACCACGGTGCGCAACGCCGAACGGGTCAACGCCATGATCCGAAACTGCGGCGCCGAGGTCGAAAGCTGGGTCGCCGTCGGCACCCACGCCTTTGACGAGCCGACCAACAACGGCCCCATGCGCCATGACCCTGAACTGACGCTGGAGGCGCTGCGTCGCTTCGGCGCCTTCCTGACGGACGTGGCGCCCTACAACTGAAAAAGAATCTCGGCGTCATGCTTGACGTTCGGCCTTTCACGTAACAATTGAAGTTACATGAAACGCGACGGCCGCCTCTCCAACATCCTTCACGCCCTGCTGCACATGGCCGAGCATGAGACGCGGCAGGGATCGCCCATGACCTCGGACATGCTGGCGACCTGTCTGTCGACCAATCCGGTCGTGGTGCGCCGGACCATGGCGGGATTGCGCGAACAGGGGCTGGTGGCGTCCGAGAAGGGGCATGGCGGGGGCTGGCGTCTGGCCCGACCGCTGGATCAGGTGACCCTGGGCCAGGTCAATCTGGCGCTAGGCGAGCCGGGCCTGTTTCCCGAAACCCCGCCGGTCGAGGCGGACGGCTGTCTGGTCGAGGCCGCGGTCAACGACGCCCTGGCCGAAACCTACGCCGCAGCTCGCGCTCTGCTGGTCGCGCGGCTGAACGACATCACATTGGCGGATCTGGCGGCGGACTTCTCGCGCCGCATGGCCGCCCATCCTGAAAGGGATCGTCTCCATGCCCACCGCGGGAAAGCCTGAACCCATGCCCCATGACGCCGTGATCATCGGGGGCTCCTACGCCGGATTGTCGGCGGCCATGCAGCTGGTGCGGGCGCGCCGCCGGGTGCTGGTCATCGACGACGGCAGGCCTAGGAACCGTTTCGCCGCCCGCGCTCACGGCTTTCTGACCCATGACGGCAAGCCGGGCGCCGAGATCGCCGCCGCCGCCCGCGCCCAGGTGTCCGCCTATCCGACGGCGGCCTTCCGCATGGCCGAAGCGGTGCAGGTGGAACGGATCGACGGCGGGTTCTCGGTCGCCTTCGCTGACGGCACGCGGACCAGCGGACTACGCCTGTTGCTGTCACATGGGGTTGAGGATGTGCTGGCCGATATTCCTGGGGTCAGGGAGCGCTGGGGCCGCACGGCGCTGCACTGTCCCTGGTGCCATGGCTATGAGGTGGGCGGCGGCCCCATCGGCGTGCTGGGGCGGGGCGAGCACGCCGTGCAATACGCCGTCACGGTCGCCGAGTGGGGCCAGGTGACCCTGTTCATGGACCTGTCCAATTATTTGTCGCCTGAAGACGCCCATCGGCTGCATCGACGCGGCGTGACCATCGAGTCGACGCCCATCGCATCGCTGGAGGGCGACGCGCCCGCCCTGACGGGCGCACGCCTGACCGATGGGCGGTTCATGCCGCTGAAGGCGATCTTCGTCGGCGCCAATGTCCGCGTCGCCAGTCCGTTTGCGGAACGGCTGGGCTGCGAGATGACCGACACGCCCATGGGCCGGATCATCAAGGTGGACGGTCTGCAGCAGACCACCCAGCCGGGGGTCTTCGCGGCGGGCGATCTGGCGCGGGCGGCGTCGAACATCACCCTGGCGACCTCGGACGGCATGACGGCGGCGCACGCCATCTTCCGCTCATTGGTCGAGGAGGAGACGGCCCAGGGGTAATCGACATTCAGCCTCAAACCGTCATTCCGGGGCGTCCGTAGGACGAACCCGGAATCCAGAAGGCTCGCAATCCGGCGCCGAATACGCCCAGCAAAGGCGCCGCAGCCCTGGGTTCCGGGTTCGTCCTACGGACGCCCCGGAATGACGAATTAAGAGAGCAGCGTACTGAATGTCGATTGGACCTGGCCCAGATGACCTAACCACACGACCTGGCCAGGCGGCCTAACCCAATCGCGCCTCAATGTTGATTCTGGCTCGCACCGAATGGGCCATTTCGCAGTGGTCGTGGGCCTGATGGTGCAGGGCGTCGATCTCCTGCTGGTCCGGCTCGCGTCCGCTGAAACTGGTGTAGGGACGCAAGGTGACCTCGGCCAGATAGCGGCGGCCGTTGTCGTCCTTGCCCATCCGGCCGGACGCCTCGTCCGTATAGGCGTCCACCACCAGACCCGCATTGGCGGCGAAGGCCAGGAACCATAGCATGTGACAGCTGGACAGGGAGGCGATCATCGCCTCCTCCGGGTCGACGGCTGAAGCGTCGGACATCGGCAGGGGCACGCTGGACGGCGCCGACGACCCTGGCACCACGGCCCCGCCGTCGAAGGTCCAGGCGTGGGCGCGGCTGTAGCGCTTGTCCAGGAAGGGCTGGTCGCCGCGCTCCCAGACGATCCTGGCCTCATAGACGCCCATGTCATGCTCCTTCGTCAGTCCGCCAGAACCGTATAGGTCATCCGCGCCCGAATCTCGAAGCCCAGCGAGCGGTAGAAGGCGATCGTCGCCTCGTGATCCGCGAAGGCGTGCAGGAAGGCGGTCTCGCCGGCCGCCAGAACCTCGGCGACCACAGCGCGCGACAGGGCCGCCGCCAGTCCCTTGCCCCTGTGATCGGGGTGGGTGCAGATTCCGCTCAGTTCGGTGAAGCCGTCGACCCGCAGGCGACGCCCGGCCATGGCGATCAGTTCGCCGTCCTGTTTCACGCCGATGAAGGGTCCCAGCTTGCGCGTGGACGAGCGGAAGGGGCCTGGTTTGGTCAGGGTCGCCAGCGCCAGCATGGCCGGGGCGTCGGCCTCGGTGAGGGTGTCGTAGGCGACCGACCCGCCGCCTGCCGTCAGGGACCGGGCTGTCATCTGCACCAGCGGAATACGGCCGACGACCTCCACTCCGTCCGGCAGGACATCGGCGGCGGCGCCGCCTTTGACCTCGATCAGCCCCGAACCGGGATAGGCGCGCGCCAGTTCGCTCAGGGCCGCGATACTGTCAGGCCTGCTGTCGGCGCAGGCCAGGAAGACTCCGACCTCGGGGTCTATGCGGGCGGCGTGGGCGTTGGAATCCGGCGTCGCAAACGACGACAGGCGGGTGTTCAGCGCGTTCCATACGGCGCGGTCGAGGGGATGGCTCATGACCGCTGATCTAGGCGTTCGCGGCGCCGGACGGAACGGGCCGCCAGGACGCCGCAGCCGAAAATCACCACCGGCTCAGGCGCGCCAGAAGCCGACGATCTTCTTGACCTCATCGACCACGGGATCAGCGACCTCGGCGGCGCGTTGGGCGCCGTCCTTGAGCACCCGGTCGATCTCGGTCGGGTCGTCCAGCAGGCGACGCATCTCGGCCGTGACGGGCGCCAGGGACGACACCGCCAGATCGGCCAGCGCCGGCTTGAAGGCGCCAAAGCCCTGACCGCCGAACTCGGCCATCACCTGTTCGCGGGTCTGGCCCGACAGGGCGGCGTAGATGGCGACCAGGTTCCGGGCCTCGGGACGGTCGTTCAGGCCGTCCAGGGTTTCCGGCAACGGCTCGGGATCGGTCTTGGCCTTCCTGATCTTGGAGGCGATGGTGTCGGCGTCGTCGGTCAGGTTGATGCGGCTGTTGTCGGACGGGTCCGACTTGGACATCTTCGCCGCCCCGTCGCGCAGGGACATGACGCGCGTGGCCGGCCCCTGGATGACGGGTTCGGGCACGGGGAAGAAGCCGGGGACGCCGAAGTCATTGTTGAACTTCTGGGCGATGTCGCGGGTCAGTTCGAGGTGCTGTTTCTGGTCCTCGCCGACCGGCACTTCGGTGGCCTTGTACAGCAGGATGTCGGCGGCCTGCAGCACCGGATAGGTGTAGAGGCCGACCGAGGCGCGTTCCTTGTGCTTGCCCGACTTCTCCTTGAACTGGGTCATCCGGTCCAGCCAGCCGAGGCGGGCGACGCAGTTGAAGACCCAGGCCAGATCGGCGTGGGCGCGCACCGACGACTGGGGGAAGATGATCGACCTGGCCGGATCCAGACCCGACGCCAGATAGGCGGCGGCGATCTCGCGCGTCTGGGCGGCCAGCTTGGCCGGGTCCTGCCAGACGGTGATGGCGTGCATGTCGGCGACGAAGACGAAGACCGGCGCGCCCTGGTCCTGAAGCTCGACGAACCGCTTCAGCGCGCCAAGGTAGTTGCCCAGATGCAGGGCGCCGGAGGCCTGGATGCCGGAAAGGATGCGGCGCGGGCCGGTGTAGGCCGGGGCTGCGGGGGCCGGGGTCTGGTCAGTCATGGATTGAATCTCGGAAAATCAGTGTCAGGCGTGGCGGAAGGAGCGGCTGTTCAGCCGCGCCATCGCAGGTCGAAAATGAAGCCCGAGGTCGTCATGATCCCGCGCTTATCGGTTCGGGGCCGGTCAGTCCAGACCCGAGATATTGGCGGCGCCCGGCTCGCGCCGCAGGGTGGCCTTCAGTTCCGACACGGTGACCGCGCGGAAGGCGAACAGGCAGGCGCCGTACAAAACCGCGCCCACGCCGCAGACGATCAGGACCGCGATCTCCTTGGCCAGAAAGACATGGCTGAGCAGGCCGTAGTTGAGGCTGGCGGCGAACAGAACGGCGGCCATGACTCCGCTGGCCGCGATGACCCGGCCGATGCGTGACAGGAAGGCGGTTGAGGGACGCCAGCTGTTCTCGCGCATCAGAACCCCGCCTAGCAGGGCCACATTGATCCAGGCCGAGGTGCTGGTGGCGATGGCCAGACCCAGAACGCCGTCCCAGCCCTGGCTGCGGAACCAGAAGAACAGGCCTGACCCCAGGATCACGGTGATGACCACGCTGGTGACGGCGAAGATCATCGGGCGGCGGGTGTCCTGACGCGCGAAAAAGGGCGGGGTCAGGACTTTGGCCAGGACGAAGGCGGGCACGCCCCAGGCGAACTGGCGCAGCACATCGGCGGTGCGGGCGGCGTCGGCCGAGGTGAAGGCGCCGCGCGTCACCGTGGCGTCGATGATGAAGAAGGGAATGACGAACAGGGCCACGGCGGCGGGCAAGGTGAAGGCCATGGCCAGGTTGATCCCGTCGTCCAGGGTGCGCTGGCCGCCCTCATGGTCGCCGGCGACGAAGGCCTTGGTCAGGCGCGGCACCAGGGCCAGGCCGATGGCGACGCCCACCAGACCCAGAGGCAGTTGATACAGGCGGTCGGCGTTATAGAGGACCGAGCGCGCGCCCTCGTCCGACCCGGTCAGAAACTGCGACACCAGGGAGTTGATCTGCAGGGCGCCGCCCGCCAGCGCGCCGGGCACGGCCAGGGCCAGGGTGTGGCGGACATTGGGGGTCAGGCGGGGCAGGCCGATCTTCAGCCGCACGCCCAGACGTCGCACGCCCCACCACAGCAGGACGGCCTGAATGACGCCCGAGACGGTCACCGCCGTGGCGACCATCATCAGCACCGTCTCCTGCGGGATCGGCAGGACCAGCGGCGGAACCAGGGCCGCCAGGGTGCACAGGTTGAGGAACACCGGCACGGCGGCGGACAGGGCGAACCGGCCGCCGGTGTTCAGCACCCCCGACAACAGCGAAGCCACGGTCATGCAGGCCAGATAGGGCATGGCCAGCTGGGTCGCCGTCACGGCGGCGCGCAGCACCTCGGGCTGGCCCTGATAGGCGGACAGCAGCCACGGCATGATCCAGGGCATGACCACCTGCAACAGGATGCAGAAGCCCGCCACCATGGCCAGCATGAAGCTGAGCGCCTCGGACGCCGTCACCGCCGCCGCGGCGTCGCCCTCGCGCGTCTTGACCCCGCCATAGACCGGCACGAAAGCCTGGGCGAAGGCGCCCTCGGCGAACAGGCGCCGGAACATGTTGGGCAGCATCAACGCCGTGGTGAAGGCGTCCATCATCGGCCCCTGGCCGAAGCGGGCCGACAGGGCCAGATCGCGGACAAAGCCGAGAAGACGGCTGCCGAGCGTCAGCGATGACTGAACCAGGGTGTTGCGGGCGAGGCTCATGCGGGCATTCGATGAAGGCGGGAGACTTGGGACGCTTAGCGCGGCTGAGCGCCTGGGGATACGGGCTTTGCGCGCGGGCTGCGGCGGCCCAGTTCAGAGACGTCCCGGGCGCTGGCGCGGGCCGAGGCGACCTTGCGTCCGGCGGGGGCGGGCGCGCGGCGATCCAGCACGGCCTCCAGCGCCGTCTTCAGTTCGTCGATCCGCTGTTCCGAGGTGATCTTCCGTCCCTTGCGGTCGACCACATAGAAGCTGTCCACCGCCCGCTCGCCATAGCTGGCGACATGGGCCGAGCGGATGCTGAGGCCTTCGTCGTTGAAGACCCGCGACAGAGCGGCCAGCAGGCCCGGACGGTCGGCGCCCGACACCTCGACCACCGTCGCCGTCTCGCTGGCGTGGTGGTCGATCATGACGACGGGACGCACCTCGAAGGCGGCCTTGCGGGCGTTGCCGACCGGTTCGGGGGCCTTGCCGATCCGGCCTTCGCCGCGCGCGGCCTTCTCAAGCGCCTCGACCAGCATCTTCAGGCGTCGGGGTTCGGCCTGTCCGTAGGGCAGGCCCGCGCCGTCCTGAACCCGGAAGACGTCCAGCACCACGCCCTGGTCGCTGGTGGCCACGCGGGCGTCGGTGACGTCGGCCCCCAGGGCCGCCATGGTCTGGGCCAGGTCGGCGAACAGGCCCGGACGGTCGGCGGCGGCGATGGAGATTTCGGTGGTCTGGACCGGCAGACCCTCGACCGCCACGGTCGGCACGGCCTCGGCGGCGGCGCCGGAGACGCGGGCGCGTTCCACCAGATCGGCATAGTCGGCTAAGGGGTCAGCGCTGGCAACGTCCTCGCCCCGGAACAGGGCGTTGACCCGGTCATAGAGGGTGCGCATCAGCTGGCCCTTCCAGCCGTTCCACACGCCCGGCCCCACGGCCCGAATGTCGGCGACGGTCAAGACCAGCAGCATCCGCAGCCGCTCGGGATCGCCCACCAGTTCGGCGAAGGCGCGGATGGTGGCGGGGTCTGACAGGTCGCGCTTCTGGGCGTAGTCGCTGAGGGCCAGATGGCTGCGCACCAGCCAGACGATCAGCTCGATGCGCCGGGGGTCGACGCCCAGCCGCTCGCAGGCGCGGCGGGCGGCGATGGCGCCGTCCTCAAGCTGGCCCCGCTCACCCCCCTTGCCGACATCATGCAGCAGCATGGCCAGCATCAGGGCCTCCATGTCCGAGATCAGATGCACGATCTCGGACGCCATCGGGTGGTCGGCGGTCAGCTTGCCGCGCGCGATGTCGTTGATGATGCCGATGGCCTGCAGCGTGTGCTCGTCCACCGTATAGGCGTGATACATGTTGAACTGGGTCTGGCCGACGATGCGTCCCCACTCGGGCAGGAACCGGCCCAGCAGACCTGTCTCGTTCATGATGGTCAGGCTTCGATAGGGCCTCTGCCCGTGCGCCAGGACATCCAGAAAGGCCCGGGTCGCCGCCGGATCGCGCCGCAGTTTCGGCGTCACCAGCGACAGCGAGCGGGTCACCGCCGAAAAGGCGTCCGGGTGCAGGTCCAGGTCATGACGGTCGGCGCAGGAGAACAGGGTCAGCAGCTTGACCGGGTCGGCGGTGAAGACCTCCTGGCTTTCGATCGACAGCCGCCCCTGGTCGACCCAGAAGCCGTCGACCTCCAGCTTGCGGCGGGCAGGGCGGAAGGGCGTCATCAGGCGCGACAGGCCCTGCGCCGTCTTCTGGTGGCGGGCTTCCAGCTTGGCGGACATGGCGCGGGTCAAGGCGCCGACATCGCGCGCGATCAGGAAGTAGCGGCGCATGAACCGTTCGACCGCCGGTTCGTCGCCGCGCCCGCTCCAGCCCATGCGGCGAGCCACCTCGGGCTGCATGTCGAAGGTCAGTTTTTCTTCGGCTCGACCGGCGATCAGATGCAGGTGGATTCGCACCTGCCAAAGGAAGTCGAAGGCGTCGTCGGAGATGCGCCGCTCGCGCGCAGTCAATAGTTGATCCATGACGGCGGCGCCCAGTCGGCTTTCGGGCGCCAGCGACCGCGCGATCCAGAACAGGGTGTTCAGGTCGCGCAGCCCGCCCTTGCCGTCCTTGACGTTGGGTTCGACCCGGTAGCGGACGGCGCCGGTCCTGGCGTGACGCACCGCGCGCTCCTCAAGCTTGGCGGCGATGAAGGGGCGGGGGTCGGACTTGGCCACCATGGCCTGAAACCGATTGATCATCAGCCGGGCCAGCGCCTCGTCGCCCGCCAGCCAGCGGGCCTCCAGCAGGGTGGTCCGCACCGTCATGTCGGTGCGCGACAGGGCCAGGCATTCCTCGACCGAGCGCACGGCCTGCCCCACCTTCACGCCCAGGTCCCACAGGACATAGAGAACGAATTCGACCACCTGTTCGCTGCGCGGCGTGGCCTTGGCAGGGCGCAGGAACAGAAGGTCCAGGTCCGAATAGGGCGCCAGGACCCGCCGCCCATAGCCGCCGACGGCGACCAGCGACAGGCGCTCGCTTTCCACGACGGATACAGGCCACAGCACCTCGGTCGCCACCGTCCATAGCGCGCCCAGCATTTCATCAGCGGCGGCGGCGTAGAGGCGCGCCACATCCCGGCCCTTTGCGCCAGCGAACAGTCTGCGTTCGGCGCGGGCGCGGGCGGCCGCGTAGGTCTCCTTCAGGATGGCGGCGACAGCGGCGCGCGGGTCGTCTGTGCGGGCGGCCGTCTTCAGAAGATCGTCCAGTGTCGGCGGCGCTGCGGTCATGGATGATACATAGGCAGTCGCCGCCCGCCCGTCTCGCTCGCCGTTACAGAAGGCCTCTCAGGCGATAAAGGGCCTCCAGCGCCTCACGCGGGCTAAGGCTGTCGGGGTCGATGTCCTTCAGCGCCGTCTCCACGGCCGATGGTGCGTGGAACGGCTCGGGTTCGGCGACGGCGAACAGGGGCAGATCGTCCAGGCGGGCGGCGGAGGCCTTTTCGCCCTCCAGACGCTCCAGCACCGAACGGGCGCGGGCGACGACCGAGGTCGGCACCCCCGCCAGTTTGGCCACCTGCACGCCATAGGATCGGTCGGCTGCGCCGGGCGCGGCCTCGTGCAGGAACACCAGATCGCCGTTCCATTCCCTGGCGACCATCGACAGGTTGCAGACGTGGTCCAGCCGCGTCTCCAGCTGGGCCAGTTCGTGATAGTGGGTGGCGAACAGGGTCCGGGCGCGGTTGGTCTCGTGCAGGGCCTCGGCCGTGGCCCAGGCGATGGCCAGGCCGTCATAGGTGGCGGTGCCGCGCCCGATCTCGTCCAGCACCACGAAACTGCGCGGCGTGGCCTGGGTCAGGATGGCGGCGGTCTCGACCATCTCCATCATGAAGGTGGAGCGGCCGCGCGCCAGGTCATCGCCTGCGCCGACGCGGCTGAACAGCCGGTCCACCACGCCCAGACGCATCGATCGCGCCGGCACGAAGGCCCCCGCCTGGGCCAGGATCACCAGCAGCGCGTTCTGGCGCAGGAAGGTCGATTTACCCGCCATGTTGGGGCCGGTGACGATGGCCAGGCGGGCGCAGTCGGCGCCCGATCCGTCCAGACGGGCGTTGTTGGGCGTGTAGGGATCGCCTTGCGCCTTCACCGCCGCCTCGACGACGGGGTGGCGACCGGCCTCGACCGCGAAGATGAGGGTGTCGTCCACGACGGGGCGGGTCGCGCCCACCTCCTGCGCCCATTCAGCCAGGGCCGCGTGGGCGTCCAGTTCGGCCAGAGCCTCGGCCACCGCTTGCAACGGCTGGGCCAGCCGGGCGATCTCGCGCCGCCAGTTTTCGAAAATCTCGCCTTCGATGGCCAGGGCGCGGTGTCCGGCCTGGTTGATCCTGGCGTCCAGTTCGGACAGTTCGACGGTGGTGAAGCGGACCTGGTTCGCCAGGGTCTGGCGGTGGATGAAGGGGCTGTCGGGACCCGCGCGCAGCAGACCCTCGGCCGTCTTGGCCGAGGTCTCAAGGAAATAGCCCAGGACGGCGTTGTGCTTGACCTTGAACGGCACGCCGGATTCGGAAACGGCGCGGGCCTCCAGATCGGCGACCACGCGGCGGCTGTCGTCGCGCAAGGTTCGGGCGGCGTCCAGTTCGGGGCGATAGTCGGGGCGCACGAAGCCGCCGTCGCGGGCCAGATGCGACGGCTCGTCGATCAGGCCGTCGGTCAGATCAGCCTTCAGCCGGGACAGGTCGGCCGACAGGGTCAGCCGGTCCAGCGCCAGGGCGATGCGGCGCGGCTGGCCGGTCAGGGGATCAAGCTGGCCCCCCGCTTGGCCGAGGAACAGACCGGCGACGCCCTCTGCAATCGACAGGCCGACGCGCACGGCGGCCAGATCACGCGGGCCGCCCCGTCCCAGCGCAAGCCGCCCGACGGCGCGGGCCACGTCGGATGAGGCCCGCAATCCGTCGCGCAGGTCGCGGCGCAGATCGCGCCGCTCCAGCATCCACTCGACGGCGTCCAGCTGTTCATTGATGGCCAACGGATCGCGCAAGGGCCGGGCGACCCGTTCCGCCAGCGCCCGCGCCCCGCCCGAGGTGACGGTGCGGTCGATGCAGGCGAGAAGGGAGCCTTCGCGTTCGCCCCTCTGGGTGCGGTCGATCTCCAGACTGGCGCGCGTCGCCGGGTCGATGGCCAGAAACCCGCTGTCGCCCAGGCGGCGCGGCGGGGCAAGCGCGGGAACCTTGCCCGCCTGGGTCGTCTCCAGATAGGCGGCGATCAGGCCGAGCGCCGAGACCTCGGCCTCCTCGAAGGCGCCGAAACCGTCCAGGGCGGCGACGCCATACAGACGCTCGACCCGCGTGCGCGCGGCCTGGGGTTCGGCGATGGCCGAGGCCAGGGCCTGGACCACCCCGCCCGAGCCGTTAAGGGCGTCGCGCGTCGTTTCGTCCGAAAACATCCGATCGGTGACCAGAACCTCGGACGGTCGGAAGGCGGCCAAGGCGGCGCCCAGGTCCTCAATCGAACAGGCGACGCTGTCGACCGCGCCTGAGGACAGTTCGACCACGGCGACGGCCGACCGACCCTTTCGCACCGCGACCGCCGCCAGACGGTTGGCGCCGCGCGCGTCCAGCAGACTGTCCTCGGTCAGGGTGCCGGGGGTGACGACCCGCACCACGCCGCGATGCACGACGGCCTTGCCGCCGCGCTTCTTGGCCTCGGCGGGGTCTTCCAGCTGTTCGCAGATGGCGACCTTGTGGCCCAGGCGGATCAGACGGGCCAGATAGCCGTCCAGCGCATGGACCGGCACCCCGGCCATGGGGATGTCCTCGCCCTGATGCTTGCCGCGCTTGGTCAGGGTGATGCCGAGCGCCGCGGCCGCGACCTCGGCGTCCTTGAAGAACAGCTCGTAGAAGTCGCCCATGCGGAAGAACAGGATCGCGTCGGTCTGCCCCGCCTTGGCCGTCAGATACTGGGCCATGAAGGGCGTCGCGCCCTCGATGGCGGCGGCGATTTCGGGAGGATGGGTCACAGGCGCGTTCATGTGGCCCTAGGGTGACGGATCGGAACCGACGCCTCAAGCCCGTTCCGCCAGCCTTGCACAGGCTTGTTCCCCCTGCGATAGGCCCCGTCAGGCGGTTTAGGGAACGTGGTCAGACGCCACGGCTGTTCCCGCAACTGTAGGCGGCGAGAGCGTCGTCCGTCCGGGGTCCGCGATCCCGGCGTCACTGGCCCAAGGGCTGGGAAGGCGAGGACGATGTTTGATGAACCGCAAGCCAGGAAACCTGGCCGCCCAAAGTCGCTCGCCCCCGTCCGGGAACAGGCGGAGGCGCGGTTTCTTTCCGTTGCAGCGACCCGATCTTGCGCCGTCCAGACCCCCAGCGGGTCTGGCGGATCGGTTCGTTCATATCGGTCTCTCGCGCGCAATCGCGGGGCCGCAACGGGGATATCCGCTCAATGAAGCGTTCCATTCTGCTCGCCTCGGCCGCGCTCTCGGCCGTCGCCATCGCCGCGCCCGCCATGGCCGAGGACACGGTCCAGGTCAGCGACGTCGTGGTCACCGCCACCCGCCTGCCCGCCATCGTCGCCGAAACGCCCGGCGCCCGCGTCATCGACAACAAGACCATCGAACAACGCGGCGCCGTCTTCGCCACCGACATCCTGTCCGACGTGCCCGGCCTGTCGGTCTATCGCGCCAGCTTCGGCGGCGTGGCGTCAGTGCGTATTCGCGGCGCCAGCCAGGACAAGACCTTGGTTCTGGTGGACGGCGTGGTCGTGAACGACCCGTCGCAACCCGCTGGCGGTTTCGACTTCTCCGGCTTCGATCTTGGCGACGTCTCGCGCATTGAAGTGCTGAGCGGCTCGCAGTCGTCGCTGTGGGGTTCGGCGGCCATCGGCGGCGTCATCGCCATCAACACCTCAGAACTGAACGGCGTTTCAGCCAATGCCGAAGCTGGGTCTTACGGCACGGCGCGCGGTCGTCTGGGGCTGGGCGCGGCCACCGAGAAGTTCGCCTACGGCGTGTCCGTATCGAAGTTCCACAGCGACGGCTTCTCGGCCGCCGACAAGATCAACGGCAACACCGAAAAGGACGGTTTCGACAACACCACCGTCAATGCACGCGCCCGTTATGAACTGACCAACCGCCTTGGCGTCGACGCCAGCTATCGTCATTCCGACACCGACGCGGATGTCGATGGTTTCGGCCCTGTCGATGCGCTGGACACGGCTGCGACGGTCAACCAGTCCGGCCTTGTGCGCCTGCGTGTCGCCGATGTGCTGGGCCTGGATCACAAGTTCACGGTCGCCGCCTCCGACATCAACCGCGTCAGCAAGAGCGCCTACCCCTCGGTCTATAGCGGCGAGCATCGTCTTTACCGCTGGCAGGCCGACAGCCGGGATCAGACCGCACGTCTGGCCTACAGCTTCGGCGCCGAGCACGAAGACAGTCAGGCCGATCTGGATGGTCGGACGAAGGCTGAGCTGGGCGTGGATTCGGTGTTCGGCGTGGCGCGTTTCAACGCCACGGACCGCTTCAGCGTCACGGCCGGTCTGCGTCACGACGAAACCGACACCTACGGCGGCAAGACCACCGGCCGTATCTCGGCGGCCTATGATCTGGGTGCGGGCCTGACCTTCAGCGGCGCCTATGGCACGGGCTTCAAGACGCCGTCCGTCAGCCAGGCGGTGTGCGATTTCTGCTTCGTCCTGCCGGGCACGACGACCCCCGCCCTGGTTCCTGAAACCTCGGAAAGCAGCGAACTGGCCCTGGGCTGGCGTTCGAACGATGGCCGTTTCGACGGCCGTCTGACGGTCTATCACCTTGAGGTCGAGAACCAGATCGACGGCTATTTCAACGGCGCAACCTTTGAATATTACTACGTCAACCTGATCCGCACCCGGACCGACGGGGTGGAGCTGGAGGGTCGGGTTGATCTGGGCCGCGGCTTTGATCTGACGGCGGCCTATGCCTGGACCGACGCCGAGAATGCGGTGACCAAGGCGCCGATCCTGCGCGTCGCCGAACACTCGGGCTCGGCGACTCTGGGCTGGACGGGCCAGCGTCTGTCGGGCGCCGTGACGGTGCGGGCGGAAGGCGAAATGCCGGATTCGGGCGGAATGCGTGACGGCTTCGTCATCACCAACCTGAACGGCGCCTATGCGCTGACGGACAATGTCACCCTGACGGCGCGCGTCGAGAACCTGTTCGACGAACACTATCAGCGTCTGCTGGGCTATGGCGAAGCCGGTCTGTCCGGCTATGTCGGGATCAGGCTGCGCTACTGATCCGGGCGCGGGCGTCGGCGGTGAAACCCGCCGGCGCCTCCAGCGCCAGCGTCGACCAGTCCAGGTCGGGGCAGGGCGCATGGGCCGCGGCCAGGATGGCGCGCAGTTCGGCGGCGGAAGCCACGCTGGCGACGATCCTGTCGACGGCCTTCAGCGACAGGGCGTAGCCCAGCGCCGCCTGCATGGGGTCGCAGCGTTGTTCGGCCAGCCGACGACGGGTCCGTGACAGGGCCAGGGCGTGCTCGGCCAACTCCGGCGGCAGATCGTCTCCGCCCGCGAACAAAAGCCCGCCCGCGAAGACGGACGACAGATGAATGGCGGCGCCCGCATCCTTGATGGCGTCCAGCACATTTTCCCGCACCGCGCGCTGATCCAGCAGATTGCAGGGAAGCTGCACGACATCAGCCCCTAGCCGCCGCGCCAGAACGGCCGGTTGATCCTCAAGCGAGGCGCAAAAGCCGATGCTGCGGTAAAGGCCCCGATCCTTCAGCTTCTGCAGCCGGTCCCAAAGGGCGCGGCCCTCGGCGCCCGCCAGTTCGGCGGCGTTGGACACCAGCAGCACCTCGCCGCGCGGCAGGCCCATCCGCTCCAGCGAACGGCGCGCGCGGGCCTCGATCCGGTCCAGACCTTCGCTCAGACCCACGGTCCGCACCGTCACATGGAAGGGCGAAGGGAAGGGCCAGGCCTGTCCCAGCAGACGCTCATTGTCGCCCTCCGGCCGGGTCGCGATCAGTTTGACGCCCGCATCCGCCCCGGTCTGGAGCAGAAAACGCATCGCCTCCTCGCGCGCACCGGACGGGGCGGTCATGAAGGCGGACGACGCATGCGCAGGCTCTGTCACCACGGCGAGCGCCAGGCGATGGGTGGGCGAGGACGCCGAAGGTGTGGCGGGAGAATACGTCACCCCCGGACAATGACGCGCAATGCTTAAGGGACGCTGAGCGAGACGTTACGCGATCCTTACTTATCCACCGCTGATATGCGCTCAGGCGTCGGCGTCCGGCTGGCGGTCCGGGTGGGCTGAAACAAAGGCGGGATGGGCGTTCGCCCGCTGCTCGACCGCCAGAAGATCCGGCCAGGGCGACAGGTCGAGATTGAAGCGCCGCGCCGAATAGAGCTGAGGAATTAAATAGCAGTCGACCAGGGTCGGGGCGTCGCCGAAGCACCAGCCGTGTCCGTGCCGCCTGACCAGGGTCTGCAGCGCATCGAAGCCGGGCGTGATCCAGCGGGCGGCCCAGGCGTCGATGGCGTCCTGATCGGCGTTGAAGTCGTGCCGCAGGGATTTCAGGACGCGCAGATTGTTCAATGGATGAATGTCGCAGCCGATGAGGGCGGCCATGGCGCGGACGATGGCGCGATCATTGGCGGTTTTCGGCAACAGCGCCGGATCGGGATGCGTCTCCTCCAGCCATTCCAGAATGGCCGGGCTCTGGGTGACGACCAGATCGCCGTCCTGAAGGGCAGGCACCATGCCCTGCGGGTTCAGCGCCAGGTAATCGGCCTGTTTCTGTTCGCCCTTGCGCAGGTCGTGGGCTGACAGGTCGTACGCCATGCCCTTGAGGGCCAGGGCGATGCGGACCCGATAACTGGCGCCGGACCGCCAATAGCCGTGCAGGATCATCAGACGATCTCGAAGCTGAGGGTCTCAAGGCCCGTGATGTCGATCACGACCCTGTCGCCCTTCTTCACGGGCCCGACACCTGACGGGGTGCCGGTGAAGATCAGGTCGCCGGGTTGGAGCGTCCATAGCCTGGCCGCCTCTTCGACGATCCGCGCGGGGTTCAGGATCATGTCGTCCAGCGTGCCCGACTGTTTTGTCTCGCCATTCACCGTCAGGGCGATGGCGCCGGCCGGATCGGGCAGGGCGCCCAGGGTGACGGCGCCGCAGGGGGCGGATTGATCAAAGCCCTTGGCCGCGTCCCACGGGCGACCCGCCTTCTTGGCTTCGGCCTGCAGGTCGCGGCGGGTCAGGTCGCAGCCGACCGCCCAGCCGATGATCTGGCTGTCTTGGCCGATGGCGGCGACCAGTTCGGCCTCGTAGTGCAGATTGTCGGTCGCGGACGGATAGGCCGGGTTCGCGCCGTCTGACACGACCGCGTCGCCGGGCTTGGAGAAGAAGAAGGGCGTCTGCTTTTCCGGGTCCGATCCCATCTCCCGCGCATGGGCGGCGTAGTTCTGGCCCACGCACAGGATGCGGCGCACCGGAAAGCGCCGGTCGTCGCCGACAACAGGCAAGGAAGGGGTCGGGCGGGGTGGAAACAGCCAGCGGTTCATGCGTTCATCTGTAATGCGACGAATGGCGCCTGACGAGAGCCAGCCGTCTTGTTGCATTGCGGGAACCTTGACCACGGTGTGGCGTTGGCAGTCCGGCTTCCCTATTCTATTGTAAAGCTTGAAATCGGAGCGCGCATCATGGCCACCACCAAGGCACGAGAAGACATCAAGAACGACCTGAAGACCCTCAAGGAGGATCTGAAGACCGGCGCGCGCGAGGAAACCCAGCGCCTGCGCGAAAAGGCCAGCGAGGCCGAAGCCCGTCTGCGCGCCAAAAGCGAAGAAGTCCGCGAGCAGGCGCGCGGCTATTACGAGCAGGCGCGCGTGCAGGGCCGCGAATATTATGACGACGCCGCCGAACGCCTGGATGAAGCCCAGCGCTATGTCGTCGAGCGCGTGCAGGAACGTCCGTTGCAGTCCACCGCCATTGCTTTGGGCGTCGGCGTCGTGCTCGGCCTGCTGCTCGCCGGCCGTCGCCGCTGATGTTCAAGGGCATCATAAGGCGCGCGGTGGCGATCAGCGTGGTCGCCGCCAGCCTGTTTCTGGCCGTCATCTTCTTGGGGCTTGCGATATTCTACGGCTTGAGCCTGGTCCTGACCCCGCTGGGCGCCGCAGCCGTCACCTTCGGTCTGTTCGCGCTTGTGGCCCTGATCACGTCTCTGGTCTTCCTGAAGGGCGACGGCCAGGGCGATGACGACGAGGAAGACGAGCCCGAAGGTCTTGTCGGCAAGCTGCTGCATATCGTGCGTGAGCGGCCGATTGTCGGCGCGGTCGGCGGGCTGGGCGCGGCCTTCCTGCTGTTGCGCAATCCGGCCCTGGCCGCGATCGTCGCCAGCATGGTGGCCGACCGCAAGATCGACAACAGCGGCTATGGCAGGCGCCGTCGTCGGTAAGGGCGATCAGGTGTTGTTCTTCGGAACGGGGTCGGCTCGGACACGTTGATGAAATGACTGATGACCGACCTTGTGGTCGCTGTCGGCAACATTAACACAGGAGAGCTAACGCCATGCTTCGTTGGGCAATTATCTTCCTGGTCGTGGCCTTGGCCGCAGCCGTCCTCGGCTTCGGCGGCATCGCGAACTTCTCGTTCGAGATCGCCAAATTCATCGCTGTGATCGCCATCATCCTGTTCGTCATCGCCCTGGTGGCCGGCGGACTTCGTGGACGCGGCACAAAGATATAGCGGGCCGCCGACCGGACGAAATATTGAAGGGCCGGAACGCAAGTTCCGGCCCTTTGTCCTTGGTCATGCCGCCAGAGGCGACGCTGTGAAAGACGGTCAGACGACCGCCTTCTCCAATTCGCCCGGAATGTTCGGATCGGGTGCGGTGGCGGCTTTTCGCGTGTCCTGACGGCGCGGCAGGCGCCAGATCTGGTGCGAGTGATAGGCTTCGCCATCCCACGCCAAGGCGGTGACGGTGATGGTCTTGGCGTCCCAGTCGATCTGGTTGAACCCCGGCGGCGATCCCCGCTCACGATGCGACAGCGTTCCGCATCCCACGGCGTAGGAGCAGTGGTCGGCCAGCGGGATGGGCATGGCGAAGGGCACATGCACATGACCCGTCATGATCAGATCCACCCCCGCTTCGGCGAAGATCAGGGCCGCCTCGTCGCCGCGCTTGACGTCTCCGGTCATCGGCGTGCCGATCATTTCGATCAGCGGATGGTGACAGGCCAGGATGCGCAGGGCGCCGATCGGCGCCTGTCGCAGGGCCTCGGCCGCCCGCCGTGTCTGGTCCAGGTCGATGACGCCTTTTGACCAGTTGGGCCGGGCCTGAAAGCCGCGAGCGGTCACCACGCCGCGCACCATGACTTCGCTCGTCGCGAACTGGCCGTCATGGGCGGGAAAGCCCGTCGCCGTCTCGAACGCCCGCCACGGATGGAAGAGGCGCGCCATGGCGTCCCAATAGGGCACGTCATGATTGCCGACGATGACGAAGCGCGGTTCGGACATGGCGCGCATCCAGTCGCGCGCCGCCGCAAACTCTGCAGGATAGCCTTTCTGCGTGATGTCGCCGGTGATCAGCACCAGATCATTGGGCGTGGCGTGGGCGTAGTCGAGGGCGGCGGCGCAGGCGCGCTTGTGCTCGCATCCGAAATGAATGTCGGAAAACTGGAGAATGCGTCCCACTAGATGCTGTCCTCCGCCGCCGGGGGCAGGGGCGCCAGGGCCTTGAAGGCCTTGGGCATGAATCGGACCACCGCCTCCGGCTTCAGCAGGATCGGCTCGCCGTCGATGACGGCGGGAATCTTGGAGCGGGCGTGCACCTCGATCACCTTGGCGGGCTTGGTCGAGACTGCGGGATCATGGCGCCAGTCGCTGAACAGGGCGTTCGCCGCAAGACGGAAGGCCTGGGACGTATCCGACGGATCCATTGCGGCGGCCTCCAGGCCGATGGGGTCCTCCATCGCCTTGGAGATCATCGGGCTGATCAGGACCAGAGCCTCGGTCCGGCGTTTCTCGCCGCCGTCCAGCTTGAAACGCAGTCGGCCCGAGAAGGCCCGCTTCAAGGCGCGTCGCGCATACTGCACAGCCAGCCGGACCTTGCCGGTGCGGATGGCCTCGCGCGCCGGCGCCCACAGGGCAGGCGAGCCGAGGATGGCGGCGCAGTAGAAATATTCGCCCTGCACCTCGCCGCCTGACACGGATTGAGATGCGCCCTCCTCCAGCGCCAGCTTCAGCGCCGCCTTCCAGTCGGCCGTGCCGTAAAGGGCCTTGGGCAGCATGTTCATGGTGCCGCCGGGCAGGGGGGCGATCATCGGTCCGTCCGGCTTGGCCTTGGTGGCCACCGACCGCGCGGTGCCGTCGCCCGCCAACACCAGAATAGCGTCAGGTTTCGCCGCAAAGGCGTCGGCGATGGACTGTTCGAAATTCTCTCCGTTCAGCGTCAGCACCGTGGCGTCCAGATCGTACCGGGCCAGGATCGCCTCGGCCTCCGCGGCGGCGTGCGGCCCCACGCTGCCGGACAGGGGGTTGACCAACATGACCACCCGTTTCAGCGTGACATGCGGGGTCAGGGCGGGACGCTCGTCAGCGCCAGCGGTCGATTCGGAGATCAGGGTGTCGCTCATGCGGATCGAACGTCTCTTCAGGGCTGCCGTTCCGTAGAAGCTTGGCTTTTAGCAGCGGTCATCGCAGTGGTGTTTTTCGAGCCCAGTGCGGGGGAGGCGTTTTTTCCGCGCAACCTCGCGTCCCTCCATGCATTTCATCGACGATAGTATAGGCTTTTGAACTCGCCTCTTCAGGGAACCGGAGCCATAATCCGGCGTTCCCCCTCCGGGGCGGACAAATGGGACAAGAGGATTCCACAATGAACAAGGCCATCATCGCGATTGCCGGCGCCGGTCTGCTGGCTTCGGCCTGCGCCAGCGACCCTTACGCCTATAACAACAGCGGCCCGAACCAGACTGTGCGTCAGGGCGCTGTCGGTGCAGGCCTTGGCGCTGTCGCCGGCGCCATCATCGGCAACAACGTCGGCGGCGGCAATGCGGCGACGGGCGCCCTGCTCGGCGCAGCTGTCGGCGGCGCAGCAGGCGCCATCCGCGGTTCGAACCAGGATCGTAACAACCAACAACGCTACCGCGACAACCAAGGTCGCTACTACTACTGTTACGACAACCGTCAGGACGAGTGCTACTGGGACAACGGTCAGCGCCGCTATTGATCGGCCTGTCGATTCCGGCGCTCGCGTCGGAGTGACATTCCAAGGGCGGCTCGTCGGCGACGGGCCGCCCTTTTTTATGCTGGGACCAGGGGAGTGGGAATGAATACGGGTTTCAAGATGGCGGCGCTGGCGGGGGTCGCCGTGCTGGCGGCCTGTGCGCCGACGCCGAAGAGGACCGCGCTGGTGGTGGGGGAGACGGGCTGCGCGCCCATAAGCTTCGATGTCTATTTCATAGAAAATCAAGCGCGTCTGACAGAGGCCGCCACCACCGCGATTGACGCTGCGGCCAACCGGATCAGCAGCTGCAGCGTTCGCAGCGTGAAGGTCGTGGGTCTGGCTGATAATGCCGGGGCGGCCGAGGCCAATCTGACCCTGTCGCAGCGGCGGGCGCGGGCGGCGGCCATGGCCCTGGTGTCGCGCGGCCTGCCCGCGCCGGCGTTCGACGTTTCGGCGGCGGGGGATGCGGGGGCGGTGACGGCCGAGGGGCTGGATGAGCCGCTGCGTCGTCGCGCGTCTGTGGTGATCGACGCCCATCCGCGTTGACGCGACGCCGCGTCGCCATGGATCGCGGGCGCGCAAAGGCCTAAGGCTGGGCGGGTAGCTGACCGGATATTTGTCTTGCGCCTGCCTGCCGTCCTTCTCGCCGCCTTCGCCCTGCTGTCCTTCGCTGTCGCATCGCCTGAGGACGCGGCGGCCCAGATCGTCAGCCGCCCCGAAGCCGCCCCGGCCGATGTCGCGCCGGGGGCGAAGAAGGCGGACAATATAGAGGCGGAGCTGGTCTCCCTGTCGCGCTGGGCCGCGCCCGGTTCGACGGTGGTGGTCGCGGTTCGTCAGAAGATCGCGCCCGGCTGGCATACCTATTGGCGCAATCCGGGCGATTCCGGCGGGCCGACGACCCTGGACTGGACCCTGCCGAACGGGGTGAAGGCGGGCGCGATCACCTGGCCCCTGCCGGAACGCCAGCGCCTGCTGAGCCTGATCAACTATGGCTATTCCGGCGAGGTCTATCTGCCGGTGACGATCGAGGTCCCGGCCTCGGCCCGGCCCGGAACCAGCCTGCCCCTGATCGCCGACGCCCTGTTTCTGGTGTGCAGCGACCAGATGTGCGTGCCCGTGCCGATGCAGCTGCGGCTGGACCTGCCGGTGCGCGAGGGAACGCCGCCGCTGGACGCCAACCACGGGGCGGCGGTTCAGGCGGTGCTGGAGGCGGCGCCGCGTCCCGCAGGCATAGACGCCTCCATCTCTCTGTCGAACGGCGTCCTGACCCTCAGCGCCACCGGCGGACCGCTGGCGGGGGGAAAGTTCAGCCGCGCCCATTTCTTCCCGTTCGAGGGCGGGATCATCGACCATGCCGCCGATCAGACCGGCCAGCGCGGCGCCGACGGCCTGACCCTGTCGCTGGCGCAAGGGGGCGAGATTCGCGCCGAGGGGCTGAAGGGTCCGATTTCGGGCGTTCTGGCCACGGACCTCGGCGCCTGGGAGATCACCGCCAATCCCGGCCCTGCGCTGGCGGGCGCATCGGGGCAGGGCGCGCTGTCCGGCGAGGCGGGCGACGGCAAGGCTTCGTCGGCCCTGGACGCCGCAGCCATAGTTCAGGCGGCCCTGTTCGCCCTGATCGGCGGTCTGATCCTGAACCTGATGCCCTGCGTCTTCCCCATTCTGGCGATGAAAGCCGCATCCCTGGCCGCCACGGCCCATCAGGCCCGGGAGGCGCGCCGCGACGGCCTGCTGTTCGGGGCCGGGGTTCTGCTCACCTTTCTGATTCTGGCGGGGCTGCTGCTGGCCTTGCGTGCGGGCGGCGAGGCCGTCGGCTGGGGCTTCCAGCTGCAGTCGCCCGCCGTCATCGCCGGTCTGTCGCTGCTGATGTTGGCTGTGGGGCTGAACCTGTCCGGCGTCTTTCAGATCGGCGCGGGTCTGCAGGGCGCAGGCTCTGGGCGGCTGTCGCGCCTGTCGGGCGGAGCGGGAGCCTTCTTCACGGGGGTGCTGGCCGTGGTGGTCGCGGCGCCCTGCACGGCGCCCTTCATGGCGGCGGCGCTGGGTGCGGCATTGCTGATGCCCTGGCCCGCCGCCCTGCTGGTCTTTCTGATGCTGGGGCTGGGTCTGGCCCTGCCCTATGTGGCGATCAGCTTCTCGCCGGGCCTCCTGCGGCGCTTCCCGCGTCCGGGGCCGTGGATGGAGCGGCTCAAGGGTCTGCTGGCCTTTCCCATGTATGGGGCGGCGCTGTGGCTGGTCTGGGTGTTCGCGCGCCAGACCGGAGCGGAGGGTCTGGGCCTGTTGCTGATCGCGGGTCTGACGGCGGCGCTGGGCCTGTGGCTGTTCGGCCTGACCCAGATCGAGCGGGCGCATGGACGCAAGGGCCTGATCGCGGGTCTGGCCGCCGTCATCGTGCTGGCGACGACACTGGGGCTGGCGGTTCTGGCGGGGCGCTCGCCGGTGGCGGACGACGGTCCTTCCAGGGAGGGGCGCGCATTATCGGCCCAGCCCTGGTCCGCCGAGGCGGTCAGGGCGGCGCAAAGTCAGGCGCGGCCGGTGCTGGTCAACTTCACCGCCGACTGGTGCGTGACCTGCAAGATCAACGAACGCGCGGCCCTGTCCTCGCCCCGCGTGGCCGAGGCGTTGCAACAGGCGAACGCCGTCTATCTGGTCGGGGACTGGACGCGCCGCGATGACGCCATCACCCATGAACTGGAGCGGCGCGGGCGTTCGGGCGTGCCCCTGTATCTGCTGTACCCGGCGAACGGCGGAGAGCCGCGCATCTTGCCGCAGCTGCTGACAGAAGGCCTGGTGGTGGAGGCGCTGAAGTCGGCGCGCTGAAGGCCGTGAAGATGGCTGCACGATCAAATTCCCCGAGACTGTGACGGGGCAGGCCTGAACCAGAGCCTTCATCCTCGCCCTTGCGGCGAGGATCCATGCGCCAGGTCTGTCCGCAAAATGCGCCGTGTCCGACACCGGGCGTATGAATCCCAGAGACGGGCGCTGGGATGACGATTAGGTTCAGCACACCGACCTCTCAGTTCGTCATTCCGGGGCTGAGCGGAGCGAAGAAGCCGGAACCCAGGGCTACAATCAATTGGCTGAAGGCGTTCGACGCCGGATGCACGTCTTCTGGCTTCCGGGTTCGTCCTTTGGACGCCCCGGAATGATGGTTCGAGACTGAATGTCGATTGCCCCAGGAGCGGCGCGTGTCCGCTGAAAAGGGCTTGGCCTGCCTCAAACTTCCGGCTGGGGCGGGGCGGTGATGACTTCGACGTTGTCGTTCAGCAGATAGGATAACTCCGACAGGGCCACCGCGCGCTCGGCCGGGGTGGTTGCGGCCTGGACGGCGGCGATCTTCTTGGGGATGTCCTCTGAGATGCCGCGCAGGATGCATTTCAAGTCACCGTCGGTGCCGCGCTCCTTCAGGATCAGGTGACCCTGCATGTCCAGTTGGGACAGGGCGTCGGCCTGGGTCTTGAAACCGGTGAAGGCTTGGCTGGTGAAAAAGGCGGCTTCGTCGGCGGCCTTGGAGGCGGACCAGCCGTCCACGATGGACTTCAACGAACCCGAGCGTGACACGATGTCGGCGAACAGCGGCTCGCCGGCCACCGAGACCGGGGCGCCGACGGCTGCGGGGGGCTGTTCGGCGGCAAGCGCGACAGCAGGATTGGACATCGCCAGGGCGATTGTGAGAGCAAGGCCGCAGGACATGGGCTGACTTCCTGTTTCAGCGTCGGTTATGGCGTTGAATGGGTGTAACCCTGAGCCGTAAACGAGAGTTTACCTTCTTCGCTCCCCAAAGGACTGTCTGATGACGCGCGACGACGCCTGGAAGACTTTTGACCACACCGCAGCCGAGGCGGGCCGGACGCGCATCGTCGATCAGTTCGCGGCCGATCCCGACCGTCTGGAGCGCATGTCGGTCGAGGCGGCGGGCCTTTATCTGGATCTGTCGAAACAGAGCTGGACGCATGAGGCGTTCGACGCCTGTCTCGAACTGGCCCGCGCCAGCGATGTCGAGGGACGACGGGCGGCCCTGTTCGCGGGGGAGGCGGTCAATCTGACCGAGGGTCGGGCGGTTCTGCACCCGGCGCTGCGTGCGCCGATCGGGGCTGATTTCAAGGCGCTGGGCGAGCCGGTGTCGGCCGAGGTGGACGCCGTGCGGGCCGTGATGAAAGCCTATGCCGAGGCCGTCCGGTCGGGGGCCGAGGCGGGGGCGACCGGCAGGCGGTTCGAGGCCATCGTCCATGTCGGCATCGGCGGGTCGGACCTGGGCCCGCGCGTGGTCTGGGACGCCCTGCGCCCGCTGGACCCGGCCATCGACCTGCGCTTCGTGGCCAATATCGATCCGCGCGACATGGCCGAGGCGCTGACCGGACTGAACCCCGAGACGACCTTGGTGGTGGTGGTGTCCAAGACCTTCACCACGCAGGAGACGCTGGCCAACGCCGAGGCGGCCAAGGCGTGGCTGGCGGCGGCCCTGCCTGCCGACGGGATGACCAGGCATTTCATCGGCGTGACGGCGGCGCCGGACAAGGCTGCGGCCTTTGGCTGTGGGCGGACTTTCGCGTTCCGGGACTGGGTCGGCGGGCGGTATTCGCTGTGGTCGGCGGTCAGCCTGAGCTGCGCCATCGCGCTGGGCTGGGACGTGTTTCAGGGTCTGCTGGACGGTGCGGCGGCGATGGACGAGCATTTCGTTTCGGCGCCGCTGGAGAAGAATGCGCCGGTGCTGCTGGCCCTTGCCCAGGTGTTCAATGTCGATGGTTTGAACCGTCCGGCGCGGACGGTGGCGCCCTACGCCCATGCGCTGCGTCGTCTGCCGTCATTCCTGCAGCAGCTGGAGATGGAATCGAACGGCAAGCGGGTGCATCGCGACGGAACCCCTGTCACGCGCCAAACCTGCCCGGTGGTGTTCGGCGAACCCGGCACCAACGGTCAGCACGCCTTCTTCCAGCAGATCCACCAGGGGCCGCAGGTCGTGCCCGCCGAGTTCGTGATCGTGGCCCGCACCCATGACGACACGCCGGAATCGCCGCTCTGGTCCAATGCCTTGGCCCAGGGGCAGGCGTTGATGGTGGGCAAGACGACCGAAGCCGCCAAGGCGGAAGGTCTGGCGCAAGGGCTGTCGGACGAAGAGGCGACGCGGCTTTCGAGCCACCGCACCTTCACCGGCGACCGCCCCTCGACCGCCATTGTCATGGAGCGGCTGACGCCGGAGACGCTGGGCGCCCTGATCGCGCTTTATGAGCACAAGACCTTCGTCGAGGGCGTGATCTGGGACATCAACAGTTTCGACCAGTGGGGCGTCGAACTGGGCAAGGTGCTGGCCAAGGCGATCCTGAAGGATGTTCACGGCGGCGGCCCATCCGTGGATCTGGATCCCTCGACGGCGGCGTTGATGACGCGGCTGATGAGATAGCCGGTGTAAAAGAAAGGGCGCCCCGGATCGGAGCGCCCTTTCGACTTTCAGCTTCGCAACGGATCACCAGCGGCGGTCGTAGCGGTAATCCCGGTTGTAGTCGCGGCGGTCGTAACGCTGGTCGCGGCGATAGTCGCGATAGTCCTGACGGCCGCCGTAGCGATAGTCATAGCCGTAATCGCGGCTGTTGATGCCGTGCTCACGCTCCCAATGGCCCTGGTTCCGATAGCACTGGCCGCCGCGGTAATAGCCGCAGTTGGCGTTGGAGCCGCGGCTGGAGGCGGCCGCCCCCACCGCCGCGCCCGCCAAGGCGCCGCCTGCGACATAGCTGCCGTCGCCGTTGCTGTAGATCGCCCCGGCCAGACCGCCGATGGCGGCGCCGATCAGGGCGTTGCGGGCCGAGTTGTCGCGGCGGTCATGATCGCGGTGGCGGCTCTGGGCGTCGGCCGAGGTCGCGCTGAGGACCGCGACCGCCATGACCGGAGCGAAAGCGGCGGCTGTGAGCTTGCTGATGGACTTCATGTCGCAGTCTCCTGTGAAACAGTGAACCGGCGGAACATCCTGCTCCCTGCCGATGATGTGACCGTGTTCTAGACGGGCCCGCCTGAACGGGCTGCTGAGAGCACTGTTCATATTCGGTTCATCGCATCGGTGACGCGGACGGCCCGCCAAGCCGGCCGCCAGATGTGATTTTTGTTTGCGGCTGTCATCTTGACGCTGTGACGCCGTCCTCCTACTTGCCGGGTGCGTTAGCACTCTTGCTGGTCGGCTGCCAAAGCAGCGATCGCGAGAGCGCCGCTCACCGTTTCAGAACGCCCCGATTTCGGGGGTTTCATCAGGGAGAAGTCCGATGGCGTTTCGTCCGCTCGGCGACCGCGTGCTGGTCAAGCGCGTTGAAGAAGAATCCAAGACCAAGGGCGGGATCATCATCCCCGACACCGCCAAGGAGAAGCCGCAGGAAGGCGAAGTCGTCTCCGTCGGCCCTGGCGCCCGCGACGACAGCGGCAAGGTCAATGCTCTGGAACTGAAGGCCGGCGACCGCATCCTGTTCGGCAAGTGGTCGGGCACGGAAGTGAAGATCGACGGCGAAGACCTGATCATCATGAAGGAATCCGACGTCCTGGGCGTGCTGTCCTAAGCACCCGACGTTCGACGTTCTTCAATCAATCCATCTAGATAGGAGCAGCCCGCATGGCCGCTAAAATCGTACAGTTCAACACCGACGCGCGCGACAAGATGCTCAAGGGCGTCAACGTCCTGGCCAACGCCGTCAAGGTGACCCTGGGTCCCAAGGGCCGCAACGTCGTGATCCAGAAGTCCTTCGGCGCCCCGCGCTCGACCAAGGACGGCGTGTCGGTCGCCAAAGAGATCGAGCTGGAAGACGCCTTCGAGAACATGGGCGCCCAGATGATCCGCGAAGTCGCGTCCAAGACGAACGACAAGGCGGGCGACGGCACCACCACCGCGACCGTTCTGGCGCAGGCCATCGTGCAAGAGGGCCTGAAGGCCGTCGCCGCCGGCATGAACCCGATGGATCTGAAGCGCGGCATCGACAAGGCCGTCGGCCTGGTCCTGCAAGAGGTCAAGGACAAGTCCAAGCCGGTCTCCAACAACTCGGAAATCGCGCAAGTCGGCACCATTTCGGCCAACGGCGATAGCGAAATCGGCGAGCTGATCGCCCAGGCGATGGCCAAGGTCGGCAACGAAGGCGTCATCACCGTCGAGGAAGCCAAGACCGCCGACACCACCGTCGACGTCGTCGAAGGCATGCAGTTCGACCGCGGCTACCTGTCGCCCTACTTCATCACCAACGCCGACAAGATGGAGGCTCAACTCGAAGAGCCGCTCATCCTGCTGTTCGAGAAGAAGCTGACCAGCCTGCAAGCCATGCTGCCGATCCTGGAAGCCGTGGTGCAGTCGGGCCGTCCGCTGCTGATCATCGCCGAGGACATCGAAGGCGAAGCCCTGGCGACCCTGGTCGTCAACAAGCTGCGCGGCGGCCTGCGCGTCGCGGCCGTCAAGGCGCCGGGCTTCGGCGACCGCCGCAAGGCCATGCTGGAAGACATCGCCATCCTGACGGGCGGCCAGGTCATCTCGGAAGACCTGGGCATCAAGCTGGAGAGCGTCACGCTCGACATGCTCGGCAAGGCCAAGAAGGTCACGATCACCAAGGAAGACACCACCATCGTCGAAGGCGTCGGCGGCAAGGAAGAGATCGAAGCCCGCGTGGCCCAGATCAAGCGCCAGATCGAAGACACCACGTCTGACTACGACAAGGAAAAGCTGCAGGAACGTCTGGCCAAGCTGGCTGGCGGCGTCGCAGTTCTGCGCGTCGGCGGCTCGACCGAAGTCGAAGTGAAGGAAAAGAAGGACCGCGTCGACGACGCCCTGAACGCCACGCGCGCCGCGGCTGACGAAGGCATCGTTCCGGGCGGCGGCATCGCCTTGTTGAAGGCCTCCAAGATCCTGGCTGACGTCAAGGGCGACAACGCCGACCAGAACGCCGGCATCGCCATCATCCGTCGCGCACTGCAGGCTCCGATCCGTCAGATCTCGGAAAACGCAGGCGTCGAAGGTTCGATCGTCGTCGGCAAGGTGCTGGAGAACGACCAGGCGTCGTTCGGCTTCAACGCCCAGACCGAAGAGTACGGCGACCTGGTGCAGATGGGCGTCATCGACCCCGCCAAGGTCGTCCGCACGGCCCTGCAAGACGCCGCTTCGGTGGCCGGCATCCTGATCACGACGGAAGCCGCCGTCGCCGACGCCCCCAAGAAGTCGGGCGGCGCCGCTGCCCCCGACATGGGCGGCATGGGCGGCATGGGCGGAATGGACTTCTAAGTCCAAGCCAGCCGTTGCTGAAAATGCAGAAGGGCGGGGCCGAAAGGTCCCGCCCTTTTTCATGTTCGCAGGTCGCGGTCAGGATAGGGTGCGAAGGCGATGTTCGTTCGCGCTTCGCCAGCGACCATGGCCTGCCGTTCGCGAATGACGCATGGGCGACGCCGCAGGGGGTGTGGCGGTCCAGCGAAGAGGACGGCACGGTCCGGCCATCGACGCCGCCGGTCATGGGGACCGTGCAGCGGCGCCTCTGGATCAGGTCGTCATGAAGCTCCTCGCCCCCGCCTTCGCCATTCTGGCTGTCGGTTTCGCCGCCGCCCCCGCCCTTGCAGGCGACGTCACCTTCACTTTCGACACCGCTGCATCGACCGGCAAGGTTCTGGGCGTCCTGTTCAACAGCGAGGCGGCCTATGGCGGCTCCGGCGGGCCGGTGCGTCAGTTCGAGGTGGATGTCGCGGCAGGCCAGCATGTCGCGGTGCTGCACGACCTGCCGGACGGCGACTATGGTCTGAAAGTCTTTCACGACGTCAACGGCAACGGCAAGATGGACGTCAATCCGTTCGGCCTGCCGATCGAACCCTATGCCTTTTCGAACAACGCCATCGGCAACATGGGGCCGGCGGGTTGGGACCGGGCCAGGTTCACCGTCGCGGGCGACACCGCCCAGACGATCAAGCTGAAGTAAGCCGAGAGCCGCCGTCATGACCCCCTCACGCCGTGCTTTCCTGATGGGCGCCGCCGCCCTCTCCGCCGCCGTCGCCACGCCCGAGGCGACCCGCGCCGCTGTCGCCCTGAACCTGGCCGCCCAGGCGGACTGGGCCCTGGCCACCCGTGATCTGGAGGCCGATGTGCCGCGCCAGACCATGCGTCTGGTTCATGGCCGCGCGCCACGGGGGCTGTCGGGCGCCCTTTACCGCAACGGCCCCGCAAAGTTCCGCCGTCCGGGCGGATCAGCCACCCACTGGTTCGACGGCGACGGCATGATGCGGGCCTTCCGCATTCAGGACGGGCAGGCGACGCTGGAGGCGCGCTTCGCCGACACGCCCAAGCGCAGGCATGAGGCTGAACTGAACGCGGTCGTGACCCCCGGGTTCGGCACGCGGGGGGATGCGCGCGCCCTGATCGGATCCAACGACGACGCCAACGCGGCCAATACTGCGGTCATGGCGGCGGGGGATCAGGTCTGGGCCCTGTGGGAGGCCGGTTCGCCGCTGGCGATGAATGCGTCCGACCTGTCGACCAAGGGGTTCGTCACCCTGCGCGACGATCTGAAGGGCATGCCGTTCCAGGCCCATCCGCGATATGCGCCCGACGGCTCGATCTGGAATGTGGGTCTGGCGGGCGACCGCGCCGTGATCTGGCGGCTGAACCCGGACCGCAGCCTGAATGACGCCCAGATCGTCGCCCTGCCGCGCGCCAGCTACATGCACGACTTCACCGCCACGGACCGGCACATCATTCTGGTCCTGCAGCCCTGGGTGTTCGAAACTCACGCCATGCCGGTGATCTCAGGACTGGCCTGGCGGCCGGAGAGGGGGACCCAGGTGATGGTGTTGGACAAGGACGACCTGACGCAGCGCCGCATCTATGAGCTGCCTGGATTCTTCCACTTCCATCTCGGCGACGCCTGGGCGGAGACCGACGGCACGATCCGGTTCGATGTCGCCGCGAGCCGCGATCCGCGCTTCGCCGTCGATGGGGCAAGGGTGCTGGTCGAGGGGCGGGGCGTCGTGCCGGGTGAACCGGCCGAGCTGAACCTGGTCACGCTGCGCCCTGACGGCCGGGCCGACATGGTCTCCAGCGGACGTGTCGGGGAGTTCCCCAAGGCCGATCCCCGCCGCGCCGGCCTGAAGCGCGCCCTGACCGCCCATACGGCGGGCGAGACGCCCGGGCGTCCGTTGCCGACCGGGATGGCGGTGCAGGACTGGGACAGCGGCCGTTCTCACAGTTTCGAGTTCGGTCGGCATCAGGTGGTGGAAGAGGCGGTGTTCGTGCCCAAGCCAGGCGCGACGGCGGAACGCGACGCCTGGCTGGTGGGGCCGTCGGTCAACCTGAAGGACGGCGCGACGGAGCTGCATGTGTTCGACGTCGCGCGCATCGAGGATGGGCCGGTGGCGACATGGCGGGCGGACATGGCCCTGCCCGCCGGTTTTCATGGGGTGTGGGTCGGCTGAACAACAACCTTCGGGCGTATTCACTGTTCGGCAAGGCTGTCGTGCCAAGGTTCGGTCATGACCCCGGTTCAGACACCCGCTGATCTTCGCCCCATCACAGCCCTGCGTTTCGGCGCGGCGATCTGGGTGGCCATCTACACCTTCTGGGAGAACCTGGCGGGCGCCGGGCGTTCAGACCTGGTGGAAAAGGGCTATCTGGGGGTCGAACTGTTCTTCGTCCTGTCCGGCTTCATCCTCAGTCACGTCTATCTGCGGGCGGCGGGCGAGAAGTCGTTCTCGTATCGCGGCTTCCTGTGGGCGCGGATCGCGCGGGTTTATCCGTTGCATCTGGCCACGCTGATCGGCGTAGGCCTGCTGGCCGCGGTCGCCCTGTTCGCGGGCATGAACGTGGACGGCAACGTGTGGAACTGGCCGTCGCTGCCCGCCCATCTGCTGATGATGCATGCCTGGGGGCTGGCCCCGGTGGCGGGGTGGAACCATCCGTCATGGTCGATCTCGGCCGAGTGGTTCGCCTATCTGTGTTTCCCGTTGTTCGCCTTCGTCTTCTGGCGTCTGCGCGACAAGCCGGTGGCGGCGGTCGTGGGGGCGGCGGCCTTCCTGACCGTCCTGTACTTCGCCTTTGAGCAGGTCGCGGGCTTTCCCCTGACCGAGGCGACCTTCAAATGGGGCGCGCTGCGGATCGTGCCGTGTTTCGCGCTCGGCTGCGCCCTGTACCTTGTTTACCGCAAGGCGCCGCTGAAGGCGCCCTGGACGGCCAGCGCCATATCCTTTGCTCTGATGATCCTGAGCGCCGCCCTGGGGCTGTGGGACGGGATCACCGTCCTGTTCGCCGGCGCCCTGATCCTGTCGCTGGCGTCATTGCCCAACGAGCGGGCAGGCGTGCTGGCGTCCAGGCCGGCCGTCTATCTGGGGGAGATCAGCTATTCGGTCTATATGGTCTGCGTGCCGTGGAAGCTGCTGTCGATCAACCTGGCGGCCAAGCTGACCGACGCCCCCGACAAGCAACTTCACATTTTTGTGTGGTTGGCGATTCTGGCCCTTTTGCCGGTGGTCGCGGCCGTGTCCTATCACCTCGTCGAACGCCCGGCGCGCAAGGCTTTGCGCGGAATGGCGGAGCGTCGGAAAGAGGCGTCAAGCCAGAAAAAACCCAACGGCGATACGCCGGAAAGGGTTTTTCAATCCTAGGCTCATATGTTGTAACTGCACGTAACGGCAACGAGACACAGTCCCAGCATGTTCAAACGCCTTAAAGCCGCTGCGGTTGCAGCGACCCTCGGTTTCTTCGCACTGGGCGTCGTTCCATCTTCTGCAAACGCCAGCGAGCCTTATTGGCAGTGCGTGACCTTCGCGCGCATGTTCTCGGGCATCAACATCTTCGGCGACGCCTGGACCTGGTGGCGCCAGGCTACTTCGAACTTCCGCACCGGCAAGGCGCCTGAAACCGGCTCGGTCCTGGTCTTCCGTCCCGAGGGCCGCATGAGCCGGGGACACGTCGCCGTCGTCTCCGACATCCTGACCGACCGCGTGGTTCGCGTGACCCACGCCAACTGGGGCGGCAGCCGCGGCAAGGTCGAAGAGAATGTCACCGTCGTCGACGTCTCCGCCGCCAACGACTGGTCGCAGGTCAAGGTCTGGTACAATCCGATCAACGGCCTGGGCACCACCGTCTATCCGACCTACGGCTTCATCTACAAAGGCGCGCGCGACGCCTTCGACACCGGCCGCCAGATCGCATCGAACGCGACGGCGCAGCCTCTGCCCCAGGCGCCGGGCCAACACTGAGCCCGGCTTGCCTATCGGGCCCACGCGGGCGATAGGCGTGACATGACCCAATCCAGCGACATCACCTACGCCGGTTATCTGGCGTTGGACGACCTGCTTTCGACCCAGCATCCGCTGTCGGACGAACACGACGAGATGCTGTTCGTCGTCATCCACCAGACCAAGGAACTGTGGCTCAAGCAGATCCTGCACGAGGTGGCCCTGGCGCAGTCGATGGTGCGCAGCGGCGATCTGGTGCCCGCCTACAAGAGCCTGGCGCGGGTGTCGCGCATCCAGGCCGTGATGACCCAGAGCTGGGACATCCTGTCGACCATGACCCCGTCGGACTATCTGCGGTTCCGGGGCTCGCTGGGGTCGTCCTCGGGCTTCCAGAGCGATCAGTTCCGCCGGTTCGAGGCCATGTTGGGCCTGAAGGATTCCAGCTTCCTGAAGTTCCATGTCGACCGTCCCGAGGCCCATGAGGCGCTGCGGGCCGCCATCGCCGCGCCCAGCCTGTATGACGACGCCCTGGCCCAATTGGCGGCCGCCGGCCTGCCTGTGCCCGTATCGGTGCTGAAGCGCGACGTGACCCAGCCCTACCAGCCGTCAGAGGCGGTCGAGGCCGCCTGGCTGGAGGTTTACCGCGACACCGAGCGGTGGTGGCCGCTGTACCAACTGGCGGAAAAACTCGTCGATCTGGACGACGCCCTGCTGACCTGGCGGCACAAGCATGTGGTGACGGTCGAGCGGATCATCGGCCGCCGTCGCGGCACCGGCGGGACCGAAGGGGCGGCCTATCTGGCCTCGACCCTGACCAAGCGCTGTTTCCCCGAACTATGGTCGTTGCGCACCAAGCTGTGACCCTGTTTTGACGGCGTCGCCGGCAACCTTCGCCGCGTCTGTCCATTTTCTGTCCGACCGTATTGGCGCAAGGCTGAAAGCCGAAGGACGACGAGATGAGCAATCCCAACGCCCACGACATCAAGGTTCTGAACGGCCTGATTGAAACCACTCTGGACAGCGCCGACGGCTATCGTGAAGCCGCCGCGGAAACCCAGGACACGCGTTATCGCGACCTGTTCGAACGCCGCAGCGCCGAGCGCGCCAGGATCGTCGATGACCTGTCCGCCGCCGTGCGCGGCCTGGGCGGCGACCCGGAATCGTCCGGCTCGATCCTGGCCAAGGCGCACCGTGCGTTTCTGGACGTCAAACATGCCTTGATGCGCAATGATGATTCCGTCGTCGGCTCGATCAACAGCGGCGAAAGCTTCATCGCCGACAAGTTCGACAGGGCGCTGGAGGACAAGGCCATATCGGCGACGACGCGCGAGACGGTGCGCCGGGCCTATGCGTCGGTGAAGGCCGAGCACGATCAGATGGAGGCCCTGAAACACAGTCTGGAAGGCCAGAGGGACGAGGCCAACCCTCTGTTTCCCCACTAGGATTAATCGACATACAGCCCCAAACCGTCATTCCGGGGCGTCCATAGGACGAACCCGGAACCCAAGAGGCTCGCAATCCGGCGCCGAATACGTCCAGAAACGGTGTCGCAGCCCTGGGTTCCGGGTTCTTCGCTTCGCTTAGCCCCGGAATGACGGTTTGGGGCTGAATGCCGATTGAACCTGGGCGGCAGATCAGGCGCAAAGAAAAAGGCCCCGGCGATCACCGCCGGGGCCTTCGTCATTTCAGTCGGAAACAGGATTATGCTTCTTCGCTGGGCTTGTCGGTCGAGCCGGTGACCGGAACGACGGCGCCCTTGGCCGGGCGGACCGTCTGACGTTCGGCGATACGGGCCGACTTACCGCGACGGTCGCGCAGGTAGTACAGCTTGGCGCGACGCACGACGCCGCGGCGCTTCACTTCGATCGATTCGACGTTCGGCGACAGAATGGGGAATTTACGCTCGACGCCTTCGCCGAACGAAATCTTGCGGACCGTGAAGGTCTCGTTCACGCCGCCGCCGTCACGGGCGATGCAGACGCCTTCGAAGGCCTGAACGCGCTCGCGCTCGCCTTCCTTGATCTTCACGTTGACGCGCAGGGTGTCGCCGGGCTGGAAGTCCGGAATCTTGCGGTCGCCCAGAACGCGGGCTTTTTCTTCGGCAGCGATCTGCTGAACGATGTTCATTCTATTTCTCCTCGAGCTTTGCGCTCTTTACCTGTGATTTGGCGGAATGCGCTTCCCAGAGGTCTGGGCGGCGTTCCCGCGTCGTTAGCTCCCGTTGCGCCTGGCGCCATTGGTCGACCTTCCTGTGGTCGCCCGACAGCAGCACCTCGGGTATCTCCAGCCCCTCGAACGTCCGCGGCCGCGTGTACTGCGGGTGTTCCAGAAGCCCATCCTCGAAGCTTTCCGACGACAGGCTGTCGCCTGAGCCGAGCACGCCGGGGATCAGTCTTACGCACGCCTCGATCGCGACCATCGCCGCCGCCTCGCCACCGGCGAGAACCGCGTCTCCGACCGAGACCTCCTCGAACCCGCGTGCGTCAAGCACCCGCTGGTCCACCCCCTCGAAACGGCCGCACAGCACGACGATCCCGTCTGCTTTCGCCCATTCCTTGACGCGCGCCTGGGTCAGGGGCCTGCCCCTGGCGCTCATGTACAAAAGCGGCCGCCTTGGTCCCGGCAGGCTATCGACCGCCCGAGCCACCACGTCCGCCTTAAGCACAGCACCCGGCCCGCCACCGGCAGGGGTGTCGTCCAGGAAGCCGCGCGTATCTGTGGAAAAGGCGCGGATGTCAACCGTTTCAAGGTCCCACAGCCCCTTCTCGCGCCACGCCGTGCCGATCAGGGAGACTCCCAATGGCCCCGGAAAGGCGTCGGGGAACATGGTCAGGACGGTCGCGGTGAAGGGCATGGCGGCGGCTCATACACATAAAGTCGGGAAAATCCGACTCCAGACGCAAACCGCACCCTCCCCAGAGGAGGAGGGAGAGGCCGGTCAGTTCGCTGGCGCCCCGCCGCCCGTCGCGATCCAGGCGTTGACCTGATCCTCCAGCACGTCCAGCGGCACCGAGCCTGAGCCCAGGACCACGGCGTGGAAGTTCTTGATGTCGAACCTGTCGCCCAAGGCCGCTCGGGCCTTGTCGCGCAGTTCCTCGATCTTCAGTTCGCCGATCTTGTAGCTGGTCGCCTGGCCGGGGTTGGTGATGTAGCGTTCGACCTCCTTGACGATGTCGCGCTCGGACAACAGCGAGTTCTGGCGGAAATAGTCGATCGCCTGTTCACGGCTCCAGTGTTTGGCGTGCAGGCCGGTGTCGGTGACCAGACGCACGGCGCGCCACAGTTCGGTCGAGAGGCGGCCGAAGTCGGAATAGGGGTCCTGATAGAAGCCCATCTCCTTGCCCAGCCGTTCGGCGTACAGGCCCCAGCCCTCGGCGTAGGCGCCATAGCCGCCGAAGCGGCGGAAACGCGGCAGGCCCTCGATCTCCTGCGCATAGGCGATCTGGAAATGGTGGCCCGGCGCGCCTTCGTGATAGCTGATGCCCTCGATCTGGGGCTTCAACACCTGGGTCATGTCCGACAGATTGACGTAATAGATGCCGGGGCGCGAACCGTCCGGCGCGGGGGCGTTATAGAAGGCGATGGCGGCCGTGGCTTCGCGGAACGGCTCGACCGCGCGCACCTCCAACGCCGCCTTGGGCAGGGTCGAGAACCACTGCGGCGCAACATCCATCACCTGGGCGACGAAGGCGCGGGCGTCGGTCAGATACTGTTCCTTGCCCTCGGCCGTGTTCGGATACTGGAAGCGCGGATCGGTCTTCAGCAAGACAAAGAAGTCCTGCAGCGAGCCGGTGAAGCCGATCTGAGCCTTGACCGCCTCCATCTCGCGCTGGATGCGGGCGACCTCTTCAAGGCCGGTCTGGTGGATCTGTTCGGCGGTCAGCTGGGTCGTGGTCGAGAGCTGGAGCCGGGCGTTGTAATAGGCCTCGCCGTCCGGCAGGCGCCAGACGCCCGCGTCGCTGTCGGCCAGGGGCTGAACCTCGGTCAGGGCGGTCAGAACCGTCTCGAACCCACGTTTGTAAGAGCCCGTCAGGGCGGTGCGGGCCGAGGCCAGCAGCCGGTCCCTGGTCGCCTGATCCGCATCAAGGCCCGCGACCTTCTTCTGGAAGTCGGCCCAGACCGGGTTGTCCGCGCCGCCGTCGAACGGGGCGCCGGTGATGACATTGCGTGTGCTGTCCAGCGAGGGCTGGAAGACGAAACGGGGCGAGACGATCCCTTGCGCCGCCCGCGCCTTCAGGGTGGCGGCGACCTGATCCATCTGGCGTTCGGCGTCGTTCAGGCGGGCCACATAGGCCTCGGCGTCCGCGACGCTGGCGACGCGGTGGTTATTGATCAGGAAGATGGGCAGGCTGGTGGTCGGATTGCCCATGGCCGTGAACTGGAAGCTCCAGTCGCGCCAGCGGTTTGAGGTCCGGGCCTGTTCGACGCCGTATTCGAACATCCGCCACGACAGCCTCGCCTGCGGACTGAGCTTGGCCGGATCGAACTGGGCCTTCATCTGGGCCAGTTGGGATTCCTGAAGCGCCAGCGCACGGTCGGCGGCGGCGTCCGAGACATCGTCCAGCTTGTCATAGTCGGTCTTCAGGCCCAGGGCCGTCATCGACTGGGGGCTGAGGGCGATGCGGGCCTGGAAAGCCTGTTCGAAGAAGGCGTTCAGCCTGGCGTCCTCGCTCTGGGCCGCCGCGGCGGGCGCGGCCGGCGCGGTCTGCGCCAGGGCGGGCGCGCCGGTCAGGACGGCCAGAATGGCGGCGGATGAGATCAAAACACGACGCATGAACAACCCCTTGATCGAAACAGAAGGCCACCTTTGCGTCAGAAGGAATTTGACGCAACCCAATCAGGCCATCTGCGTTTGGAGGTTAGCTTGACCATAAATCAGGGTTTTCCATCATGCGTAAGATCGTTGTCCTGTCTCTCGTCGCCGCCGCCCTGGCGGTTTCAGCCTGCAACACCGTCGCCGGTGTCGGCCGTGACGTCTCGGCCGCCGGATCGGCCGTCACCCATGGCGCCAACGACGCCAAGCGCTGAGGCGGGACAGAAACGGAATCATGCGGCCCGCCCATTCGGCGGGCCGTTCTCGTTAGAGCCTGATCCGCTGAGATGGAATCGCTGTGCGATTCCGTCGATGCGGTGAATCAGGCTCCAGATATTAAGCGAGAGCATGATTCACGCTTCTGTCGGAACCGCGTAGCGGTTCCGTCTAAAACGATCATGCTCTAGTGTCGCCCGACAATGTTATGCTTGGCCGGAATCCAACAGGAGATGGATATGAGCTTTCTTGAAAATGTGCTGAACGGTCTGGGCGACACGGGGACGGGGACGGGGGCGGCTGCGGGCGGCCTGGGCGGCGTGGCCGACCTGCTCAAGGGGCAGGGCGGCATCGGCGGTCTGGCCGAGAAATTCGGTCAGGCGGGCCTGGGCGACGTCGTCGGCTCCTGGATCGGCAAGGGCGCCAACGCCGCCATTTCAGCCGAACAGATCGAGGCCGTCATCGGCCATGGCCCCATCGCCGACATCGCCGCCAAGATGGGTGTTTCGCCCCAGCAGGCGGGGGTGGTGCTGGCGGGCCTGCTGCCGCAGGTCATTGACCGGCTGACCCCTGCGGGCCAGGTTGCGGGTTCCGACGATCTGCTGGGCCAGCTGACCGGAGGACTGGCGGGCGGGCTGGGCGGCAATCTGGGCGGCCTGCTGGGCGGTCTGCTCAAGCGCTGACCGTCTTTGCCGCCTTGCGCGTCTCCAGGGTCAGTCTGATCCATTCCAGGATGCAGAAGACGATGGCGACGACGCCCAGAGCGGCGGCGAACTGGAACATCGGTGCAAAACCGACCCGATCGACCAGTTCGCCGAGCGGCGCGCGGCCCAGGGTGCCGATCAGCAGGGCCAGGGAGGTGAAGACGGCGAACTGAACCGCGCCGAACATCCGGTTCGACAAGGCCGACAGATAGGCCACGAAGGCGGCCCCCGCAAAGCCGCCCGCGATATTCTCGCCCGCGATGGCCGCCATCAGACGGGCCAGGGGCTCGCCGATTCCGAAGAGGCCGAACAGGGAGTAGAGGCCCGTCGCGCGCATGAAGGGATCGATCACCGGCGCGCCCAAAGCCAGATCCATCATCAGCAGATTGGTCGCGGCGCTGACGGCGGCGCCGATCAAGAGACAGGGCATCCGGCCGATGACCAGCAGGGCCCAGCCGCCCAGCGCGATGCCCAGCAGGGTCATGAAGACGCCGAATGTCTTGGACGCCAGGGCCACCTCGGTCATGGTGTGACCCAGGGCGCCGCCCTCGGTCCCCATGTAGAAGGGATAGGCGAACGGCCCCCAGACGCCGTCGGCGATCCGGTAGCTGAGGATCAGGCCCAGCACGATCAACGCGCCCCAGCCCAGACGGCCCATCAACTCCACGAGGGGCGCGAGAATGGCGTCATAAAAGCGGTCGCCCAGGCTGCCGACCTGCTCAATCGTGGCGGAGGAGGAAGTCTTGCGTCCGCGCCAGACCAGGGCGCCCGCCAGCCCGGCAGGCAAAAGGACGGCGGCGGTCACGATCCACGGACCCCAGGTCTGGATGAAGGTTCCGGCGCTGGGAGCGGGCGTCGTGGTCAGGGCCGAGATCATGAAGTTGACCAGCATGAAGGCCGCCCAGGCCCAGGCCAGCAGGGTGATGATCAGGGCGGCCCGGCGAAGGCCGGGTGTGGCGATCCGTTCGCGCGCGATGGCCTGTGCGGCTTCGCGCTTGGGCTCGGGGGCGATCAGTGCGCCGATCAGGCCCAAGCCCATCAGGCCTGAACCGATCAGGAAGGTCGAAGGCCAGCCCAGCACATCCGCCAGCACCAGCGCGCCCGCGCCGCCGACCAGGGCCGCTGTGCGAAAGCCCAGCTGATAGACCGCCGAGAGCAAGTCCACAGGCGCATTGTCATCCGCCGCCTCGATCCGCCAGGTGTCGATGACAATGTCCTGCGTCGCGGAGACGAAGGCGCCGACCGCCGCCGCCAGGGCCAGGGCGCCGATGGCGTTGCTGGCGGGATGGGACAGGGCGATGACGACGAAGGTGGCGGCCAGGATGATCTGGCAGACGATCATCCATGACCGTCTCTGTCCCAACCGGCCGACACCGGGCAGGCGCAGGCCGACAGCGGGGGACCAGAGGAATTTGAACGCGCCGAACAGGCCGACCCACGACAGGACGCCGATGGTGGCCACCGACACGTCGACCGCCGACAGCCAGGCGTTAAGCGTGCCGAACAGCATGGCGAAGGGCAGGCCGGACGAGAAGCCCAGCAGCAGCATGGCCAGGGTGCGCCGCTCGCGGAAGGCGGCCTTCAGGACGCCCAGTCCCTTGGGTTGCGGCCTTAGCGCTGCGACCTCAGAGGCGGGCGTTGATGTCTGGTCGGTCATGCACGGCTCCGGAGGCGGCCGAAACGCGGACGCCTGTCTTCAGCCGACCTTGGCGTGTCCTTGGGCGTTCGTCCAGCGGGCCAGAGCGGTGCGGAGCGAGGCGGCGTCGAGCGGCTTGACCAGGTGGTCGTTCATCCCAGCCTCCAGACAGGTTCGGCGGTCCTCGGCGAAGGCGTTGGCGGTCAGGGCCAGGATCGGCGTCGAATCGCCGGCGGCGCGAATGGCGCGGGCGGCGGCGGGGCCGTCCATGCCGGGCATCCGCATGTCCATGAAGACGAGATCATACCGGGCGCGACTGACGGCCTCGACCGCCTCGACGCCCGTGGCGGCGGTTTCGACGATGCAGCCTTCGCGGCGCAGCAAGGTGCGCGCCAGAAGGGCCCCGACCGGATTGTCCTCGGCCAGAAGGACCCGCGTCCCGGCGAACCGGGCCGGGGCCACTCGGTCGTCTTCGAGTGAAGGGGCGGGGGTTGCCGCTGCGCTGGCGACGGCGCCGACGGCGGCCAGAACCCGCTCGACCAGAGAGGCGCGGCGCAGGGGCTTGATCAGATAGCCGTGGAAACCTGCGGATCGATAACGGTCGATCAACTCACGCTCTGACGGTTTCAGCAGAATAATGGCGTGGCCTGTCTCGGGGCGGGCGGACAGGTCGCCGTCGGATGCGCCGGCATGGTCGATCAGAGTGACGGGGGCGTCGGGCGCGACCTGCCCGCCGGATGCGATGATCTGTTCAGCGGCGGCGGACAGGACAAGCGGATGAGTCGATTGCACGGCGACAGTCTGGCCCTCAAGCGGAGCATTGCGGGGCGAGGCCGCGACGTCGAACGGCGCGACGAAGCGGAACCGTGCGCCGGGACCATGGGGCCGATCCTCGACCTGGATGGCTCCGTTCATGGCCGCAGCCAGTTTGCGCACCACCGCCAGACCCAGGCCCGCGCCGTCGTGACGCACGGCGTCCGACGAATCGGCATGGCCGAATTCCTCGAAAATGCGATCACGCGCCTCTAGCGGCACGCCAGGACCAGTGTCATCGACAATGAAGGCCAGGCGCGGGCGTTCCGGATCGGGGTCTATGCGTTCGACGGATATCCGCACGCCGCCGGTTTCGGTGAACTTGACCGCATTGCCGGCCAGATTGAACAGAACCTGACGCAGCCGTCCCTCGTCCGCCAGAATGTCGGGCGCGTCGGCGGCGACGGACCAGACGATCTCCAGCCCCTTGTCATGAGCGCGCGGGCTGAGCAGTTCGGCGACGCCGCGCACCAGACCTTCGAGATCGACCGGCGCCAGGTCGAACTCCAGCGCGTGCGCCTCCAGCCGGGCATAGTCCAAAAGGTCGTTGACCAGGCCCAGCAGATGCTCGGCAGACTGGCGGGCCGTTTCCGCATAGGCCCGCTGGGCGCCGCTTAGCGGGGTGTTCTCCAGCAGGTTGATCATGCCGATGACGCCGTTCAGGGGCGTGCGCATCTCATGGCTCATCAGGCGCAGAAACTGTTGCGCGGGATCGATGGCGTTGTCCGCTCCGTCCCTGGTCTGGTCCGCCGCTGTCGCTGACACTATGCGCGTTCTCCGTGGTTCGCCAAGGATAGGGGCTGCGGGTTAAGGATTGTCTCCTGCGGGTCTGCATCCCTGGACCACGCGTGGAGGAAAGGGGCCTGCTCGGGCTCATCTTCACGGACACCGACGCCGGCATCGCCGCGGGCGGAGACGCGACGGTCGAAATCAGCTTCGGCGCCCACAGTGTTGCGGCGATAGATCAGGGCCTCCGCGATATGGCGACGCAGCACCCCGGTGACCCCGTCCAGATCGGCGATGGTGCGCGCCAGCCGCAAGGTGCGCGTCCAACCGCGCGCCGTCAGGCCGCCCGCTTCGCCTGCCCGCATCAGCAGCATTCGCCCGGCTTCGTCCGGCGTGGCGAACCGATCAAGTGTGTCGCCGGAAGCGCGGGCGTTCAGCCCTTGGGAGGGATCAAGTCCAGCGGCGCGCGCCCGATCCTCCTGCATGGCTCGGGCGGCGGCGACGCGGGCCTTGGCTTCAGCCGTGCCTTCTGCAGGCGGGGGCAGGGTCATATCGGCGGCGGTGACGGGCGGCGTCTCCACCGTCAGGTCGATCCGGTCGAACATGGGGCCGGAAATCCGGTTCTGGTAATCGCGTTGGCAACGCGGAGCCTTGCCGCAGGCCCCGCGCCCGGCGCCGCCCATGCCGCAGCGGCAAGGGTTCATGGCCGCAACAAGCTGGAACCGCGCCGGATAGCGGATATGGGCGTTGGCGCGGGCCACCACGATCTCGCCCGTCTCCAGCGGCTGTCGCAGAGAATCCAGCGCCTGGGCGGAGTATTCAGGCAGTTCATCGAGGAACAGGACGCCGTTGTGCGCCAATGACGCCTCGCCTGGCTTTGCGCGCAGACCGCCGCCGGTCAGTGCGGCCATCGAGGCGGAATGGTGCGGGCTTCGGAAAGGGCGGTCGCGCGTCAGGGCGCCGCGTTCGATCAGGCCCGCGATGGACCAGACCATTGAAGTCTCCAGAAGTTCGCGCGAGGTCAGGGGCGGCAGAAGGCCCGGCAGGCGCTGGGCCATCATCGACTTGCCTGATCCGGGCGGGCCCATGAACAGCAGATTGTGGCCGCCCGCCGCCGCGATCTCCAACGCGCGTTTGGCGCTTTCCTGACCCTTGACCTCGCGCAGGTCGGGGACGGCCGCGCCCGCCGCCAAAGCGCCGGGTTCGGGCGCACGCAGCACCTGTGTCCCCTTGAAGTGATTGATCAGGCTGATCAGCCAGCGCGGGGCCAGGATGCGCGCGCCGCCCGCCCAGGCGGCCTCGGGCCCCGAGCTTTCCGGACAGATCAGACCAAGGCCCATGGCGTCGGCGGAGACAGCGGCGGGCAGGGCGCCGCCCACGCGTGCGATCTGGCCGTCCAGACCCAGTTCGCCGATGGCCGCCCAGCCGTCCAGGGCGTCCGGCGCGATCACCCCCATGGCCGCCATCAGGGCGAGCGCGATGGGCAGGTCGAAATGGCTGCCCTCCTTGGGCAGGTCGGCCGGCGCCAGATTGGCGATGATCCGCTTGGCGGGCAGGGCCAGGCCGATGCCGGCGAAGGCGCCGCGCACCCGCTCCTTGCTTTCGGCGACCGCCTTGTCCGGCAGGCCCACGATGTTGAAGATGGTCGGCCCGTCATTGCCGATCAACTGGACCTCGACGTCCACGCGCCGGGCCTCCACCCCGTCGAAGGCGACCGTGACGACGCGTGCGACCATGTTCGTTCTCCCGCTCAATAGTGAGAACGAACCATGAACTGAAATCTAATTCAAGTGGCGGTCACGCAACCTGTGCGGCGCGCTTCTTTTCGATCACGTCCCACATCAGGGCCGTGGCGTCGACGCCCGTGAAGGTTTTCAACTGCTGGGCGCCGGTCGGAGAGGTGACGTTGATCTCGGTCAGATAGTCGCCGATCACGTCGATGCCGACGAAGATCAGGCCGCGTGCCTTCAGGGTCGGGCCGATGGCCTTGCAGATCTCCAGGTCGCGCGGCGTCAGTTCGACCGGCATGGCCGTGCCGCCGACGTGCAGGTTGGAGCGCACCGCGCCCGCTGCGGGCACACGGTTGATGGCGCCGACCGGCTCGCCGTCGATCAGCAGGATGCGCTTGTCGCCCTTGGTCACGGCGGGAATGAATTTCTGGATCACCAGCGGATCGCGGCTGCCGGCGGCGTGAATCTCGATCAGGGCGTCCAGATTGGGGTCGTCGGCGCGCAGCTTGACCACGCCCGATCCGCCGTTGCCATGCAGAGGCTTCAGCACCACCTCGCCATGCTTCTTGTGGAAGGCGGTCAGGGCGACCGGGTCGGCCGAAATCAGGGTCGGCGGCTGAAGGCCGGGGAAGGCCGTGACCAGAAGCTTTTCGGGCGCCGAACGCACCTCGGACGGATCGTTGACCACCAGGGTCCGGGGATGGACCGTCTCCAGCAGATAGGTGGCGGTGACATAGGCCATGTCGAACGGCGGGTCCTGACGCATCAGGATCACGTCCACGTCTTGGGCCAGGTCCAGCTTTTCCCAGTCGCCGAAATCGACGTGGTTTCCGACCTCGCGCCGCACGGTGATCGACCGGGCGCGGCAATACAGGCGGCCCTCTTCCAGCGCCAGGGTGCGGAAGTCATAGACCCATTGCTTGTGACCGCGCGCCTGGGCCGTCTCGGCCATCAGGAAGGTGGTGTCCCCGGCGATGTCGACGGCCTCGATCGGGTCCATCTGGATGGCGATTCTAAGGGTCATTTTTGGGCCTATCGCGCTTTGTGCTACTTGAGGCCCGTGTTGCGCACCGCGCTTCAGGCCTGTGGATGGTGGGTGTCGGTTGCGCAGGCTCAATCGATCTGGCGTGCTTCTTCGGCCAGCATGATCGGCACGCCCTCGCGGATCGGATAGGCCAGCCTGGCCCCCGCCGAAATCAGCTCATTGGCGTCGCGGTCATAGGTCAGTTTGCCCCGCGTGACCGGGCAGACCAGCACCTCAAGCAGGCGGGGATCGACGGACACAGGCGTATTGAAAGCGTCACTCATTTTTCTGGGCCTAACGTGCTTAGCGCTACTTGAGGCCGTTGTAAGGGGCCTTGTCGCATCGCGCTACTGCATGGAGGGAGCGGCGTCGTCACCGCCATCTGCGGCGTCGATCCGCATCAGGGCGATCAGGGCCTCCGAGCGCGGCAGCAGGCTGACGGCCTCCAGCAGCGCCTGTTTCTCTGCGGGCTCGAACGGCAGGGCCATGGACAGGCTGTTGACCAGGGCCTCCACCGGCGCGCTCTCGGCCGTCTCCCAGTCGATGTCCAGCGACCGATGCGCCAGATAGGTGCGCAGGGCGTCGAGGAAGGTGTTGCGGTCAAAATCCGGCTCTTCCGGCGGCGAGGTCAGGTCGTCCTCATAGGCGTCGAAGGCGGCGCGGACCTGGCGATAGGGCGCCTTGGAGGGCAGTTCGGCGGCGATGCGGAACCGCGACACCCCCGTCAGGGTGATCAGATAGCGGCCGTCGGACGTCTCGGCGAAGCTGGTGATCCGTCCGGCGCATCCCACCGGCGACAGGCCGGGCAGGGCGGGTGTGCCGCCGACCGGCTGAACCAGGCCGATGATCCGGTCCCCGGACATGGCGTCATCGACCATGTTCAGATAGCGCGGCTCGAAGATGTTCAGCGGCAGCTGGCCGCGCGGCAGCAGAATGACCCGGTCCAGCGGAAAGACCGGGATCACCTGCGGCAGGTCCAGCGCCCTGATATAGCTTTGGGGCATGGGCCCGTGTCCCGTTAAGAAAACAGAATGGACGACAGCCGACGCCGCCCGTCCTTGGCCACGTCGGAACTCAGGCCCGCCGCCTCGAAGATGACCAGCAACTGCTTGCGCGCCGCCTGTTCGTTCCACTCGCGGTCGGTCTTGACGATGTGCAACAGGTTGTCGACGGCGCCCTTGAAGTCGCCCGCCGCGCTCTGGGCCTCGGCTAGGTCAAAGCGCGCCTGATGGTCGTTCGGGTCTGCGGCGACCTTGGCCTCCAGCTCGGCGGAGGCGCCAGCGGGGGTTTTCGCGGCCAGGGCCAGTTGGGCGCGCACGCTCTGGACCGTGGGCTCCTTGGAGTCCTGCGGGGCCATGGCGATGGTCTGCAGCGCCTGTTCGCGGTCGCCGTCGGCCAGATAGACCCGCGCCATGCCGGCGATGGCTTTCTCGTTCTCCGGCTCGATCTGCAGCACATGGGCGAAGGCCTGGGCGGCGCCGCCCAGATCGTTCAGGCCCAGGGATTCTTCGCCCAACTCCAGCAGTTGCGCCGTCTCGGTCGAGCCCCCCTGACCGCCGGTCAGCTTGTCGATGAAGGCCTTGATCTGACTGTCGGGAATGGCGCCTTGAAAGCCATCGACCGGCTGGCCGTTGACGAAGGCGTAAACCGTCGGGATCGACTGCACCCGAAGTTGGCCCGCATAGGCCGGGTTGGCGTCCACGTCGATCTTGACCATCTTCACCGCCCCCTTGGCGGCGCGCACGGCCTTTTCCAGCGCCGGGCCCAGCGTGCGGCACGGCCCGCACCAGGTGGCCCAGAAATCGACGATGACCGGCTGATGCTTCGACGCCTCGATGACGTCGGTCATGAAGGAGGCGTCCGTGCCCTCCTTGATCAGGTCGCCGGCGGCGTCAGGGGTCAGGGTCGGGTCGAGCAGGGTCATGGGCGAGGTCCGTGCAGAGATCGGTCAGTTTCAACGGTTCAGATGGCGTCGGGATGCGTCGGCATCAAGCGGCGATTTGGTCGCGCCGGGATTTCAGACGGCGATGGCGGAATACCGTTGCTCCGCCCACCAATCCTAATTCACGAGATGAGGCAGCGGCGCTGATCGTCAAGCGGACGCTGAGCGCTTCTGTTGAGGGTGGAAAGCTGACCTAAAGCGCATCGTATCGCCAAGGCGTCGCGCCGGACTGGTCTAGGGCTCCGAACGCGACCAGACGCCCATCACGAAAAGTCGCGAAATCGCCTGAAACGCCGCCGGGCGCGTTGGATACAATGACAGTCTCAGCATCGAGCCGACGGACATAGCCACCCGCAACTAGGCGGGTCTCGGGGGGGTCTTGTTCAGCCGTTTTGCAAATGGTGATGAGCTTGGATCGGTGGCATTGAAACGCTCCTGAATCCTCGAAAGTCATTGGTTCGACGAAAATACTATGACCCGGTTCAGGGGGGCCGTCGAAGGTAAGGCTGGTGTCGTGAGTGGGGAGCGTTTTCTCAATGGTCACGGTAGCGATGATCTGCCCTTTTTCATCTCGGGCGACAAACCGTTGCTGTTCGGTCGTGGGTTTGTCGGCGCAACCGCCCAAGACCAGCGTTGCACCGACAAGAATCCTAACGGCCTGCAGATCGAACATTGTCATCCAGACATATGAGCGGACACCTTGAATAGCCGCAACGGGTCGAACCAAGTCATGAGCTTCTCGGCTCAAGGCTGACATCGTAAGTGCAGGTGGGGTGACGCCAACGGCGCTTTCGATCAGCCCAGCGCCTCGAAATCCACCACAACCGGCTCGCGCCCCAGCAATCTCAGCACCCGCCGGAACGCCGACTGATCCAGGGCTGTGGTCGCCGTATTGGTCAGGGGGTGGAAGTTGACGATGTCGGCGTCCCACAGGCGCTGGTCCAGCACGAAGGTCACGCGACGGTCCGTGTCGTTGATCAGGCCCAGGGCCGTGACTGAACCGGGACGCACGCCCAGGGTCTCCCACATCAGCGCCTCATTGCCGAACGACAGCTTGGCCGCGCCGATCACGCCTGCCGTCCGCTTCAGGTCGATCACCGTGTCCTGACGCGCTGAGATCAGCCACAGGCGGCCCTTCTGGTCCTTGAGGAACAGGTTCTTGGTGTGGGCGCCGGGCAGGGCGGCCTTCAGCTCCAGACCTTCTTCGACGCGGAAGACGGCGGGGTGGTCGTGTGTGACGTGGGCCACGTCGTTTTCGGCCATCCAGGCGGTCAGGCGGTCCCGGCCGCAGGCGGGAACGTAGGCAGTGTCGGGGGCCGCGTCGGGGGCGGGCTGGTCAGTCATGGTTGAGCCGTCGCAAACAGGGCGGTAGGAAAGGGTCATGGTCGATACCGTGAACACCCGCCCGCTGGAACTGGAATGCTATCCGATGTCGTCGCGGCCGCCGGATCTGGTTCCGGGCCGCCAGTCGCGGAACTGGATGGACGCCTTCGCCAGCCGCCACCCCTATCGCTGCCTGCCGCTGAACATGGCCAATACGACGGGGTGGGAGATTCTGTGCCCGTTCGGCTTCACGGCGGAATGGAACGGCGGCCCGCGCCAGGACGACATCACCATCACGCCGGACCGCCCGCAGGCTGACTTGGACCATTTCGTCACTTCGCACTTCTCGCGCGGGGTTCTGACGATGCATCCGCAGTATCTGTTCCGCACGCCGCCGGGCTGGGGGATGATCTGCTCGGGTTCGCCCAATCACATGAAGGACGGCATCCAGCCTCTGGTCGGCCTGATCGAGACGGACTGGCTGCCCTTCCCGTTCACGATGAACTGGCTGTTCACGCGGCCGGGCCGGGTGAAGTTCGAGAAGGGCGAGCCCTTCTGCTTCATCAATCTGGTCGAGCACAAGAAGGTCGAGCAGTTCCAGCCGGTGATCCGCACCCTGGAGTCCAATCCGGTGATGAAGGGCCAGTTCGAGGCCTGGAACCGGGCGCGCACCGATTTCAACACCCGTCTGGCCTCGGGCGATCCCGATGCGGCCAAGGAAGCGTGGCAACGCTTCTACTTCAAGGGGGAGATCCCGGAAGACCTGGGTGCGGCGCCGCCGTCGCACGCCAACAAGCGCAGACTGAAAACGCCACGCGTCGGCTGATGGCCAAAAAAAGGGCGGCCTGGGACCGAAGTCTCAGGCCGCCTTGTGCATTCAGGGCTCAGGCGCCGGGGCGGGTGACGCGGCCGCCCAGGTTCTGGATCACGTCGCGGGCGTCGAAAGCGTTCGGATCGCTGGCGGGCTTGGGACCACGGCCCATGATGATTTCCGCATTGGCCTCGTAGCGGTCGATCTGGCGAACATCGAAATCATTGGCGCCCCAACGGTCCCACGGGCTCCAGAAACCACTGCGGTAATAGCGCCACGACGGACCCCAGTAGGGACCATAGAAGCTGCTGTAGCGCGAGTAGAACGGATCAGGCGTTCCGACGAAGCGGGTGTCGCGGTCCGTGGCGCGGTTGACGGTGGCGAACCAGTCGAAACCGCTCTCGACCGTCAGTTCGGCCGAACGCAGCAGCAGCGACATCTCGACCTGTTCGCGCGACGTCACCGAGTTGCCGGAGAAACTGACGCGGAAGCGGTTGTTCTCCAGGCGCTGCTCGGCATAGCCGCCGCGCTGTCCGTTGAAGCCTGCGGGTTGATAGGGCGTCGCGGTGGCGCAGGCGGCCAGTGCGATGCCAGCGGCCAAAGTCACCGCCAGGGTCTTCAGAGGTAGGGCACGCATGTGAATCATACTCCTTGATGCCCGATTGGGCGCGCTGACGGCTGAACGACGCATGAACGACCAGGTTCACGTCAATCTAGGACGAAGCTTGTCCGCGTCTAGAGGCGCATGACAATCAGGACTGCGGCGGTGAGAAGCAGAAGGCCGACAAATAGCCCGAAACCGCGCTTGAAACGTGGCTGCTGCATGCGGCGTGACAGCGCGGCGCCCGACAGGGCGTAGGCGCTCATCGACATCATATCCATGCCGATGACGGCGGCGGCGAACAGGGCCAACTGGGGCGCGACCGCCCGGTTAACATCCACAAACGGCGGCAGGACGGCGGTGAAGAACAGGATGGCCTTGGGGTTGGCGATCTGGACGGCGAACCCGTCGAGGAAGGCGCCGCGATCCCTGCGCACCACGATCTGATCGGGCTGGGCGGCGGTCTTGAAGGCGCCCATCAGGGCCTTGACCCCCAACCAGGCGACATAGAGGGCGCCGAGAACGGCGATGACGCGGAAGACTTCGGGGAAGGCCTTGACCAGAGCCCCCAGGCCCAGGGCCGCCGCACCGAACCAGACCAGGGTGGCGGTGTTCATGCCCACGACGCTGACCAGGGCTGAGGCATGGCCTTTCTCGACCCCGGATGCGACCGCGAACAGGTTTGCTGGTCCGGGGGTAATGGCCATCACCGCCATGACGCCCAGGAAGGTGGTGTACAGATGCGGATCGACAGGCAGGGCGGACATGGCGGGGGTGTCGGCGGTGTCAACGCCTGCGTCAAGCGCGCCGGGAGGCAGCGACGTCGATCAGGGGGTCCGTGCGGCGGGGCGGGCGGTCATGGCCGCGTCCTCTGCCGGGTCGGGCAGGGCGACGACGTCCTGAGCCTGATTCAGCGCATACTGGGCGATCAGGCCATAGGTCTCCATCTGTTCGGGGCTGGGATTCGTCCAGGCGCTGTTGCGCGCGATGCCGTCCCCGACGACGGCGCCGCTCTGCATCGCCTCCTGCACATCGGGATCGTTCAGGGCTTCGGACACCAGGGCGTTGACGTCGATGTCTTTCAGCGCCTCGGCGGCGATCCGGGAGGCCTGGCGGGTGGCCTCGGCGGTGAAGGCGGCCACGTCCGGCGAATATTCGGCCCATAATGCGCTGATGCGGGCGCGTTTCTCGGGTTCGGAAAGGGCGTCATCGGCCGACAGGGCCTCGGCGCGCTGGCCGAAACGCTCCATCCGCTGCTCGAAGGCGCTGGATGCGGCCTGAAGACGGGCTTCGGCGGAACCGGGCGCGGGCGGCGCCTCGTGCGCCAGGGCGGTGGACAGCGGCAGCAGGGCCAGGGCGGCGGTCAGGCTGAGCATGCGGATCATGGGATGAACCCCTTTGTTGATCCGCCGAACCTGTGCCCGACGCCGCCCTGCCTCAAGTGAAATCTCGGTAAGGCGGACTTACTGCGGTCGGGCCGGAGCGGCGGCGCGGGCGGCCAGGGCCTGCTGAACGCCATTGCGAATCTGTCCGGGAATGCTGGCGATGGCCTGCTGAGCCTGGGCGGCGCCTGCGATCATTTGGTCCTTCTGTGCGGCGTGCTCGGGCTTTTCGGCTTCGGTCTTGATGAAGGTTTCGACCTCACGCGCAAAGGTGGTGATGTCGGCGGTATGGCGGTCGAGCACGGCGTTGGTTTCGGCGGTGACCGTTTCGGCGCTCTTGCTTTCGTCCTTCAGAATGGCCTCCAGCTCGGCGTTCATCTGGTTCATGACGGACTCAAAGGCCTCGCCCTTGGCTTCCATGGCCGCTTCTTCGGGGCTGGTGGTCGGTGCAGCCGCAGGCGCGGCGGGAGGGGCGACTGGAGGGGCGGGGGGCGTGCTCTGTGCGAAGGCCGGAGCGGCAAGGGCGAAGGCGGCTGCGGCCGCCAGCGGGGTCAGAAGGCGCATGTAGAACTCCAATGAACAGGCGTGCACCCTCGGGGCTGATGATGGCGGCGACAAGCCCGGATTACGGCTTTCGTTGTTGGACGCCGCGCCGCCCCTTGCCAGAGCCCGGTCTGAGACAGCAGCATCAGGGCATGAAGATGCGTCTCCTGACCCTGTTTTTCTCGGCTTCGCTGGGCCTCGCCGCAGCCGCCGCCACCGTGAACGCCGCCGAGGCGCAGACCGCCTCGCGCCGCCAGTATGCCGTCCAGGGCGCTTGCGCCGGAACGCCCGGCACGACGGTGCGCATGGCGCCCGGCTACTGCATGGGTCTGGTGTGGCAAGGGGCGGGCGCCGAAGGGCCGCAGATGCCGCGGGGCCTGATGCAGCTTGAGAACGGAGACTGGCTGGTGACTGATCTGGGGGCCTGGACCGCCGGTCGGGGGGCGATCTGGCGTTTGAGCCTCGCCCGTGACGGCTCGGCCAACTGGCGAAGACTGGCGCGCGGCCTCAGCATGCCGCACACCGTGGCGCGCGGGCCGGACGGACGGATCTATGTGTCGGAGATGAACCGCATCCTGACGCTGGACCCTGATGCGCCCGATCCGGCGGCCAGCGTCCGCACCGTGATCGGGGGCCTGCCGGACAATCGGCTGCATGACAATCGCCACCCGCTGTCCAGCTTCGTCTTCGACGGGAACGGCGACCTTCTGGTCAATGTCGGCGCGCCGACGGATCGCTGCGTGAATCCATCCGGCAAGCCTCTGGTCAATGCATCCGGCGCTTGCGCCGACAGCGCAGCGACCGCCCAGGTGCGACGCCACGCCTATCTGGGGCAGGGGCGCTGGGCTGAGACCAGCACGGTCTTCGCCTCGGGGCTCAGGAACTCCATCGCCCTGGCGCGGCACCGGTCAGGGACGATCCTGCAGGGCGAGAATTCGGTCGACCTGACCACACCCGATCACCCGTATGATGAGATCAATGTGCTGCGTCAGGGCGGGGATTACGGCTGGCCCTATTGCGTGGACATGGCCACGCCTCTGCCGGGCTGGAGCGCGGCCCAGTCACGCTGCGCCCAGAGGCTCAGTCCCGTGGCCCTTTTGCCGCCGCACGCGGCGCCGCTGGACCTGATCTATTACGAGGGGGGGATGTTCCCGGAACTGCGCGGGCGCCTGCTGATGACCTGGCACGGCTATCGCCGGGCGGCCGGGCGCATCGTGGCGGCGGAGACGGACGGGCAGGGCGTGCCGCTGGTGGATCGCGGCGGGCGTTACGCCATCTATCCGCGCGGATCGCTGCTGTATCCGGCAGGCGCGCCCAGCGTGCGCGGCAAGGTGCTGACGCCGGGCTGGAACAGGATTGCAGACCGTCAGCCGCAGGGCGCGCCGGTGGTCATGGCCGTGGCGCGGGACGGGTCGATCTGGGTGACCGATGACAAGAACCGGGCGATCCTGAGGATCGCCCGGCCTTAGATGTTCAGTCCGAAACTGTCATTCCGGGGCGTCCGAAGGACGAACCCGGAATGACGGGTTAACGTCGGCCAACCGAATGTCGATTGGCCCTAGTTCTTGCGGGCGTCGCGTTTGGCGAGGACGCGCAGGCGCAGGGCGTTCAGCTTGATGAAGCCCTCGGCGTCGTGGTGGTCATAGGCCTGGACGCCTTCCTCGAAGGTGACCAGGTCCTGGTCGTACAGGCTGTAGGGGCTTTCGCGGCCGATGACCGTGGTGTTGCCCTTGTAGAGCTTGACCTTGACAGTGCCGGAAACCTTTTCCTGGCTCTTGTCGACGGCGGCCTGCAGCATCTCGCGCTCGGGCGAGAACCAGAAGCCGTTGTAGACGAGGTGGGCGTATTTGACCGCCAGTTCGTCCTTCAGGTGCATGGCGCCGCGATCCAGGGTGATCGACTCGATGCCGCGGTGGGCCGCCAGCAGGATCGTGCCGCCGGGCGTTTCATAGACGCCGCGCGACTTCATGCCGACGAAGCGGTTCTCGACCAGGTCCAGACGGCCGATGCCGTTGTCGTGGCCATACTGGTTCAGCGCGGTCAGGAGGGTGGCGGGCGACATGGCCTCGCCGTTGATCGACACGGCGTCGCCCTTTTCGAAGCCGATCTCGATGACCATGGCCTGATCCGGCGCGTCTTCCGGCGAGATGGTGCGCTGGTGGACGAACTCGGGCGCCTCGACCGCCGGGTCTTCCAGCACCTTGCCCTCGGACGAGGAGTGCAGAAGGTTGGCGTCGACGCTGAAGGGCGCCTCGCCGCGCTTGTCCTTGGCGATCGGGATCTGGTTCTTCTCGGCGAAGTCCAGCAGGGCCTCGCGGCTTCGGAACTCCCATTCGCGCCAGGGGGCGATGACGTGGATGTCGGGGTTCAGGGCGTAGTAGCCCAGCTCGAACCGCACCTGATCGTTGCCCTTGCCGGTGGCGCCGTGACAGACGGCGTCGGCGCCGACCTGTTTGGCGATCTCGATCTGGCGCTTGGCGATCAGCGGGCGGGCGATGGAGGTGCCCAGCAGATACTGGCCTTCATAAAGGGCGTTGGCGCGGAACATCGGGAAGACGAAGTCGCGCACGAACTCTTCGCGCAGATCGTCGATGAAGATGTTCTCGGGCTTGATGCCCAGCTTCAAAGCCTTCTCGCGCGCCGGGCCAAGCTCCTCGCCCTGGCCCAGATCCGCCGTGAAGGTCACGACCTCGGCGTTATATTCGGTCTGAAGCCACTTCAGGATGATCGAGGTGTCGAGGCCGCCCGAATAGGCAAGGACGACCTTCTTGACGGGCTTGTCGGCAGGGGCGGTCATGGCGGATCTTTCGCAAGCGTAGGGGGAGTTGACGCGCGCATAAGACCGGGGGGGCGGGGATGCAACCTTTTACGGCCCGAAAGCCGGATCGGCCTTCGCTTCTAGGCGGCCAGAGAGCCTGACGATTCTAGGATCTCCCCGCGACCCAGAAGGCCCGTCTCGAAGTCCATGAAGATGTCCATCAGCTCTTCGACATTGACCGGCGGGCTGGTGGGTCCGAAGCGGAAGCGCCAGTAGCTGACAATATGCTGAACCGCGCCCAGCTGGTCGCCCAGCTTGGCGAACATGGCGGGCGCATCCAGCAGGAAGTCGCGGAAAGCGATGGGCTGGCCCTCCTGCGTCAGTTTGGCGTAGGCGTCATCATAGACACGCAGGGTGCGGCTGACCTCGTCGCAGGTCTTGATGATGCGCATGCGCAGGACATCGCGGCTGCGGTCCAGATATTCACGGGCGGCGCGGTCCACGCGACCTGCCGGATAGGTCGTGCGGACGGATTCCGCCACGATGCCGACCTCGCTCAGCAGGGTGGACAGGGTCCATTTGTAATAGAGGAAGCCCTTCCAGCAGAAGACCCCCTCCTGATACTGGTCCGGCTCCAGGCGCAGGGTCTGACGCAGGGCGTCCAGTTGGTCGCCTGGGGTGTTGGATAGAATTTTGGCCGCCATCCGAGTGGCGGATTCGTGGGCCACGGCCATGGTGTCCGGCCCCAGGCTCAGGGTCACCAGCGGCTCGATCTCGCACCGCACGAAGGCGGTCATGCGCTGAAGATCGCCCTCGCTGATCGAGAAGTAGCAGGCCGCGGGGTCCTGGCCGCCGCGACGCAGCTGTTCGCGCAGCAGGAAGGGGTCCAGCGAGGGAAGTTTGTCGATCAGGCGCAGGGTCGTGATGTCGGGATGGTCCGGCGCCACGCCAAATGCTTCGGTCATCGCGCGCTCGAAACCGATCTGGTTGACGAAGACATAGCGGCCGCCGGTCTTCAGATCGGTTTCGTCGATGGGAATGATGATCTTGGTCGCGACCTGACGCCGACCCGTGAACAGGTCGAACTCGTTGCGGCGCAGACGGTGTTTGATGATCAGGGCCCGGTTCAGGGCCATGGTGTGGAAGATGGGACGTTCGGCCCATTCGGGATTCTTGGCGACGCCGTCGCTGCCGCTGTCGCCGTTCTCTTCCCAGACGCGCAGCAGATTGAGGACACGGGCGGTGGAGGCGGAGCCTTTGAGGTGTTCAAGGCTGCGGACGGCGCGATCAGTCATGGGATCACCATGACGACCAATGGTGACCAAGGGCTTAGCCCCGTCGTCAAAAAAGAACAGAGATCGCCGGAGCGATCTCTGTTTTGAGGCGGGGGAGGAAGTCAGAAGGCGGCGGTGACCGAAATCCAGAGGCGGCGCGGCTCCTGGTTGTTGGCGAACTCCGGCGCATAGGTCGGCGTCGCCCCATAGGGCAGCAGGCTGACGAAATCCTTGTCGAACAGATTATAGACCACGGCGTTCAGGGTCAGATTCTGGTCGATCCGATAGGCGCCGCCCAGGTGGAACAGACTGTAGGCCTTGTAGTCGCCCAGCGCCGTCTGGGCGTCGCCCGCTCCGCGATAACGTGACGAGCGGTATTCGCCGCGCAGCCACAGGTTCAGGCGGTCGTTGGCTGTCCAGCGCAGATTGCCGTTCAGCATGTGCTCGGGCGTGTCGGTCAGGGGCTGGCCCGCCGCCGCACCCGACTTCTGTTCGCTGTCGGTGAAGGTGTAGTTGCCCTGCACGCTCCAGGCGTCGTTGAAGCGGTAACGGGCGTAGGCCTCGACCCCTTGCGTCACCGCCTCGTCGATGTTCACGCTCTGGCCGAATGTGGCGACCCCCGCGATGTAGGGGGTGTAGAAGCCCACATCGTAGCAGCCCGAGGTGTTGTACCCGCCTGCATTATACTGGGCCTGGGTCAGGCCGAAGATGCAGTTGGCGATCGGAACGCCGGTGGCGATCTTGTCCTCGAACTTGTTGTGGAAGACGGTCACGCCGGCGCGCAGGCTTTGATGGTCGTCATACAGAACGGCGAACTCGGTCGAGGTCGAGGTTTCCGGCATCAGGCCGGGGCTGCCGAGCAAGGGCAGGCGGCCCTGGGCGCCGAAGCCGTTGATGCCCGAGGCCAGTTGTTCCAGGCGCGGGGTCTTGAAGCCCTGGCTGACGCCGCCCTTCACCGTCCAGATCTCATTGGGGTTCCACACCAGATAGGCGCGCGGGCTGAAGTGCGAACCGAAGGTCGAGTGGTCGTCGTGGCGCGCGCCGACCGTCAGCGCCAGATTGTCGGTGAAGCGCCATTCGTCCTCAGCGAATACGGCCCATTGGGTGTGGTTGAACGTGCCTGACACCACGCCGTCGATCATTTCGGCTTCCCAGTGCTGGCCGCCGACGGTGAAGGTGTGGTTGCGCCATTGCGAGAACAGCTTGGTGTCGAAGATGCGGTTCTCGCTTTCCAGCGTCCGCGAGCCGCCAGCGCCTGCGACGCCGTTGGGGATGATGCGGCCCTCGGTGGTGGTCTTGTTCACCGAATAGTTGGACTCCAGCACGCCGAAGGGCAGGCGCCAGTTATGGGCCACCGAAATCTGGTCGCGGTTGAACTCCAGGAACTTGTCATAGCCGCCCGCCGTGGTGGCGGTGCCCATCTGGCCCTTGGAGTTGTCGTACCACTGGCGCGTCACGTCGCCGTCGATCCACAGATCATGGTCAGGGTGCAGGTTGAAGGCGACGCGGCCGCCGGCCGACCAGATCTGGTTGGCGGTGGAGCTGCGGCCAAAGCCCGACACCGGCGTCTGAACGCCATTGACGGTCTCATAGGTCAGTTGGGACTGTTCACGCTCCGAACGCGACGCCCGGATCGCCACGCCGATCCGATCCGCGACCAGAGGACCGGCCAGATAGACGTCGCCGCCGCGTATGTCCCCGAACTCGTCATCGCCCTGGATGGTGTAATGCGCCGTCGCCGAACCGTGCCAGCTGTCGCCGATCTTGCGGGTGATGATGTTGACCACCCCGCCCATCGCGTCCGAGCCATACAGGGTCGAAACCGGACCGCGCACGACCTCGACACGCTCGATGGCCGAGACGGGCGGCATGAAGCTGGACGAGGTTTCGCCGAAACCGTTCGGCGTCACGCTGCCGGCCGTGTTCTGACGGCGGCCGTCGATCAGGACCAGGGTGTAGTCCGAACCCATGCCCCGGATGTTGATGGTCTGGCCGCCGCTTTTGCCGACGGCGGCGCCGGTGTCGACGCCTTCGACATTGTTCAGGATTTCAGCCAGCGAAACGGCGCGGACCTCTTCGATCTCGGCGCGTGGGATCACGCTGATCGAGGCGGGGGCCTGGGTGATGCGTTGCTCGAAGCCGGACGCGGTGACGACGATCTCTCCCAGGTTCGCCGGTTGGGTCGCGACGGACGACGTCTGGGCCAAGGCGGCGCCGGAGGTCAGGCCGAAGGCGCAGGAGACGCCGGCCAGCAGGCGGGCGCGGGTGGAGAAGGTCATCGTTGAAAAGGCCCCGGTTGTTGCGAGCGCCTCTCAACATCATTCGCAAGGCTTCACCAAGGGGGGTGTGCTAAAGCGTCGCAGTTTCAGCAGCCTGACAGCGTGGGCTTTCACGGCTTTCATCGCACGGCGCGCCTGCGGCTGGCGCGTGGCTGTCTGCGGGCATAGAACGACGCCATGCAGATTTTCGACATCCTGATCCTGATCGCCATCGCGGCCGTCGCCGTCACCCTGGGATTCGGCCTCTATTCGCTGTTCCGGGGCGGAGATTATGCGCGCTCCAACTCCAACAAGCTGATGCGGCTTCGGGTTGGATTGCAGGCGGTCGCCATTCTGCTGCTGGTCGTCGGGATGTTGTGGAAAGCGACGCGCGGAGGCTGACCATGGTCGTGTTGAACAAGATTTACACCAAGACCGGCGATGGCGGGCAGACGCGTCTGGCCTCGGGCGCGCCAGTGTCCAAAACGGATCGCCGGGTGGAGGCCTATGGCGCGGTTGACGAGCTGAACGCCGTCATCGGCGTGGCGCGGCTGAACAGCGGCCAGAACGACCGGATCGACGCCATGCTGGGGCGCATCCAGAACGAACTGTTCGACCTGGGCGCCGATCTGGCCACCCCGCTGGACCCGCCTCCCGCCTGGGAGGCTCTGCGCATCATCGACACTCAGGTGGAGCGGTTGGAGCAGGAGATCGACTGGATGAACGAAAGTCTGAAAGCGCTCGACAGCTTCATCCTGCCGGGCGGCTCGCCCCTGTCATCGCATCTGCACGTGGCCCGCACCGTCTGCCGCCGGGCCGAGCGCGAGGCGGTGCGCCTGATGGAGACCGGCGAGGCGGTGAACGAGGCGGCGGTGAAATACCTCAACCGCCTGTCTGACCATCTGTTTGTCGCGGCCCGACGCGCCAACGCCAATGGCGCCAACGACATCAAGTGGAAGCCCGGCGCGACGCGCTAGGGGCAATCGACATTCAGTCGGTCGAAATTTTAGATCGTCATTCCGGGGCTGAGCGAAGCAAAGAACCCGGACCCGAAGGGCGGCGCGTAGCAGCCAACCCAAGGCTGCGGCGCCGTTGCTGGGCGTATTCGGCGCCGAATTGCGAGCTTCCTGGGTTCCGGGTCCGTCCTAAGGACGCCCCGGAATGACGGTTTGGGTTGAATGTCGATTAGCCCTAGACCTTTCACCCGCCTCCATCTCAGTTGCCGCGCCGCGCGGCCAACGCCGCCTTCTGCCGGGCGATCTCGGCGTCGCGCGCCTGGTTTTGGAGCGCGATCTCGTTTTCGATCTTCACCAGTTCGCGATTTTTCTCGGCCGAGGCTTCCGCGCGTGACACCCCGATCGGACGCCCGGTGATTTCCGCAATCGAGATCGGCTGGGCGCAGATGCGGTTGTCCATGTCATACCATTTGCCTGCCGCCTCGCAGCGTTTGCCGGGCGCGACCCAATAGTTCTGGATGGCGAAAACGCCGATCACCGCCAGGCCAAAGACCCCGGCGAACAGCATGGCCAGGCGGGGAAAGGTCAGGAAACGCTTCATCGATTGATCCATTGGGAGTGAAGCGCCGCATAAGCTTGACCCCACGTTACGTTGACAGGCCTTCGTGACCGCTCCATGTCCCTGCCTCTACATTCAGGCGATTTCACGGATAGACCCATGAAGGTACTCGTCCCCGTCAAACGGGTGATCGACTATAACGTCAAGGCCCGCGTCAAGGCGGATCAGTCGGGCGTCGATCTGGCCAACGTAAAAATGAGCATGAACCCGTTCGACGAGATCGCCGTCGAAGAGGCTGTTCGTCTCAAGGAAGGCAAGGAGCATCACGCCGCCGGAACCGCGACCGAGATCGTGGTTGTCTCCATCGGCGTGACCCAGGCCCAGGAAACCATCCGCACCGCCCTGGCCATGGGTGCGGATCGCGGCCTGCTGATCCAGTCGGATGCGGATCTTGAGCCGCTTGCGGTCGCAAAACTGCTGAAGGCGGTGGTCGAGGAGGAAAAGCCCGATCTGGTCCTGATGGGCAAACAGTCCATCGACGGCGACAACAATGCGGTGGGCCAGATGCTGGCCGCCCTGCTGGACTGGCCCCAGGCGACCTTCGCCGGCAAGCTTGTGATCGAAGGCGGCAAGGCCACGGTGACGCGCGAAGTCGACGGCGGCCTGCAGACGCTCGCGGCCGAACTGCCCGCCGTGGTGACGGTGGACCTGCGTCTGAACACGCCGCGCTACGCCAGCCTGCCCAACATCATGAAGGCCAAGAAGAAGGAGATCGCCGTGAAGGCGGTCGCCGACTATGGCGTCGATGTCGCTGATCGTCTGAAGGTCGTGAAGGTCACCGAACCGCCCAAGCGTTCCGCCGGGGTCAAGGTCGCCGACGCCGCCGAACTGGTTTCCAAGCTCAAGTCCGCGGGAGCGCTGTAATATGGCTGTCCTCGTCATCGCCGATCACGACGGTTCGACCGTTCGCGACACCACCAACAAGACCGTCACCGCCGCTCTGGGCCTGTCGTCCGACGTGGATGTGCTGGTCGTGGGGCAGGGCGCCCAGGCCGCCGCCGACAGCGCCGCCAAGATCGCCGGCGTCCGCAAGGTGCTTCTGGCCGAAAGCGCCGGTCTGGGCCACGGCCTGGCCGAAGCGGTCGAGGCGACCGTCACGCCTCTGGCCGCCAACTATGATGCGATCCTGACCCCGGCCTCGACCGACGGCAAGAATTTCGCACCGCGCATCGCCGCCAAGCTGGACGTCGCCCCGATCTCCGACATCGTCGAGGTTCTTTCGTCTGATAGTTTCGTGCGCCCCATCTATGCGGGCAATGCGCTGGAGACGGTGCAGTCGTCCGACGCCAAGAAGGTCATCACGGTTCGACCGACCGCGTTCGCTGCTGCGGCTGAAGGTGGTTCCGCCTCTATTGAGAGCGTCGCCGGCGCCGATGCGCCCAAGACGGCCTTCGTTTCGGAAGAAATGGTCAAGTCGGATCGTCCTGAACTGGGCGCCGCCAAGATCATCGTCTCGGGCGGCCGCGCCCTGGGTTCGGCGGAAGAGTTCAATTCCGTCATGGAGCCGCTGGCCGACAAGCTGGGCGCCGCCATCGGCGCCTCGCGCGCCGCGGTCGATGCGGGCTATGCGCCCAATGACTATCAGGTCGGTCAGACCGGCAAGGTGGTCGCGCCCCAGCTCTATGTGGCCATCGGCATCTCCGGCGCCATCCAGCATCTGGCGGGCATGAAGGACTCCAAGACCATTGTGGCCATCAACAAGGACCCCGATGCGCCGATCTTCCAGGTCGCTGATTACGGTCTGGTCTCGGACTATAAGACGGCGGTGCCGGAGCTTCTGGCGGCCCTGGGCTGAGCGTTGAAGCCGGGTCGAACGGTGGGTTTTGAAAAAGCTTCACCGCGCTGTTGACTCGGGTCGGGCGGGGGCCTAAACCCCGCCCCTCTTCGCCGCTCCTCGCGGCGGCGAGTCGATCGATTTTCTCTTGAAAAAGAAAAGGTTGACAGGGATTTGGACGGTCTCTAAACCGCCCTCTCCAACGGGCCCCTCGGGGCTTCTGAGGCAAGACCTTTCGGGGTTTTGAACGAAAGAAAAAACTTCAACGAAGTGTTTGACTTTCAAAACTGAGGCGACTAAATCCGCGCCTCCGCCGACGACGGGGCGTTAAACGGTTCGGGCCGCAGGAG
>CAUQZC010000014.1:0-90763 GCA_963522565.1 uncultured Brevundimonas sp. | reverse complement strand
GGTCTGGGGGGCGTCGGCGTCGGGCGCGGCGTAGGTGTAGGCGTCGGCGTCGGGCGCGGCGTAGGTGTAGGCGTCGGCGCCGGGCGCGGCGGAACCGGACGCGGGGGCGTCGGGGTCGGCGGCGTCGGACGGGGCGTCGGCGGCGTGGGGGTCGGCTGCGGCGGGGCCGGAGTCGGCGGGCTGGGCTCCGGTTCAGGCGGCGGGGCGCTGGCCCCATCGTCGGGCGAGGGCTCGGGCTGGGGGTTGTTGGCGGCGGCGGCCTGGACCGTCTCCTCGGACACGATGGACACCGGCACCGAGGCGACCAGCGGCTTCAACTCCTGCGGCTTCTCGTCCTTGAAGGCGACGAAGGCGAGCGCGACCACCCCGGCGTGCAGGGCGATGGATCCCAGAATGGCAGGGCTGGGACGGCGCAAGGGTTCAGGCCTCCGGCGCCGTGTCGGTGATCAGGTTCAGCTTGGTGAAGCCGTTGGCGCTCAGACGCGCCATCACGCGTGCCACGGCCTGATAGGGCGCGCGGCCGTCGGCGCGCACGAAGACCGGACGCTCGGCCGCCTTGTCCGCGCCGCCCGCCTCGGTGAACAGGCGCGTGGTCAGGTCGTCGAAGTCCGCCTCGCTGTCGCCGATGAAGATGGCGCCGTTCTGGTCGATGCTGATCGACAGGGGCTCCGACTTGATCTCGACCGCGCTGGCCTCGGTCTTGGGCAGTTCGACCGGAACCCCCACGGTCAGCAGGGGCGCCGAGATCATGAAGATGATCAGCAGGACCAGCATCACGTCGACCAGAGGCGTGACGTTGATTTCCGTCAGCGGGCCCTTGCGCCCCCTGCGTCCGCCCCCTCTGCGGCCCCGACCGCCGCCGCCGCTTGATCCGCCGCCCATGGCCATGGCTCAGGCGCCCCGGTTCAGGCTGAGATCGCTGGACGGAACAGGCGGCGGGGGCGGGGCCGACGGGGCGCCCAGACGGCGCGCCACGGCGGCCTGCAGATCGTCGGCGAAGGCTTCCAGGCGCCCGGTGAACTTGCCTGCGTCGATCGAGAACTTGTTATAGGCGATATAGGCCGGGATGGCGGCGGCCAGGCCGATGGCCGTGGCGAACAGGGCCTCGGCGATGGCCGGCGCCACCGTCGTCAGATTGGTATTGCCCGCCGCCGCGATGCGGCCGAAGGCGTTCATGATGCCCCAGACCGTGCCGAACAGGCCGATGAAGGGCGATGCGGTGGCCACCACCGACAGCACGCCCAGACCGTTCTCGATCCGCTGGCCCTCGCGTGAAATCAGGCTGTTCAGCGCCCGGTCGATGCGGATCATCAACAGCTCGCCCTGATGTTCGTTCAACACCCCGCGCTGACGGGCTTCGCGCCAGTCGGACAGGGCGATGACCAGCATCCGCGGAAGGGCGTGTTCGGGCTGGGGTCCGGCCTGCGTGGCCACGTCTTCCAGCGACCGTCCCGACTGCACCGCCTTTTCGAAATCATCGGCCTGTCTGTTCAGGGCTGTGAAGCGGAAGGCCTTGTCGATGATGATCGTCCACGACCACAAGGACGCCACGGCCAGGCCGATCATGACCGTCTTCACCACCCAGTCGGCGGTCAGGAACAGCTCGACGGGATTGAGCATCGAGGCGTCGACGGGCGTGGTCATTCAGGCGCTCCGGGCGGAATCGAAATCAGTCCTGCCTCTTCGACCGACTAGGCGTGACCATTGTGTGGCGCGCACGACAGGATGACTGTCGGCGCCCCTCCATTGACAGGCGCGAAAATGGTTACCAGCGGGTTTACCGTGGCGACGGAAACGTCTGGAATCAGCGGCTTGTGATCGCGACCCCGTGCGGGTCCCCCCCTATTCCGCTGGACGGCCCTTGTTCGGATCGACGGCGACCGCGACGGAGGCGCCGACGCTGATGATGACGCCTTCATGGCCTTCCTTGGCGATGGAGTAGGTGGCGGCGTCCCTCAGCAGCTGCTCCTCGCACTCGCGGTCGCCGGGACGGCCCAGTTCGGCGCAGCCGCGTTTGGCCGCGTCGGTCCAGCCCAGAACCCGGCGCGTCGCCGCCTCGGCCCGCTTGATCGCCGCCTCATCCTCGGCCGCCGCCTGCGCGATCAAGGCCTGACGCGCGCCCTGCTGGTACTGCAGCTCGGCCTGACCGGCCATCTTGCGCTCCCAGACCTTGTAATAGGGGCAGCCGACCAGTCCCCCGCCGACCAGCAGCACGAACAGCAGGATCGAAACCACCACAGCGCTGGTGGACAGGGTGTAGTTCTGAGTGGCCATTATGCTGTCCCCTTGTCCTTTTTTCTAACCCGCGTTCGCCGTGCTCGCCAGCCACGGCGTGACCTTCTCGATCAGTCCCTTGGACGGGCGGCGCGGGCGGCCGTCCAGATGAATGCAGACGGCGGTGACCTCGGCGCGGCACAGGACCTCGCCCGCCCGCTCAACCGACTGGCGGATGATCAGGCGCACGCCCTTGACCGCCTCATAGACGGTGCGCACCACCAGGGCGTCGTCGATGCGGGCGGGCTTGAGAAAGCGCAGACTCATGTCCGCGACAACGAAGGCCAGCGGCGATTCATCCTCCAGCAGATCGGCGTGCCCCACCCCGATGGCGCGCAGAAAGTCAGACCGCCCCCGTTCGAAATAGCGGACATAGTTGGCGTGATAGACCAGTCCGGTGAAATCCGTGTCCTCGTAATAGACGCGCACGGGCAGAAGGTGGTCATGGCCGTCGAACCGGCCGGCGGTGGGGAGATCGTCGCTCATGACCGCCAGTCTATCGCTTCGGCGGGGCTGTCAGGAAGCCGGGACAATAGCGCTGGCGCATCTGTCGGAACTCGGTCGGCATCGGATCGTCGCTGAACAGGATGCGATTGGGCGTGGAGACGAAGGCCACCGTCTCGCCCTTGGGGGTTCGCCCGACATAGCCGCACATGCCCCGACGCTGGCCCGGTTCAGCGTAGCGCAGCACCGCGCCCTGCCCGATCTGGGTCACGATCTGGCGCGCGACGCGGTCGCCGGGCGCCTCCAGCGGATCAATCCGGTCCCCCTTCGCCGACACCCAGAAGGCCAGCCCGCCCAGCGCCAGAACCGCCGCCGCCAGTCCGATCAGCCAGATGTCTCGGGTCTTGCGTTTCATGGCGGCAAAGAACGATGCGCCCGGTCGTTTGGCAAGGCATGAAGCTGAAACGACCACCCAGGCCGAATGGACATACGATTGGACGACCTCTCTCGCCTCGTCATTCCGGGTTCGTCCTTCGGACGCCCCGGAATGACGGGTCTGGACTGAGATCGACTGAAGCTAGTCGAACAGATCGCCGGGAACGGCGGCGTTCGGATTCTTCGGCGGTTCCGACAGACCCAGGTGGGCGTAGGCCTTGGCGCAGGCCATGCGTCCGCGCGGTGTGCGCATGATGAACCCCTGTTGCAGCAGATAGGGTTCGATCACGTCCTCCACCGCATCGCGCGCCTCGGCGATGGCGGCCGCCAATGTGTCCATCCCGACCGGCCCGCCGCCATAGTTCTCGATCAGCGCCTTCAGGAATCGCCGGTCCAGGCTGTCCAGCCCGGCCTCGTCCACCTCCAGCCGCGCCAGCGCCCGCGCCGCGACCAGTTTGTTGATGACCTCCGCCCCCTCGGCGGAGGCGAAGTCGCGAACACGGCGCAGCAGCCGGCCCGCGATCCGTGGCGTGCCGCGCGCGCGTGACGCGATCTCGAAGGCGCCGCCCTCGTCGATGGCCGCGCCCATCTTGCGCGCCGTGCCGCGCACAACCGCCGTCAGCTCTTCGGGCGTATAGAACTCCAGCCGCAGCGGAATGCCGAACCGGTCGCGCAGCGGCGTGGCCAGCAGCCCGGCCCGCGTCGTCGCCCCCACCAGCGTGAACGGCGCCAGGTCGATCCGCACCGAACGCGCCGACGGCCCCTCGCCGATGATCAGGTCCAGCACATGGTCCTCCATCGCCGGATACAGGATCTCCTCGACCTGCGGGCTGAGGCGGTGGATCTCGTCGATGAACAGGACGTCGCGCGGTTCCAGGTTGGTCAGGATGGCGGCGAGGTCGCCCGCCTTGGCCAGAATGGGGCCGGACGTGGTGCGAAACCCCACGCCCAGTTCGCGCGACACGATCTGGGCCAGCGTCGTCTTGCCCAACCCGGGAGGCCCGAACAGCAGGACGTGATCCAGCGCCTCGGCCCGCCCCCGCGCGGCGTCGATGAAGACCTTCAGATTGCCCTTGGCCTGCGACTGACCGACGAACTCGGACAGGGTCTGGGGCCTAAGCGCGCGGTCGAAGGCTTCGCCCTGGGCGGCGTCGGGGGAGATGATGCGGTCGCTCACCGCCCCAGCTCCTGCAGGGCCGCGCGGATGACCGCAGGCAATTCAGCCTCGTCGCCCAGGCGAATCAGCGCCTGATCGACGGCGCGGCGGGCGTTGACCTCGGCGACGCCCAGACCCAGCAGGGCGGACACCGCCTCGCCGGTCAGGCTGGGCGCGGGCGCAGCGATCTCGACATGGACGCCGGGCGCATTGGGCGCAAAGCTCACGTCGCCCAGCGGCTTGCCCTTCAGCTCGGTGACGATGCGCAGGGCCAGTTTCGGCCCCACGCCGTTGGCGCGGGCGACCGCCGCCTTGTCCTCACGCGCCACGGCGCCCGCCAGTTCGCCAGGCGGCAGCACGTCCAGCACGGCCAGAGCCGCCTTGGGCCCTACGCCCTGAATGGCCAGCAGGGTCGTGAACGCCCGCCGCTCGTCCCGCGTCAGAAATCCATACAGGCGCGGCCCCGCATCCTCGCTCCACTGCGAATGGACATGAACCGTGGCCTCGTCGCCCGGCGCGGGCAGGCGGCCCAGCGTCCGCGCCCCGCACGACACGACATAGCCCACGCCCGCGCAGTCGATCAGGCAGTCCGCCTCACCCACCTCGGCCAGCACGCCTCTCAGACGCCCGATCACGCAGCGCCCCTATGCAGGGTTTCCAGCAAGGCTCGTTTCCTCAATTGCGCATGAGTGATGGCGACGGCCAGAGCGTCGGCGGCGTCGGCCTTCACATCCCCCGCTGTCGGCAACAGCCGTTTGACCATGAAGGCGATCTGGCTCTTGTCCGCATGGCCCGCCCCGACCACGGCCTTCTTGACCAGATTGGGCGAATATTCAGCGACGTGCAGACCGTGGCGGGCGGGCGCCAGCATGACGGCGGCGCGGGCGTGTCCCAGCTTCAGCGTCGAGGCCGGGTTCACATTGACGAACACCTCTTCAACCGCCGCCTCCTCGCAGCCGTAGTCGGTGCAGATCGCCCCCACCTGGTCCAGCAGGTGCAGCAGACGCTCGCTGAACGGGGCCTTGTCCGGCGGCGTCACGACCCCGTGCGCGATCCAGCGCAGCCGTGACCCCTCGGCTGCGATCACCCCCCAGCCGGTGCGCCTGAGACCGGGGTCCAGGCCGATGATTCTGATCGGTTCGTTCGCCATCCGTTCCCCTCATGCCGCAAAGAGGGTTAGCAAACAATCACCAGCGGCCCGACAATCCCTATCGCCGCGCCTGGCGACGAGGTTCATCTGCGCTCAAAAGCCCGGCATCCCCAGGCGCCGCCTCAGTGCCGCATGAGGGGACGACGTGTGGGCTTTACGTCTTCGTTCGGCGTGACGACCTGCATCGCATTCACGCCCATGGTTTCTTGCGGCGGCTCGACCGGCGATGCGGCGGATGGCGAATCCCGCGCCGCCGCAACCGGAGGCGCGACCTCTTCAACGACCACGCGGTCTGGCGCACCGGGAGCGGCTCCGCGCGTCAGGAGAGATGAAATCCCCAGCGAGGCGACGGCGGCGGCGGCTATCAACAACAGGATCGAAGCGCCCCACGCCCCCACCTTGATCCAGAACCAGCGACGCCCCTCAAGCGGCGGCTCGGCCGAACCCGGCAAGTCGGGGCGCCGGTCGTCAGCGGTCATCACGGCCCCTCATCAGCCGTGTTTCTCGACATAGGCTTCGGGGTCCTTGTTGACCGGTTTGACCCCTGTGATGTGCTCGGCCTCGAAGGCGGCGAACCTGACCGCCAGATCATGACGTGTCTCGATGTCGGCGTTCATGCGGAAATCCGTCAGGCCCTGACGCTCTTCCTCGCCCATGTGCTTGGAGTTGACGACGTTCGCCTCGCCCACCGCGTCGAACCAGGCCTTGGTTCCGACCTCGTGCTGCTCCACAGCCTTGACCGCGTCGCGCAGCTTGTTGTGATCCTCGATGGCGTCCTCGGTCTCGCCCTCGACCGTGCCGTCCTCGGCATCGTTGGCGCCCTCGCCCTGTTTCAGAAGTTCGGGATAGAAGAACCGCTCCTCGGCCTCGGCGTGCACGTCCAGAAAGGCCGACAGCCGGCCCCACACCTTGGTCAGCGCATCCGTATCCTTGGGATCGATCTGTTCGATGATCGCAAACAGCCGACGCTGTTCGGCATGGTCGTCGAGGATCAGTTGAGTGATGTCCATGAGGGCGCTCCGGGCGTAATGGTGAAGCCTCGATACGCCTGCGCCGCCGCCCGGTTCCGTGCGAACGACTCGCGCGGGCCATCGCCTTGGCGAACGACGCTCTTCGTGACATCCTCCTCCCAAGATTGGGGAAAGACAGATGCCGTACCGTCATGCCGCATGGGCCATGCTGCTGCTGGCGCCGGTCGTTCTGTTGGCCTTCTGGCCCGCCTATTTCGGCGTCCTGCCTTCAGCGCCCTTCGCCTTCCACGCCCACGGCATGACCGCCACGGTCTGGCTGGCCCTGGTCGGCTTCCAGAGCTGGAGCGCGCACCGATCGGATCGGCGGCTGCATCGCGCGGCGGGTCTGGCCGTGTTCGCCGTCGTGCCCCTGTTCGCCGGCGCGGCCGTCCTGGTGCTGCACAGCATGGCGACCAAGTTCGCGCTGAAGAGCGAGCCCTTCTACGCCGCCCTGGGCGCCCGCCTGGGACTGCACGACATCATCTCCACCATCGCCCTGGTCGCCCTGGTCGCGACGGCTCTGGCGCGGCGGCGCAACATCGCCGTCCATGCGGCCTGTCTGCTCTCGACGGCGATCCTGGTCCTGCCGCCGGTGGTCGTGCGCCTGCCGATCCCGCGCTTCTTCCATTCGGGCGAGCTGATCGCCCTCGCCCTGGCGCTTGTCTTCGCCTGGGCCGAACCGCGCGGGCGCGGGCCGTTTCTGGTCGTCGCCGGGATCATGGCGGTCCAGATCCTGGTCTTCGAGACGATCGGGGCCTCGACGCCGTGGGGCCAGATCATGGCGGCCTTCAGCACCCTGCCCGTCGCCCCCTTCGCCCTGGCCGCGATGGCGGCGGCGCTGGCGGCGCTGGTCGTGGCGTGGAGACGCGTCCCGCCGCGTCGGTCGCCTGTCCGGCCGTCACGGGCGACGGCCGAACCGGCCTGACTTCATCCCGCGTACTTGGCCGCGTCCTCGTCCGAGATGTCCTCGTTGGAATAGACCGCCGACACGTCGTCCTCCGCGTCCAGCGCGTCCAGCAGCTTGAACAGGGTTCCGACGGCCTCGCCCGTGACGGGCACTTCCGACTGGGGCTTCCAGACGATGGCGGTGGACTTGGGGTCGCCCAGAACCTTGGACATGGCCTCGGCGACCTCGTTCAGGTCCTCGAAGGCGGTCCAGATCGTGTGGCCCGGCGCGTCCTCATAGATGTCGGGCTTGACCAGATCGCTCTCGACGTCCGAGGCGCCGGCCTCGATGGCGGCCTCCATCACGGCGTCTTCCGAACCGGCCTCGGCGGCATAGGTGATCTTGCCCACCTTGTCCCACATGAAGGCGACCGAGTTCATCTCGCTCAGGGCGCCGCCGTTCTTTTTGAAGGCCGCGCCGATGTTGGAGGCCGCGCGGTTGCGGTTGTCGGTCAGGGCCTCGACGATGATGCCCACGCCGCCCGGTCCCCGCCCCTCGTAGCGGACCTCTTCCATATTATCGACGTCGCCGCCCGCCGCCTTGTTGATGGCGCGCTGGATCACGTCCTTGGGCAGGCTTTCGGCCTTGGCGTTGTTGACCGCCAGGCGCAGGCGCGGGTTGGCGGCCGGGTCGGGCAGGCCCGATTTCGCGGCGACCGTGATGTCGCGCGACAGCTTGGAGAACAGCTTGGAACGCTGCGCATCGGCGCGTCCCTTGCGGTGCATGATGTTCTTGAATTTCGAGTGGCCGGCCATGGGATCGTCTTCGAGAGTGCTGGAACCTGTGGCGCGTCTAGCGGATGCGGGCCATCGTGTCACGACAAGCTAAGAGGTGGAACCTCGACCGTTTGCGGGTATTGAACCCCAGCGAGCAAGACGGAGTGCAGCCATGAACGCCGACGACACCATCTATGAAGCCCAAGGCTACACCGACGACGACCTGTTCGACGCCGATATTGTCGAATGGTACGAAGCCCGCCCGATCACCATCCCCACGGCCATCGCCACCGGCGCCGTCGTCAGCGCCTTCGCCCTCGGCGCCCTGACCGCCACCGCCCTGTTCCTGCTCAATCGCCTGGACGATTAGGGCGGCGGCTGGCCGACAAGGTCGCCGACTGTCCCGTAACCGGTCGTAACGGCGACCGTCCTCAGGGCTGGTCGCCGCAGGCCCCTGCCCTCACCCCGCCCGCAGGTTCTCCACCACCGCCCTCAGCTTGGCGGGCAGCGGCTTGGGTCGGCGGGTTTCGGCGTCGACATAGACGTGGACGAAATGGCCAATGGCGGCGGGGACGTCGACGCCGCGCTTGAAGACCGCAAAGCCGTAGCTGACGCTGGAGGTGCCGATGCGGTCGACCTTGATCCCCACCTCGATCACGTCGGGAAACTTCAGCGACGAGGTGTAACGGCAGCCCGAATCCACCACCAGGCCGATGGACTCGTCCAGCGCATTGGCGATCAGCAGGTGGGCGTTCACCGCCGAATCGACGAACTCGTAGAATTTGGCGTTGTTGATATGGCCATACTGGTCGTTGTCCGCCCAGCGGGTGGAGACCATGTGGAAGGCCCTGTAGGTGGCCCGGTCCGCCAGGGCGCCTTCGTCACGCTTCGCCATAGTCTCGTCTCTCTCCAAGCACAGCGTTCACTCGCTGTCTGAAGGTTGGACGCTCTAGCTTGGACGACGTTGCGTCAAGCGCCTATCGGTGGCGTGTCGATGACGAAGGCTTGAGCATGGCTTTACAAACCCGCGCCGCGGTTCTGTCCAATATGGGATCGGTCCACCCCTATGCGGACAGCCGCCCCCTCAGCATCGAAACCGTCACCCTTGATCCGCCCGGTCCCGGCGAGGTGCTGGTGGCGATCAAGGCGGCGGGCCTGTGCCACTCCGACCTGTCCGTCATCAATGGCGATCGGCCCCGTCCCCTGCCCATGGCGCTGGGGCATGAGGCGGCAGGCGTGGTCCAAGCCCTGGGCCAGGGTGTGACCGACCTTCAGATCGGCGATCATGTCGTCATGGTCTTCATGCCGTCCTGCGGTCATTGCGACCCATGCGCCGGGGGCCGTCCCGCCCTGTGCGAACCGGGCGCCGCCGCAAACGGCAAGGGGGAGCTTCTGGCGGGCGGTCGCCGCATCTTCCGCGAGGGGCAGGCCGTAAACCATCACCTCGGCTGCTCGGCCTTTGCGGAACGGGCCGTGGTGTCGCGCCGGTCGCTGGTGAAGGTCGACCCGGAACTGTCGTTTGAAGAGGCCGCCCTGTTCGGCTGCGCCGTCCTGACCGGCGTGGGCGCGGTCGTGAACACAGCGGGCGTTCGCGCGGGCCAGAGCGTCGTCGTGATCGGTCTGGGCGGTGTGGGTCTGGCCAGTGTGCTGGGTGCGCTGGCCAGCGGCGCCAGTCCCGTCATCGCCGTCGACCTGTCCGAGGACAAGCTGGCCCTGGCCCGCAGCCTGGGTCCGGTTGCGACCGTCAATGCTGCAGACCCCGATGCGGTGGATCAGGTCCGCGCCCTGACCAAGGGCGGCGCCGACTTCGCCTTCGAAATGGCCGGATCGGTGCGCGCGCTTGAAAACGCCTGGAAGATGACCCGGCGCGGCGGAACCACCGTCACCGCCGGCCTGCCCCCGCCCGAAGCCGCCCTTGCGGTCAATGTCGTCTCCTTGGTGGGCGAGGAACGGACGCTGAAAGGCTCCTACATCGGAACCTGCGTGCCCAGCCGCGACATCCCCCGCTACGTCGCCCTGTACCGTCAGGGGCGCCTGCCCGTTGATCGGCTGATGAGCGGCGTCATCGCGCTCGACGACATCAACATCGGATTCGACCGCCTGCACGCGGGCGAGGTCGTGCGGCTGGTGGTCAGGCCCTAAACGCTCAGTTCAGATGTTGATCACCCCGCCGTCATTCCGGGACTGAGCGCAGCGAGGAACCCGGAACCCAGGACCAGCGCCGCCCCGCCAACCGCTTCATGCGCCGAACACATTCCCCTGGCGTCCGGGTTCGGCCTTCGGCCGCCCCCGGAATGACGATTCGAGGCTGAACATCGATTGGACCTAATCCCCCAGCAACGCCTCCACCTCGTCCCGTTCCGGCGCAGAGGGCTGGGCGCCCGCGCGCGTCGCGGCGAACGCCCCCGCGGCGCAGGCGAACCGCAAGGCTTCAGCCGGGTCCATGCCCTCCAGCAGGGCGACGGTGATCGCCGCGACGAAGGCGTCGCCCGCCCCGGTCGCATCGACCGCCTCGACCACGGGCGGCGTGGCCCAGGCCATTTCGACGCCGCGCTGGTACATGGCCGCGCCCTTGGCGCCCTTGGTGACGACCACGCGGCCGCCGCCCCGGTGCAGGCCGTCGCCATAGAAGGCGGCCTCGGTCTCATTGACCACGATCAGGTCGGCGCGGCGCAGCAGAAGCTCGGACACGGGCGCGGCGGGCGCCAGATTGGCGCAGACGAAGCCTGTCGCCCGGCCCACCGCCGCCTCCACCGTTTCGACCGGCAGCTCCAGTTGAACGATCAGCGCGCCCTCGATCCGCTGGGGAAGCTGTTCGGGCGTGACCATGTGGTTGGCGCCCGCCGCCACGACGATCTGATTCTCGCCGGTCGGATCGACCGCGATCAGGGCCACGCCCGTCGGCGCCGCCACATCCACCTCGACCCCCGACAGATCGACGCCCAGATCCTGCATCAGCGCCAGCGCCTCGCCCGCCATGGCGTCATCGCCGACCCGGCCGATCAGGCACACCTCGGCGCCCAGTTTTTCAGCCGCCAGCGCCTGGTTGGCGCCCTTGCCGCCGGGATGGCGGGCCAGGGCGGCGCCCGTCACCGTCTCACCCGGCGCTGGCAGACTGGGCGCCGTGGCGACCAGATCCAGATTGATCGAACCGACGACCGTGATCCTCATGCCGCCGCCCCCAGCGTCTGGGCCAGCAGGTCGAACACCCCCTGTCCGTCCGCCGCAACCGTCCAGCGGTGACGGGCGGTTGCGGGATCGACCCGGAACTCCACCGCCGTATGCCCCCGCGTCAGTTCGGCCCCCGTCTCGATCTCGACCCGGCAGGGCCGCGTCTCGAACAGTTCAGGCTTCATCAGCCAGGCGATGGTGCAGGGATCGTGCAGGGGCGCGCCCCAATCGACATCGGGCCAGCCGACCACCTCTCGCTCGACCCGCTGGGAAAAGCGCAGCATGGCGGCGGTCGTGCGGGCGGGCTCGGAATCAATGGCCTCGATCGCCCTGATCCTCGCCTCGGTCGCGCGCACCTGATGGGTGGCGTCCAGCCCCAGAAACACCATTTCGCAGCCCGAGGCGCAGACCACCGCCGCCGCGTCGGGGTCGGCCCAGATATTGAACTCGGCCGAGGCGGTGATGTTGCCGCCTTCGGAGCGTGCGCCGCCCATGACGACGACCCGACCCAGCCTCTCGGCCAGCTGCGGCGCACGACGCATCGCCAGCGCCAGATTGGTCATCGGCCCCATGACGGCCAGGGCGACCGATCCTTGCGGGCGGCTCAGGACCAGATCGACGATGGCGTTGGCCGCAGGACCATCGCCGACGATGCCCGATGGCGCAAAGGCCTCCACGTCGCCCAGCCCCTCAGGGCCATGAAACTCGCCCGCCCCCGCCGGCGGACGCTTCAGCGGTCGTTCGGCCCCGCCATAGACCGGCACCTCGTCGCGCCCGGCGATCTGGCGCATCATCCGTGCATTGCGCTGGGTCAGATGGGCGGGGACATTGCCGCCGACCGTGGTGACGGCCAGCACGTCCAGTTCAGGCGCGGCGAAGGCGAGGAACAGGGCCACGGCGTCATCCACGCCGGGGTCGCAGTCGATGATCAGGGATTGAATAGACACGCCCCTGACTAGGACGCCCGCCTCCCCCGCGGCAAGCCCCGGCGTCCGACGGCTTGACGCAGCCTCGAGGGCGCGTCACCCTGATCCTCGTTCTCCGGGGGGTCGCAATCGAGCGGCTGAGATAGAGGTTTCTCCTCTGACCCGTCGAACCTGATCCGGGTCATGCCGGCGAAGGGATGAGTACGCTTTCGGTCCTCACGTCACAGGACCCACGCGCCCGACGTCGGCGGACCTCACACTGTTTGAGGCCGCCATGAACATCCAAGTCACCCCGCCCGCCCTGCCCGAAGAGCCCAACCAGGCTCAAGCAGCCAGCGACCGCGTCGCGAGCGCTAGCCACGAGGGAAGTGTGGATCTGGCGCTCAGGGACGCGCGCGAGCAGGTGATGAAGGAGACCGGGACCATCCCGACGGGCGAACGGGCCGGATCGAAGAAGGTCTATGTCGCCGGCGAACTCTATCCCGACATCCGGGTGCCGTTCCGCGAGGTCGCCGTCCACCCCTCGGCCAACGAGCCGCCGGTGACCATCTATGACAGCTCCGGCCCCTACACCGACCCGGCTGTCACCATCGACATCAAGCGGGGCCTGCCCCACGTCAAATCCAGCTGGCAACTGGATCGCGGCGACATCGCCCCCGTGCTGAACCCCCGCGAGGTCAAGCCCGAGGACAACGGCCACGCGTCGGGCCGCCACCTGGCCCCGCGCTTCGACACCTCCAACCACCGCGTCTTCAAGGGCGTCGAGGGCCGTCCGGTCACCCAGTACGAATACGCCCGGGCCGGCATCATCACGCCCGAGATGGAATATGTCGCCATCCGCGAGAACCTGCGCCGCGAGCAGAACAGCCCCTGCATCCGCGACGGCGAGGATTTTGGCGCCAGCATCCCCGACTTCGTGACGCCGGAGTTCGTCCGTCAGGAGATCGCCCGCGGCCGGGCCATCATCCCGCACAACATCAACCACCCCGAGGTCGAGCCGATGATCATCGGCCGCAACTTCCTGGTGAAGATCAACGCCAACATCGGCAACTCGGCGGTGCTCAGCAGCGTGGACGACGAGGTCGACAAGCTGGTCTGGGCCACCCGCTGGGGCGCCGACAACGTCATGGACCTGTCGACGGGCCGCAACATCCACAACATCCGCGACTGGATCATCCGCAACAGCTCGGTCCCCATCGGCACCGTCCCCATCTATCAGGCGCTGGAGAAGGTGAACGGCGTCGCCGAGGACCTGACGTGGGAAGTGTTCCGCGACACCCTGATCGAACAGGCCGAACAGGGCGTGGACTATTTCACCATCCACGCGGGCGTGCGCCTGCCCTTCGTGCCGATGACGGCGAAGCGGGTGACGGGCATCGTCAGCCGAGGCGGCTCCATCATGGCCAAATGGTGCCTGGCCCACCACAAGGAGAGCTTCCTCTACGAGCATTTCGAGGACATCTGCGACATCATGCGCGCCTATGATGTCAGCTTCAGCCTGGGCGACGGCCTGCGCCCCGGCTCCATCGCCGACGCCAATGACGAGGCCCAGTTCGCCGAGCTGCGCACCCTGGGCGAACTGACCAGGATCGCCTGGGCCAAGGGCTGCCAGGTCATGATCGAGGGCCCCGGCCATGTGCCGATGCACAAGATCAAACAGAATATGGACGAGCAGCTGAAGCACTGCCACGAGGCGCCCTTCTATACGCTTGGCCCGCTCACCACCGACATCGCGCCGGGCTATGACCACATCACATCCGCGATCGGCGCGGCCATGATCGGCTGGTTCGGCACAGCCATGCTCTGCTACGTCACGCCCAAGGAGCACCTGGGCCTGCCGGACCGTCAGGACGTCAAGGACGGCGTCATCACCTACAAGATCGCCGCCCACGCCGCCGACCTGGCCAAGGGCCACCCCGCCGCCCGCCTGCACGACGACGCCCTGTCCCGCGCCCGGTTCGAGTTCCGCTGGGAGGACCAGTTCAACCTCGGCCTCGACCCCGAAACCGCCCGCAAATACCACGACGCCACCCTGCCCAAGGAGGCCCACAAGACCGCCCACTTCTGCTCCATGTGCGGCCCCAAGTTCTGCTCGATGAAGATCAGCCAGGACATCCGCGACGCCGCCGCCGCCCAGAACGACGCCGGCGCCTCCCTGTCGGAAGCCGAAGCCGGCATGGCCGAAATGAGCGCGAAGTTCCGGGCTGGGGGTGACATTTATTTGCGTACTGACATCAAGCCAGAACCCTCTAATTGAGGGTCATGGACAAGGATTGGATCAAACAGGTCGATGTCAGGCGGAGGCGATATGCGTCGCTCACCTGGATTCCGCTCTATCTCAACCGAGAAAGAGCAACAGGAGTGTATGGCGAACTTGGCCACGTCAAAGACGACGAAGCAGTGCGAACCGTTGCGATCCATCTCGACAAAAGAGGGGAATTAGAGGGGCTAGGGTTTGTAGATCTTCCCTACACCCACGGCCCGAGCACATGGGAAGGCTACACAGCTTGCGACATTCGGAGGTCGGATGAGGGAGAGGAACAGGGAGTATATCTAGCCCTGCAACAGTCTTTCGATGGAGATAACCCGAGCCTTTGGAGCTTGAATCAGGACTTCGTGTTCGCACTCAACCTTACTCAAGAAGGTGATGTCTGGTTCAGACCTTCAGAAGGATTTGCCGAGGTTGCGAAAATCGAACGAAATAAAAACGGCGAGGTCGAAGCCATCTTGGTTCGACCTGATTACCTGAAAGACTATCTTTCCGCTCGATCAATGGCCCTCATGATTGGGAGTTATCGCGAGCGAAGGTGGATCGTATCCGACTTATCTGACCTCCCTTATGAAGAAAACACCGACGACGAAACAACTGACGAGTTTGGTCATCACAATTTTTACGTCCGATCAATAGTATCGGGTGGCTTCCCATACGGCGGCGGCGTCGCAGTATTCAATGCTTCTCGGACAGATACATGGGAAGACGATGAAATACCCATTCTAGGCCCAGAGACAGCCGAAAACACTCTATCGTCTCAAACACACTTCACGCGTGAAGGCGAAAAACTGTTCAGTCTTTCCAGCGAGCGGCGCCTAACCGAGTGGCTGGAACCCGCTGCTGTGAGTGCTCGTGTTCGGCGAGACGATGTCCCATCAGCAACGTATTTCCTGATCGACGCACAAGGTTCTCAAACCAACGCCGACAAGCTGAACTTTGAGGAGGTCGGCCTGTGGCTATTTTTCCGACCAACCGTCATTTCGGATATTCTGAACCGGCGAGGATCTTCCATCCGATGGCATACACGCTTCACCGCTAACGTAGCATTGGCTGGCGGCATACCGATCCACTTCGGAACCAACAAGGCTGATCTGGTTGTAGTTTATGCGCGCGACATAGCCCGTCAGCCTGAGTGGCAACGCAAAATCTGGGCCGCTTACAACGTAGCCCCGGAAGGCGGCTTGGGAGAAGAACTGCACGCGGCACAAGTACGGGCTCGCCCCGCAGACACCCTAGCTCCCGAAGGCTACATCGCAAAAGCCCTAGAAGCCGCTAACAACGCCTTCAAGGCCCGGTGGGGCGTTTCACTCTTGCGAGAACATCAGGACACCGCCGAAATTATCTCAAGGTCACATCGCTTCCGCTCGCTCGATCAATCCGGTTTCTTGTCATTAGCCAAAGATCTCGCTCGACTGTCGGCAGACTTGATCGACCAAAAGGTTCTCCACACGATTGCTGCACTAAACCAAGGTCAGGGAACTGGCTCGCTGCGCTCTCTCGAACGGGTGCTTGCGACTGTGGTCAACGCAACAGAAGCAAGGCGGCTAACCAGTAAACTCGCCAGCATATACGAACTGCGCTTGGGCGACGCGCATCTTCCGTCGAGTAAATTGGAAGAGGCGATGACGCTCGTAGAGATACCGCAGGAAGATAGCTGGCTCCTTAAGGGAGCTTATATGATCCATCAGTTTGTGAGCTCATTCTACTCAATCGCTGAGGCTGTTTCGGTCGATAGCCAAGGCGCCCAGTAAGTAGCGTCAATGCCCACCCTCGTCCTCCTCGCCGGGCCGAACGGCGCCGGCAAGACCACCTTCATCAACCGTTTCTTGCGTCAGCGGGCGGAGGCGTTTCGGTTCGTGAACCCGGACGAGGTCGCGCGCGGTCTGGCGGGTGAAGGCGCGGCGCGTGATCTGGCGGCGGGGCGACTGGTGCTGGAGCGGCTGGACGCCCTGTTCGTCGAGCGGGCCGATGTGGTGCTGGAGACGACCCTGGCCACCCGCTCCCACGCCCCGCGCATCCGCCGGTTCAAGGCGGCCGGATACCGGGTCGAACTGATCTATCTGCGCCCGCCCTCGGCGGACTTCTCCGTCGCCCGCGTGGCGCGCCGTGTCGCCCAGGGCGGCCACGGCATTCCCGAGGCTGCGCTGCGTCGCCGTTTCACGCTCAGCCTCGACTATCTGGAGACGACCTACAAACCGCTGGTGGACGCGTGGGAAGTCTATGCGAGTAGCGACGGAGAGCCGGAACTGCTGGATTCGGGGGCCGCAATGAACACGATCTTCGACCGCGAAACCACGCTGAAGGCCCTGCGCGACGCCGCACGGATCGCGCGCGAAGGCACGCGCGAGGAGAAGTCCGGCAAGTTCCTGCCGCCGCCCGGCTGGAAGGGGCATCTGGTCACCGCCGCCGACGCGGCGCCCGCACTCAACTCCAAAAAGAAACGCGCCTGATTTCGCATTCCTCCCCCCTTGGGGGAGGGGGACCGCCGCAGGCGGTGGAGGGGGCTCGGGCCTCCCCCGCCCTCCACCCTCGCGCCCAGGTCCGCAGGGCTCTGGCTGACGCCCGATGTGAAGCAGCCCCCTCCACCACTTCGTGGTTCCCCTCCCCCGGAGGGGGAGGAATGATGGGTGCGGCGTTGGCGGTTGTGGGAAATCTGATATATCCGCGTTATGGGTGCGCCGAAGAAGACGGTGGAGCGGGCGCGGCAGTTGCGGCGGGCGATGACCCTGCCGGAGGTCGTGCTGTGGCAGGCCTTGCGCAAAAGGCTGCTGAACGGCGCGCGGTTCCGGCGCCAGCATCCGGTGGGGCCGTATATCCTCGATTTCTATTGCGCGGCGGACGGAATGGCTGAACCAGCGCGGGATCGTGGTTCATCGGGTTCCCGCGCGGGATGTGCTGGGGGACTTGAGCGGCGTGCTGGAGGGTGTCCGGCGCCGGGTTTGCGAGGGAGACGTGCGCCCCCCTCCACCACTTCGTGGTTCCCCTCCCCCGCAGGGGGAGGAATGGTGCGGTTAAGCCTCGGCTGCGATCTGGCGCAGGGCCTGTTCGAAGGCTTCGGCGGGTTGCCCGCCGCTGATCAGATATTTGCCCTCGACCACCACGGCGGGGACCGAGTTGATGCCGCGCGCGCGCCACGTCTCCTCGGCTTGGCGCACGTCTTGCGCATAGCGGCCGGACGCCAGCACCTCGCCCGCCTCGGCCCGGTCCAGCCCGGCGGCCTGGGCCGCCTCGGTCAGGACGCGGGCGTCGGTGATGTTCTTGTTTTCGGTGAAATGAGCGGCGAACAGGGCCTGTTTCAGCGCCTTCTGCCTGTCCGGCGCCGTCTCGCGGGCCCAGTGCAGCAGGCGATGGGCGTCGAAGGTGTTCCAGATGCGGCTGTCCGGCCCCATCCGCATGTCGAAGCCGACCCCGCCTGAAATCGGAGATTTCAGGTTCTTCCAGGCTTCTGCGGCCCGCTCGGTGATCATGGCGCGGTTGGCGGCGGACTGTTCGGGGGTCGATCCGTATTTGCGGGCGATGTGTTCGCCGACATTCTCGCCCTCGGGCGCCATCTGGGGGTTCAGCTCGAACGGCTGGAAGGCGATGTCGGCGGTGACGCCCTCAGGTTTCAACCGCTCAAGCGCCGTCTCCAGCCCGCCCAGACCCACCACGCACCAGGGACAGACCACGTCGGAGACGAAGTCGATCTTCAGGGTCTTTGGGGCGGGCGCGGCGTCGGTCATCGGGGGCGTCCTTCTGGAACAGCAGGTGTTGCAGGCATATGGGAACCCCATCCCCCGGCGCCACCCCGACCCGTCAGTTTCGGCCTTCGCACAAACGCATGGCCTGACGCCGCGCAACGCCCTATATGGCCAACTTCCCGCAAGCCGCGTCCGAAGCTCGATAGACCATGCCCAGCCTGAACGAGATCCGCTCCACCTTCCTGAACTATTTCGCGGCCGATGGTCACGAGAAGGTGCATTCGGCTCCTCTGGTGCCGCAGAACGACCCGTCGCTGTTGTTCGTCAACGCAGGCATGGTGCCGTTCAAGGACTATTTCACCGGCGCGTCCAAGCCGCCCTATCCGCGCGCCACCTCCTCGCAGAAGTGCGTGCGCGCAGGCGGCAAGCACAATGACCTGGACAATGTCGGCTATACCGCCCGGCACCTGACCTTCTTTGAAATGCTGGGGAACTTCTCCTTCGGCGACTATTTCAAGGAGCACGCCATCGAGAAGGCGTGGAGCCTGGTCACCCAGGACTTCGACCTTGATCCCAAACGCCTGCTGGTCACCGTCTATATCGACGACGACGAGGCCGCCGCCATCTGGAAGAAGGTCACCGGCTTCTCCGACGACAAGATCATCCGCATCGCCGGCTCAGACAATTTCTGGGCCATGGGCGACAGCGGCCCTTGCGGTCCCTGCACCGAAATCTTCTGGGACCACGGCGACAAGGTAGCGGGCGGCCCTCCCGGTTCGCCGGACGAGGACGGCGACCGTTATGTGGAGATCTGGAACAACGTCTTCATGCAGTATGAGAAGGAGAACGATCAGATCGTTCGCAACCTTCCCAAGCCCAGCGTCGACACCGGCATGGGTCTGGAGCGGATCACCACCGTGCTGCAGGGCGTGCATTCGGTCTATGAGACCGACCTGTTCAAGACCCTGATCGCCGCGTCCGAGGACGCCACCTCGACCAAGGCCGAGGGTGAGCGCAAGCCTTCGCACCAGGTCATCGCCGACCACCTGCGCTCTTCGTCCTTCCTGATCGCGGACGGGGTGACCCCGTCGAACGAAGGCCGAGGCTATGTGCTGCGCCGCATCATGCGCCGCGCCATGCGCCACGCCCACCTGCTGGGCGCGACCGATCCGCTGATGCACCGTCTGGTCCCGACCCTGGTGGCCCAGATGGGCGACGCCTATCCCGAACTGGCCCGCGCCCAGCCCTTCATCGAGGACACGCTGAAGCAGGAGGAAATCCGCTTCCGCACCACCCTGGGACGCGGCATGGCCCTGTTCGACACGGCGGTTCAGGGCTTCAAGCCCGGCGACATGCTGGACGGCCAGACGGCCTTCACCCTGTCCGACACCTACGGCTTCCCGCTGGACCTGACCCAGGACGAGGCGCGACGTCGCGGATATTCGGTCAATGTGGACGGCTTCGAAGCCGCCATGGCCGAACAGCGCCAGCGCTCGCGCGAACACTGGAAGGGTTCGGGCCAGACGGCCAACACCAACGAATGGCTGGCCATCCGCGACCGGATGGGGCCGACCGTCTTCACCGGCTATGACAATATCGACGGCTCGGGCGAGGTCCTGGCCATCATGAAGGCGGGCCAGCCGGCCGAGACGGCCGAGGCGGGCGACATCGTCGAGGTCCTGTTCGACACGACGCCCTTCTACGCCGAAAGCGGCGGCCAGGTCGGCGACCACGGCGCGTTCGAGTGGCCCGGCGGTTCGGCTGAGGTCATCGACGTCAAGAAGCACGCGGGCGACCTGCACGTCCTGTCGGCCGAGATCACCAGCGGCAAGCTGGAGATCGGAACCCGCGCGGCCCAGTCGGTGGATGCCGAAAAGCGCCGCACCATCCGCTCGAACCACTCGGCCGCCCACCTGCTGCACACGGCGCTGAAGAATGTGCTGGGCGCGACGGTGGCCCAGAAGGGTCAGTTGGTCGACGCCGAGCGTGCGCGCTTCGACTTCAGCCACGGTTCGCCGCTGACCGAGGCTGAACTGGCCGCCATCGAGACGGAGGTGAACGCGGTCATCCGCCAGAACGTCCCGACCGAGACCAGGCTGATGGCTCCGGAAGCCGCCATCGAGGCGGGCGCCATCGCCCTCTTCGGCGAGAAATACGGCGATGAGGTCCGCGTCCTGACGCTGGGCCGGTCGCTGACCAGCGATAACGCCCCCTATTCCGTCGAACTGTGCGGCGGCACCCATGTGGCCCGCACCGGCGACATCGCCCTGTTCAAGATCGTGCAGGAGACGGGCGTCGCCGCCGGCGTGCGCCGCATCGAGGCCCTGACGGGCGAGGCGGCGCGTCAGTATCTGCTGGCGCAGGCGGGCGTGGCCCGGTCGCTGGCGCAAGGGTTCAAGGTGCAGACGGCGGATGTCCCCGCCCGCGTCGAAAGCCTGACCGCCTCGGTCAAGACGCTGGAGAAGCAGGTCGCCGAACTGAAGAAGCAACTGGCTCTGGGCGGCGGCTCGGGTGCGTCTTCGGCGCCGGAAGAGATCAACGGCGTCAAGCTGATCGCCCGCGTGCTGGACGGCGTGGACGGCAAGGGCCTGCGCGGCGTGGCCGAAGACTTCCGTAAACAGGTCGGTACGGGCGTCGTGGCCCTGATCGGCGTGACCGAAGGCAAGGCGGCGGTCACCGTCGCCGTGACCAACGACCTGGCGGGCCAGGTCAACGCCGCCGATCTGGCGCGCGCGGCCGTCATCGCCATGGGCGGTCAGGGCGCGGGCGGCAAGCCGGACTTCGCCCAGGGCGGCGCACCCGATGGATCAAGGGCCGAAGAGGGTCTGTCGGCCGTGCGGGCGGCCCTGGCGGGCTGATCCGACGGGCGTCAGGCCAGTTGCACTGGCCGCGCCCGGTTCGCCCGGACCTTTGAGCGCTCGGGCGCGCGCCAACCCCTCAGGGGCGCGGCGCCAGCTCGGCCTGCGCACGAAACCTGACGCCCGAAACCCTGCAAGATCAAACGCCTGACCGGCGTTCGACCTGAAATGCCCGGCGCCCGCTGCCACCGGCCTATAATGGTCGTTTGCGGGTCTTTGACATCGGCGGAATTGCACCTTGTTGCACATTGCACTGTTTTCAATGGTGCAGTGCAATTCCCGCCCTACTCCATTGGGTCCGGCGTCAGGTCCACGCCCGACAGTTTCCAGCCGAACAGGCCGTGGCGGGTCATCACCAGCACCAGCGCCTCATCGGGCCTGTCCTTGCGCGTCAGGGCCACCGCGAACCTGTTCAGCCCGCGATAGGACCACGACTGATGCAGCCGCTCCTTGGGCACGGCGGGGGTGTCGGCGGGCGGGACCGGACGTTCCGGTTCGGGCTTTTCGGCCGAGCGCACCATGGCCGCGATGGCCTGGGGCGTGACGAAATTGTCGACCGCGCCCGACACCAGCGACGGCGCGATCAGGGCGCCCAGCGCCGCCAGACCGACATCCCCCTTGGCCCTGTCGCGGATTTCCAGACGGGCGCGCGCGTTCAGTTCGTCCTTCAGACTGGCGCGGAAGGCGGGGAAGTCGACATACCGCTCCAGCCCCGCCGCGTCGCCGGTGCGGGCCGCTCGGATCAGCCCCTGCGCCGCAACGAACGGCGAGGCGATCCAGACGATCAGGAAGCCCGCGACCACCGCGATCACCAGGCCGGTGACGATCTTTCGGTTCATGACATCTCCTGAACGCAGCGGGGTTGCCTCATGACCTCAGCCTCTCTCGCCAGACACAGGCGGCGAAGAGACGGGCGCGGCGGGCGCTGGCGCAGCAGGCGATGCGCCTTCCGGCAGGCCGATCTGAACCAGCCGCCACTCGAACGGTCCGCGCCGTTCAAAGGTGAAGACGGTGCGCGATCCGCCCTTGTCGTCCACGGCGAACCGCGCGCGGTTCACGCCCCAGAAGATCGGTCTGGGCCAGGGCTTCTTGACCTTGGCGTCCGTCGCCGCCGTGGTCTTCCACTGGCTGGCGTAACGCCCCTCCCCCCGCATCAGGGCCGACAGGGCGGCGGGCGTCAGATAGGAATCCACATCCGGCGGACGGATGATCGGATTGCGGTCCAGTTGCGCCCGAAAGGCGCCGATGGGGTCTTCCAGAAACGAGGGCGCGGGGGCCATCGCCTCGGGCCGCCCGATCAGTTGCGGCCGCAGCGACTGGCGCACGGCGGAGAAATCCACCAACCGCGTCAGCCCCTGCACGTCGCTGGCCTCCGCCGCCGAACGGATGGCGAAGAAGCCCACGGCCGGTGCAGCGAAAAAGGACACAGCCGCCAGAGCGATCGCCCCCAGCAGCAGATTTCCGAACAGACGCTTCACCCGACCTCCTTCATTTCACTGATCATGCACGGCTTTCACCCCAGCACAACGAAAAGCCCCGCCGGAGTGATCCGACGGGGCTGGGTTTATTGTATTCCTCCCCAGCGAAGCGGGGAGGGTTTTCGCCCTTAGCCGACGTCCGGCAGAGCAGCCTTCAGGTTTTCGGCGACCTTGTCGAGGAAGCCCTCGGTGGTCAGCCAGCCCTGCTGATCGCCGACCAGCAGCGCCAGGTCCTTGGTCATGAAGCCGGCCTCGACGGTGTCCACGACCACCTTCTCCAGCGTATCCGCGAACTGGTCCAGCGCCGGGTTGCCGTCCAGCTTGGCGCGATGCTTGAAGCCGCGCGTCCAGGCGAAGATCGAGGCGATGGAGTTGGTCGAGGTGGCCTCGCCCTTCTGATGCTGGCGATAGTGGCGGGTCACGGTGCCGTGGGCGGCTTCCGTCTCAAGCACCTTGCCGTCCGGCGTCATCAGGACCGAGGTCATCAGGCCCAGCGAGCCGAACCCTTGCGCCACCACGTCGGACTGCACGTCGCCGTCATAGTTCTTGCACGCCCAGACGAAGCCGCCCGACCACTTCATCGCGGCCGCGACCATGTCGTCGATCAGGCGGTGCTCATAGGTCAGGCCGCGCGCCTTGAACTCGGCGGCGTAGTGTTCGTCGAATACTTCCTGGAACAGGTCCTTGAAGCGGCCGTCATAGGCTTTCAGGATCGTGTTCTTGGTCGACAGATAGACCGGATAGTTGCGCTGCAGGCCATAGGCGAAGCTGGCGTGGGCGAACTCGCGGATCGAGGCGTCCTGGTTGTACATGGCCATGGCCACGCCGGCGCCCGGGGCCTTGTAGACCTCGTGCTCGATCACTTCGCCATCCTCGCCGACGAACTTGATCGTCAGGGTGCCGGGGCCGGGCATCAGGAAGTCGGTGGCCTTGTACTGGTCGCCGAAGGCGTGACGGCCGACGACGATCGGCTGGGTCCAGCCGGGCACCAGGCGCGGCACGTTCGAGCAGATGATCGGCTCGCGGAAGACCACGCCGCCCAGGATGTTGCGGATGGTGCCGTTGGGCGACTTCCACATCTTCTTCAGGCCGAACTCCTGCACGCGGGCTTCGTCAGGCGTGATGGTGGCGCACTTAACGCCGACGCCGTGCTTCTGGATCGCGTGGGCGGCGTCGATGGTCACCTGGTCGTCGGTGGCGTCGCGGTGCTCCATGCCCAGGTCGTAGTAGTCCAGCTCCAGGTCCAGGAACGGGAAGACCAGCTTGTCCTTGATCATCTGCCAGATGATGCGGGTCATTTCGTCGCCGTCGATGTCGACGATGGGGTTTTCGACCTTGATCTTGGCCATGCGCGTGTCCGCCTGTGACTATGGGAGGGAATATCGTGGCGGCGGTATAGCGGGGCCGCGCGCCCACGCAAACCCCGACCCGGCGTTAACCCTGCCTGAGAAAAGCCGTCTGCCGTCAAGCTGAACCCGAACCCATCCTTCGGATTCCGTCGAATCCTGAAACGACGACGGACGACGGCATGACCGATGAAGAGCGCGACCTGATGGAGCAGTGGATCCTCAGGTTCTGCGAGCCTCCGCCCGTGATCGATGCGGAACTGATGCGCCGCGTGATCGCTGAACAACAAGCGGAGCCGCAACGGGACGCCCATCATGCCGGAAAAGATGTTCAGGCCCGATGATCGCATGACGTGCATGGGCCACAGGCTTGCAGCCTCCTGCGACAAACCAGACTATGTCTTCCAACGCACCAGGACCGGCGCCCGCGCGGCGCACAAGCCGTCGGAGTTGAAAACAGCATGATCAATCCCCGCCTCATGGCGGCGGTCGCCGCCTCCGCCCTCGCACTGGCCGCGTGCGGCGACAAGGACGCCGCAAAAAAGCCCGCCGCGACCAAGGCCTCCGCAGCCGTGCCGGCGGCGCCCGCCTCTGCGGCGCCCGTGCTTCAGATCACCAGCGAGACGAAACAATTCCGCGACTGGAGCGCCACCTGCGGCAACGACGGGACCTGTTGGGCCTTCGGCTTCACCTCGGGCAACAACGGCGGCTGGGTCCGCATCGCGCTCACCCCCGGTCCTGACGCCAGGCCCCAGGTGGTGTTCGGCTATTGGCCCGACGGCGATGCGAAGGGCCCGGCCCGCATCGGCCTGACGATCGACGGCCGCGACTTCGCCGCCGATCTGAATGACGCCAGCGAGGACGACGCCCCGATCGGCCAGATCACCGGCGACGCCCGCCCCGTCATCGACGCCCTGGCCCAGGGCAAGGTCATGACCATTCGCGGCGTCTCGACCCAGGACATATCGCTGCACGGCGCGGCGGCCGCCCTGTTGTGGATCGACGAGAAGCAGGGCCGCCTCGACACGCCCACGGCCCTGATGCGACGCGGCGGCAAACCGGCCTCCGCCGTGCCGGTCGCGCCGACCCTGCCGACGGTCGCCCCAGCCCCCTCCGTCGATCAGTCCGGCTTCGGCGATCAGAACCAGACTGTTCCTGCCGCCCTCCGCAGCCGCACCGAGGTAGGAACCTGTCTCAAGGAATCGGCCATGCCGGCCGTCAGCGACATGGTCATGTCCGCACGGCTGGACGCCCGAACCGAGCTTTGGGCCGTACCGTGCGGGTCCGGCGCCTATAATGTCACCCATCATTGGTACGTGACCGGCCCCGGCGGACGAGACGCCCGTCCGGCGATCCTGCTTGGCGCGTCCGGTCCGGCGGACAACACCTCGCCCGACAACTGGACCGTCAACGGCGAATACGACCCCGGCTCGCGCACCCTGTCCGCCTTCGCCAAGGGGCGCGGCATCGGGGACTGCGGGACTTTGCAGACCTGGACCTGGACCGGCCAGCGCTTCGTTCTGACACACGAAAGCACGATGGGCGAATGCGCGGGCGTGCCGTCCGACTTCTGGCCCGTCGCCTGGCGCACCCGCTGACACCCGCATAAGTCCAATCGGCATTCAGCCTCGAACCGTCATTCCGGGGCGTCCGCAGGACGAACCCGGAACCCAGGAGACGTGCATCCGCCGTCGAACGCCTTCAACGCACCGATTGGGCCCTGGCTTGCGGGTTCTTCCCCCCGCTCAACCCCGGAATGACGACTGGACCTCGCCCGCGCGGCCCATGACCGCTTCCAGCACGGCCAGCGGCAGCGACCCGTTCTCCAGCACCTTGTCGTGGAAGGCACGCAGGTCGAATCCGGGCTTGGCTTCGGCGTCCTTGCGCAGGCGGGCGATGACCGTGTGGCCGACCTTGTAGGCGCAGGCCTGCCCCGGCCAGACCGAATAGCGGTTGATCTCGCTGTTCGAGGCGTCCAGCGGCTTGGCGCCCGAGGCCGCCATATAGTCGACCGCCTGTTCGCGGCTCCAGCGCTCGGAATGGATGCCCGTGTCGACCACCAGACGCACGGCCCGGAACAGATAGGACATCAGGAAGCCCACCCGGCCCAGCGGATTGTCGGCATAGGCGTCCAGATCGTTGGCCGCGACCGCCTCGGCGTACAGGGCCCAGCCTTCGTTATAGGCCGAGAAGCCGCCCGCCCGGCGCCATTGCGGCAGTTCGCCGGACTCGCGCTGAAGCGCCACCTGCAGATGGTGGCCCGGCGACGCCTCGTGATAGGTCAGGGTCGGCAGGGCGAACTTCGGCCAGTTCCCGCTGTCGCGCAGATTGATGTAATAGGCGCCCGGACGCGACCCATCCAGCGGCGGCCCCTGATAATATCCGCCCGGCGCGCCCGACTGGATCGCTGCCGGCACGCGGCGGATCTCGACGTGCGACCGGGGCAGACGGCCGAACACCTGCGGCAGTTTCGGCTCCAGATCAGCGACCAGCTGGTTCAGCCAGGCCAGCAGTTCGGCCTTGCCTTCATCGGTGTTGGCGAACAGCTGGGCCGGTTCCCTGTTCAGGGCCTGGATGCGTTCGCCGACCGTGCCTTGCGTATAGCCCTGGGCCTTCAGAATGGCGTCGATCTCGGCGCTGATCTCGGCGACCTGTTCGCGGCCCAGGGCGTGAATCTCCCTGGCCGACAGGGTGGTGGTGGTATTGGCTTTCAGTCCGGCGGCGTAGAAGGCCTCGCCGTCCGGCAGGCGCCAGACCCCGGCGTCGTGGGTCGCGCGGGGCCGCAAGGCTTCCAGCGCTTCGATCTGGGCGGCCAGGGCCGGTTTGATCTTCTGGTCCACGATGGCGGCGGCGCGACCATCATATCCGGGCAGGTTCAGCCCGGCCGTCTTGCGCGCCAGCGACTTCAGCATGGCCATGTCGGCGGCGGGCGTGTCGCGCAGGGCGCGGATCTGCGGCAGCATCCGGTCGATGATGAAGTCCGGCGGAATGACGCCCAGGCCGGCGTCTTCCTGAATCTTGGCGGTCTCCCCCTCCAGCACGCCCGAGAAGGCGTCCAGCCGCGACAGGAAGGCATGGGCGTCCGCCGCGTCCTCGACCCGGTGCTGATTGTCCAGAAAGTCCGGCGTGCTGAAATAGGCGCCCGACAGCTGGGTCACGACATAGGGCGACGGACGGCCCGGTCCCGCGCCATAGGCGAAGCGCGCCGTCTGGGCCGCCGTCTCCGCTCCAAAGGCGGCGATGGCGTAGTTCAGCGCGCCCGCCTGCGACAGGCTCGTCTGGTCGAAGGACCGCAACTCCTCCCAGCGGCCGATGGCCTTGTGGCGGTCCCGGCTGATGGCGCGCGGACCTGCCTCGCTCAGCCTGGCCGACAGGCGCGCGCGGGCGCCCTTGTCCAGACCCAGGCTGGTGGCGCGCTCGGGGCTGTCGTCGACATCCGCCTCGAACCAGCCGTCCAGCAGAGCGTTCAGACGCCCGTCGGCGTCGGTGGATGCGGCCTGGGCCAGTGTCGGTGCTGTCACAGCCGTGGCGGCGGCGGTCAGCAGAAGGCGACGACGATCAATCATTCGGATGCTCCCCGAACGGGCGCGCCACGCCGGACGCCTGCCCCAAAAACAACTCGCAGACCGGCGCGCCTGTAGAAATCAGGGCGGTCAGGCCTGGGTCGCGACCCAGCCGTCCACGATCCGCTCCAGCACCGACAGGGGAACCCCGCCCGCCGCCAGGGCCGTGTCGTGGAAGCCCTTGATGTCGAACTTGGGCCCCAGGGCGGTCCTGGCCTTTTCGCGCAGGCGCGTCCATTCGTTGTGCCCGACCTTGTAGGCGCAGGCCTGGCCCGGCCAGCCGCAATAGCGTTCGACCTCGGACGTCGCCGCGCCTTCCTGATCGCCATAGGCCTCCATCATGTAGCGGATGCCCTCCTCGCGGCTCCAGCCCTTGGAATGGATGCCGGTGTCGACCACCAGGCGCGCGGCGCGGAACATCAGCGATTGCAGATAGCCGATCTGACCCACTGGATCGTTCTCATAGGCGCCCAGTTCGTCGGCCAGCTGTTCGGCGTAAAGCCCCCAGCCCTCGACGTAGGACGAGAAGCCCAGCAGGTTCATCAGCAGCGGCGCCGATTCGCTCTCCTGCTGCAGGCTGATCTGCAGATGGTGGCCCGGCGTCGCCTCGTGATAGGTCAGGGTCGGCAGGGTCCAGGACGGCCATTCCGCCGTGTCCTTCAGATTGATCCAGTAGATGCCGGGCCGCGTCCCATCCAGGCTGGGCGAGTTGTAATAGCCCATCGGCGCCCCGGCCTCGATCTCGGGCGGGACGCGCTTGATCTCGACCTTGGCCTTGGGCAGGCGGCCGAAGGCGTTCGGCAGCCGGCCCTGCATGTCGGCCATCTGGGCGTTCAGCTTGGCGATCAGCTCGGCCTTGCCCGCGTCGGTGTTGGCGTAGACGTACTTCGGGTCGTCCCCCAGGGCCTTGATCCGTTCGGCGACCGACCCCTGCGTCAGGCCTTGCGCCTTCAGCAGGACGTCGGCGCGCGCCGTCAGATCGGCCATCTGTTCGACGCCGGTGCGGTGGATCTCGTCGGCGGTCAGCCGGGTCGTGGTGATGTAGCGCAGGCTGTTGGCGTAATACTGCTCGCCCTGCGGCAGGCGGCGCACCGAGGCCTCGTGGACGGCGGTCGGCTGGGCCGCCTTCAGCACGGCGTTCTGGGCGGCCAGGGCCGGATAGACCCGCTCGGTCACCAGCCGTTCGACCTGGGCGCCCCAGTCGCCGGTCAGCCCCTTGGCGCGGGCCCGGTCGACGACCGACTGGGTCAGGGGCGAGGTCGCCGCCGGGGTCGCCAGAACGCCGTCCTGCTGGCGGATCGCCTTTGCCAGGATGAAGTCGGGCGGAATGACGCCAAGCGCATAGTCTTCCTTCAGCCGATCCGTCTCGGCCAGCAGCACGTCGGCGAAGGCGTTGACGCGGGCCACATAGGCGTCGGCGTCGGCGGCCGTCTCGATGGTGTGCTGGTTGGCCAGGAAGTCGGGCGTGGACTGATAGGCGCCGCCCTGCTGGCTGACGCGGTACGGATTGGGCCAGCCGCCCTGGCCGTAGGGAATGTCGAAGGTGGCCATGACCGCATCGAGGTTGGCGGTCAGGCTGTCGTAATAGAGACCGTCCTGGGCATCCATCCCGGCGCGGTCCATCGCCGCCAACTGGGCGCGCTGATCGCGGACGAAGGCCCGCTGACCTTCTTCCTCGGCCCGTGTCGGGATGGTCAGTTTCGACTTGGCGGCGGCGCGCGCGCCCTTGTCCAGACCGAACATGGTCACCGTCTCTGGACTGCGGTCCAGCGTCTCCTCGAAAGCCTTGTCCATGAAGGTCCGCAAAGCGGTCTTGGCCGCGGCGGGGTCGCCCGCCGGACGCGCCGTGGTTCTTGCGAAGGCGACCCCGCCGATGGCGGCCAGACCGGCCCCTGCAGCGACGGACTGAAGAAGACGGCGACGATCAAACATGGACATTCCCCCAAACGGCCAGGGGACAATGAAGGGCGTCATCGCCATGGGGCAAGTTAAAACGCCGACTTCGCTCAGCGGCTGAGCGCCAGCCCCCGTGCTTTGCGACGCGCTGCGACGATCGGAGCGGGAAAAAGGGCGCTGAGCCTCTGGATTTCCGCTGCGTCAAGCGGACAAATGGAACAACCGTCGCAGGATTGGTCCAACGCAGTTGCCGAACGGGGCGCGTTCGTCCATCACCGGGCGTCTCGTCAGCACTGAGACCGGAGCATCGAAGAGCATGGGATTTGTCGCGAATATTCGCCGTGACGTGCGGTTCGCCAGCGGCCTGTTCCGCCTTCTGAACCGCATCAAGCCCATCAAGCTGGATAGCGATGTTCTGCTGTGCGACGACTTCGAAGAGGCCGTGGACAAGTTCGCCGACAATGTCGCCGTCGAGGACGAGCGCCGCAGCCTGACCTATCGCGAACTCGACAACATGGCCAACCGCTTCGGCAACTGGGCCAAGAGCCGGGGCCTGCGCCGCAGCGACACCATCGCCCTTATGATGACCAACCGGGTCGAGTATCTGGCGGCCTGGATCGGCTTCTCCAAGGTCGGCATCTCGACGGCCCTGATCAACACCAATCTGACCGGCGAAGGCCTGGCCCACTGCCTGGCCATCTCCGGCGCCTTCCAGGTCGTCGCCGACGAGGACTGCTGGCGCCAGATCGAGGACGCCCGCGCCCTGACGCCGCAAAACCTGATGCTGTGGGTCATGGGTCTGACCGAGGCGGACGAAACCGGCGAGCGTCGCGGCCTGGACAAGCCGGTGCGCGGGGGCTCGTCCGTGCGCCCCGCCCGCTCTGCGCGTGAAGGGCTGACCAACCGCGACACCGCCCTGTTCATCTACACCTCCGGCACCACCGGCCTGCCCAAGGCCGCGCGCATTCCCCATTCGCGCGCCCGGACCTATATGCGCGCCTTTGCCGGCGCGACCCGCTCCACGCCGACGGACCGGGTCTATGACTGCCTGCCTCTGTACCACTCGACCGGCGGTCTGGTCGGCGTCGGCGCGGCCCTGCTGAACGGCGGGCGGCTGATCATCCGCAAGAAGTTCTCGGCCACCAACTTCTGGCCTGACGTGAAGGCGTCCGGGGCCACCATGTTCGTCTATATCGGCGAACTGTGCCGTTACCTGACCGCCGCGCCGCACAACGAGGACGAGACCAGGCACAAACTGCGCCTGGCCTTCGGCAACGGCCTGCGCGCCGACGTCTGGCCCGAGTTCCAGCACCGCTTCAAGATCCCGAACATCCTGGAGTTCTACGGTTCGACCGAGGGCAATGTCTCGCTGTTCAACTTCGACGGCAAACAGGGCGCCATCGGCCGTGTGCCCAGCTATCTGAAGAAGCAGATCAATATCCGGCTGGTTCAGTTCGACATGGACACCGAACAGCCCATTCGCGGCCCCGACGGCCTGTGCCGTCTGGTCCGGGTCGGCGACGTCGGCGAGGCCGTCGGCGAGATCGGCAACGACATCCGCCACGACTTTTCCGGCTATGCCGACAAGGCCGCCTCGCAGAAGAAGATCCTGACCGACGTGTTCAAGAAGGGCGACCGCTGGTTCCGCACCGGCGACCTGATGAGGCAGGACGCGGAAGGCTATTTCTACTTTGTGGACCGGATGGGCGACACCTTCCGCTGGAAGGGCGAGAACGTCTCGACCTCCGAGGTCGAGCAGGTGCTGATGGACGCCCCGGGCGTGGAGACGGCGATCGTCTATGGCGTGCCGGTGCCGGGTCAGGACGGCAAGGCGGGGATGGCGGCCCTGGTGGTGGACGGCAAGTTCGACGCCAAGGCCTTCTCCGACCACGTCGAAAACAAGCTGCCGCCCTACGCCCAACCCGTCTTCGTGCGCCTGATGAAGACGGTCGAAACGACCGGCACCTTCAAGTTCAGGAAGGCCGATCTGGTCGCCGACAGCTTCGATCCGGAAAAGACCGGCGCATCCAGCCTGTACGTCCGCGGCGGCAAGTCCGGCTATCAGAAGCTGACAGCGGCGGCGCGCACGGCGATCCTGAACGGCGAAGATCGAATCTGATCCGGCGCATCCTCAAGACGGCGTTCGCGAAACGCCGTCTTAATCATTAATCGCCATGCTTTGCGCCTCTCGCGTGAGGATCGCTCGCACCCATGTTTCAGATCATCGGCGTCGTCATGCTGTTCGGCATGGTGTTCGGCAGCTACATCCTGGCGGGCGGCAAGTTCGGCGTCATCGCCCATGCCCTGCCGCATGAGTTCATGGCCATCGGCGGCGCCGGCGTCGCCGCCTTCCTGATCTCCAACAGCCTGCCGGTGATCAAGTCGTCGCTGGCGGGACTGGGCAAGACCTTCGCCGGACCCAAATGGAAGAAGCAGGACTACAAGGACCTGCTGTCCCTGTTGTTCCAACTGACCAAGACCATGAAGTCCAAGGGCGTGGTGGCGCTGGAAAGCCATATCGAAAAGCCCAAGGAATCCCCGATCTTCCAGAAGTATCCCAAGGTGCTGAAGGACCATTTCGCCGTCGACTTCATCTGCGACACCCTGCGGATGATGACCATGAACCTGGAGGACCCCCACCAGGTCGAGGACGCGATGGAGAAACAGCTCGAAAAGCACCACCACGAGCATCTGGAGCCCGCCCACGCCCTGCAGAACCTGGCCGACGCCCTGCCCGCCCTGGGCATCGTCGCCGCCGTGCTGGGCATCGTGAAGACGATGGGCTCCATCACCGAGCCGCCGGAAATCCTGGGCGGGATGATCGGCGGGGCCCTGGTCGGCACCTTCCTGGGCGTCTTCCTGGCCTATGGTCTGGTCGGCCCGTTCGCGGCGCGGCTGAAGGCCATCGTCGATGAGGAGGCCGCCTACTACAAGATCATCCAGTCCGTCCTCGTCGCCCACCTGCATGGCAATGCGGCCCAGATCTCGGTCGAGATCGGCCGGGGCGACATCCCCTCCACGGCCCAGCCGTCGTTCGTCGAAATGGAAGAGACCCTGAACAACATCACCAACGACTAGGTTCAGTCGACATTGGTCGTCACAGGCTCCCTTGGTTCGTCATTCCGGGGCCGGCCGGAGGGAAGAACCCGGAATGACGGCGTCAGGCTGTATCTCAATTTGGCCCAGCTGACAGCCGGTCGTTTCATGCGGCTTCACGCCGCCGGGGTTGCGGCTTGCGCCGTCGATCACGGCGGCCTTATCGTTTGGATCAGGGCTCTCGCCCTCGCGAAATGCATACGGAGGATTTCCCATGCGCATCACCGCCCTCGTCACTGTCTCCGCCGCCGTTCTGGCCCTCGCCGCCTGTGGGAAGGGCAAGGATGAACATGCCGCCGCGCCCAAGCCCGCCAATGATGCGGTGGAGGCCGCCGGCGTCGCCGAGGACTCGGTGCTGACCACGGAACAATCGGCCCAGGCCGCCGCAGCCGCCGCCGAACAATCGGCTCAGAACGCCCACAACCTCGACACCGCTGCTCCGCCCACGCCAGCGGCCGCCGCGCCGACCGAAGCCCAGACCCCGCCCCCTGCCCCGGCCGCGCATTAAAGCCAACGATCACGACTGAAACCGGAGGGTCGTTCCGCAAGGGGCGGCCCTTTTCTTCGTCTCGTGTTAGACGCCCGCCATGACGACCCAAGACACCTCGCCGCAGCTGACCTGGACCGAAGAGGGCGAGCCGCGCTCGGGCCGGTTCGGCGATGTCTATTTCTCTCGCGACGACGGCCTGGCTGAGACGCGCGCGGTCTTCCTGAACGGCTGCGGCCTGCCCCAGGCCTGGGCGGGGCGCCGTCGCTTCACCGTGGCGGAACTGGGCTTTGGCACCGGCCTGAACATCGCCGCCCTTCTGAGCCTGTGGCAGGCGCATCGCCCTGAGGGCGGACGGCTGCACATCTTCTCCATCGAAGGCTTTCCGCTGACCGTGGAAGAGGCGCGGCGCGCCCTGTCCAACTGGCCCGAGCTGGCCGAGGCGGCTGAGGCCCTAACCAGCGCCTGGCCATCAGGAACGCCCGGTTTCCATCGGCTCGACCTGCCCGGTTTCAACGCCGTTCTGGACCTGGCTGTCGGCGACGCGGAATGGGCGCTGACGGAATGGTCAGGTCCGGCCGACGCCTGGTTCCTGGACGGCTTTTCCCCCGCCCTCAACCCCGGCATGTGGTCGCCCGAGGTGATGGACCGGATCGCCGCACGATCCGCCCCCGGCGCCCGCGTGGCCACCTTCACCGTCGCCGGGGCCGTGCGGCGCGGCCTGGCCGAACGCGGCTTCACTGTCCAGAAGATGCCGGGGCACGGCCGCAAGCGCGAACGGCTGGAAGCCCGCCTGCCGACTCTCCCCATCAAAGAGGCCGCGCCCACCGTCGCCGTCATTGGCGCGGGCATCGCAGGCGCCTCTGTCGTGCGCGCCCTGATCGCCGAAGGCCTGGCGCCCGTGGTGTTCGAGGCCGAGCGCCCCGGCGCCGGCGGATCGGGATTTCCCGCCGGTCTGGTGACGCCGCGCCTGGACGCCGGCGATGCAGGCATCGCCGCCCTCTACGCCCAGGCGCTGGAGCGCGCGGGTGACCTCTATCGCGCCACGCCGGGCGCCGTCCTGGCCGAAGGGGTGCTGCAACTGCCGCAGGCCGGGCGCGACGCGGCGCGCTACGCCAAGATCGCCGCCCAGCCGATCTGGCCCTCGGGCGCCATGTCCGTGGTTGCGCCCTGTGAAGCCGCCGCTCACATCGGCGAGCCAACCCCGACAGGCGGCCTGCTGATGCGCGACGCCTGTGCGGTGAAGCCCGCCGCCATCCTGGCTGACTGGCTGTCCGGCGCCGAGATCATCACGGCCTGCGTTACGCATATCGAAAGCTGCGACGCGGGCTGGCGACTGTTCAGCGCAGACGAACTGCTGACCGAAGTCGAGGCCGTGGTCCTGACCGCGGGCTGGGGGTCCGCGGCCCTTCTCGACAGGCTGAGCGCCGCGCCCCGCCTGTCCCCCGTGCGCGGTCAGGCCAACTGGATCAGCGACGCTGCGATCGCCCCGACCGCCCCGACCGCCCCGACCGCCCCGACCGCCTGGGGCGGATATGTCGCGCCGACCGGAGACGGCCTGCTGTTCGGCGCCACGCACGACAGGGGCGACACCACGACCGAAGTGCGCGAGGCCGACACGGCGCGCAACCTGACGACGCTGGAGCAACGCCTGCCCCGGCAGGCCGCCGCCGTTCGCGTCCGCGCCCGGATCGAAGGCCGCGTCGCCATCCGCGCCACCACCGCCGACCGCCTGCCGATCGCAGGCGCCCTTGCGCCCGGCCTGTTTGTCTTGGGCGGCCTGGGCTCGCGCGGCCTGGCCGCCGCCCCCCTGCTGGGCGAACACGTCGCCGCCGTGATCGCGGGCGCCCCCTCGCCCCTGCCGCAATCCCGCGCCACGCGCGCCGCACCGCTACGCCCTGCCGTGGCCAGAAGTTGATGGAGCGGCTCAGCGCACAAGGCCCCCTTGCCGGGCTCTGATGCTGGATGATTGCGCTTTTCGTCAGTTGGGTATGAAGTATCGCCGTTCAGAGGGAGGACATCATGAGCGGAACCGCCAAATATCTTATGATCGGGGCTGCGGCCCTCGCCGTCGCCACACCAGCGGCCGCCGAGCGCTGGGCGCAATTCTCGTCCAATGATCAGACGATCTATGTCGTCGATCTGGACACGCTGACGCCAGTCGATGGGATTGTCAGCGCCAAGATGGGCCGGACGCCGGCAAAGGGCGATGCGAGCGACCTCAGTCACGACACCGAGGTGGTCTTGATGCGGTGCGCGGACGGCCAGTCCAAGCCCGGTGAGATCGTCACCTATGGTCCTGACGGCGCCGAAACCGATCGCTACACTGACGATGGGCCGTGGGGTCCGTCCGGCGGCGTCTATGAATCGATCAAGCGCATCGCCTGCGAGAACGCCCTGCCCGCCAGCACGCCCTTCCCGACCATCGCCGCCTTCATCGCCGCAGGGCGCGGCCAGTAGGCCGCGTCCGCGCCAGCCGCCGTCAGACGTCGACGGCGGCGTCCAGAGCGTTTTCCTGGATGAACTCACGGCGGGGTTCGACCACGTCGCCCATCAGTTTGGCGAACAGGTCGTTGGCCTCTTCCTCATGCTCGACCGAGACCTGCAGCAGGGTGCGGGCGTTGACGTCCAGCGTCGTCTCCCACAGCTGCTCCGGGTTCATCTCGCCCAGACCCTTGTAGCGCTGGATGGACAGGCCCTTCTTGCCCGCGTCCAGCACGGCGTTCAGCAGGTCCAGCGGCCCGCGAATGGTCGTGGACTTGTCCTTGCGGCGATAGATGGCGGGTGCGGCGAAGACGCCGTCAAAGGCGATGGCGCGTTCAGTCAGACGGCGCGCGTCCAGTGACCGGATCAGGGTTTCCTCCAGCACGATCGTCTCCTGCACCGCGCGACGGGTGCGGCTGAAGACCACAGCGCCTTGCGCCCCCGGCTCACCGGTCCATTCGCCGTCACCTTCTTCGGCATAGAGGTTCAGGCGGACCGCGGCGGCTGCGGCGGTCGCTGCGGTGTCGGCGTTTTCGGCGAACAGACCGGCCAAAGCCGCCTGCTCGATGGCGAAGGCCGGAGCGCGCTGGCTGAGGCGATCGACACCGGCGTTGAAGGCCTTGGCCTCGCGAACCAGCGCCTGCAGGTCCAGGCCCAGACGGCGTTCGCCGGTCGAAATATCCAGCTCCGCCTCGGACGAGCCTTCCTCAATCAGATAGGCGTCCATCTCGGCCTGATCCTTCAGGTAGCGCGACTGCTTGCCCTTGGAGACCTTATAGAGCGGCGGCTGGGCGATATAGACGTGGCCGCGCGTGATCAGCTCCGGCATCTGACGGTAGAAGAAGGTCAGCAGCAGGGTGCGGATGTGGGCGCCGTCGACGTCGGCGTCGGCCATCAGAATGATCTTGTGATAGCGCAGCTTGTCGGCGTTGAAATCATCCCGCCCGATGCCGGTGCCCAGCGCCAGGATCAGGGTGCCGATCAGGTCCGATGACAGCATCCGGTCAAAACGGGCGCGCTCGACGTTCAGGATCTTGCCGCGCAGGGGCAGAACGGCCTGGTTCTCGCGGTTGCGCGCCTGTTTGGCCGAACCGCCCGCCGAGTCACCCTCGACGATGAACAGTTCGGACTTGGCCGGGTCGCGTTCCTGGCAGTCGGCCAGTTTGCCCGGCAGGCTCGAGATCTCCAGCGCGGACTTGCGCCGCGTCAGGTCGCGGGCCTTGCGGGCGGCCTCGCGCGCCGAGGCGGCTTCGATGATCTTGGAGACGATCATCTTGGCCTCGACGGGGTGCTCCTCGAACCAGGTGGCCAGGCCTTCCGAACACAGGTTCTCGACCGCCGGACGCACCTCGGACGAGACCAGCTTGTCCTTGGTCTGGGAGCTGAACTTGGGGTCCGGCACCTTGACCGACAGGACGCAGGTCAGGCCTTCGCGGGCGTCCTCGCCGGTCGGGGCGACCTTCTCCTTCTTGGCCAGGCCGGAGCTTTCGATATAGCCGCCCATGACGCGCGTCAGGCTGGCGCGGAAGGCCGACAGGTGGGTGCCTCCATCCCGCTGGGGGATGTTGTTGGTGAAGCACAGCATGGTCTCGTGATAGCTGTCGTTCCACCACAGGGCCAGGTCCAGCTCGATCCCGTCCTTCTTGCCGCGAATGACGATGACGTCCTTCAGGATCGGCGTCTTGGATTTGTCGAGGTGGCGCACGAAGGCTTCGACCCCGCCCTCGTAATGCAGCGTCATTTCGATGGGTTCGGCATGGCGCATGTCCGCCAGGCGGATCACCACGCCAGAGTTCAGGAAGGCCAGTTCGCGCAGACGGTGTTCCAGCGTCTTCAGGTCGAAGTCGATGTGGCTGAAAGTCGTGACGGACGGATAGAAGGTGACTTCGGTGCCGCTCAGCGGCTTGCCGGTGTCCTCGCGGAGGGGGGCGACGCCGGTGACTTCCAGCGACTTGACCGTGTCGCCGCGCTCGAAGCGCATCTCGTGCTGCTTGCCGTCGCGATAGATCTTCAGCTGCAGCCAGTCGGACAGGGCGTTCACGACGGAAACGCCCACGCCGTGCAGACCGCCCGACACCTTGTAGGAGTTCTGGTCGAACTTACCGCCCGCGTGCAGCTGGGTCATGATGACCTCGGCCGCCGACACGCCTTCCTCGGCGTGGATGTCGGTGGGGATGCCGCGGCCGTTGTCGGTCACGGTGACCGAACCATCCGCGTTCAGGATGACCTGGACCAGATCGGCGTGGCCGGCCAGGGCCTCGTCGATGGCGTTATCGACCACCTCATAGACCATGTGGTGCAGGCCCGAGCCGTCGTCGGTGTCGCCGATATACATGCCGGGGCGTTTGCGCACGGCGTCCAGGCCTTTGAGAACCTTGATGGAATCGGCGCCGTATTCGGGCTGGTCGGCAATCGGATCGGTCATGAAGTCATTGGCTCTGAAGTCCCGACCGGGACGGGGATGGAGCGCCGCGAACAACGCTCGAATCGGCGGCGGGATCGCACCGCGCCGAAGTCGGCAACATATAGGAAATTTCGACGAAAAAGCGAGACCTGACCGTCTTTCCGGGGCGTCTGTCGGCCAGGTCTAATCGACACTCGGTTCAGCGACCTGTCAGCTGGTCATTCCGGGGCTGAGCGGAGCCAAGAACCCGGAACCCAGGGCCGCATTCGCGCTGCTGACCGCATCTGACGCCGGATGCACGCCTCCTGGGTTCCGGGTTCATCCTTCGGACGCCCCGGAATGACGTCTATCGATTCAATCGCTTTCCAACGCGCCGTCGGCGACGCGGACGAACTGGGCGCGGCCTTCCAGGCCCGCGAAAAGGTCGCGTTCGGTGCCGGTCATGAAGGCTTGAAGATCAAGGGCCGTGATCTCATCGAACAGGGCGGCGCGGCGCGCTTCGTCGAGATGGGCGGGGGCTTCGTCCAGCAGCAGGACGGGGCGGGCCGCTTCAGCCTCGGCATGGTCCGACAGGCGCGCGATCTGGGCCAGGATCAGGTTCAGGACCAGGGCCTTCTGCTCGCCTGACGACCCCTCGGCGGCAGGGCGCCGTTTTTCGCGGTGGATGGCCGTCAGGTCGGTGCGGTGCGGCCCGAACAGGGAGCGGCCGGCGGCGCCGTCGCGGGCGCGGGCCTTGGCCAGGCCTTCGCGGAGGACGGCGGCGATCTCGTCCTCCTCGGCGCCCGCTTCGGCCATCTGTTCGGCGGCGCCGTCCAGACCCAGGTCCGCCTGGGGGAAGGGACGATCGCTGCGGGCGTCGATGGCGGCCTGGAGGGCGTGAAGCGCCGCGACGCGGGCGAGGGCCGCGCGGGCGCCCGCCTCGCCCAGGCGAAGCTCCAGCGCGTCCAGCCAGACGGGGTCCGCCTCACGCCCATCGGCCGCGTCGTTCAGCAGGCGCAGCCGCTCGCGCAGGGCCTTGTCATAGGCCGAGACGCTGGCGGCGTGGTCGGGGTCGGCGGCGAAGACCAGCCGGTCGAAGAACTTCAGCCGTTCGGCGCGCGCATCGGAGAACAGACGGTCCTGCTCGGGCGTGGCCCAGACGGGCCGCAGATAATCGAGCAACCGCCCCGGCGGGGCCGTCTCGCCGTCGATGCGGACAATGCGTCGCGACGCCCCCGCCGTCTGAACGCCGGTGCCCAGCCGCGTCTCGTCGTCCAGTTCGACCATGACGGCCCAGGCGCGTCCGGTCGCCTCGCCCGGCTCGCGACGGCCCATTTCGGCCGCCGTCGCACCGCGCAGACCCTTGCCGGGCGTCAGAAGGCTGATCGCCTCCAGCAGATTGGTCTTGCCCGCCCCGTTCGGCCCATGCAGCACCACAGGCCCGGCATTCAGCGCCAGCCGCGCGCCTGCATAGGAGCGGAAGTCGGTGAGGGTTAAAGATTGGATCAAAATACTCCGCTCATCCCGGCGAAAGCCGGGACCCAGTCCTTTCGCTCGGCACGATTTAACCGAGTAGCGCCGGAAACAGGTCCGCCCATGCCGGGTTCCTGCGCTCGATCAGTTCCAGCTTCCAGATCCGTTCCATTCCTTGATCTGGCGTTCGCGCCTGAAGGCCGCATCGCGCGTTTCGTGGATCTCATACCATACCAGCATGGCTACGGCGTATTTCCGGGTGAACCCTGCGCGCAGCTTGTCCCGATGTTCGGCGACCCGCTTGATCAGGTCGTCCGTCGATCCTGTGTATAGCGTGCCATTGCGACGACTGGCGACGATGTAGGTGAAGAACGCCAACGCCAGCCTCCGGTACGAACGAAAGCACTGGGTCCCGGCTTTCGCCGGGATGATCGGAAAGCTGGAGCTTAAACCCGCAGCGGCATCAGCACATACTGCACGCCCGGATCGCCCGGATCGAGGACCAGGGTCGGCGAGGCCGGATCGGCGAAGCGGAAGGCGGCGTTCTCGCCGGTGATCTGGCCGGCGACGTCCAGCAGATACCGGGCGTTGAAGCCGATTTCGAACGGTTCGTCGGAATAGCCGATCTCGACTTCTTCCTCGGCCTGACCGGCCTCCATGTTGCGCACGGTTAGCTTCACCCGGTCGTTATCGAAGGCCAGTTTCACCGAGCGGCTCTTTTCCGCCGAGATGGTGGCCACGCGGTCGACGGCCTTGGCGAACAGACTGTTGTCGATGTCGGCCTGTTTGTCGTTGCCCTTGGGGATGACGCGCGAATAGTCGGGGAAGGCGCCGTCGATGACCTTGGAGGTCAGGCTGGCCTCGCCCAGCTGGAAGCGGATCTTCTGGGCCGAGACCTGGATCTCGACCGGGGCGTTAGTGTCGTCCAGCAGGCGGCGGACCTGATCGACGGTCTTGCGCGGCACGATGACGCCCGGACCGCCCGCCGCGCCTTCCGGCGCCGGGGTCTCGGCCAGGGCCAGACGGTGGCCGTCGGTGGCGACCGCGCGCAGCAGGGGAACGCCCGCTTCCGCCACCGTGTGCAGATACAGCCCGTTCAGATAATAGCGTGTCTCTTCGGTCGAGACGGCGAACCGGGTCTTGTCGATCAGACGGGCCAGGTCTTCGCGCGGCAGGACATAGGACGCCCCCGCGCTGTCGGTCGACATGACGGGGAAATCGCCCGCCGGCAGCACCGGCAGGTTGAAGCGCGACCGCCCGGCCGAGACGACCAGACGCGGATCGTCACCCGAATAAAGCAGCGAGACCTCGGCGCCTTCAGGCAGTTTGCGCACGATTTCGTACAGGGTGTGGGCAGGCGCCGTGATCTGGCCCTCGACCTGAACCTGGGCCTCGGCCTCGTCAACCATCTCCATGTCCAGATCGGTTGCCGCGAAGGCCAGACGATCGCGTCCCGCGCTGAGCAGGACGTTGGAGAGGATCGGTATGGTGTTTCGACGTTCAACGACGCTCTGCACGTGGCCCAGGGCCTTCAGGAGCGCGGATCGTTCGATGGTCAGCTGCATGTCGTCTCGCCCGGAGACGGCGCCTCCCCGGAGACGCCGCGATTGAGGGGTTTAGACACTAGCGGATTGAGCGCGCTGAGCAAGGAAGCGGCTTGTGGTTAGTTGCCACCGACGCGTGGATAAGTGTCCCCGGCGGGGGTGCGGAGCGGGAATTCCGGCCAAAGGGCCAGCGCAGCGCCCCGCCTGCCCAGGAAATCAGCCCCGCAGCTTGCGCGTCAGGGCCTCGACGTCGCGGGCGATCTGATCGTCCTGCGGCATCAGCTCCTCGATCTTGCGCACGCCGTGCAGGACGGTCGTGTGGTCGCGACCGCCGAAGCGGCGGCCGATGTCGGGATAGGAGCGGGTCGTGTGCTGCTTGCACAGGTACATGGCGATCTGGCGCGGACGGGCGACCGAACGGGTGCGGCGCTCGCTGAGCAGGTCGGCCTGTTTCAGGTTGAAGTGGTCCGCGACCGTCTTCTGGATCTCATCGACGGTGATGCGACGCTCAGGCCCGCCGCGCATGGCCATGCCCAGCAGGGCCGAGGCTTCATCGACCGAGACCGCCGACAGGCGCGAACCTGCGGCGGCGGCCAGGGTGTTCACCGCGCCCTCAAGCTCACGCATAGAACCGGGAGTGCGGTCCACCAACTGGGCCAGAACCTCAGGCGCCGCCTCGCCCTGAACCACGCCGAGCGCCGACAGGGCCCGCAGACGGTTCTGGGCCACGGCGATCTTCAGCTCACGGTCGCCCGCCTCGACCGGGCAGGTCAGGCCGGCGGCCAGGTGGCTGCGCAGGCGCGGCTCGACATCGGTCAGGGCCATCGGCGCGCGGTCGGCCGAGAAGACGATGCGCTTGCCGTCCTCGATCAGGGCGGTCAGGGTCGAGAGCAGTTCTTCCTGGGTCGAGGTCTTGCCGCCCACGAACTGGACGTCGTCCAGCAGCAGCATGTCGGCTGAACGCAGGCTCTCCTTGAAGGCGGCGGTCGAACGGTCCTGCATGGCCTTGACGAAGGTGGACAGGAAACGCTCGGCGGTCAGATAGACCACCTTGGCCTCGGGACGCAGGCGCTGGGCCTCCCAGGCTATGGCGTTCAGCAGGTGCGTCTTGCCGTAGCCATAGGGGCCGCAGAAGAAGACCGGGTTGAAATGGCCGTCGGCCCAGCTGGCGACCTGTTTGGCGATGGCCAGGGCGAAGGCGTTGCCCTGACCCTCGATGAAGCTGTCGAACGTCAGACGTTCCTGCAGACCGGCGGCGCGCACAGCGCGGGCGCTGTCGGCGACGGGGGCGATGGTGGGAACCGCCAGACTAGCCGAAGACAAGGCCGCCAGACGCGGGGCGGCGTCCGGCACATGACCAGCCGGAACGGCGGTGGCGGGCGGGACCGAACCGACTTCGGCGCGGCAGCGCACGTCCAGGCGGCGCGCCAGGCCGTCCAGGCCCAGCCATAGCTCGTTCATCCGGCGCAGGGCGTTCTTGCGGACCCAGTCACGCGCATAGGCGGTGGGAGTGACCAGGATCAGCTGCCCAGCGGAATCCACGCGGACGGCCGAAGGCGCGACATAGGAGTTGAACGGGCCGTCGCCGATCTCGGCGCGCAGGCGCACGGAGGCCTCACCCCAGATCCGATCCAGATCCGTCGTCTCCAACCTGCTCGATCCGCCCGCCATTGCCGCTGCGCCCCCAACCATATTCCAGCCACTCGCTGCAAAACCAATCCGAACCTTCCGCGCTTCAGGGCGATGGCTCAGGGACGACTTCTCCTGCGCCGAAAAGCGATGCTTTCCGGACGGGGCCGAACTCTTGAACAGACATCTCCCGCCAACGCGAAACTGTCGTCTCGCGCCGTCTTCATCCGTATTGGGATGGAAGTGCGTTAGAGGCCAAAACTTACGCCCAGAGCCTCTTGGGTCAACGGAGATTCGTTGGCTGATTCGCAGTTAAATTGTTTGACTCCGACAAACCCTGAACCCGCTTGGGAAATTCCAGGTTTTGGCCGTCAAAAGAAGCCCTTCACGGCTTGGGCGACTTACCAGCACAACGCGAAACGGCGAAGGAGCTCACGCCCCTTCGCCGTTGAAATCTTTAGAAAATCCCAAAACAGAACGACGATAGTCGATCCGTATCAGGGACAATTCTTAATGGATCAGGCTGCCGACAGCTTCTTCAGCTGGGCGGCCAGACGCGACACTTTGCGCGATCCGGTGTTCTTGTGAACGACGCCCTTGGAGACGGCGCGCATCAGCTCGGATTGAGCTTCGACGAAAGCGGCCTTGGCGACAGCCGCGTCGCCGCCCGCCAGAGCTTCCTGGAACTTGCGCAGATAGGTGCGAACGCGCGAGCGACGCGCCTTGTTCACTTGGGTCCGCGCTTCGATCTTGCGGATCGCCTTGCGGGCGCCGGGGTTGTTGGCCATGTCAAACCTTCGAACGGAAAACGCCGCGGAGCACACGTCCACGGCGCGAAAATCTCAAGAGGGCGGGCGTATAGCCGAAAGCCCGGAAGCGGTCAACGCGGAGTCTTTCCGGCGGCGCGCCCCATGTGTGTGAGACAGGCGACGACTGCGCCCATTTGATAAACCTTCGTTCAATACACCGTGTGGCAAAGGCAAGGGTCAACACGGAAGTTCCATGTCGCGTTTCAGACATTCAGCCTTGGCCGCCCTGACCATTCTGGGCCTGATGGTCATGTCCGCCCAGATGGTTCGGGCGCAGCCGCCCGGCCCTGTGCGCACCCCCCTGGAACTGGCCGCCGCCGTCGAGAAACGCGCCGCCGCCACCGACTTCGCCGCCCTGTACGCCTTTGGCCAGGCGGCCATGAACCGCCATGACCGCGAAGGCCTGCAACGCCTGCACCATGTGGCCTCTATCATGATGAGCCAGGGCGAGTTCGACCAGGCCGGCCTGTGGAACGATCGCCTGATGGCCGCCGCACGACTTCAGAACGACCTGCGCTACCAGCAGGTGGCCCGCCTGAACGCCCTCAGCCTGCGCTACAATCAAGGTGAAGCCGGCGCCGCCGACGAGATTGGGCGCATCGCCGAGACCGAACAGGACTGGTTCGCCCGGGTTCACGCCACCCGTCTGTGGGCGCTGGCCCTGATGGATCGCGACAGGATCGGAGAAAGCCTGAAACTGTTGGCCGACGCCGACGCCTTTATTCCCGAGACCTCTCCTTACGCCAAAGCCGCCCGCGCCAGCCTGTGGGAGATGACGGGACTGGGGCTGATGGAGTTGAACGACATCGACGGCGCCACGGCCGCCTTCGGCCGTTTCGAGATCGACCTGGCCAACCCCGACTATCCACGCCCCGACTTCGACGCCATCTACAATCTGGCTCGTCTGTCGACGCAATTGGGCGACACAGAACAGGCGTATCAGCTTTACATGGCCCACCACCGGCTGACGCAGCGCACAGGCCTGCCCAGTCTGGCCATCTACGACGCCGCCCTTTGCGTCGCGACCGCCGAGGCCCGCCGCGCGCCGCACGACGTCCTGGCCTGCCTGTCCCCCTATGGCCGGGACCTGGGCGCCGCAGCCTTCCTGGCGTCCAATCTGCTGCCGTCGCGCGCCATCGCCTATGCCCAGACAGGTCAGCTGATTGAGGCGCGGCGCGATCTGGCGACCCTCAGGCGCCGCATCTCCACAGGCCAGAATCGCGACCGCGACAACAACAAGCTGGGTCGCGTCGAGGCTGAAATTCTGTTCGCGGAAGGCAAGCCGCAAGAGGCGTATGAGGCGCTGCTCATCTACGGCGAACGAGAAAAGATCGCCGACGCCCGTCGCTACAGCGCCGGCATTCGCCAGGTCACAGGCGACATGCAGCAGCAGCTGGCGGAACGTCGCGCCCAGCTGGAAACCGCCCGCATCAACACCACTCTTCAGCGCGACGTCATCAAGGCCCAGAACGGCGTCGTGGTGATCGCGGTCATCTTCGTGCTTTCGGCCCTGGCGGCGATCATTCGGATGTGGCGCCAAGCGGGGCACCTGCGGGTCGCGCGTCGTCGCGCCGAGGACGCCAGCCGATCCAAATCCGAGTTTCTCGCCAATATGAGCCACGAAATCCGCACGCCCCTGAACGGCGTCGTGGCCATGGCGGACGCCCTGTCGCGCACCAATCTCAAGCCGCGCGAACATGAGATGGTCGATGTCATCCGCACCTCCGGCGTGACGCTGGAGCGGCTGCTGTCCGACATACTGGACACCGCCAAGATCGAAGCCGGCCAGATCGCCATCGAACATGCGGCCTTCGACCTGGGCGACACCTTGCGCGGGACCGCCGCCCTGTATCGCCCCACGGCCGAACAGAAGGGTCTGGCGCTGCACGTCCAGATCGATCCGGCCATTGAAGGCCTGGTCGAGGGCGATGTCGTGCGCTTGCGGCAAGTTCTGTCCAACCTGATCTCCAATGCGCTGAAGTTCACCACGGAAGGCTCGGTCTCGGTCCACGCGGGCAGGGCCGATGAAGGTCGGGTGCGGTTTACGGTGACGGACACCGGCTGCGGTTTCGACGCTGACCTGAAGGACCGGATATTCACCCGCTTCCAGCAGGCGGACGGCTCCATCACGCGCCGCTTTGGGGGAACAGGGCTGGGGCTGGCCATCTCCCGCCATCTGGTCGACTTGATGGGCGGATCAATGGACTGCGACGGCGCCCCCGACACGGGCGCAAGCTTCTGGTTCGAACTGCCGCTTGCGCCGCAGACGGCGCCGATCGACAACGCAGGCGACGAAAAGGGGCACGAGCCCGTCAGCGAGGCGGTCTTTCCCGCCCGCATCCTGCTGGCCGACGATCATCCAGCCAACAGAAAAGTGATTGAGATCATGCTGGCCCACCTGCCCACTGAACTGGTCACGGTCGAAAACGGCGACCAGGCGGTGGCGGCTGTGCGTGACGGTAGCTTTGATCTGGTGTTGATGGACATGCAGATGCCTGTGATGGACGGCCTGAGCGCGACGACCGCCATTCGCCTGCTCGAGCGTGCCGAGGGGCGCACGCGCACGCCGATCATCATGTTGACGGCCAACGCCTTGCCCGAGCATGTGACGGCGGGTGCGGCGGCCGGCGCCGATGGTCACCTGTCCAAGCCCATCACCCTGGACAGCCTGCTGAACGGCATCGGCGCGGCGATGGAGGCCGCCCAGCGCGCACAACGCGCAGAGAACGTCTGAAGCCGATTCCAGATCGGGCCAAACGCTCTTTAACGGCTCAATTCTGGATTTCCGTCGATCGAAATTCAGTGGTGTTGAAACCGCGCAACGCTTTCCAAAACTTCAATAATTTGGCCGTTTTGCCGCCACGATTGGCGCGTCTCCAGAGGGTTGATCCACGTCCTCGGAACACGCCTCATGACCCTTACGGCCCTGATGCTGCTCGCTCTGGCTCCCAATGCCCAAGCCGTGCAGGTGCAAAGCGCTCAGACCGACGATCCGGTCGTCGTCCTTCCCGACATCGAAGTGACAACGACGCGTCGCGGCGTGGCCCTGGGGGGGCAGGAGCCGATCGTTTCTTACGATGCTGCACAGATTCAGGCGTTTGGCGCGACCAGCATAGGCGAGTTGGTCACTCTGCTTGAGGCGCAGACGCGCAGCGCGCGTGGAGGGCCGCCGGTCTTCCTGGTCAACGGACGGCGCATTTCCGGTTTCCGCGAAATCCGCGGCCTGCCGCCGGAAGCCATCGATCGATTTGATGTCCTGCCGGAGGAAACCGCCCTCTCCTACGGCTACAGCGCCGACCAGCGGGTCGTGAACGTGGTGCTGAAGGCAAACTTCCGCTCCATCACCGCGTCGGGCACCGTCACGCGCCCGACCAGCGGAGGGCAAACGGTGCTGGACAACAGCAACAACGTGCTGCGCATCGCGGGATCAAGCCGCTGGTCGATGGACCTGAACCTCAACGCCCAGACCGCCCTGTTCGAGACCGAACGCCGCATCGACCGCACCGGCGGGGGCGAGTTGTTCGATCTGCAAGGCAATATCGGCGGTCTGCCCTATCGCGACCCCGCCGATCCCACGCGACTGCTTCGGGCCCAGATCGACCCGGCCTTGTCGGCCCTGGCGGGTCGACCCATTACGGAAACGGGCGTGCCGGACCTGGCCTCCGGCGCAGCGCCGACACTGAACGACTTTCTCGCGACGGCCGGAACCTTGCGCCAAGGCGATCTGAACGCCTACCGCACTCTGCAGCCCAACACCGGATCGGCGGAAATCTCCGGCACGCTGAAAAAGGACCTGAACCGCGACATCGGCGCCACCTTCAGCGCCAGCCTGAAGGATTCATCCAGCCTCAGCTACCTGGGTCTGCCGGGCGTGACCCTGACCCTGCCATCCGGCAATCCTTATTCTCCGTTCGGCGACGATGTGCAGTTGTTCCGCTATCTGGATCGCCCCGACACGCTGAGGCGTGAGGTCGACAGCCTGACGGCGGGGGTCGGCACGGTGCTGGACGGATTTGTCGGCGACTGGCGCTGGACGCTGACAGGAACCTACGACTGGGTGGAGACCAAGACCTCGACGGGCCGGGGCGTGGACGCCGCCGCCCTGCAGGCCAGCCTGACCGCAGGTGATCCCATGGTGAACCCGTTCGGCGACATCGACGTGCGCGTGCCCGACCGCCTGCGCGACACGGCCAAGTCCACCTCGGGCGTCGCCAACGCCGAGCTTGTGGTCAATGGCAAGGTGTGGAGCGGCCCTGCGGGCGATCTGACCTCGACCTTCAAGGTCGGCGCCCAACACCAGTCGCTGGATTCCGAAAGCCTGCGCAACGGCGTCGCCAGCGACCGGTCGCTGTCGCGCGATCTTGGGCGACTTCAGGCCAATTTCCGCCTGCCCATCGCCAGCCGGGACAAGGAGGTTCTGGCGGGGATCGGCGATCTGGCGCTCAACCTGAACCTGGCCTACGATGAACTGTCGGACTTTGGCGGCGTCAGCACCATTGGCGGCGGCCTGAACTGGTCGCCGATCCAGCGCCTGTCGCTCGGCGTCGATTATTCGGATGCGGGCAAGGCGCCCTCGATGCAGCAACTCAACGACCCCACGGTCTCGACCCCCAACACGCCGGTGTTCGACTTCAGGACCGGCGAGACGATCGAGGTGGCCTATGTCACCGGCGGCGCCCCCAACCTGAAGGCCGAAGACGCCCGCTCGCTGAAGCTGAGCGCCAACTGGCAGCCGTTCAGCGAACGCGATCTGCGCTTCAATCTGGCCTATACCCGCACCGAGACGGACGATCAGATCGCAGGCTTCCCGACCATCACCCCTGCCCTGGAAGCCGCCCTGCCCGAACGCTTTCAGCGCGATGGCGATGGAACCTTGCTGTCCATTGACGCACGCCCGCTGAACTTCTCCCGGCGTGAACAGCAGGATGTGCAGTGGGGATTCAACTTCTCACGCGCCTTTGGAAAGCCGATGCCCGCCGCCGAACGCGGCGAACGCGGTCCTGGTCGGCTCGGGATTCCGGGAGGCGGTGAAGGCGGTCCACGCATGGCTGGGCCAGGCGGTCCTGGCGGTACGCGCGGACCGGGCGGCGGCGGAATGCAGCCCGGTCAGGGCATGTTCAACCTGTCCCTGACCCACACCTGGAGACTGCAGGACGAAGTGACAATTCGCGACGGTCTTGCGCCCCTGGACCTGCTGGACGGCGACGCCATCAGCGGCAGCGGCGGCCAGTCGCGCCATGAGGTTCAACTGCAGGCCGGAGCCTTCCGCAACGGCCTTGGGATGTTCGTCAACGCCAACTGGCGCGACGGCACCCACGTCAAGGGCGCCGACGCCGCGTCGCCCAGTTTGGACTTTTCGGGCCGAACGACGATTAATTTGTTCGCTTTTGCAGATTTGACCCAGAGGGCGAAATGGGTCGAAAAATTCCCGGTTCTGAAGGGGACCCGCGTCGGGTTCGGCGTGACCAATATCTTCGATGATCGCGTGTCGGTGAGGTCCAGCGATGGCCAGACGCCGCTCAACTACCAGCCCGACTTCCTGGATCCGACCGGCCGCACTTTCCGCATCAACCTACGCAAGATACTGTTCTAACGGCAAGCTTCAGCACTCAACGAACAGTGGTTGCGGCTCTTGCACGCACAATGACGCCCGACTCAAGGTTGCGACGCCCGCAATCAAAATCACCTATAGAAGGAAGCTTTACAACGCCAAGTAGCCGCCCCAAAAAGCTGACATGGATGTTCATAAAGCCTGCCTGACAACAGCAGGATACCGATACTCCCTTGGTATTCACCCCTGACAGCTATGCTTTTTGCTTGACGCAGACCGCATTTTGGGGCCTCACCGCTCAACCGCCTAGTATCTTGAAGGCCACGATGAACGATCTAGTAGACCCCGTAGACGTCGCGATCGGCACGCGCATTCGCGCCCGCCGCGAAGAGCTCCGCATCACCCAGGCGCAACTTGCGGCTGGCGCCGGCGTGACCTTTCAGCAAATCCAAAAGTACGAGCGCGGCGTCAACCGCGTGTCAGCCGCCCGTCTGCTTCAGATCGCCGCCGTTCTGAAATCCACCGGCGCCGCCTTGCTGGGCGAGCTTGACGGTGCAGAGGGTGACGAACTGGCTCTGGCCGCCCCTGGCGCGGCTGAACTGCTTTCGACCTTCCGCGAAATCCAGGACGCCGAAAAGCGCGACGCCCTGCTGTTGGTGGCCAAGAGCCTGCGTCAGTAGACAGGGATACGCGGCTTCTTTCGACGCCGCCAGACGGAAACCAAGACCAGAAAGGCGCGCCCGGTCCGGGCGCGCCTTTCTTTTTAAGCCCGAAACATCAGGTGACGGCGGACAAGAATGAAGAGGCGGCGGTCCGCCACCTTGAAGACATAAGCATATCTTTATATGTCTGACGATCTGATCACCAGACAGGAGCCTTTCTTGGCCCGTTCCTCCTTCCTCTTCACCTCGGAAAGCGTGTCCGAAGGACATCCTGACAAGGTCGCGGACCGCATCTCCGACACCGTGGTTGACGCCTTCCTGGCGAAGGACCCGGAGGCGCGTGTAGCCTGCGAAACGATGGTGACGACGCAGCGGATCGTCCTGGCGGGCGAAGTCCGCGCCACCCAACCGGGCAACACCAAGCAAGAGAACGCGGCCTTCACCCAGGGCATCATCGACAGCCTGGAGCCGTTGGTCCGCGCCGCGATCAAGGACATCGGCTATGAGCAGGATGGCTTCCACTGGGAGACCGCCGAGTACGCCTGCTATCTGCACGCCCAATCCGCCGACATCGCCATTGGCGTCGATTCGACCAATGAGAAGGACGAAGGCGCAGGCGATCAGGGCATCATGTTCGGCTATGCGTCGAACGAAACGCCTGAGTTGATGCCGGCGACCCTGGCCTACAGCCACAAGATTCTGAAGAAGCTGGCGGAACTGCGCCACGCAGGCGGTTCGATCCTGGAGCCGGACGCCAAGTCTCAGGTCACGCTGCACTACGAAGAAGGCAAGCCCGTCCGCGCAACCTCCATCGTGGTCTCAACCCAGCACGCCAAGGGCAAGACCCAGGCCGACGTCGCCGCCGTCGTCAAGCCGGTCGTTGAAAGCGTCCTGCCTGAGGGCTTCATCACTGACGAAACCGTCTGGCACATCAACCCGACCGGCATTTTCGAGATCGGCGGCCCCGACGGCGACGCGGGCCTGACCGGCCGCAAGATCATCGTCGACACCTATGGCGGCGCGGCGCCCCACGGCGGCGGCGCCTTTTCGGGCAAGGACCCCACCAAGGTGGACCGTTCGGCCGCCTATGCCGGACGCTATCTGGCCAAGAACGTGGTCGCCGCTGGTCTGGCCGACCGCTGCACCATCCAGATCAGCTACGCCATCGGCGTCGCTGCGCCCCAGTCGATCCACGTCGACCTGCACAACACCGGCAAGATCGATCCCGCCGTGCTGGAACGCGAGCTGCCCAGGCTGATTGGGGGCGCCACCCCGCGCGGCATCCGCGAGCATCTGAAGCTGAACAAGCCGATCTACGCCCGCACAACCGCCTACGGCCATTTCGGCCGCGAGCCGGACGCCGACGGCGGCTTCAGTTGGGAAAAGACCGATCTGGTCGATCAGCTCAAGGCCCTGATCTAACCCCCCGAGGGGGCGTCAGCTGGCCTTGCCCGTGGTCAGGCCGCGCGCGCCCGCCAGATGAGCGTCGGTCAGATGCGCCTGGCGGGTCTGGGCGTCGTGCAGGACCGCGCGGGTCAGATCAGCGCGCGCCATCACGGCTCGGCGCAGATCAGCGCCCGACAGGTCCGCGCCCCTGAGCACGGCCCCGGTCAGGTCGGCGGGCAGAAGTCGATCCCCCTCCAACAGAAGCGGCCCGAGCTGCGCCTCACTCAGATCGGCGCCGTTCAACTTGGCGTTCCGCAACCGCGCCCCGCGCAGGTCCGCGCGACGCAGTCTGGCCGAGCGCAGATCCGCGTTGTCCAGTTGCGCCCCCTGCAGTTGGACGCCTTCCATGTCCAGTCCATAGAAGACCGCCCCCTTGGCCGACAGGGCCGTCAGATTCAGTCCCGTAATCGACTTCAGCGGACGCAGATCGACGCCGTCAAAGACCGAGGGCCTTCCTTCGGCGCCGTCCGTTTCGCACCAGCGGGCGTGATCACGCAGCATGTCGGCGACAGGCATCCCCTCGACGGATTCGCCCACCGTGCTGTTGTCCGTCAGCGCGCCTTCCATGTCCGCCCCGTCGGCACGCGACATCACCATGGTGCAGCCCACCAGAATGGCGTCGCGCAGATCGGCGCCCGACAGGTCAGCTCCCGAAAGGTCGGCCCCCGCCAGGTCCGCGCCGCGGAAGTCAGCCTGTTTCAGGTTGGCCCGCACCAGTTTGCAGTCCTTCATCACCGCACCGGAAAAGTCCGCCTTGATCGCGATGACGCCCGACAGTTTGGATCGTTGCAGATTGGCGCCGGCCAGACAGGCGCCCAGGGCCTCGGTGTCCTGGCGCTGTCGCGGCTCGATGACCCTCAGCCCCAGTTTGGCGTCGGCGGCCGCAATGGCCCCTTCGCGCAGATCGGCCTCGAACAGGTCCGCACCCGACAGATCCGCCCCGCGCAGACAGGCTCCGCGCAGATCAACCCGCCGCAGGCTGGCGTCCGCCAGGATCGCATCCTGCATGTCCGCCCCGAAGAAGTTGGCGTTGTCCAGACGGGCGCCGGTCAGGTCGCAACCTTCCAGACTGGCGGCGGCGAAATCCGCGTCGGCCAGATTGCGCCCCCTGAGACTGAGCCCCGACAGGTCTGTCCAGGCGAAGACGGCCCGGGCGCCGCCGGGACGGGCCTGAAACAGTCGGTCATGCCGAACGCACATGACGTCCAGCTCCGCCTGCGTCAGGCGTTTGCGCACAAGGGGTTCAGCGGCCAGGGCCATGCCCGCACCCTAGGCCAGGCGGCTTAAGAAACCCTTCGTGCGCCTCTATTCAGTCAGCAGCCCTTGGGCGCGCAGGGCGTCGGCCAGTTCGCCCTCGGCGGTCCAAAGCCGGGTGTAGCCCGCCTCGCCCAGGCGTTTCAGCTCGGTGATCAGGTCCGCCTTGGCCGAAGCGGCGAACCGTCCGTCGAAGCCCGCGCCATCCTTGCTGACCCGCACCATCGGCCGTCCCGTCTCAAGCCGGTGCAGGAAGCCTTCGCAAAGGACCGCGCCCTCCTCGCACATCAGATCGGTCTCGACCGTCAGGCCCGCCGCGCGCAGACGCTCGATGCCGCGACCAGCCGCAAAGGGCGATGGATCGAGGCAGGCCACCACCACGCGCGAGACGCCCGCGTCGCTCAGGAAATGGGCGCACGACTTGCGACCCGACGACCGGGCGCCGCAGGGCTCAAGCGTGACATAGACGGTGGCGCCGACCACGGCCTCGCCCGCGGCCGGCACAGCCTGCTCTTCGGCATGGGGACGCCCGCCCGGCGCCGTCGCGGCCTGGGCGATCACACGTCCGTCCTTGACGATGACGCACCCAACGGCGGGGTTGGGCCATGTTTCGCCCATACGGCCTTTGGCCAGTTCAATGGCCTGGGCCATGAAACCCCGGTCGGCGTCGCTCCAACTCATGCGATCGCCGGGGGCAGTTCTTCGGCGCGCGAGGCGTCAAGATAGCGGGCGGCGGTCGGCTTCAGATCAGCATCCAGATCGATCTCCAGCGGATTGCCGGTCGGAATCTCCACACCGACGATCTGGTCGTTCGGCACGGCGAACAGCAGTTTGACGATGGCGCGCAGCGAATTGCCGTGGGCGGCGATCAGAACGTCCTCGCCCGCCTTGAGACGCGGCGCGATCTCGGCGTCCCAATAGGGTTCGACCCGATCCAGCGTCGTCTTCAGGCTTTCCGTGTCGGGAATGGCCTTGCCCGCATAGCGGGGATCGGCGTTGAAATCGAACTCGCCCCCCGGCGCCAGCGGCGGCGGCGGCACGTCGTAGCTGCGACGCCAGACCTTGACCTGATCCTCGCCGTGCTTCTCGGCGGTCTCGGCCTTGTTCAGGCCCGTCAGGCCGCCATAGTGACGCTCGTTCAGGCGCCAATCCTCGATCACAGGCACATCGGTCAGACCTGCCGACTGAAGGGCCAGCGCGCCTGTGCGCTTGGCGCGCGTCAGGACCGAGGTGAACATGACCGCAGGCTTGAACCCGGCTTCGGCGATCAGTTCACCGCCATGACGCGCCTGGGCCTCGCCCTCCGCCGTCAGATCGACATCGACCCAGCCGGTGAAACGGTTCTCGAGGTTCCATTGGCTCTGGCCGTGGCGAAGCAGGATCAGACGCGACATTCAGCAGGCTCCGTAGGAGACGGACGTAAAAAGGGGAGAACTTCGGGGTAGGCTGCTGTCATCGGCCGGTCAAGGTTTCGCCATTCTACCGCAGCGTCCTGCACCCATAACAATGTTCGCGTGTTCTTGTAGGCCGCCGGAACGCAGGGCATAGGGTCGCCCTTACGTCCCACGGACCATTCTTTGCTTTCGCATCATGCGCCGTCCGTTATCTTTACGCGGAGGCCTTTCGCCCTCGAACCCCCTCCACAAGGACTGTCATGCTGAAACCCCGCCAGGACCTGACGCCGAACACGGCTGCCTACGAAACCCAAGCGTTGGTGAAGCCGACGGGGTTCCGCGAGTATGACGCGCGCTGGATTCTGGAAAAGGAGATCAATCTGCTGGGCATTCAGGCGTTGGGTCTGGGCTTGGCCACCTATGTCCACGAGATCGGGGTCAAGCCCAAGATCGTCGTCGGCCACGACTTCCGCGGCTATAGCCTCAGCGTCAAACAGGCCCTTATCATCGGCCTGCTGGAAGGCGGGATGGAGGTTCTGGACGTGGGCCTGGCCCTGTCGCCCATGGCCTATTTCGGCCAGTTCGAACTGGACGCCCCCTGCGTCGCCATGGTCACCGCCAGCCATAACGAGAACGGCTGGACCGGGGTGAAGATGGGGGCGAACAAGCCCCTGACCTTTGGCCCGGACGAGATGGGCCGCCTGAAGGAGATCGTGCTGGGCGGTCAGGGCGTGGCCCGCGAAGGCGGCAAGCTGGTGCGCATCGACGACTTCCGCGAAACCTATATCGCCGACGTCGCCGCCAAGGTGCAGGTCAAGCGCCCGCTGAAGGTGGTCTGCGCCTGCGGCAACGGCACGGCCGGCGCCTTCGCGCCCGAGGCCCTGCGCCGCATGGGCGTCGAGGTGATCGAGATGGACACCCACCTCGACTACACCTTCCCCAAATACAATCCGAACCCCGAAGACCACGCCATGCTGGTGCAGATGGCCCAGCGGGTGAAGGAGACGGGCGCCGATCTGGCCCTCGGCTTCGACGGCGACGGCGATCGTTGCGGTGTGGTGGACGACACAGGCGAGGAGATTTTCGCCGACAAGATCGGCCTGATGCTGGCCCGCGACCTGTCCAAGGTCTATCCGGACAGCACCTTCGTCGTCGATGTGAAATCGACGGGCCTGTACAAGACCGACGAGGTGCTGAAAGCCAATGGCGCCGAGGTCGTCTATTGGAAGACGGGCCATTCCTACATCAAGCGCAAGACCGCCGAACTGGGCGCCCTGGCCGGGTTCGAGAAGTCGGGCCACTTCTTCATGGCCGGCGAACTGGGCCACGGCTACGACGACGGTCTGGTCGCGGCGGGCGCAGTTCTGGCCATGCTGGACCGCAATCCCGGCAGGAAGCTCTCGGAACTGAAGTCCGCTCTGCCCGACGCCTGGACCAGCCTGACCATGTCGCCGCACTGCGACGACGAACTGAAGTACGGGGTGCTGGACCGGATCGTGAAGGAATATTCCGATCTGGCCGCCGCCGGTGGCGAGATCCTGGGCCGCAAGATCATCGAGGCCATCACCGTCAACGGCGTGCGCGTGCATCTCGATGACGGCTCCTGGGTTCTGGTCCGCGCCTCATCCAACAAGCCGGAACTGGTCGTGGTTGTCGAAAGCATGCGCTCCGAAGACGACATGCGCGACCTGTTCCGCAAGGAGATCAAACCGCGCCTGGCCGCCTATCCCGAAATCGGCGCCTTCAATCAGGAAATCTGATCCGTTCCTTTCGTCATTCCGGGCGAAGGGCCGCTTGGCCCGCAGGCCCGGAATGACGAAAGGAAAGAAGGGACGGTGACAGGACCACCGCCCCAATGGGTCAATGCACCCGCGCCTTGCCTATCACCAACCCGTCCTGCCCCGCTGACACGGCGATCACGCCGCCGTCCTCGATCTCGCCGGCCAGCAGTTTGCGGGCGATGGGGTCGACGAGGTCTTTCTGGATGACGCGCTTCAAGGGGCGGGCGCCATAGACGGGGTCGTAGCCGCGGTCGGCCAGCCAGGCGAGGGCGCCGTCATCGATGTCGAGGACCATGCGGCGGTCGGCGAGCAACTTCTCGAACCGGGCCAGTTGGATGCGGACGATGCCCCCCATCTGGTCGCGGCCCAGGCGGTGGAACAGGATGATCTCGTCGATCCGGTTCAGGAACTCGGGCCGGAAATGCCCGCGCACCGCCTCCATGACGAAGGGGCGCACGGCCTCGACATCATCCCCCTCGCCCTGGTCGGCCAGGAACTGGGAACCCAGGTTGGAGGTCATGATGATCAGGGTGTTCCTGAAGTCGATGGTTCGTCCCTGCCCATCCGTCAGGCGGCCGTCGTCGAGCACTTGCAGGAGCACGTTGAAGACGTCGGGGTGGGCCTTTTCGACCTCGTCGAACAGCACGACCTGATAGGGGCGACGACGCACCGCCTCAGTCAGGGCGCCGCCCTCGTCATAGCCGACATAGCCGGGAGGGGCGCCGATCAGGCGGCTGACCGAGTGTTTCTCCATATATTCCGACATATCCAGCCGGGTGATGGCCGCCTCGTCGTCGAACAGGAAGTCGGCCAAGGCCTTGGTCAGTTCGGTCTTGCCCACGCCGGTCGGACCCAGGAACAGGAAGCTGCCCAGCGGACGGTTCGGATCGTTCAGACCCGCGCGCGCGCGGCGCACGGCGTCGGACACAGCGGTCAGGGCCTCGTCCTGGCCGACGACGCGGCCGCGCAGGGCATCCTCCATCTTCAGCAGTTTCTCGCGCTCGCCCTCCAGCATCTTGTCGACGGGCACTCCGGTCCAGCGGCTGACGACGGCGGCGATCTGTTCGGCGTCGACGACCTCAGGCGTCAGCGGACCCCCACGACCTGAGGCGCCCGAGGTTTCATTGGCCTCAGCCTCGGCCAGCTGTTTCTCGATCTGCGGAATCTGGCCGTAGGCGATCTCTGACGCGCGGCCCAGGTCGCCCGCACGCTGAGCGTTGGTCAGCTCCAGACGCAGGCGATCCAGGGTTTCACGCAGTTGCGCGCCCTGACCGACCTTTTCCTTTTCCGACTTCCACTGGGTCGTCAGGTCATCGGACTGGCCTTCCAGATCGGCGATCTCGTCTTCCAGTTTTTCCAGACGGTGCTGGGAGGCAGTGTCGGTTTCCTTTTTCAAGGCCTCGCGTTCGATCTTCAGCTGCACCAGACGCCGGTCGATCTCGTCCAGAGCCTCGGGCTTGGAGTCCACGGCCATGCGCACGCGCGATGCGGCTTCATCGATCAGGTCGATGGCCTTGTCCGGCAGGAAGCGGTCGGTGATATAGCGGTTCGACAGGGTGGCGGCGGCGACGATGGCGCTGTCGGAAATGCGGACCCCATGGTGGACCTCATACTTCTCCTTCAGGCCGCGCAGGATCGACACCGTGTCTTCTACGGTGGGTTCGGACACGAAGACCGGCTGGAAGCGGCGGGCCAGGGCCGCATCCTTCTCGACGTGTTTGCGATACTCATCCAGCGTGGTGGCGCCGACGCAATGCAGTTCGCCGCGCGCAAGGGCTGGCTTCAGCAGGTTGGAGGCGTCCATCGCCCCGTCGCCTTTGCCCGCGCCGACCAGAGTATGCATTTCATCGATGAACAGGATGACCCCGCCCTCGGCGGCCGACACCTCGTTCAGGACGGATTTCAGGCGTTCTTCAAACTCGCCCCGATATTTGGCGCCCGCGATCAGGCTGCCCATGTCCAGCGCCATCACGGTCTTGTCGCGCAGGGATTCGGGCACGTCGCCGTTGACGATGCGCAGGGCCAGCCCCTCGACGATGGCGGTCTTGCCGACGCCGGGTTCGCCGATCAGGACGGGGTTGTTCTTGGTGCGGCGGGCCAGGACCTGGATGGTGCGTCGAATCTCCTCGTCCCGTCCGATGACCGGGTCGATCTTGCCGTCCGCCGCCGCCTGGGTCAGGTCGCGGGCATAGCGTTTCAGGGCGTCATAACCGTCCTCGGCGCCCGCACTGTCGGCGGTCTTGCCCTTGCGGATGTCGCTGATGGCCGCCTCAAGCTTATCAGCGGTGACGCCGGATGATTTCAGAACCTGAGCCGCGACGCCCCCTTCCTTGGCCAGAGCCGCCAGCAGACGTTCGGTCGTGACAAAGGCGTCGCCTGCCTTCTTGGAGGCGTCTTCAGCGGCGGCGAAGACGCGGGCGGTGTCGCCATCCATATAGAGCTGGCCCGAACCGCCCGTGACCTGGGCGCGCTTCTTCAGGGCGGTCTCCACGTCCGCCTCGGCCTTGCGGACATCGCCGCCAGCGGCGTTGATCAGATTGCGGGCCAGACCGTCGCGTTCCTCCAACAGGACCTTGAGCAGGTGTTCGGGCGCGAACTGCTGGTGACGGCGCGCCAGTGCAAGAGACTGGGCCGACTGGACGGCCTGTTTGGAACGGTCGGAGTAGAGGTCGAGATTCATAGGTGTCCCCTTGAGAAGGCGGATGTCGTCTCAATACGCCCTTTCAAGAAGCGACGCTTTGAGCTGTCGCAAACGAGATGGTGTTGCCGATTTGGCGCACAAGGGGTCTGCAACACGAATTACGGCGGCGAAGAGACGCTCATGGCCGCCGTTTGGGAACCGCCAGCTTTGCCATACGCTTTGACCCGATGCTGACTACGAAAATGAACCCCCGCGTCTTCTGGGGCGCCAGCGGGATCGCCGGCGTCCTCCTGTTGTCCACCCTGGTGGCGCCCAGAACCTCGGACCTGATCTTCGGCCACGCCCAGGCCTGGGTGATCGACACCTTCGGCTGGTTCTATGTCGCGGCCGTCGCCGGGTTTCTGGGCACGGTCGTCTGGCTGGCGGCAGGGCCGACCGGGCGTCTGAAGCTGGGACCGGACGACGCCGACCCCGACTTCCCCTATCTGTCCTGGCTGGCCATGCTGTTCGCCGCCGGCATGGGCATCGGCCTGATGTATTTCGCCGTCGCCGAGCCGGTTCAGCACTATATCGCCCCGCCCGAAGAGGTTCCCGGCACGGTCAAGGCCGCCCGCGAGGCCATGGTCATCACCTTCACCCACTGGGGGGTCCACGCCTGGGCCATCTATGCGGTGGTGGGGCTCAGCCTGGCCTATTTCGCCCATCGCAAGGGCCTGCCCCTGACCATGCGGTCGGGCCTGTATCCCCTGCTGGGCAAGCGGATCAACGGACCGATCGGCGATGCGGTCGACATCTTCGCCATCTGCGGCACCCTGTTCGGCATCGCCACCTCGCTGGGGCTGGGCGTGGCCCAGATGGCGGCGGGCCTGGACTATGTGTTCGGCATTCCCAACACCGTGCTGATCCAGGTCGGACTGATCGTGGCGGTGATGGGGGTGGCGACGCTTTCGGTGCTGTCGGGCGTCGACAAGGGGGTGCGGCGCCTGTCGGAGCTGAACCTGATCCTGGCTGTCTGTCTGATGCTGTTCGTGCTGTTCGCGGGTCCGACCCTGTTCCTGATGCGGGCGCTGGTTCAGAATTTCGGCCTGTATCTGGACCACTTCTTCCAGCGCACCTTCACGCTGTACGCCTATGAACCGCGGGCGTGGATGGCGAACTGGACCCTGTTCTACTGGGCGTGGTGGATCGCCTGGTCGCCGTTCGTGGGCATGTTCATCGCCCGCATCTCGCGCGGCCGCACGGTGCGCGAGTTCGTGGTGGGCGTTCTGCTGGTGCCGACCGGCTTCACCTTCCTGTGGATGACGGTCTTCGGCAATACGGCCATGGCCTATGACATGGACCAGGCGGCGGGCGCGATTTCACAGGCGGTTCAAGCCGACCTGTCGACCGCCATGTTCCACTTCTTCGAACAGTTGCCGGGCACGATGTTCACCTCGACCCTGGCGATCCTGCTGGTAGGGGTCTTCTTCGTCACCTCGGCGGATTCCGGTTCTCTCGTGATCGACACCCTGGCCTCGGGCGGGGCGGACGACACGCCGCGCTGGCAGCGGATATACTGGTGCGTCATGCAGGGAGCGGCGGCGGCCCTGCTGCTGCTGGCGGGGGGGCTTGGCGCTCTGCAGGCCGCGACCCTGGTGGCGGCCCTGCCCTTCTGCATCATCATGATCCTGCTGGTCGCAGGCCTGTTCCGCCAGATGAACGCCGACCTGAGCGGCGACGTGATCGCCACGGAGACGGCGCCGCTGTCGCAGCAGCTCAAACGCATCCTGACGCCGGCGACCCGCACCGACATCATCAAGGAGATCGACCGTAACGGCCTGCCCGCCCTTGAGACCGTGCGCGCCGCCCTTGAAGCCGAAGAGCCGGATGCGGAGATCGGTCGCGACGAGGCCGCCGCCTGGCTGACCGTGCGGCACGGCGAACGGGTCTTCATCTATCGACTTGGCGCACGGTCGCGCCCTCGACCGGTCGTGAGCCAGCGCGACGCGCCTGTGGGACGCCGGCTGCTGGAGTGGCGTCTGACGGCCCAGACCGGCGACGGGTCGCGTCCCTATGATGTGACAGGCTTCACCCAGAACCAGATCGTCGCCGACGTGCTGGAGAAACTGCAGGCCTGGCGTCTGGCTTGAGCGCACCGGGCGGCGCCTCGAACGGCCCCGCCCGCTGATCATCAGCCGCCCGCCGGGCCGGTCGAGAAGTCGAACTGTTCCGGCTGGCGGCGCTGGCCGCCGCCGAAGCTCCACGTCAGGCCGACGTAGAAGGCCCGCAGCTTGATGTCCTGCTCGGAGCGTTCGCGGAATAGCGGCGCGTCATAGGTGACCGTATTGTTGAACGAATTAAACAGGTCGCGGGCGGTGAAGTTGAACGACAGGGTCTCGTTCAGCTTGCGGCGATAGCCCAGATTGACCATGCCGCCCGCCTCGCGCTTGCCCTGCGCCAGCAGGCTGTCGCCCTGCCAGAAGCCGGTGACCTGAACAAAGTCCTTGGGCGTCGGCTGCCAGTTCAGGCTGAGGCGGCCGCTGGCCACCGTGCCGTCGCGGTCGCGTCCACCCGGGAGTCCGGCGGCGTCGATTTCCTGCTGGAACAGGTTGACGGCGGCGTTGTAGCGCAGGGTCGGATGCAGGCGGCCATTGGCGACCAGTTCCACCCCCGTGTCCCGGCGCGAACCCAGATTCTCAGGACGGGTCAGCAGGACGCCGCCGCCGATGTCGCTGGCCACATCCGTGAAGGCCTTGTCTGTGTCGCGCAGATAGGCGGTCGCCTGATAGAAGGTCTGGCCCTTGCGCAGCTGCCACATGACCTCAAACGAGTCGGTTTCCTGCGGCTGTAGGTCGGGATTGCCCGAGCGCAGGTTCATCGGATCCTGATAGACGACCAGCGGGTTCAACTGGCTGGGCTGAGGCCGTTGGATGCGGCGCGAATAGCTGGCGCGCAGGGTCTGCTCATCCGACAGCTTGTACTGAAGGTGGACCGTCGGATAGGCGCGGAAATAGTCCTGGGACGCGGACGTTCCGCCGGTCAGGTCGTCGATGCGGATGTCCGCCTGCTCCAGCCGCAGACCGATCTGGGCTGACAGTTGCTCGGACAGGCTGCGCTCATAGGCGCCGTACAGGGCGTGAACCGTCTGGCGCGCCTTGAACCGGCTGCTGAGGCCCGGAACCACCGGCAGATTGTTCTCCACGGCGCCCCGGCTGAAGATCACCTCCTGATCGGGGCGCTGATCGTTCAACTCATACCCCAGACGCAGCTTGCCGCCGTCGGACAGGGGGCGGACATAGGCGCTGGTGAAGCCCAGGGTGACCTGGTTCACGTCGGTCGCCGTGCGCTCGTACAGGGTCGCGGCGGCGGGCGTCAGATAGAAGGTGCTGGCCGGGCCGGAACTGTCGTTGCTGTTGCTGTCGTAACGCAGCTCGTTCGACCATTCGTGGCCGGAATCGTCGAAGCGATGCAGCACCCGCCCCGTCACGCCCCAGTTCTTGAAGTTGAAGTCCTGACCGCCTTCCCGGCGATACGCGCTGGTCAGGGCGCCCGCGGCGTCGCGGGTTTCGAACAGCCCCCCGCCCGAGCCCTCGCCGTCAAAAGCGACGCCCCGCAGTTCGCCGGTCAACTGGGTCTTGTCGGTCAGCTTGTATTCGGCGGTCAGACGCCCGAACGCGCCGTTCTGTTCAGACTGAATTCGCTGATCGACGCTGGTCGTCGAAACCACCGCGCCCGTGCCGGGATCAAGCTGTTCGCGCAGGCGCATCATGATGATGTTGGTGGGATCGGTCCGGTAGCTGAGGTCGCCCGACAGGGTCAGGCGGTCTTTCTGATACGATCCGCTGAGGCCCGTGTTCCAACGGCCATTGTCGCCGACATTGGCGCGGATGGAGCCGGTGGTCTGGGTTCCCGGCTTGGGCGCCGTGGGCTTGGTGATCAGGTTGATGACGCCGCCTGACCCTTCGGGGCTGTAGGCGGCGGACGGATTGGTCATGACCTCAATGCGCGCATACTGGCTGGCGGGCAGTTGGATCAGCGCCTGACCGCGTCCGGGGCCGGTCAGGATGCCCGACGGGCGGCCGTCGACCAGGATGGTGACATTGCTGTCGCCGCGCAGGGAGACATTGCCCTCGGGATCGACGTCGACCGAGGGGACGTTGCGCAGGGCGTCGGCCACGCTGCCGGTCACGGCCTGCAGGTCGTTGGCCAGGCTATAGCTGGTGGAATCGATGGAAGTGCGCACGTCGCTGGCGCGCGCATTGACCACCACGTCGCCGACAGTGGCGGCCTGTCCCGATGAAGGCGGCGTCTGAGCGGGCGCTTGGGCCTGAGGTGCAGGCGCCGCCGGCCGCGGCGCGGGTGTCTGGGCCAGGGCGGCGCCGGCGGGCAGCATCAGGGCGGCGCTGGCCAGCGAGGCGTAATACAGTCTGTTCAAAAGATGATCCTGGGCAAGCAGAGACGGGAGCGTGCTTTTCCCTCGCGCTAACAACAGGCGGCCCCGGACACCAGTTAAGGATGTGTCATGATCACGGCGCGCGCGTTCGCGCTTGGCCAGTTCGCGCTTGGCCAGTTCGCTCTTGGCCAGTCGGCGCCCCGGCGTTAGCGTCGCCGCAAGTCTTGCCGGAGTTTTCAATGTCCCTTCGCCTGTCGCGCCGCACCGCCCTGTTCGCTTCCGGAGGCGCCGCCGCCCTGGCCTCCAGCCCGGCGTGGGCGCGCACGGCGGCGAATGATGACGCCCGCCTGATCGAGGCGGTGGACGCCTATGTGAAGACGGCGATGGCGGCCTGGCCCGATCAGCCCGCCATCGGCATTGCGTTGGTGAAGGACGGCCAGACCATCCTGTCGCGCGGCTATGGGGTGAAGGCGCAGGGCAAGCCCGCGCGGGCCGACGAACACACCCTGTTCGCCATCGCCTCCAACTCCAAGAATGTCACCGCCGCCGCCCTGGCCGTCATGGTCGACGAGGGCAAGGTGAAGTGGGACGAACCGGTGAAGACCTATCTGCCCGGCTTCAAACTGTCCGATCCCTATATCACCGACCACATCACCGTGCGCGACACCCTCAGCCACCGGGCCGGATTCGGCCTGGGTGCGGGCGACCTGCTGTTCTGGCCCAACAGCGACCGCACCCGCGCCGAGGTGATCGCCCAGGCCGCCTTCGTGCCGATCGAGGACGGGTTCCGGGCGCGCTATCACTATTGCAACCTGATGTTCGTTGTGGCGGGCGCGGTGCTGGAGGCGGTGTCGGGCCTGACGTGGGAAAACTTCATCCAGACGCGGATTCTGGACAAGGTCGGCATGATCGAGACTGTGCCCCTGGCGCGTCTGGCCGATCCCGCCAAGTCCGCCCTGCCGCACGCCCGTGTCGGGCCGCCGCTGCGCACCCATGGGCCGATGGTCCAGATCGCCAACTCCATCGCCGAGGTCTGGAACTGGGATTCAGCGGCGGCGGCGGGCGGCATCTGCACTACCACCACCGACTGGGCCAAATGGATCGCCGTGCGCCTGAACGAAGGCAGGCTGCCGGACGGTTCGCGCCTGTTCTCGCAAGAGGCGGCGCGCGAGATGTATCGCCCCAACATCATCGTCGGCTCGTCGCCCGGACCGACGGCGGAACTGCCCAACCGCGCCATCGCCTCGACCTATGCCATGGGCCTTCAGGTGCAGGACTATCGTGGAGAACGGATCGCCAGCCACGGCGGCGGCTCGCCCGGCGGGATTTCGGCCACCGTCCTGATCCCCGGCCGCAAGATCGGCTTCAGCATCTTCTCCAACGCCGAGGAAAGCTTCCTGCTGCGGTCCTTGCGCTCAGGCATCACTGACCTGTGCATGGGCAAGGTCGATGTCGACTGGATCGCGGACTCCAAGAAGATCGAGGCTGAGGGCGAGGCCAAATCCCAGGCCGCCGCCGTCGAGATCGACGCCAAGCAGCGGGCGGGCGCCCCGCCTTCGATGCCGCTTGACGCCTATGCCGGAACCTGGCGCGACCCGTGGTACGGCGACATCACCATCGTACAGAAGACCGAAGGCCGTGGCCGCAACCGCAAGACCGGCCTGTGGCTCAGTTTCACCCATACGCCCGCACTTCAGGGCTGGCTGGAGCCCTATGACGGCGAGACCTTCCGCACCCGCTTCCCTGACAAGCGCGAGGAAGACGCCTTCATAATCTTCAACATCCTGACGGCGCGACCGGCGACGGCGACCGTGAAAGGCGTGTCGCCGGACATCGACTTCTCCTACGATTATCAGGATCTGCGGCTGACGCGGGTCTGAGGCTGGATCACGCGGGCGATCCAACCGGATCGCCCGGCGTCAGCGGACCACCTCGATCAGGTTCAGTTTGGATTCCTGCTTGGGCCAGGGCAGAACCACGCGCCAGCGGTTCTCGCCGATCCGCTCCACCACGCCCGCCTGATCCCGCTCAGGCATCTCGCCATAGGTCGGGAAACCGGGTTCGTCGCCCCACGCCTGAGATCCGACATAGACCACGCGGCTGTCGCCGTCGGGGTAGAGCCTGCCCTGGAACCGCTGCGAGCCGGTGGTCTTGGTCAGGATCAGATCCCCGCCCGGCGTCAGTTCGACACGGCAGGCGAAGAAGGGATAATCGACATAGGCCAGGGGTCCGCCGCCCCGCGTGCCCAGCTTGACCGTGCGGCAACGATAGGTTCCCGGCCCCGGCTGCACCCGGCCTGCACGCGCGGCGTTGGGGTCAGCCAGCGCGCCGAGTTTCTCAACCTGAGCGGAATAGCCGGCGTCTTCCGCCTCGATACGGGCCTGTCGCCAGGCTTCGTCAAGACGCTCCAGTTGGCTGGCGTCGGCGCTGTTGGCGACCTTGCGCCAGTCCTCAGTGGCGGGCGGCGCCCCCTCGGTCGGCGCGGCCGCAGTCGGAGCCACAGGTTCAGGCGGCGGCGTAGGAGCAGATGCAGGCTGGACGGCGCTGGGTGCATCCTTGCTTGCCCTGGAGGCGCGATTGTCGCCGCAGGCGCTTAGAGACGTCGCGCCCATCACGGCCAGGATCGTGAGATGAGAGATACGCATGAAGCCTTGCCTTATACTCAGGCTGATGAAGATCAGCCGACCGGAACCAGTTCAATCAGATCAAGGTTGGACTCGTTCTGGGGCCAGGGAATGACCAGCCGCCAACGCGCTTCACCGACCCGCTCCAACACCGCGACTAGATCGCGATCATCATTCTGGCCGTAGGAATTGGCGGGCGGCTCCTGCGCCAGGGCCATTGAGCCCAGTAAGACCATATGCCGGTCGTTTTCCGGGAACAGCAGGCCGGAAGGGCGCTGAGAGCCCGTGGTCTTGGTGAATTTCAGCCCTCGCGGCGTCTGTTCAATGCGACAGGCGAACCAGCCATAAACGACATAGCCCAAGCCGTCCGCCCCGCCCTGCGATCCCAGTTTCACCGTGCGGCAACGATAGTTTCCGGGCGGCGGGGCGACACCGGAACGGGCCGCGCCGGGCTCGATAAGATCGCCCAGACTGTTCAGATCGCCTGACCCGGTCTGCCGCCGGGCCTGCTGCAGGGCCAGGCTCCAGGCCGCGTCACGGCGTTGATACCGGTCCCGGTCGCCTGAGGTGATGACCCCGCGCCAATCCATCAACGTCGCGCCCGCCCCGCCCGAACCCGCCGGCGGCGGCGGTGGGGGCGGCGGAGGCGGGGTTGTCGCGCAGCCCGCCACAAGGGCGACGACAGAGATCGACAGGGCGAGACGGACGAGTGAACGCATCAGCGCTTCCCTTGCGGCGGGGCCTTGCGGCGAAGTCCCGCCCTTTAGGCCCCGCCGCCTACGCCGTCGTCAAGACTGTGAAGGCTCAGGCAGCGGAACGGACGCTGGGTCCGCCGTCCATGCCGCTTCGATTCAAGGCGTCATGAAGCGCGCCGGCCAGGGCCTGAAGCTCCAGCGGCTTGGTCAGATAGGCGTTGAAACCCGCAGCCTGGCCGCGGCGAATATCATCAGGCATGGCCGAGGCGGACAAGGCCACGACGGGCAGCCCACGCGTCAGGGGATCTGCGTCCAGACGCATCTTAAGCTCGAAGCCGTCCATTCCCGGCAGGTCGATGTCCAGCACGATGACATCCGGTTGCAGCGCCTGCGCCAGGGCCAGCCCCTCATGTCCCGTAGGGGCGACATACACGGGCGGATCGCCAAAAGTTGAGATCGCCTGACGCATCAACGCGACATTGGCCGGATCGGCTTCGACATAGAGGATGACCGCCTTTGACGGCACGTTCAGGGGCGCGGAAACTGCCGCCGGCAGACGCAGGGTGAAGGTGACGCCTGCATCCTTTCGCCGGGCGGCGAATATGCCCCCCTGCATCGCCTCCGCCAGGCGCTGGGCAGCCGCCATGCCAAGGCTGGCCCCCGTCGGGGCATGACGCTCCACCCCATTGAACGGCTGGAACAGGGTCTCGATTCGATCTGACGTGGCCTCGAAGCCTGTGTCATGAACCAGAGCGACAACCTGGTCCTGAGAACGCTGGATCGCAGTGCGGACCACACCGCCTGGCGGCGTATGGCGTATGGCGTCGGAAACCAGACGCCGCAGTATCTGGCGCACGCGGATGGGGTCGGCAATGACCCCCAGACCCGCTGCGGCCGGGGGACAGTCCAGGGTGACATGCGCCTTTTCCGCGTCCACGCCCAAGGCGTCGCACACCTGACGTAAGGCCAGACGCAGATCGACCCGTTGCAGCGACAAGGTCAGGTTCGGGCTCTGGACGGCGGCGAAATCGCTCATCTCATCCACCAGCGCAGTCAGGCCCGCGGACGCAGCCTCGATCCGACGCACCGCCTCGCTCTGGCGCAGGCTAAGCGGGTCGGCCGTGTTCAGACGCAAAAGCTGGGCGAATCCGCTGACGACGTTCAACGGTTGGCGCAGTTCGCGGCCCAGGCCCAGCATGAAGTCGGCCTTGGCCCGGTCGGCCGCCGCTATCCGGCCCTGATGCGCGTCGGCGGCGGCCAGGGCCCGCGTCAGCGCGAGCGTCCGCTCCGCGACCCGCGCCTCCAGTCCCTCATTGGCGCGTCGCAGCCGTTCAGCCGCCGCGCGCGCCTTCAGCCAAAGTCGTATTCCGGCCAGCCCGCCCGACAGGGCCATGACCAGAATGAGCAGGATGATTTCCATGACGCCCTCCAGACACGTGAAGATTGCGCGTTCTGGTTGCCATCAGGTAAATAGGCTCTTTGAGTTGTATTCAGTCTTCGTTGTCGGCGACGGCCTCGACCTTGCGGCGGGACGCACGGCGGCGTGGCGCGACTTCGCCCTCGGCCTCAGTCGGGACGGCGGAACGGGTCAGGAAGCCCGGCAGAGCGGCGGGCGCATCGTCGGCGGCTTCTGCTGCGGCGACAGGGGCGGCTGGGCGGCGGCCACGGCGCGGACGCTCAGCAACCTCAGGTGCGGGAGCGGCTTCCGGTGCAGCCTCCGCGACGACTTCAACCGCTGGGGCCGGAGCCTGTTCACCGGATTCAGCGGCGATATCTGCGGCTTGGCCGTCAACCTGATCTTCGCCCGAACCTTCACCCTGGTCATCGAAACGGTTGTTGCGTTCCTGGCGACGGCGCTCCCAGCGCTCGCGGCGGGTTTCACGTCGTCCGCCGTTCTCGCCTTCGGCGCGCGGCTCGCGATCATCGCCGCCGTCGCGGGCCTGATCACGATCGCCGTTCTGCTGATCGCGATCCCGATCACGGTCGCGTGACTGATACTGGTCGCGATCACGATCGCGGTTCTGATCCCGGTTCTGATCGCGGTCGCGATAGGATTCGCGCGGCTGGTCACGTTGTTCGGCGCGCGTTGCGGCTTCCTGCGCGGTGCGATCCGCAGCCTGCTGGGCGGCCAGGAAGGCGGCGGCCTGAGCACCGGATTCGTCTTCGAAGTCGATGTCGAAGCCCTGGTTCGACAGCTCGCGCGCGGCGATGTCCGAGAAGGACCGCTGCGGCTGGAGCGCGCGCAGGACGCGGTAATAGTGTTCGGCGTGCTGCTGATAGTTTTCGGCCAGAACCCGGTCGCCGCCAGAAGAGGCGTCACGCGCCAACTGCTGATAGCGTTCGTAAACGGTCTGGGCGTTGCCCCGGACCTTGATGTTCTCGGGCCCCTGCGAGTCCCACGAACGATTCGGATTGGCGTTGTTGGCGTTTGACGCGCCCGCCTTGTTCCGATTGCGTCCGCGTTGACGCTTCATGCCCTTGAAATCTCTCATGCCCGCTAACCGTGTGCAGGGGCGGAGCCGCGCCGATCTGGCCGGGTCCGTCCGTTTCGTGGTTCCGCTTCGCTCGGGGCCTATCCCCGATTGTCGATCTGTCGGAATGCCTAGTCGCCCGCATGGTGCGCCGGTCCTTTTGGGACTGACCTTCATGGCCGGCTCAAGCCGCGAACAGCCGGGTATGCGCCCGGGAAGCTGCGGTTGAGTTGGGAGACAGGAAGTGACTTAACCTGTGCGACCGTCCTTTCCAAGCGGTTTTCGCAAGCCCGTCGCATCACAAGCCAACCACGGCGCTTTGCCGGACGCCCTGCCTTGGGCTAGGCAGTCGCTTCAAGAAGACTACGAGGCTTTTCATGCGCGTTCTGGTTATGGGCGGCGACGGTTTCTGCGGCTGGCCCACGGCGCTTCATCTTTCGGCCAACGGATGGGACGTCACCATCGTCGACAACCTCAGCCGACGAAACATCGACAACGAGCTGGAAATCCAATCCCTGACGCCGATCCGCAACATGGGCGAGCGGATCAAGGCGTGGAAGGAGATCTCGGGACGCGAGATCGGTTTCGTCAATCTGACCCTCGGCCAGGAGTTCGACCGTCTGGTCGCCCTGATCCGCGATCTGGCGCCCGAGTGCGTGGTCCATTTCGCCGAACAGCGGGCCGCGCCCTATTCGATGAAGTCGGCGCGGCACAAGCTCTACACCGTCGACAACAACATCAACGCCACCCACCACCTGCTGGCCGCCATCGTCGAGAGCGGGCTGGACGTGCATCTGGCCCACCTGGGCACCATGGGGGTCTATGGATACGGCACCGCCGGCCTGCGCATCCCCGAGGGCTATCTGAAGGTCACGGTCGACACCGACAACGGCCCGGCCGAACAGGAAATCCTGTTCCCGCCCAATCCGGGCAGCATATATCACATGACCAAGACGCAGGACGCCCTGCTGTTTCAGTTCTACGCTCGGAACGATCAGTTGCGGATCACCGACCTGCATCAGGGCATCGTCTGGGGCGCCCAGACCGCCGAGACCCGGCTGGACGAGCGCCTGATCAACCGCTTCGACTATGATGGCGATTACGGAACGGTTCTGAACCGCTTCCTGATGCAGGCGGCGGTCGGCTATCCGCTGACGGTGCATGGGTCAGGCGGCCAGACGCGGGCCTTCATCCATATTCAGGACACGGTGCGTTGCGTCGAACTGGCGCTGAAGAACCCGCCCAAGCGCGGTGAGCGCGTCAAGATCCTGAACCAGATGACCGAAAGCCGCCGCGTGCGTGACCTGGCCCGCATGGTCGCGGACATGACCGGCGCCGAGGTCCGCAACCTGCCCAACCCGCGTCAGGAGGCCGACGAGAACGAACTGGTCGTCGCCAACGACCAGTTTCGCGATCTGGGCCTGAAACCGATCACTCTCGCCGAAGGCCTGATGCAGGACGTGACAGAGATCGCCCGCCGTTACGCGGACCGCGCCGATCTGTCGCGTGTGCCCTGCGTCTCAGCCTGGAATCAATGCCGGGCCGAGGCGCTGGAGACGGCAGGACCGACGCCCGTCAAGGCCTGACCCCGCTCAGGCGAAGTCAGAGGCTACTGCGCGTCGAAGACGAAGTGCATGACGCGATCATCGGCCGTGGTCTCCATCCAGGGCCGCTTGTAAACCAGCGTCAGGGACGCAGCCCCCTTTTCGCGCGGCGTGATGCGGATGACCGCTGTGCCGGGCACGCCGACCATGGGGGCGCCGGATGACGGAGTCTGTTCGACCGTGATGGGTTCATCCACGCGCAGGTTGCGGGTCTCCACGACCTGCCAGCCGTAACCGGTGCTGGGATTGCTCTCCAGCCGCAGGGTCGAGGTCGCGCCCACCGGCAGAATGGCCGGTTTGGCCGCATCCGCCGCAGAAATAACCACCGGCGCCGGATCGCTCGTCACGCCAGCATGAGCGGTCGCGCCAACCGACAGGATGGCGACGACGGCGGTGAGCAGCATTGTATTGGTCATGATGAACCCGAATGTGGCCAAAAGCGTTATCTCAAGCTTAGGATGAAAGACGCCGTCAAGGCCACCAGCCTTTCATCCTTCTGCGAAAACCTGTCGAACTCTGTCTAAAGAGCATCATGTCTGACAATGCGCCTTCCCAATCTATTCTTGTCTATGGGGGCGGTTATGTCGGGCGGGCGACGGCCCTGGCCGCGATCCAACGCGGCGGACAGGCCGTGGCCACGTCTCGCAACCCGCAACGACGCCAAGCGCTTGAGGCCGAGGGGATCGCAGTCATCGACCCTCATGACGCCCCCGCGCTGAAGGCGGCGCTGGAGGCGGCGAATGCGGTTCTGGTGACAGCTGCGCCCGACGCCCATGGCTGCCCTGGTTTACGCGCGCTCGCGCCCCTGGCGGGCAATGCCTGGCCGGACTGGATCGGCTATGTCTCCTCGACCTCCGTCTATGGCGACAGGGCGGGCGGCTGGGTCTTCGAGGACGGGCCGCTGAACGCCGCCACCTTGGAAGGCGCGCGCCGGGTGCGGGTCGAACAGGACTGGTTGGACGGCGCGCGGGGCATGGGCCTGACGGTGCAGCTTTTCCGTCTGCCTGGTTTTTACGGGCCCGGCCGCAATGTGACCGAGCGGCTGCGCGACGGGACCGCCCGGCTGGTGAGGAAACCCGGCCAGATCTTCAACCGCATCCATATCGACGACATCGTCTCGGGCCTGTTCGCCTCGATGGCGCAGCCCCGCCCCGGCGCCGTCTATAATCTGACAGACGACGAGCCCGCGCCTGCGGATGCGGTGATGCAATGGGCCGCGCAGCGTATGGGCCTGCCGCGTCCGCCAGAGGTCGATCTGGACCATCCGTCGGTCACCGAGGCCATGCGTCGCTTCTATCTGGATTCGAAGCGCGTCTCGAACAGCCGCGCCAAGGCGGAGCTGGGCTGGCGGCCCAGACACCCGACCTATCGCGAGGGACTGGCGGCCCTGCTGGACGCCCCTGCCCCGCTTCGGATAATCGCCGCTTAAAGCGGCAGCAGGTTGCGCTGTCGGCTGTAGCTCATGGTGCCGACATTGGCGCCCAGACGCAGGCCGACGCCGGTGCGGATCGGGGCCAGAACGATGCCGTCGGCCTTCTGATAGTTCACGCCCAGACCGGCGACCAGATAGGCGGTCCCTTCCACGCCAGGATAGCGGCGATAGATCATGTCGGGGTGATAGAGACCGTAAACCAGGGTGAAGACCCGGCTGGCGTTGCCGCCCCAGTCCCAGCCGATTGACGCTCCCTGCCAGAAGACTTCCTGGGAAGCCGACAGGTCCTTCATATGCAGGGCGCCGCGACCGTAGCGGGCGCCGACCACGAACGAACCGGCGCCTTCTTCACCGGCGATATAGGCGGTCGGACGATCGCCCTGATCGGCGAAGACACGCTCGATGGCGCCCCCCACGATTTCCGCTGCGATGCCCAGTTCGCGCGAACCCGCCGACACCAGTTCATCGAAACTATAGGCCGAGGCGCGCTGATCCGAAGCGATCGGATAGTTGGGATCGCGCGCCGCCGTGGAGGCGCAGGCTCCCAGCGACGAGGCGCCGGCGGCGGTGGCGATGCCCGAAAGGATCAGTTGGCGGCGATGCATGAGGGGCGCTCCGAAAAACAGCAAAAGAGGGCGCCCGTAAGAACGCGGGCCTGACGCGACCCTCTTCGACCTTTAAGGCAGACTTGCGGCTTCAAGGTTAACCGGACCTTACGGACGCCCGAAACCCGCCTCCAGGTTCAGTGTTTGTCGGTCTTTGAGGCCAGCCAGTCCATAAGGGCCAGCAGCACGCCCGACACCACGAAGGTCAGGTGGATGATGACGCCCCACAAGGCCTCGGTCGTATTGAGCTCGTAGCCGACCTTGCCGATGTTCATGAACGTCTTGAGCAATTGAATGCCCGAGATCGCCACGATGGAGGCGATCAGCTTCATCTTCAGGCCCGAAAAATCGACCGTGCCCATCCAGGGCGGGCGGTCCGTCTCGCCATCCAGATCCAGCTTGGAGACGAAATTCTCGTAGCCTGAGAACATGACGATCAGCAGCAGATTGCCCGCCAGCGACAGGTCCACCAGCGTCAGAACCGCCAGAATGGCGTCGTTGGACGACAGTTCGTGGCTCAGGCTCAGGGCCTTGGGCACATAATAGATCAGATCCTTGACGAAGACCGCCAGCAGCATGACCAGCGCCAGCACCAACCCCGCATAGAAGGGGGCCATCAGCCAGCGCGAACGGAAAAGCAGCCGCTCGAACGCGGTCTCGATACGCGGTTTCACACTCATGTCACGCCCGCAGCTTCCCGCCCTGTTTCTGGACCGCCGCGACGACCCTTGCCGTCAGCGCCTCGATCTCGGCTTCGGCCAGGGTGGCCTCGCGCGGCTGGATCACGACCTCCAGCGCGACGGACTTGAAGCCGTCGTCCACGCCCTTGCCGCGATAGATGTCGAAGACCCGGACATCGACGATCAGGGCCCTGTCGGCGCCCGCCGCCGCGCGCACCAGGTCACCGACCGGCTTGGCGTCCTCGACCACGAAGGCGAAGTCGCGGGTCAGAGGCATCAGGCTGCTGAGGTCGGCGGAGCCGCGCCCCTTGCCCGACCTGCCGCGCGGCTCGGGCACATTGTCCAGCACGATCTCGAAGGCCAGCATGGGACCGCCGGCGTCCAACGCCTTGAGCACACGCGGGTGCAACTCGCCGAACTCGACCATCAGATTCTTGGGGCCCAGTTGCAGGCGAGCCGAACGGCCAGGGTGCCACCAGTCGCGGTTCTGGCCCTGGACCAGTTGCAGGGAGGCGACCGGCGCGCCGATCTCCTCCAACACCGCAGTCAGGTCGCCCTTCAGCGCGAACAGGGCGTCCTCTGCGGGACCGGCCCAGTGGCGGGCGGCATGGGGGGCGACCAGGCCGGCGATGACCGTGCGCTGATCCTTCGGCCCATCGCCCAGATAGATGGGGCCGATCTCGAACAGGGCGGCGTCCGCGAAACCGCGTGAGGCGTTGCGGGCGGCGGCCTGGATCAGGTTCGGCAGAACCGAGGGGCGCATGCAGTCCAGATCGGCGGCGATGGGGTTCTCCAGCACCAGACGCCCATTCGAGATTTCTGGGCCGCCGCCGAACAGGGCCGCCGTCGACTGTTTGGTGAAGGACCAGGTGACGGCCTCGGCGTATCCCAACGACGCCAGCGCGCGGCGAGCGGTTCGGACACGGGCCTGACGCGGGCTCAACACACCGCCAGCCGGCGCCGGAACGGGCGGCAGGGACACCTCGGGCAGGCTGTTGAAACCTTCGATCCGGGCGACTTCCTCGACCAGATCCGCGCGGCCTTCGACATCACGACGCCACGAAGGCGGGGTGACGGTCCACGGCTCAACCCGACCGGCAGGCGCAGCCTGCACCAGGAAGCCCAACTGGCCCAGAATCGTGCCGATGCGGTCGTCGGCCAGATCCATTCCGGTCAGACGCTTCACATAGGCCGGATCGAAGGCGAAGGGCTCTGGGTTCGCAGGCGGCTCGCCAACGAAGACGATCTCAGACGGTTCGCCGCCGCACAGGTCCAGGATCAGGCGCGTGGCCAACTCCAGCCCCGGCGTGACCGAGACCGGATCGACGCCGCGCGCGAACCGATATTGAGCGTCGGAGTGGATGCCCAGCGTCCGGCCCGTCTGGGCGATGACCAGCGGATCGAACCAGGCGCTTTCCAGGAAGACATCGGTGGTGTCCTCGTCGCAGCCGGTCGTTTCGCCGCCCATGACGCCGCCCAGGCCGATGGCGCGCGCGCCCCCGGCATCCGCCACCACGCAGACCGACGGATCGGCCGCATAGGTTTTGCCGTCCAGCGCGACCAGACGCTCACCCTCATCCGTTGCACGCCCGGCGCGAACGACAATCTCTGCGCCCTCCAGCTTGGCCACGTCATAGACGTGAAGGGGGCGGGCGCGGTCGTAGGCGATCAGATTGGTCACATCGACCAGACGGTTGATCGGGCGCAGGCCGATGGCCGTCAGCCGCTTCTCCAGCCAGGCCGGGGACGGGCCGTTCCTGACGCCCCGGATCACGCGACCGGCGAAGACCGGGCACATCTCGGGCGCCTCCAGCCGCACCGAGATCGGCGAGGGGAAACCCCCGCGCACCACGGCGATGTCGAAATGCTTCAGCTTGCCGACGCTGGCGGCCGCCAGATCGCGGGCGATGCCGGCGACGCCCAGCCAGTCGGGCCGGTTCGGCGTGACCTCGAAATCGATGACGGGCTCGGCGCCGAACAGGCCCGCGACCGGGGTTCCGACCGGGATTTCGGGTGGCAGTTCCTGAATGCCGTCGCTTTCGTCGGCCAGCTCCAGCTCCGACGCCGAACACAGCATCCCGTTCGACACCACGCCGCGCACCGGCTTCTCGACCAGGGTGACGCCCAGGCCCGGCACATAGGCGCCGATGGGGGCATAGATGGTGGTCAGGCCCGCCCGCGCGTTCGGCGCGCCGCAGACGATCTCCTTCATCCCATCGACCGTCTCGACCTGACAGACCTGAAGTCGATCGGCGTTGGGGTGACGCTCGGCCGAAATGATCCTGGCCACGGTGAAGGGCGCCAGCTTGGCGGCGGGATCGAGAACCGCCTCGACCTCCAGCCCGGCCATGGTCATGGCCTCGGCGATCTGGTGGACATCCGCCTCGGTCTCGAGGTGGTCCTTCAGCCAGGACAGGGTGAATTTCATAATCGTCTCAGACTTTAGGCTTGTCGGTCAGAGCGCTGACCTGTTCGATGAACTCGTCCGTGCCGGTGAAGCCGACGCCGTAGAATTCACAACCGATGAAATGGCAGTCGCGCATAGGGATCGTCCCGATCGCCTTGTCGCCAACGGGGCGCATCAACAGATTCTGGATGCCGCCGCGGCTGTCGCCGAAGTTTGTGTCGGCGAAGGTCACGCCGTTGGACACCAGCACAATGGCAGGTCCTTGGAAGCGGCACCCCCGGAACGTCCGTCCCTGCACCAGCGGCACGCCCTGCGCAGACGCCGCCGAATAGAGTTCGTACAGGATGATATCGACGTTCTCAAACGTCGTAGCGTTCAGGTCCGCCGCATCCGCGAGCGGTCGGTTGATCGGCAGGATGGACTTCATGCGCCGGCGCCCAGGCCGGCGATCATCTCGTCGAGGAAGGCCTGCTCCCCGGTGAAGCCCACGCCCAGGAAACGGCAACGGATGAACTTGCAGTTCTGGATCGGGATCGTGCCTGTCACCCGGTCGGCCAGCGGCTTGACCATGAGATTGCGCGGATCGCCATGCGCCTCGCCCATGTTGCAGGCGTCGAAATGGCATCCGCCCAGTGGAAGCAGGATTCCCGGTCCTTCGATCAGGCATTTGATGAAGGTGCGGCCTTCGATATTGCCGCCGCCTGCCTGACGGGTTTCCAGAAACAGCTGAGGCAACCAGATCGAACCGTTGCGATATTCGGGCCCGGGGCCGATGGCGTCGAAGCTGATCGAGGCTGATTGGGTGTCGGTCATTTCAAATCCTCAGATGTCAACTCAGGCCCGAAGCCGGATTGGGCGCGGCGAACGCCGAGAAGCCGTAGTGGGCCAGCCAGCGGGTGTCGGCCTCGAACATGGGGCGCAGGTCAGGCACCCCGTATTTCAGCATGGCCAGCCGGTCGACGCCCATGCCGAAGGCGAAGCCCTGGTATTCATCCGGGTCGATGCCGCAGTTCCGCAGCACATTGGGATGCACCATCCCGCAGCCCAGAATCTCCAGCCAGTCGTCGCCGGTGTTGAACACCAGTTTGCCACCCGAACGATCGCAGCGGATGTCCATCTCCGCCGACGGCTCGGTGAAGGGGAAATGGTGCGGGCGGAACCGCGCCTGAACCGCGTCCAGTTCGAAGAAGCGGGCGATGAAGGTTTCCAGCGTCGTCTTCAGATGGCCCATATGGATGTCGCGGTCGATCACCAGACCTTCGATCTGGTGGAACATCGGCGTGTGGGTGGCGTCCGAATCCTTGCGGAAGGTGCGGCCCGGCGCAACGATGCGGATCGGCGGCTTCTGCGACATCATGGTGCGGACCTGCACCGGGCTGGTGTGGGTCCGCAGCACCTTGCGCTCGCCCGTCTCGGGGTCGGGCTTCAGGAAGAAGGTGTCGTGCATTTCCCGCGCCGGATGTTTCGGCGGGAAGTTCAGGGCGGTGAAGTTGTGGAAATCGTCTTCGATGTCGGGGCCTTCCGCGACCGCAAACCCCATCTCGGCGAAGACGGCGATCATCTCGTCCATCACCTGCATGGTGGGATGGACGCCGCCCTTGCGGCGCGGCCGGGCGGGCAGGGTCAGGTCGATGCGTTCAGCCAGAAGGCGCGCATCCAGTTCGGCGGCCTCAAGCTCGGCCTTTCTGGCGGCGATGGCGGACGAGACACGGTCGCGCAGGCCGTTGATCATCGGCCCCTGTTCACGGCGTTCGTCGGGGCTCAACGCTCCCATGCCCTTCAGCAGGCCGGAAACGGAGCCGGACTTGCCGAGCGCGGCGACCCGCACCTCTTCAAGGGCGACGACGCTTTCAGCGGAGCCGATGGCGTTGATCAGTTCGAGTTCGAGTGTGGCGAGATCGGTCATTTGGGCCGTGCATTAGCGGGCCTGAGCGATTTCGTCACCCTTCAAGGCTCGATGGCGTTGCGTTGCACGTCTTCAGCCGCACACTCGTAGACCATTTTTTTATCCACGCGGGCGGCTGTGGCTCCAGCGGAGGCCGAGGTGTTGGCCGCGCTTGCCAGGACTGAAGCGGACAAAGCCTCCCAGGCCGCATGAGTCTGCGCACCTTCCTGAAACGAAGAACGCCCGCCCCGGAGACCGGAACGGGCGTTGATCTTTGTCGTTGCGGCCTTGGCTTAGGCCAGAGCAGCGCGGACCTTGTCGGCAACGGCCTTGAAGCCGGTTGCGTCGGCGGCGATCGCGGCCAGAACCTTGCGGTCCAGTTCGATGCCGGCCTTGTTCAGGCCGTTGATGAACTGGCTGTAGGTGAAGCCTTCGATGCGGGCCGCGGCGTTGATGCGCTGGATCCACAGGGCGCGGAAGTTGCGCTTCTTGGCGCGACGGTCGCGGTAGGCGTATTGCCCGGCGCGGTCGACAGCGGCCTTGGCCGTACGGATGGTGTTCTTGCGGCGGCCGGAGAAGCCCTTGGCCTGCTCCAGAACCTTCTTGTGCTTGGCGTGCGAGGTTACGCCACGTTTTACGCGAGCCATATCGCTATTCCTTCAAATTCTTTGGGTTGAGATCAGTCGTACAGCGCGCGCCGATCAGGCGTACGGCATGTAGGATTTGATCTTCTTGGCGTCGGCGTCGGACATGACGGACGTGCCACGGTTCTGGCGGATGTACTTGGAGTTGTGGCTGATCAAGCGGTGACGCTTGCCCGCAACGCCGGCCTTCACCTTGCCAGAAGCGGTGAATTTGAAGCGCTTCTTGGCGCCCGACTTCGTCTTCAGTTTCGGCATTTCAGTCTCCTTATTGGAAAGACGCCGTCCTTGGGCTGCGAGAGCCGTCGGGGGTGGCCTTCCAGAGTTTAAGAACTGCCCAGGCATGCCTGTTCGCCCGGCAGTTCGGTACGCGAAGGCGCGGCTTCTACGCCAAGCCTGCGCCGATGGCAAGACGAGTCACGCAGCCGCCTCAGCCGCCGTCTTCTGGCGACGGATCACCCGCCCGGCGTTTATCGCCATCACCGCCGCCGGAATGGTCAACAGCCCCCCGATCAGGAAGGGCCAGTCGTGCCCCAGGCCCGAGAACAGCGCACCCGCGATCATCGGCCCAAAGATGCGCGCCACGGAACTGGAGGCCATGTTCAGGCCCAGCATGGCTCCCTGCCGGTCAGGCGGCGAGGCGCGGCTGATCATGGCCGAGATGTTTGGCATGGCCAGCGACATGCCGCAGGCGCCAAAGGCCATGACGATCGGAATGATCCAGCCCTGCACGATCGGGATCGACAGAGCGCCCAGTTCCAGACGCGTCGCCGGGAACCAGGCCACGGGTGAAATCACCTGCAGCACCAGCGACGCTCCGAACAGCAGCATTCCGACCGCCAGCACCCGCGATTCGCCGAACCGCCGCGCCAGTTTTCCAGCGAAGAAGCCCTGGTTCAGGGTCGAGACGATGCCCACGATCATGAAGCTCAGCCCCACTTCTCGCGCGCCCCATTGATAGCGGCTCTCGGCCCAAAGGCCGAACACGCTCTCCATCGCCGAAAAGCCCGCCATATAGATCAGGGTCACGATCAGCACCCGCGACACCACCGGATTGTCGCGGGCGAATGTCAGGCCCGACAGGAAGGCAGGACGCGACGCGGCGGGATCGGCCTTGGCGCGGCTCTCACGCAGGAGGACGACCACGCCCACAGCCGCCAGCGCCGCCAGCGCCGACGCAACGAATATGGGCAGTTGATAGCCGATATGCCCCAGTTGAGGCTGCGTCAGCAGACCACCCAGCCCCGGCCCGACGATGAAGCCCAGGCCGAAAGCGGCGCCGATCAGCCCCATCCGTCCCGCGCGCTTCTCGGGCGGCGTCACATCCGCCACATAGCTCTGCACCGTCGAGATATTGCCAGCGCCCAGCCCCGTGAACAGCCGCACGGCGATGGCCAGCCAGATGTTGGGCACGAAGGCCAACATCAGATAGCCCAAGGCATTGGCGATCAGGGTCACCAGCAGGACGGGCTTGCGCCCGATCCGGTCCGACAGCCGTCCCCAGAAGGGCTCGGCGAAGAACTGGCCCAGCGAATAGGCCGAGAACATCAGGGTGATCTGCCAAGCCTCAGCCTTCAGGCTCTGGGCGAAGAAGGGCAGCAGCGGCACCACCAGTCCGAACCCGACCAGGTTGATGAACACTGTGCCGAACAGCACGGCCAGGGCCGGGCCGCCGACTGCGGGCGGGGCTTTGGAGGACGGGATCATGCGCCCGCCTTAGCCCTATGGCGCCCGATGGAGAAGCACGAACGGGTCACGCGCCTACTGAACCGGATTGTTCAACTCCAAGAACCGCACGGTCTCGACCAACATCCGCTGCCGCGTTTCTGTGCGAGACAGCCAATGATCCTCCCCAGCCAGTTCGATCAGTTCTATCGGCTTGCCCGCACGGCGCATGGCGTCGGCCATGACCCGGCTTTGCTCGATGGGAACCACGGTGTCGTCACGTCCGTGGATCAACAACAGCGGGCTTTCCACCCCTGCGGCCAAATAGGCCGGCGACAAGGCGTCCAGGGCGCGGTCGTTGAGTTTGTCCGCCCCCATGAATCGATTCCAGTAGCGAACGGTCTGGCTGTCGCTGCGGCTCTCCTGCCGCGCCGTCCAATTCACCATCCGGCGCAGGTCTGAAACCCCAGCGACAGCAACGGCGCAACGATAGACGCCGCGGTCGATCGTCACCCCGGCCATGGCGGCGTACCCCCCATAACTGGCCCCGACGATGCAGACACGGCCCGGATCGATGATTCCCTGCCCCGCCAACCATCGCACGCCGTCAGACAGATCGGTCTGCATCTTGCGCCCCCACTCGCCGTAGCCAGCTTCCATGAAGGCGGCGCCATTACCGGTCGAACCTCTGAAATTAGGCTGCAACACCGCATAGCCTCGCGACGCCAGCGCCTGCGCCCACCAGTCGAAGCCGATAGTGTCGCGCGACGCCGGACCGCCATGGGGCAGCACGACAAGCGGCAGTCCCTTCGGCTCGGCGACGCCAGGCGGCAGGGTCAGATAGCCAGGAATTTCCAACCCATCGGCCGCCTCGTATTGGATAGGCTTGATCGCCCCCACCTGATCATCGGCAATGGCGGGATAAGCCGTCGCCAGGACATCAGCCCGGCCCGTTCGAAAATCGACGATCTGATAGAGGCCCGCCTCGCCTACGTCGGTGAAAACAATCACCTGGTTCAGTTCGTCGTTCCAGGACACCAGCTTGGGTCGTTTACCGACGAAAGCGCGTTCGATGGAGGCCCAGCGCCGCGCCGACGTCGGTTCGATAAATTCATAGCGCACGCCATCGTCCTCAACCCATCCCGCGCCGATCAGCAGGCGGGTCACGGGGTGACGGATCATGAAGTCAGGATGGGTTTCGAAAGGCAGGCGGGTCCACGCCCCACTATCCACATTCACCTCGAACAGGGTGTAGCCGTCTTCGGATGCACCCGTTGCATCGGCGAGGTCAGGGCGCATGGCTGAAAGGATGATGGTGCGCGGGCTTCGGCCCATGCCCATCAGGTCAGGGGTGTCGATCGGCGCATCCAGGCTCCAGTCCTCACGGAACCCCGAACGGTTGGCGCGCGGCAGCATCAGGGTCCAGCGACCGCGACGCTCAACATACCGCCCCATGGCGATCACCTGACCGTCGCCGTCCAGCACATAGTCCTTGATCTCATGGTCCATCGAAGCGACGGACCGCCCGCGCCCTGTGTTCAGATCGATCCGATAGAGATTCCTGCTGGCCTCCCACCCCAACCCCACGCCGCGAACATAGAGCGCCGCCTCCTGGCCCACTCGACGGACCGCGGCGGGGCCGTAAAGAACCGAAACCACATTCTCCGTCCGATCCAGGGCCTGGACCGTCTTGCCCTTGTCCACATCCACGATCAGGCCGAAGTAAAGCTCGGTGCGCGGCACGCCGATCGTAGGGATGCTGCGCGTCTGGGACGTGACGACTAAAATCCGCTGCTCGCCGATCCACATCAGGTCACGAACCTTAGCGTCGCCGACCCTGGCGCGAAAAATGAGACCGCCATTCTTGAAATCAGAGACTGCGACAGCCCGCTGTTCACCCACGACGGTGATCCGCGCGATCCGATCGCCGCTCGGCGACAGACTGATCATCTCAATGGCGGGCTCAGCGCCATAGGCGGATAGAGGCGGCGTTTGCGCCCGGACGCCCCCCGTCACACCACCGCAAACCAGAACACCCGCCAGCGCGACCGCCCTCAGCCACAACCGCAACATCCAGAACACCCCCTTAGCCGGGGGCCACATTCAGACGATCAGCCCTGCAGTTGCAACTGAAACCCGCATGACGCGATAAAGAAAACCCCCAACCGTTTCCGGGCGGGGGTTTTCAAATCAGCAATGCAACGTCTCGGTCAGCGTGGCGCCAGGATCATGATCATCTGGCGGCCTTCCATCTTGGGCGCGAACTCGACCTTGGCGACTTCGTCAAAGTCGGCCTGCACCTTGTGCAGCAACTTCATGCCAAGTTCCGGGTGCGCCATTTCACGACCACGGAAGCGCAAGGTGACCTTCACCTTGTCGCCCTCGTCGAAGAAGCGGTGCATGGCCTTGGCCTTCACCTCATAGTCATGGGTGTCGATGTTCGGACGGAGCTTGATTTCCTTCAGCTCGACGACCTTCTGGCGCTTGCGCTGTTCGGCCTTCTTCTTCTGTTCCTGGAAACGGTGCTTGCCGTAATCGAGGATCTTGGCCACCGGCGGCTCGGAGGTGGAGACGATCTCGACCAGGTCCATCCCGGCTTCCTCGGCGGCTTCAAGCGCGGCGGAGGTGGGCATGACGCCTTGTTTTTCGCCGTTCTGGTCGATGAGCAGAACGCGAGGGGCGCGGATATCCTGGTTCATACGCGGCCCGTCTTTTACGGGTGGCGCTTGCATGGGACGGCGAATGGGCGTCGTTTCCTTATGTGGTCAGAAGAAGCGTGTTTTTCGATGCGCGGAAAGGCGCGGCGGTCGCCACGTTTCCCACAGGGTCGGCAATATGCGCCCCGAGACCCGGTTTTTCAAGGCTTGGCGGGCGTCTCGACGATATAGGCGTCGTGCAGGGCCAGCACGGCCTCGAACACATGATCGACCGTCAGATCTTCAATGGGGGCGAACTGGCCCCGCGTCTCGTTCGAGGCCGCCGTTCGGGCCTTTGGCCCCCACGGTCCATACAGCCACCATTCCGTCGGACCAAACAGCCCCAGCGTCGGACGGCCCAACGCCGCCGAGACGTGCATCAGGCCGCTGTCATTGCCGACGAACAGATCGGCGCGGTCGATGGCGGCGGCGGAGGCCAGAATGTCGCCCTTGCCCACGAAGTCGACGCCTCGCGGCCCTGCGGCCTCCAGCGCAGGCGTGGCGGGCGGGCGGTCGCCTGGCCCGCCGACCGGCATGAAACGCCAGCCATCGAAACGCGGCTCGGCTTTCAGCCTCTCGACCAGCGCGCCCCAGCGGTCGGCGGGCCAGCTCTTGCCCGGCTGATGGGCGATGGGGGCCAGCGCAATTATGGGGCCGGGACCAGCGCCCCCGGCCAGTTGCGGATCGATGACGGCGGCGGCCTCGGCGCGGGCCTGATCGTCGAGGAAGATTTCCGGGTCCAGCGACGTCGGCGAGCCCATCAGGCGCGACACCATCTCGACCTTGCGCAGGCCGGTCTCCCACCGACGATTATAGACGATGCGGCGTCTGGCCGGGATCAGATACGACAGGGCCGATCCGCGAATGTCGATCACCAGATCCCAACGCGTCGAACGCACTTGAGCCCACAGATCGAACCAGTGGCCGGACAGTTTCTTCTTGTCGAGAATGATGGTGCGCACCACGCCCGGCGCATTTCGAAAGAAGGGCGCGGGCGGGCGGCCACAGGCGACCGTGATTTCGGCGCCCGGAACCTGCCGCGTGATCTCGCGGATCACGCCGGACGAGATGACACAGTCGCCGATTCGGTTGGAGGTGACGAACAGGACCTGGGGTGCGGACAAATCTTCCTCCGTCATCCTCGAGGCTTGACCCGAGGATCGGAAGCGCCCCGCGTGCGATGCGGAACGCGGGCTGCGGCCGGAACCGCCTATCAGTCATCCGTGTGCGTCACGCCCGATCCTCGGGTCAAGCCCGAGGATGACGAAGACAGGGCGCAGAGGGTGACGGAATGCGAAACACGCGGCAAAAGAAGGCCATGACCGACATCCAGACCCTGCCCCGGCCCGACGGCGAAACCCTGGCCTTGAAACGCGTCCGCGGCGACGGCCCCACCGTCATCTGGGTTGGCGGATTCCGCTCCGACATGGAGGGGACCAAAGCCCTGGCGCTGGATGCGGCGGCGCGCGAGCGGGGTTGGAGCTACATCCGCTACGATCATTTCGCCCACGGCCAGTCCTCGGGCGACTGGCGACAGGCGACCATCGGCCGCTGGCGCGAGGACGCCGTCGCCCTGATCGACAGCCTGGAAGGGCCGGTGATCCCCGTCGGATCTTCGATGGGCGGCTGGGTTTCGCTGCTGGCGACCCTGGCCCGGCCCGATCGGATCAAGGGTCTGGTGCTGGTCAATCCGGCTCAGGACTTCACCGAGCGGCTGATGTGGCCCGGCCTGGCCGATCACGAGCGCCAGGCCATCCTGCGCGAGGGCGAGACCCTGATCGTCGAGGAAGGCCTGGGCGAATACGTCCTGACGCAACGGATGTTCGAAGAGGCGCGCGACTGGCTGCTGCTGGACGGCGCGATAAACATCACCGCCCCCGTCCATATTCTTCAGGGCCGCGCCGACGACGTGGTGCCATGGCGCCATCAGCTCGAACTGATCGAACGCCTGACCGGCGGCGACGTACGGCTGGACCTGATCGATGGCGGGGACCACCGCCTGTCCAGCCCGGCCGATCTGGACCGTCTGGTCGCGGCGGTGGAGGCGCTGCGGGGCTGACTGAGCAAACATATCCAGGATTGGATCAGAACAACCTGAGCAATATTCGTCTGTAGTGCTACCTTCCCCGCTCTCACCATCGGGGCTCGCGCAGACATGACAAACAATCGAGAGAACTGGTTCTGGGCCGCATTCGGCGTCGTCCTGATGATCGTAGGCCTTCTGGCGCTATTGGGCATCGTCGAAATCATCAAGGCGGCCATTATCGGCATCGGCGCCAGCATAGTGACGGCAATGGCGATGACGGCCTCAAACGCACCGGTCGACATCATCATGGTTCAGGCGGTCTGGATCGCCATAGGAGCCGGAGCTGTCGTCACGATCGTCCGCATTGGCGGAAGCATCGTCGAAAAGGCGAAAGCGGACCCGCTGCCGTGGCTGACGCCGCTGTTTGCCCTTTTGAGCGCAAGCGCCGTCACCATCTCCAAGGAGCTCATCAAGATCGACCATACGGCGACGAACGTGGCTATCGGCGTGACGGCCGGCGTGCTGACCACAGTCGGTGCGGCGATGGCGGGTCAAACCAGCCGCAGCTTGAAGTTTTTCGGGATCGCCATCAGCTTCGCGCCAGCCATGCTCTTTCTGAGTCTGGCGACGCGTGGCGACCGCATCCCGGGCCTGATCCAGGGCGTAAAGGCTCAGCCCGTCCTCTTCCTGATGTGCCTTCTGCTTCTGGTCGGAGGCGGCGTCGTTGTTGCGCTTCTCGCCAATCGCCAGAAAACTTAACGCCCGCCCACCAGCGATCCATACAGATCCGTCCGCCGATCGCGGAAGAAGCCCCACGCCGCACGGTATTTGTCCAGTTCATCCAGATCGAAGCTGTGAACCAGAACGCCCTCTTCATCCGCCCCAAGGCTTTCGACCAGCGCGCCCTGCTGATCGGTGATGAAGGAATGGCCATAGAAGGTCTGGCCCGGCTCGGTCACCGTCTCATGGCCGATGCGGTTGGCGCCGACGACCGGCACGGCGTTCGACACCGCATGACCCTGCATGGCGCGTCGCCACGGCTCGGCCGTATGCAGGGTCGCATCGTGCGGCTCGGTGCCGATGGCGGTCGGATACATCAGCACGTCCGCGCCCTGCAGCATCATCGCCCGCGCCGCTTCCGGGAACCACTGGTCCCAGCAGATGCCGACACCGACCTTGCCGAACCGAGTGTTCCAGACCTTGAAACCCGTATCGCCCGGCCGGAAATAATACTTCTCCTGATAGCCAGGACCGTCAGGAATATGGCTCTTGCGATAGACGCCCAGCGCTTCGCCGTCCGCATCCAGCATGACCAGCGAGTTGTAATACTGCGGCCCGTCCTTCTCGAAAATCGAGACAGGGATGGCGACGCCCAATTCTTTCGCCACCGGCGACAGCGCCGTGACACACGGGTGTTCACGCCATTCATAGGCGTGGGTGAACCAGTGCTCCTCCTGCGACACGCAGAAATACGGCCCCTGAAACAGCTCCGACGGCAGGATCACCTGCGCACCTTTCGACGCCGCCTCGCGGATAAAGCCGACCGTCCTGTCGATATTGGCCTGCAGGTCGTCCCCGTAGGAGGTCTGGATGCCGGCGACGGTGATGGTGCGGGTCATGCGGGCTCCTGCTGGGAGATGCAGTGGAAGGAACCGCCGCCAGTCAGGATCGCGCTGGACGGCAACGGAATGATCTCGCGATTCGGGAAGGCGTCGGCCAGGGCTTCACAGGCGAAGCGCGCGGCCTGATCGTCGCCATAGGTCGGCACGATCACCGCGCCATTGGCGATCAGGAAGTTCATGTGACTGGCCGGGATCGGGCGTTCGTCCTCGTCCAGCACCAGGCCCGGAGACGGGATGCGTACGACCTTCAGCTTGCGGCCGCTTGCATCTGTCACAGCCGACAGATCGCGCGCCGTGGCGTCATAGACCTCGGCGTTCGGATCCTTCTGGCCCCAGGCGATCGGGCAGGCGACGACGCCCGGCGCGACGAAACGCGCCAGATTGTCGACATGGCCGTCCGTATGGTCGTTCAGCAGGCCGTCGCCCAGCCATATCACGACCTTGGCGCCCACCGCCCGTTCCAGCGCCGCCGCAGCCACGGCCTCATCCTGGTTCCAGCCTGGATTGCGATTGGGGTTCAGCACGCACTGGCGCGTGGTCAGGACCGTGCCCTCCCCGTCATGATCCAGCGAACCGCCTTCCAGCACGAAATCGTTCCACGTCAGGGGCACGCCAGAGTGTTCGCCGATCTGGCCCGCGACCTCGTCGTCGCCCGCCATGTCGTACTTGCCGCCCCAGCCGTTGACCTTGAAGGCAGCCGCCGTCCGGGAGCCTGCACCAAAGATCGGGCCGGTGTCGCGCAGCCAGATGTCGCCGAAACGCCCCGGCACGACCTCCACGTTGGCGACGCCCGCAAAACGCGCCTGGGCGCCCGAAAGGGCCGCTTCGCTGCCGACCATCAGCTTGACCTGCTCACGCCCCGGCCCGGCCAGAGCCAGCACCAGTCCCTCGACCTCGTCGCGAGCCCGCTCCAGGTGCTCGAACCAATATTCGGCATGGGTCGGCCAACCCACCCACATGGCGCGGTGCGGAGCCCACTCTGCGGGGATGGCGGCAGGGATGGGAGCGGTCATCGGCGAACTGATCCTGTCATTGATCCGGCGGGATATCCGGGACGAAACGCGAGCCGCGCCATATGGCCCCTAGAGCCCCCGACTTCAACGCCCGAACCGCCAAAGAAAAAGGGCGGCCCGTCACCGGACCGCCCTTCGTCATCTTAAGCCTCTACGCGATTAGAAGGCGTAGGTGACCGTCGCCTGGATCGTCCGAGGCGCGCCACGATAGGCATAGGTGGACTTGGACGCGTCCGTCGCACCCGAGATCGAACCGAAGTACTTCTCGTCAAGCAGATTAACGACACGCAGATCAAGGCTGGAGTTCTTATAACCGAAGTAGCCCAGGTCGAACTTGGCGTCGGCGTTAACAACCGTATAGGCCTCAGTATACAGGTCGTTGACGTCGGTCACCCAACGCTCGCCGGTGTACTTGACCTGAGCGCCCAGTTGCAGCGGGCCGGTTTCGTACTGAACGCGACCACCGAAGGTCCAATCCGGCGTCTCGGTCAGCGACTTGCCGCCCGTCTTGATCAGGGTCGTGCCGTCCAGATAGTCGTTGGCGATTTCCGAGTCCGTGTACGAAGCGGTGGCGTACAGCGACAGACCTTCCATCGGCGACCAGCCGACCTGCGAGTCGAAGCCGTACAGCTTCACGTCACCGACGTTCGAGTCGAACGAAACGCCCAGATCCTGGTCGTAGCGCGACACGATGCGGTTCTTGAACTCGGTGTACCAGACGTTGGCCGAGGCGATCAGGGTCCCCGTCTGGTAACGGTAGCCCAGGTCGTAGGTCGTGGTCTTTTCCGGCGCGGTGATCGGCGAGGTGATTTCGCCCTTGGCGTCGAAGAAGACGGTGTACAGGTTGTCGGTGCGCGGCAGGGTCAGCGACTGAGCGAAAGAGGCGTAGACCGACTGAGCGCCAGAGAAGTTCCAGCTGACGTTCACGTTCGGCAGCACGTCATCGAACTTCACGTCACGCGAATAAGGAGCAATATAGCTCTGCGTGCGCGTGCCGACCTTGTAGGTGCCGTCCGTCTGTTTGACCGCAGTTTCAGTCGTGCAGACAACCGAGCTGCTCTTGGACTGCGAGTAGCAGTTCTGGTTCATCTCACGCTTGAAGTACGGCACGCGCAGGCCGACGTTGACGCGCAGCGCATCGTCAAGGAAGCGACCGGCGTATTCCACCGCGAACTGGTTCAGTGTGGCGTAGGACAGACGGTCACGCGCACGCAGCTCGTAGCCGTCCAGATTGACGACACGGTGTCCCGTGTCACGCAGGCCGGCGAACGGATCGAAGAAGTGCGGCTCAGACGGGTTGGAGAAATCAACCCGACCATACATGCCGGTCTGGCGGTGACGAGCGTCATCCAGCGTGTAAGCGGCGCGCAGAGTCTGCGTGTCCGACAGCTTCCAGATCAGCGACGAGCTGATGCCGTAGCGTTGAGTGTGGGTGTTGTTTGTCGAGTGGACGCGGACGCTGTCCAGCGTGTCGCCGTCACCGTTCAGGTCAACGCCGCCCGTGGTCTTGGAGCCGCGGATCAAACGGTCAGTTTCCGACAGGACGAACTGACCCGATCCACCGGTCGCCAGCGTGTACTGGAACGACGGATCGAAGGTGAAGATCAGGTTGTCACGCAGGGTGAAGCGCGACTGGGCGCGCAGGTTGCCCGTGTCCGAGGGGTTCTGACGCAGAGCCCAGAAACGGTTGCCGTTGCCATCAACGTCGGCCTGGCCGTTGCGATAAGTCGGAGCCGTGTAGCTCGTGTCGAAGTCGCTGTTCCAGGTCACGCCATTGGCCAGGCTGGCCGAACCGTCAGCGTTGCGCTGCAGTTGCAGGTCCGCATAGTTGTTGTTGCGGTTGCGGTTCCAGTGACCGGCCAGCGAGACGAAGTCGCCATTGTCGCGGATCGGCTGGAAGATCTTGAAATTGTATTGAGTTTTGTGCAGTTCGCCCAGACCCTTGTACTTGTCGTACGCTTGATCCGAATAGGCCAGCCAGGCGCGGGTGCCGAAGGGACCCACTTCGCCCGTGTTCAGCTGAGCGAAGACCCGACGGAAGTCGCTGTCGCCCAGCGAGCCCTTGATGCGGCCGCCGAACTCCGACGGAACAGCGATCGAGGACATGTTGATGGTGCCGCCGGAGGCCGAGGCCGTCGGGGAATCAACGTCGGTCGTGCCGGTGTTGACCGAAGCCGAGCCGATCAGTTCGCTGTCCAATTGCTGGTTCGAATACAGCGAATAGTTGCCCGAGTCGTTCAGCGGCATGCCGTCGAAAGTCTGCGAGATGCGCGGACCGTCGAAGCCGTGCAGGCGAATGTTGCCGCCCGATGAACCATAGGCGTCGTTGTTGGTGAAGCTCATGCCCGGAACCAGGTTCAGAACTTCGTTGATCGTCTGACCTGCGGCCTGGGTTTCGATGAATTCCTGCGTGACCGTCGAACGCGACTTGCCGACGGTTTCCGCCACGATGGCGCCATCGATGTTGCGAGGACCGCGCTGGCCCGTGACGACAACGTCTTCAACCGATTGGGTCGCAGTCGATTGCGCGGAGGCGGCGCCAGCGGCGGCGAGCGAACCCACGAGCGCCGTGGTCGCCCAGAACAGGCGTTTACGGTTGAACATACATCTATCCCCAGATGAGGCTGTTAAGGCCAAAGGCGACAGACAACACCGTCTGTCGAAATCAGCCCTCCCTCTAGGAGAGATGTTAAAACGTCGGGCGACAGTTATGTGACAGAAAAATGACAGTCATCAAAGGTGGCGCCAAGGCCACAGTCAGCCCGGGGACTGTCACCTCCTGGAAACGCGCTCGAACATGTCGGCGACGCCCTCGGCAGTGGGCCTTATGGCGCGAGGTTCGTGATAATTGCCGTTGACCTGGCTCTGGCTGATCACATGAGCGCGGAAACGCGTGAAAAGGTCAGGATCAGGCGCCTCTGGCGCCGACCAGAACTCATCCAGGGGCTTTTGGTCCGTCAGTCCGTCGAAATCAAAGAAGGCGTCGCCCAGCACCTTGACCGGCGTATGAAAGCCGAGGGCGGACAGGGCGGCGCTGGAATTATTGACCACCATGCCACGGGAATTCCGGCACAGTTGGGCCAGGTTGCCGCCGTCAATGAAGTCAACACGCCCTTCCAGACCGCATTGCGCCGCCAGCCTCATGGTCACCGCCCGCAGATCAACCAGCCCAGGGTCCAGAGGGTGATTTTTCACAACCAGCCGATCACCAGCGTCGGCGCACTGAGAGAAGCTGTTCAACACCGCAGTCAGGAAAGCCGTGTTATCGACGTAACGAGAATACCGCAGCAACTGCGCATCACCCTCACGCTGAAGGCAGGCAATGAAAAAAGGCCCGCGCGAAGCAATAAGGTCCGCGTCGCAGTTCTCAGGTCGATGGAAGGCCAGACCCACATACCGCCGGATATGGCCAAGCGACTGACGCAGAGGAGAAACGGAGTAGTGGATATCCTGGCGGGGAAACACCATCGCACCTAGGCCTTGCGCTATATGGTACAGGCTGATGTTGACGATGTGGTGCGGCAGTATCTTGCCGACATGACGCATGATCGGCGGTTCAGATACGGATTCGGGATAGGCGTCACGGAAACGCGGCAAGGCGCTGGAGCCGTTTACGCCGTTGCGTTCGACCGTAATCCAATCAGGCCGGAAATAGCCGTTCTCAAGCACCCAAACCCGCGGCTTCAGCGTTTCCGCCGCCGATAGAACAGCCCGATTGTATAAACCGCCTTCACCAAAGACGACGACGTCGGTGAATGCGGCCAGGCGCTCATGGATCTCGCGCGCCCAAACGTCGGGCGCCGCACGGAAGACGATCCCGCCTGACCGCACCCAGTTGAGGGCGTCTCCAGCATTGAAGATCATCCTGTTGACCTGGGCGCCACGCGCTTCAAGCACCTTGGCCAAGGCGCAGCCGAAACCGCCAAACGGGGCTGTGACGATCAGAAAACGCCTTCCGTGCAGTCCAGGCTCGCGCTGGTGAAAACCGGGCTCCGGAACCGTGAACGGCTGGGCCCTGGAACGCGGACGAACAATTGGCGCAACCTTGGGCGCCCGCACCGACGCCTCGGCCCTGAGGCGATGCCGCCGTCGCCGACGGCCGGACATTGTTCGAGAAGATGAGCGAAGATCAGCCAAGACGTTTTCTGCTAACCTTGGTCACTACACATGCCACGCGCTACGTCGGCGAGAAATGGAGTGCGCCGAAACACTCCCAGAGGGTTGTGACCCTCACTGGCTGTATTATCAACCACAAATGACTGAAATCACGCAACAACAGACGCGAAATCCAATCCATAGTTGCAAATAGACAAATCCGCCGACTTCGCTGTGAAGTCGGCGGTTCTGTCTTTGTGCGACAGGCTTCGTGG
>CAUQZC010000013.1:0-94407 GCA_963522565.1 uncultured Brevundimonas sp. | reverse complement strand
GCGTCTTCAATTGTGGTCGCGATGAACCGGATCAGTCGTCCAGTTCAGTGACCTGCAGCGTCGACTGGATCATCTGGTCGCCATAGGTGCCGACCCAGATGTCGTAGCGGCCGTTCTGAGGGTTGGTGATGGTCACCTTGGGGTTCAGATCGCCAGCAGAATCGTCGTCGCAATAGAAACGGCCATTCGGCGTATTGACCAACAGGGTGGTGTCGCTGTCGGAGATGTTCTTGAACGTCAGGTCGGCGTCGCCTGCGCGGTCATAAAAGATCTGGAAATCCGGAGCTGCGCTGACATTGCCGACACAGCCAGACTTCGCCCGTTCGGCCGGAATGGACCCGCCCGCCATGATCTGTTTGGTGTAGGGATCCGGGGTGAACCCCGCGCGCAGGTTCACCGAACCATAGTTGGGCGTCAGATCGACGTCCGGCCCGTCGCCATGGCTGTGATCCTCGCCGCCGTTGGCGAGGGCTGCAGCGCCCAGTTCGCTGACCATCAGGGTCGATTGGACCATGCTGTCATTATAGGTGCCGACCCAGATGTTGTAGCGGCCGCTGGCCGGACTGCTGATCGTGATCAGCGGATCAAGATCGCCGCCGGAATCGTCGTCGCAGAACCAGCGACCGTTCGGGCTGCTGATCAGCAGCGTGGTGTCTTCCGAAGCCGTCAGTTTAAACGTCAGGTCCGACGAACCCGCGCGGTAGTTCACCTGCAAGTCGGGCGCGGCGCTGACCAGGCCTTCACAGCCCGATTTGACCGAAGACGCCTGGACGGAGCCTCCCGCCAGCATTTCCTTGGTGTACGGATCCGGCGTGAACCCCGCGCGCAGGTTCACGGTTCCGTAGTTCGGCTCAAGCGAGGCGTCGGGACGTCCGCCGCTTTTCTGAGCCAGGCTCACCCCCGGCGTCAGCAGCATGGCCGCCGCTGTCACGATGGCGATAGTCTTCATAGATGGTCCTCCGATTGCGACCCCAGGTCACAGACGACCATAGCCTGTTTTGCGACACCGTGCAGGGTCCAAGCACAGCTGTTCGCCGGCGTCAGAAACGGCGCCTGGCGGTTACGGTTTCAAAGAAGAGGCGGAAATCGCCCATCAAGCTCCACAGCGGATATTTGAAGGTCGCAGGCCGGTTCTTCTCGAAGAAGAAATGCCCCACCCAGGCGAAGCCATAGCCCACCAGAGGCATGGCCAGCAGCCACCACGGGTTCCGCGTCGCCAGAAAGACGACAAAGGCCACGATCACCAGCGCCGTCCCGACCACATGGATGCGACGGCATGTCCGGTTGGAATGCTCATGGATGTAATAGGGGTAGAAGGCCTCAAATGAGGCGAACCGACCCTCTGGCGCGGACGGACTGGTCATGCGCTGAGGTTGCGCCGGTATGCGGTCAGTTGCAAGAACCCCTCCGCCGCGCGTGCGAAGGAGGGGCTCTGAAAATCAACCGTTCGACTTGGACTTGCCGCCCTTGCTGAAGCCGGGCTTGGGCTTGAAGGGCTTCTTGGCGAAGGGTTTGTCGCCGGAGGGCCTGCCGCCTTCAGCCGCCTTGGGGGGCCAGGGCTTCTTCTTGAACGGCGGGCGGCTATCGCCCTCGCCGCCGTCGGCGCGCTTGTACGGGGTCTTCTTGAACGGACGGTCTCCGTCTTCGCGACGCGGCTTGCCGGCGAAACGACCGGCTTTCATCGAACCCGGCGTCGGGGCTTCGGACGGCGTGATCTTCACTTCGTCGTTCGAGGCGGCGACGGCGTCGCGGAACGCCTTCTCGTGCGTCTTGGCGATCTCGAAGCGGGTCTCCTCCGGGAAGGTGCGAATGGCGCCGATCTGGGGTTTGGAGACGCCGCCGAGGCGGCAGATCAGGGGGATCAGCCATTTGGGGTCGGCGTTCTTGTTGCGCCCCACATCCATGCGGAACCAGACCACGTCGTCGGCGCCCAGACGCTCGCCCGGCCAGGGTTGAGCCGTCGTGCCGTCGTCGTTGCGGACCAGACGGTCGCGCTTGGCGGGGCCGCGATCAGCGCCCGGATCGGACAGCTCTTCCGGCGCCGGTTGTTCCTTGCGCAGCAGGCGCACCAGGGCGGCGGCGATCTCGTCGGGCGTGCGCTCGGCGATCATCCGCTTGGCGACGATCATGTCTTCGTCGGTGACATCGGCCTCGAAGAATTCGGGCGACAGCAGACGGCCTTCATCGGCCTTGCGGATCTCGTCGAAGGTCGGCGCGCCCGACCAGACGGCGTCGACGCCGGCTTCGTCCATCAGCCGCTCGGCCTTGCGACGACGCGAGTGCGGCACCAGCATCACCGACACGCCCTTCTTGCCCGCCCGGCCCGTCCGGCCCGAACGGTGCAACAGACCCGCGCGGTTCATCGGCAGTTCGGCGTGGATGACCAGCCCCAGGTCCGGCAGGTCCAGACCGCGCGCGGCGACGTCGGTGGCGACGCAGACGCGGGCGCGGCCGTCACGCAGCGACTGCAGCGCGTCGGTGCGCTCGCGCTGGCCCATTTCGCCCGACAGGGACACGGTCGAGAAGCCGCGCTCCAGCAGAGAGGATTGCAGGTGACGCACGCTGTCGCGCGTCGAGCAGAAGACCATGGCGCGCGGTGCCTCGAACCAGCGCAGGGTGTTGACCACCGCGTGTTCGATCTCGTTGGGCGCGATGCGATAGGCGCGGTATTCGATGTCGGCGTGCTGGCGCGTCTTGTCGGTCGCGTCGATGCGGACCGCGTCCTTTTGATAGCGTTTGGCCAGGGTGGCGATATCGCGCGCGATGGTCGCCGAGAACAGCAGGGTGCGGCGTTCGGCCGGGGCCTGATCCAGAATAAACTCCAGATCCTCGCGGAAGCCCATATCCAGCATCTCGTCGGCTTCGTCCAGGACGGCGACCTTCAGCTCCGACAGGTCCAGATTGCCCCGGTCGATGTGATCCTTCAGGCGGCCCGGCGTGCCGACGACGATATGAACGCCGAAGCTGAGGGCGCGGGCTTCACGACGGGCATCCATGCCGCCGACGCAGGTGGCGATCTTGGCGCCGGAGTCGGCGTACAGCCACTGAAGCTCGGACGCGACCTGCATGGCCAGTTCGCGGGTCGGGGCGATGGCCAGGCACAGCGGCGCGCCGCCGGGGCCGAAGATCGGCTTGTCGCCCAGCAGGGTCGGCGCAGCGGCCAGACCAAAGGCCACCGTCTTGCCCGAACCCGTCTGGGCCGAGACCAGCATGTCGCGCTCAGTGTGCTCGGCCTCCAGAACGGCGGCCTGGACGGGGGTCGGCTCGGCATAGCCCTTGTTGATGAGGGCGCGGTCGAGCGCGGGGTGGACGGCGGGAAAGGGCATCGGATACCTGGGCAAACGGACAAGGGCGGTCGCCGAAACGACCGCGCCCGGCCGAGGACAGACCTCAGGCCGGGCGAATGAGAAGCGCCCTATACACGGATAAAGGCCTAAGCGGGGCGGAAAACGCCGTTCACCCTGTTCCTTCAGGCGATGTTGACCTGAAAGCGCACTTTTGCGACTGAACCGAACCTGGCAGGGAGGAAACGCCATGCGAAGTCTGCCCGTCGCCGCCGCCGGAATGATGGACGCCCAGGCGCGTTTCGAGAACAGCGCGCGCCGAACCGCCGCCGCGCCTCTGGACAAACTGGCTGAAGAAGCCGTCGAGGGAATGCAGGCCAAGGCCGCCTTTTCCGCCAACGCCGCCGTGGTCAAGACCGCAGACGACATGACCGGAACCCTGCTGGACATCCTGACGTGAGGCGAGGGCTGCGCGACGCACAGTCGCAGGCCGACGGAGCGAGTTTCGCGGAACTGTCACTGTCGCGTCGCGTGACCTACGTGAACACCCCCTAGCCGCTGGATCAGACAAACGGGGGCGTCATGCGCAAACGACTTTTGACCACGGCCTTATGCGCCTTGCTGGCGGCCAATGCGGCTCAGGCTCAGGTCCGCGCAGACGCCCAATCCACAGCCGTGCAAGCGCCGAACAGCCGATACGCCGCCAAGGGCTGGGCTGATCGCATCGTGCTGTTCCCCGGCGCCGACGCCGCGCGTGAGATGGCCGTCGCCTGGCGCACCGACACCCGTCAGACCACGAGCGAAGCGCAGATCGCGTTGGACATCTCTGGCCCGTCCCTGGCCCTGGGCGCCCGCACGGTCAGCGGCGAAACCCTGGCTTCGACCACCGACAACGGCGCGGCCCATCACCACCATGTCCGTTTCACCGGCCTGACGCCGGGCGCACGCTATGTGTACCGGGTCCGCGCGGCGGACGGCTGGAGCGAGTGGCTGGCCTTCACCACCGCCAAGGCCGAAGCCGCGCCGTTCCGCTTCCTCTATTTCGGCGACACCCAGAACGACATTCTGGAGATCGGTTCCCGCGTCATCCGCCAGGGCTTCCTGTCCTCCGGCCCTGTTGATCTGGCCGTCCATGCCGGGGACCAGATCGCCCAACGCGAGACCAAGGCGGCCGACGACGAATACGGCGAATGGGCCGAGGCGGGCGGATATGCCTTCGCCATGATTCCGCAGGCCGTCGCCGCGGGCAACCACGAGTATCGAGACGTGATCGCCGCCGACGGGTCCGAGCGGCGCGAACTGGGTCCAGGCTGGAGACCCCACCACGCCCTGCCCGCCAACGGCGCGGCAGGCGCCGAGGCGACCTCATACTTCTTCGACTATCAGGGCGCGCGCTTCGTGGTTCTGGATGGCGCCTCGGCCTTGGATATGGGCACGCTGGAGGCTCAGACGACGTGGCTGGATCAGACCCTGGCGGCCAGCAAGGCGCGATGGAACATCGTCCTGATGCACCAGCCGATCTACACCTGCGCCAGACCTCAAGACACCGAGCCGCTGAAGTCGGTGTGGAAGCCTGTCTTTGAACGCCACAACGTCGATCTGGTGCTTCAGGGCCATGATCACTGCTATGCCCGCGTATCGAATGAGGCGGGGGCGGCCGCCTCACGCGCCGCATCGGACGCAGGACAGCCGGTCGGTCCGGTCTATCTGGTCTCCGTCACCGGCTCCAAGATGTACGGCCTGAACGATCGCGCAGGCGCCCAGCCTGTCCGCGTCGCCGAAGACACCGAGCTTTATCAGGTGCTGGACGTGGAGGCTGACCGCATCGCCTTCCGCGCCTTCACGGCCACCGGGGCCCTGTATGACGGCTTCACCCTGACGCGCGGGACGGACAATCGGAACCGCCTGACAGAAACCGAGGAGACCCTTCTGGCGACCCGCCGCTGCGAAGGCGCGGCAGGCCCGGACAACCGACCCTGCACGGCGCGCGGCAAAGACTGATCGTCTGCGTCTCTCATAGCGAACTACAGGCAGCCCTCCGCGTTCATTGAGCAGACCGTGGCCTGAGAGCGTCTCTCAGGGCGCATGGTCATGGGAGGAACGCCGTGCCCCAACTACTCTTCATCAATCTGCCCGTCACAGACCTGAACCGGTCAATCGCCTTCTACGAGGCCGTTGGCGCCGTCAGGAATCCGAACTTCAGCGACGACACTGCCGCCTGCATGGTCATTTCGGATGTGATCCATGTCATGATCCTGACCCATGACAAGTGGCGGACCTTCACCGATCGCCAGATCCCCGACGCCCAAGCTTCGGCCCAGATGCTTCTATGCCTGTCCCACGACAGCCGCGAGGCCGTGGACGCCATTGTCGCGAAGGCCGAACAGGCTGGTGGAACCGCTGACCCGAACGCGCCCCAGGACCACGGCTTCATGTACGGTCGCAGCTACGCCGACCCGGACGGACATATCTGGGAGGTGATGTGGATGGACACCGCCGGCATCGCCGCTGAAACCCATTCCGCTCCTGAAACCAGCGACCATTGAACGGCCAACCAGAGCAGGACAACGACCATGAGCTTCCTCGACATCACCGTCATCGCCGTGCCGACCGAGAACAGGGCCGCCTATCTGGAGCATTCGCGCGCCAGCACCGTCGTCTTCAAGGAGCACGGCGCCCTCAAGGTCACCGAGACCTGGGGCGAGGACGTGCCGGAGGGCGCACAGACTGACTTCCGCCGCGCCGTGGCGCTGAAGGAAGGCGAAACCGTCGCCGTCGGCTGGATCACCTGGCCCGACAAGGCGACCCGCGACGCCGCGTGGGAGAAGATGATGCAGGACGAGCGTCTGGCCGGAGCGGACATGCCGTTCGACGGCAAGCGGATGATCTTCGGCGGGTTTGAAACCCTGATCGACGGCTGATCCTCAGCGACAGAACTGGGTGTTGGTCGCTTCGAGATGCAGGTGGTCGCGGTGGACGGCGTTGTAGTCGGGACTGAGAGTGGTGCCGAAAATCCGGCAGGCGTCATCGCGGATACGGCGCATGAACCGCCCGCCTGCCGCCCCGCCCGGCCCATTACCGTTCCAGTCGGCCAGGACGGTGATGCGGCGCCCGTCGCGCAGACGCACGCCTGAGAAATCGAACGCCGCCGCCTGGGCATGTGCGCTGACGCGGTTCGATCCGACGCCATTGTTGACGTTTCGGCAGGCGTAGGCGCCGAAATGATCGACCTGCACCACGTCGGACCCCAGGATTTCGCGGGCTGCAGGCTCCAGCACCTGTCGTCGCCAGATGCTGAGCGCCAGGGCCGTCTGGCAGGTCATTTCGACATCGCCCGGCGCCATGCGGGCCACCGTACCCATGTCGGGCCCCAGCACCCCGCCCTCCTTCAGGCCGCAGACCGCTGAGTTGGTGCGGTTCGGCACGGGACTGAAAGTCACGCGCGAGGCGCTGAGCTGCGCCAGACACTGGCCATAGCTGGCGCCTTCGCGGATCACGGCGGCGCGGGTCTGGTCGGTGACGCGCTGGTCGATCAGAGCGCCGACCAGAGGGGCTTCATAGCGGCTGGGCCGGCCTGGATAGGCGGTGGTCGGCGGCGGCGCAGCCCGTCCGCAGCCGGTCAGGACAGCCAGCGCCACAAGCAGAACCGCTCGCGGCCATTGGGATCGAACGGCCTGGATCATGGGGGCCAGCCTAACTGATTCCGTGGCGGCGAAAGGGCGGCTTATGGTCGTACCCGCCTTTCCCCTACTTCACCGTCATCCTCGGGCTTGACCCGAGGATGGGATTGTCCCGCGTCCGTGCAGACGGGCGGCGCACGGCCCGATCAACGTCCGGCCCGTGGGTGACGGTTCAGGGGCAACGAAAAAGGGCGGCCCCGTCGGAGCCGCCCCTTGTCACTCTCAGTCGATCTGGCTCAGCTGTCCAGGAAGGAGCGCAGCTTACGCGACCGCGACGGATGCTTCAGTTTGCGCAGCGCCTTGGCCTCGATCTGGCGGATGCGTTCGCGGGTCACCGAGAACTGCTGGCCGACTTCTTCCAGCGTATGGTCGGTGTTCATGCCGATGCCGAAACGCATCCGCAGCACCCGCTCCTCGCGCGGCGTCAGCGAAGCCAGAACGCGGGTCGTGGTCTCGCGCAGGTTCGACTGGATGGCGGCGTCGATCGGCAGGACGGCGTTCTTGTCCTCGATGAAGTCGCCCAGATGGCTGTCTTCCTCGTCCCCGATAGGCGTTTCGAGGCTGATCGGCTCCTTGGCGATCTTCAGGACCTTGCGCACCTTCTCCAGCGGCATGGCCAGCTTTTCGGCCAGTTCTTCCGGGGTCGGCTCGCGGCCGATCTCGTGCAGCATCTGGCGCGACGTGCGGACGATCTTGTTGATCGTCTCGATCATGTGGACCGGGATGCGGATGGTGCGCGCCTGGTCGGCGATGGAGCGGGTGATCGCCTGCCTGATCCACCATGTGGCGTAGGTGGAGAACTTATAGCCGCGACGGTACTCGAACTTGTCGACCGCCTTCATCAGACCGATGTTGCCCTCCTGGATCAGGTCCAGGAACTGCAGGCCGCGGTTGGTGTATTTCTTGGCGATGGAGATCACGAGGCGCAGGTTGGCCTCGACCATTTCCTTCTTGGCCTGGCGGGCTTCGCGCTCGCCCTTCTGCACCGTCTGGACGATGCGGCGATAGTCGTCGATCGGCAGGCCGGCTTCCAGCGCCACGGCGGCGACGTCGGAACGGATGGTGGCGATCTGGCTGGCTTCGTTCTCGCTGAACTTGGTCCAGCGCACGCCTTGTTCCTTGATCCGGTCGGTCCAGGTGGGGTCCAACTCGGACCCGAAATAGGCCTTGAGGAACTCGGGACGCGAAATGCCGTAGCTGTCGGCCAGACGCAGCAGACGCCCTTCCAGGCCGATCAGGCGCTTGTTGATCGCGTAAAGCTGCTCGACCAGCGCCTCGATGCGGTTGTTGTTCAGCTTCATCGTCTTCAGACGATCCGAAATGGCCACCGTCAGAGTGCGATAGGCCTTTTCGTCCTTGGCGCTCAGCGCCTCGCCCTTCAGGCGGGTCTGAACCAGCTTGTCCTGCAGGCTGCGGAATTCGCCAAAGTCGGCAGCGATGAGATTCAACACCTCCATCACCCCGTCGCGCAACTCGGCCTCCAGCGCCGAGATGGACATGCCGCCGCCGTCGTCGAAATCGTCGTCGTCGTCATCATCGGACTCAGGCTTGTCTTCAGCCGCCGGTTTTTCTTCGGCCTCGTCTTCCTCTTCGCTCTCCGGCTGGGCGGCGCCCGGCAGGGAGGAAGGGTTCAGAACGCCGTAGGTCGCGTCAAGGTCGATGACCTCGCGCAGCAGGATGCGGTTGTTCTCAAGCTCGTCGCGCCACACCATGATGGCTTCGAACGTCAGGGCGCTTTCGCACAGGCCCGAGATCATCGCGTCGCGACCGGCTTCGATCCGCTTGGCGATGGCGATTTCGCCCTCGCGGCTCAGCAGTTCGACCGAGCCCATTTCGCGCAGATACATGCGCACCGGGTCATCGGTGCGGTCATAGGCGGCCTTGGCGGGCGTTTCAGCAACGCCGGTGGAGGCGGCGGCGGCGACGTCGGTGGACTGCTGCTCCTGCGCGTCCTCTTCGGCCTCGACGACGTTGACGCCCATCTCCGACAGCATGGCCAGGGTGTCCTCGATCGCGTCGGGGGTCACCTCTTCGGACGGAAGAACCTTGTTCAGCTCCTCCATCGTCACATAGCCGCGGGCTTTCGCCTGCTTGATGAACTTCTTGACGCCGGCGTCGGTCAGATCGAGCAGGGGGCCGTCGGTCGAAACCTCGGCGTCCTGCGTCTCGGTCTGTGCGTTCATATTCAGTCAGTCTCCAGCCGAGGGGGTGATCAATCCGCCCCGACGAAAAATATAATGCCTGGCGAGCCGTAAGGTTACGTGCCCGCGCTGTCTTCCCAAATCGTTCCGGCTTTGATCGCACGGCGAAGCGCATCCCGCTCGGCCTTCAGCCGACGGAAAGCTTCATCCTGCCCAGGCACATTGCGCGCCTGGGACAAGGCGTCCTCCAACGCCGCTACGCGGGTTGAAGCGTCGAACGCCTGCGACCATCGGACCCTTGCCTCGGCGAGGGGCGCATTTGCGGCCAGGAATGGCGCGCCGGACTTTGCCGCCGCCTTCTCGACCTCGCGCACTAAGGCATCATGACCCGATTGCGCCAGATGGCGTCGCAGGGCGGCAGAGTCAAGGCTCTGACCCGACAGACGCAGACGAACCAGTTCCTGGGCCAGTCCATCCAGCCCCTTGTCGCCGAATCCGTGCGCCGCGATCTCCTCCAGATGGTCGTCCATCCGTTCAGGATCGTCGATCGCGCCATGGGCCAGGGCGGCGGGCACCGGCTCTATGGCGCGGAACAGGGACTGCATCGCCTGCGCCCCCTCCGCCGTCTGGCCCAGCTTGGGCGGCGGCCCGCCGAAACGCCCCTTACCCTGCCCCGGCGTCCAGGGCGCGCGTTGAGGGTTGCGGGGGAACAGGGCGTCGAAACGGTCGAACAGGTCGCGGCGGTATTGTTCGGCCAGATCCTTGTCCTGGATGGCCAAGGCGGTGTTCCTCAGCCGCGCCTTGAAGCCGGCCTTGCGTTCCGGCGTGTCCAGCGGCTCCAGGTCCTGTTCGCGGCGGAACAAGACCTCGGCGAACCCATGGGTTTCGGCCAGGGCCTGACGCAGCGCGGGCGCGCCCTTGTCACGCAGGATGTCATCGGGATCCTGACCGGCGCCCAGCAGCGCAAATCGGAACGAACGCCCCGGCTTCAGCAGCGGCAGCGAGCGTTCGATGGCGCGATAGGCGGCGCGCAGTCCCGCCGCATCGCCGTCGAAACAAAGGATCGGCTCGTGCGACACGCGCCACAGCCGTTCCATCTGCTCCTCGGTCAGGGCCGTGCCCATCGGCGCCACGGCCGGCAGGCCCGCGCGCTGGCAGGCGATGACGTCCATATAGCCTTCGACCACGATGATGGCCTGGTCGTTCTTGGATTCCGCGCCCAGAATGCGCCGCGCCTCGGGCAGGCCGTAGAGGGTCGCGCCCTTGTGAAACAGCGGGCTTTCGGGGCCATTCAGATATTTGGCCCGGTCGTCGGGGTTCATGGCCCGGCCGCCGAAGCTGACGATCCGCCCCCGCGCGTCCAGGATCGGGAACATCAGCCGGTCGCGGAAACGATCGTAGGGCTGACCGCCGCTTTCCGGCGAGATCAGCAGTCCGGCCTCGACCAGTTCGGCGGGCTTGGCGCCGCGTTGCACTAGCGCCTGCTTCAGCCCCTCACGGTCATTGGGCGCATAGCCCAGGCCGAACCGCTCCCACTGATCCTCCGGCAGGCCACGCTTTTCCAGATATTCGCGCGCCGCCTTGCCCGGCGTGCGGCGCAGATTGGCGGCGAACCATTTCTGGGCCAGGTCCATCCAGTCCGAAAGACCCGCCCGCTTCTGCTCGCGCTCGGCCTCCTTGGGGTCTTCGGCCGGAAGCTGCATCCCCGCCTCGGCCGCCAGACGCTGCACGGCCTCGACGAAGCTCAGCCGCTCCGTCTCCTGCAGAAAGCTGATGATGTCGCCATGTTTTCCGGACGAGAAGTCGTGAAAGAACCCCTTGTCGTCATTGACGAAAAAGGACGGCGACTTCTCCTTCGAGAAGGGAGACAGACCGGCATATTCCCGTCCCTGACGCTTCAGCTTCACCGTCCGTCCGATGACGTCGGACGGGCGAAGGCGGGCCTTCAGTTCATCAATGAATCTTTCGTCGAAACGCACCGCGCGATCCTTAGGCGTTCAGGCCCTTCACGTCGATGAAATAGGGGGCGATCAGGCGGTTCGTCCAGGCATCCCCCGAAGTCCGAACGAACCGCCGCATCGCAGAAGGCGTAAACCGCAGCGTCCCCCAACGCCTTGGCTTAACGAAGTCCTAACGCCTCGCGGACCTGCATCTGACGTTGAGAGCGGGCTGCTGTCGAGAGGGCGACAAGCTTTGCCTTAAAGATCAAGGCAAGACTGTGTCTTTTGCGCCGCGCACGGTTTGACTCACCGGGGGCCGAATGGAACGATCTTGTTGGCGCCGTCATGCCCGATATCAGCCGATCCCAGGTAGGCTATGCCCGATCTGAGGCACCAGTATCGAACGATCTCTTCCGGTGTCTGGCCAAAATCGGGATCATTTTCCGGAATGTCAGACACTCGCCCCAGGCGAACTCCTGCAACCCGTTTCATGCTGGCCTGACCCGTCAGATGAAACATCATGCGGTCGACACGGTAAGCCGCCTCGGCCACCTCCTCCAGCATCAGGACATGGCCGGTTAAATCCGGTTCCAGAACCGTGCCCAGCAATTGGTCGATGATGGTCAGGTTGAAGGCGACGGCCGGACGCGGATCAGCGGCCAACGAGGGTTCGATCCAATCGCTGCGCCCGGTGGTCAGCCAGGCGACGGCGCCCGCAGCCGTCTCATCATGGCGCACGGAATCCGAGGCCATCGGCCCGTGCGCCAGATGCGGGAACCCCGCCTTGTACATTCCGGCCAGCAGACTGCCTGCGTCGGAATAGCCGAGGTAGCGTTTCTTGCGCGCCACCGCGTTCAGCCTCGGAATGACGGATTCCGCAATGCGGCAAGAGCCGTATCCGCCGCGTGCGAACCATATGGCGTCGATGCGCGGATCATTGGCGAACTCGACAAAGGCGTCGGCCCGCGCCCGGTCATCGCCCGCAAAATGCCCGTGCTTCAGGAAACAGGCGGGATGAAAGACCACCGCCACATCACCTTCGGGATGGTGTTCAGCGAACCAGGCATTGATGGCGTCGGCCCGCTCACGGGGGAAACGCGAACTGGCGCAGACGATGCCGATCTTGAACTTCTTGCTCACGCCGCCGTCTCCAGCGCACCCTGAATCCCCTTTTGCAGGACGATCATCACCAATGCGGTCTTGCGGGGATCGAGTTCCAGGGCCACGACGTCTCCTGACGGATTCATTTGCACTTTCAGGCGCCGCCGTCGGGCGCCGACGGCATTCCTATCGCACCATGACCGACACCGTCTCCTACTTCTTCTGCGGCATCGGCGGGTCCGGCATGCTGCCCCTGGCCATGATCGTTCAGGCGCAGGGCTATGCCATCGAAGGCTCCGACCGCGCGCTGGATCAGGGCCGCACGCCCGAAAAGTTCAACTGGCTGCGCGCGCACGGCGTGACCCTGCACCCGCAGGATGGATCGGGCGTGACGCGTCCCGATCAGATCGTGATCGCCACTGGGGCGGTCGAGGATACGGTGCCCGACATCGGCGCGGCGAAACGCGTCGGCGCGACCATCAAGACCCGGCCCCAGCTGCTCAGCGAACTCTTCAACGCCGCCCCGACCTCGATCGGGGTCGCGGGCACCAGCGGCAAGTCCACCATCACCGGCATGATCGCCTGGATCCTGCATCAGACGGGCCGTAAGTCCACCGTGATGAACGGGGCAGTGATGAAGAACTTCGCCAACGCCGACCATCCGTTCGCCAGCGCCCTGATCGGCGGACCGGACCTGTTCGTGTCCGAGGTGGACGAAAGCGACGGCTCCATCGCCCGCTATAATCCGACCGTCGCCGTGGTCTCCAACATCTCACTGGACCACAAGTCGATGGAGGAGTTGCGCGACCTGTTTGGCGGCTTCACCGCCCGGGCGACGACGGCGGTGCTGAACCTGGACAACCCTGAGACGGCGGCGCTGGCCCAGACCTTGCCGACTGGCAAGGCGATCACCTTCGGCCTGGGCGAGGAAAAGGCCGACCTGTCCGCGCATGACCTTCACCCTCTGCCCACGGGCATGCGGTTCCGCCTGATCGAGGGCTGGAGCGAGCATGATGTGGTTCTGAACGTCCCCGGCGCGCACAATGTCGCCAATGCGCTGGCGGCGCTGGGCGCGACCAAGGCGCTGGGCGTGCCGACCAACGAGGCGGTCAAGGCGCTGGAAACCTTCGCCGGCATCCGTCGCCGCATGGAGGTGGTAGGGACTGCAAACGACATCACCGTCATCGACGATTTCGCCCATAACCCCGACAAGATCGCCGCCACCCTGAAGACGCTTCACGCCTTCGACGGCCGTCTGCTGATCCTGTTCCAGCCGCATGGCTTCGGTCCGCTGAAGCTGATGAAGCATGAGTTCATCGACGGTTTCGCCGGCCTGATGCGCGAGGACGACGTGCTGCTGATGCCCGAGCCGGTCTATTACGGCGGCACCACCGACCGCAGCGTGGGATCGGAAGACATCGCCTCCGGCGTCCGCTTTGCAGGCCGCAATGCCGAGGCCATGCCGACACGCGAAGACTGCGGCAACCGTATCGTGGAACTGGCCAAACCCGGCGACCGCATCATCGTCATGGGCGCCCGCGACGACACCCTGTCGACTTTCGCGGCGGAGCTGTTGGAACGACTGGGCTGACTTTTAGGTCGTCATCCTCGCCCTTGTGGCGAGGATCCATACTCCCGATGGCGGCCGTGTCTCACCTTCATCGACGGAGCGTATGGATCCTAGGCACAGGGCCTAGGATGACGGGTCTTTGCTGGTCTCAATACACATCGCGCCGGTAGCGACCGTCTTCCAGCATCTGCAGCAAGACATCTGCGCCCAGCGTCTGTTCCAGCGCGGCGTGGACGCCCGAGGCCATGCCCTCCAGACTACCGCAGACATAGACCGCCGCGCCGCGTGCGACCCAATCGCGCAAGTCATCCGCCGCCGCCGCGACCAGGTCCTGCACATATCGGCCGTCGCCAGCATCGCGCGAGAAAGACCGGTCCAGCCGCCGCAGCACGCCCGACTTCAGCCAGCCTTGCAGTTCGGCGTCGAAGAAGGCGTCGTGCGCCTGAGTCCGTTCGCCGAACAGCAGCCAGGCCCCGCCCCCCGCCGTTCGCGCCTTCAGATGCGCGCGCAGGCCGGCGATCCCCGTTCCGTTGCCGATCAGGATCATCGGCGTCTCGTCCGCCGGCCCATGGAAACTGCGGTTGGTGCGTAGCCGCATCCCAATCTCGCCGCCGAGCTCAAGGTCTTGCGTCAGCCAGCCCGAGGCCAGCCCTGGCGTCCCGTCGGGATGGCGCATCAAGCGGATCAGGAACTCGACCCGACCGTCGGACGGCAGGGAGGCGATGGAATATTCCCGCGAGCCGGGCGTGACGCCGTCCCGCTCGGGCAGGCCGACCTCGGCGATGTCGCCAGCCGACCAGTCAGGCGCTGCGCTCATGGCTTCGAACGCGAGATGATACGCCTCGCCGCCCGGACTGCCGGGGTTGACCAGGGTCCGTCCGACCAGCCGCCACTGATCATAGGCGGGCGGGGTCCAGTCGGGGGCGGTCACGCTGCCGGTGATCTGGTTCAACTGGTGCTGCCAGTGGCGGACGGCGCCCGCCTCCCCGTCATCGACCTCGACCGGATCGAACAGCGGTTCCGCACCCGACCGCCGCAGCCATCCGTCCACCGCATGGCCAAAGCCGCAGAAGGCGTCATAGGAACGGTCGCCAAGAGCCAGCAGACCGAACTTCAGCCCGGACAGATCCGTCTCCACACCCATGATCTTGCGCACGAAGCGCACGGCGCTGTCAGGCGGATCGCCTTCGCCCGTCGTGGAGACGATCAGCAGCGCCCGTTCTGTGGCCTTCAGGGTTTCAGCGTCCAAATCCTCGAACGACAAGACCCGGGCGCCCAGACCGCCCTCTCCGAGCGCACGCGCCGTCATCCAGGCCAGTTCCTCACCAAACCCGGTCTGGCTGGCGAAGGCGACCAGCACCGCCTGACCTTCGCCTGCGCTCGCCATGGCCGTCGCCTGCGCGCGCGCCGCCGCCCTGGCCAGACGTTGACGCCAGACAGTCAGGGCGATGAGGGCAAGCCAGAGACCAACGGCCCCGACCGCCCACAGCCAGCGCTGCGGATCCGATGTCACCCGGCCTCATCCATCATGGCGGCGAAAGCGGGCGTCATTCGTTCGATCAGCCCGGCTTCGGTCCGCTCGACGAAGTGGGCGGCCAGCCCCACGGCCTGGGCGTATTCAGCCCCCTCGACCGACCCCATCACGGTCAGGGCCGTGGCGTAGGCGTCCGCCATCATGGCCGAAGCATGCAGCACCGTGACCGAAGCCACGCCATTGTCCACCGGCCGCCCGGACGATCCGTCCAGCGTATGGGGATAGAGGCGGCCATTGTGACTGAAGGCGCGGCGATAATCGCCGCTGGTCGCCACGGCCAGGTCGAACAGGGCCGCAATCGTGCGCGGTGCGGGCGAGGCCTCAATGCGTTCGATCTCCACCCACCAGGGCTGGGCGTCCGGTTTGACGCCGCGCCCCTTCAGCTCGCCGCCGATCTCGATCAGATGTGAGGTCGCGCCCATGGCCGTCAGACGCGCCGACACCCGGTCCACCGCATGACCCTTGGCGATGCCGGAGAAGTCCAGCTTCATTCCGCCGATCTGCACCACCGCCTGGGCGTCGCGGTGCATCCGCAGTCTCCGCCAGCCCGAGACGTTACGCGCCGCCTCAACCTCTTCATCCGAGGGCACGGGCAACAGCGCCGGGCGCGGACCGGGCGGGCCAAAGCCCCACAGATCGACCAGCGCGCCCAGCGTCGGATCAACCGCGCCATTCGTCTCGTCGCCCAGGTCCATGGCTGCATTCAGCACGGTCCACAGCGCATCGGACACAGCCCACGTCCCTTCGGGCGCGGCGTTGAAGCGGCTGACCTCGCTGTCGGACTCCCACGGACTGAAGACAGCGACAACTGCGGCCAGTTCTTCTTCGATGGCGGTGCGGAGCGCCGCCTCGTCGACGCCCACAGGCGCGATGACCCGCGCGCTCCAGGTCGTGCCCATGGTCGTGCCGTCCAGAGTGCGGATGACGTCGCTGGGCGGTCGCGAGGGGCCGCCTTCCATGACCGGGATCAGAACACGATTGTCGGCCCGGTCGCCCAGCGGAGCCGGGTCGCCGATGGTGATGACGGGCGGCGCGGCGCGCGACCCGCGAGAGACAGGATTGTCGGACATGCCCCGGACTTAGGGCAGGACTTCCAGCGCCGCCACATAGCTGGCGTTCGATCCCAGCTCCTGACCCACGCCCGGCGTGCGGACCGAGGCGTTCAGCCAATACAAACCCGCCACAGGCCAGGTGATGCTGAAGACGCCGTCTGCGCCAGTCGTGGTCGTGATCTCTTCGGGGGCGTTGCGGTAACGCTGACCGCCGCGCGCCACGGTGACCTCGACACCCGAAGCAGGCTGGCCGTCCTTCAGCAGTTTGAAGGTCGCCGCCTCGCCCTCGGCCAGATCATTGGGATGGGTCACGGGGACCAGTTCCAGGCCGTGGCCGGTCGGGGTGAAGACGCTGGTGGTGGCGTTGTTCAGGGTGACGAAGGTTTCGATGCGGCTGGCGTTGCGGGTCGCCTGCACGTCGGTCGCGCCCGCAGGCAGGCCCGAGGGGAACTCCGCCGCCGGGCCGCGCCAGCGTTTCTGTTCGCCGTTCAGCTTGTAGCTGGCGTTCACGCCGCTGGAGACATTGGCGATCTTGTAGGTGCCGTTTTGCGTCAGGTGCACGTCGAAGGTCGACCGATACTGGCCCTGCATCAGATGTTCGGGCTGGACCGCCGACCCGTCAGGGGCGGTGATGGCGACATTGTCCAGACGCATGGCGGCGTGGTCAGGATTGAAGACCTGATTGGACATGCCGGCGTCGAAACCAACCCAGGCGTCATTACCTGAAAGGGTGGTGGCGGTCGGGGCCAGCCAGGCGCGGTGGGCCTGGGCCGTCATCGGCGCGGCAAGGGCCGCAGCCAGGGTCAGAAGGGCGATGGTCTTCTTCATGGTTTCAGTCCTTAGCGGGTGACAGTGACGCTGACCGCGCCCAGTTCGGTTGAGCCTGCGGCGTTGGCGGTGTTGGCTGCGCCCCAGCGGAAGGGAACACGCACGACCTCTCGCCCGCCCAGTTCGCGAGCGGCCTCGACGACCAGGCTGTACTGGCCGGGCTGCAGGCCGTTCAGGCGCGCGGCGGGAACCGTGATGGTCTGGCGGCCCGGCGCGCGCGTGGCGCCCGACACGCCGTCGGCGGGCAGGTTCATCGCCCGGCCGCCCTTGCGCCACCAGGTGCGCAGATCCTTCAGCCAGTCCTTGCCGTCACCTTCGTTATTGCGGGTCTGCTGATACCAGACGGCCAGGGTCCGTTCCGCCGTCTGGTCCGGCTTCTCGATCCACACAGCGACATAGGGCCGGTGATAGGAGGCGGTGTTCAGGCGCGGAATCTCAACCGACACCGACAGATCGGCGGCAAAGGCCGGAGCGGCGACGGCAAGACCGGCAGTCGTGATGACAACGGGAAGAAGGCGCATCGGAATACTCGTCAATGAATGAAGATCAGGGCGATGATGACGGGGATAAGCAGGCCCAGGACGGCCAGGGGCCAGGTCGACGGGCGGCCTCGCGCATGCAGCCACATGAGGCCCAGCCCGGTCAGGGCGAAGATGGTGCAGGCCACCGCGAAAACGTCGATGAACCAGAACCAGACCGATCCGGTGTTGCGGCCCTTATGCAGGTCGTTGAGGTAGGCGATCCATCCACGGGTGGTCTTCTCATGCACGGCTTCGCCCGTTGAACGGTCGATGGTCAGCCATCCGTCGCCGCCGGGCATGGCCAGGGCGACATAGACTTCTTCCGGCGTGGTTTCGGTCGGCTTGCCCGCCACATCCGCCTTGAAGGCCGTCTTGGCCCAGCGGGCGACGGGATCGGGCGCCGGCTCGGTCGTTTCCTCGGGGAAATCGGCCAGCCGTTCCAACAGGGGCGCGGGCAGTTGCGCCTTCTGCTCCACCGTCACCGGCGTGGCGGGAATGGAGCCGGCGTGGTTCAGGGTGATGCCGGTCACCGCGAACAGGATCATGCCCACCAGACTGACCGCCGCGGAGATCCAGTGCCAGCTGTGCAGTTGCTTCAGCCAGAACGACCGTGCGCCGTTCAGCGCGGCCTTGGGCTTGGCGCCCTTGGCGACGGATTCGAGGGAATGCTGTGTCGAGCGCCTGTTCACATCGTGGCTCTGCCACCGTTGCGAACGGCTTTCAATAGCGATCAGCAGGGCAAGAGCCTGCTGAGCCGTCCCTCAAGGACATTCAGTAGGCCAGGCGCACGCCCATGCTGACGGTGCGCGGCGGACCATAGCCTGCTACGCCGGTCGCGGTCCGGGACACCTGCGCCTCCTCATTGAACAGATTGTCGGCCGCCGTCCATATCGTGACCCGCTCGCTGAACGCCCATTCCGCCCGCGCATCCAGGGTGAAGGCGGCCTTCAGAACACGACTGTTCAAATCATCGTCGAAGCGGGCGGATTCGTAGCGCAGCGCGCTCGCCAGCGTCAGGCGCGGCGCCGCGCGCCAGTCCAGCCCCGCCGTCGCGCTCCACCTCGGCGCCTGGGCGGGACGCAGGCCTGTCAGTTGCGGGGCGGCGCCGCCGCCGTCCACCTCGGCATGGGTCCAGGACACGGCGCCGGTCAGCGACAGGACAGGCGTCAGCGCCGTCGACCCGTTCAATTCCACGCCCCAGGCGTCGATTGTCCCCGCGTTCTGGCGCTGGCGGGTCACCCCGGAGGCGTTCTCGCTCAGGGTCACATTGACGATGGCGTCTTCGATCCGATTCCAGAAAAGGCTGGCGCCCCAGGTCAGGCCGTCGCGGTCAAAGGCCAGTCCTGTCTCGATCCCTGTCAGGATTTCCGGCTTCAGATCGGCATTGGCGACCGTCTGGTCATTGCCGACGCGGAAAGGGCGGTAAAGCTCGTTCAGGGTCGCAGGCCGAAACCCGGAATAGGCGGCGACGCGGGCCGACACGTCCGGCGTCAACTGCCGCCGCACCGCCAGGCGCGCGCTGCCGACCTCGCCCGAGCGATCCTCGAACGACACGTCGGCGCTGGGGACGCCGGTGGCGATCAGCCGCTCCAGCCGAAAGCCGTTCTCGTTCTTCCACTGATCCAGCCGCAAGCCGCCCGCGACCAGCCACGGCCCGCCCGTCCATGAGCCGTCGACATAGGCGCCGACGACGGATGCCTCGCCGCCCGCCAGCCGCTCGCGGGTGAAACCCTGTCCGACATAGGTGTAGTATTCGCGGGTCTCGCCGTCGTTGAACCGGGCGTCGGCGCCGACCTCCCACTCCAATCGCCCGCCGACGATCTGGCCCACGCGGCGGCGCAGGGCGGCGTTCAGGCCCCAGCCGGTCGCAGGGGTTTTGTATTGATCGTTGGCGGGCGTCGCGGTCGATCGATCCGCCGAGATCGAGGCCGAACTATTGGCCAGATTGCTGTCGATCCGCCACGCCTGCAGCCGCCAGCCATATCCGTTTGTCTCAGGCGCCTGGGCCGCCGTGGCGCTCAGACTATGGCCGCTGGCGTTGGCGCGGGTGTTCAACAGGCCCGAGCCCCGATCCTCTTCCCAGGTCGCGGCCCGCAGCGACAGGATCGCGCCGTTCAGGCGGACGGCGTCCAGCGGCGCATCGACCCGCAGGGCCGCGCTGCGGCTGTCCAGATCCAGCGGCGTGTCCGCCGCTCCCGCCGCCGATCCGCGCACGGGCCTATAGCCGTGGCTCGTCTCATACAGGCCCGACAGGGTCACCCCAACCGCCCCCAGCAGGGTCGAGCCGGAACCCGCGACCCGCGCCCCGCCCCGTTCGATCACCGAGGCGTCCAGCACGCCGCCCCGCTCCCTTTCGCTCAATGCAATCGTCCCGGTCAGGGCGCCCGCGCCATAAGGCCCCGCCCCGGCCCCACGCACGATGTCTACCCGCTCCAGCATCTCCGGCGCGGCCTGCGACCAGATCACCCAGCCGCCGAATGGATCATTCAACGGAACCCCGTCCAGCGTCACCAGCGTTCGCCCCGCACCCGACGGCGCGATGGCCCGCAGCGAAATCCCTTGCGTCGTCGGATTGGCCGCCAGACTGCTGGTGCGCCGGAAAAGCGAGACCGCAGGCACGGATCGAAGCGCTTCATCCAACCGACCCGACCGCGCCAGCACCGCCTGATCCAGCCGCACCACCGAAAAGGCGGCGTCGGCGGCCGCGGGCGGCAAACGCGCCGCCGTGACCACGACTTCAGACAACTGGGCGGGCGGAGGGGGCGGGAGATCTTGCAACATCAAGCGTTACAATAGATCAGACCGATGGGGGTTCACAGCACAGAGCTTAAAAGCCGCAGGGTGATCCCAGGGTCACACCTCGGACCAGCGGCGCAGCAGATTGTGATAGACCCCGGTCAGTTCGATCACGGCCTGATCCTTGGGACCCTTCTCCACCGCCACCCGCTGGGTTGCGATATCCAGGCGGAACAGGGTCTCGCGGTCGCCGTCGTCGCGGATCAGGCTCTGCATCCACATGAAGGACGACACCCGCGCGCCGCGCGTCACCGGCATGACCCGGTGCAGGCTCTTGGACGGATAGAGGACCAGGTCGCCCGCAGGCAGTTTGATCGACTGCGACCCGTACATCTCCTCGATGATCAGTTCGCCGCCGTCGTAGTCGTCGGGCTCCGACAGAAACAGGGTCGCCGACAAGTCGCTGCGGATGCGAACTCCACCGCCGTCGCGCGACTGACGGATGGCGTTGTCGACATGAAGCCCGAACTCGCCGCCGCCTTCGTATCGGTTGAACAGGGGCGGAAAGATCGTGTGCGGCAGGGCGGCAGCCACAAACATCGGATTGGCGTTCAGCGCCTGAACCACCAAGGCGGACACGTCCTTGGCCACGCCTGAATCCTCGGGCAGCTGCTGGTTCCGCTTGGCCGTCGCGGACTGGTGGCCAGAGGTCATGTTGCCGTCCGCCCACGGCCCCGCATCCAGCCGTTCGCGCAACGCCTTCACTTCGGCCTTGGAGAAAACTTCGGGAATCTGGAGCAGCACGTCAGGCCTCGCTCAAAAAGAAGACGGCCCCGCAGGGGATCGCGGGGCCGTCGAGAATAGGCTGCTGATCGAGCCTTTAGAAGCGCAGGTTGAGCGCCAGCGTCGCCGAACGTCCGGGCGCCGGATCAGCATGGTGAACGCCGTTGGTGCGCAGGATGTAGCGTTCATCGCCCGCATTCTGCACGTTCAGCTGCAGGGTCGCCCGATCCGTCAGGGCGTAGGAGCCGAACAGATCGACCCGCGTGTAGGCCGGGGCATATACGCCGTTGGCGCCGCCGCCTGCGCCGCCCTGATTGCCGCCGTTCGAGCGCGAGACATAATAGACGCCGCCGCCCGCCGTCAGACGCGAGGTGACCTTGTAGGTCGAGAACAGGCTGACATTATGCTTGGGCGTGTTGGCCAGCTCCAGACCAACCAGAGGGTTGGGAACCACGACACGCGGCGGCCCTGCCTGCACGGTCACCGCACCCTTGACCAGTTCGGAATCCTGGAAGGCGTAACCACCGAACACCTGCCAGTTGGGCGTGATGTTGCCGGACAAGCCAAGTTCGATGCCCTTGACCTCGACTTCACCGGCTTGAGCATAGACGCCGTCCTCAATCTGGATCTGGGCGTTCTTGCGCGTCAGGTGGAAGGCGGCCGCGCTCAGCTGCAGCTGATCGCGGAACAGGCTGGCCTTGGCGCCGATTTCGTAGCTGGTGGTGTCTTCCGGCTCCAGCACCTGATCCTGCAGATTGCCGCTTCCGGCGCCGCCGCTGTTGTTCTGGTCGCCCGCGCTGATGGTCGGCGGCGTTGAAGAGGTCGCCCAGGAGGCATAGACGCTGGTGCTCGGCGTCGGCTTGTAAACCAGACCGGCCTGATAGTTGACGAAGTCCCACGAGTTCTTGGCGACCAGTGCGCCTGTCGAGGAAACGCCGTCCACGGCGTATTCATCCCAGCGAACGCCAAGGTTCAACAGCCACTGGCTGGCCAGTTCGATCGAGTCGAAACCATAGACCGACTTGGTCGTGGTCGAGTTCTTGGTCACCGGCCCCAGAAGCTTGGTCCCGGTCCATGGATCGCTGGGGTTGGGGTCATAAAGCCGGGTGCAGTCGAAGGGTACGCCCGTCTGCAACTGCGTCGGGCAGCTCGAACCTGATGTGGTCGTGACAACCCACGAAGCGTTGCGGTTGATCTCGTGGGTGAACTCGGCGCCCACATCGAAGCTATGTTTGACGCCGCCTGTATTGAACGTGCCGTACAGCTCGGTGACGTTGGCTGCCGTATCGACCGGGTTGCGACGCGACTTCAGGCCTCGCTTCATCCACCATTCGCCGTTGACCAGAACAGCGGCCCCGCCATCACCAGGATTGGTGACCACATAGTCATTCAGCGTCTCGGCGTAGCGTGTGATGTTTCGGATGGCCAGGTTCGGCGTGAAACGATGCTCCAGCTTCAGGGTGGCGCTTTTGACCATATTGTTCAGGTAGTCGCGCGCCGTCAGGCCGTAGAAGGTGTCATAGGGCACATCGAGAATGCCCTGGGCGTTCTCACGCGGGGCCGTGGCGCCGCCCCGCTTGGTGAAGAGCGGGATGCCGTAATCAGGCATCTGGTTGCTGTCGAGATAGTTGAAGCTGAGGGTCGCGGATGTATCCGTGCCCAGACCCACGCCGAGAGCCGCCGCGACCCCGAACTTGTCGTAATCGACCGCATTGCGCCCTGCGACATCACCCGAAGCCGACAGGATGTTGATGCGGAATCCGGCGGTTTCACCAATGCGCCAGTTCTGGTCGATCGTGCCGCGCCAGTAGGAATCCGTGCCCCCGCCCAGCGAAACATTGGTGAAGTCGGTCAACTTGGGCGACTTGGACGACAGGTTGATCGAACCGCCGCCCGAGCCCCGGCCCGAATAGACCGAATCCGGTCCCTTGATGACTTCGACCTGCTCCAGGTTGAAGACTTCTCGCTGCTGGCCGCCCGTGTCGCGAATGCCATCGACGAAGATGTTGTTGCCCGAGGACTGACCACGGATGAACGGGCGGTCGGCCAGGGGCTGGCCGCCCTCGCCCGCACCGAAGGTTATGCCGGGCGAAGTGCGCAGCAGGTCCTGCAGCGAAGTCGCGCCAATCTGTTCGATGACCTGTTGTGGAATGACGGTGACGGCGCGCGGCGTGTCGACCAGCGGCGCGACATATTTCGAGCTTTGCGGTTCACGGCGCTGCGCATGGCCGTTGACATCGACGGTGCCCAGGTTCGTGGGCTGTTGTTGGTCAATGACCGTGGCGACTGCGCCTTCAGCAGCGTCGGCGGCGATGGCCGGAGCCGCGACCAGCATTCCAGCAGCGCTGGAGGCGAAAAGAAGAGCGCGGAGAGAGGATGCGCGAGAGTCGGACATATTGCTGCGACCTTTTGGTCTGATTTTGCGATGCGGTCGCAATAGATCGCTTCAATATGTCGCACAAGAAAAAATGCGAACACCTCGCAGTATTAGTTAGGTCACGACCTTCATCGGCCTCTGGGCAGGTTGCTCCGCCATATCCAGCCATGTCGGATCAGGCATGGCCCTGTGCGCAGAGGCCAGGGCTTCAGACCAGCGGCGGCCCAGGTCCCGGAAATAGGGGTCGTCGACGTCGATGCGCCGCTCCATCCCAGACAGTTTGCCGCGCGGAATGACGATCAGGTCCAGCGGCGCGCCCACCGCCAGATTGGAGCGGATGGTCGAATCGAACGAAATCAGCCCGATCTTCACCGCCTCGGACAGGCTGGTGGAGTTATGCAGGGCGCGGTCCAGGATCGGCTTGCCGTATTTCAATTCTCCAATCTGCAGGAAGGGCGTGTCGGGGCCGCATTCGATGAAATTGCCCTGCCCGTAGATCAGATACAGGCCCATCTTGCCGTCGCCGATCTGCCCGCCCAGCAGCATGGAGGCCGTGACGTTCAGCGTGTCGGCCGTGGGCGAAGGCGGGGTGTTGATCGTGGCGCGCACCGTCGCCAGCGCGTGACCCAGAATCTGGGCGGCGCGGAACAGGGTCGGCGCGGTCTCCATCGTCTCGGGGGCTTTGCTGTCTGGCAGTTTCACGCCTTCTGCGACCATGGCCAGGGCCGTCTGTGTCACCGACAGATTGCCCGCCGTCGCCACCGCAAGAATACGTTCGCCCGGCGTCTTGTAGATGTGAAGTTTTCGATAGGACGAGATGTTGTCCACGCCCGCATTGGTCCGGGTGTCGGCGATCATCGCCAAGCCCTCGTCCACCAACATGCCCACGCAATAGGTCACTTCGCTTCAACTTCTCCCCGCGACGCGAATCTGAAGACGCTAACAGATTCGTCCGACTTGCCTATTAACCCCAGCCTCTGGACTGCAGTTGTTGTTGGCTTTGTTGCACAGGCCGCACATGAAGCGCGACCGTCAGACTTTCCTGTCCGCCGCCGTAACTGGCGCCGCGAATCGGTGTGGCGCCCAGCGCATCCAGCCCCACGGCCACCCTCACATAATGTTCGGTCGGGCAGATGCCGTTGGCGGGATCGAACCCGACCCAGCCCAGGCCCTCGATCCAGGCTTCAGCCCAGGCGTGGGCGGCGTCTTGGTCGTGCTGGCCGTCGGAACGGTTCAGGTGGCCCGAGACATAGCGCGCCGGAACGCCCAGCTTGCGCGCCGCTGAAATGAAGATCTGGGCATGGTCCTGACAGACGCCGCGCTTCTGGGCGAAGGCCTCGGCGGCGGTGTGGGCGGCCGAGGTCGAGCCGACCTCGAACGTCACATCACGATGCAGGGCCGCCATCAGACGATGCATCCGGTTCAGAGGGTCGCCTTCGCCGATCGCCTGGGCGAAATCGAGGATGGCGGCGTCCGCACGGGTCAGCGGCGTGTCACGCAGGAAGACGATGGGCGACAGCCGTTCGTACTGTCCCCGGATCACCCCGCCTGTGTCCACGGTCGACACCTCCCCCATGACGCGGATGGTCAGGGCGTCGGTCGGGCGCTCGGTATAAAGACTGTGGACAATATTGCCGAAGGCGTCTTCGCTGCGTCGCAGCCGCGTGTCCACATCGGTTTCGATGCGCCAGTCGCCCACCTGCTGGCTCTCGCAGGAGCGCGGCGTCAGACGCAGCATCTGAACGATGAACCGCGCCGGGCGGGCGTAGCTATAGCGGGTGGAGTGATCGATCCTTATCCGCATGGTCAGACCAGATATTGTTCGTGGATGGCGCCCGCCAGGGCGTTGTTCTCGTTCAGGAATTTCTGGATGTATTCGTGCAGGCCGGACTGGAATATGTCCTCGATCCTGGCCTCGTTGAACTGGGTCAGGCGGCTTGAGGCCAAACGCTGGGCGGGGCCGCGACGACCGTAATCAGCCGCCAGTTTCTCCAGATAGCTGACGATCATGCCCTGACACGACGCCAGTGACCGCGGCATCTGACGGTTCAGCACCAGAAGGTCCGCCACCAGCCAGGGCCGGACGCTCTCGCGGTAAACCCAACGATAGGCGGTCAGGGCCGAAACCTCACGCAGCAAGGTCGTCCACTGGAAATAGTCCAACTGTCCGCCCACCCGTTCGCCGGGCGGCAGCAGCAGGTGGTATTTCACATCCAGCAGGCGCGCGGTGTTGTCGGCCCGCTCGATCGCCATGCCCAGACGCAGGAACCAGTAGGCGTCATTCCTCAGCATGGTCCGCGACGAAGCCCCCTCAACCGCCAGCGACGTCGATTTGACGAAGTCGAGATAGCTGGTGAAGTCGTCCCGCCGCGTCGGCTCGCCCAGTTCGTTCAGTCCGTTCCAGGCGCCATTGATCGCCTCCCACAGCTCGATGGTCAGGGCGGTGCGGACCGAGCGCGCATTGGTCCGTGCGCGGGTGATGCAGGCCTTGATCGAGGTCGAGTTGTCGGCGCCGAACGCCAGATATTCGCGCACCGACTTCTCGGACGGCGTGCGGCCGGAAGCGTCGAAAGCGCCCTTCACCCCGGACGAGGCGATGGCCCCGGCCCATGCGGTGACGGTGGCCTGATCCTTGGCCGGCAATGCCGCCAGACGGATCGCCGCCTCCAGAATCCGCGCAAGGAAATCCGCCCGCTCCATGTAGCGGCCGGTCCAGTACAGGCTGTCTGCTGTGCGTGAGAGCATCTAGTTGTCCAGCACCCAGGTGTCCTTGGTTCCGCCGCCCTGGCTGGAGTTCACCACCAGAGAGCCCTCTTTCAGCGCCACCCGCGTCAGACCGCCCGGCGCGACACGCACCCCAGCCGGGCTGGACAGAACGAAAGGCCGCAGATCGACGTGGCGGGGCGACAACGCGCCTCCTGACAAGGTCGGGGCGGTCGACAGGCTCAGCGTCGGCTGGGCGATGAAGTCGTCAGGGTCGGCGATCAGCTTGGCGCGAAAGGCCTCGATCTCGGCCTTGGTCGAGGCCGGTCCGACCAGCATCCCGTATCCGCCCGATCCGCCGACCTCCTTGACCACCAATTGATCCAGCTTGCCGAGCACCTCTTTCAGCGCATCCGCCTCGCGGCATCGCCAGGTCGGCACATTCTGAAGGATGGCGTCCTCTCCGGTGAAGAACCGGATGATCTCAGGCATGTAGGTGTAGACGGCCTTGTCATCGGCGACGCCCGTGCCGACCGCGTTGGCCAAGGTCACCCGCCCGGCATGATAGGCCGACATCAGCCCCGGCACCCCGACCGCCGAGCTGGGCATGAAGGTCAGGGGGTCGATGAAATCGTCATCGATGCGGCGATAGATGACATCGACGCGCTTTGGCCCCTCGGTCGTGCGCATGAAGACGGTGTCGTCATTGACGAACAGATCTCCGCCTTCGACCAACTCGACGCCCAGTTTGTCGGCCAGGAAACTGTGCTCATAATAGGCCGAGTTGAACGGCCCCGGCGTCAGGACGACGATGGTCGGGTCTTCGCCCGCACCGTCCGGCGCCGACGCCTGCAGCGAACGCAGCAGCATGTCGGTGTAGATCTCGACCGGGCGCACGCTGTGTTCCGCGAACAGGTCGGGGAACAGCCGCATCATCATCTCGCGGTTCTCCAGCATATAGGAGACGCCGGATGGCGTGCGGACATTGTCCTCCAGCACATAGAAGCCGTCCTCGCCCGTGCGGACCAGATCGACACCCGCGATATGGCACCAGACGTCGCCGGGCGGACGACGGCCCTGCATTTCGGGCCGATAGTGCGGATTGGTCAGGATCAGATCGGCGGGGACGATGCCCGCCTTGATGCACTCCTGCGGACCATAGATGTCCTTCAGAAACGCATTGATCACAGAGACGCGTTGCTTGAGCCCCGCCTCCAGCCCCGACCATTCGTCAGCGCCGATGATGCGCGGCACGACATCGAACGGGATCAAACGCTCGTTGGACTCTTCATCACCATAGACGGCGAAGGTGACACCCATGCGGCGAAAGAACAGTTCTGCCTGGCGCGAGCGCGCTTGCAGCAAATCGGGCGGCGCATTCTGCAGCCACGCCGCCAAAGTCTTATAGCTGTCGCGGATCGACCCTGATCCGCCGCCATTCATTTCGTCGAAAGCCTTCGTCATCCGCCCCCGCCGTGTGGAAGTCACAGTCTGTTCAGGACACGAGCGTTTGCGCAACAGAAATGTTGCGCCGCAACGAAGCTTTTCTCAATCGCCCCTGTTTCAGAGCGCCACGGCCTTCATGGAAATGGCGGGATCGGAGAGTTTTTCGACGTCCACCGGCGCGGCTTTGCCGATCAGTTGCTTGCCCGCCATGAACTCGGGCGGGGCGTTGACGGCCTCCACCGAGACGATCTTGTCGCCCGCCAGATGGAAGACGGCGAAACCCGCAATGGACGGATCCCCGCGCACGACCTGACGATCGGCCTCGAACGGCACCCCTGCGATCTGCAGCTTGAAATCATACTGGTCGGACCAGAACCACGGCACTTCAGGGGCTGGACCGGCGCGGCCGACGATGGCGGACGCCGCCTGCTTGGCCTGCTCCAGGGCGTTTGGCACGCTTTCCAGACGGTGATGCACGCCGCCGTGGACCGGGATCGGACGGCGCGTCATGTCGCCGACTGCGAAGATCGCGGGGTCGCTGGTGCGCGCCTGATCATCGACCACCACCCCATCGTCGCAGCGCAAACCGGCCGAGCGCGCCAGACTGTCGCGCGCAGACGCCCCCACGCCGACCAGAACCGCATCCGCCCTGACCACCGAACCATCCGCCAATGTCACCCCGTCATGGGCGATGGCGGTGACCTCGGCATTGGTCATGATCTCCACCCCGTGCGCGCGGTGCTGAGCCGTGAAGAAGGTCGACAGGGTCTCCGACGCCACCCGCGCCAGAACGCGCGGCGCCCGTTCGATGACGATGGCTTCCGCCCCCAGCGCGCGGGCGGACGCCGCAGCCTCCAGCCCGACATAGCCGCCCCCGACCACCGCCAGACGCCTGTCCGGCCCCAGCACAGCCTTGAGCCGCTCGGCGTCCTTCAGCGTCCGCAATTCCAGCAGATCGGGATGGTCGCCGCCCGGAACCGGCAGTTTGCGGGCCGTCGATCCGGTCGCCAGCACCAGGACGTCATAGGTCTCCGACGACCCGTCATGGAAGGCGACGGTTTTGACTTCCGGGTCGATGGACACAGCAACCGTCGAGGACCGGAAGTCGATGTTCTGCTCGGCATAGAAGCTGAGCGGACGCAGCAGCAGCGCCTCCAGATCGGCCTCGCCCTTCAGCCAGGCCTTGGACAGGGGGGGGCGCTGATACGGCGGCGCATCCTCTTCACCCGCCATGACGATCGCCCCTTCATGGCCGTACTGCCGAAGGAAGGCCGCGACGGAGCCGCCCGCGTGTCCCGCGCCGATGATCAGAACCTTGGTCATGGGGTGCATTTAGAGCGGCGAGCGGCGAGTGGCGAGTGGCGAGTGGCGAGGATGACGAATGCAGTGAAGATCACGCCGCTCCGCTCTTGACCGTTCCATCGTTACAGCATAGTGGAACGCGCATGACGACCCCGCCCGCCCGCGCCGCGCTTTATGACGCCCTGCTGTCGATGCAGACCCGCGCCGAGATCGACGCCTTTCTGGCCGACCTGTGCACGCCCGCCGAGCTGCGCGCCTTCGCCGAACGGTGGCAGGTCGCGCGCCTGCTGGACGCCGGGGGCAAGTCCTATCGCGAGATCGCGGCCGAGGCTCACGCCAGCCCCACCACCGTCGTCCGTGTCGCCCGTTATCTGAAAGACATGCCGCACCAGGGATACCGCATCGCCCTGGATCGGCTGAAAAACTGAGAATCCGAACATGAGCACTGTCCAGGGCCGGCTCCGCATCGCCGTCCAGAAATCCGGCCGTCTGGCCGACCGCAGCCTGGACCTGATCCGGGACGCGGGCCTGAAATGGGTCAAGGGTCACAACGACCTGCTGTACCGGGTGGAGAACTATCCGATCGACCTGCTGCGCGTCCGCGATGACGACATCCCGACCTTCGTGGCCGACGGGGTCTGCGACCTGGGGATCGTCGGCGAGAATGTGCTGGAGGAAGGCAAGAACGGCGGGGCCAATGCGTCCATCGTCATGCCGCTGGGCTTTGGCCGCTGTACGCTGAAGATCGCGACGCCGCCGAGCCTGGCCTATGACGGCCCGACCTCGCTGGAGGGCCTGCGCATCGCCACCTCCTATCCCAAGATTCTGCGTCGTTTTCTGGACGAACGCGGGGTTCAGGCTGACATCGTCGTCATGCGCGGGGCGGTCGAGGTGGCTCCCCGCCTGAAGCTGGCCGCCGCCATCTGCGATTTGGTGTCCACCGGCGCCACGCTGGAGGCCAACGGGCTTCAGGCCAAGGACACGGTGCTGGAAAGCCAGGCCGTGCTGATCCAGTCGCCGGTCGCCCCCGAGCCGGGCTTGCAGCACCTGCTGGACAGCGTCATCGAGCGGATGGCGGGCGTGGTGTCCTCGCAAGGCGCCAAATACGTCATGCTGAACGCGCCGCGTGCGGCTCTGGACCAGATCACCGCCATCCTGCCCGGCGCCGGTTCGCCCACCGTAATGCCCCTGTCGGGCCGCGACGATGCGGTCGCCGTCCACGCTGTCTGTCAGGAGGCCGTCTTCTGGGAGACGCTGGAGAAGCTGAAGGCCGCCGGCGCCTCGGCCATCCTGGTCCTGCCCATCGAGAAGATGATGTGATGACTACAGCCTTCAAACGCATCGACTGGTCGTCTCTCAACCCAGCCGGAAAGAAGGCCGCTCTGGCCCGCCCGACCCAGCGCACGGCGGGCGACGTGAGCGATGTCGTCCGCACCATCCTTGACGACGTGCGCGAGCGCGGCGGCGCAGCGGTGACGGAATGGTGCCTGAAGCTGGACAAGGCGCCGCCTCGCCGCATCGCCATCACGCCGGAAACGGTGGCCGAGGCGCGCAACGCCCTGCCGCCCGCTGACACCCGCGCCCTGCGCTTCGCCGCCGACAACATCCGCGTCTTTCATCAGACGACCCGGCCTGAAGACACCCCCTATGTCGAGACGACGCCCGGCGTGCGCTCGAAACTGGCGTGGCGGCCCATCGCCTCGGCGGGCCTCTATATTCCCGGCGGCACCGCGCCCCTGTTTTCGTCCCTGCTGATGCTGGCCATCCCGGCTGAGGTGGCGGGCGTGCGCGAACGGATCGCCGTGACCCCGCCGAACAAGGACGCCAAAAGCCCTTGGGACGTCCACCCCGCAATGATCCTGGCCGCTGCGGAGGCCGGTCTGGACGCCATCTGGCTGATGGGCGGGGCTCAGGCCATCGCCGCCCTGACCTTCGGCGCCGCATTGGAGGACGGCGTCATTCCGCCCTGCGACAAGCTGTTCGGCCCCGGCAACGCCTATGTGGCCGAGGCCAAGAAGCAGGCGTCCGCCCTAAGTCGTTTCGGGGGGGGCGGCCCCGCCGTCGACATGCCCGCCGGTCCGTCCGAGCTGATGGTCATCGTCGACCGCGACGCCGCGCCCGAGATCGTCGCCGCCGATCTGCTGAGCCAGGCCGAACACGACACGGACGCGCAGGTTCTGCTGGTCTCCACCAGCCGCGCCACCATCGACTACATCCTGACCGAGGTTGAGGTTCAGGTGGCGACCCTGCCGCGCGAAGCCATCGCCCGCGCTTCGCTGAACGAAGCCCGCGCCATCCTGGTGCGCGATCTGGACGCCGCCGCCGAGGTGGCCAATCTGTACGGCCCCGAACACCTGTCCATTCAGGTCGAGGAGGCCGAGGAACTGGTCGCTTCGATCAACGCCGCCGGGGCCGTCTTCGTCGGGCGGTTCGCCGCCGAGACCCTGGGCGACTACGCCGCCGGACCCAGCCACGTCCTGCCGACCGACGGCGGGGCCAGGACCTTGGGCGGGGTGACCACTTCCAGCTTCATGACAACCATGTCGGTGCAGCTGGTCACCGAGGACGGCGCCCGGCAACTGGCGCCCATCGCCGCCCGTCTGGCCCGGATGGAGGGTCTGGAAGCCCACGCCCGCGCCGCGGATCTGAGGGCCGACACATGACCCTGCCCGCTCCCTATCCTCCGCTGGTCTCCGGCGGCGAAGGCTTGGACCGCTATCCCGGTGACGCCCCGGCGCTGGCCGCCCGCATGGCCGCCATCTACGCCACTCCGGCCGAGACGGTTCTGCCCGTGCGCGGCTTGACGCACGGGCTGGAGCTGGCCTGGCGCCTCGCCGCCCGCGACGGCGGTTCGGTCCAGGCGCCCAAGGCCGAACCCTATGACAGCCTGAGCGCCATCTATCCGTCGAAGGGCGATCCCGCCGTCGTCGTCATCCGCGCCCTGGGTTCGCCCGAAGCCGTGGTCGAAATGGCCGCCCGCGTCGCCCCGGCCCTGCTGGTCGTGGACGAAGGCCTGATCGAGTTTTCCGACAGCGCATCCGCCGTCACCGTCATCGCGGACCAGACCAATCTGATCGTTCTGCGCAGCCTGTCGCTGGCTTATGGGCTGGCGGGCGCGCGGGTCGGGGCGGCGATCGCCCAGCCGCAGACGCTGGAGCGGCTGGCCTCGGTGATGGAACCCTACGCCCTGCCCGAACCTCTGGTGCGGCTGGCGCATCAGGCGCTGGACCCGTCGCGGATGATCGAGACCGGAGAACGCATCGCCACTGTCCGCCGCGAGCGCGAGCGGCTCGTCGCAATACTTGCCCGACTGACGCGGGTCGAACCCGGCGTCGGCCCCATCATCATGACGCGGCCCGAAGACCCGGCGGCGGCGCTGTCGGGTCTTAAAGCCTATGGCGTCGAAGGCGACCTGTCCGGAGACCGCCTGCGGCTGCCCGTCTCGATCAGGCCAGAGGTCAACGACCGGCTGCTGGCCGCCTTCGGCCTGACGCCCGCCAAGCGCCGCCCGGCCCGCGTCGGCCAGGCCGTGCGCGATACGAAAGAGACCCGCATCGTCTGCGCGGTCGATCTGGACGCGCCCGGTCCGGTGAAGATCGAGACCGGCGTCGGCTTCTTCGACCACATGCTGGAGCAGATCGCGGCCCATGGCGGCTTCTCCCTGCGGCTTCAGTGCGAAGGCGACCTGCACACCGACCCGCACCACACGATCGAGGACAGCGCCATCGCCCTGGGACAGGCGCTGAAACAGGCTCTGGGCGAACGCAAGGGCATCGCCCGCTACGGCTTCGTCCTGCCGATGGACGAGGCCAATGCGACCGTCTCCATCGATCTTTCCGGCCGGCCCTATCCGCTGTTCGCGGGGACGTTCGAGACGCCCTATATCGGCGACTACCGCACGGACCTGACGGCCCACGTCTTCCGGTCTCTGGCCGAGGCCATGGGCGCCGCCGTTCACATCACGGTCACCGGCCAGGACGACCACCACAAGACCGAGGCCGTCTACAAGGCCTTCGGCCGCGCCCTGCGCCAGGCCATTCGCATTGAGGGCGACACCGTGCCTTCGACCAAGGGGGTGCTGTGATGGCCGCACGCGCGTTCCTTCTCCCCTCGGGGGAGAAGGTGGGCCCGGAGGGCTCGGAGGAGGGGGCCCTGTCCGCCTCCCTGACGGCAAGAGCTAGCTTGCGTCTGGCAACCCCCTCATCCGTCTCGCTTCGCGAGCCACCTTCTCCCCCAAGGGGAGAAGGCTGATGGAGGTTGCCGTCATCACCTATGGCGCGGGCAACGTCGCGTCGGTCCAGTTCGCGCTGGAGCGGCTGGGCGCGACTGTGCGTCTGACCGCCGATCCGGTCGAGATCGCCGAGGCCGAGCGGGTCATCCTGCCCGGCGTCGGGGCGGCGGGTTACGCCATGTCGCGGCTGGCCGAGCTGAACCTGATCCAGCCCTTGCGCGCCTTTGAACGCCCCCTTCTGGGCGTCTGTCTGGGACAGCAGTTGCTTTTCGAACGCAGCGACGAAGGCGAGGGCGTCGAACTGCTGGGCTTCATCCCCGGAGCGGTGAAACGTCTGGAGCCTGGCGCCGGCCTGCCGGTGCCGCACATGGGCTGGAGCCGCCTGACGCGTGACCATGACGACCCGCTGCTGGCAGGCGTCGAGGACGGCGCCTACGCCTATTTCGTCCACGGCTTCGTCTGCCCGGACGGACCCGCGACCCTGGCCAGCGCCGACTACGGCGGCCCCGTCCCCGCAGTCGTGCGATCCGCCAACCGCTGGGGCTGCCAGTTTCACCCCGAACGCTCGGCCAAGGCCGGGGCGAACATCCTCAAGAATTTCCTGAGCATGCCATGCTGATCTATCCCGCCATCGACCTGAAGGACGGCGTCTGCGTCCGCCTGATGCACGGCAAGTTCGATCAGGTGACCCAATATGACGAACAGCCCGCCGCCCGTCTGACCGCCTTCGTCGCGGAAGGCGCCGAATGGATTCACGTCGTCGATCTGGACGGCGCTGAGGCAGGGCAAGCCATGCAGCACGAACTGATCAACCAACTGGCCAAGGCCATAGACGTCAATATCCAGTCAGGCGGCGGGGTGCGCAGCCGCGACGATGTATCAAAGCTGCTGGCCTCCGGCGTGGACCGTGTTGTGATCGGATCGCTGGCGGTGACGCGGCCGGACGAGGTCGCCGAATGGCTGGCCGACTTCGGGCCTGAGCGGATCACCCTCGCCCTGGACGTCAAGATCGAAGACGGCGTCCCCGTGCCCGCCCTGAAAGGCTGGACCCAGTCGTCGGGTGTCGATCTGTGGACAGCACTGGACCGCTATCCGAAGGACGCGGCCAAACATGTGTTGGTCACCGACGTCGGTCGGGACGGCGCCCTGACCGGACCCAATCTGGAGCTTCTGGCGGAAATCCGCCGCCGCCGTCCCGACCTGGTGCTTCAGGCCTCTGGCGGCGTGTCGTCTCTGGACGACCTGAGCGCGGTCAAGACGCTGGGCTGCAATGGGGCCATCGTGGGCCGCGCCCTGTATGAGAACCGCTTCACCCTGCCCGAAGCCATTGCGGTCGCGACATGACGGCCCCGTTCCCAGGCAAGAGGGCGGTCCGATGACCGCCCGCCGGATCATCCCCTGTCTGGACGTGAAGGACGGACGGGTCGTCAAGGGCGTGAAGTTCGTTGGGCACACCGACATGGGCGACGCCGCCGAACTGGCCGCGCGTTATCGCGATGAGGGCGCGGACGAGCTGGTCTTCTATGACATCACGGCCAGCCCGCAGGGTCGGACGCTGGACTATGGCTGGATCAGGGACATCGCCCGGCTGCTGGACATCCCCTTCTGCGTCGCGGGCGGCATCCGCAGCGTGGAGCAGGCGGCCCGCTGTCTGGACCATGGGGCGGACAAGGTGTCGATCAACTCGCCCGCATTGGAACGCCCCGAACTGATCGCTGAAATGGCGGAACGTCTGGGGTCTCAGTGCGTCGTCGTCGGCGTCGACAGCCGCCTGGAAGCCGGCGAATGGGTGGTCCACAAATACACCGGCGATCCCGATGCCCGCCGCCATGCGGGCAAGCGGACGCTGGACTGGCTGGATCAGGCGCAAGCGCTGGGCGCGGGCGAGATCGTGCTGAACTGCATTGATCAGGACGGGGTGCGAAAGGGCTATGACGTGGCGCAACTGTCGGCCGCCCGCGCGCGGCTGACCATTCCGTTGATCGCATCAGGCGGCGCGGGCGCGCCCCTGCATTTCCGCGATGTGTTCGAACAGGCGGATGTATCGGGCGCACTGGCCGCCAGCGTCTTCCACACGGGCGCCATCGCCATACCGGACCTGAAGCGATATCTGGCCGGCGAAGGTTTGGAGATGAGACTGTGACACAGAGCTGGAAATTCTCCCCCGAATACATGATCGACCCCGACTCCATCGACTTCGAAAAAGGGAACGGCCTTGTTCCCGTGGTGGTGCAGGACGCCGCCACCCTTCAGGTCCTGACCCTGGCCTATATGGACCGCGCCGCCCTGGACGAGACGATCCAGTCGGGCGAGGCCACCTTCTTCTCACGCTCGCGCGGCGGGCGGTGGAGGAAGGGCGAGACCTCGGGCGACCGGCTGCATGTCGTCTCGCTCACCGCCGACTGCGACAACGACGCCCTGGTCCTGGGGGTCCGCCCCGTCGGCGACGCCTGCCACCTGCACCGCACCAGCTGTTTCGGCGACGCCGACGCGCCAGGTCTTGGCCGGATCGCGCGGCTGGAGCAAACCATCGCCCTGCGCGCCGCCGCCGACCCGTCGGAAAGCTGGACCGCCAAACTGATCGCCGACGGACCCAAACGCATCGCCCAGAAGGTCGGCGAAGAGGGTGTCGAGACCGCTTTGGCGGGCGTCGCAGGCCCGGATGAAGAGCTGGCCAGCGAGGCGGCGGATCTGATCTATCACCTGCTCGTTCTTCTCCATGCCCGTAACATGGTGTTTCAGGACGTGCTGGACGTGTTGGCCTCCCGCGCGGAAGCGGGCAAAGCCCATCCTTAGCGACAGGCCCGGTCATAAAGGGCGTGCATACCCGGCGACGGGCTACTTGAGGGGATATCGATGGCGTCTTTGATCTTGTTCGGCGGCGGCGGCGATCTGGCCATGCGCATGCTGTTGCCGTCGCTGTATTTCCTTGAACACGACGGCCTGCTGCCGGACGGCCTCAAGATCATCGGCGCCGCCCGGTCGGAAGAAACCGCCGACGAATATGTGGCCAAGGTCCATGACGCGGTGAAATCCAAGGCCGAAGCCGACAAGGCCTGGGACGACGAAAGCTGGTCCCGGATGAAGTCCCGCCTCGACTATCTGGCCATCGACGCCACAAGCGCCGACAGCCTGAAGCAACTGAAAGAAAAGGTGGGCGACGACGAGGTCACCTCCTTCCTGGCCGTCTCGCCCTCGCTGTACGGCCGCATCGTCACGGCGATGAAGGAGGCCGGTCTGGCCGAGCGCAACTGCCGCATCGTGCTGGAAAAGCCGGTCGGCCGCGACCTGAAGTCCTTCCTGGAGATCGACGACGCGGTGGCCCACGCCTTCCGCGAGGATCAGGTGTTCCGCATCGACCACTATCTGGGCAAGGAGACGGTTCAGAACCTGACGGCCCTGCGCTTCGGCAACACCATCTTCGAGCCGCTGTGGAACAATCTGACGATCGATCACGTCCAGATCACCATCGGCGAAACGGTCGGCGTCGGCGACCGCTGGCCCTATTACGACGAATACGGCGCCCTGCGCGACATGCTGCAGAACCACATGCTGCAGCTGCTGTGCCTGGTGGCGATGGAGCCGCCCAGCGATCTGGACCCGGAATCCCTGCGCAACGAAAAGGTGAAGGTGCTGCGCTCGCTGCGCCCCATCACCCCCGAGGAGGCCGAGCGCGTCACCGTGCGCGGTCAGTATGTGGCGGGTCAGTCCGAGGGCAAACCGGCCAAATCCTACGCGGAGGAGCGCGGCCAGCCGTCCGACACCGAAACCTTCGTCGCCATCCGCGCCGACATCGACAACTGGCGCTGGGCGGGCGTGCCCTTCTTCATGCGCACCGGCAAGCGCCTGCCCGAGAAGCGCACCGAGATCGTCATCCAGTTCAAGCCGGTCCCCCACTCGATCTTCGACAATGACCAGGGCGAGGCCCCGGCCAACCGCATGATCATCGAGCTGCAGCCCGAGGAAGACATCTCGCTGACGGTGATGAACAAGCGTCCCGGCCTGGACAAGCGGATGCAGCTTCAGCCGATCACCATGAGCCTGTCCTGGGGCGTGGACGGCAAATCCGATACGCCCCCGCGCCGCCGCATCGCCTATGAGCGGCTGCTGCTGGACGCGATGGCGGGCGATTCCACCCTCTTCGTCCGTCGCGACGAGGCGGAACAGGCCTGGAAATGGGTCGACGAAGTCGCCGACGCCTGGGCCGAATCCGGCCTGAAGCCCGACGAATATGTCGCCGGAACCTGGGGCCCCGACAGCGCCGACATGCTGATGATGCGCACTGGACGCGACTGGAACACGACCAATGTCTGACACGCCCCAGATCGAAGCCTTCCCCTCCGTCGACGCCTGGGCCGAGGCGACCGCCGCGCGTCTCGGCGAGACCCTGGCCGCCGCCGTGCGCGACAACGGCTCCGCCTTCTTCGCCGGACCCGGCGGCTCGACGCCTGCGCCGGTCTATCGCCATCTCGCCGCGATGGACCTGGACTGGGCCAGGATCGCCGTCACCCTGGTCGATGAGCGTTATGTCCCCGAGACCTCGCCGGACTCCAACGCCCGCCTGATCCGCGACGTGCTGTTGCAGGACAAGGCCGCCGCTGGCCGTTTCATCCCCCTGTTCACGCCAGAGGTCACCGTGGACCGCGCCGCCATCGTGGCCGCCAGGGCGCTGGCGGAAGCGGGTGGCCGTTTCGACGCGGTCCTTCTCGGCATGGGCGAGGATGGCCATATCTGCTCCATGTTCCCTGAAAGCCCCACGCTGAAGACCCTCTTGACCCCGACGCTGAAGCCGACGGTTCTGGGTGTGCCGCATGGCCGCGACGGCATGGCGCCGACGATTGAACGCCTGTCGATCAACCTGCCCTATCTGATTCAGGCCAAGCGGGTGATCCTGGGCCTGAAGGGCGAAACCAAACGCCGCGTGTTCGAGGAACAGGCCAAGGGCGATCCGGCCATCCAGCCCATCGCCGCCCTGATCGCATCCGGCGTCTCTCTTGAAGTTCTGTGGACGGAGGAAGGCTGATGGCGCCTCGATACGAAGTGCATCCGACGGTGGCGGCGGTCACCGCCCGCATCGTCGAAAAAAGCCGCGCCACGCGCGCCGACTATCTTCGCCGCATGGACGCCGCCCGCGACAGCGGCGCCGGGCGCGCCAAGCTGTCCTGCGCCAACTGGGCCCACGCCTTCGCCGGCCAGACCATCGCCGACAAGCTGACGTCCATGGACGGGTCCAAACCCAACATCGGCATCGTCACCGCCTATAACGACATGCTGTCGGCCCACCAGCCGTTCGAACGTTTCCCCGACGTGGTCAGAAAGGCCGTGCGTGAAGTCGGCGCCACGGCCCAGGTCGCAGGCGGAACCCCCGCCATGTGCGACGGCGTGACGCAAGGGCGCCCCGGCATGGAGCTGTCGCTGTTCAGCCGCGACGTCATCGCCATGTCGACCGGCGTGGCCCTGACCCACGACGCCTTCGACGCCGCCCTGATGCTTGGGGTGTGCGACAAGATCGTTCCCGGGCTATTCATGGGAGCGCTAGCATTCGGCCATCTGCCCGTCGTCTTCGCCCCCGCTGGCCCCATGCCGTCCGGCATTCCGAATGCGGAGAAGGCCCGCGTCCGCGCCGAGTACGCCCAGGGTCTGGCCGACCGTCAAACCCTGCTGGCCAGCGAGATCGGCTCCTATCACTCGCCCGGCACCTGCACCTTCTACGGCACGGCCAACTCCAACCAGATGATGATGGAGCTGGCGGGGCTGCACATGCCCTCCACCGCCTTCGTCCACCCGGACACCGGTCTGCGTGACGCCCTGACCGCCGCCGCCGCCAAGCGCGCCGTCGAACTGGCCCGCAGCGGCGAATGCCGCATGGCCGACGTCATCAGCGAGAAGTCCATCGTCAACGCGATCGTCGCCCTCTTGGCCACGGGCGGTTCGACCAACCACGCCATCCACCTGGTCGCCATGGCGCGGGCGGCGGGCGTGCTGATCGACTGGACCGACATGGACGAGTTGTCCTCGGTCACGCCGCTCTTGGCGCGCGTCTATCCAAACGGTTCGGCCGATGTGAACGCCTTCCAGGCCGCAGGCGGCGTCGCCTTCGTCGCCCGCGAACTGGCCCAGGCCGGAAACATCCACACCGACGTCATGACCATCATGGGTCAGGGCATCGAGGCCTATTTCCAGGAACCGTCGATGGTGGACGGCGAACTGGTCTGGCGCGACGGCGTGACCGAAAGCCTGGATCTGGACATCCTGCGCCCCGCCTCCAACCCGTTCGACAAGGAAGGCGGCCTGCGTCTGGTCAAGGGCGACCTGGGCCGTGCGGTCATCAAGATATCGGCGGTCAAGCCCGAGAACCGCATCGTCGAGGCGCCCGCCGCCGTGTTCGAAACCCAGGAAGACGCGCTGCAGGCCTTCAAGGACGGCAAGCTGTATCGCGACGTGGTCGTGGTCCTGCGCTTCCAGGGCCCCAAGGCCAACGGCATGCCCGAACTGCACAGCCTGTCGCCTGCCCTGTCGATCATTCAGGACAAGGGCTTCAAGGTCGCCTTCGTCACCGACGGCCGCATGTCGGGCGCCAGCGGCAAGACGCCCGCCGCCATCCACGTCTCGCCCGAAGCCCTCGCGGGCGGTCCGCTGGCCCATGTTAAGGACGGCGACATCATCCGTCTGGACGCCGAGGCCGGCGTGCTGACCACCGTGGGCGTCGAGGGTTTGACCGACCGCCCCGCCGCCACGCGCACGCCCGCCATCGCCCAGGGTTCGTCCTGGGGTTATGGCCGTGAGCTGTTCGGCGCCTTCCGCCACGTCGTCACCACGGCCGAGCAGGGCGCCACCGTTTGTTTCGCCCTGCCCAGCCAGGGTGATGGCCACGACGACACGCCGCCCAATCCCAACTTTGTCGACCGGACTGTGGACGCCTGATCCGCCAACCGATCGCAGGAAACGACCCTATGAATGACAAGACCCTTCTCGTCGGTGATGTCGGCGGCACCAACGCCCGCTTCGCCGTGGCCCGCATGGTGGACGGCACGCCTGTGCTGGATCACCACGAAAGCTTCCCCGCCGAGACCTATCCCACCTTCCTTGAAGGCGTCGCCGCCTTCATCGACGGTTGCGAGGTCAAGCCGACCGGCGGCGTGATCGCCGTCGCGGGCGCCGTGACCAATGGCGAGATCGACCTGACCAACTCGCCCTGGCGCGTGTCGGAAAGCGAGTTGCAGACCCTCGGCCTCAACCCGGTCAAGCTGATCAACGACTTCGAGGCCCTGGCCTGGGGCGCGCCCATCGTGCCGGAAGACCAGTTGGAAAGCCTGGGCGGGCCCATCGACGGCGATCCCCATTGCACCGTGGCGGTGCTTGGCCCCGGAACCGGCTTCGGCGTCTCGGCCCTGGTGCGCGACGCCCACGGCAGGGAGATGGCCATGCCGTCCGAAGGCGGTCACGCCTGCTTCCCCCCCGGCGACCCGATCGAGGACGAGATCCTGCGCATTCTGCGCCGCCGCTATGACCGCGTCTCGATCGAGCGCCTTATCTGCGGCCCCGGCCTGTTGAACATGCACCGCGCCCTTGCCGAGATCGACGGTCGCGAAACCCATGTCGAAGATCCGTCCGAGATCACCAAGACCGCTTTGGCCGACCCCGACAGCCCCTGCGGCGCGACCCTGGCCCGGTTCTGCGCCATTCTGGGCGCCGTCGCCGGCGACATCGCCCTGACCACGGGCGCGCGCGGCGGCGTCTATATCGCGGGGGGCATCGTTCCGCGCATTCTGCCCTTCATCAAGGCCAGCCCCTTCCGCAAGCGTTTCGAGCGCAAGGGCCGGTTCCAGGACTATATGGCGGCCATTCCGACCAAGGTGATCATGCACAAGCACGCCGCCCTTCTGGGTTCAGCGCGCGTCGCCTTCGCTGAAGCGGGAGAATAAAAGTAACGGCTGCGTGAACCCTTCGTGATGCCCTGCGTTTTCCAGACCTCAACACGCTGAGGAAGGAAGCACCGTGAAGAAACTTGCTGTTACCGCCGCTGCCCTGTTCGCCGTCGCCGGTCTGGCCGCTTGCCAGCAACCCGCACAAAAGGCTGCGGACGCTCAAGCTGATGCTGTCGTCGCCCAGGGCGACGCTGCAGCCGACCACCTGAATGCTCAAGCCGACGCCACCGTGGCTCAGGCCAACGCCGACGCCCAGACCGTCAAGGCAGACGCCGACCGTCAAGCCGAGGCGCTGAAGGAACAGGCTGACAAGACCCAAGCCGCCGCTGATCAGCGCGCCGATGAGATCAAGGACGCCGCAAAGGGTCACTAAGACCTCAGCGCTGAGAGACAGAAGCCCCCGTCGTCACGACGGGGGCTTTTTCATGCCTGGTCTTTTCTGTGCTGAGTGCGTCAGTCGATGCAGAGCGTCGACCCCGCCTTGCCATCTTCAACGCGCGTGTTGCATCCGAAGCGGTCGCTGGTCGCCTGGCAGACGCCCGTCGCCTGCGCGCCCATAGCCGCCTCCGTCCCGTCGGGCAGGCGGCATTCGCCCTGACACTGGCTGCTGCTGGAGCAGACTTTTCCTGCGTCGGCGTAGTTGATCACGCATTGCCAGGACTGCAGCCGCCCGACCTGTCTCATCGTCCCATTCCGGGCCGCGCAGGCGGCGGCGTCCGCGCTCTGCACCGGGGCGTTGGGGTTGGTGCTTGCCGTTTGCGGCGCGCAGGCGGCGGTCAGCAGGGCGACGGCGGCGATGGCGAAAAAGCGTTTCAACGGGCCTGTCCTTTGGCGAAACCGGACCAGACGTCATCATAGTCCAACTGCATCTGCGGCGTCTCCTGCGCCCATTTCGTGACGCGGATCGGCATCCGGGTTTCGAACATGAAGGCCAGGGTGTTTTCGATCTTGTGCGGCTTCAGTTCGGCCTTGATCGCTCCGTCGTAGCTGGCCTGATCCGGACCGTGACCGCTCATGCGGTTGTGCAGCGACGCGCCCCCCGGTGCGAACCCGCCCGCCTTGGCGTCATAGGCGCCGGTCACCAGCCCCATGAACTCGCTCATGACGTTCCGGTGGAACCACGGCGGACGGAAGGTGTTTTCCGCCACCATCCAGCGCGGCGGGAAGATGACGAAGTCGATGTTGGCCGTGCCCGGCGTCTCTGACGGACTGGTCAGGACGGTGAAGATCGACGGGTCCGGGTGGTCATAACTGACCGTGTTGATCGTGTTGAACCGCGCCGTGTCATAGCGGCAAGGCGCCAGATTTCCGTGCCAGCCGACGACATCCAGCGGGCTGTGGTCAAAGGTCGTGGCCCACAGTTGGCCGCCGTATTTCTGGATGCATTGGGTCGGGCGATCCACGTCCTCATACCAGGCCACGGGCGTCTCGAAATCGCGCGGATTAGCCAAGCCGTTGGAGCCGATGGGGCCAAGGTCGGGCAGGCGGAACGGCGCGCCATAGTTCTCGCAGACATAGCCGCGCACCGGCCCGTCGATCTCGACCCGGAACCGCACCCCGCGCGGGATCAGAACGATATGGCCGGGCCGGGCCTCGATGACGCCCATCTCTGTCACGAACCGTTGCGCGCCTTCCTGCGGCACGATCAGCAGTTCGCCATCCGCGTCATAGAAGACCCGGTCGGTCATCGAGCGATTGGCGGCGTACAGATGGATGCCCGACCCGGCGCCGTGGTCCGGGTCGCCGTTTCCGCCATAGGTGACCAGCCCCTCGACCCAGTCGGTCGGTGCGTCAGGAACGGGCAGCGGGTTCCATCGCATCCGGTTCGGATTGGGCGGCGTCTCGTCAAAGGGGCCGGAGCGGACCTGTCCCTGATCGAACGGCTGGTACGGCCCGTGCTGGGCTGAGGGCCGCAGCCGGTATAGCCATGTACGGCGGTTCTCTGCGCGGGGCGCCGTGAAGGCGGTGCCCGACAACTGCTCGGCATACAGGCCCATCGGCGTCCGCTGCGGCGAGTTCTGGCCGACCGGAAGGGCGCCCGGCGCCGCCTCGGTCGCGAAATGATTGCCAAAGCCGGTCAGATAGGCGGCCGCGTTGGTTCGCGTCGTCATGTGCGTGTCTCCCTTGCCGGGAAATCTAGGACGACACAGCGCGAGACGCCACAACAAGTCGAAAACCTTGCCCCTTCGCCGCATGGGAAGGGGCAAGATTATGCGATCTAGAAGCCTTGCGCCTGGGCCAGACGTTCGGCGTGGAACCCAGCATCGCCCAGCAGTTCGTTCAGCACCCGGACACGTTTCATGAACAGACCCACATCGAACTCGTCCGTCATGCCGACGCCGCCGTGCATCTGCACCGCCTCCTGCACCGCCAGTTCGGCGACGCGCCCGGCCTTGGCCTTGGCGATGGAGGCGGACAGGGCCGCATCTTCGCGCCCTGCATCGATGGCCTGCAGCGCGCCGAGGGTTGCAGCACGCGACAGCTCAAGCTCGGTGAACAGATGGGCCGCACGGTGCTGCAGGGCCTGGAACTCTCCGATCAGCCTGCCGAACTGCTTGCGGGTGCGCAGATACTCCAGCGTCAACTTGAACGCCTGATCGCCCGCTCCGGTCAGGCTGGCGGCGGCGCAGGCCCGGCCCAGCGTCAGGGCTGCGTCCAGCAGGGCGTCGCCGCCGCCCACCGCGCCGATCACCGCATCCGCATCGACCGCCACGTCGCTGAAGGTGATGCGCGCGGCGTTATGGCCGTCGACCATGATGGTGCGTTCGATATCGACGCCCGACGCCTTTGGATCGACTAGGAACAGGGTCGTCCCCTCCTCCGTCTTGGCCACGACGATCAGCGCGTCCGCCACATGGCCGTCCAGAACGAAGCCCTTGGCCCCGTTCAGCTTGAACCCATTGCCCGCGCGCTCGGCCCGGGTGTCGATCCGCGACGGCGCGTGTTTGGCGCCCTCGTCCACGGCCAGGGCCAGGATCGCCTCGCCCGCCGCGATCTTGGCCAGCCATGACTGCTGCGCCTCGGACCCGCCATCCGCCAGCACCTTGGCCGACAGGATGGCCGACCCCATGAAGGGCGATGGCGTCAGGGTGCGGCCCAGGCTTTCGGCGATGACGCCCGCCTCGACGGCGCCCAGGCCCAGCCCGCCGTGCGCCTCGGGGACGATGACGCCGGCGAAGCCCATCTCGCCGAACGCCCGCCACAGGTCGCGGGAAACACCGTCGGCGTCATGGCTGTCGCGCAATTGGCGGAAATGGGCGATGGGGGCGTTGTCGTTCAGGAAGCCGTCGGCGGCCTCCTGCAGCATGGTCTGCTCTTCGGTCAGGATCAGGGGCATGGTTCAGGCTCCCGGCAGTTGCAGCAGATGTTTGGCGATGATGTTCAACTGAACCTCGCTGGTCCCGCCTTCGATGGAGTTGGCCTTGGTGCGCAGCCAGTCGCGGGCGGTCGAACCGCCGCGCGAACGCTCGCTCTCCCACTCCAGCGCATCGGCGCCGCCCGCCGCCATCAGCAGTTCATGGCGGCGCTTGTTCAACTCCGAGCCATAGTATTTCAGCATGGAGGCGATGGCGGGATGCGCCTGTTTGGCCTTCACCTGATCCCCGACCCGCTCCATCGCCAGACGGAAGGCCGCCTGGTCGATCTCAAGATCGGCGATCCGCGCACGCAGCATCGGGTCGTCCAGCCGACCATCCTCGGCCGCGCCCACCGCGTCCAGCGCCACCTGACCGACCGGACGACCGCCCGCGACCTCGCCCATGGCGCCGATCATGGTGCGTTCATGGGCCAGAAGATGTTTGGCCACATCCCAACCCCGGTTCAGCGTCCCGACGAGGTTCTCCTTCTCCACACGCACGTCGTCGAAGAAGGTCTCGCAGAAGGGCGACTTGCCCGAAATCAGGGTGATCGGACGCGTGGTCACGCCCGGAGTGCGCATGTCGAACAGAACGAAACTGATGCCCAGATGCTTGGGCGCCTCGGGGTCCGTGCGGACCAGACAGAATATCCAGTCGGCCTTGTCGGCATAGGAGGTCCAGATCTTCTGGCCGTTGACGATCCAGTGGTCGCCCCCAGAATCGGTTTTGGCTTCGGCCTTGGTCTGGATCGAGGCCAGATCGGAACCGGCGCCCGGCTCGGAATAGCCCTGGCACCAGCGGATTTCACCGCGCACGATCTCGGGCAGGAAACGCTTTTTCTGCGCCTCGCTGCCAAACGCCAAAAGCGCCGGGCCCAGCATCCAGACGCCGAAACTGTTCAGCGCGGGCTGGGCCTTGATGCGGCGCAGTTCGGACGCCAGCACCTTGGCCTCTTCACGGCTCAAACCGCCGCCGCCGTATTCCGTGGGCCACTCCGGCGCGGTCCAACCGCGCGCGCCCATCCGCTCCAGCCACAGCTTGTGTCCCGGGGTCGCGAACACCGCATTGCGCCCACCCCAGATCATGTCGGCTTCCGACTTTATCGGACCGCGAACCTCGGGCGGACAATTCTCTTCCAGCCAGGCGCGCGTTTCCGCGCGGAAGGCGTCCAGATCGCTCATAACCTCTACTCCCCGCTTATTCTTATGACCGGAAGGCTAGCAGCCGATCCAAGTTTACGCATGGTCAAGAGCGTCGGATTTTCAGACCTTTTTCGGCAGGAATGGCGAGAAAGTTATCACCGTAAACGTATCGCGGACGTGGGGTCGGGTCTGGACCTCCTTGGTCACGAACGTGCCGATGTCGGCGTCGCGCGGCAGGTTGAACTTGGCCAGAAGATCGTGCTGCCCCGAGGTGGAATAGACCTCCGAGACGTTCTCGACATTGTCCACGATGTCGGCCGCCACCTCGTTGGCGTAGCCCAGCTCGCATTTGATGAAAACGAAGATGGCGGTCATCATGAGGGTGTGTCCTTTTTCAGCGCGGTCTTCCTAGCGGCTTTCGCCGCCCGCGTCGAAACAGCCCCGGAATGCGCCGGTCAACGCAGTTGCTTGGTGACCCGCAACAGGGCGACATCGTCCTCGATCGGCGACAGGGTGAAGCCCATGTCGTTTTCGACCTGAAGGGCGCCGTGATTGGTCCGTTCCTCGATCGATTCAACGACAGCGTAACCCTGCTCACGCGCACGCGAAACGAGATGATCCAGCAAGGTCCAGCCGATGCCGCGCCCTTTCAGATCTGCGCGCAGGATGATCGCCGCCTCCGCGCGGTCATGATCGTCGTCGCCCGCCAGAACGGCGGTGGCGATGATGTCGCCGTCCTCGCCCCATGCCACCAGATTCTCGACATGCTCGCCGCTGCGCAACAGAGCCACCCGCGCCTCATGATCCGGCGTGCGGACGGTCGACAGAAAGCGGAAACGCATATCCTCCGGCGTCACCTTGTCGAAAAACGCGGCCAGGGCCGTTTCGTCCGCCTGATCGGCGGGGCGCACCTGCAGGCGCACGCCCGAGCGGGTGACCAGATGTTCGGGTTGGCGAGCGCTCATGACCATCTCCATTTCCATGCCTTGTCGCATCCGCGCAGACCTGGGGCTTTGACAGGGATCAAACTGGAACGTCGGGGCTTTTGAAACAATATGTTTCGTCCCGATGGCGCAAGGCCGACGCCAAGGCTTTGGTTTCATAAGCCCGCTGCGATATGCAGAGCCCGTCCGACAGAACGGCGAACCAAGGAAACGGCAGGCAAACATGGCCCACGATCGCGTCAGCGTGCTTCAGGCGCTCGAAACCCAGGGCGTGTGCCCGGTCTTCTATCATCCCGATCCAGAGGTCTGCCTGAACGTGATCCGCGCCTGTGCGCGCGGCGGCGCGCCGGTGGTCGAGTTCACCAATCGCGGCGACTTCGCCTGCGATCTGTTCGGTGAGATCAATCGCGAACTGATCCGCACCGATCCCGAGGTGGTGCTGGGCATCGGCTCAGTCATCGACAGCGGCACGGCGGCCCTCTATCTGAACCGCGGCGCACGCTTCGTGGTCAGCCCCTGCCTGGTCGCCGATGTGGCCAAGGTCTGCAACCGCCGCATGGTCGCCTATTTCCCCGGCTGCGGCTCGGTGACCGACATCAGCGACGCGCATGAACTGGGCTGCGACATCGTCAAACTCTTCCCCGGCGCGTCGGTCGGCGGTCCTGACTTCGTCAAGGCGATCAAGGGTCCTCTGCCCTGGGTCAAGATCATGCCGACGGGCGGCGTGGACCCGGACGAAGCCTCCATCGCCAAATGGTTCAGCTCCGGCATCGTGGCGGCGGGCATGGGCTCCAAGCTGATCACCGACGCCGCCGTCAAGGCCGGCGACTGGGCCGGGATCGAGGCTCAGGTCAAACAGACGGTCCAAGCCGTCGCCGCCTTCCGCGCCTCTAAAGCCTGATGGTTTTGGCCGGAACCGTGGCCCGGTTCCGGCCAAACGCCTGGCTCCAATCGACATTCAGCACGCCGACCTCCTGATCCGTCATTCCGAAGCTGAGTATCGATTGAACCTGGATCAGCGACGTGCATCGGGATGCGGTGCTCGTTCCCGATGCCCTCCTCCCCTGCGCTGAAGGATCGGCGACAAGATCTTGCGTTCCTCGGGCGTCAGGGTGGCCAGCACGGCGATGGCCTCATTCTCCAGCCGCGAACGACCGCGCAGCTCCGCCGCTCGCGACTGATCCAGCAACGCCTGCACCTTGGCCGCGTCGAACGCCGGTGCGCCCGCGACCTCGACCGCCTCACGTCGCGCCGCCCGTGCGGCTTCAAAATCTGGCCGCGCGGCCAGAGCAGTCTCCCGCAAGGTCGTCCGGACCCTCTCGCGCACCTGAGGCGACAGGCTGGCCAACATTTCACTCAACTCGCCCTGACGGCCCGGCTTGTTCTGCGCTTCGATCTTGCGATCCATCTGGGCGCGGCTGACGCCGTAAGCCACGCCCCCCGCAACAGCGAACAGGTTCAGGGCGACCGATAAGGCCAGAGCGACCTTCAACGTCTTGTTGCTCATCCCAGAACCTCGGTGTCGTCCACGCCGTTCAGCGTCGCCTGATAGAGAATGGCGTCGGCACGTTCATTGGCGGTGATGTGCGACGTCAGACCAACGCCCGCAACCACGCCTGCGCAGGCTGCCGCCGCCCAGCCGCCTGCACCCAGAATCCAGAACATCCGCCCCAGGCGCCCGCGCGACGCCCGGCGCTTCGGCGACGCCGCCAGCACCCGCGCGGTCAGTTCGGCCGACGGCGCAATGCGGGGCGAGGCGTCGAGCAAGGCGTCGAGCGCCGCAGCATCCTCGATCACCTCGCGCGCCGCCGGATCGGACGCGATCAGGCTCTCGGCGAAGACGCGTTCATGCGCAGGCCAGCGGCCAAGATCCGCGCCATAAGCCTGGGCCAAAGCTTCAAGCCGATCGATCTTCATCGTCCGTCTCCTGCACGCCGCCCGTCAGATCGGGGCGACAAATCCGCCAGGGCGGCGCGCAACGCCCGCCGCCCCCGCGACAACAAACTCTCCAGCGCCTCGACGCTGATCTTCATCAGAGCCGCCGCCTCGATATTGGTCAGCTCCTGGTAATGACACAGCACGACGGCCTCGCGCTGCCGATCCGGCAGTCTGGCCAGGGCCGCATCGACGCGCCTGCCCGTTTCGGCGGCCAGCAGCCCGCGATCCGGCGCCGGTCCCTCGTCGGGGCGATCCGGCGGCGTGTCGGTCGGGATTTCTCGCCGCCGCCTCAGCCGATCGTAGCAAAGATTCAACGCCACCCGATGCAGCCAGGTGTCGAACCTGGCCTTGCCCGCCTGCCAGGTCGGCGCCTGCCGCCAGGCCTTGAGCATCGCTTCCTGCGCCACATCCTCGGCCTCGGCGGCGTCGCCCAGCATCCGCTGCGCCAGCGCCAGAATGCGCGGCAGCTTGCGTTGGACCAAGGCCTGAGACGCCGCCGGATCGCCTTGACCCACGCGGCGCACCAAATCCTCGTCGGGGTCGGCGACTGCGACCAATCCAGCCTCTTTCGTTAGCGGCGAAAGGGACCGTTTCGTTCACGAGCGACGACCCCGACATCACTCTTACTCCGAAGCCGGAGCCGGGGAAGCGGGTTGTTGCGCAGGATGCCCCTGACGGTGGGGCGCACGGCCTTCACGGCGCTGCTCCCCCCGCGCCTGCCAGCCCGCGCGACGTTCAACCGCCGTCAGGACGCCGTCGTGGTTGGCATCCAGCTTGGTGAACTGTTCGGTCAACTTGGCGCGAACGTCGGCGATGACGATGGGGCCGCGTTCACGCGCGCCTTCGGGACCGCGGGCGCCGCGATGACCGGCGAGCATGGGTCCGCGGCGCACCCCGTCATGTCCAACCCGCCGCCCCGCCCGTTCCGCACGCGGACCACGCTCAGCGCGCGGCGCATGAGCGGCGTCGAACTCGGCCCGGCTGATGGAGCCGTCGCTGTTGGCGTCCAGCTTGGCGAAACGCTGGTTCAGACGCTCGGCGCGTTGCGTCTGACGGGCGGCCTGCATTTCCTCCGGCGTCACGGTCCCGTCGCGGTTCGCATCGGCGGCAATCAGCCGCGCCAGACGGCCCTCGACGAACTCCGCCTGGGTGACGGAGCGCTCCGCCGCCTGCGCGCGTGCGGCGTTGGGCGCACGGTTGGCCGCAGGCGCGCCAGCCTGGGCCATGGCCATGCCGGACATCGCGGCCAGAGCGATGGCGGCGGCGCCGCCGATCATGGTCTTCTTCATCTTCTGGTCTCCTTGGGCCGCCCTGACGACGGCCTGTGTTCAACCCTGTCGAGAGATTGAACGGAGAATCCCGGATTATCCGTCGCGCGCCGCCGGAACGGCCTGTTCGAACGCCGCCCGCGCCCGTGCCCGCAGATCGGTCAGGTCACGCTTCATCGTGTCGAAATCCGCCGCCCCGACCGCCTTGGCCAGCCGCGATTGGAAGACTTCGGGCTCGGTTTCGGGATCGACCCGGCCTTCGAAAGCGGCGGAGAGCAGATGATTGATCCGCTGTTGGGTGCGCCACGCCTCGGCCAGGACTGGATCGTTTTCCAGCGCCTTCAGCGTGGACACTGTCAGCGGCTGGCCCGTCGCCGCCGCCTGAAGCTGGCGATACTGGGCCGCGAACTCGGCGTCCACCTGCCCGCCCGGCGACAGTTTCAGATCCCAGAAGCCGTGCGGCCGCCGCTCGCGGTCCATCAGGGCGCGCATCTTTCGGACATCCGCCCCGACATCGACGCCAGGGCGCGGACGGCGCAGCACCGCCTCCAAAGTCTGGGACACCCGCTCCCCGAACGCCGGATCGCTGGCCCAGACGACGCGCGCGCGGGTCAGGACCATGAACTCCCAGGTCTCGGCTTCACGTTCGTAATAGTCGACGAAGGGCGCCAGACGCACCGACACCGGCCCCTTGGACCCGGTGGGCCGCAGCCGCATGTCCACCTCATACAACCCGCCTTCGGCCGTATGCGCCGACAGGGCCGAGATCAGACGCTGGGTGAAACGCACATAGAAGACATCGGCGCTCCAGCCCTTGATCTCAGACAGGACGCCGTCGGGCGCATCATAAAGGGTCATCAGGTCCAGATCAGACCCGGCCGACATCTCACGCGATCCAGCCTTGCCCAGGGCCACCACCGCAACCGCCCCGCCGGGGAAGACGCCGCCCAGGCGTTCGGTCTCGGCCAGGGCCGCCGGAGCCAGGATCTGCATCGCCGCATCGGCCAGGGCGGCATAGGCGCGCCCGGCTTCTTCCGGCCCGGTCCGCCCGCTGATGGCGTGGATGCCGATACGGAACATCTGTTCACGGTGCAGACGACGCACGGCGTTCATGGCGCCCTCGAAATCCTCCCCCTCGTCGGCTTCGCGGATCATCTGCTCGACGAATCCGGTATCTTCCGACAGGTCGGTCAGGAAGCGTGCATCCAGAATCCCGTCCAGAGCAGCGGGCTGACGGCCCAGCTGACGCGCCAGTCGGGGCGCGAAGGCCATGACCCCCAGCACCATGTCGAACAGCTTGGGCTGATTCAGGAACAGGGCCTGCACCTGCACCCCCGCCGCCAGACCCGAGAAGAAGGTGGCGAACCGGCGGAAGGCGTCATCCGGCGCCCCCGTCCGCGCCAGCGCCAGCAGCAGGCGCGGCGCCAGCCGGGTGAACAGTTCGCGCCCCCTCGCCGTCCGGGTCGCCGGGATGCGCCCGTGGTGCCAGCTGCGGATCGTATCGGAGACGCTGGCCGCCTCGGTGAAGCCCATCCGCTTCAGGGTCTCCAGCGTCTCAGGATCATTCTCGACCCCGGTGAAGACCAGACTGCCGTAGGGAGAATCCAGTTCCTCGCCGCCCTCGAACAGTTCGCCATAGCGGGCGTTCACGCGGACAAGCAGGTCCTCGATCCCGGCGTCGAACCGCGCCAGATCGCCTTCACCCGCCAGCGCCGCCACCGCGCCACGCCGCTCGGCGTCAACCGGCAGCTTGTGCGTCTGTTCGTCGTCCAGCATCTGCACGCGGTGCTCCAAACCGCGCAGTTCGACATAGGCGGCGCTCATTTCTTCGACCACCTGCGGCGGCGCATGACCCGCCTGCGCCAGCGCGGCCAGGGCGTCCAGGGTGCGCGGCGCCCGCAGTTCGGGATGGCGCCCCCCAAGGATCAACTGCTGGGTCTGAGCATAGAATTCGATCTCGCGGATGCCGCCGCGCCCCAGTTTCAGATTGGCGCCCGCCGCCTGCATCCCCTCGCCGGTCTTGTAGGTGTGGATCTGTTTCTTGATCGACTGGATGTCCAGAACGGCGGCGTAATCCAGACTGCGCCGCCAGATGAAGGGGATCATCGCCTTCAGGAAACGACCCGCCGCGCGCGTGTCGCCCAGCACCGGCCGCGCCTTGATGAAGGCCGCCCGCTCCCAGTTCTGGCCGACGCTTTCATAATAGCCCAGCGCGCCGGGAGCCGCGACCACTGGCGGGGTCGAGGACGGATCGGGCCGCAGCCGCAGATCGACGCGGAAGACATAGCCGTCCGCCGTCCGTTCGGTCAGCAGCGTCGCCAGCACCTTGGCCGCGCGATTGACGAAATCCTGCATCTCAACGCCCTCGCGCAGGGCGACGGTCAGCAGGCGCGGCTCATAGAAAAGCGAGATGTCGATGTCGGACGAATAGTTCAGCTCATAGGCGCCGTGTTTGCCCATGGCCAGGCCGAACAGACCGGGAATGGGGCCGCGCGAATCATCGGGCGCGGTCAGCAGCCGCCCCTTGTCCCGCTGTTCATTCGCGACGGCCCGCAGCGCCGCGCGGCATGAGGCATCCGCGAACCGCGACAGGGCCGCCGTCACCGCATCAAGCGCCCAGACGCCGCCCAGATCGGCCAGCGCCGTCAGCAGATGCAGGTCCGCCTTCAACACCCGCAGCGGCGACTTCATGGCCTCCGCATCCCCGGTCAGGGCGTCGGTCTCAGCGATGATGACGTCCAGATGCTGGTCGGGATCGCTCTCCAGAATCCGCCGCAGCTGCGCGGGCCGCCGCCGCATCAGGCCTGACAGATAGGGCGACGCCCCCGCCACCGTCGCCAGGGCGGGCCAGGCGGCGTTCAGCACCTCCAGCCAGCCGTCGGCGGTCGCCGCCTCGACCAGAGCCTCATGCAGCCGCTCGGCGGCGTCGGGGCTGTGGACAGGACCGGCGGGTTTCAGGATTTCGAGCAGCGGCCGGGACATTTGGGTGGGCATTCAACTCTTTCGCTTATGGATTTCCCGGCGCCGGGGGCAGGACCAGCGCCACCCGCAGGCCCGGTCCGAAACCGCCATAGGCGCCCGGCCCTTCATCCAGAACCACGCGCCCGCCGTGCGCCTCGGCCACCGCCGTGACCAGCGACAGACCCAGGCCGGAACCGGGCTCGGTGCGGCTGTTGTCCAGCCGCACGAACCGCTGGATCACGCGCTCGCGGTCTTCCTCCGGCACGCCGGGTCCGGTGTCGGTGACGGAGTACTCGATTTCGCCCGAAGAGCATCTGCGCGCGCGCAGCTTCACCGCCCCGCCCGCAGGCGTGTACTTGATGGCGTTGTCGATCAGGTTGGCCAGGGCCTGCGCCAGGAAGGGCTGATTGCCCTCGATCATCAGCCCCTTCTCGACCTCGGCGGAGAAGTCGATCTCCTTGTCCTCGGCGGCGGGCTCGTAAAGCTCGGCCATGTCTGCGGCCAGATCGGCGGCGTCGATGAGTTTCGGGTCCGGCGCACCGCCCGCCTGCAGACGCGCGATGGCCAGAACCGTGTTGAAGGTCTTCAACAGATGGTCGGCTTCGTCCAGCGCGATGCCCAGCGCATCCACCCCGTCGATCTTGCCCGCCTCCGCGTCGATCAGGGCCACCTCCAGCTTGGCCCGCATCCGCGTCAGAGGCGAGCGCAGGTCGTGAGCAATGGCGTCGCCCGCGTGCCGGATCGAAGACATCGACGCCTCCAGCCGGTCCAGCATCAGGTTCAGCCCCTGGCCCAGTTCATCCAGCTCATCGCCCGAATGGCGCACCGGCGCCCGCTGTTTCAAATCACCTTCCTGCACCGCCTGAACCACCTGATTCAGCCCGGCCATCGCCTGTTCGACCTTGCGGCTGATATACAGGCCGCCCGCCAGACCCAACAGCATGACCAGCGCCATCGCCCCCCACAGGGCCTGGGTCAGGCGGGCCAGATATTCCTCGATGTCGCCTATGTCCTGACCAACGAACAGGTGCTCGCCGCCCGTCAGGGTCATGACCACCCCGATGGCGCGGCGGCGCTGAACCTTGCCTGAAGGATCGGTGTCGGTCAGGCGGAAGGTCTCCCAGTCGCCCTGGCCGACAGGCAGGCTGTCGTCAATGTCGATGGGGGATTCGGTGATGTTGCCGGTGATCGTCTTGCCGTTCGGATCGCTCAGCAGATAGAGATAGGGCCCGCCCCGGATCGACCGCTCCACCAGCGCCTGGTTCAGGGCGTCGATACCGCGTGTTCGATGGATCGCCGTCAGGGCGCCCAGCTCGGTTTCGACATCCGCCCGCGCCCGCGACTGCGCCTCCGACGCCGAGGCGAAATAGACATAGGCCAGGATCGCCCCCGCCGCCGCCACGAACAGCGCCAGAAACAGCAGCGTCAGCCGAAACGGCGTGCGGCGAAGGAGGGAGGGAAGGCGCACCTAAAATCCTCCCCCGTTTACAGGGCAGGGGGACCACGAAGTGGTGGAGGGGGCGGCCTCAGATACGGCGTCGGGGGTCGCCCCCTCCACCGCCGTCCCGGCGGTCCCCCTCCCCCGCATGGCGGGGGAGGATCTCAAGTCACGCCTCCAACCGATACCCTGCCCCGCGCACGGTCTGCAGCATGGCCTTGTCGAATCCCTTGTCGATCTTGGAGCGCAGGCGGCTGATATGCACGTCGATCACATTGGTCTGGGGATCGAAATGATATTCCCAGACCTTCTCCAGCAGCATGGTGCGCGTCACCGACTGACCGGCATGGCGCATCAGGAACTCCAGCAGCTGGAACTCGCGCGGCTGAAGATCGATCTCGGTCTCGCCACGGTGAACGGTGCGCGCGATCAGGTTCATTTCAAGATCACCGACCTTGAGCACGGTCTGCACCCCGCCCGTCTCGCGCCGACGCGCCAGGGCCTCGACCCGCGCGATCAGTTCAGCGAAGGCGTAGGGCTTGACCAGATAGTCGTCGGCGCCCGCCTTCAGGCCCGTCACCCGATCCTCGACCTCGCCCAGCGCCGACAGGAACAGCACCGGCGTCTGGTCCCCGCCCTTCCGGACCGTTTCGACCATGCCCACGCCGTCCAGGCGCGGCATCATCCGGTCCACGACATAGACGTCGTAACCGCCCTTTTGCGACTCCAGCAGCCCGAAGGCGCCGTCAACCGCATGGGTCACGTCATGTCCAGCCTCGGACAGGCCCCGCACCATGGCGGTCGCCGCTTCGGCGTCATCCTCAACCACCAGAATCCGCATGAATCCCTCCCGGAATCAAAATCGCCGCCGATGTTAGCGCATCGGCGGCGATAGGGTGAGTTAAGCCTTGGTCAGAATGCCGATCATTCCCCGCCGGTCAGCGGCAGCACCACCGGCGTATTGCCCCGGGGCGTGCGAACCAAAAGCAGAATGCCGGGTCGTCCGGCGCTCTTGACCGCCTGAACCGCGGCCTTCAGGTCGGCGACCGAACTGACCGAACGGCCGTTGGCCTGAATGATCACCAGTCCGGGCTGGAAGCTCATGCGGCCCGCGCGAGAGGATTGATCCACCGCCGTGACCACCACGCCCTGCACATCCGCAGGCAGTTCATAACGGCTGCGCAGCGCGGCGCTGATCGGGGCGACAGTCAGGCCCTCGACCACCTCACCCGCCGTTGCGCTGGGCTTGCCGGGGGTTTCAGCACCTTCCTCGTCATTCGCGGCCGAGGTCGACAGATTGCTGGGGCGCGTGCCCGAGCGGACGGTCACGGTCTGGCGGCCGCCGTCACGGAGCACGTCCAGACGCAGGACGTCGCCTGGCTTGGCGGCGCCGACCGCGCGGGTCAGTTCACTCGAGGTCAGGATCGGACGGCCGTTCAGGGCCACGACCACGTCGCCGGCCTTCAGGCCGCCGCGCGCGGCGGGCGCATCCGCCGTCACCTCAGCGACATAGGCGCCCTTGGTCGAAGGCGCCAGGCCCAGGCTTTCGCGATATTCATCGCTCAGGGTGATGATCTGCACGCCCAGATATCCGCGCTCGATCGTCTGACCGCTCATCAGGCGCGAGGTGATGGTCTTGGCCGTTTCCGCCGGAATGGCGAAGCCGATGCCGACCGATCCGCCGGTGGGCGAATAGATGGCCGAGTTCACGCCGATCACGCGGCCGTGGACGTCGAAGGTCGGTCCGCCCGAGTTGCCCCGGTTGATGGCGGCGTCGATCTGCAGGAAGTCGGTGTAGGGGTTTTCGTTGCCGCCGATGTCGCGGGCCTTGGCCGAGACGATCCCCGCCGTCGCCGTGCCGCCCAGACCGAACGGGTTGCCGATGGCGATGACCCAGTCGCCGACGCGCGGATCGGCCGTTTCCTCGAAACTGACATATTTGAAGTTGGAGCCATCCACCTTGATGACCGCCAGGTCGGTGGCGGCGTCACGGCCGATCAGACGCGCGGGCAGTTCGCGCCCGTCAGACATCTTCACCTTGATCTCGGTGGCGTCGGCGACGACGTGGTTGTTGGTGACGATGAAGCCGTCCTGCGAGATGAAGAAGCCGGAACCGGCGCCCTGCGTCGTCTGCGGTTCTGCGTCCTGCCCCTGACGGCCGCGCCCTTGCGGGGGAGCGAACTGGAAGGGGAAGCCCGGAATCTGGAAGGCGCCGGATTGCGGCGTGACCGGCACCTTGACGTCGATCTGCACCACCGCGGGTGCGACCTGTTCGAAGATGTCGGCAAAGCTGCTGGGGGCGCCCGGCGGGGGAGTGAAGGCCTCGCCATTGGCCGGAACCGGGGTCAGGCGGTTGACCGCCTGCGGATCAGCATGCGCCCCGGGCCAGCTGATGACGCCGCCTGCGGTCGCCGCCGCCGCCAGGGTCAGGCCGGCCGCGGCCCCGAGAATGAACTCTTTGCGCTTCAGCATCGTGGTCCTTGCGATCCTCTGTCCGGGGCCGAACGGCCTCCGTGTTCGCTTGTGATATAGTCTCAACCGGCCCGACGCCAATTGTGACGATCAATGGTTGGCCCTGACTAGCGCCCGTCGTGAGGCGAGGTTGCGTCAGGATCGCGGCGAAGCTTCTCATTTCGGAGAACTTCGTCCAGTCGCGCTTCTTCTTCGAGCGAAAGCGGCGGGGTTTCAACTGCACGTCGCCGTGAACGCAGCATCATCACCGTCGCCGCACTGATAACCAGTGCGAAAGGCCCAAACCACAAGAGCCAGGTTCCCGCCCGAACAGGCGGCGTGAACAACACATAATCGCCGAAGCGGCGCACCAGATCGTCACGCACCTGCTGGTCGGTGGCGCCCGATGCGATCTCCTCGCGGATCAGGCGGCGCATGTCGCCCGCCACGCCTGCGGGACTGTCGGCGATGGCCTCATGCTGGCAGACCACGCAGCGCACATCCTTGAAAAGAGCCTGGGCGCGAGCTTCCTGCGTCGCATCCGCCAGCGGGCGATCCGGCGCGGCGGGTGGTTCCGCCGCCGTCAGCATCACCGCCAGAAACGGCGCAGCCATCAGGACCAGCAGACGCCTCACGCCATCTTCCTGCGGCGCGCGCCGACGCCGACCCGCAGCCGTCGGTCCAGCAGGGACAACAGCCCGCCCAGCGCCATGATCATGGGCCCCAGAAAGATCAGCCGCGCCCACGGGTTCCAGTACAGACGCACCACCCAGGCCGGTTCCGCCGGGCTGCCCGCCCGCTCGCCGATCACCACATAGACGTCGTCCAGACCCCGGAAATCCAGACCGACCTCGGTCGTCGTCTGGCCGCCTGCGGGGAAGAAGCGGCGCTCGGCGGTGATGGTCTCGGCGCGCCCACGGTCATTGGACGGCCGCACGGTCAGACGGCCCTGCTCCGCCAGATAGTTCGGCCCCTCGACCACACGCACCTCGTCCAGCGTCACCGTCCACGGCCCCGCCGACACGCTCTGGCCGATGGTCAGGGCGCGCGCCGCCTCGGCCTTGAAGCCGGTCTCGACCACCGCGCCCAGAATGAAGACCCCCAGCCCCAGATGCGCCAGCGTCATGCCCCAGGCGCCCAGCGGCAGCCCCTTCAGGCGGCGCATCACCTCGGCGCCCGAGGTACGGAACAGTCTGGCCCTCTCGGCGACCTCGGCCAGCGATCCGGTGATCAGCCAGGCGCCCATGCCGATCCCGGCGGCGGCGAAGGCCTTGCGCGGCTCCCACAAAGCATAGGCGGCAAGGGCGGCCAGAATGGACAGGCCCGCCGCCGCGGCCAGCCGCTGCATGGCGCCCCGCAGATCGCCCCGTTTCCACGCCAGCAGCGGACCGGCGGGCAGAATGACGAAGGCCGCCATCATCAGCGGGGTGAAGGTCGCGGCGAAATAGGGCGGCCCCACGGAAATGGTCGCCCCCGACGCCGCCTCAAGGATCAGAGGGTACAGGGTGCCCAGCAGCACCGTCGCCGCCGCCGCCGTCAGAAACAGGTTGTTCAGAACCAGCGCGCCTTCGCGGCTGACCGGCGCGAACAGGCCCCCGCCCTTCAACTGCGGCGCCCGCCAGGCGAACAGGACAAAGGCCGCCCCGGATGCAATGCCCAGGATGGCCAGCAGCATCATGCCCCGCTGAGGATCGACGGCGAAGGCGTGGACGCTGGTCAGCACGCCGGACCGCACCAGGAACGCCCCCAGCATGGAGAAGGTGAAGGCCAGCAGGGCCAGGAACACGGTCCAGCCCGCCAGCGCCCCACGCCGCTCTGTCACGACCGCGCTGTGCAGCAGGGCCGCGCCCGCCAGCCACGGCATGAAGGAGGCGTTCTCGACCGGGTCCCAGAACCACCAGCCGCCCCAGCCCAGTTCATAATAGGCCCAGAACGACCCCAGGGTGATGCCGACCGTCAGCAAGGCCCAGCTGGCCAGCGCCCAGGGCCGCACCCAACGCCCCCATGCGGGCCAGAAGGCGGTCTGCGCCCGCCCCTCGATCAGGGCCGCCACCGCCAGGGAGAAACAGACTGAAAACCCGACATAGCCGGCATAGAGCAGCGGCGGATGCACCGCCAGGGCCGGGTCCTGCAACAGGGGGTTCAGCGACGCGCCCTGGAAAGGCGCGGGGTCCAGACGGGTGAAGGGGCTGGAGGTGAAGACGGCGAAGGCCAAAAACAGCGCCCCCAGCGCCCCCTGCACCGCCACCGCCGAGGCCTTCAGCCCGAACGGCAGGCCGCGCGCCCGCGCCAGCGCCCCGCCGAACACCGTCAGGACCAGGCACCACAGCAGCAGCGAGCCTTCGTGGCTGCCCCATGCGCCCGCCACCTTGTACAGCATCGGCTTGTCGGTGTGACTGTTGGCCGCCACGTTCGACACCGAGAAGTCGGAGACCACAAAAGCGAAGATCAGGGCCGCGAAGGCCAAGGCGATCGCACCGGCCGACGCCAGGGCCGCCCCCTGCCCCGCGCCCGCCAGCACCGGACTGCGCCGCACGCGCGCCGCCGTCGACAGGGCCGTCTGAAGGATCGAAAGCGCCAGAGCCAGCGCAAGGGCGAACGCCCCGAACTCGGCGATCACAGGGACGAGGCTCCCTGACGGATTTCGCCCTGCGACGACGCGCCCTCAGGCCGCCACTCGCCCTTTTCCTTCAGGCGGTCGGCGACCTCGCGCGGCATGTAGTTCTCGTCGTGCTTGGCCAGGACCTGGCTGGCGTGGAAGGTGCGGTCGGCGGTGAACGACCCCTGCGCCACGATCCCCTGCCCCTCGCGGAACAGGTCGGGCAGGTCGCCGTGATAGACGACGCGGGTCGTGGCGGCGTTGTCGGTGACGGCGAACATGACCACCCCGTCGCCGGTTTTTTGCACGCTGCCCGCCTCGACCAGCCCGCCCAGACGGATGTTGCGGCCTTCCGGCGCCTTGTCCGCCGTGGCTTCGGACGGGGAATAGAAGAAGGTCACGCTGTCCTGCATGGCCCACAGCGACAGGCCGACGGCCAGGGCGAGGACCGGCGTCACGGCGGCGATGACCCACAGGCGGCGACGCGCCTTCGGCGATTTGGGCAGCCAGCTCATGCGACAGACGATCCGCAAACAGAGGACAGACCGCCCGCATATACCGGCGTCGACCCGGCCATCCAACGTGTCATTGCGCCCCCTCTTTCGGCATCCGCCGCTCCAGATCGATCCGGCGCGGATCGGTCGGCTCCAGCGCGGCGATCAAGGGCGCCCACATCACCCGCACCGTCGCCGCGTCGCCCCGCGTCAGCGCCGCCTCGCCCAAGAAAAAGCGCGCGCCCAGTTGCTGGGGGTCCAGTTTCACCGCCTGAACAAAGGCGGCCTCGGCGTCGCCGCCGACCTTGCCGTCATTGGCCCGCACCAGGCTTTCCCCCAGCCGCGCCCAGGCCTGGGCGTCCTTGGGATCCAGTTCGATCAGGCGGCGAAACGCCGACGCGGCGCCCAGCGGGTCTTCCGCCGCGAACCGGGCCGCGCCCAGCATGGCCAGCGCCTGTCTGTCGCCGGGGCGTTCCTTGACCACGCGCGCCGTGACGGCCGCCAGCTGCGCGGGCTCCAGCGTCTCCAGTTGCGTGGACCAGGCGTCCACGCGGGTTTCATAGGCCTGATCCGGCAGGCCGGGCGAACCCGTCGCGACATAGAGGCCCAGCGCGCCGGCCACGGCTGCGGCGATCCCGCCCAGCACCCACAGCCGATCCTTCGATCCCGCGACAGGACGCGGCGCCGCCGCCCCTTGCGCCAGCAGCCGCCGTCCCGCCTCCGCCCGCGCCGCCGCATGGGCCGCGTCGTCCAGCAGACCGCGCGTCTTCAGGCGATCAAGCTCCTCCAGTTCGCGCACGCCCGCGTCGCTGTCGGCCTCGACCGCCGCGTCGGCGCCCCGCCGTGCGCCGGCCAGCACCAGCAGCCCCGCCAGGGCCGCAGCCAGTCCCGTCATCATCCAGAAGGCGATCATGTCTGGCCGTCTAGCCCATCCGACTGCGACGGGCGAGCGGCAGTTGCGGCCCTGCTTCGATGAAGCGCGGATCAGGCCTCGGCGGCGGGCAGTTCCAGCACCGCCTTCAGGCCGCCCATGTCGCTGTCGTTCAGGGTCAGACGCCCGCCGTAGGCCCGCGTCAGGTCGTCGACGATGGACAGGCCCAACCCCGAACCGGGCGCGCTTTCGTCCAGACGCGACCCGCGCTTGATGACCTCGTCACGCTGATCGGCGGGCAGACCGGGGCCGTCGTCCTCGACCACCACCACCATCTGACCCAGGCCGCTGGCGCCCGCCGAGACCCGCACGCGCCGACGGCTGAACTTGGCGGCGTTCTCGATCAGATTGCCCAGGATTTCCTGCAGGTCCTGACGCTCGCCCAAGAAGGCCAGTTCGTCGGGCGCGCGCCAGTCGATCTCTACATCCTTGGAGCGGAAAACCTGTTCGATCATGACGGCCAGTTCGTCCAGAACCTCCGGCACGGGCGTCTTTTCGCCCAGCCCATGCGCCGCCCGCGCCGCCGCCCGCGCCCGTCGCAGATGGTGGTCCACCTGGCCCTGCATGACCTTGGTCTGGCGCCGCACCAGCTCGGGCAGCGCGCCTTCTTCATTTCCGGCCTCGGCCAGCATGACCGAGATCGGCGTCTTCAGCGCATGGGCCAGATTGCCGACATGGGTGCGCTGACGCTCCACCACCTCCTGATTATGGTCCAGCAGGCGGTTGACCTGTTCGGCCAGGGGTTGGATCTCCAGCGGATAGTCGTGAACGATCCGGGCCGCGCGCCCCTTGCGGACGGCGGCGATCTCGTTGCGCAGGTCAAACAGCGGACGCAGGCCGAACCGCACCTGAATGAAGACCGCCGAGACCAGTCCCGCGCCCATGACCAGAAGCGCGATCCACGTCAGGGTGGCGAACTGGCGCGTGTCCGCATCGACCTCTGAACGGTCCAGCGCGGCCAGAAAGATGACCGGCCGATCATGGCGGGGAATAGTCTTCATCGACGCCGCGACCCGCAAAGGCTCAGGCTTTTTCGGCTCGTCCTTGGGGCCGTCGGTGTTGAAGGTGATGACGTCGCCAAGCTTCTGCTCCAGCCGTTGAGGCAGGTCGGCGGGCAGGTTCAGATCATAGTTCCAGAGCGAGGTCGAACGCGCCAGCGGCGTCAGCCGGCCGTCGGGTTGAACCTCCAGAATCTGCCAGTACTTGCCCGACAGCAGACGCAGGGTCCGGGCGTCTTGGATCTGTTCGACCCTTTCGCCGGACGGGGTGCGGCTGGCGGCGACGACGATCTCGTCGATCGTCTCGTTCAGCATGGCGCCCAGACGGCGCAGCGCCGATTCCTGGAAGGCGTGGGTCAGGGCCAGAGCCGCGATCACCAGCGCCAGCAAAATCCAGGTCGAGGCCAGCCAGATCAGCCTGCGGGTCAGCGACTGGCCGGGCCGCCCGAACAGACGCCCCCAGTCAAAACCATCCGACCGGGCGGACGCCGTGTCGTTCACGCCGCCTCGGTCTCGCCTGCCAGAGGCGTCAGACGATAACCCAGCCCGCGCACCGTCTCGATCCGGTCGGACCCGACCTTCTTGCGCACGCGGCCGATGAAGACCTCGATCGTGTTGGAATCACGATCAAAGTCCTGATCGTACAGGTGCTCGACCAGTTCGGTGCGGCTGATGACCCGGCCCTGATGCATCATCATATAATGCAGCAGCCGGTATTCCAGACTGGTCAGGCGCAGCGGCTCGCCATTGACGCTGGCCCGGGCCGCGCGGGGATCGAGCCGAAGCCCGCCGCACGACAGGGTCGCCGAGGCGATGCCCGCCGAACGGCGCAGCAGGGCCCGCAGCCGCGCCAGAAGCTCTTCGGTGTGGAAGGGCTTGGTCAGATAGTCGTCGGCCCCGGCGTCGAAGCCCGACACCTTGTCCGACCAGGCGCCGCGCGCCGTCAGGATCAGGACCGGCGTTGTCTTGCCGTCCCGGCGCCAGCGCTCCAGCACCGACACCCCGTCGATGCGCGGCAGGCCTAGGTCCAGGACGATGACGTCATAGGGTTCGGTGTCGCCCAGATAATGGGCTTCCTCGCCATCCGCCGCATGATCGACCGCGTAACCTGCGTCGGCCAGTGCGTTCTTCAACTGACGCGACAAATCCACGTCGTCTTCAACAAGAAGGATGCGCATCAGTTCGGCCTGCGACGCGGGTCGCTGTTATTGTTCGAATTGTTGTCGCCCTGGCGTGGACGCCCGGTCTGGCCGTCAACCACCACGTCGCGCACGCGGCCGTCGCGTTCGACCAGAACGCTGTAGTTGCCATCGCGGCGCGGCTGGGTGTCGATGGGTCGGCCGTATTGACCGGCGCTGCGACGCGCTTCGTCCGGGCTGACGCGCGGGGGCGCACGACGGTCGTCATCCGACCGTTGTTGGCGTTGGTCGCGGGACTGGGCGACCGCCTCCGTCGTCATGACAGGGGCGAGGGCCAGGGTCGCGACGGCGACGATAAGACTGGCGGCTTTGCTGAACATGATCGCCTGTCTAATCCTGATCTTCTGAACGGGTGCTGAATGACTTGTATAGGTCATCGTGATCCCAACGCCAGCTTCGCCACAGCTGGCCCGCGCGCAACCTTGCCGATTTCTCATCAAGATGAACCGTCCCTGAGCGTCGCTGTTCAGGCGGGGATCAGCCGCCGGATGGTCATCTCTCCTCATCGCTGGTCATCCCGACCGGCCCGACGCTGAAGGAGACTGTCATGCGGAACTTCGTCATTCCCGCCCTTGCCCTGGCCGCTGCCGCGGTCGCCATGCCCGCCGCCGCCCAATCCTATGGCCATCATAACGGCCCGGCCCGCCCGCCCGCCCATCAGGTCAGCTATGGCTACTGGCAATCGATCGGCGCGCGTCAGGCCGAACTGGACCGCCGCATCGACCGCGCCGTCCGTTCAGGCCAGATCAGCAACCGCGAAGCCTACCGCCTGCGCGGCGAGTTCAATGCGCTGAAGCGTCTGGAAATCGATTACCGCCGCGGCGGCCTGTCGTCCTGGCAGCGCGCCGATCTGGACCGCCGCTATGACCGTCTGTCGGCCCAGATCCGCTACGACCGCCCCCTCCGCCACGGCCCGCGCAGGGGTTAAGCTTTCAATCTCCCGATTCTCCCTGTCCCGGGAGGTTGAACAGGGCGCGGTCCGATGGGGTCGCGCCCTTCTTCATTACAGTTCGCCGGACTGTCCGCGCAGCAGCTGCAACATGATCGAGAAGTCACGGCCGCCGTGGCCCATGCCGTCCAACAGGGCGTACAGGGCCTCGGCCTGCGCGCCCAGCGGCGTGGTCGCGCCCGACTTGGCCGCCGCGTCCTGGGCCAGCTTGAGGTCCTTCAACATCATGGCCGTCGCGAACCCGCCCTGATAGTCGCGGTTCGACGGCGCGGTCGGCACCGGCCCGGGCCAGGGATAGTAGCTGGTGACGCTCCAGCACTGCCCCGAGGACTTCGACGCGATCTCGAAGAAGCGTTCGGGATCAAGGCCCAGCTTCTCGGCCAGGGCGATGGCCTCGCACGTGCCCAGCATGGAGATGCCCAGCAGCATGTTGTTGCAGATCTTGGCCGCCTGCCCCGCCCCGTGGTCGCCGGCACGGATGGTGATGCGGCTCATCGGCTCCAGCGCCGTCTCGACACGGGCGAAGTCGCCCTCGTCGCAGCCGACCATGAAGGCCAGGGTTCCAGCATCCGCCGCCGCCGTCCCGCCCGACACCGGCGCGTCGGCGAAGGCGTAGCCAGCCGCCTTGGCCAGACCCGCGACCTTCCTCGCCGTCTCCACGTCAATGGTCGAGCAATCCAGCAAAAGGGCGGTGGACGGCGCCGCGCCGATGATCTGTTCGGAATAGACTTTCAGCACGTGCGGGCCGGCGGGCAGCATGGTGATCACCACCTCGGCGCCCTTGACCGCTTCAGCGACCGATGCGGCGGGGGTGCAGCCCTGGGACGCGGCTCGCTCCAGCGCGCTGGGCGACAGGTCGAAAGCCGTGACCGCATGGCCCGACTTGGCCTGATTGGCCGCCATGCTCCCGCCCATATTGCCCAGGCCGATGAAGGCGATCTTGGTCATGGTCTTTCTCCCTTGTGTCGGCGCAGCCGTCAGGCCAGCGGCGTCCATTTTTCGTTTTCCGGCAATGGCGCGAACAAGGCGTCCAGCGTGGCGTCGGAAACGCCCGACAGGTCCGCCGGGGACCATTTGGGCGCATTGTCCTTGTCCACGATCACCGCCCGCACGCCTTCCTGGAAGTCGTGGGTCGCGCCGATCCGGCCGCTGACGGCGTATTCGACGGCCATGTTGGCGTCGAACGATGCGGCCTTGCCCCCCTCGCGGATGTGGCGCAGGGTGACCTTCAGCGAGGTCGGCGACTTGGTCTTCAGGATCGCCAGTTGCGCCGCCGCCCAATCCGATCCGTCGGCCTCAAGCGCCGCGAAAATCTCCTCCACCGTGTCGAAAGCGAACAGCCGGTCGACGGCCTCACGATGGGCTGCCAGAGGTGCGGGGCCCGCATCCCCGGCATGACGGGCCGCGACCGCCGCCGGATCGGCGGGTTCAGCCAGCAGATCGGCCTTCAGCGCCTCAACGCCCTCGGACCGCGTGAAATGGGTGTGGATGCCCAGGGCCACCGTGTCCGCCGCCTTCAGCCGCGCACCGGTCAGGCCGATCCAGACGCCGGTCTGACCCGGCAGGCGCGGCAGGAACCAGCCGCCCCCGACCTCGGGATAGAGGCCTATGCCCGTCTCCGGCATGGCGTAGGTGGTGCGCTCAGTAGCGATGCGGACATCAGCCGGCTCCGAAATCCCGACCCCGCCGCCCATGACGATGCCGTCCACGATGGCGGTGATCGGCTTGGGATAGCCGAACATCAGGGCGTTCAGCCGGTATTCGCTCAGGAAGAAGGCCTTCGCGTCCACGCCGTCGCCTGCGCCGGAATCTGCGATCATGCGGATGTCGCCCCCGGCGCAGAAGCCGCGCTCGCCCGCATGGTCGATCAGGACGGACTTCACCGCCGCATCGTCACGCCACGCCAGCAAGGCCGCGATCATCGTTTCGCACATCGAACGGTTCAGGGCATGGATCGCCTTGGGACGGTTCAGGGTGATGCGGCCGACACCGTTTTCGACGCGGGTGATGATCTCGACTTCGCTCATCTGGCCATCTCCCGCGCGATGATCACGCGCATGATCTCGTTGGTCCCTTCCAGAATACGGTGGACCCTGAGGTCGCGCACGATCCGTTCCAGCGGATAGTCCTTCAGATAGCCGTAGCCGCCGTGAAGCTGCAGGGCCTCGTCGGCGATGTGGAAACAGGCGTCGGTGGCCAGGCGCTTGGCCATGGCGCACCATTTGGTCTTTTCCGGGTGGTCGTTGTCGATGGCCCAGGCGCCGCGCAGCACCATCAGACGCGCCGCCTCCAGATCGGTCGCCATGTCGGCCAGGCGGAACTGCAGCGCCTGGAACTCGCCCAGCGGCTTGCCGAACTGTTTGCGGGTGGCGACGTAGGCCTGGGCCGTCTCCAGCGCCAGCCGCGCTCCGCCCAGCGAACAGGCGGCGATGTTCAGCCGCCCGCCGTCCAGTCCGGCCATGGCGTAGCGGAAGCCCGCTCCCTCTTCGCCCAGCAGGTTGGCGACCGGCACGCGGCAGTCGTCGAACTGGACGATGGCGGTCGGCTGGGCGTTCCAGCCCATCTTCCTTTCCTGCGCCCCGAACGACAGGCCGGGCGTCCCGGCCTCGACGACGATGGCGGAAACACCCTTCGGCCCCTCTCCGCCCGTTCGGACCATGACGACATAGACGTCAGACGTGCCCGCGCCCGAGATGAAGGCCTTTGAGCCATTCAGCACATATTGATCGCCGTCACGCACGGCCGTGGTCCGCAGCGCCGCCGCGTCCGACCCCGAACCCGGCTCGGTCAGGCAATAGGAGGCGATCTTCTCCATCCCGACCAGCAACGGCACGAACCGGCCGCGCAGGTCGTCCGACCCGAACCGGTCGATCATCCACGTCGCCATATTGTGGATCGAGATGAAGGCCGCCGTCGCCACGTCGCCGCGCGACAACTCTTCGAAAACCAGAGCCGCCTCGACCCGGCCCAGCGCCATGCCGCCGTGCTCCTCGCCGGTGTAGATGCCGCAGAAGCCCATCTGCGCCGCCTGTTTCATCACATCGACGGGGAAATGCTTGTCCTCGTCCCAGCGGGCCGAATGGGGCGCCAGCTCGGCCTCGGCGAAGGCGCGGGCGGCGTCCTGAATCGCGCGCTGGTCGTCGGTAAGGGCGAAGTCCATAACCACCTCAACTCGTCATCCTAGGCCTTGTGCCTGGGATCCATAAACTCAGACATATGGCGCTCTGCTCCGAACACCGGGCGTCTGGACCCTCGCCACAAGGGCGAGGGTGACGGATCGTATTTGGATCAACGCATCGTCGTAATGACGAACGAACTGTCCGAATGCTCCAGGGCCGAGTCCGGCCAGCGTGCCGTCACGGTCTTGGTCTTGCTCCAGAAGCGGACGCCCTCCATGCCGTGCTGGTTGATGTCGCCGAAGGCCGAGCGCTTCCAGCCGCCGAAGGTGTGATAGGCGACCGGCACCGGGATCGGCACATTGATGCCGACCATGCCGACATTGACGCGGGCGGCGAAATCGCGGGCCGCGCGGCCGTTCTGGGTGAAGATGGCGACGCCGTTGCCGTACTGGTGGTTCGACGGCAGGGCCAGCGCCTCCTCGAACGTCTCGGCGCGGACGATCTGCAGCACGGGGCCGAAGATTTCCTCCTGATAGGACGACATCCCGGGTTTCACATGGTCGAACAGCGACGGGCCGATGAAGTATCCCTTCTCGTGGCCCTGCAGGCTGAAGTCGCGGCCGTCGACGACCAGTTCGGCGCCTTCCTGGACGCCCTTCTCGATCCAGCCGGCGACGCGGTCCCGGTGCTGGGCGGTGACCACAGGGCCATAGTGGGCGCCCGCGTCGGTCGAGACGCCGACCCGCATCGTGGGGATTTCCGCCACCATCCGCTCACGCAGTTCGTCCGCCGTCTTCTTGCCGACCGGCACCACGACCGGCAGCGCCATGCAGCGCTCGCCCGCCGAGCCGTAGGCCGCGCCCGACAGATCCTTTATCACCTGATCCATGTCGGCGTCGGGCAGGACGATGCCGTGGTTCTTGGCCCCGCCCATGGCCTGGACGCGCTTATGGTTGGCGGCGCCCGTCTGATAGACATAGTGGGCGATGTCGGACGAGCCGACGAAGCTGACGGCATGGACCAGCGGATGGGTCAGGATGGCGTCGACCGCCGTCTTGTCGCCATGCACCACGTTCAGCACGCCATTGGGCGCCCCGGCCTCCAGCATCAGTTCGGCCAGACGCACCGGGACCGACGGATCGCGCTCTGACGGCTTCAGCACGAAGGTGTTGCCGACCGCGATGGCCACGCCGAACATCCACATCGGGATCATGGCGGGGAAGTTGAACGGGGTGATGCCCGCCACCACGCCCAGCGGCTGGCGCATCGAATAGACGTCGATGCCGGGGCCGGCGCCTTGGGTGTATTCGCCCTTCAGCGCGTGCGGGATGCCGCAGGCGAACTCGATCACTTCCAGACCGCGCTGGATGTCGCCCTTGGAGTCGGCGATGACCTTGCCGTGCTCGCTGCTGAGCAGTTCGGCCAGTTCATCCATCCGCGCCTCGACCAGGCGCTTGAAGTCGAACATGACGCGGGCGCGGCGTTGCGGATTGGTCGAGGCCCAGCCGTCGAAGGCGTTCTGCGCCGCCTGAACCGCGCGATCGACCTCGCCGACGCTGGCCAGTTGAACCCTCGCCTGGACCTCGCCGGTATTGGGATCGAAGACGTCGGAGAAACGGCCGGACGCGCCGTCAAAGGCGGCGCCGTCGATGAAATGGCGAATGTCGCGCATGGCGATTTTCCTCTTCTAGGTTTCTTCCCGATGGGCTTCAGGGTCCCTTTCCGAAAGACATAGCAACCCCGGCACGGGCGGCGTAATGCAAATATGCAAGCAGGCTTACGCACGGACGCAACACCATGTTCGATTGGGAAGACGCCCACATCTTCGCCGTAGCCGCCCGCGCCGGGTCATTGAGCCGCGCGGCCCAGCGTCTGGGCGTCGATGCGGCGACGGTGGGGCGGCGGGTCTCGCGGCTGGAGACGACGCTGAAGGCGACCCTGATCGTGCGCTCGGCCTCTGGCCTGCAACTGACGTCCGCCGGGACCGAGTTTCTGGACGCCGTCGCGGTGGCCGAAGGCGCCATGAACACCGCCGCCCAGGCGGGCCGCCTGGATTCCGCTGGCGGCATCGTCCGCATCAGCGCGTCCGAAGGCTTCGGCTCGGCCATACTGGCCCCCGCCCTGCCCCGGCTGGTCGAACAGCGCCCCGACGTCCGTGTCGAACTGGCCGCCAATCCCGGCTTCCTGTCCCCGACCCGGCGCGAGGTCGACCTGGCCGTGACCCTCAGTCCGCCCGACGCCGCCCGCCTGTGGGTCGAGCCGCTGACGGGCTATCAACTGGCCCTCTACGCCGCGCCCGGTTATCTGGCCCGCGCCGGTGCGCCCGGGTCGGTGGCGGACCTGCGCGGCCATGCCGTCGTCGGCTATGTCGACGACCTGATCTATGCGTCCGAACTGCGCTATCTGGACGAGGTGCTGGCGGGCCTGCGTCCGCATCTGGCCAGTTCGTCCATCCGCGCCCAGAAGGAGATCATCGCCGCGGGCGGCGGGATCGGCGTCCTGCCCTGTTTCCTGGCCGACGACCTGACGCGGCTGTTGCCCGACCAGGTGCTGCTGACCCGTCGTTTCTGGCTCAGCGCCCACCGCGACATCCACGACACCGCCCGCCTGCGCGCCATTCGTCATTGGATAAAACAATTGTGCGCCGACCAGGCGGGGCGGCTGAACCCGTGCTGAGACGTCAGGAACCGGCGGCCCTGCCTGTCGTTGTGCAAGCTTGACAGGGGATCTTACGTGACTGCGCAAAGCGTCCTGAACACCACCACCGCCTGGAAGGTGGAGACGGCCCCACGCGCCGCCCTGCTGATCGACATGGAGGCCTATTTCGACGCCGCAATGGAGGCGATGAAGGCCGCCAGACACACCGTCCACTTCCTGAACTGGGCGTTTGAGGCCCACACCTATTTCCACCCCCAGCCGGGCGGCGCCGGCCCCAGGTCCGACCGGATCGGCGACTTTCTGGTGGCCTTGGCCGAGCGGCCAGAGCTTGAGGTCCGCGTCCTGTGCTGGTTCTCCGTCATGCCGGTGGCGGCGACCCAGCGGTTCTTTCCCTTCATGGATCGGCAGGCGTTTCGCGGCAGCAAGGTCAGGTTCGTGCTGGACGGCCATTTGCCGCTGGGCGCCTGCCATCACCAGAAGATGATCGTCATCGACGACGCCCTGGCCTTCTGCGGCGGCGGCGACATCGGCCCTGACCGCTGGGACACGCCCCAGCATCTGGACGACAACCCCCGTCGCCAGAAGACCCGCCGCGACCACAGGAATTTCGACAGTCGTCACGAGGTGATGGGCATGGTCGACGGCGACGCCGCCGTCGCGCTGGGCGATGTCTTCCGCGATCGTTGGCAGGCCGCGACCGGCGAGACTCTGCCACGCTGCCCGCCCGTGCCCGCGCCCGAATGGCCCGGCCCGATCCAGCCCGCCTTCACCAACATCACGGCTGGCGTTTCGCGCACCCGCACCCGCTGGGCCAGCCGCGGCGAGGTGCGCGAGAACGAGGCCCTGCACGTCCTGGCCATCCGCCAGGCCCGGACCTGCATCTATATGGAGAACCAGTATTTCACCTCGCCCCTGATCGCGGCGGAACTGGCGGCCCGCCTGCGCGAACCCGACGGACCCGAGGTGGTGCTGATCACCACCCAACACTCGCCCAGCTATTTCGACAAGATGACGATGGACCGGACGCGGCTGGTCTTTCTGAAAACGCTTCAGGACGCCGACCTGCACGGGCGGTTCCGCATCTACAGCCCGGTGACGACCCTGGGCCGAACCATCATCGTCCATGCCAAACTGACCATCATCGACGACACCCTGATGCGGATCGGATCGTGCAACATCAACAACCGCTCGATGGGCTATGACACCGAGTGCGACCTGTCCCTGGAGGCGGTCGGACCGGGATCGGAGGCGAACCGCGCCGAGATCATCCGCCTGCGCAACAAGCTGCTGACCCACTGGCTGGGCTGTCCAGGCGATGATTTCGCCAAGGCCATGACCCGCACCGGCCGGGTCGGCGACACATTGGAGACGCTGCGCCTGGACGGCTATTGCCGCCTGCGTCCGATCAAGATCGAGACGCTGAACCCGGTCGAGCGCTTCATCGCGTTCAATCACCTGGGCGACCCTATCGGCGGCGACGACGCCTGGTGGCCCTGGCGTAGAGACCGGGCGCTGGGGCGGCGTCGCGTAGCATTGGGCCAAATCGGCCATAGCCCCCTCTCTGATCAGGCGGGACCGGACCCTGCGCCTTGAACCCCACCCTCATTGACGGAAGATGGTTCGTGCGGCGCGGGGGTCTGGGTGGCGATCAATCTGGCCAGCAAGGCCGAGAGCTGATCCTGCTCGACCTTGGTCAGACCGCTGACGACGCCCTGCTGATTGACGATATGGACCGCCATCACCTCGTTGATCAAACGCAAGCCCACAGGCGTCAGGGCCGCCAGCATCCCGCGCCGATCCGCCGGATTGGGCAGGCGCTCCACCAGACCCGCCCGCTCCAGCCGATCCATGCGATTGGTCATGCTGCCTGACGAAATCATCGCGGTTTCATAAAGGGCCGTCGGCGTCAGGGCATAGGGCGCGCCGCTGCGCCGCAGTGTCGCCAGAACATCGAACTCGCCGGGCTGCAGGTCGAATGTGGCGAACAGGGGATTGATCCGGTCGCGCGCAATCAGCAACGCCGCCTCGGCCAATCGGCCCAACAGCACCATCGGCCGCGTGTCCAGTTCCGGCCACTCGCTCCGCCACTGCTTGGCCGCCGCCGAAGCCCTGTCCATTGTGTCCTTGGCCACGCCCCACCTATCTTGACGTCAAGATATATATCTCTACATCAAGAAACATCAAGACGCGACTCTCCTGTGACGGCCGCGCGTTCGGAGAGCCTCATGCGCCATGCATCGGGCCGGATTCTGTTTCCGGCCGCCATACTTTTGGTCGGGATCAACCTGCGTCCGGTCCTGGCCTCGGTCGGACCCCTGCTTGATGCGATCCAGCATGACACAGGCCTTGGCGACATCTGGGCCGGCCTGTTGACCACCCTGCCTGTGCTTCTGATGGGCGTCTGCCTGTTGGGCACGTCGCATTTGCGCCGTCTGATGGGCGATCGGGCGGGCGTGGCGATGGGGATCGCGCTGATCCTGACGGCCTGTCTGGCGCGCTGGATCTGGCCCGACAGTGCGGCGCTGGTGTCGTCGGCGGTTGTCGGCGGGATCGGCATCGCCATGGTTCAGGCCCTGATGCCGGGCGTGATCCGACGCAGGGCGGGCGCCCGGACCGGGCGGCTGATGGGCTTCTATTCCACCGCCATCATGAGCGGCGCCCTGATCTCCAGCCTGACGGTCGCCTGGATCGCCGAAACCTGGAACTGGTCAGCCGCTCTGGGCGTCTGGTCCCTGCCCGCGCTGGCAGGCCTCGGCGTCTGGTTTTTGGCGACCCAGGATTCACAGCCGGAAAGCCGCCTCATCGCCCCCTTCCGGGTGCATCGGGCGCTGCGGGCCTGGATGCTGATGTTGTTCTTCGGTCTGGGCACAGGCGCCTATACTTTGGTTCTGGCCTGGTTGCCGCCCTTCTACACCCAGCACGGTTGGTCTGAGCAGGCGGCGGGCATCATGCTGGCCGCCGTCACCCTGGCCGAGGTCATCGCCGGCCTGACCGTATCCGCCCTGATCGACCGTTTTCCGGATCGCCGTCCCGTGCTGTTCGCCGCCACGGGTTCGCTGCTGGCGGGCATGATCTGCCTGTGCGCGGCGCCGACATCGCTGGCCTGGGCGGCGGTGCTGCTGACCGGCCTGGGCATCGGCGCCATCTTCCCCCTGTCGCTGATCGTGACCATGGACCACGCCTACACCACCGATCAGGCCAGCGGCCTGGCGGGCTTTGTCCAGGGCGGCGGCTATGTATTGGCGGCGGCCATGCCATTAGTCGCCGGCGTGATGCGCCAGAACCTGTCGGACCTGACACCGGCATGGCTGCTGATGGCGGGCCTTTGCCTGGCCCTGGCCCTGATCGCCGCCCGGTTCCGGCCTGGCGACCGCCTGTCACTCTAGATGTTTGGTCTCGATATTCGCTGATGGGCGGCGGCGTCGTGACCCGCCGGATCCGTTCGGGCCCTGTCAGACGGTCACGCGGCGGTATTATCGCTGGATCGAGATGGGCATGATGGGCCGCCTGTTCTAGTAAGGGCCGTGCTTGCCGTTGGAGGAGAACTCCGGCGGGGCGGCCTTGTGGATGAACTGTTCGGCGACCAGCCAGGCCTTGAACGGCCGCAGGCAGCCCAGGCACATGGCGACCAGCAGGGGCAAGGTCACGACCGCATGGACCCAGATCGGCGGATGAACCATGAACTCGAACGCCATCAGCAGAATCATGCCGATGATCCCCACCGCCGACATGACGAAGAAGGCCGGGCCGTCCGCCGGATCGGCGAAGGCGTAGCTGAGGCCGCATTCTGGGCATTCCGTGCGCAGGGTCAGATAGCCCTTGAACAGCGGGCCCTTGCCGCAGCGAGGGCAACGGCAGGCGAGGCCTGTCTTGACGGTGCTCAGCGGGGGGTATTGCGGATCAGCCATCCGAACACCCTATCCGGTCCGACCCCCGCTGTCGCGTGGACGGTTTGTCCATGACGAACGCTGTTTCAGTTCGAGACAAAAGACGCGTGGGCGGAGCGCCGATTAACCGTGATGAAAGGGCTGTCGCGGCATAGCTGGCCGGTGATGTCAGGGCCGTTGGCGACCAAGCGCATGCTGAAGACGACCGTGGCGGCCGCTGCGGCCGGCGCTGTCGTGTTCGCGCCCCTGGCCCCTCTGGCGCAGGAAGCCGGCCGCAGCCGCGATCCCCTGTCCATTTCCATCGGCCAGAACAACGATTTCACCCGCGTCGAGTTCGGCGGCGTCGTCGGCGTGCGCAGTCAGGTGCGGCGCGAGGGCGACAAGCTTTATGTCCGTCTGGGGGTTTCGGCCGCGCCTGACGTGTCGCGCCTGCGCGTCGATCCGCCGCAGGGGGTGAAGTCGGTCGAGACGCGCCTGGCGCGCGGGGGCGGCACCGATCTGATCCTGACCTTGGCGGAGGGCGCCGATTACCGTTCGGGCGTCGCCGATGGGGCGGTGTGGTTGAACCTGTATGCGCCGGGCAAGACGCCAGCGGCGCCCGCACCGAATGTCGCCAGGGCCAACGCGACCGTGCCTGTGCGGGTGGAGACTTCGGCGGACAAGACCGTCCTGACCTTCCAGTGGGGCGCGCCGGTCGGCGCCGCCGTCTTCCGCCGTGGCGAGGCCGTCTGGGTGGTGTTCGACGCCGCCGCCAAACTGGACCTGAACGGCGCCCTGAGGGGCGGCAAGGCCTCTGGCCCCGCGCAGGGGGCCCGCTGGGCTGCTGGACCGGACTACACCGCCCTGCGCATCGCCGCACCCGGCGACCTGTCTGTTTCAGCGCAGGGGCAGGGCGGAACCTGGACCGTGTCGATTGGCGGAGACCCAACATCGGCTTCCGGCGTGGAGGTGGATCGGTCCGACGACGGCTCATCAACCCTGGTCGCCCGCATGGCCGGGGCGACCAAGACGGTCTGGCTGACCGATCCGCTGGTCGGCGACCGTTTCGCCGCCGTCACGGCCCTGGCGCCCGGCAAGGGCATGGCCGAGCGTCGGTCGACCATTGACCTGACGCTGCTGCCTACCGCGCAGGGCATGGCCATCGAGACGGCGACCGACGACCTGAAGGTGGATGCGGCAGGCGATCTGGTGACATTGAGCCGTCCGCGCGGCCTGACCCTGTCGCCGCCGTCGGCCCTGCTGCAGGCGGCGGGCTCCCTGATCGATGCGCCGCCCAAGGCCAATGATCCGGCCCTGATCCTTGAGAACTGGTCCGCTGTGGGGGCGGCGGGCTTCTCGGACCGCTATCACCGACTTCAGGACGAGGCCATGACTGAGGCGGCGGCGTCGGACGACAATGCCCGCGCGCCTATCGCCGGGCGTATGGCCTTCGCGCGGTTCCTGATCGGATCGGGCCTGAACTACGAAGCCATCGGCGTTCTGAACGGCGTCATCGCCAAGTCGCCCAGCATGCAGGGCGAGCCGGAGGTGCGCGGTCTGCGCGGCGCCGCCCGCGTCGGCGTCGGGCGGCTGGAGGAGGCCCAGGCCGATTTCGCCATCGGCGCCCTGGCCAATGATCCGGCCGCCAAGGTCTGGCAGGGCTATATCGCCGCCGAACAGGGCGACTGGGAGGGGGCGCGGCGCGCCTTCGCCGCCGGGGCGTCTGTGATCGATCAGTTCCCCAAGGAATGGCGCGCCCGCTTCGGCGCCGCCCACGCCATGGCCGCCGTCCAGACCGGCGATCTGGCCGCCGCGCGCCAGTTGCTGGCCTATGTCTTCAGTCAGAACCCGCCCGCCGCCGACCAGCTGACGGCGCGGCTGGTGCAGGCGCGGCTGTTTGAGCTGAGCGGCGACAAGGACCGGGCGCTGGCCGTTTACAAGGCCGTGGCCCGGGCGCCGCTGGACGGCGTCGCCACCCCGGCCAAGCTGGGCGCCATATCGCTGGAGCTGGATCGTGGAACCCTGACGCCGGACAAGGCGGCGCAGCGGCTGGAGCAGCTGAAATGGCGCTGGCGCGGCGATGCGACCGAACTGGCCGTGATCCGCAAACTGTCGGACATCTATCTGCAGCAGGGCCGCTATCGCGAGGCGTTGGACGCCCTGCGCGGCGCGGGCAAGCGGATGGCGGGCGTGCCCGGCGCCGCAGAGATTCAAGCCGATCAGTCCAACGCCTTCCGCGCCCTGTTCCTGGAAGGCGCCGCCGACGGTCTGCAGCCGGTTCAGGCCTTGGCCCTCTTCTATGATTTCCGCGAACTGACCCCGATCGGCGCCGACGGCGACGAGATGGTGCGGCGTCTGTCGCGCCGCCTGATCGACGTGGACCTGCTGGATCAGGCCGCTGAACTGCTGAAGCACCAGGTGGATGAACGGCTGGACGGAGTGGCCAAGGCCCAGGTCGCCACCAATCTGGCCACCGTCTATCTGATGAACCGCCAGCCGGAGAAGGCGCTTCAGGCCATCTGGGGCTCGCGCACAACCCTGTTGCCCGCCGCGATGAACAGCGAGCGTCGCGCACTGGAGGCCCGCGCCCTGATGGATCTGGGCCGGTTCGATCACGCGATGGAGGTGCTGGACCGCGACCAGTCGGCCCCCGCGCGCGAGGTGCGCGCCGATGTGCTGTGGAAACAGCAGAAATGGGCCGAGGCGGCCCTTCAGTACGAAGGGCGTCTGGGAGACCGCTACAAGACGGCTGGAACACCGCTGAGCCCGTCAGAGGAAGGTTGGCTGATCCGTGCGGGCGTCGGCTATTCGCTCAGCAACAACCGGGCGGCCCTGACGCGGTTGAAAAGCCAGTACTCGCCTTTCATCGCGGAGGCGCGTTCGGCCAATGCGATCCGCGTGGCCCTGGACGACAGCCTGTCCGGCGCGGCTGGGACCAGTGATTTTGCAGGTCTGACGGCGGGCGCCGACACCTTCGTCGGTTGGGTCACGGCGGCTAAACAGGATTTCCGAAAGGAAACGGGCGGAGATCGCCCCGCGACCCCCGCCCGTTAAGTCAGCACGTTTGATCCCGGATGGGATCAGAAGGCTTGGAACATGATCGTTTCTGGCGGCGCCGCTGCGCAGTTCCGACAGAAGCGTGAATCAGGCTCTCGCTTAAATCTGAAGCCTGATTCACGGCATCGATGAAATCGCGAAGCGATTCCATCTCAACCGATCAGGCTCTAGCCGTTGACGGCGTCCTTCAGGGGCTTGGAGACGCGGAAGCGCACAGCCTTGGAGGCCGCGATCTTGATGGTCGCACCCGTGGCCGGGTTGCGGCCTTCACGCTCAGCGCGAGCAGCGGTGTCGAAGACGCCCAGGTTCGAGATGCGGACATCGCCGCCGGCCTTCAGGCTGGCGTGGATGTTTTCGACGATGGCGGTCAGCACCTTGCCTGCGTCGGCCTGCGAAACGCCAGCGTCCTTGGCGACGGCGGCGATCAGTTCGGCTTGAGTGGTCATAAGGGTCGTTTCCAGTGTTAATCGCCCGATTCAGGACGAGGACTGAGGGATCAACACGGAAATCGCCCTGTATTGCAAGCGCGGAAAACGCGCAAAGCCTTACAGGGCGGGGGATTATCCGGCTCCCGCCCCCCGCTGGAAGCTCTCGACCAGGCTGCCGGCGACCAGTCTCCAGCCATCCACCAGCACGAAAAAGATCAGTTTGAACGGCAGGGACACCACCACGGGAGGCAGCATCATCATGCCCATCGACATCAGCACGCTGGCCACCACCAGATCGATCACAAGGAACGGAACGAAAAGGAGAAATCCGATTTCGAACGCCTTCTTCAACTCGCTGATCATGAAGGCGGGCGTGACCACCCGAAGCGGCAGGTCCTGCAGGTTCGGGGTCGGTTCGATCTTGCTCAAACGGGTGAACAGAGCCAGGTCGCCGCGGTCCACCTGGGCCAGCATGAAAGTCTTCACAGGTTCCGACGCCTGATCGAAGGCCTGAGGCAGTTCGATCTGCTGATCCATCAGCGGCCGGATGCCCGAATCATAGGCGTCCTGCCACGTCGGGGCCATGACGATGGCGCTCAGGAACATGGCCAGCGAGATCAGAACCGCGTTCGGCGGCGACTGTTGCAGGCCCAGCGCCGTGCGCAGCAGCGACAGGACCACGACGATCCGCACGAAACTCGTGGTCATGATGACGATGGACGGCGCCAGGGACAGCACGGTCATCAGCCCGACCAACTGCACCACGCGCTGGGTCAGGCCCGCGCCCGAGCCCAGGTCGATGTTGATGGCCGATCCGCCCTGCGCCGCCTGCTGCGCCAAGGCGGCGACGGGCCAGGCCAGACAGACCAGGGTGGTGAACAGCGACAGGAAGGCGGCGCGTTTCAACTCAGCGCCTGTTGGCGTCCCCCACCAGCTCGGCTTGGCGGCGCCGCCTGTCGCGGTCGGAGCGGGGCGGACGCGTTTCACTGACCGGCCCCCGGCTGACGCGGTTCGATCAGTTCGCGGCCTTCACCCAGCAGGATCAGGCGTTCCTCGTCATCGACCCGCACCAGAACCAGACGACGCGCGGGGTCCAGCACCAGGGTCTCGACCACCTGCAGGCGCCGGGCGCCTTTTTCAGCGTTCAACCGCGCCATCAGTTGCGGCGCATAGCGGCGGGCCGCCCAGGCGGCGACGCCGATCAGGCCCAGGGTGAAGGCCAGACCGAACACGGCCCGGGCTAGATCGAGGAGATTCATACGCTTAAAGGCCCCGCGCGGTCGGCGCTGTCCCCATAAGTCTTAACCACCACGGTTAACGACCCGTTGAGATAACGGCCTATTAACCATGCAGGCGGCATTTTCTGCCCATCGCGCGCATCCGCGTTGCACGGGAGACCGCCATGGGCGTCGCCGACATACCTCTGCTGAGCCAGATCAAGGGCCGTCTGGGCTGGCTGGACGAGCGCCAGCGCCTGATCGCCGAGAACGTGGCCAACTCCGACACGCCCGGCTTTGTCGGACGTGACCTGAAGATGCCGACCGATTTCGCGGCGGCCATGCGCTCGCGCGGAGGCGGCGCCGTGCAGATGGAGCGCGCCGCCGGCGCTCATTTCACGCCGCCCGGATCAGGCTATCGATTCGAGACGACCCGGTCGCCGGATTCGGAAACCACGATGGACGGCAACTCGGTCGTGGTGGAGGAGCAGATGCTCAAGATGGCCGAGAGCCGCATGGCCTATGACGCCGCCATCGGCTTCTATCAGAAATCCATGTCGATGATTCGTCTGGCGGCCAAGAAGCCCGGCGCGGGTTGAGGAACTGATCCATGCCTGATCCCATCCCCCCCTCGAACAGCGCCATGGCCGTCGCGGCCTCGGCGCTCAAGGCGCAACAGTCGCGGATGCGCGTCATCGCCGAGAACATCGCCAACGCCCAATCGACGGCCCGCACGCCGGGCGGCGAGCCTTATCGCCGCCAGATCCCCGTCTTCCAGCCGCGCGAAGTCGATGGCGCCACCGGCGTGGCCCTGGCCGAGGTTCGTCCAGATCAGGGCGACTTCAGGATGGACTATGATCCGTCGCACCCGGCGGCGAACGCCCAGGGTTATGTGATGCGGCCCAATGTCGACACCCTGGTCGAGGCGATGGACATGCGCGAGGCGCAGCGCGCCTATGAGGCCAATCTGAACGTCATCGAGACGGCGCGGTCGATGGACAGCCGCACCCTCGACATCATCAAGCGCTGAAGAGGGCCTAGGTCATGAACCCCATGATGGCCGCCCGCGCCTATGCCGCCGTTCAGGGTGTCGCCACGCCGACCGCGCCCGCCGCCAATGCGCCCGGCGTCGGCGACGGCGGTTTCGCCGATCTGGTCAAGAACGCCATGACCGACATGGCGCAGCAGTCGAAAGCGGCGGAGACCCAGATGGCCAGCTCCATCCAGGGACAGGGCAGCCTGATCGACGTGGTCACGGCCCTCAGCTCTGCCGAGGCCTCGCTGGAGACCGTCATCTCGGTGCGCGATCAGGTGATCTCGGCCTATAAGGAAATCATGGCGATGCCGCTGTGAGGCGGGCGCGTCTGTTTTAGAGCGGCTGGCGGCTGATCGTCACCTTGGAGCGTCCGCCCGCCGTCTGCATCAGTTCGCGCGCGGTTCCTTCCAGACGCAGACCCGTAAGCACCCCGGTCGCATAGGCGCCGGTGTCCACCCCGATCCGGCGATAGTCGGCGTGAACCGCCTCTGACGGCGTATGGCCGTGGACCACGACGCGGTCGAACGGGTCGGGATTCTCCAGAAAGGCCTGGCGCACCCACATCAGCTGGCGCGGGTCCTGCTGGTCCAGAGGCACGCCTGGCTCCGCGCCGGCGTGGGCGAAGAAATAGTCGCCAATGGAGACGCTGTACTGCAGACCGTTCAAAAAGGCGCGTTGGCGGTCGCTGACGGCGGCGTTCAGCGTCTCACAGGCGGCGGCCCAGCCTTCGGCGTCGGTCTTCAGCATCGGGGGTATGACGCCATAGGACAACAGGGCCTCGCGCCCGCCATAGTCGCACCAGCCCGGCCCCAGGTCGGGGTCGGTCAGGAAGGCTTCCATCCGTTCTTCGTGATTGCCGCGCAGGAAATGGGTCTCGATCAGGCCGTCGGCCTTGATGGCGGCCAAACGGTCGATGACGCCCTTCGAATCCGGGCCACGGTCGATGTAGTCGCCAAGAAAGACGATGACCTTTCGCCGCGCGGGCGAGCGGATCAGGTCCTCGATCATCGCATCCGCCAGCGGCTCCAGCAGGTCCAGACGACCATGCACGTCGCCAACGGCCCAGACGACAGTGTCGTCCGGGATCGCAGCAGTGCGCTGTGGCGCGGCCTTTGGGCGGGATTTGAACAACTTGCCGAACATCAGGCCTTGATCAGCGCTCGGACGGCGCTTGGCAAGCGTCGTCTTGTCAGAAGAAGCGTTCGCCGATGCGGATGGTGTCGCCCGGCGCCACCTGGGTCGCCGTCGTCAGCGGGAAGGCCTGCTCGCCCGCCCCGTCCGCGCGCTTGATGTACACCACGCGGGTGTTGGCGCGGTAGGAGAAGCCCTCGGCCGTCGCCACGGCGTTCAGCACCGTCAGATTGTTGGTGTAGGGATATTCGCCCGGCTTCTTCACTTCGCCCAGGATGTAGAAGGGACGATAGTTCAGCACCTCGGCCGAGACGCGCGGCTCGTTGATGTAGCCCTGACGCAGGGCCTGGGCGATCTCTTCCTGGAACTGGCCGATGGTCAGGCCCGCCGCCTGGACTTCGCCGATCAGAGGCAGGGAGACCTTGCCGCTGCCGCCGACAATGAACTCGCCGGTCAGGGCTTCTTCGCCGAAGACGTTGACGCGGACCTTGTCCGCCGCGCCCAGGCGATATTCGGGCACCGAACGGATCGCGGCGGGCTCGTCGATCGACGGGGCTGCGACAGCCGCGACGGATTCGGCGCCTGCAGGCGACGAGGCGCAGCCGGATGCGCCAGCAACCAGCATCAGGCCCACAAGCCCAGCGCGCAACCAATTCAGCATGTGAGCCTCTCCCAACGAACTTTCGCCTATCATAGCGCAAGGCGAACACTGTTTCCAAGTGATCGATGACTGCGGTGCAGCATTGGCAGGGTGTCGTCAATGTCGCGGCGGCCTATGGATCAGATCATCCTTCATTTACACTCGCCAGACCGCGCCAACTCGGCGTTGCAGATTTTGCGTTGGGGGCGGTCGAACTGTAGAAGGTGTCCGCGCCGGGCGTCCTGTTCGAGATCGAAAGGTTCCGCGGATCGGTGTTTGAGGGCGCTTGGGCGTCGTCCGGGGGATGATTTCATGAAGCCAAGCGTCGTCTATGGGCTGAAGCTGGGCGCCGCGGCTGTGCTGGCGGGCGCCGGCGTCCTGTCGGCCGGGGCCGCCGCCCTGACCTTGGGGGGCGGATCTGATCTGATGGATCTGGCGACGGTTCATGACAATCGTGCAGAGGCCCGGTTGGACGCCGCACCGCCTGACCCTGACAGCGCCGCAGCCGAGACCCGCGCGGCCCTGGCCCAGGCGCCGATGAACCCGGGAGCCTGGGCGCGTCTGGCCTATATCGACCGCAGTCGTTCCACGGTCCTGACCCCGGCCGCCCTCGAAGATCTTGAACGGTCGTATGCAGTGGCGCCCTTTGGTCCCGACATCACACGGTGGCGCGTGCGTTTCATGTTTGAGCATTGGGGCGAGCTGACGCCGTCGCTGCGCACCCAGGCGTCGGACGAACTGCGGGTTCTGGCGCGGTATCGGGGCGGGGTGGCCCGCGACGTGGTCCGCACCATCGAAAATCCGTCCGGGCGGCTGGCCGCCGAGATGACGCGCGGTCTGGGTCAGGGGGAGGCTCGGCGAGATCAGGAAGCCCGCAAGGCCGCCGAAGCCGCCTGATCCGAAGGCCGATTTCTGACGTCCTGCGGGGATGCGCAAGTGTGGCTGCACGGCCACCGCGCATGGATCTGCGGGTGACGGGGCGTGCAGGGGCGGAATTTGCGGCAACGATGTGATATGGGGCGCGTGACGCCTGTTGAAGCTTTGCTCGAGGACTGCATGACGACGAACGAGGACGTGCTCCTGACCGGTTCGACCCCTGTCGACCGCATCCGCGCTGTGGCCCGTCGTCTGGGCGCCCGGATGGCGTTCAGCGAACTCACGCCCATGGTCGTCTCCCTGCTGGGCGTCCTCTTCGTCCTGTCGCTGTCCGGCGCTGTTCTGCTGACCCAGCGGCTTGAGGAGCTGGCGGGCCAGTCGGCGCAGACCATCGGCCTGCCGACCCAGGTCGCGACGCTGGAGCAGCGGACGCTTGATTTCACCCTGTCGCCCGACGAGGTCCGCCCCATTTCCGAGGATGAGGCGCGCGCGTTCAACGCCGGTCTGCCTTTCTCGACCCTGCCGATCCTGGCCGCCAAGCCTTTCATCATCCCCGCCGATCGGCTGGAGGACTACACCCGCGCCGTGGATTGTCTGGCCGCCGCCGTCTATTACGAGGCCGCGTCGGAAACGACCGAGGGACAGGCCGCCGTCGCCCAGGTGGTGCTGAACCGCGTGCGCCACCCGGCCTATCCCAACACGGTCTGCGGCGTGGTCTTCCAGGGTTCGGAACGCCAGACCGGGTGCCAGTTCAGCTTCACCTGCGACGGGGCGATGAACCGGGTTCCGTCAATCGACGGCTGGGCGCGGGCCAAGGCCGTGGCGTCTTCGGCGCTGAACGGCTCTGTCGCCGCAGGCGTCGGCATGGCGACCCATTATCACACGGACTATGTCGCCCCTTACTGGGCCGAACGTCTGGTCAAGATGCGTCAGATCGGGGCCCACATCTTCTATCGCTGGGCGGGGACATGGGGTCTGCCTGGCGCCTTCACCGTGCGTCATGGCGATGTGGAGCCGACCATCGCTCAGATGGCCGCTCTTTCGGCGCCGCTGGAATCGCTGGACCTGATGGCCGAGCTGCCCATGCCGGTCGAGGTGGTTGAACCGATCATTCTGCGCGCGCCGCCGCCTGTGGTCATCGCTCATCCGCTTGAGGATCACGCCGCCGTCACGCCGCCGCCCGCGCCGACCGTCACGGCCCATGTCGCACCGGCCGCTCCGGCCGTCATGGCCAGCCCGCTGACCCCGCCACAGGCCGGACAGCCCGAGCGTCGTCGGTCGCGCATCGCCACGCCCTTCTAGGCTGTAGTGTTAGAAGTCGGCCTTCTTCGGCTCCACCACCGTCAGTTCCGGCCAGCGGCCGCGCGCATTGGCGATGGTCTTGTCCCAGCCGTTGGCCACAGGGCGCAGCGGATTGGGGCGGATGGTCATTGAGAAGACGTCCTCCAGCCCGAACGGCGCGGCGACGGTGATTTCATCGTCCGCCTCCAGCCGCACTCCGACCGCGAAAGTCGGCGCCACGAACCGGCTCAACGCCTGATCGGTCGAGGTCAAGGCGTCATAGGGCTCGCCGAAACGGCTTTCGAACCACAGATGCACCCGCGCCTGATTACGGACCTCGACCTGACTGCGGAACGGCTCGTCGAAGGCTGAGGCGACCTGTTTGATGACCTCATCCTCGGCTTCATAGGACAGGTCCGAAGCATCGAAATAGGCCAGGTCATAGTCCTTGACCCCATAGCCCGGCGCCCGGCCCGTCCGGGTGTTCCAGACCGCCTGATAGACAGCGCCGGACACCAGCCGCCAATCCGGCAGATTCAGCGCCCGCACCTTGGTCAGAACATGCATCAGATTGGGGTCGGCGCGCACGACGGCGACTAGTTTTTCGGTCAGGCAGAGGTTCATGTCCAACCTTTAACCGCCCCGTCGTACACGTGGCAGGGACCACAAACGACAATCCACAGGCCTTCCTCGTCACCCTGGGTCCAATCGACATCTGGTTGACCCATCTCTCGGCGCGTCCTTCCGGGGGCTGAGCAAGGCGAAGAACCCGGCCCCCAGGGCCGCAATCGCCTTGCTGAAAGCGTTGGACGCCGGATGCACGTTTCTGGCTTCCGGGTTCGTCCTTGGGACGCCCCGGAATGACGGCCAGACGCTGATGTCGATCGGACCTGGGCCTTTACGCCTGGGATGACGAACCGGGCAGGCGGGTTGGTTCAGCCCCGCACGGGCCAGGCGTGGTCCAGCGGGCCGTGGCCGCCGCCCAGACCCGGCGCACGACGGATGGCCTCGGCCACATAGGCCCAGGCTTCGGCGACCGCGACCTCCAGTGGATGGCCCAGCGCCAGACCGGCCGCGCACGCGCTGGCCAGGGTGCAGCCGGTGCCGTGGGTGTGGCGGGTGTCGATCCGCTCGGATTCCAGCACCGTCTCGCCGTCCGTCGTCAGCAAAAGGTCGATCACGGTCGTCCCCGGCACATGGCCGCCCTTCATCAGCACCGCTTGCGCGCCCATGGCCAGCAAGGCCTCGCCCGCACGGCGCTGGCCGTCCAGATCGTGAACGGCGAACCCGGTCAGGGTCTCGGCCTCGGGCGCATTGGGGGTCAGAAGCCCCGCGCGGGGGATCATCAGCGACTTGACCGCATCGACCGCCAGATCGGGCAGCAGGGGATGGCCGCCCTTGGCCACCATGACGGGATCGACCACGGCAGGCGCCTCAGCGGTGTCCAGCAGGGCGGCGACCGTCTCGACCACGTCGACCGACCCCAGCATTCCGGTCTTGAAAGCGTCGGTCCCGATGTCGTCCAGCACGGCGCGCGCCTGCGCCGTGATGACATCCAACGGCAGGGGATGGACGCCGTGTACGCCCAGGGTGTTCTGGATGGTGATGGCGGTGATGGCGGTGGCGGCGTATCCGCCCATCATGGTCACAGCCTTGATGTCGGCCTGAATTCCGGCCCCGCCGCCTGAATCGGAGCCCGCCAGGATCAAGACCCGGCCCATTTTCCTGTCGCTATCGCCGCCCGCGCGGCGGCCGTCTGCTTGAGCGATGCTCATGCCGTCGCTCCCGAAAACAGCTTCAGCCCGACGATGCCCGAGACGATCAGCAGGATGCAGACCGCCCGAACCGCCGTCGCCGGCTCATTGTAGAACAGGACGCCGACCAGGGCCGCGCCCACCGCGCCGATGCCGGTCCAGATCGCATAGGCCGTGCCGATCGGCAGTTTCTGCGTCGCCAGCCACAACAGGATCATGCTGCCGACCAGGGCGATCAGCACGCCCAGCGAGGTCAGGGGTCTTTGCAGGCTGACGTTCTTGAGGCCCGAGGCCCACAGAACCTCCAGCAGACCGGCGACGAGCAGCGTCACCCACGGATTGATCGACATGACCCAGGACATGAGGGGTCAGATGGCCCAGCCCGCACCCAAGGGCAAGACGGATCAGGCGCCCAGCGGCCCCTTGAAGATGAAGAAGGCGCCCAGGCCGATGAAGGCGAAACCCACCAGATGATTGATGGTCAGCTTCTCGCCCAGATACAGGACCGAAAACCCCGCGAAGACCAGAAGCGTGATCACCTCCTGCATCGTCTTCAACTCGGCCGGCGAATAGACGTGGATGCCGATGCGGTTGGCTGGAACCGCCAGCCAGTATTCGAAGAAGGCGATGCCCCAACTGGCCATGACCAGCAGCCATAGCGGCTTGTGGTCGAACTTCAGATGCCCGTACCAGGCGAAGGTCATGAAGACGTTCGACAGACACAGCATCAGGATGGGGGCGATGTAGGACATCAGGGGCATGGACAGCGGCCGTTGGTTGTTGCCCGACCGCTCTACATCCGCCGCGACCCGTTGTCGCGGGGTCAGGCGCCCGCCACCGCCGCCTGAACCTTCAGCGCCTGCACCGTTTCACGCACGTCGTGGACGCGGACCATGCGGGCGCCGCGCCGCGCCCCCTCAAGCGCCAGGGCCAGCGAACCGCCCAGCCGGTCCCCAGCCTCGGTCGCCGTGGGATCGATGGCCTGGATCGTGCGCTTGCGGCTGGCGGCGTAGAGGACGGGAAAGCCCAGCCCGGTCAGGGCCTGCAGATGCGCCGTCAGGGCCATGTTGTGCGCCAGGGTCTTGCCGAAGCCGATGCCGGGATCCAGCCAGATCCTGTCGCGCGCCACGCCCGCCGCCATCGCCGCCTGCGCCCGGTCATTCAGATAGGCCGCGACCTCGGCCGTCACGTCGTCATACCGGGGATCAGCCTGCATGGTGCGCGGCTCGCCCTTCATATGCATCAGAACCACGCCGCACCCCAGTTCGGCGGCGACGGCGGCGCTGTCCGACGCATGGGTCAGGGCGGTGACGTCGTTCCACAGGCCCGCGCCGACGGCGACCGCCGCACGGGCGACGGCGGGCTTCATGGTGTCGATGCTGATCAATCCGTCCCAGCGGGCGCGGATGGCGGCGATGACGGGCGCGATCCGGTCGATCTCCTCGGCCTCGGACACAGGCTCCGCGCCGGGCCGGGTGCTTTCCCCCCCGACATCCAGCACGTCGGCGCCCTGTCCGGCCAGCCGCATCGCCTGATCGACAGCCCGTTCGGTCGAGGCCCAGCGCCCCCCGTCGGAAAAGCTGTCGGGCGTCACATTGACGATGCCCATGACCAGAGGCGGCGTCGGCTGCGACACGGCGGACAGGTTGAAGGTTTGACTTTCGCGCGACATGGGACCAGCCTCTAGCCGTGAACACTCGTTTCGTCAGCCAGGCTCGACGCCTTTCCCACGCGGGACGCCTCGTCGCAGGCTTCTGACCCGGAACGGCCGCGCGCCATCTGCCCGTTCCGGGCGACGATCCGAACCTTTCTTTTCCCAGCAGACGCCTGACGCCGCGCGCGTGCGACTGCGTTTGCGCTCTATGAGAACTCCCATGTCCAAAACCACCCTGCCCGTCCGCCCCGACATCTTCCTCAGCGCCGAGGATCATGAAACCCTGTCGCGCCTTGTAGGCGACATGCCCGGCGAAGGCGTCGCCGGGATGCTGCAGGACGAGCTTGAGCGCGCCGTCATCTGCGGACCGGGAGACCTGCCCAAGGGCGCCGTGCCGCTCAACCGCTGGCTCCACTATGTAGACGGTCGCTCGTCCGACCCGCGCCGCATCCAGATCGTTCTGCCGAAAGACGCCGATATCGACGCGGGCAAGGTGTCGGTTTTGTCCCACGTCGGCGCGGGCCTGATCGGCCTGGTCGAAGGCTACACCATTTCCTGGAGCGACCCGTCGGGCGCCGAACGCAGCCTGACGCCGGTCATGATCGAAGACGCCGAAATCCTGACCGACCTCTGAACGCCGGACGGGCATGAAAAACCCGCCGGGAGATCGCTCTCCCGGCGGGTTGATTTCTTTCCATCGCCCTCGGGTCAGACCCGAGAGTGACGGCGGCTGAAGACGAGTCTCAGTGAACCGTCGGCACGCTGGTCACGGCAGGCGTGGCCGGGACTTCGACCGAGGCTTCGTCCACCGGCGTCACCGGCACCGAGACCGAAGGCCCGGCGTTGGGGAAGTTGTTCTCGTCGCGGTTCGGCGCGACGCCCTTCTCCAGCAGGTCCTTGATCTCCTCGCCCGACAGGGTCTCGTATTCCAGCAGGGCCTGGGACAGCTTCTCGTGGTCATCGGCCTTGGTGCTCAGGATGTGGCGCGCCTCGTCCCAGCCCGAGGACACCAGACGACGCACTTCCTCGTCGATGGTGCGGGCGGTTTCTTCCGACACATTCTGGCTGCGGGCGACCGAGTGGCCCAGGAAAACTTCTTCCTGGTTCTCGCCGTAAGCCACGGTGCCCAGCTTCTCGGAAAAGCCCCAGCGCGTGACCATGGCGCGGGCCAGCTTGGTCGCCTGTTCGATGTCCGACGACGCGCCCGAGGTGATGTTCTCCTTGCCGAAGATCAGCTCCTCGGCGACCCGGCCGCCCGCCATGATGGCGATCCGGTCGATCATCTGCTGATATTTCATCGAGTAGCGGTCGCCTTCCGGCAACTGCATCACCATGCCCAGCGCCCGGCCGCGCGGGACGATGGTCGCCTTGTGCACCGGGTCCGCCGCCTTGACGTTCATGGCGACGATGGCGTGACCCGCCTCGTGATAGGCGGTCAGGCGCTTTTCTTCCTCGTTCATCGCCATCGAGCGACGCTCCGAGCCCATCAGCACCTTGTCCTTGGCGTCCTCGAAATCGCGGTGCGTGACCATGCGACGATCCTTGCGCGCCGCCTGCAACGCCGCCTCATTGACCAGATTGGCCAGGTCGGCGCCCGAGAAGCCCGGCGTGCCGCGCGCGATGGTCTTTACGTTGACGTCGGCGGCCAGCGGCACATCCTTCATGTGGACGCGCAGGATGCGTTCACGACCCGACACATCGGGGTTCGGCACCACCACCTGACGGTCGAAGCGGCCGGGACGCAGCAGGGCCGGGTCCAGCACGTCGGGACGGTTGGTGGCGGCGATCAGGATGATGTTCTCGGACGCCTCAAAGCCGTCCATCTCGACCAGCAGCTGGTTCAGGGTCTGCTCACGCTCATCATTGCCGCCGCCGACGCCGGCGCCGCGATGGCGACCCACGGCGTCGATTTCATCGATGAAGATGATGCAGGGGGCGTTCTTCTTGGCCTGTTCGAACATGTCGCGCACACGACTGGCGCCGACGCCGACGAACATCTCGACGAAGTCCGAGCCCGAAATCGAGAAGAAGGGCACGCCCGCCTCACCCGCGACCGCGCGCGCCAGCAGCGTCTTGCCGGTGCCGGGAGGCCCGACCAGCAGCGCGCCCTTGGGGATCTTGCCGCCCAGACGCTGGAACTTGCCCGGATCCTTCAGGAAGTCGACGACCTCCTGCAGCTCGTCCTTGGCTTCATCGACGCCCGCGACATCGTCAAAAGTCTTGCGACCCTTGTGCTCGGTCAGCAGCTTGGCCTTGGACTTGCCGAAGCCCATGGCGCCCTTCGCCCCGCCCTGCATCTGGCGCATGAAGAAGATCCACACCCCGATCAGCAGCGCGATGGGCAGAATGCCGATCAGCAGGCTGGCCCACCACGACTGGCGCGTGGTCTTGGCGTCGACGTTGACGCCCGCCGCCAGCATGGAGTTGACCAGCGTCTCATTGGGGAAGACGGTCGTGGCGGTGAAGCGATTGTCGTTCTTGAAAACGCCCGTCACCTGGTCGCCGCGCACGGTGGCTTCCTTGACGTCGCCGGCCTCCACCCGCTGCACCAGCTGGGAATAGGTGATTTGCTCGGGTCGCCCCTGGGCGGCGCCCGCGGGCCCGCCCATGCCGGTCATCGCACCGCCTTGCGAGATGGCCGCATACCCCGCCAGCAAGGCCAGGATGATGACGCCGGTTATCGCCAGATTACGCAGGTTCATTGAGGTCCTCGGTCGTCCGCAGGCCCAGGGCGGGCTCACGGTCTGGAATGTCTTTGCGTGAAAATAGGAGGTTCCACGGCGTTACGCCATCGGGCGGATGATTCAGATCGTCTTCATGCGTCGTTTCGTCCAGCGCAAGCCTGAGCCGTTCGGGCACGAGATCGCGCTGTTGGACGCTGCTTCCTGCAAGAACCGGCGCAGTTTCACCGTCCCGCAACAGGACGGGAACGGCCGCGCGGGCGGCGGGCGGCAGGGTGCTCAACGCCGCGCGATCCCGCACAGTCAGGCTGGACAGGCGTCTGCGCGCCGCGACCACCGTCCAACCGGCTTCACGCGCGGTGAAGAGACAACGCCCGTCCCAGACGGCGGCCTGTCCGGGTTCGAGGCGCAAAGGGGCGATGGGACGTCGCGACCACTCGCCCGCCTCACGCATCACGATCACGCGATCCGCCGTCGCTTCCAGCCTGGCTCCAACCAGAACGGCGACGAAATCCTCTGACGCGCGCAATCTTTCCAGGATGGCGGACAGCCGGCCGCCGCGCGGCGGGGTCGATCCGCCGCCGGCGCAGACAAGGGCGGCGGCGAGCATCGCGGCGCGGGCGCTGCGGTCCAGATGGATGATCCCCTCCTCCACAATGATCGGCGGCGTGCGGGGGGCGTGGACAGCGCCGAACCCCGCAACGGGCGCGCCCGCCATCGCCTGCAACGCCTGGCGGGCGCGGCTGCGGCCATAACGGGGGTCTTCATTGGCGGGGTCGTCGATCCAGTCTGCGCCCTGCCCGCTCAGCCAGTTCCGCAGCGTCTCACGACGTTCGGACAGCAACGGCCGGACCAGCATCAGACCACGCCCTTCGGGCCAGACCGGCGACGGGCTCCAGTCGCGCAGGCGGCCCAGCGTGGAACCCTGCGCCCGCATCCAGTCGGCCTCGGCGATGTCGTCGGCGTTGTGGGCGAACAGGACGACACGCGCTCCGGCCTGTCGGGCGGCGTCCGCGATCAGGCGATGACGGGCCAGACGCGCCGCCGCCGTCACGCCCGTGGCGGGCTTGTCGCCTGCCCAGCCCAGACCAACCCATTGCGCCCCTTGCGCCCGCGCGGCCTCAGCGGCGAAAGCGGTCCAGGCGGCGCTGTCCGCCTGAAGCCCATGATCGACGGTCAGGGCCAGAAGGCGGCGCCCGCGCGTCTTGGCCCAGTCCGCCGCCAGCCGCAGCAGGGCGATGGAATCCCCGCCGCCGGACAGGGCCAGCGCAAGAGGATGATCAACTTGATGCGACAGCCGCTGATCCAGCCGCGCATGAACACGCGCGGCCAGACCGGCTTGATCCGCCCCCCCGATGCGGGGTGTCAGCTGCACCCGCCCGAGGTGCGCAGCTGGGTCGCACGGGCTTTTTGCGGATCAGACGCTGTCGACGCATAGCGGCGCGTGAACTCGCCCAGCGCCGCGCACCCTTGCGTCTTGCGGTCGGTGGCGAACAGGGCGTCGGCCAGTTTCAGCGTCGTATCGGCCGCCCAGCCGATGCGCGGCCAGTCCTTCAGGGCAGCGGCATAATAGGGCACGGCGCCCGCCTTGTCGTTGGCCGAGACCCGCAGGTCGCCCAGACGCGAGTTGGCCTCGCGCGATTGCGGCGTGTCGGGCCAGGTGGCCGCCACCGTCTCCAGCGCCCGTTCGCCGCGCGGACGATCCGTGCCGATCAGGCGCACGGCGGCGGCCAGATCCTGTCCCGCGTCGCCGGTGGGGGAGTTGGCCTGGATCGGGGCGTTCAGCTCGGCCGCCGTCTCCAGCTTCTGGATGCGGGCCTCCGCGTCGGCCAGACGGCCGCGCAGGGCGGTGTTGTCGCGCTGGCTCTCATCCAGTTGGAAGGTCGCCCGTTCGCTGTCGCCGGTGATGCGGCGCAGGGTGGCCGACAGATCGTTCAGGCGCTGCTCCAGAATATCGACGCGGCCCTGGAGCGCGATCACCTCGGGGTCCGGCTCGACCAGAACCGGCTGGCCCGCGGCGTTGCGCTGGGTCAGGGCGCGCTCCAGACGGCGGACATTGCGGTCCAGCTGGTCCAGACGGCGGTTGTCCCATTCCGTCCGCTCCATGATGTTGGGCGGCGCCGACTGCTGGGCGACGGCCCCGCCTGCGGTCAGGACCACGCCCAGGACGGCTGCGGCGACAAGGGCGCGATTGCGCATGAGAAAAGGCTTGAGCGTCATGGCTGACTAGGTTCCACCGATTTGGGGCCGCCGCAAGGCGTCAATGGCCAAAGCGGGTTGGCCCGGCGTCGCCGCATGACCTCCATCCGACAACGAGAAAGAGGCGCCGACCTTTCAGCCGACGCCCCTGATGCTTGATCCGACGTCTCAGCTTAGCGCGGCGCGCCCGAGACGATGGCGGTGTGGGCGTTGCGGTTGCGCGCCCAGGCGTCCTCGTTCGAACCTTCCGCGATCGGGCGCTCCTTGCCGTAGCTGATGGTGGTGATGCGGCTGGCGGGGATGCCGCGTCCGATCAGATAGACGCGGACGGCCTCGGCGCGGCGGGCGCCCAGAGCCAGGTTGTACTCACGCGTGCCGCGTTCGTCGGCATTGCCTTCGATGCGGACGGTCACGGCCGGATAGCGTTGCAGCCACTGAGCCTGGGCGTCCAGGCGAGGACGGGCTTCCGGGCGGACCTCGATGCTGTCCAGATCGAAATAGATGCGGTCGCCGACATTGACGACGAAGTCCTGTTCCGAGCCGGGCGTGGCCGAACCGACATTGCCGCCCTGGATCGGGCCGGTCGGAGCGGTCGGATAGGACGGTTCGGTCGGAACCGTGGTCGTGGGACCGGGAATGCCGGTGTCGACCGGCGGCTTGCGCGTGCAGGCGGCCATGGCGGCGACGGCGCAGCCGACCATGGCCACGGTGATGATGCGGGAAGTCTTCATGGGGTCGTCTCCATAGGATGTTTTGAGGACGGCGGCCTCAAGCGCTGCCGTATCTATTGTCCCGGTCCATTTTGGGGCGCCAGACCGGATAACGCACTGTTGAGATCAAAGGCTCCGAAATCTGGCGACCCGCGTTCGGCCGTCATGAAGAACAGCTGTCGGGTCCCTGGTTGAAGCCCAGGTTGGCGGGCGGGCCGTCCAGCAGGGGCGACCAGGCCGGATCGGTGCCGCGCCCCTGATAGCCGGCCTGCGACACCACGCGGCCCGACAGGTCCACGGTCCACAGACGGGTGTCGCCGCCGCGCGTCTGGCGGGCGAACATGATGTAGCGGCCATTGGGCGCCCAGCTGGGGCCTTCCTCGAAATAGGACGACGACAGGATGCGCTCGCCCGAGCCGTCGGCGTTCATCACCCCGGTCGAGAAGCGGCCGCCGCCCGACTTGGTGAAGGCGATCATGTTTCCGGTCGGGCTCCAGGCCGGGGCCGTATAGGAGCCGCCGCCCCGGCTGATCGGACGCTGGCCCGAGCCGTCGGCGCGCATCACATAAAGGCGCGGCTGGCCCGAACGGTCCGAATTGAACACGATCTGGCTGCCGTCCGGGCTGAACGACGGCGAGGTGTTGATGCCCGGATCGGTCGTCAGGCGCGACAGCTGGCGGCTGCGCAAATCCATCACATAGATGTCGGTGTTGCCGTTCCGGATGATCGAGAAGGCGATCTTGTTGCCGTCGTTGGAGAAGCGCGGCGCCAGCACCTGGCCGTCGAACTCGCCCAGGCTCTCACGGCGTCCCGTCGTCAGGTTCAGCAGATAGATGCGGCTGTAATCCTTGCCCAGCGCCACATAGGTGACTTCGTCCGGCTGGTTGGGCGAGAAGCGGGGCGACATGATCACCTCGTCGCCCTGCGTCAGATAGATGGGCTGGAACCCGTCCTGGTCGGCGATGGTCAGGCGGTTCTTGCGGTTCAGCTGATCGCCTTCTTCCGACACGAAGATGACGCGGGAATCGAAGAAGCCCGGCTCGCCCGTCATGCGCTGATAGATGATGTCGGAGATCTTGTGCGCGATGCGGCGGTACTGTTCCGGCGTGGCGGTGAACTGATAGCTGACCAGCTGGCACTGGCGGTACGGGTCATAAAGACGGAAACCCACGTCCACCCGGTTGTCGGCGCGCGGGGTCACCGCCCCGTACAGCACCGCCTGCGCCCCGATCTGCGTCCACTGGGGGAAGTTGGGGGCGTTGGCCAGGGTCAGGCCGGTCTCGATGAAGCTGGCCGGGTTCAGCGGATCGAAATAGCCCGAACGCTTCAGGTTGCCGCTGACGATCGACGAGATGTCAGCGCCGCGCTCGCCCCGGAACGGCACGACCGCGATGGCCAGCGGCCGCAAAACACCATCGTCTACAACAACGTCTTGAACAGCACCGTTGGCAGGCGCCGCCTGAGCCTGCACAGGACTGCTCTGCACCAGCAGGGGCGCGGCCATCACAAGGGCCGTCGCGGAGACCAGAAGAAGGTTCAGACGCATGGTGCGCTCCCAAAGATCTTGAGACAGGTTCGACCCTTATCACCGGGCCTTATGATAATCGCCAGCTTCACGGCGATTGGGGCGACAATCAGTCTGCGCGTGACAACCATTTTTGATGCCACTTATCGATTTGCGCACTTTCGCGCAGTTTCGAAGCGGAACGGAACTTCCTGAGCCTGAAAACCCGACGGCACGTCAAAGGGAGCCGCGGCACGCAACGCCCGCAACATCGCATCAGATGCCGCGCGCCAGGACGCATCGGAGCGAGGCTCCTGGAGAGTTGGAGAGCCAACAATATGCCCGTCTGTCGTCAGACGCACCGTCACTCGAATGACCATGGAATCCATGCCTGGCAACTCACAGTTGATGTTCCAGTGAGGATTCACTTGTCCAGCAAGCGCTGAAAGCTGCGGCCCCGTGGCGCGGCTGGCCGTTCCGGCGCCGGTCTGGCCCGTGGCGGGGCGGCCGGGCCTGTTGGTGTTGCGCGGCGGTCCGGCCAGGGCGGCCAGGTCCAGGCCGGGCTCAGCGCGCGGCTGGGCCGGACGGGCGGGCGTCGTCGGCGCCTTGGTCGGCGGCGTGGGCGTCGCCGGCTGCGGACGCGCGGGCGTCGGCGGCGTGGTCCGGGGCGGCGTCGGAGCCGGGGTCGGACGCGGCGGGGCCGGCGTGGGTCTGGGGGGCGTCGGCGTCGGGCGCGGCGTAGGTGTAGGCGTCGGCGCCGGGCGCGGCGGA
>CAUQZC010000012.1:0-104712 GCA_963522565.1 uncultured Brevundimonas sp. | reverse complement strand
TGATGTCGTGGTCGAACTTGTAGCCAGCGTCGATTGCGCCATACCAGCCGTTGGGCTCTGCCGAAGCGGCGCCGGCTGCGAGCAGCCCGACCGCGGCGACAGATGCGAGAAGTTTCAGCTTCATCTGCGTCCTCACTCAAGTAAAGAAAATGCCGAAGCCGCGCCCTGTGGCGCGACCTTCCCGAGCCGAACGAGGCCGCCGCAGAGCGGTTCCACGATTTTGCTAGGATTGTGACACTGCGGCGCCATTGCAACACAATGTCTGGCGACGCCAATGCAAAGGAATAGGGTGATGACGATACGGTTCGACGGGCAGGTGGCGATCGTTACGGGCGCGGGCGGCGGTTTGGGTCGCGAACATGCACTGGCGTTGGCGGCGCGCGGCGCCAAGGTGGTGGTCAATGATCTGGGCGGCGCGCGAGACGGCTCCGGCGGATCGGCGACGGCGGCTGAAGCCGTGGTCGCGGAAATCGAGGCGGCGGGCGGGCAAGCCATCGCCAACCCCGCCTCCGTCACCGACTTCGCCGCCGTTCAGGCCATGGTCGATCAGGCCGTCGCCAAATGGGGCCGGATCGACATCCTGGTGAACAATGCCGGCGTGCTGCGGGACAAATCCTTCGCCAAGATGGAGTTGGACGACTTCCGCTTCGTGCTCGATGTGCACCTGATGGGGGCGGTGAACTGCACCAAGGCGGTGTGGGACATCATGCGCCAGCAGAACTATGGCCGCATCGTCATGACCACCTCGTCATCGGGCCTGTACGGCAACTTCGGCCAGTCGAACTATGGCGCGGCGAAGATGGCGCTGGTCGGGCTGATGCAGACCCTGGCCATCGAGGGGGCCAAGAACGACATCCGCGTCAACAGCCTGGCGCCGACCGCCCACACTCGCATGACCGAAGACCTGGGCGCCGCCCTGCCCCTGGAGGCGCTGGAGCCGTCGCTGGTCACGCCAGGCCTTCTGTATCTGGTCAGCCGCGACGCCCCGACCCGCGCCATCCTGGCCGCCGGCGCAGGCGGCTTCGAACGCGCCTATGTGACCCTGACGCAAGGGGTTCGCATCACGGGCGCCGACGCCCCGGAACAGGTCGCCGCCCAGTTCGACGCCATCTCGAACCGCGACGCAGAGATCGTGCCGGAAACGGGCGCGGCCCAGGGCATGATCGAGCTGACCAAGGCCCAGCAGGCGCACGGAGGGTGATGCGGGTCTGATTGCGAACAGGCGCCTTGCGTTGACGCGACGTGAGGCGCCTAAACTCTGATCCGAGGAAAGCGGTCCTTTGGGACCAGCAACAAACGGCCTGACCGGCCGACAAACACGGGCGCAAAGCCCTGGGAGTGAATAATGCGCGAAGCCGTCATCGTCTCCACCGCCCGTACGCCGATCGGCCGGGCCTATCGCGGCGCCTTCAACGACACCCAGGCGCAGCAACTTGGCGCCCATGCCGTGCGTCATGCGGTCCAGCGCGCGGGGGTCGATCCGGCTGAAATCGAGGACGTGGTGCTCGGCGCGGCCCTGCAGCAGGGTTCGACCGGCACCAATGTCGCGCGCCAGATCGCCCTGGCCGCCGGCCTGCCTGCCTCGGTTCCGGGCATGAGCCTGGACCGTCAGTGCGCTTCGGGCCTGATGGGCATCGCCACGGCGGCCAAGCAGGTTATCTTCGACAATCAGAAGATGGCGGTGGGCGGCGGGCTTGAGTCCATCTCCCTGGTGCAGAACCAGCACATGAACCTGTATCGGATGAAGGATGAGGCGCTGCTGAAGCTGTCGCCGCACATCTATATGTCGATGCTGGAGACCGCCGAGGTCGTGTCGCGCCGCTACGGCATTTCGCGCGACCGTCAGGACGAGTACGCCCTGCAATCCCAACAGCGCACCGCCCAGGCCCAGGCCGAGGGCCGTCTGGACGCCGAGATCGTGCCGATGACCACCACCATGCTGGTCATGGACAAGGCGACCGGCCAGACCTCGTCGAAAGAGGTCACCCTGTCCAGGGACGAGGGCAACCGCGCCGACACCACGCTGGAAGGCCTGAAGGGGTTGAAACCCGTCTTCGGCGGCGGCGAGGAAATCCAGCAGGGCGAATTCATCACAGCCGGCAACGCCAGCCAGTTGTCGGACGGCGCTTCGGCGGCGGTCATCATGGAGGCCGGTGAGGCGGTGAAGCGCAATCTCCAGCCGCTCGGCGCCTATCGCGGCATGGCCGTGGCCGGATGCGAGCCGGACGAAATGGGCATCGGCCCGGTCTATGCAGTGCCCAAACTGCTGAAGCGCCACGGGCTGACCGTCGACGACATCGGCATCTGGGAGCTGAACGAGGCCTTCGCCGCCCAGGTCCTGTACTGCCAGGATCAGCTGGGCATTCCTGACGACCGGCTGAACGTCTCGGGCGGCGCCATCTCCATCGGCCACCCCTACGGCATGTCGGGCGCCCGGATGACGGGACACGTCCTGATCGAAGGCAAGCGTCGCGGCGCCAAATACGGCGTGGTCACCATGTGCATCGGCGGCGGCATGGGCGCGGCGGGATTGTTCGAAATCTACTGAGAACAGCCGAAAGCCGCGCCCACATTAAACGAAGCTCTGAAACGCCAGCGTTTCAGAGCGGCGCGCCTGGTGTATTCGAGACCGGCTAACGGCATTTCGTCATTCCGGGGCTGAGCGAAGCGATGAACCCGGAACCTAGGGCTACAGTTATGCTGCTGGATGCATTCAACGTCGGATGCACGCTCTCTGGGTTCCGGGTTCGCCCTTCGGGCGCCCCGGAATGACGATTTTGGGTGAATGTCGATTCCGCCCAAGATCTCCGACCTGCGCCGCAAGCGGCTTGTCAGGAATGGAGAAAGAAACCTAGACCTTCTCGCTGATCTTGATGGCCGCCTTGCATCCGACCTTGATCACGCTGGACAGCAGGCGATAGGCGGGCGCCTCGCGGCTGCCATGTTCGACGGCGTGGTCGTGGTGGGCCAGTTCTTCTTCGCGGAACTGTTTAAGCTCAGCAGCCAAGGCCGGGTCGCGGTCGCCGATCTCGGCGATCTGGTCGGCGTAGTGTTTCTCGATCACGCTCTCGACCGCCTCGGTGCAGGCGTGGGCGGCCTTTTCGCCCATCAGGGCGGTCCCCGCCCCAAGCGCCGAAGCCGCGATCCGCCACAGAGGCGTCATCGCCGTGGGCCGCACGCGCCGTTCATTCAGCAGGCGGTTGAAACGGTCCAGATGCACCGCCTCCTGATCCTGCATTTCCGACAGATCGCGCACCATGTCGCCATGTGACTTGCGGCCCTCGAACACAGCCTTCTGCGCACGATAGATCAGGACGGCGGCGTATTCGCCGGCATGATCGACGCGCAGGATTTCATCCATCCGCGCCTTGTCGGCGCCGCGTCCGGGGCGCGGCAAGGGAATATGAGGGGCGGCTGCAGTCTCCGGCATGGGGTCAGACCTTCTCGATACGGGGCGCGCGGGCGTCCTTGGGGCGTTTGGCCGCCAAAAGACTGAAGACCGCCAGCGCTGAAACGATCAGGGCGTTCCATCCGGCCATCGACAGGCCCAGCCAGCTCCACGCCACATCGCCGCAGGAAATCACCTTGACCGAAGGCCCCGTCCCCATAGCCAGGGCCGTCAGGGCGTCCATGTCGATCGGAGCCCCGGCGCCTGCCGAACAGGTGGCGGGCAAAGCCCACCAGCCGTACTCGCCCCCCATGTGGAAGATGGCGGTGACTGCGCCGGTCGCAAAGATGGCGGCCAGCAGGAAGGAAGCGATGCGCGGCGTTCCGCGACGGCTGCCGCTGACGACAGTCCAGCCTGTCGCCAGGACCGCGATGGCCACAGCCCCCCAATAGACTTCGCGCTGTTTGAGGCACAGGTTGCACGGGGCCAGGTGTTCGAAATGCTCGAACGCATGGGCGGCGCCCAGCATGGCGAGCGACGCCGCCAGGGCGAAGGCGGTCCACCAACGGGTCAGCAGGCGATAGGCGTCTGTCATGTTGAAGCGGTCTTACCGTGCTCCAGCGCCGTCGTCGATGTTACAGAAGTTTTAGAACCACGATCAGCGTGACCAGGACCACGACCCCGACCCCGGCCCACAGGGCCAGACGTTTCTCGACCTGAGCCAGCATGGCCGGACCCCAGGTTTTCAAAATCCAGGCTTCGAGGAAAAACCGCCCGCCCCGCGTGGCGACCGAGGCCGCGATGAAGACGGGGAAGCTGAAGGCCGCCAGACCCGAGGCGATCGTCACCAGCTTGTAGGGGATCGGCGTCAGGCCCTTGATCAGAATGACCCAAAGCCCCCATTGCTCGAACCAGGCGCGGAACTGGGCCAGACCGTCGGAATGGCCGAGGAAGCGCATGATCGCCAGCCCCACATCCGTCAGATAGTAACCGATAGCGTAACCCAGAATCCCGCCCAGCACCGAGGCGACCGTGCAGACGGCGGCGTAGAAATAGGCCTTCTCCGGCTTGGCCAGGATCATCGGGGCCAGCATCACGTCCGGCGGGATCGGGAAGAAGGAGCTTTCGGCGAAGGACACGACCGCGAGCGCGGGCGTCGCATGGCGGTGGCGCGCCAGGTTGAAGACGCCGTCGTAAAGCTTGCGGAGCATGGTGTTTCCCAATGAGCGTCGCCGACGACGTCCTCCCAGGTCGATACACGGGCGAAGGCCGCCCGTCATCCACGACGCTCTGTCGCATGGAAAGAGCATCACAAGGACGTGGCCTGCCTTGGCGCAGCGGTTCCACCTGAAACGATCATGCTCTAGGTTCCGCGCCAATCGGCGGCCCCATCCGGTTAAGTCCGCCACGAAACATCAATGCAGGAGACGCTCCATGCACGACATGACACAGACCGAAGTCGACAAGCTCGATCAGGAAAACCCCCTCGGCGTCGACGGTTTCGAGTTCGTCGAATTCACGGGCCCCGAGCCGAAGGCGATGATCTCGCGCCTGGAAATCATGGGCTTCACCCAGACGCACGTGAACCGCAGAACCGATGTGGTTCGCCTGAAACAGGGCGACATCAGCTTCCTGGTGCATCGCTCGCCCAAGGGCCAGGCCGAAGCCTTCGCCAAGGATCACGGCCCATCGGCCAACGGCATGGCCTTCCGCACCACCGACGCCAAGGCCGCCTATGAGGGCGCGCTGGAACGCGGCGCCAAACCGGCAGAGGGCGTTTCGGGCGGCGCGCTGGGCGACAACTATCCCTATGTTCTCGAAGGCATCGGCGGTTCGCTGCTCTACGTCATCGACCAGTATGGCGACGCCGGGTCGCTTTACGACGCCTGGGACGAGATCGAGGGCTGGGCAGAGGCCGAGCGTAAGAACTCTGTGGGTCTGGAGATCCTGGACCACCTGACCCACAACGTGCGCCGCGGCCAGATGCGCACCTGGTCCGGCTTCTACAACTCTATCTTCAACTTCGAAGAGCAGAAGTATTTCGACATCAAGGGCAAGGCGACGGGCCTGTTCTCGCAAGCCATGATCGCGCCCGACCGCGCCATCCGCATTCCCCTGAACGAAAGCCAGGACGAGAATTCCCAGATCGAGGAGTTCATCCGCCGCTACAATGGCGAGGGCATCCAGCACATCGCCCTGACCACCGAGAACATCTTCGAGACGGTCGAGGCCATGCGCGAACGCGGCGTCGATTTTCAGGACACCATCGAAACCTATTTCGAACTGATCGACAAACGGCTGCCCAACCACGGCGAAGACGTGGAGCGGATGCGAAAGAACCGCATTCTGATCGACGGTTCGGATGAAGAAGGCCTGCTGCTGCAGATATTCACTCAGGACACCTTCGGCCCGATCTTCTTCGAGATCATCCAGCGCAAGGGCAACGAGGGCTTCGGCAACGGCAATTTCCAGGCCCTTTTCGACAGCATCGAACTGGACCAGATCCGCCGCGGCGTCATCAAGGTCCACGTCTGAATGAGGATGCGGCCGCCGACATGGCTGCCCTGGCTCGGCCCGGCCCTTGCGGCCGGCGCCGGCGCCCTGGCAGGCGAATACTGGCTGGGGGGCGGATTCTGGGTGGTGCTGTTCGCCGCCCTCCTCTGCGGCTTCACCCCCATCGTCGGCTACCAGATCTGGAAGCGGCTGCATCACCGGGGGTGAAGCCCATCGACCGCGAAAGGGCGCGCATGCATTCGACCATCGGCATCCTGCTGTTCGACGGCGTCGAAGTGCTGGACTTCGCCGGGCCGTTCGAGGTGTTCAGCGTCGCCTCGCGTATCGCGGGGGCGCGGGGTTTCGCCGCGCCCGATCCATTTCAGGTCCTGACCGTCTCGCGTGACGGCGGCCGGGTCGTGGCGCGACACGGGCTTGAGGTTCTGGCATCCGCCGCCTTCGGGGACCATCCGGCGATCGACGTCCTGATCGTGCCAGGCGGCGTGGTGAACGCGGCCCTGGCCGACCCCGCCATTCTGGCCTGGATCAGGCACACCGCCCACAAGGCGCAGTTGACCGCTTCCATCTGCACCGGCGCCTTCCTGTTGGCGGACGCGGGTCTGCTGGACGCCCGCCGCGCCACCACTCACTGGGAAGACATCGACGACCTGCGCGCACGGTCGCCCAAGGTTCTGGTGGTCGAAGACGTCGCCTTCGTCGACGAGGGCGACATCGTGACATCGGCCGGCATATCATCAGGCATCGACATGAGCCTGCATCTGGTGGGCCGTCTGCTGGGCGAGGCCGCCGCCATCCACACCGCCCGCCAGATGCAGTATGACCGCCGGGCGGCCTGCCCCTCTCAACCGCGAACTGCCCCATGCCCCTGAAACGCCGCCATCTTCCCCTGATCTTCAGCGCAATGGCCCTTTGCCTGTGTGCGACGCCGGTCGCCGCCCAGGACGCCCCACGCTGGTCTCTGGCCATCCACGGCGGCGCGGGCGTGATCGAGCGGTCCAGCCTGACGCCGGAACAGGACGCCGCCTATCGCGCGGCGCTGCAAGGCGCGCTGGACGCCGGTTCGGCGGTGTTGAAGGGCGGCGGCTCGGCGCTGGATGCGGTCCAGGCCGCCGTTCAGGTCATGGAGGACGATCCCCTGTTCAACGCCGGCCGCGGGGCGGTCTTCACCGCGGCCGGCCGTAACGAACTGGACGCGGCCGTCATGAACGGCGCGGACCTGACCGCCGGATCAGTGGCGGGCATGACCACCACCCGTCACCCCATCGCCGCCGCCCGCGCGGTGATGGAGCAGTCGCCGCACGTCATGCTGATCGGCCCCGGCGCCGACGCCTTCGCCGCCTCGGTCGGGCTGGAGCAGGTCGATCCGGCCTTCTTCTTCACCGAGCGGCGCTGGGAGGGTCTGGTCAAGGCCCTGACCGAGGCAGGCCAGCCCATTCCCGCACATCCCGCTCTCGCGCCCGCTGTCGGCGCCCAGGCCGCCCTGCCCGCACCGCCGTTGAACGAGCGCAAGTTCGGCACGGTCGGGGCCGTCGCGCTGGATGCGAAAGGCAATCTGGCGGCGGGCACATCGACCGGCGGCATGACCGGAAAACGCTGGGGCCGGGTCGGAGACGCCCCGATCATCGGCGCCGGGACCTATGCCTCCAACGCCGACGGCTGTGCGGTGTCCGCCACCGGATCGGGCGAGTATTTCATCCGGGCGACCGTCGCCCGCGACATCTGCCACCGCACGGCTGAGGGCGCATCGGTCCAGACGGCGGCCGAGGCCGAAATCGACGAAGTCGGCGCCCTCGGCGGGGACGGCGGCGTCATCGTCATGGGCAAGGACGGCACGCCCGCCTTCGCCATGAACACCTCGGGCATGTATCGGGGCGTCGCCTCATCAGACACGCCAGCCCGTGTCGCCATCTATGCGGATGAGAACTGAACCATGACCGCCGCCGACGACGAACTGACCGTGATGGCCAACGAGGAGCTGGACGCCGCCTGCGCCATGCCCTTCGTCGAGATCAGGAAGATCACCCCCTGGGGCGACAGCTATGAGGGGTTCGCCCCCTCCGGCCGCACGGTCGAGGTCGAGCGCCGCTACCTGTGGGCCGTCGAGCCCGAGGGCGGCGTCATCGTCGAGGTCGAGGTCCGCGACCGCGCCGCCCGCACCGGCGCCGAGGCCCGCGCCCTGCTGACCGCCGCCTGATCGCGCGACGGTTACCGCCGCTCAGTTTCCAAGCTTCTGAAATCGGGTTAGGCCTGAGGTCATGAAACTCGCCTCGCTCAAGCACGGCCGCGACGGCCGCCTCGTGGTCGTCTCAAAGGACCTGAACTGGTTCACCGACGCCTTTCTGATCGCCCCGACGCTGCAGGCGGCGCTGGATGACTGGGAGCGATGCGAGCCGCGCCTGCGCGCCCTGGCCGAAAGCCTGGAGCATGAGGGCGTGCCGCGCGGACGCTTCCGTGAACATGAGGCGGCCGCCCCCCTGCCCCGCGCCTATCAGTGGGCGGACGGTTCGGCCTATGTGAACCACGTCGAGTTGGTGCGTCGCGCGCGCGGGGCCGAAATGCCCGACAGCTTCTGGACCGACCCGCTGATGTATCAGGGCGGATCGGACGGCTTCCTGTCGCCGCGCGACGCCATTCCGTTGGCGGACGAAAGCTGGGGCTGTGATCTGGAGGCCGAGATCGTGGTCGTGACCGGCGACGTGCCGCAGGGCGCGACGCGAGAACAGGCGCTGGCCGCCATCCGCCTGGTCGGGCTGGTCAACGACGTGTCGCTCAGGAACCTGATCCCCGCCGAACTGGGCAAGGGTTTCGGCTTCGTCCAGTCCAAGCCCGCCAGCGCCCTGTCGCCGGTCTTCGTCACGCCTGACGCCCTGGGCGACCGCTGGCGCGACGGCAGGCTGCACGGAACGCTGTCGGTCCAGTTGAACGGCCAGGACTTCGGCCGCGCCGACGCCGGGGTCGACATGACCTTCGACTTCGGAACCCTGATCGCCCACCTGGCCAAGACCCGTTCCCTGTGCGCCGGGACCATCATCGGCTCAGGCACCGTGTCGAACAAGGACGGTGACGGCGGCCCCGGCAAGCCCGTGACCGAAGGCGGACTGGGCTATAGCTGCATCGCCGAGGTGCGCACGGTCGAGACGATCCTGCGAGGCAAGGCCGAAACCCCCTTCCTGAAGCACGGGGACACCGTGCGGATCGAGATGCTGGACGATCGCCACCACACGATCTTCGGCGCCATCGAACAGACGGTTCAGCCGCTTTCGCACGACGCCTGACAGGTATAGCGTCCCGGTTCGGGCCCGCTGAGCAACAGGGCCGGGACGCCCTTCAATGACGCAACAACAACTGATCCCATTGGCCGTCATCCCTGTGGTGCTGGTCCTTGTTCTGCTGCGCAACCGCCGCAAGCGCGTGTTGAGGCCGCAGTTTCTCTGGGTCATGCCCGCGATCGTCGTGCCCTTGATCGGCATGGGGCTTTGGGCGACGACCCAACATCCCCAGTTCGGCCCGCTGGCCTATGTCGCCTTCATCGTCGCCCTGGCCCTGGGGGCGGCGGCCGGATGGTGGCGCGGCAAGACCATCACGATCGAGAAAGAGCCTGACGGCTCGCTCAAGTCACAGGCTTCGCCACTGGGTCTGGTGCTGATCGTCGGCCTGTTCGCGGCCCGCACCGGCCTGCGCGAAGTCATGCAGGAGAACGCCGCCGCCTGGCATCTGGACGCGGTCGTCGTCACTGACGCTTTCATGATCTTCGCCATCGGCCTGATCGTCGCCCAGAGGGTCGAGATGTATCTGCGCGCGCGCCGCGTTCTGGCAGGCGGAACAGACGAACACGTCGAAGTCGCAGCCTGAGTTTCATTCACGAGCAGGCGGTGGTTGAAAACCCCGTTCCGTCCCTGTAGGAGCGTGCCCTGCTCACGCCTGTGCGGGTGTGGTGAAACTGGTAGACGCGCTGGATTCAAAATCCAGTTCCGAAAGGAGTGTCGGTTCGATTCCGACCACCCGCACCAAGCCTTTTAAGGCTTTCCGCCTGACTTACGTCGCCGCCCGACCCGCGATCATCCGACGCCATCCGACACGAAACGAGAACGCCGCGTCACACTGGCGGCACAGCCTGTTCACGAGTCGTTCTCTTCTCGATAAGACGCCGATCAGGTCGGTGGCTCGATGGAGGACAGAATGTCAGGACCCCTACCGCTCTCAGAGCGCCTTCTGCTGATTGCTGAACTGGAAGCGCGGATAGCGCCCACTAAACCGCACCCCAAGCCTCACCCCAAGGCGAAAGAAGCCTTGGCCCCCGGATCGGAAGAGAACGCCCGGCTGGTTCAGCAGGCGCTTGCGCTGGGCATGGGCCAGTTCGCCAAAATGACCGCGGACGAGACACACCGTTTTGCGGCGCGCCTGTCCCGCCGATGACGGCGAGGACCGTTGGCGATCTGATCGAATCCGGCGTTCGAACGACAAGGTACTGCCAGTGGTGCAACGATTTCGCTGATGTGGATCTGCGCAAGATCGCCTTGGCCAAGGGCGCCAGCTTCTCCCTCGTTGACCGCCTGCCGATCTGCACGAATGGCGACTGCCTCGGCATGGTGCGGTTCCAGGCGCATCAGGGAATGCGGAGGGAATGGCTGATGACGGCTGCGGGAGACGCGCGGTTTCAAGCCCACAGCGATTGGATGTTCAGCTATCGGCAGGTGCTGCTGCGCAAGAAGCGCCAGCAGGCCGCGCAAACGACGAAAGGCCGCCACCCTGAAGGATGACGGCCTTGAATGCGGAGCCCGAAGGCTCAACGCTGGGTGTGGGGGTTTCACAGGTCCAGCCTAGCCCGGCCACAGCTTGCGCCACCAAGGCCCCTCGATCTGTCGCACCGCCGCCGCGTCCCGCGCCTCGCAGCGCCGGATCGTCTCCAGCGCATCGGCCTTGTCGCGGTTGGCGATGTTCAACTGCCCGGTCTGAGCGACGCCGAACAACTGCCAGTCCAGCGCCGCGTCACCGCTGTCTTCCAGAACCGCGCTCTGCACCGGCTCAGCCCAGCGTGAGGCGATCAGGGTCGAACAGCCGTCACGGGGTGCAAGCACCTGGATTGAGCTTGCACAGCCGCTGGCGAGCAAGGCGGTCACGCACAGCAGGATCGGTCTCACGTCGTATCGCATCTTGGTCCTCCTTGACCTGATCGCGGGTGGATTGATTGGCGGTCTCATTGCCGTCGCGAACGGCGTTCGCATCCTGCGCGGCCGTGGTGCGGCCCTCGGCAAGAGTCTGGCCTGCACGTGCCTCCTGACGGCCCTGTGCGCCCCTGTATGAACAGAAGGCTCCGAACAGCAGGAAGGCGGCGAGGATGCCGGCGATCAGCCACCCGAGTGGCGTGAGGGTGCGAAGGAAGATCACGCCTTCGCGCCGTAAAGCAGAGCTTCAGCAGCACGGCGGCGCGTCAGGCCCGCCATCACCTTTCCAGCCGCCTTGTTCCACCGCGCAAACTGAGCACGGGCGCCGATATGGTCTCCGGCGTTATGGAGGCGGCGCAGGGTCGAGGTTTCGAGATTCTTCTCTCCGACATTGAAGGCGAAGCTGACTAGCGCGTCGAACTGGTTCTGCGACGAGGTCGGTATGAGGCGGTTCACGGCCTTTTCGAAGCGCGCCAAATCGGCGGTCAGATAGGCGTCAGATTGCGCCTGGGTGATCTTCAGCCCGCGCTTAACCTCGGGGCCGGTGTGTCCGACCCCGATGGTCCAAGGGTCACCGCCAGTCGCCGGGTCGGCATAGGCCGTAAGGCGCTCGCCCTCAAATGACTTGATGAGCGCGCGGCCGGCCGCACTGGTCTTTCGAGCCATGGTTCATTCTCCAGATTGTGAGGTTAAAAGTCGGGGTTGCCTTCAATCGATCTTTGAGCAACCTGTAGGTGTCGATGCGATCCACCCCGCGCGACACGACGGCCCGCGTCAGATCGCCCCCGATCAGTGCGGGCCGTCACCCAGGGCTTGGCGCAGGACGATGTTGACGACGGATGACCCCACACCGCTGAAGCGCTGGTCGCCTGCCGCGCGACTGGCTGTCGTGGTCGGGATCAGCGCTGGCGTTTGGGCCGCGACGGCCGGTCTGGCCTATTTGCTGGCGCGGGCGTTCTGCTGCGAACCCGGTTCGTCGGTCGACGGCTGAGATGCAGCGGCCACGTCTATCGCTCGGAAAGCCATGTCTTGCTGCCCCGCGTTGACGACCTTGGCGAAGTAGAAGCCCAGGACCAGAAGCAGTCCGTCCTTGAAAACGCCAGCCACGTTTTCGACCACTCCGCTATAGGCGTCCGGCACATATCGTCCCAACGCTGCGACCATCGGCAGAAGCGCGAGATTGCCGAACAGCAGGCCCAGCGCCAGGATCGTCGTCGTCTGCGGGAAGTTGATCACGGTCGGCAGTTTCATGCCCTCGCTCCTGCATCTGTCACGCGGTCCAGCGCATCGATTACGGCCTTCAGTTGACGGATTTCGCCCTCCTGCTGGACCGACTTGGCCTCTGCCGCATCGCGTGCGGCGCGAAGGCGCAGCACATCGCCATGCGCGATTTCAAGCTGCAGCTTCTGATCCGCGATCAGGCGATCCTTGACCGCCTCCCGAGCCACGGCGGCCCGAACCTCTGCTTCAGCTTCCGCCACGCGTTGGCGAAACTCGTTCAGGGTATCCTGCATCCGCTCGATCTCTTCGCGCAGCGAGGCGGTCGTTCCGGTGAAGGCGTTGGCGATGGAGGCGATGACCGCTGCTTCGCCCGTCGCTTCGTCCTTGGCGGCGGAGGCCGCGATGGAGCGGCGTGACGGCCGCTGGATCAGGGCGGACAACACCCCGCCCAGACCAAGCGCGCCAAGCAATGCAATGATGCTCTCCCGCGTGAGCAGGGAGGTTGCGACTTCATCAGGCATCCGCGTGCCCTCCGATAGGGCGCGCCAGATCGTCCAGCGCGCCAGAAGGCGGCGGTGCATCGGCCATAATGGCCTCCATGAAATACCGAGATTGGCCCGGCGCTACCCGAGCGACGCTAGACGCCGATGTTCGGCAGGGCGTTGCCGACCGACTTTATGCCTCCGACACCCGAGACTGCGCCGGGTGTCGCCACCCTCACGCCGACCCCCAGCCCATTGCTGACCGTCACATCCCCACTGACCGCGCCGGAAGAGTTGTTCAGCCAGGCGCAACCCGCCTGATTTGAAATCGTGCCGGCCGTGTTGCCGAGACGCATGTTCCGGTCCATCACGACAGGACCGAAAGGCGTGTCGCCATGGATGTCGCAACGCGCGCTGTCGATCGCGACCATCCCGCCAGAGACGTTCCAGTCGTATCGACCGCCGTTCAGGATCATGGTCGTGCTCTCATGGTTCGAGGCGCCTTGAGAAGACTGGCCCGGCGCATCCCCTGAATAGCTTCCTTCGCAGCCGTTCAGGGTCATGGTCTGGGCGCCCATCGTGCCGTGAAGATTGAACCCGTCGTTGGCGCATCGATGTGCGATCACGCGGGTGCAGACCGTCGTTTCGTTCTGGCCCGACGCCGCCACGCCCTGGGCGGCCGAATATTCGATAAGGCTGTCCTCGATTTCCAGACGACCCGTGCCGGCGGGCTGGGTCGAGAGGCCGTTCTGCAAGGCGGACAGCAGAAAATGGCGACCGACATAATCCCGAACCTTCAGCAGCCCGAAGCCTTGGGTGCGCAGCCCGCCGTTACGTCTCGCGACTTCGATGACATGGTTGTTCGGGTTTTCGTCAGAGAACAGGCGCACATAGAGATATCCGCCAGTCAGGCCGATCTGTCCCTGACCGGGCACCGATGGCGTCACGGTGTTGGCCAGAAGCTTCGGGTGAAATGCACGGTCGCCAACGGTTTCGTCCATCGTGACCACGACCGCCATCGACACCGCCGTCCAGTTCAGCGGCCGACGCCAAACTCCGCCGCCAACGATGGCCCAGCCGCCGTTGAACACCTCTGAACCGTATTGATGCCAAGGCTCGCCGTCCCAACCGGCCAGCGTCAGATTCATGCTGCTTTCGTAGACGGCCTCAAGACGGATCGGCGCCGTCGCGGGCGCCTTGATCCTGATTTCCCAATCCGGCAGCCCTGCACACATCCCCATCGCCAAGGTCAGGCTGTTCACCGGATGATCCACATCTCCGACCGCGCCCGCGCTGCCAGCGACGACATCGACGTAGAGAGGGCGCGGCGGAATGACCGGCCTGGCGCGCGGCGCCCATGACCCCAACCGGAAGTTCTGCTGGCCATGGCCGAACGGAAGGCTGCGCACTAGGTCGTCTTCCGCAGGATGACGCCCATGAGAGCGCAAGCGTTCGGCAGCGTATCATTCGCCGATGCGCCCTGACGCGATATCCGCAAGGTCGTCGTCTTTGTGGGGTCAACCGCCAGCCCACCAGTCAGAGAGCCTCGCACCACACGGTAAGGCGTGGTGCTGGCGGCGATTGCGGCGGCCTGACCCGAAGGGGTGACGTTGATGCTGTCGCCTTCAGCCCAGTGATGGAGTTCAGCCGAGAAGACGACATTGCCCGCATTTGCCGCAAGGTTCACGAAGACGAAATCGACCAGCAGCTTCGACCAATCGGCAGGCAGCCGCAAAGCGGCCGCCAGAAGCACTCCGGCGCCTGGGGGCAGGGTCCAGGCAGGAAGGCGAGACGCCACTGAGGTCAAAGACCCGGAGCCCTGCACCTGAAAGAGCGCCGTCGCAGGCAGCCAGATTTCATCAACCAGGTTGCTGAGATACTCTTCGATGATCTCGGGGTCGTCACCCGCCGCCGCCGCGATCTTCAGGTCCAGTTGCTCACCCAATGCGCGGATAAGAGCCTTCTGCGGTTCATACGACCCACTGGCGGGAACGCCCGCTATTTCGAAATCGCGAAACACCTGCGCGAACGCATCTTTGAATGTCGCCATGTCACCTCCGATTTTGATGATGATGCGGACGCCGTGCGCGCGAGGACCGTCGTCGACGACGGACGCCGGAGATCAGTCCGCGCGGACGGAGGCTCCCGGCAAATGCAGGACGGTTTCCGCCGCCACGTCACCGACGGTGCGGATGACGGCGACGCCCTCAGGCTGCTCTGAAGGCTGAACCGGCGTGACCGTGACGGTCAAACCACCTTCGACCGTCCGGATTATCAGAAAGATGCGGCGTTCGTTCATGCGACAATCACCGCCTCTCCCGACCCGCCCCAGCCGCCGGGCGGCGTGGGATTGGAGGGGAACTCTCCACCCGCACCGGCCGTAGCCTGCCAGCCGATAAACACCCACGATCCGGATGCCATACGGATCGGCGCCGGATAGGGCTCGACTTCATAACCAGCGCCCGCCTTCCAGAAGACGCCATAGTTTGTCAGCGGAGCCAGGTCCGTGACCGATCCTGCCGGAATGACGATCTCCTCGCCGTACGGCATGACTGCGATGATCTCGACGATGCTGATCGTGTCCGCCGTCGCACTGGTGGGATACGTCGGCTTACGCGACAAAGGTCGTTCCGCCGGATCACCGACACGGACTGGTGGCACATATTCACCCGTCGGGGGTGGCGCTACGCCGGTCTGCACCCCTGCCTCGACATATTTGCTGTCGGACTCCTGCCGCCATGTGATCCGGACGATCTTTTTCGACGGGTCATATTTGCGCGCCCGCGCTTGGGCCTTGACGCCGTCCAGCAAAAAGCGCGGCTCCCGCCAGGTGAAGTTGTCACCGGGCTCGATCCGCAACATATGAGGTTTGAATGGCGTTTCGCTGCTCAGTTCCCGGTCGTTGGCCAGGTCAAGATAGGCCAGTTGCGCGCACTGATTCTCGTCGGGAACCGCCTCATACGCACGTCCGTCGCTGCGCTTGCCGCCGTCCTGCGTCCGCCATGCCGTATTGGTGACTGGCGCGATGGCCGTCAGCTCCCACAGATGGGCTTCACTGGTGAACTTCGGGATCAGCGTATTGCGACGGTCCAGCCGCGAAGCCCAGAACTCCACATCGAACTCGCCTGCCGTGTCCGCATTCGTAACCTCCAGCAGACTGGGCCGTGGCGCGCCGTGCGAGATGCAGCTGATCAGCCCGCCCTTGCGGGATGGCGTCGCCGCCGCGGATTGCAACAGGGCCTTTCTGACCTCCTGCTTGTCCATGGCTGATGTCGCCACATAGCTGACCTTCCAGCCATTGGCCTGCGCCACACTCGCCGCATAGACGAAGGACACGACATCAATGTCTTCGATGCTGGCGCCCAGGCCGCCGACGATGGAGCAGGCGTAAGGCACGCCATATCGGCCGCCGCCGCTCGCACCCTCCCACCGACCGATGCACCAGTTCAGGTCGGCGATGGGACCCAGTTCGATGTAAGTCCAGGTCGCGGGGTCCAGCAGGCTGCTGTTGCTGCTGCGCGGGTCCCATCCCAACAGGCCCTCCAGCGTGTTCTTGAAGGTGGGAATGCCGCCGCCGTACTCCGACTTCTTGGAGTTTTCGAACATGGTGGCCATGAACACGGCGCGACCGGACTGCCTGTAGGCGGCCCCCCAACCTTGCGGCGCCTGCCCGCCAAAGTTCAGACCTGATGGGAACGCCAGCGCGGCTTGCGGTTGCGATCCCAGCCTGCGCTGCACCCACAATGCGCCGTCGTGATCACCATTCAGGGCCACATCATTGGCGCCGAAAACCGTCAGTTCATCATCGACATGAACCATCAGCCAGGACTTGATCGGACCGCTTGCCGCCACCGTGCCGACGATGGAGTTATAGCGATTGGTCGGCCCGAAACCGACGCGGAAGTTCAACGCGGCGCCGACCTGGACCCGCCCGAACGGGAAGGGCAGCGCAGCGTCGGTCTCATAGTTGAACTCCTTGGGGTCGCCGCCCTTCTTTCGTCGCGGGCTGATATAGCCAATGGCGTTGTTCGGGTCGTCGTCCCGCCAGAATACCTTCTGCGATCCGTTGGTCTGATGCTCATAGCCGCGCTCGCCGGGCCACACCGACTGGTGGAAGGCGTCACTCAGCCTTTGATCCTCATTCGGTTCCAGACCCAGGGACTCCGCCGTCAAAACCTCATAGGTCAGGGTCATCGCGCCGATGGCGACAATCGGCCGATCCAGCCGCCCGCGATGAAGGCGATAGGGCGCGCCAATCAGTTGCCCGGTCGCTTCGTCAACGGCGCCAAGATGGATCGTCGCCACGCCGCCCTGCGCATCCACGGCGGTCAGATCCGTCAGCGACTCCAGCGTCGGCGGAACGACCTCGATCTCGACCGGGCTGACATCGTCACCGACGCCGTCAACGATTTCGCCGATGCTGGACAAGGCGCCATGCCGCTCATCCAGCGCGCGATAGGTTGCCCCGTTCCAGCGCACGAAGCCGCCATCCGTCCAACGGATCGTGTGCCCCGGCAGCGACACGGTGACCAGATGCACGATACGGTCGCCCGCCTTCAGGGCCTCGAACAGAAGCGGGTCCATCATCCCGCCTCCTCGACCGTAAAGGCGTCGCTGCGGACAGCCTTGAACACTCCGGACGACTGACCGCTCTGCGCGACCACATAGCCCTCGATATAGGGCTCGAACATTTCGACATGATCGCCATCTGACGGGTCACGCCACAACATGGGCCAGAAGGCCACCTCGACCCGACCGGCGTCATCGACGGTCGCCGCCTCAGTGATGATGTGGGCCGACGAACCCAGACGCGTCTCCAGGGTGAAGAACAGACCGGGGCGGATCGGATAGCCGGGTCGCGCGCCGATCAGTTTCAGGCTCAGCGCCGACCCGGATTGATTGTCGCCGTCCACGCGGGGCGTGACGGGCGCATAGCCGGTCGCATCCCCGAACAACGACCCATCGCTATGCGGGACCGCCTCCGTCTCACCGGGCAGGCCGATATCGATGCCCCGTTGCGGAATGGGAATACGGACCTTGCGCGACACGCCGCGAACCAGGTTCGCCAACAATGCACGACCGCACAGCGCCGCCATCACCGGCGCCTCGATCTCCAGCGCCCAATGGTCGCCCAAGCCGTTGACCGGCGTCAGGGGAAACCCTGCCGCTGCTCGCAGCATCTCGCTCGCGTGGACGGGCCGCAGATTATAGCCCGTCGTCCGATGAAAAGGCGCCAAGGGCAACGGATAGGGGATCGACATCAGTCCTCCGCATTCTTGCCCAGGCGGTACTTCGCCTTGCGATCCACCACGCCCATCACCTTGTTCGCGAACTGCCGCCGCTCCTCGACCATTAGCGCCTCAAGCCGGGCCACCGCCGCCATATCCGCGCCGCGCGCATCAATCGTCGGCGAATAGGTCAGGCTGTTTCCGCGCCCCGCCGACAGGCCAGATAGATCGGGAATATTCGGCACGCCGACGATCCCGCCGTCCGCAAGTCCAGAGATCGGTCGGCCGCTGTTGATGGCTTCCAGAAGGGCGCGATGCTTCTTGGCGGACTTGGCGTTGATGACGTGCTCGCCGACCGAGAGCCAACGAAGCTGGTTATCCTGACGCGGCCCGCCGACGCCCTGCACCTGCCCGCCATCCGCCATGCCCGCGATCTTGGCCACATTGGCGGCGGCGACCACGCCCACGGCCGCCGCCAGCGCGTAGTTGAAGGGCGGAGGCGCCGAGGCCAACGCCTTCTGGACCGCGACATAACCGTCCATCGTGGCCTGGGCGATGGCCGCCGCCTTGCCGATGGCCGCCAGTTCCTTGTTCGAACTGTCCTGCAGCTCCGCCAGCGTGGCGAAGAAGCCCGTGGCGCTGGCCAGCCGCTGCTCCTGATACAGGGCGTTCGCCTGCGCCTTGGCGGCGGCCGCCTCCTGCTCGCTCAAGACATCGGCCTGGCGCAGCCGGTCGATCTCTTCGTACTGCGCCCGCATCTGCTCCAGCGGATCGCGGAAGCCAGATCCCAGCCCGCCGACGATCTCTGCGCCGCGCAGCCTGTCCGTCTCCGACGTGGCCTGCTGGCGGGCCTCATCCTCGCCAAGCCCTTTGGCGCGCAGATCGGCGGTCCGCCGGGTGAGGTCGTATTCTCGCTGCGCTGCCTGATACCCGGCTTCGTCACCCAGCAATCGGGCGATCTCGGCGCGGAGGCCAAGTTCATCCTCGGCAAGGGCCGCCTGCCGCTGGCGTTCGGCGGTCGCCTCTTCGAGGAAACGCGCCTGGTCTTTTTCGAACTTGGCGATGAACTCCGCCGTATCCGCTGCCTCGCGAAGCGAATGGACCTGCACCGCCGCCTTGGCCTGCGCATCGGCGAAACCGGCGTCCTGATAAGTCTTTGTCAGCTTGATCGTCTCGATCCGATCCGAAAGCTGCTCTGCCTCTTTGTCACGGCCGCGTGCGCGAAGCACCGCGAGCTGCGCCTCCATGTCCAACATGGCGCGCTGCTCTGTGAGGTCCTGCTGCGACGGGCCGGATGACGCCCTGCTGGACTGGCGATCGGGCGTGTCAACCACGGCGACCACGGCGGGCGCCTTTGCCGCCGCGTCAATCTCCGCCAGCTTTTTTTCAGCCTCGGTGAGTGTGGCCAGATACCCATTGGCGACGCGCTGTGCGTCAGTGATATCCGCCTGCCGCCCTGAACGCACCGAAGCCTGACCTGCTGCGCCGGCGATACCACCACCACCCGCCAGCGCGACCCCGGCGAAACTGTTCATATACTCTTCGGACGCCACCTGACGCGCCCGCGCCGCCGCCAGGACGGCCTTGGCGTTATTCAACTGTTCGCGGGTGTTCTCGATGGTCTGGATGGTTTCCTGTCGCCGCGCTTCCGCAACCGCCAGCGCGGCTTTTTTCGCCTCGCCATTTGCGGTCCGCGCCAGATCCACCGCCTCACGATACTTATCGGTGGCCGTCTTGGTCAGATCGGACTGCCGCTTCTGCTCTTGCAGTGCAGCCGACCCTTCATCAGCCCGCCGCTTCAACAGATACATGGCGGCAGCCAGCGCCGTAACGCCAACCAGAACAGCGCCAATGGGATTGGCGGCTATTGCGGCATTGAACGTACGGACGCCGCTAGCCGCGACCAGGGCTGCGCTTGATGTGCCCGTCATGCTGGCGGTCATGGCGGTCTGGAAGGCGATCAGGCGCGCGGCAGAGACACCATTTGCGATCTGCGCCCCAGTCGCAGCAGTCATCGCCCAAACGTAACGACCGCCCACAAGACCGACCAACACGCCCAACACCGGCACTATGGTGTCCAGATTATCCGACAGCACGATAATGCCTTCAGCCATGCGTTGCGTGGCGGACAGGCTTTGATCGGTCTGGCCGACATACTTGCCCAGCGCATTATTCATCAGCTGCAGGGCGTCGCCTATGGTCGCTGGCATCGCATCCGCTTCAGTCCGCAACTGCGCCAAGGAGCCCGTCATCGCCTTGACCAGCATGTCGGTCTTGATAAGCCCCTGCTCACCCATCCGACGTAGTTCCAGGGTCGTGACGCCAAGGCTCGCCGCAAGAGCCTCTGTCAAGCGCCCGCCGTTCTGGATGACGGTGTTGAGGTTTTCGCCCCGCAGCTCACCGAACGCCATCGCCTTGCCAAGGGCATTCATGACCGACTGCGCGACCTCTCCCTTGGTCCCGCTGATCACCAACGCATTGTTGACCGCCTCGACGTAATCCAGGGTGTCGGCTGTCGAATACCCCAGTTCACGCATGGCGCCTGCGTTTTGCAAGTAACCTTCAGCCGTCTGGTTCAAATCGGAGTAGGTGCGGCGCGCGACACTCGAAATACGATCCATAACCGCTTCGGCGTCTCCATGCGCCCCGACCGTCTGCCGCACGCGGGCGTTCAGATCAGACCAGTTGTCGGCATACTTGACGATTTGCTGAACCGAGAAGGCGGCCGCCAGCGTCGGCGCCAGGGACTTCAAGCCGCTCGACAAGCCTGCGACCATGCCCTCACCCGCTTGGGCCATGGTGCGCTCAAGGTTCTTTTGGGTTTTCAGAGCCTGCGCTTCGACAGCAGTCAGCCGCTTCTGCGAGACGGCCGTCATTCGGTCCATCGACCGTTCCCAACGTCGAAGATCGACGCTCATCTGAAGCACTAGGCTTTCGATGTCTCGGGCCATGCTGCACCTCGCTAGGGCAGCATGGCCATCAGCCAGCTACCAGTCGTCGCTCTTTGCTTGTTGGGTCACGCAGGCCTGCACAGCCGCCGAGGTCGCCTTGAAGGCTTGCTCTGCGCGCTCCCAGCCGCTGCCGCGCCATTTGCCAATGCCGCTCCAGCCGCCCGACATTGAGTTGAAGCGTTCCAGTCCGCTTTGCGTGATCCTGAAACGGCCTTCGCGGGCCTCTACCGTCAGGCGGCTGCGGACCTGCCACGTCACCATACGGTCGATGTAGGTGGAAGCGCTCCGCGCAACGATGACGTTGTTTGCATCTGACACGATCAACTCACCGCCAACGACACCTGACCCCAGGTTCTCGGCGATACATCGCCTCGCTCGGCCTGTGATTTCTTCCGCCGTGCCATTGGCCTCGACAGCGTCCCCGACAACCTCTGTCAGATACTCCCGCTGCTGCGCCTCAGCCGCGCCCGCCACCATGACCATCAAGGCCAAAACCACCCATCGTTTCATGTTCGCACTCCCCTCAGAGCGCTCACCCTACACGTGCGCGTATTTCTCCGCCAAGGCGTCATGCTCTTCCGGCGTCGGCGCTGCCGGTCGCGCATCGCCACCGTTCGCCCGCGCCCAGCCATTCACGGCCGCCGCGAACTCCCAAAGGCTCAGGTCGTCGACTTCGCGTGGATTGAAACCGATGGCGGCGGCGGCGCCGTAGATGGTGCAGAACCGGAGCTTGCCTCGGGGGAGGGGTTCGTCGGACGATCCTCCCCCCGCAGCTCCCCCAGGTCTTCATCCTCCACCCCGACCAGAACTGCCATGATGACGCCCTGGGCCAACATGACGAACGGCTGCAGCGGCAGATCATCGAAGTTCGACTTGACCAGCCGCCCGGCCATCGGCGCATCCATCCCGCCGCCGATCAGACCCTGCAAGATGACCTCGCGCACGTCGTCAATGCGATAGGTGCCGCCCAGGAACCGCTGGAGCAGCTCCATGGGTCCGCAGTCGCACTTCTCCTGCACGGCCCTCAGCCGCCCGATGGGGAGCCGGAATATCCGGTCCTCCCCGCCGAACTCGGTCGTGAACTCGGCTGCGCGGCTCATCAGGTGTTGGCGGTCTTGGTGATCACGCCATCCGATGACAGCGCCGTGCTGGCCTGCATCTTCTCGCCCTTGTTTCCGGTCACCGAGAACTCGGTCAGGTGCATATTTCCAGTAAAGACCACGCCGCCGTCAGAACCCGGCACGTCAAGGATCGTCTTGGTTGGCCATGAGTTGGAGTCGGTCAGCCACTCATAGAAGATGTCGATGTCGGGCGTGTTCACCGTGCCGCCGCCGTTGATCGCAGCGGACAGGTTGGTCTTTTCGCGCAGCACCCACGCCACGGCCTCCAGATCGGCGCAGTCGATGACTTCCTGCTCGTTTACGCCCGCCGTGAAGGTGATGCCGCGCTCGGCGTTGATGGTGCAGAAGGTTTCGAAAACCGTCGGCGTCTCCGGTCGCGCCACCTTGATCAGCAGATTTACGCCGCGCGCGTGTTTGATCTCCGCCATGAGACGGGCTCCTTCTTCGTTTCAGATGAAGCCCCGGAAACGGGGCGGTTAGGCCGGGTCCAGCAGGAACCGGTGCGTGATGACCGAATGGGCCGTTAGCCCATCGGAATCGGTCAAATGTCGGGTGTCCTCAAACTCAGCGAGGACCACATCGAAACCGGGGACGGCGTCGATGGATTTCAGGACGCGGCGCACGTCGCCCGCCATGGCCTTCGCCTGACGGCGGCTGGCGGACACATCGTCATCGACTCGGGTCCAGGCGTGAACCGTCGTGATGACCTCGCTCGACTCCGCGCACTCGGTGCTGTCGTCGATCACCTGGTCTTCGCCGATGACGATGTAGGGATGGCTCGCACCGACCGGCGCGCTCATCGTATAGAGACGCACCTTCTGTAGGCCCATGCTGGCCAGCAGGCCCGCGTCGCCCCTCAGCGCCGCTTCAATCGTATTCTGCAACGCGAGCGCCGGATCGCTCATGTCGTCGCCGCCTTGATGGCCTTCTTGGCGGCGCGCGACATCCGCGACTTGAAGCGACGGCGCTTTAGGCGCCACGCTGGCCAGAAGAAGGGCTGAGCCGCCATGTCTTCGGTGCCGTACTCAACCGCTAGCGCATAATCGTAATCAGGCGCGGTCCCTTTCGCGGACTTCCGAACGGCTTTGGTGGTCTGCTGCCCTCCGGCCTTCACCCGCTGCGAGATCCGTTGGCTGTTCGACACATCCTTACCCTTGATCGACGTGACCAGCGCGCCATCACGAACGGGCGCAAAACCCCTCATCGTATCGACCAGCTCATTGGCGTTGGCCTTGTTCTGCGCCCTCAGGGCCTTGCGGACTTCCTTCGGGACCGCCGCCATCTTCTTGGACAGCCGCCGCTTCCCGTCGCCAAAACCCGCCATCAGATCACCCCGTTGCCCCGCCCATGACCGCCAGCACGTCGAGGAAACCGCGATCCTTCGACGGCGACACAGCAGTGATGTTGAATTTTTGCCCGGAGTGGCGCGCGTTGACGGCCCGCCACGCCGGTGTGATTTCACGCGTCTGAGACGATTCCCGGATCGTGATGACAACAGGCTGACGACCTTCCAGCCGCTGTTGCGCGACAGTCTCCGTGCCGCGCAGCCAGATCACCTGCGCCCAGACCGTGGCCTTCGCCTTCCACGGCCCTTGCGGATCGCCGTTGGCGTCGGCGTCCCGCACCTCAAACGCGATGCGATCACGCAGATCACCCGCGCCGGGCACGCTTCACCTGCTGAACAGAATCAGCTTCCGGATCGGTAGCACGTGGCGGCGCCGGTATCTCCTCCGCGTCACCATCCTTGACCATCTGTTCGCCCCAGACGCGCTTGATGGTCTCTTCCACACCGGCCTTGTAGGCGACCGTGATCCGGCGATTTTCCGGCGGCGTCCAATCCCGATCCCTCAGAAAACGAACACGCATAGCTCTGCCTCCTCGCGAACCGGGTTCGCAGTCAAATGCGAATGATGCGGAAGGGGCGCAGCAAGGTTTCGACCGAGGTCGCGACATTGACCCGGCTGGACGCCGATCCAACCTGACCGGTTTCGCGATAGGCGTACAGGTCAGCCAGACTAAGCAGAGCGGCATTTTTGAATGATGGCTCAGCGCCTATCGGCACAAGCTTCAGATCGCAGTAGGTCAGACAGGCTTGGACGGCGCCGTCCAGATACGTCTGGATCAGCACATCCTCATCATCATGATCCACGCGCAAATGCGCCTTGGCCTCATCCAACGTCACCAGCTCCTTGAGCGCCGACGGCTCGACCACGACCTTGAGCATCAGCCAGCGGCCTTGTTCTTACCGCCGACCTGCGCCTTGTTCTTGGTGGCCGGTTCCGCCTTCACCAACACCCCGTTTTCAACCAGGTGACGGACAGTGTCGGCATCGGCCGTTCGCTCATCACCAGGCAGGTACAACCTGTCGCCCAGGTGTTGCCGCTGAACCCTGTAGGTATCGGACATTGGAGGCCTCCTTGCGTGGCGGTCGGGAATCCGGCCGCCACGAGAAGAGGCCCGACAGGAATGACCTGTCGGGCAGAGTTTCAGGAGAAGATCAACCGCCGTTGTCAGGCGGGGTGACAGATGCGAGGTTGATGGAGCCTGTCACGAAGGCTTCGGGACGATAGACGGCGATCGCCAGACGCTCTTCGCCCAGGATCGTCACTTTGTTCCGCACGAAGTCGTCGTTCTGGAAGCCGACCTCGATCCGGCTGTCCCACTGGTCGAAGAGTTGGGCGCCCAGGCGGAAGGCGCCGGTCAGGAACTTGCCGACGGCCATGGCTTGGGTATCCACGACCGGCAGACCCCACAGCGTGGGCTGGGCCGTGCCCTGCGGGTTGCCGATGATGTAGCGGCCCTGGCCGTCCTTCAGCGTCTCGATCCCCGCCCAATCGATGGGGTTCAGGACGTGACCGGTCGCAGGGAACTCAGCCAGCGCCGCCTGCAGCATGGCGATCCGCAGGACATCGATCGCCGTGGTGGGAGTCGGGCTGACGAAGCCTGCTGGCACGGCGAAAGCCGACGCCTGCGGCATGATGCCGTGCAGGTTCTCGCCAGTTCCGTCGCCGTTCAGCAGCTGCGCTTCTTCCTTCAGCGCCAGGCCGTACAGCAGGCGCTCATCGATCATCGAGCGGACCTGCGAGAAGTCGGACAGGATTTGCTTCGACGCCCGGAACCAGTGCGCGATGACCTTGGTCGAAACGTCCTTGTCGGCCAGCTTGATGTCCGACTGAGGCTTCAGCGCGCCCTCAGCGACGTTGGCCGCATTGTTGTTGAACCCCGTCTCCTGGAGGTACTGGATCAGCGGACCGTCCGTCCGGCCGGGGGACAACAGCGCTCGGATCGTCAACCGCATGCGGGGCAGCCCCTGCACGCCGGGGAGACGGTTCGGCACGATCCCAGCCCCCACCGAACCGGCGGCGTCGGTCGTGGCCGTGGTGATGTCCGCCTTGACGTGCAGATTGGCCGCCGCGCCAGCACGCGGCGCTTCGGACAGAGCCTTGAACTGGTCCGTCTCAACGAACCGCAGCCCGTAGGATTTCTCGGCGTCGGTCGGATCGCCGCCGCCACGCGCGACCTTCTGCTCCAGTTCATCGAGCCGCGCCTTGGCCTCGTTCATGCCGGTCAGGGCATTGTCGATGACTTCCTTCTGGGCAGCCGTCTGGTCGACGCCGCTCTTGGCTTCCGCGATGGCTTTTTCAGCCATCTCCTTCACGGCATCCAGCTTCTGGGCGAAGTCAGCCTTTACCTCGGCGGCCAGTTCAGCCGCAGTCTTTTGATCGCCCATGGCGATGTCCTTTCAAGTCAGGGAATGTTGGAGCCCGCCGAAGCGAGCGAGGGGGAGGTCAGCCGCGCATGGCTGTCAGGAACGCCAGCGCGTCATCCGCCTTCACCTCGGGCTCCCCCCGAAGGTGCGGCGTCGCCTTGGCTGCAATCGCGGCGGCCAGGCTCTTCGAAAAACCTGCGTCCCGCAGGTGTTCTTCGAACTGTCGGACGGTCGGCAGTTCGCCGCCGTCCAGAATGGATTTCACGCTGTCGATGCGGGCATTGACGCTCAGCGCGCCAAACGTGACCACGCTCACTTCACGCAGATTCAGTTGCTTCAACAGCAGGACGCCGGGGCGTGCCGGGTCCTTCTTGGTTTCGACCTCGCGATAGCCGATGGACAGCTCGTCCAGCGCACCTTCGCGGATCAGGGCGTAGGTCTCGGCGGCCTTCACGGAAGCATCCTTCAACAGGCGCCCACGCACCCGCAGACCCGTCTCGTCTTCATCCAACTCGTCCCAGACCCCGATGGGCTGGAAGCTGTCGTGCTGGTACAGCATTTTGATGCTGCGCTTCTCACGCCTGGAGGCCGCCAGCGACGCATTGAACGCCCCGCGTTCGACTGCCTCATTGTAGCTGTCCACGACATCCCAGACCGAGGCATAGCCTTCGATCACGCCGTCATCGCCAATGGCCTTGATGTCCAGGGCGACGCCCGCATTCTTCGTCTTCATTGTACGCCTCCGGCGACAAGCGATGGCGGGTTCGCCATGTTGATCGGGATGTTCTGGGCCTGCATGCGCGGCACGTCGCCGCCCGGCACCGGCGGCAGATTTTCCAGGGCGCGGACCTCATTGATCGTCATCGCGCCGATCTGCGTCATCTTCTGGTAGAACTCGGAGCGACCCTTGCTGTCGGCGCGCAATAGACCTTCCAGATTAAACTCGACGACAATACCCGCCGCGCGATCTGCCGGGGTCAGCAGCTGTTTCATGATCGCCTGCTCAATCCGCTTCAGGCGCCGACGCAGCGTGAACTTCTGGAACCTCAGCGTCTGTTCTTCCAGTCCCGTGCCCCAACTGGTCGATTTCGCCGTGTGGCCTATCATGTGGGGCGGCACTTCGAAGAAGCGGCAGATTTCCTCAACGCTGAAGTTCCGGCTCTCCAGCATCTGCGCATCCTCCGGAGAGAACGACACAGTATGCGGCGTGATGCCTGCCTCAATCAGGAACGGCCGCCCGGCGTTCATGGCGCCTGCGTGTTTTTCCTGAAGCGCCCTCTCCAACGCATTCCGCTGCCCCGCCTCCAACGTCTGACCACCCGGCATGGCCAGAATCAGCGAAGGCCTGACGCCATTGGCGAACGTAGTCTGCGCCGCCGTATCCACCGCCAGCGCGCCGCCGAAGACTTGGCGGCCGAACGTCAGGGTGGACATGCCGCCCAGGGGCGAGCCTCCGAAGCCGCGGACATGGAAAACATTCTCCTGCGGCTCATCGTGTGAACGACCATCTTCGGTCCAGCGATAGCGCAGGGTGCCGCTCGAATGGCGTGTGACCTGCGGCCGATGGATCGGATGCAGGGACACGATGCGACCGGCGCTTCGCTCGATCCGCGCGTGAAGATCACCGCGCAGCTCCAGGGCCAACTGACCGCCTTCCCAGAAGTCCAGCGCCGTCTGGTCATAGTTGGGACTGTCATGGAGCACCCGGTACAAGGGGTGATCCTTCGCCGGCGTTCGGTTCCCCGCGGCGTCTGTCCGATAGACCATGATTGGCGTTGACGCGATTGTGCCCGCCAACAGGTTCGCACAGGCCCAGGCCGCCGAAAGCCCCAACACGCTCCGCTCGGTCGTCGGCACGCCTGCATTCGTTGATCCGACCCAGCTTTCCGGCCGGTCGATCAGGAACGGACGAACCAGGTTCGCCGCCTTGGCTCCTAGAACCGTCAACGCCTTGCCGATCAGGCCTGAACCCCCAGACTGGCGAGGTAGTCCTTCCATCCACTCCCCCTTCCAACCGGGTTCCGGTTCATCAGCATCACGGCGTTAAAGACGGCGACCAGCGGATCGATCTTGGCGCGACCCGCCGTCTCCTTGGTGATCAACGTCGCGCCCCCGCGCGTCTCTGCCTTGGCGTTGCCGACACACCAGGCCAGCAGCCGCTGTCCGCAATGCAGCAGCGTTCTGGCCTTCAATCTGATTTCCGCGCCCCAGCTGGCGGGCGACAGCGCCGCGCCCTGCCGGATGGCTGACAGTTGATCGTCCTCGATCTTGCGCGCCGCCAGTTCATCGACCAGGGCCGAGACGCCATAGGGGTCCAGGCCGATCCCGTACTTCTCTGGCAGCAACCCCTCATCATTGAGGCCAGCAATCAGGTCGGCGACCTCAACGAAGGGCTGATTAGGATCGGCGCAGACGACCAGATCACCGTCAGCCTCAAAATCTCGCAGAGCCTCGGCGATATCCTTGCGCAGCTCCAGCACGTCGTCATGCGCCCAGGCCTTGACCCAAACCAGCCATTCGCGGGTCGTTCGGTCACGACCAACAACAGCCAAGCCTAGCAGGTCGTCCAATCCCCCGCCGTCGACACCTACGGTGACGACGTCGCAGCGACGCTTGATTTCATCCAGCGTCAGCCCTGGGCAAGCTGCGCCCTGCCAGTGGTCGGCGCCGCGCCAACGATTGGCATGCAGCGCGATGCCGATCTCAACATTGAGGTGCTGAGAGGCCCAACGGACCAGCTCCTCTTTGCCCTTGTCCTGCGCCCGCCGAAAGTTCGTCAGCAATCGGTCGATGTGAACGGACCGTCCGGCATTCGGCAGAACCATGTGCCAGTTCGCAGGGTCTTTCCACGGCTGAGCCTCGTCCACCTGCATCTCAACCGGGAACTCATAGAGCACCGGCAGCGTGCGAACGTCTTCCGTCACCTTGCCGTCGCGGATGTCGCGCGCCAGCTGCAGTTCGGCCTTGAACACTCCAGACGGCGGCTCATCGCTTTGTGTCGTGATCATCACGAACAGACCTTCCGGGTTGGCTTCAAAACCGCCCCGGATTTGCCCGACGACGCGGGCAGCGTAGTGGAAGGCTGACAGCAAGTGGACTTCGTCCAATAACACGAAGACCGGCTTAGTGCCGGTCATCACGGTCATGCTGAATGTCTTGATCTTCAGCTTCGCCTTTGTCCGACGATCCACGATCTCCTTCAGGTGCTCCTTCACGTGGTAGCGTTTCTGGAGGTAGCCGTCCGGATCGGCCTCGATCATCCCCGACGCCTGTTGGAACGCGAGGTCAGCAATCTCCTGCGTCGGCGCGACCAGCAGCAGTTCCGCGCGAGGTCGTTTGTTCATCAGCAGCGCAGTGACCGCCATGCCCGCGCCGTTCGTCGTCTTTGAGTTCTTCTTCGGAACGAGGGTGAAAACCTCTGCCACGCGCCGGCGGCCTGTTTCGGGTTCGATTGATCCGAAGGCCGCCCTGACGATATCCCGGAACCAGTCGCCTGCGGCATCCGCCATCGACGGCTGGCCCGGCACGTCAGGTAGGCGAAGCTTGTTGAATATGCCGACTGCCCGATCAGCCTCGACGAGATCTAGCGGCAGGTCCAGCACAAGGGACCGTCCCTCGCGCAGCCGCTCCACCCAATCGGGACAGGCGAAAGACCAGGTCGGCGCAGTCAGTTCAGCAACGGCCCCCATCCTGTGTCCTCATGCGCTGTGGTCGCGTCGATGTCCGCCTGAGCCTTCTTGCCCAGCGGCGGCTCCTTCTTCGCGCCCGGTTCGCCGGGCTGGGGACGGATCGGCGGGGCCGTGTCGCCCTTGGCGAACTCATTCAACATCAACCGCGCCGCTGAGACGTTGCCTGCCTTGGCCTTCTCAAACATTGCTTCCAGGACCAAGGCGCGGGCGACCGCAGGCCCATCGCCCAGCTCTCGAAAATAATACTTCCTGAGCGTCGGTTCGCTCAGCCCCACGCGGACGGCGATGTCCTCGACATTCATATCCGAGGCCCGCAAAACTCCAACCTTTTCAGCGATTTCCGCCGTACGCTTATGCCTCTTGCGACCGCGCGGGTCCTTCAACTCGGTCCAAGGATCGCCCAGAAGGTCAGTCGCAGGCGGTGTTTTCGTGCTCATCAGAGAAAAAAACCTCTGCATGGCGGGGGTGCCGGTCGGCGACGCCGGGGGGCCCCAGACTTTTGATGCCCCCCCTCGGTATGGGGCAGCCCGGTGACCGGCGGCGGTCGATCACCGGGCCTAGCGCAGGGTCGGCGGGTCGCCATCGCCTCGCCTGCGTGTTCAGTCCCAGACGCCGCCGTGATGGCGGGACGCCTGTTCAAGGGCTTGCTTGTGCTTGTCGTGGCAGGGTGACTTGCACAGGGTCTGAAGGTTGGAGTCATCCCAGAACAGGGTGAGATCGCCACGGTGCGGCTTGATGTGGTCGCAGACCAGCAACGACGTGTCGCCCTCGATCCGCTTGCACATCTGGCAGGTGAAGTGGTCGCGGGCGAAGATGCGCTTGCGCGTGATCTTCCATCGCACGGTGTCATAGAGACGGCGCAGCGGCGAGGCGTCGCGGCGTTCGGTCGAGGCCTCGCGCGGTGGCAGACCCACCCGGAACGGCGCAGCGGACAGGCGGGACGGCGGCGACGACAGCTTGCCCATCACGCCCTCCAGACACACGAAACCCGCCAGGGCAGGGCCAAGGCGGGTTCGCGACGCAGTTCTAGTTCTGTGACAAAGCTGACGTTAGTGGCCCCCTCTGTCAACGGGTCATTTCGATCTGGCCCGCAACGATCCCCAGCGCGGCCTTCAGCAGCCCCGCCAGCCGGTCCCTGCGCTTCCCGCCAGAGGCCAGAGACCGAATGGTCCGAGCCTCCCCAGCGACCGCCCGCAGCACCTGGACGGCTTCCGCGCCCAACTTCACCCCGACCGCGATGTCCAACTCGCGCACCTGGTTCGCCAACACCGCCCGCCGCTGCGACAGGCGGGCCGTCTCCCACAACGTCAGCTGCACCCGCGCGCCGTCCGACACATTGAGGCAGGATTTCAGCGACGACTGCGCTCGCTCATACCGATCACGATAGCGCAGTCCGACCGACAGCAGGCGGTCCGCTTCCCAGCGCCCGCCATCCGCCGTCTTCAACCCACCCCGCTCATGCAGCAGCTTCAGCCCGTCCCGCGTCCTCAGACGCACCTGCGTCTGACCACGACGCTTCTCCACCACCTCCAGCTCACCCTCGCGCACTGCCTCCAGCGCCACCGTCTCCGCAAGGCGCTGATCGTCCTCGCGCTCGGACAGGGCTGCCGACCGGCCCGTCTCGACCAGACGCCGCATACGCAGCGCCTCGCCCGACAGACGACGCCGCTCCGCGCCTTTGGCCTTCGCCGCCTTCGCATCCAGCGCATCGGCTTCCGCCAGGGTCTTCAACTGACCCTTCGTCAGGGCGGCCCTGGGCATGGCTCCGTTCAGCCGCTTCACCCGATCCCGGTCCAGCCGCGCGCGACGACGCACTTCCACGGCATAGGCCTTCCGCGCGGGCTCACGCTCCATGCGGGCGAATACCTCCTCCAGCGCCTCGCCCAGCGTCCGCAGCTGGCGCGTGGCCTCCGCCTTAGCCCAGCGATTGTACCGCCGCTGCATCAGATCGGCGGCGGGCGCCCACGCCAACACACGGGCCAGCCCGCCGAGATCGATCTCGACGGCGTGGTTCAGGTCTTCCTTCTGGATTTGAATGGTCATTTTTTGAAACCGAAGAGAACAGGGGGTAAGGGCGACGAAGGGCGGACGAACGGACGGACGGACGATGCGGCATGTGGCGCGTCTCGCCTGCGCATCACCCGCATGACAGTCAGGGCGGGGGAACTGTCCGGAATGTCCGTTCTGTCCGTTCGCCCTGTCGTGGCGGGCATTTGGGCAACGGACCTTTCCAGCCGCGACGGACATTGATCGTCCGTTTTCGCCCTCCCCGACCGGCGTCAGAGACCCCGCGATTGTCCGTCTGTCCGTTAATGTCCGTTCGTCCGGCGACCGCACGCATCATTCGAACGGGCTTTCGTCTGTCTCAGCCGCGCGCCAGTAGCGGTCCGGGTCCGTCGGATCGCCGTCGCGAGGGTCGCCTTCCATTTGGCCCGCCGGGGCTGCTGGGCGCTCGGTGATGCCTTCCTCGCCCAGCTCTTGGATCGTCTTCAGGCGGATCGGCCCGCGATACTTCAGCCCGGCCTTGTCCTTGCCCATCAGCCCGATCTGGCGGTCGCGCAGAGCGTCGCCAAAGGCCCGCGTGGACATCGGCTTTTCGAACCCCTGGTCCTCGAACCATTTCTTGAAGTCGTTATAGAGGACGCCCGACAGTTCCCGGTCGGTCCCGGCCTTCTCACCGGTCCAGCATCGCTCCCGCAGCCAATCCCCGAACGGCGACGACGACTTGCGATAGTCGTCCAGCACCGATTTCAGCGTCTCCGGCATCGCCAGCGATCCGGTCTCCAACCAGTCGCCGACGCCTTCGACAAGCCAGTTCAGGATGCCGGGCAGTTCCTGATCCCGCAGCTTCTCGGGCAGCAACCGGTCCATTTCGTCCTCGGGCACCTGGTGGCGGAACTGAGGCGTCAGAACCCGCCGCCAGATCCCGTCGTCGTCGCCCCGCGCCACCGGGAAGGCGTTGCACTCGAAAATGATCTTCGCCTTGGGCCGGAAGTTGATCGGCTTGGAATGCAGGTCGCGCGCCGAGATCGGCGATCCCGAGGTCCACGCCTTCAGCAGGCCTTCGTTGAACTTGGCCCCTCGTTTCGGCTCCGACAGCACCGCCAGACGCGTATCGCCGGACAGCGCGATCAGGTCAGGCGCCGCGTCCGATCCGGACCGCATGCCGCCTTCAAGGAAGGTGTCCGGCGACGCCGCCACGCCATAAGTGCCCAGCGCCTCGCGACACGCGTCCAGAATGGTGGACTTGCCGTCCCGGCCCCGCCCCTGGACCAGGGCGAACGCCTGTTCCTCGGTCCGCCCCGTGGCGCCATAGCCCAGCAGCCGTTTGAAGAAGGCCTGTTCGTCCGCCTCGGGCAGGCTGGTTTCCACCACGCCCCGGAACAGAGGCGCCGCCGCCTTGGGATCGTATTCGACCGCCGCCATGCGCGTAATCCGGTCCGACGGGTCGTGCGCGCTCATCCACGTCTTGAAGCGCTTGCCCGACTCCGCCTTGGGGTCGAACCGCATCTTCAGCGTGCCGTTGCGACAGTTGATGGCCAGCGGGTCGCGGTCGAACACCTCGATCCGCACCGTCAGATACGACTGCGCCTGTTTCAGCATGGACGACGTCGATCCGGCCGATCCGCACTGGTCGAGGAACTTGTAAATCTCCTTCGACGGCTTCCCCTGCCCTTCGAACGCGGCGACGCAGTTCCGCATGGCCCGCGCCGTCCGGTGCGCCAGTTTGCGCGCTTCGTCCTCGCCGCACTCCCGGTCCCAGAACCGGCCGTTGAACCCGATCCAGCCCAGCCCCAGCAGATACAGCAGGCGGCAGTTCGTCGTGTCCACGTCGCCGTCGTCGTCGATCTCGCCGCCGCCCATCAGGATCAGCCGCATGCCGTTGCCGAAGTCGTTCATGTCGAACGCCGCCAGACGCTCGGGCGCGGGCGCCGCCGTCCCCGCCTTGGCCCGCGCAGCAAAGGGATTGTCCGTCTGTCCGTCGCTCACGCCACGCCCTCGTTCGTATGAAAATCAACACCATTCGGTGGGGACAGCAGGCGAACCCGGTTCGCCTCTCCCCCGCCCATCGCGACCGGCCGTTTCCACGCCTGTTCCGCCAGCGATCCGCAGAACCGCGCCGCGTCGCGCCCTGACAGCTGGACGCGCTTCGTCCCGCCGCCGACCTTGCGCACCTTCAGTTCCGGCGTGACCAGGTCGCCCCGCACCGCCAGCCAGACCGCGCCCATCCGGGGCAGCATCCACGGCGCACAGGCCGGATCGGCCCGAGGCGTGACGGGATCGATGCGCTGATACTTGTCGCCGACCGGTTCGCCGCTGAACGTCCGCAGCGTGGGGGCGACCGCCACCCCCATCACGTCGTCGGTCCCGTCCATGTCGCTGGCCAGCGCCCACGCGTCCTGAAGGTCGATCGTCACCAGAACGGACCCGAACGGCTCCGCCGGATGCAGCACCACGGCCCGCCCGGTCGTATCGCCGACGAAATGCGTGAACCGCTCCGCCCCGCGATGATCCCGACCGCCGATCAGCGGCATGATGCCCAGCGCGTCGGGCGCGAGCGCATGGCGACCGGGCAGCGTCATCGGGGCCAGCAGCGCCGGCCCTCGGTGCCCATTTCGATCCAGCGGGGCGTTGGCATGCGCTCTCAGGCCCGCCAGCGCCGACTGCGCCCATGCGGTGTCGTGCGGCAGTCCGCGCACCTTCAGCCACGCCCGCACCAGCCCCACGTCCGCAGGATCGGCTTCGGCCCAGAGGCCTCGCGCGTCCGTCGCCGATCCGTTGATGGACCGGTTGGCGGAAATCTCTGTCGGGGTCTTCGACCCCTCTGCCCGCCGGGGGGCGCCGCCCGTCTGCTGGCGCCCAGACGCGGGCCGGGAAGGGTCAGCCGATTTCGGGTTCATCGCCCCGAACGCCAGCGCCCGGTCCACCTGACGGATCAGCTGGCCTTCGCTCATGGCGCTGGGCACGTGGACACGGCCCGCGTTCTCCAGCGCCGACCGTGCATAGGCGTCTTCGATCTCGCCGCCGGCAACCAGCCGCCCGATCGAGCAGCTGCACGAATACAGGGTGCTGTCGCGCGATCCGACCTTGGCGGACTGGATGGTCGCAACCGCCCGGTCCAACGCCGCCTCGCCATAGGCGCTGGCCCGACCGGCGACCCGGACGTGGGGCTTGGCCTCGACCGGCGCGGGCGCTTCCTTCGGCTTCACCAGGGCGATCAGCCATGCGGGCGCGGGCGCGAAATCCATGTCCCACGGCGCATGGCCGGGCCGCCAGCGATAGACGAAGCCGGGGGGAACGCCCTTCTTGGCGTCGCCGGGGTGGATGCTGGGCGCGACCACGATGTAACCGCCTTCGCCGCGCACATCCAACGGCGCGCCGGACAGCTGGGACCGGTTGGAGATATCGGCCGCCGCCGCTTCGGCGTTCCAGGCGAAGCACCGATGCCGCCCGCGCGCGGTCTGCTGTTCCACGGTGTCTGGCAGCGGGCCATGCTCCGCCTCGCGCGCCGCCACCCATGCGGACGCCTCTGGACCGTCCTCATCCAGCACCCAAAAACCCGCCGGGGCGCCCGTCGCTATGGCCACGTTCGCCGACGGCTGCGCCTTGACCGGCCGCAGCAGCCAGTCATCCGACTTGCCGGGGTTCTTGTCGCGCAGCCGTTCGATCGGCATCAGCGGCAGCATCCACCGTCCGGCCCAGCGTTCCTGCGCCGTCCGAACGTCGCCCGACGCCATATGCAGGCCGATGGTCCGGCCATAGGGCGCCTTCGTCCGAGGGCGCAGCGGGAAGACCGCGATGCCCCGTTCCGCCAGTCGCACGGCGGCGTCCATCGTCGGCGAGGTCATGCGTCACCCATGACGATGTCGCAGTCCGGCAGGGCCGCGCCGATCCGGTGCATGGCCAGCAGGGCATACCAGGGGTTCAGTTCGATGACGGTGGCGTCCAACCCGCGACGCGCCGCGACAAGGCCGGTCGTGCCTGCGCCTCCGAACGGATCGAGGACGCGAGCGCCCTCCCCGCCCGAGGCATCCAGGCATCGCTCCACCAGGGATGGCGGGAAGGTCGCGAAATGCGACAGCCAGCCCGTATGCGATCCGCAGGAACAATAGCGCAGGCGACCCACCCCGCCGTCTTCTCGGACCACCTCAGTGACCCGCAGCGCCCGCACGGCCTTGCGGTCGAAATAGGCGCAGCAGTCGGTGCAGAGTTCGGAATCGAACGGCGTCGTCGCCATCGCCCAGACATCGACCGCCGACGGCTCATAGGTCCGCAGGCTGCGCCCTTCTCCGCGCAGATAGGCGACCGGCTCACGCTCGGTCCGAAACTGTGAGGATTGCCCGTGATCGCCCGCCGATGCCTTGTGGTGGCGCGCGAAGCTGTCGCCGCGCTCGCGACCGGTTCGATGGATCGTCCCATGGCCGCCCTCGCCGACGGACTGGTCCCAGCCCTTCGGCACGGGATAGTTCCCGACGGCCGCGCGGCCGCTGGGCACGTCGTGAACGTAGGAACCGCCCCGGAACCCGTTGGCGTTTTCGTCCGAGGTGCGGCCCTGCCGGACGGCGGCCTTGTTGTAGAAATACCGCCCCGACTTCGTAAGCTGGAAGACCTTCTCAAATGCGGTCGCGGGACGATCGCGGGTGGACTCCGGCATCGGGTTCGTCTTGCCCCAGATGTTCTCAGACCGGACCCACCACCCGTCGTCCTGCAGCGCGATGGCGAGGCGGTTTGGGATCATGCAGAGGTCTTTGGGCTTCAGCGTCCCGCCAACCGTTGAGAACGGCTTGTCGCGGAACGTCCGGTCGTCCTCGCCGGCCGCCTTCGTCGCCGCTGCGCTCCGCCCGTTCGGCGTCGTGGCGTAGCAGTCGCCGTAGTTGAGCCACAGCGTCCCGGTCGCCTTGAGCACGCGTCGGCATTCGCGGAACACCTCGACCATGGCGTCCAGATGCTCGCCCAGCGTCGCCTCCAGCCCCAACTGACCGGCGACGCCATAGTCTCGCAGACCCCAATAGGGCGGCGACGTGATGATCACATCGAAATGGTCGGACGGCAGCGCGCGCAGCTTGTCCAGCACGTCGCCGATCAGGATGCGCACGCTCACGCCGCCATCCTTTCAGCCGGGGTATTGTCGTTCAGATTGGCGGCGGCCAGCGCATAGGCCAGCGGCGGCGGAACCGAGTTGCCGACCATCAGGGTCGCCGCCGTGCCCGTGATCGGATTGCCCCACGGGTCGCGGTCGATGATGTAGTCGTGCGCGAAGCCTTGCGCATCGAACAGTTCGCGCACCTTCAGCATCCGCATGCCGATGTCCGCGATCTCCCAGACCTGCCCGGCAAGGATCACCAGGCCGAACCTCAGACGCGCCTGCGTCGTCGCCGTCGGAGCCGCCCATTCGGCATCGGTCGGCTCGCCGAAGTGGTCCCACAGGAACCGCAGCACGGCCCGGCGACGACTGTCAGGCAGGGCGCCGATCGACTGGAGGCGCGCTTCGATCAGGCGCTGCTGCGTCGCGCGCCCGGTGATCGTGCTGACCCCGTCGCGCACGTCGTGCCCGACCACCCCCGTATTGGCCTGTTCAAGGAAGGTGGTCACCAGCCCGTGGCGATCTTTGCCCGTGACCGTTCGGACCGGCTCGCGCGCCTCGCCCGCGTTGGCCCCCATGCCGTAATAGGTGGTCAGGTTGGCGGCGATGACGGACAGCTTGCCGCCCCCGCCCTCGCCCATGATCGTCGGCGTCGGTTCCTGAATGTCGTTTCCCGCGACGTTCGATCCGAACTGGCGACCGAGGCTGGCGACCGCCAAGGCGAACTCCCCGCCTTTTGCGGCCGTGATGGTGCGGATCGGTTCGTTGGCGGCGTCCACCCGATCCGGCGACCACTTGCTGTTCAGGATCGGCACCAGCGTTGGTGCAGCCAGCGCCTTCTCGCCGCGATGCGCAGAAGTGATGGTGGCCAACGGCTCTGCCGTCGTCGGCACCCGGCGCTCGCCATGATGCGTCAGTTCGACGATGAAGGGGTCCGGCGATCCGACCACATAGCGTTCGATCCCCTTGGCGATCCGGCTCATGGTCGCATCGACCAGCGGGCGTTTGACCTTCAGGCCCTCGCCCTTGGCTTCAGCGGCGGACATGAAGATTGACGGGCACCGCTCCGACCAGTCGATGATGGAGGCCGCGCTGGCGTAGGGCAGCAGCCCGAGGGCGGCGGCCTCGCGGCGCGGGGCGTGGGTCCGCTCTGGCCAGACGATGGCCTCGCCGTCGCAGCGCGCCATGATGAACAGCCGTTTGCGGGTCGTCGGCGCGCCGAAGTCGGCCGCGTTCAACACCTTCCACTCGACCGTATAGCCCGCTTGTTCCAGACGGCGGATGAAACGCTTGAAGGTCTCGCCCTGCCGCTTCTTGATCGGCTTGCCTTGGGCGTCCAGCGGACCCCAGGTCGTGAACTCCTTGACGTTCTCTATGAAGATCACGTCTGGGCGCCGCAGCTTCGCCCAAGGGATGATGCACCACGCCAGCCCCCGGATGCGCGGAGACTTCGGCGCTGACCCGCGCGCGACCGAGAAGTGGGTGCAGTCGGGCGAGGCCCAGAAGGCGCGGATGCGGCGGCCCGGCTCCAGCGTCAGGGGGTGAACCGAGGTCGCGTCGTCGCACAGGTGGACGCAGTCGGGGTGATTGACCTGATGCATCCACAGCGCCGTCGCATTGTGGTTCAGCGCATAGTCCGGCGCGAACCCGGCCTGCGCCATGCCTGCGCTGGACCCGCCCCCGCCCGCGAACCAGACGATGTTGAGCGGCGCGAGCAGCGCAGCGGCGGCGATGGCGGCGGACGCCGCAGCGAGGCGAACCGGGTTCGTCACGGCAGGCGCTCCGCCTTCAGCAGGGCGTCGATCTCTTCCGACGACGGCGCTTCGCCCTTCGTGCCAAACAGGGTGTGGGTCGGATCGAACACGGCCGGCGGACACACCGTCACCCGTCCGGCCGCCACCGCCTGGGCGATCAGCGCCTTGTCCGCCTCCGAGATCGGGGCGGGCTTCTCGCCCACGGGGCGTTGATGCACATGCAGGCGACGCGGCCACACAGTCAGCCATCCGCATAGGGCATGCGCGGGACCGTCGCCTCGCCGACGATGGCCACGGGCGGCGTGGCGACGACGGGCGTCTTGGCCCCGACCTCCGCCAGCAGTTCGTCCATCATCCCGGCGACCGCCAGAAGCACGGGCGCCAGCTGGTCGCGGCGCGTCGCATCGGTCTGGCGTCCATAGGCCAGGGACAACGACCAAAGCGGCCCGGCGATCAGGCCGCGCGGATAGGGCGCGGGGATTTCCCACATGGTCCGCGCCTTCAGGGCCTTGGCGGCCAGTTGCTCGCGCGCGGCGGGCGTCTGCGTCTCGACGGCGGTGTGCGCTTCCTTGACCAGGTCACGCCAGTGCGCCCGGTGTTTGGCGTGATCGGTGATGGTGACGACGCGCCGTTTCATTGCGAACCGTCCCGCGGCGTTCCGGCTGCATCGCGATCTTCTTGAGCGAGCCGCCGCTCGTAGTCGCAAGCCTGACGACTGACGACCTCGACCAGTTCACAGACGCCCCGCTTCGCCGCCAGGGCGGTTTCCCGCCCCGGCGACTCGGCGTCTCCTGTCGTCGCCAAACCCTCAGGAGAACTCAAATGCTCAACGACCTTCGTGTCACCGTCCTGTCCCGCGAACCCAGTGCGGCCTACGACGGGCAGGACGCCGCCCGCCTTCGGGTCGCCTTCACCGATGACCTGTTGAAGTCTGTCGCCATCGACTTCACCATCGACTTCCTCGGACGGCACGAGCGGGGCCAGGACCTGGCGCAGGCCGCCGTCGGCATCCTGTCCGAGCGGCTGGGCGTCACGCTGGGACAGGTCGCACTGGGATACCGCGACCCGATCGCGATCGACGAGTAGGTCCATCGCCCGGCGGCTTTCGGCGACGCCGATGACCGGGTCCGTCATATGCAGGAACCAGTCCAGCGCATCCCTCTGCGCCGCAGCGTCTTGGGGGTCTGCGATCAGCCGTCGCCGGGTGTCCATGATCCAGCCCGGCGACGGCATCGGCCTCGCCAGTTTGAACAGCGCGCTGCGGCGATCCCGCGCGGCGTGCAAGGCCTCCATCGCCGCCGTCGACGATGGAAACTTGCCGACGCCATCATCCGCGCGGCCGCACTCGGTTTGATATGCCCCCTGCCGAAGCTGTTCGGCGGCGAGGATTTCAGCGACGGAGCGGGTCATTGCGACACCGCCAGCGCATCAGACCGAGCGGGTCCGCGCAGGCGCTCCGGAAACCAGTCCGCTGGTCCGATGTCGCCGTCGGTGTAGTCAAACAGCGCCTCGATCACCGCCCGCGACGGCGTGACGTTCATTGGGTCTTCAAACGGCAGGCAGTAGCGGCGGACCTGCTCGCGACCGACGCCGCAGACGGGCGCTACGTCACCGGGAACCAGGCCGCGCGCATGGAGCCATGCGGCTAGGGCAGGTCGTTCGAGAGGCTGAGGCGCTTTGATTTTCGGGTCCATGGGGAAGTCCCAGATGATCGACCCCTTCTGAAACATACTGATTTGGAGTGGTATGCAATCCTAAAAAGTGCTTTCTGCAACATTCCATGTTGGTTCTCGCAGCAAACCAGCCCGGCATGGTCTTTCGGCGCATGCCCGCAAAGACCACTCCGACGAAGCTCACGGAACAGCAGGCGCTGGGTAAAGCCCTGCGCCTGTTGCGCAAACGCGCCGACCTGACACAGGAACAGGCCGCCGATCGTTACGGCGTCGTGGTCAACTCATGGCGTCGATACGAATGGGGCCAACGCGATCTGTCGTTCGACAAACTGGCGAAGCTGGCGGAGGCCGTGGATAGCGACCGCGAAGAACTGCTGCGCCTTCGCACTGAGATTCTTGGCGGCGAACCGCCGCGCGAAAGCCCCGGCCGCAACGGCAATGTGGTCCCATTCCCGTCACAGGCGCCCCTGGACGACGGCCTGCCCATCCGCGACCGCGTCCGCGCCGGCGCATGGTTCCCGGCCGATGACATGGATCAGGACGAACCCAAGCGGTTCCCCGCCACGCGCGATCCTCGCTATCCCCGTGCCGATCAATGGATGTCCGAGGTCGAAGGCGACTCCTGCAACCTGCTGGGCATCAACTCGGGCGACTTGGTCCATTGCGTGGACGTGATCGAAATCAACTATCGCCCTGTCACAGGTGACGTGGTCGAGGTCGAACGCCTGCGATTTGGGGGCGTAGAGCGCGAACTGACGATCAAGGAGATCGAGGTCAGGCCTGACGGGACCATCCTTCTGTGGCCACGATCGACCAACGCCAAATGGCAGGACCCTCTGGTCGTCACCGACGGACTGCCCGAGGGCGAAGAGATCGAAGTCCGCATCCGAGCCAAGGTGCTGTCCTCGACCCGCCGCTTTAGCTAGGATCGCCCCCAGATGAACCGAGGGGCGCATGAAGCGGACGACACTTTTGACCATCACCTTGCTTGCCCTTACCGCATGCAGCGGCGGCGACGGGCCGGTATCATCGGGCAGCGCAAGGTCGGCGATCTCTGAAGCTGCCCACACAGCCAAGAAGCGTCTCGGGCGAGACGGGCCGGACCCCTTCATCGTTCGCGTTGATTTGACTGATCCCTACGGCAACGCCTCGCAGCAGGACGCGCTGCGCTTCGAATGGCTTGCGATCACTAAGTCCAAGATCAATCGGTCCAGCATAGATCAATACCAGCTGGTGGATCTCGCCACCGTCGAAGTTCTTTCGCCATGGGGAACAAAGGCCTTCGCTGAATGGTGTGACGACAACGGACGAACCTTGACGCCTCGCCTGTGCAGCACAGAACGGCAGCGCGCCGAAACGGCGTGGGCCGCACCGAAGACGGTGCAGCCTGACGACAACATGGCGAACGCAGCAGACCAAAGCCTCATCACCGAAGCGCGCACCGCTATCGGCGGTGAGTTCTCTGATGGCTGGATCGTCCTAAGCCCCAATGGTCATGGCCGGGCCGTCTGTGGCGAGAAGGATGGCGTCCGGTTCGTTTATCGCGAAGGTGCAACACGCCCCACATGGCACGACGGGACGGATTTTGCGGGAGGAGCTGTCGATAGCTGGTGCGCACCCTCGACACGGCCCAAGAAGAACTAAACGAAGGCCTGAGAAACCAAACCATTCCAACCACTCCGGTTTGGTATGTTTTATTTGTTGACAAACGCTCCGTTAGGGTGTGCTTTCCACCCCGTCGCCCGCGTCGGGCGATCGCGCGGGCCATCTTCCTCCAAACAGCCCCGGCCCAGCGCGAACGGTGTGGAAGCGTAGCGTAGGTATTTCCTCATCGGCCCCGACGCGGGCGCACCCTTTCAACGGGAGCGCCCCATGGCCGATATCCTGCCCTTCACCGCCACCGCTCGTGCTGTCGCGACCCAGCGACAACCGGAAGTCGTCGCCAACCTTCTGATGCTGCTGGAAGACGAACCGCTGTTCGCGCCAGTCACCTGGTCGGACCGCGATGTGACCGGCCGCGTCTTCGTCGGCGTCCGTCATGCGGGCGTCACCCTGCGCCTGGACCCCGAAGACGCCTATTTCGCCGCCCGCTGCCTGATCGCCGAACAGGCCTTCGTCGGCTGTGTCGAGGTCGCCGCCCGCCTGCGCTCCGCCGCCGACGCCGCTGGCGCGGACGTGATCCAGCTGCATGCGGCCCGCGCGCTTGAGCCGCGCGAACGCCGCGTCCGCCCCCTGCCCGCCTCCGTGGCGCGCGCGGTCGCCGCCTTCCTCGCCCGCACCCGCCGCATCACGCCCCGGATCGTCCACTGATGCGCGGGCACGGCAACACCGGAGGCCAGACCCTTATGGCCCTCGCCATCATCGGCCTGCTGATCGCAATCCTGTCCACGCTGGAGCGCCTGCCATGAGCCGCGCTGCGCCCAGGCCGCGAACAAAGGCGTCGGCTGAGAAGGCCCCCGCCGCCCTGCCCGCTGGCGTCCTGACCCGCGCCCAGGCCGCGCGCGCCGCAGCACAGCATGACACGCCGCCCGAAACGCTGATGACGCCTGAAGGCGTCCATGCTGATGCGCTGAAGCAGATTTGCGTCATGCTGTCGCCGCTGGCGCCGGGATGCGAAGGCTTGCCCGTCACCAGCAACGACCGCTGGCGCTTCCTGACGTGGCGGACCCCGGCCGCCGCCCTGCGTCTGGTGCTTCGCCGCCTGCAGCGCAAACCCGATCAGGTGGCCCTGCGTCACATCCATGGACTGCCGGGGACCGAGATCCATGATGGCGCCAATGACGCGCCCGTCGGCTGCGAACGCCTGCTGGCCATCATCTTCGACGCCCCGGCCGAAGCGCTCGCTGAGGCCATGGCCGGTCACCTGCGATCGACCGCGGAGCCGGCCTGATGGCCAGGAAGCCCGTCGCCGACTCCGCCCTGCGCTGGCGCCAGACCGTGGACCGTGTGTGCCGCAATGCGACCACGGACGCCGGACGCCGCATCGCCGGTCTGCACAGCCGCCACCTCGACGGCCTGCCCTCGGACCACGCCTCCCTCAAGGACGTGACCCCCGCCCTTCGCGCCGAATGGTCCGCCCGTCTCCGCCAAGCCTCGAAAGGAGCCTGACCCATGGCTGATACGCCCTCACCTATCTCCCGATCCGTCCTCAGCACGGACATGGCATTCGCCGTCGCCTCAACGCTCAAACAGAAGGCGAACGATTACGAAAAGCGCGCAGCGGAGTTCGACCGCTGGCAGACCGACAAGGTCTTCACGCCCGCCACACGCCAATGGGCTTCCGACCAGCAGAGCATGCTCCGCGAACGCGCTGCGACCTTCCGCACCTTCGCCAGCGAAGTCGTTCAGGTTTCCTTCCAATGAGCGGCGTTGAACTCAACGCCGTGGCTGTCGGCAATGTCGCCATTCTTCGGGCCATAGACGCGGGCGGCTGGTCCACCCGCGCGGAACTGGCACAGTCGGTCGGGAAGGACCCGCGCAACCTGCCCCGCGATATCGGCGTCCTCGCCAAGGCCGGACTGATCGCCGATGCGGGCGGCACGGCGCTTTCCCTGACCGAGGACGGCCGCGCCCAGCTGGAGGCCATCGGCCGCGCCGAAGGCCAGACCTCAGGCGGCGATCTGCTCCCCGACGAACGTCTGGTCGTTCACGCTCAACTGCGCCCTGACCCCAATAACCCGCGCAAGGACTTCCAGAGCGACGACGCCGAAGAAGGCTTGGACGAACTGCGCCAATCGATCCTGCTGCGCGGCCGCCTGCTTCAGAACCTGGTCGTGCGCGCCGATCCCGAAGGCCTCGCCGACTACATCGTCACCACGGGCAACCGCCGCTGGCATGCGATCCAGCAGGCGATCTGGGACGGCGACTGGCCCGAGGACCGTCCGATCCGCGTCGTGGTGCGCGAAGGCACCGCCCAGGAACACCTGCTGACGGCCGTCACCGAAAACATGATCCGGCGCAGCATGTCCGCGATCGAGGAATCCGAGGCCTTCGGCGACCTTCTCAACATCCACGGCATGAAGACGATCGACATCAGCCACGAAACCGGCCTGTCGCAAAAGGTCATCCAGAACCGCCTGAAGCTGCTTCGCCTGTCTGACGACGACAAGGAGCGGATGCGTCTGCCCGAGGCCCATCCGGAGCACCTGGGCTACAAGGCTGCCCTGCGCCAGCTAACGGTCCGTAAAGTCGATATTCCGGAGGACCATCCAGAACTCGATGCGATGCTCGCGGGCATTGTTAGTGACTTCGGCCTGCCCTTTGTGCCTGAAGGCGCGGAAATGGCGGCGCGAGACGCCCTTCGCTTCTCAGCAACAACTGATGATGCCCGCGCGAAAGTCATTTCCGCCTGTCAGCTGTCGCCGCCGCCGAATGTCGATCGCCTGAAGCTGACACCCAAGATGATCCTGCGCCTCGTTGAGGTGGCCCACGCACTGGATCAGCGTCCTTCGGCCTTCTTCTCTTCGGAGGATTTCACCCGCCCCTGCACCGATTGCACCAGCGACATCTATAGCGATGCCGCCGCCATGTCGGGAACGATGGGGCAACTCATCGAAATCTTGTTTGACCAAGAGGCCGATCGGCGCGGCGCTCGCCTGTCCGTGGCGGGCCACCAAGTCCTAGTCTCGCTTGGCTTGCACCCTGCGCAGCAAAGCAATGCGCTGTTCCGTGCGCGCTGCGCGGCAGACATCAATGCAGAAGCGCAACGCCCCTTCAGGGAAGAAGGCCGCTATGTCACGCGATGGCTGAACACAGGCATTCCGTCCGCACCGGCCATCGTCCGCGAACCCGGTTCGCCTGACCCGTCGCCGACGCCGCCCGAAACCTCTTCGCTGGGCAAGAAGCTGACGGACACCGAAGCCCTGATCCTTGCCGAGATCGTGGACAAGGCGGAGCGCGAACCGAACGACCAGCACCCCGACTACACCGCCGCCCTGCCCGCCGCGATGAAGTCCGGCGTCCCCCATCTGATCGCGCGCGGCCTGCTGGGCACCCGTCAGCTGGGCATGACGCTGCTGATCCGTCCGCTGCTGCATACCTCGGGCCTGAAGGAATGGCTGGAGGACATCGGCTTCAACCGCGACCGCAAGGGCATTCTGTCTGAACTTGCGATCCGCGTCCAAGGGATCGACAACGTCGTCAACCGCGAGCAGTGCGGCATCCGCTACGCGACCGCATGGCTCAATCTGGAAGGCGATCCGCGCAATACCGCGCCGGACGCCGAACAAGTTTCGGGACCATCCCCGGAAGGGCGGACCCTGCCCCAGACTAAACAGAACCCGGCCGCGTCGGGGGAGGCTGAGAGTGGGTCAACATTCGAACCGGAACAGCCCGAACTGATCGAGGCGACCGAGGAAGAGAAGGCCGCACGAAAAGCCCGGCGAGAAGAGAAAGAGCGCGCGGGTGCCGCTGAGCATTGGCTAGACAAGGTCAAGGTCAGGATGGCTGAATGGTGCGCCGCTGAGCGCGCTGAAGGCCGGACGGATTACGTCAATGCCGCGATCGGCACATGGCCACACAGCACCCCAGAAACTCCGTCGTGGGAAGCCTGCGCTGCTGCCGCAATCTCCGCGTTGGCGACGGGCGATCACCTGAAGGCGATTGCCGTCCTGTCTCTCCTCCAGAACCGACCCGGCGAGCGCTCCGCCGCCCGTCTGTTCCGAGACATGCCTGTCGAGTTGATCACACAGATCGTCAACGAAGCTCGCCAGCCTCAGGGCGGCGTGGGGGCCGTCGCATGACACGCCGCGAAAGAAAGATCGCCGCCCTTTCGCCGCGTGCGCGCGCCCTCTGGGATCGGCTCTGCGACGGGGCGATCTATCAGATCCACGGACCTCGGACGCCGAAGGCTATGGACGAACTGGAGCGCGCGGGCCTGCTGACCGTCATCGCCCGCCCCATCGTCATATGGGCCTGCCATGCGCCGATCGGCAGCAAGCCGGGCAAGCCTGAGGTCATCGCGAAATGACGCCGGCCGCCCTCAACACCCGCTTCGGCCGGACCGCGACGCCATCATGGCTCCAGCGGTCCTCGCCCAACCTCGCCGCCACCCTGACCCACGGAAGGAAGCCCGCCATGCCGGACGCCCGCTACGCCCTGCTGCCCAAGATCGACAACATCACCAAGCCCAAACTGTTCAGGACGCTGGAAGAACTCTGCGCCTCAATCGAGCGCGAGCGCGCCGACCAGGGCCTGCACCTGGTCGAGGTCGAGGATATCGAGTTCCGCGATGTCTCCGGCCTTTATCGCGGCGTCCAGGTCTGGACCCTCGACATGGCCAACGAGAAAGACCGCATGATTGGTTACGCCTGGCTGAACGGCGCCGGGCGCAACACCCTTGAGCCCGCCCTGAGGCAGGCCCGCATCAAGGCCGCCGCCTGATGGCCGCTTCGCGTCAGGCCGGTCATCAGGACTGGCCCACGGCGCTCAACGCCCTTCGCAACGAAAGCCACTGACATGACCGACATCGCCCTGTCGCCCGCCGCATCCGCACCCGTCGTCGGCTCCGCCGCCGACCCCACCGACATCGCCATCGGCGCCCGCATTCGCGCCCGCCGCGAAGCCCTGCGCATCACCCAGGCGCAACTGGCCGCCGGTGCGGGCGTCACCTTCCAGCAGGTCCAGAAATACGAACGCGGCGTCAACCGCATCGCCTCGGCGCGCCTGCTCAGGATCGCCGCCCTGCTCAAGACCACGGGCGCAGACCTTCTGGGCGAGTTGGAGATGGGCGAAGTCAACGCCCGCGCCCTCGTCCACCCCGACGCGTCCCAACTCCTGGACAGCTTCCACGCCCTCCCCCAGGACCGCCGCGACGCCCTCCTCACCATCGCCAAGGGAATGGTCCATTGACCCAATCCCCCACACCCGGCCCGCTGTCGGCTGAAGACTGGCTGACCATCGACACCGCTCCGAAAGACGGTTCGCACTTTGAGTCTCAGGATCGCGACCACTACGGAGATCGCGTGTTCGAAGGCACCCACTGGTACGTCCATCCGTCAGTGACGGGCTGGAACACAGACGACCTGGACTGCGGCGACTACGAGTTTGAGCCGACACACTGGCGACCGTCACGCCTCGCCCCCACCGCTCCGGTAGAAGCGAGCGGGTCGGAGCGGGACACTAGTGACGCCATTGATCTGCTGGTTCGGTCGAAGGTCGCCTTGCAGGGGCATATTGACGCCATCCAGATCGCAAAACGCGATGGTGGAGCGTCGGTCCAGCCGATCACCGAATGTGTCAATGGCCTGCCCGAGATCGTGCGATGGCTGGACGCCGGGCAGTTCGAGATCGAGGCTGCGTTTGAGGACTACGAGAACAGCCTAAAAGCCGCCCTCCGCCCCCTCGCCTTGGGAGGCCAGCACAGCGGCGGGGAGGGATGCAGGGGGTGTGGTCATGTTGGGTCGGCCCCGAAAGATCGCATCGCCTGCTGCCCTGACGGCAAGCGATATGACACCACCCCCGCCCGAGCCGAGGCCCTGGACGAAGGGGCGGCGGGGGAGGCTAAAGAACGGTTGCGAGAGCAAGTCGTGCGCTGGGCTGATGCCATGCGCCGTGTTCCGGGGACGAGCATCAACAGCCCGAGCCGTATGGAACCGGATCACCTTCTGCGACGTGTCGCCGCCGACATCCTGACCGTGCTTGACCACCCATCCCCGCCGCCCGCCGATGAAGACAGGGTGCGGGAGGTTTTGGAGGAAGCGCACAGCTACCTTGAAGTGCTGCACAGCATCACCGCCAACGCGACGACAAGATCATCAGTCTGGAAAGTCATCAAGCGGGTCCGAGAAGCCCTGAAATCGACCGCCGCGAAGGAAGGGGAGAAGTCGTGAGCGCGCCCCTGAATCCACAGGGGCGGCGCGCCCGCATCCTGAAGGCCGCCGCCGAACCCGCCACCCTCAGCACGATCTGTCGCCGCGTAAAGCCAATGACGTTCATGGTGAAGCGGGACGAAAGCCTTCACCGGCTCAAGGTCACCTCCGCACTTCGCACCCTGAAGGCGGCCGGCCTGGTCACGCGCACGCCGCACGGCTGGCGCGCGACCGCCGCCGGTCGCGAAGCCGCCGGGATCGACTGAAATGATGACGAACCGGGTTCGCAATATCGGCTGGAGGTCGGGGTCATGACGGCGGTCCTGACGTTCAGCCAGACCTGCGCAGAGTTGCAGGTCGGCGAGCATGTCTTGCGCAGTCTGATCGCGAGTGGTTCCCTGCGCGCCGGCAAGATCGGCAGTACGTGGCGCATCCGCCGCGATGATCTGAACGCCTATCTGGAGGCTCTGACGTGCCCGTCTATAAACGCGGCGACATCTGGTGGTACGACTTCACCGTCAAAGGCGAGCGCTTCCGTGGTTCCACGGGCGCGCGGACGAAAGAGGTCGCTCTCAAGCTCGAACGCCGCGAGTACGACGCCGCGCTCCTGGGAAATCTATACAAACCCCTCACGCTAGAGGAGGCGACGGACCTGTGGTTCATCGCCCGTAAGGCAGGCAAGAAAGACGCCGCCAACACCGCCCGCCGCATCAAGATCATGCTGCGCCATATCCCCGGCGCCACGCCGTTGGCCGACATTGGCGCCCGCACCATCACCGAGGCGATGAACGCCCGGCGCTTCGAACCCATCCTGCGCGGCAAGAACCGCAAGGATACGGGCAAGCTGCCGACAAACAGCACCATCAACCGCGACCTGATCGACAGCACCCTGCGTCCGATCATGCGCTATGCCAGTCGCAACCTAGAGGCCAAGGTCAAGGACATCCCCTGGACCGACCTTCGCCTGTCAGAGCCGCGCGGCGTGGTCATCTGGTTCACGGACGACCAGATCGACGCCTGGGCCGAACACATGCCGCATTGGCACCGGCCCGTGCTGCGTTTCATCCTGCGTTACGGCGTGCGGCTGAAGGAGGCCTTCTTCGATTTCGAGGAAGCGGTCCACGATACGCCGGAGGGCATGGACATCTACACCCGCGACCGCAAGAACGGCCCGCATGTCGTCGCCCTGCTGGAAGAGGACGCCAGGGAAATCCGCGCCCGCATCGGCCGCGCTCGCGCCTTCAACGTCGGCCGACCTGCGTCAGAGCAGCTGACGACGCCGTGGTTCCGGGAAATGAAGGACGGCAGCCTGCGACCGATCCACTGGCGCGGCTTCCAGTCTGCGTCGGACCTCGCGCTGGATCGCGCAGGCATCAACGCCCGCCCCGCGCACGACGCCCGGCATCACGCCGGAACCATGCTGCTGCGCCTGTCCAAGGGCGATCTCGCCAGCGTGAAAGAGTTGCTGGGCCATGAAGACATCCAGTCCACGATGCGCTATGCGCACACCTCTCGCGACGATCTTCGCTCAGCCATGCGGCACGCCTACGCCACACCTGAGACGCCGGTCGATGAAAACACTAAGGAAATCAAAAGCCTGAGCCACGGTTGAACTGGCTTCAAAATCCAGTTCCGAAAGGAGTGTCGGTTCGATTCCGACCACCCGCACCAAAGGCCCGGGCGACCCGGACCCGGATCGACGTTCGGCGCCCGTTGCGCCAGGTCCGCGCCCAAGGACCGAATATGTCGACACTGACCCTGCCCGAAGAGGCCGCCCGTCGGCGGACCTTCGCCATCATCGCCCACCCGGACGCCGGCAAGACGACCCTGACCGAGCATATCCTCCTAGCCGGCGGCGCCATTCGCGCGGCGGGCGCGGTGCGCGCGCGCGGCGAGAACCGGCGGACCCGTTCGGACTGGATGAAGATCGAGAAGGAGCGCGGGATTTCGGTCTCGGCCTCGGTCATGACGTTCGAGCACGACGGCAAGATGTTCAACCTGCTCGACACGCCCGGGCACGAGGACTTCTCCGAAGACACCTACCGCACCCTGACCGCCGCCGACTGCGCCATCATGGTGCTGGACGCCGCCAAGGGGATCGAGCCGCAGACGCTGAAGCTGTTCGAGGTGTGCCGCCTGCGCGACATCCCGATCATCACCTTCATCAACAAGCTGGACCGCGAGGCCCAGGACCCGATGGCCCTGCTGGACGACATCGCCTCGCGCCTGCAGCTTGACCCCGCCCCGATCTGGTGGCCGGCCGAGAGCGGCAACCGCCTGCGCGGCATGGTCGAGGTCGGGACCGGCCGGTTCCAGCCCTATACCCGCAAGATCGCCGGTTCCGCCGAAGACCCCGGTCACCCCGACGCCCTGCCGCTGGATCAGGCGGCGCAATATTTCGAGGCGGGCGAACAGGACGCCCTGGCTGAGGCTGTCGAACTGGTCGAAGGCGGTTATCCGGCGTTTGATCGCCAGGCCTTCCTCGAAGGCCACATGACGCCGGTGCTGTGGGGTTCGGCCCTGCGCCACTTCGGCATCGACGAACTGCTGAAGGCCATCGGCGACTGGGCCCCGGCGCCCAAGGTCATGAAGGCCAGGAAGGAATCCCCGCCCGAGACCCGCAACGCCCCCGCACCCGTCGAGACCGTGGTCGAACCGGGCGCGAACGAAGTCACCGGCTTCGTCTTCAAGGTCCAGGCCAACATGGACCCCAACCACCGCGACCGCATCGCGATGTTCCGCATGGCGTCGGGCGCCTTCAAGCGCGGCATGAAGCTGAAGGTGCAGAACACGGGCAAATCCCTGTCGGTCAATGCGCCCATCATGTTCTTCGCCTCGGACCGGGAACTGGCCGACGACGCCTTCGCCGGCGATGTGATCGGCATTCCGAACCACGGCGTGCTGCGCGTCGGCGACAGCCTGTCGGAGAGCGGGGTGGTCCGCTTCGCCGGCCTGCCCAACTTCGCGCCCGAAATCCTGCAACGCGTCCGGGTCAAGGATCCGCTGAAGGCAAAACACCTGAAGAAGGCGCTGGAAGGTCTGGCCGAGGAAGGCGTGACCCAGTTGTTCCGGCCCGAGATCGGCTCGGACTTCATCGTCGGCGCCGTGGGCCAGCTTCAGTTCGAGGTCATGGCCGACCGTCTGGGCGAGGAATATGGGCTGGACGTGATCTTCGAACCCAGCCCCTACGCTGAGGCCCGCTGGATCGGCGGCACGGATGCAGACATCGAGGACTTCTCGGGCAAATACCGCCCCCAGATGGCCCGCGACATCGACCAGGCCCCGGTCTTCCTGGCCAAGTCCAGCTGGGAGACCGGCTATGTCGGCGAACGCTTCCCCAAGATCGCCTTCACCAAGACCAAGGAACGCGGCTGAGGTCACGCTTGCGCCTTTTCAGCGCCGCGAGAGCATGGTCAGATGCCGTCGATGCCGATGCGTCACGGAGCCCCTTTGATGTTCGCCCCCCTGGCCTTCGCCAGTCTGATGCTGTTGCAGCAAGCGCCTGTGACCCTGGTCTCCTATGAGGAGGCTGTGCGCTGCGCCGGGCTGACGCAGGCGGCTTCAGAATTGGAAGGCGGCGAGAGCGCAGAAGGGCGCAAACTTTATGACGCCGCCCTCTATTGGTCGCTGGCGGCCATGCAGGCGGCGACGGCGGCTGGAAAACAGAGCCGTGTGGCGGACGCAGACCAGACCCGAGCCCGCATCGAATCCGTGCGCCAGCTGAACGCCGATACGCCAGCCGCCCGCGCCACCCTGCAACGCTGTCTCCTGCGGGCGCCCAAGCTGGACTGAACCCAACGACGATCCACGATCAAGCTGAGCCGAACCCGTTCTGCGGCGCTGCGTTTGCTAGTATCCACCCGGGAGGCGTCCGTCGTCCCGAAGCGGGATTTCAGAGGCTTCCAGCGCATGTTCGAATTCGGCCGGGATCTGAGAAAACTGTTCGCGCAGGCGCGCGAAAGTGAAGACTTGGGCTGGGTTGAATTGATCGGCGTCGATCTGCTGCGGGTCGAAGCCCGCCGCGAGTCCGTCGATGCAGGCCGCGTCTCCTGCGCCCGTCCGTTCGAAACCGAACACCGCGCCGCCGCACTGTGGCGCGAGCACGCCCGCCGGTCGGGCGCCGTCGACAGCCTGAACCGAGCGGACCGCGCCGCCGACAGTCTGGGCCGCAGCGCCGTGGGCGACGATCAGACCGCCTGGGCCGCAATCGACGCGGCGCTGGCGCTGGTCCTGAGATTTGACCTGTGCGGCGGGCCGGAACGGCTGAATCAAGCGATGACCGCCGTGGGACGCGCCCTGGCGTCACGCCGTCACCGGATCGCCGCCGAAGCCGTCGCCCTCCATGCCCGGATCAAGGCGCGTCAGGCGCGGCTGAGCGGCGTGTTGTCCGAACTGATGGACGCCGCCGCCCTGATGGACGCCGCTCTTCATGGCGCAGGCGGCGGTGACGCCGAGTTGCGGATGGACCGGGCCATCCTGGCGCTTGACGTCGGGGTGGTTCAGCGCAATCCGCACCTGCTGGATCAGGCTGGACGCGATCTTGGCGCCCTGGTCGATACGGCGTCGCCGGACCACCGTCCCTTGACCCGCGCCCGCGCCCTGGCTCTGTGCGGCGCCGGTCTTTCGGCCCTGGCCGCCCTTGCGGGTCACTCCGAGGCCCATGCTCAGGGCCAGGCCATGTTCGATGCGGCGACGGATCAATTCACGCCGGACCACAGCCCGCTGGACTGGGTGACCATTCAGGTGATGCGCGCCGGAGAAGGGTCGTTGCCGCTGATGGTTCTGTCACAAGCCGAGGCTCTGACGCAGGGGCAAGGTCTGGTGATCGGCGCCCTGGCGCGGGAACGCCGCGTCGCGCGCGAAATCGCCCTGGCCGAAACCGTGCGCAACCGGACGGCGCTCGACATGCTGGAACATCGCCTGCGCGCCCGCATGTCCCACGCCCAGCCCTTGGACTGGGCTGCGGATCAGATCGGCATGGCCGGCATCGCCTTGGCGCGGAGCCGTCTGGGCGGCGGCGAACCGACCGACCTTGGCTTGATCCTGTCTGAAGCCGCCATCACCGCTCAGGAAATGGGCGTGCCCGCTCTGGCCGATCGCGCCGAGGCTTTGAAGCCGCACCGCATCACCTGATCAACCGCCGATGGCGACAAAGGGGCCGTTCAGAAAGCGCGGCTTGCCGTACCGGAACCTCTGGCCGTCCTCGGCCAGAACCCGACCGCCCGCCGCCTCCAGCACCGCCTGCCCGGCGGCTGTGTCCCATTCCGACGTCGGGCCAGTGCGCGGATAGGCGTCGAAACGCCCCTCGGCGATCAGGCAGAATTTCAACGAGGAATCCGTCCCCTGCCAATGGGTGCAGCCATGACGGGCGGCCAGACGCGTCGCCTCTTCATCCGTCATGCTGTGGCTAAGCAGGGCTACGCCCTCCTGGGGGCGGTCCCGCACGGCGATAGACCGCCATTCCCGACCCGCGTGGGCCTCCCCCTCTTGCACTGCGCCGTACTGGCGGCGGAAGGCGCCGCCGCCGGGTCGATCGCTGCGCCAGGTGGTTTCGCTTGCGGGCGCCGTAACCACCCCCGCGACAGGATATCCCTCATGGATCAGGGCGATATTGACGGTGAAGGCCTCGCCGCCGCGCACAAAGCCGCGCGTCCCGTCCAGCGGATCGATCAACCAGAACCAGTCATCGGCCTGAGCCGGAGCGCCGTCCGCCGCCACGGCCTCTTCGGCCACCGTCTGAACGCCGGGATAGAGGGCGGCCAGCCGTTCAAGAATCAGAGCCTCGGCGGCACGATCAGCCTGGGTCACGGGGCTGTCGTCAGACTTGGTTTCGACCGCCGTGCCGCTGCGCCAGAAGGGCAGGATGAGGCGCGCCGCCTCTTCAGCGATATCGGCCAGTTTCAGGGTCAGGTCGCCGGACCTGAGGTCGCGGTCGAGGGTCAGGATGGAGGAGGTCGTCATTGCACTTCTGGATAGACCATCCCAAAGGTTCCATGAACCAACAAATCACGTCAGCCTGATGCGCCAGACGAATCCCGACCGAGTGCTGCAGACGCCATGACCAACACCGACGCCGAAGCCCCGCTCGATCTGCCCGTCGATGGGACGGAACTGGCCACCTACATAGCCGCCAAGCTGTGCCACGATTTCATCAGCCCGTCGGGAGCCATCATCTCGGGCCTGGACCTTCTGGATGATCCCTCGGCGCAGGACATGCGCGATGACGCCCTGGCTCTTATCGCCCAGAGCGCGCGCAAGATGGTCGCCCTGGTTCATTTCGCCCGCGTCGCCTTCGGCGCGGCCACCACCAGTGAACGCTTCACCGCGCGCGAACTTCAGGCCCTGGTCGTCGGTGTGACCGAAGGCGGACGCGCCGCCCTGGAGTGGCGCGTGGCGGACGGCGAGTTCTCCAAGCCTCAGGCCCGCGCCCTGGTCAATCTGGCCTATCTGACCGTCGGCGCCCTGCCGATGGGCGGGACGGCGGTGATCGACACCCGCATCGAGAACGGCCTGCTGCATGTCACAGGACACGCCGAAGGCGCCCGCGCGCGTCTGAAGCCCGAAGCCGTGGCCGGACTAAACGGCCAGCGCTTGACCGAGGGCCTGGCGGGCCAGTGGATTCAACCCTACTGGCTATGGCTGACCGTAACGAAATCAGGCGGCGACCTGACGACAACGATCGAGGATGGTCGGGTCGTATTGTCGGCGGCCATGCCTGGCTGACGGATATCCCAACGACTCGTTAACTGGCGTCAGCCATAGTTATGCCGAGGGAATCGGGTGAAGACGCACGCCCGTCAGGAGTTCTGTCTTGTCCGTCAGCACGTGTCTCATCGTCGATGACAGCCGCATCATCCGCAAGGTGGCGCGCCGCATCGTCGAAGGTCTCGGCTATGAGGTCGATGAAGCCGCTGACGGCGCCGAAGCCCTGGCCTATTGCACCAGCGCCTTGCCTGACGTTTTGCTGATCGACTGGAACATGCCGGTGATGGACGGCCTCAGCTTCCTGCGTCGGATGCGCGCCCTGCCAGGCGGCGACAGGCCCAAGGCCCTGTTCTGCTCTATCGAGACCCGTCCCGAGAAGATCGCCGAGGCCCTGGCCGCAGGCGCCGACGACTATGTCATGAAGCCGTTCGACGGCGACATACTGCAGTCCAAACTGGCGGAGGTCGGAGCGATCGCCGCATGACGCCAGACGATTTCGACAAACTGCAGCAGCTTCTCGCCACACGCGCTGGTTATCGACTGGCGCGTGATCGCATCCATCTGGCCGAACACCGGCTGGGTCCGATTGCGCGCCGTGAAGGCTATGCCAATGTCGAAGCCCTGCTGGCGAACCTGTGGGCCCAGCCTGTGGCGTCGCTGGCCTGGGCGGTGATCGAATGCATGTTGAACCCTGAAACCTGGTTCCGCCGCGACCGCGCACCATTCCTTGTGCTGGAGAAAGAACTGCTTCCAGCCCTGGCCGGGGCACGCCCAGACGGTCGCGTCCGCATCTGGTCGGCAGGTTGCTCGACCGGACAGGAAGCCTGGTCCATCGCCATGGCGGGCAAGGAAGCGAACGCCGATGTCGAGGTGATCGGTACGGATCTGTCGCAACGCGCCATCGAAAAGGCGCGCTCGCGCACCTATTCCGGCTTCGAGGTTCAGCGCGGCCTGACTGCACACGCCATGCTGCGTTGGTTCGAACCGGTCGAGGATCAATGGCGGGTGCATGACGCGTTGGCCGAAAAGGTCCGCTTCGGCCGATCCAACCTGCTGGACGAGCCGACCGACCAGATGCGTTTCGACGTCATCTTCTGCCGAAACGTCATCACCGACATGGAGCCGCAGCGTCGCGCCCGCGTGCTGGACGGTCTGGAGCGTCGGCTGGTCGATGACGGCTGTCTGTTCCTCGGCGTGGACGAGCGGCTGGAGGGTGAAACCGTCGCCTTCAGGCCCGTAAACGGCCGCAAGGGCCTGTATGTGAAGGCGCCCTCGTCTCTTCGACGCGCGGCCTGACTGCAAGGCTGCACTTGCACAAGACGTTGCTTCCGGGCTGAAGTGCGTCGATCGGGCATCGGGGGATGACTATGCGGCTGGCCTTGCTTCTAGCGTCCCTTGCGGCAGCCTTTGGCCTGGCCGTTCTGACCAGTCAGACGCCCAAACCTGTTCCCGCCCTGTCGCCCGCCACTGAGTTTTCCGCCGTCCGCGCCATGACGGACGTGCGGCATATCGCCCGTGCGCCCCACCCCATCGGCTCCATCGAACATGCCCGGGTGCAGGCCTATCTTCTGGGACGGCTGACGGACCTGGGCCTGAGCCCCAGCCTGCAATCCGGCGCCCTGTCGCCCGCCGCCATCAGCCGCATGGAGAAACGCGGCGATGATGCGGCGGGTCTGATGGCTGTTAATCTGGTCGGGGTTCTGCCCGGACGCCGGCCCGAACTGCCCGCCGTCCTGATGATGGCCCATTACGACAGCGCGCCGGGTTCGCCGGGCGCCGCCGACGACGCCTCGGGCGTGGCGGCCATTCTGGAATCCATTCAGGCGATCAAGGCGCGGGGCCCGGCGGATCGGACGCTGATCGTGCTGCTGACCGACGCCGAAGAACTGAATCTGGACGGCGCGCGCGCCTTCTTCAGCGAACACCCGCTGCGCGACAAGGTCGGCATGGTGGTCAATCTGGAAGCGCGCGGCGGCGGCGGACGGGCCATGATGTTCGAGACAGGCCCCGGCAACGCCCAGACCATTTCGCAGTTCGCCCGCGCTACCAGGGACGCGACCGGCGGTCCATCCAGCAACGCCCTGACCGTCTTCGTCTATCGCCTGATGCCCAACGGCACCGACATGACGATTGCAGTCAACCGCGGCGTCGCGGGCGTGAATCTGGCCTTCATCGGCAGGCCGGACCAATATCATGCGCCGACTTCGACGCCTGCTGCGCTGGATCAGGGCAGCCTGCAGCATGTCGGCTCACTGGCGTTGGAGGCGGCCGACGGCTTCCTGCGTGCGGCCGAACTGCCCAAGGCGACCTATAACGCGGTCTATGCCGATGTGTTCGGTCTGTTCGTGTTGCGCCATCCGCCCGTGGTCGGCTGGCTGCTGCTGGGACTGGCCGCTCTGCTGACCGGGTTCGCAGGCTGGGGCGCGCGGCATGGGACCGGCCTGAGCCGCGCCTCTGTCCTCAAGGGCGTGACCGGCGGCGTCTGGCTGCTGGCCGCCGGCGTCGTCGCGGCCCAGGCTGTGCGGGTTCTGGGCGGGCCGGTCGGGAAACAGATCGACACGCCCGAGCTTTATTACACCCTGCTGCGCCGTCTTCCATGGATGGAGGCGGGCGCGGGTCTGGCCGTCTTGGCGGCGGTCCTGGTTCTGTTCGCTGGGCGTGCGCAGATCGGCCGTCGGTTTCTGACATTGATCATCTTTCTGGCTGCGGCTCTGGCCTTGGCCTTGGGCGGACCGGACCCGCTGGTCGTGGGAGCCGCCATTGTCGCCATCATTCTGACGCTCTGCCCCCAAGGCGAGGATGAGACGCCGTGGGGCGGTTGGCTCGGCCTGATCATCGTAACACTCACGCTGGGTCTGATCACCCAGATCGCGGCGCCGGAAGCGGCCTTGCTGTTCATCTGGCCCGGTCTGGCCGCCGCCGTCACCGCCGCCGCGACTGTCCTGATCAGCGCCCGGCTGGCGGGCTTGACGGCCTTGATTCCGGCCGCTGTCATGACCCTGATCGTCGGCGGCTGGCTGTTGGCCCAGGCGCATGGGGTTTTTCTGGGGATCGGCATGGACCTGCCCGGCGCGCTGGGCCTGTTCGGCCTGCTGATCGCCATGCTGGCGCGACCGCTGGCGCCGGTTCAGCCCCTGGGCGCGCGGACGCTGGCGGTGATCGGCGCCGTCGGCCTGATCCTGGGCGGCGGCCTTTCGCTGGCGGCCCAGTCGGCCCAGCCCGCCCCTGCCGCCCCCCCATCCAAGTCGACCACTCCGAGCTGAAATCGCGTGCATCACGACCACATCAGCCTGTTTGCCGCCGTCGCCATCGCCGTCGCGATCCTGGGCGCCTGGACGGCTCTGGACCTGTTTGGCCGCATGCGGGCGCACCTGGGTTCAACGCGGCTCAAATGGCTGGGCGTCGCCGCCCTGGTGCTGGGCATCAGCATCTGGTCGATGCATTTCATCGCCATGCTGGGCTTCGATCCGGGTTCGCCTGTCTCCTATGACGTCGAATTGACCGCCCTCTCCTTCCTGTTGGCGGTGGCGGGGACAGGGGTCGCCTTCCTCACAGCGAGCCGACCGGGCGCCAAGCGTTTCGTCTTGCCCGCAGGCGGTCTGGTGATGGGCCTTTCGATCACCGCCATGCACTATGTCGGCATGACGGCGGTTCGGACCACCGCCACCCTGGGGTACAGGCCAGGCCTTGTCCTGTTGTCCATCCTCATCGCCGTGGCGGCCTCGACCGCCGCTCTTGCGGCGGCGCGGCGTGAACGCAGCCAAGGCTGGCGGGCCCTGGCGGCTGTGATCCTGGGCTTGGCCATCGCCGCCATGCACTACACCGGCATGGCCGCCTTGATCCTGGCGCCGACAGCCCACGCGGTTCAAGCTGGCGCGGCCTCCCCGGTTGCTCTGGCGACAGCCGTCACGGCCGGATGCGTCACCATCCTATTCCTGGCGCTCGGGGCCTCCATTCTGGATCAAAGGGCCAATGTTCTGTCCGCCATAGATGCGGGCGGTGTCGGCTTCTGGGAGTCGGCCCTGCCTCTGCGCTCGCCTATTCTGTCGGACCGGGCGCGCGAAATCCTGGCCATTGCGCCTGACGCACGGCTTGGCCCCACCGAGATCGGCGACAGGCTTTCGCCTGAAGACCTGCCCATCCACCTGGCTGCTCTGGCCCGCGCCATGTCAGGCGAAGCCGACTATGATCAGGAATGGCGCCTGAAGGGCACAGACCGCTGGATCCACCTGCGCGGACGCCTTATCCGCAGCCGTTCAGGCCGCCCGATGCGGATGTCGGGCGTCATCACCGACATCACCGACCGACGCCAGGCCTATCAGGCCCTGGCCGACAGCGAACGCCAGCAGCGCATCCTGATCAACGAGTTGAACCACCGCGTTAAGAACACCCTGGCCACGGTTCAGTCCATCGCCCGTCAGACTGCGCGTCGCACCCCTGACATCAAAATGTTCAGCACCCAGTTCGAAGCCCGCCTTCTCGCCTTATCGAACACGCAGAATCTTCTGACCGCCGGTAACTGGGAATGGGTCAATATGCGCGACCTGCTGGAGCAGGAACTGGCCCCCTATGCCGACGAGCAGGTGCGGCTGAGCGGCCCGGCAGTCAGCCTCGATCCACGCCAGACCCTGGGCCTGGGGATGGCGTTTCACGAGCTCGCCGTGAATGCGGCGAAATACGGCGCATTGTCCGCCCCCGGCGGTCTGGTTCACGTTGACTGGACGGTCAGCGAAGGCGTCCTGTCCCTCGACTGGATCGAAAGCGGCGGTCCGCCGGTCGTCTCGCCAAAGCGGCGCGGCTTCGGTTCTGATCTGATCGAATCCACAATCAATCGCTCCTTGAATGGGTCCGGGGTTCTGGCCTATCCGCCGGAGGGTTTCGCCTTCACCCTCCGCCTGCCCCTATCCGACACGTCGAAATCGAACGTCTGAATCCCGCTGCGGCAGGGCTCTAAAAAAGTGGTGTAACCATTGGCCGCGTAGCTGCGCCCCAAGCACCTGGGCTCAATCCCCATTCCGTACGCCGACCGACTAATTCGCCCTTCCGGGGCGAAGGGGACCGGAGAATCCGGAAGGACGGGTCAGAGGCTGAACGTCGAAGATCAGACGGGCAGGTCTCGGGCCGTCGGCACGACAACCATCATATAGTTGATGCCCGCGTCGTCGGTCTGGCTCCAGCGGTCGTTCAACGGGTCGTAGTTGAGGCCATAGGGGCCTTCGACCGTGACCGGCTCTTGCGACAGCATCTTGCGGATTTCGTCGGGTTGCAGGAACTGGCGCCAGTCGTGGGTTCCGGCGGGCACCCAGCGCAGGATGTATTCGGCGGCGATCTTGCCCAGAGCCAGCGACTTCAGCGTGCGGTTCAGGGTGGCCACCATCATGACGCCGTCAGTCTTCACCAGACGCGAACAGGCGCGCACGAAGGCCTCTGGTTCCGCGACGTGTTCGATCACCTCCATCGTCAGGACCACGTCGAAGGGGCCGGCGCCCTCGGCCTCGATCTGTTCGACGGTGGCGGCGCGGTAGACGATGTCCAGACCGACCATGTCCGCGTGGGCGCGGGCGGTGCCGATATTCTCGGACGAGGCGTCCACCGCCATGACGGTGAAGCCCATGCGCCGCATCGGCTCGGCGATCAGGCCGCCGCCGCAGCCGACGTCCAGCAGGGTCAGCCCCTCGAAGGGGCTGCGCGCCTTCGGATCGCGGCCCAGACGCGCGCACAACTGCTCGCGGATCAGTTTCAGACGCGCCGGATTGAAGCGGTGAAGCGGCGCGAAGGGGCCATGCGCGTCCCACCATTCGGCCGCCTGGGCCGAGAAGCGGGCGACATCGGCAGGGTCGATCGATGCGCCAAACGCGCCTTCAGGCGAATTTTGCGAAAAACCATGCCCTTCGCGGGGTATGCGAGACGGGGTTGCGCCGTTAGAAGCGGTCATGACGTGAGGGATGGACCTTCGCGGCTTCTCACGCAAGCAGGGGGCGGATCGCCACGATGACGCGGCCTAATTCTTCACGACCAGAGACAACGCAGCCTGTCAGCGCGGGCGGCGAGACCAAACGGTTGGTGATGAAATTCGGCGGCACCTCGATGGGCGATCTCGAACGCATCCGCCGCGCCGCGCGGATCATCGCCGCCGAAGCCGCCTCGGGCAAGAAGGTCGCGGTCGTGGTCTCGGCCATGGCAGGCAAGACCAATGAGCTGGTCGCCTGGACCGATGGCGCAGGCCCTGCCGCCGCCGGCCTTCCGCTGAGCGATGACGAATATGATGTTGTGGTCGCGTCGGGCGAACAGGTCACGTCAGGCCTGCTGGCCATAACCCTTCGCAACATGGGGCTTAACGCGCGCTCGTGGATGGGCTGGCAGGTGCCGATCATCACCGACGACGCCCATGCCCGCGCCCGCATCGTCGACATTCCCGGCGAAAAACTGGCCGCCGCCGTCGACTCCGGCGAGATCGCCATCGTGCCCGGCTTCCAGGGCGTCACGCCCGATGGCAAGATCACCACCCTGGGCCGGGGCGGTTCGGACACCTCGGCCGTCGCCGTCGCCGCCGCCATCGGCGCGCCCTGCGACATCTACACCGACGTGGACGGCGTCTATACGACCGACCCCCGCATCGAGAGCCGCGCACGGCGCCTGAACAAGGTCTCCTACGAGGAGATGCTGGAGATGGCGTCCCTGGGCGCCAAGGTGTTGCAGACCCGCTCGGTCGAACTGGCCATGGCCAAGCAGGTGCCCGTGCGCGTGCTGTCCAGCTTTATTGAACCCGACGCTAACGGCGTCATGCCCGAAAAGGGCGGAACCCTTATCTGCGACGAGGAGGAGATCGTGGAAAAACGCATCGTGTCCGGTGTAACCATGAGCCGTGACGAAGCCCGCATCACCCTGCTGGGCCTGGCCGATCGTGTGGACGCGCCCGCCGACGTCTTCACCCGGCTGGCCGAGGCCAATGTCAATGTCGACATGATCGTGCAGAGCCAGGCCCGCACCGCCGGAACGGTCAACCTGACGTTCACCACCGGCCGCCGCGACGCTGTACGCGCCGCCGAATTGATGACCGCCGCCAAGGCGCAGCTCAGCTTCGAGGAGATCCGCGTCGACGAAGACGTGGCCAAGGTTTCGGTCGTCGGCGTGGGCATGCGCAGCCACGCGGGCGTCGCCCAGTTGATGTTCCAGGCGCTGGCCGACAAGGGCGTGAAATTCCAGGCCATTTCGACCTCGGAAATTAAGATCAGCGTTTTGATCGACGCCGCCTATGCCGAACTGGCCGTTCGCGCCCTACATTCGGCCTACGGTCTGGACGCGCTCTAGATTCAAGTGGACGCTGCGGCGTCTTGATAGGAGGCGCGCCTCAACATCGGCGCGCTATGATATGACGGACAGCGGGCGTTTCGACGCCGAAGCGCGGGAGCGACGATGCCGGCAGGCGGCGTAATGACCAGAGGACCCCGCATCCTCCTGCGCCAGATCCGCGAGGCTCTGGGCGGGGCAGGTGCAGGCGCCACGCCGGCTCAGGACCGCCTGAACATGGTGGTGCGGATCATCGCCCGCTCCATGGTCGCCGAAGTCTGTTCGATCTATCTGCGGCGCGCCTCTGGCGAGCTTGAGTTGTTCGCCACCGAAGGCCTGAATCCGGACGCCGTCCACAACACCCGGCTGCGGCCCGGCGAGGGTCTGGTGGGCGAAGTGGCCCGCATGGCCCAGCCGATCAGCCTGTCGGACGCCCCGGCGCACCCGGGCTTCTCCTACCGGCCGGAAACAGGTGAGGACCCCTATCACGCCTTCTTGGGCGCCCCCCTGTTGCGGGGAGGACGGGCCATCGGCGTTCTGGTCGTCCAGAACCGCACCGAGCGTCGCTATGACGAGGAAGAGGTCGAGGACATCCAGACCATCGCCATGGTCCTGTCCGAGACAGTCTCGTCGGGTGAATTGCTGGATCAGGACGAACTGCGCGACGTCGAACTGGCCCCGCACAGGCCCGAACGGCTGAAGGGTCAGAAATTCGCCGACGGTCTGGCCTTTGGTCAGGTGGTGCTGCACGAGGCGCCCCTGCCGCCCGAGAAACTGCTCAGCGACGACCCATCGATGGAGGAGGCGCGGCTGAAGCTCGCGCTGGCCTCGCTGAAGACGGGCCTGGACGCCATGCTGGACAAGGGTCAGGGGCTGGCCGGTCCGTCATTCGAGGTGCTGGAGACCTATCGGATGTTCGCCGACGACCGGGGCTGGAACCGGTCGCTGGAAGAGGCCGTGCGCAACGGCCTGACGGCGGAGGCGGCCGTAGACCGGGTCAGGAACGAACACCGCGCCCGCTTCGCCCAGGCGCGCGATCCCTATATCCGCGAGCGGCTGCACGATTTCGAGGATCTGGCCAACCGGCTGCTGCGGGTGCTGGCGGGCGACAAGCCGGGCGAGCGCGAACTGCCCGACGACGCCATTCTGGTGGCCCGGAACCTCGGCCCCGCCGACCTGCTGGAATACCCGCGCGACAAGCTGAAGGGGCTGTTGCTGGAGGAAGGCTCGGCCGCCAGCCACGCCGCCATCGTGGCCCGTGCGCTGCAGATTCCCTGCGTCGGACGCCTGATGGGCCTGCGCGATCGACTGTCCGAAGGCGACATGGTCATCGCCGACGGCGAGACGGGCGAGGCCTATTTACGCCCCCGCCCGGACATGCTGGAGGCCGTGCAGTCGCGTATGGCCGTGCGCGAGCAGCGCCAGGCCGAGTTCGCCCAGCTGCGCGACGTTCCGGCGGTGACGCTGGACGGACAGCGGATCACCGTCCTGACCAATGCGGGTCTGGCCGTCGATCTGGAGAATATGGTCGAGACGGGCGCGGAGGGGATCGGCCTGTTCCGCACCGAATTCCAGTTCATGGTGTCGGACGAACTGCCGCGTCTGGACGCCCAGACTGCGCTCTACAAGCTGGTGCTGGATGCGGCGGGCGACAAGCCCGTCACCTTCCGCACCCTGGACATCGGCGGCGACAAGGTGCTGCCCTATCTGGAGGCGGAGCGGGAAGAAAACCCGGCGCTGGGGCGGCGCGCCATTCGTCTGGGTCTGGACCGGCCATCGCTCCTGCGGATGCAGCTGCGCGCCCTGCTGACGGCGGGCGCAGGGCGCGAACTGCGCGTCATGTTCCCGATGATCGCCACGGTGGACGAGTTCCGGGCTGCGCGCGAGCTGGTCGATATCGAGTGCGACTGGGCCAAACGCCGGGGCCGCCCCCTGCCCGCCTTGCTGCGCGTCGGAGCGATGATCGAATGCCCGTCGCTGCTGTGGCACCTGGACGCCCTGCTGCCGCTGACCGACTTTGTGTCGATCGGCACCAACGACCTGTTTCAGTACATGTACGCCGCCGACCGCACCAATCCGCTGGTCTCGGACCGTTACGACCCCCTGTCGCCCCCTGCGCTGCGGGCGCTGCAGACGATCCAGAAGGCCTGCGCCGACACCGGCACGCCGGTTTCCATCTGCGGCGAACTGGCGGGGCGGCCGCTGGAGGCCTTCGCCCTGATCACCCTGGGCTTCACCCGCCTGTCCGCGCCCGCAGGCGGGGTGGGGCCGGTCAAGCGCATGATCCTGTCAGCGGACCTGACGGCGGCGCGGCGCGGCATGGCCAATCTGCTGAACCTGTCGACCGGGTCGGTCCGCAACGAACTTCAATCCCTGGCGCGCAAGCTGAACGTCTCGGTCTGACGGGGGAACCGCGTTGATGGCGAAGCCGGTTTGGTCTATCCACAAACGGCAATTCAGACGCGATCGTCAGAGGCGCGGCCCGTCTTCATGACCTCTTATCCGGTGGAAGCTTTTGAGTACGGCGCGAGACACCGTTGCGAATGCGGGGCCGATTTTAGAGGCGGATGTCATGGCGCGCGATAGGGAGCCGACAATCGACGCCCCCGGCCCTGATGCAACCCCCCCGGACCAGTTGATCGACAACGCGCCCAGCCTTGGCCTGGCGCTGCGTCAGGCTCGCGCCCAGTCAGGCAAGACCCTTTCAATCCTGGCGGCCGAGACCAAGGTCAATGCGCGCTTCCTGACGGCGCTGGAGCAGAACGACTGGTCCTCCCTGCCGTCACGCGTCTTCGCCGTCGGCTATGTGCGCGCCTATGCCGGAGCGCTGGGCCTGGACGAACAACTGGCCGTCGAACGGTTCAAGCGCGAAAGCCCTGACACCTCCGTGCCGCTGAAGGCGCCGGTGGGCATCGCCTTCGAGGACGTCAGGCGCAATACGCCGCGCATCATGGCGGGCGTCATCATCGCCGCCGTCGCCATCGTCGGCTGGAACGTGTTCCAGCGCATCAGCCGGGTGCAGGCGCCCCATCCATCCGACATCGCCACCCTGCCCAACACCTGGGCCCAGGGCGCAGCCTCCGCCCACGAAATGGTCCTGGGCGCCCCGCGCGCGGCCCCCCAGGATCAGACGACGCCCGCCCCCTACATCACGCGCGGGCTGGAGGCGGAACTGACCGGCGTCGATCCGAACGATCCCGCGGCAGGAGAAGCCCCCTCCGCACCCGCAGCAACGGTGCAGAAGGCCTTCAACCCGCGCGGCGCCGTGTATGGCGCGCCCGCAAACGCTTCTCAGGTCGTGATCCAGGCCAAGAAGCCCGGCGCCTTCGTCGTGCGGATCGGCAGCGACCGAATTCTGTTCGCCCGGCAAATGGCGGCAGGCGAGGCATGGCGGGCGCCTCTGGGCGTCTCGGCGACCATCGACGTGTCGGACCCGACGGCCTTCGACGTCTATCTGAACGGCGAGCATGGCGGCGCCCTGCCTGCGCTGCAGACGTCGCTGGCGCAGTTGAACGCACGAGCAGGTCAGGCCAACCGCGAGGCCTCTGCGCCCGCGCCCCAGCCACGCCCCCAGGCCGCCGCGCCGCGCCCTGTCACCGCGACGTCCGGCCCCCGCCCCTACATCCCGCAACCCTGATCAACGAAGTGACGCAGGCGCCGTGGCCCCTCCGTCATCATCGGCCTATATGAGGGCCATCATGAGCGACCACACGCACGTCCGACCCTGGCGCCACATCGAGCGCCGCAAGAGCCGCCAGATCCGCGTCGGCTCCGTCCTGGTGGGTGGCGACGCCCCGATCAGCGTCCAGTCGATGACCAATACGCCGACGGCCGACGCGGCCGCGACCATCGACCAGATCCGCCAACTGGAGGAGGCGGGGGCCGATATCGTGCGTGTCTCCTGCCCCGACGTGGAGTCCACCGCCGCCTTCAAGACCATCGCGCGCGAGGCCAAGGTCCCCTTGGTCGCCGACATCCATTTCCACTACAAGCGCGGCATCGAGGCGGCCCAGGCGGGCGCCGCCTGCCTGCGGATCAATCCCGGCAACATCGGCAGCCCCGACCGCGTGCGCGAGGTCATCCAGGCGGCCAAGGATCACGGCTGCTCCATGCGGATCGGCGTCAACGCCGGCTCGCTGGAAAAGGAGCTGCTGGAAAAATACGGCGAGCCCTGCCCCGACGCCATGGTCGAGAGCGCGCTCAACCACGCCCGCATCCTGCAGGACCACGATTTCCACGAGTTCAAGATTTCGGTGAAGGCGTCCGACCCCTTCCTGACCGTCGCCGCCTATCAGCAACTGGCCGAGGCCATCGACTGTCCGCTGCACCTGGGCGTGACCGAGGCCGGACCCTTGCGCACCGGCACGATCAAGTCGGCCATCGGCATGGGGTCGATGCTGTGGGCCGGGATCGGCGACACCATCCGCGTGTCGCTGGCCGCCGATCCGGTCGAGGAGATCAAGGTCGGCTTCGACATCCTGAAGTCGCTGGGCCTGCGTCACCGGGGCGTCAACATCATCGCCTGCCCGTCCTGCGCGCGTCAGGGGTTCAACGTCATCGAGACCGTGGCCCTGCTGGAAGAGAAGCTGGCCCACATCTCCACTCCCATGAGCCTGTCGGTGATCGGCTGCGTCGTGAACGGACCGGGCGAGGCCCTTTATACCGACATCGGCTTCACCGGCGGCGGCAAGGGCGCGGGCATGATTTATCTGAACGGCAAGATCGCTCACAAACAGGCCAATGACGGCATGATCGACCACATCGTCGAGCTGGTCGAGGAAAAGGCTGCGGAGTTGAATGCGGCGCGTGCGGCGCTTGAAGCGGCCGAGTAGCGATTTTCAGGCGCGTGCCGGGTCCGAGACGGCCTGCGCCAGGGTGCGCCCTTCGAACACCGACGCCAGGGCGTCGCGGCCGTCGCTGAGCACGGGACGCAGGGGACAGGTCTCGACATCGGGACAGGTCTCGCACGGACCATAGGCGGTCCGAGACGCACAGGGTGCAAGGGCCAACGGCCCCTCCAGCGCCCGGATCACATCGGCGAAACTGATCGCATCGGCGGGACGTCCGAGAGCATAGCCGCCGGCCCGGCCACGCTTGGACGCCAGCAGATGTTGGCGCCGCAAATCCAGAAGTATGGCCTCAAGAAACTTGCGCGGCGCCGCCGAGGCTTCGGCGATGTCGGCGATCGTCGCGGAACCGCCGCCGGGCAGGCCCGCCAGATGGATCATCGCACGCAGCGCATAGCGGGAGCGGTTGGACAGCATGGGCTGTGATCGCCCGCTATCCGCCGCAACGCAAGTCAGGCCTTGAAGTCAGGCGTCCAGACGTTCGCCCAGCCTGGCCACCACCTCCAGGATCTGTGGTCCGGTATAGGGTTTCAGCACAAGGGCCTCAGCCAGGTCGGCATGCTGGGCGGCGGCGGCCACATCACCCGAGATGAAGACGACCCTCACCTTCCAGCGGTCCGTCAGGGAGCGCGCCAGTTCGATGCCCGTTCGGTCTTCATCGGACAGGTTGATGTCCAGCAGAGCGGCGTCGATGTGGTGCAGGGCCGCCGCCGCCTCGGCCGCAGCCGCGCTGTGGAAGGGGCCGACCACGCTATGGCCCGCCTCGGTCAGCAGTTCGGTCAGGGCGACGGCGGAATCAGCGTCGTCTTCAACAACAAGAAGAGTCAGAGGCTCAGTTGATGCGGGCAAGGGCGTATCCTCATTGGGGAGTGGGATTTGGCGGGTGACGACGGCGCGCAGATCGCGCCAGACCTCGGACGCGGAACGATCCGTATCCAGATCATAGATGGCCGCCATCGCCTTCAACTCACGCTCCTCCAGGGCGGAGAGACCGCCGTCCTTATCGGCAAGGCGGCTGTCATACTGGCGGCACAGACGGTCCAGGCTGGTGGCGGCGTCCTCTGTTGGAATGACGTTTGCGGGCGTCGATTGGGGCGGGCGATCGAACATTTCCGTCCTCCTCATGTGAAGCTCAAGCATTAGCTAAACGCTTGGCGGACGATCTGTAACCGCGCCTGACGCCATCGTTATCGAAGATCACAAACCCGGCGCCGCCATTGCGCTGCGGTTCCAATCGACAAAACGGGGCTTGGCGCGCTAAGGACGCCCTCCTTCGTCTTCAGGATTTCCGCCTTGCGACTGCCCCAGGCTCGTCTCGATCAGGTTCTCGACCGTTTCCATGAGGTGGAGGCGCGCATGGGCGCAGCGACCGACGGCGTCGAGATCGTGCGCCTGTCCAAAGAACACGCCGAACTGAAACCTGTGGTCGACGCCGTCCAGGAACTGGCCCGCGCCCGCGCCGAGATGGTCGATCTGGAAGCCATGATGGCCGACCCCGAGATGGCGGCGATGGCTCAGGACGATATCCAGGTTCTGAACGACCGTCTGCCTATGCTGGAACGCGATGTCGCCCTGCTGCTGGCGCCGCGCGACGCGGACGAGAACGCCTCGGCTGTGCTGGAAGTGCGCGCCGGCACCGGCGGCGACGAGGCGGCCCTGTTCGCGGGCGACCTGTTCCGCATGTACTCGCGCTACGCCGCCGCGCGCGGATGGCGGATCGAGCTGGATTCCGCGACCGAGGGCGACGCTGGCGGTTACAAGGAAATCATCGCCACCGTCACTGGCGAGGGGGTGTTCGGACGGCTGAAGTTTGAGAGCGGGGTCCACCGCGTTCAGCGGGTGCCGTCGACAGAATCGCAGGGGCGCATCCACACCTCTGCGGCGACCGTCGCTGTCCTGCCCGAGGTCGAGGACGTGGAGATCGAAATCCACGACAAGGACATCCGCATCGATACTTATCGCTCGTCAGGCAGCGGCGGTCAGCACGTCAATACGACCGATTCCGCTGTTCGCATCACCCACCTGCCCACCGGCATCATGGTGACGTCGTCGGAGAAATCCCAACACGTCAACCGCGACAAGGCGATGAAGAACCTGCGCGTGCGCCTGTACGACATGCAGCGTCAGGCCAAGGATCTGGCCCGGTCGGATACGCGCAAGTCGCAGGTCGGGTCGGGCGATCGGTCGGAGCGGATCCGCACCTACAACTATCCGCAAGGCCGGGTCAGCGATCACCGCATCAACCTGACCCTGCACAGCCTGCCTCAGATCATGGAAGGCGACATCGATCCCTTGCTGGACGCCCTGATCGCCGAGGATCAGGCCGCGCGCCTGGCCGATCTGGAAGCCGAGTTCGGCTGATCAGCGCAGCAGCCCCATCAGGGGCAGACAAAGCACCAGGGCGGTGACGGCGGTGAAACCGGCGAAGGCGTGGACGCTTTGACGGCGGCAGCGGACCACAAAGGCGCTGCGGCTCCATGCGCCCCGGTTGGCCCACAGCAGATAGACCGCCTGGGTCACCCAGCCCGCGACAAAGGCCGACACCGCCCAAGTGCTGAGCAGCGCCAGCGCCAGACCCGACGCCAGCACCGTCACCCCGCCAAGGGCGGTCGCCAGTTCTTCAACATAGTCATCAAGGCGGATGCGCACGTACCGTGACAGCGCCGCCTGCAGGCGCCAGTTCAGCCAGGACTGGCTCAGCAGCAGCAGCCCTCCCATGACATAGAACACACCGATCGCGCGCGCCGCCCATTCCATGGCGAGAATATGGCCACGAAATCCGGCGGCCTGAAATGCGATAAATCAATGGGGGTCGATGATGCAGCCGAACCGAAGCCGCCAAGACACAACCGTTGGTATCTCAGGCCGCCCGCGCGGACTCCCAGGCCAGCACGCGCTGGACGGCGGGGCGCTGGGACACGCGTTCGAAATGGTCTGCGACCCTGGGGAAGCGGGCGATGTCGACCCCGTCGCTCTCTAACCAGCCCGAGAAGACGAACAAATAGGGATCAGCGACCGAATAGACGTCGCCCATCACCCAGTCGCCGACCAGCGACGCTTCGATCAGTTCGAAGCCGGCGCGCATATTGTCGCTGACCTTGGCGGCCATGCTGGCCTGGGCGGCGGCATCGTCGCTCCAGCGGGCGGCGCGGCGGCCGTGGGCATGGGCGACGTGGATGGTCGAGGCCAGATAGAGGTTGAAGGCCTGCATTCGGGCGAAATCGAACGGTTCGGTCGGCGCCAGTCGGGCCTGGGGCGCCAGGGCTGCGATATAGGCCAGGATGGCCGGCCCCTCGGTCAGAACGCCATGATCCGTGACCAGCGCCGGCACCCGGCCCTTGGGATTGATCGCCAGGAAGTCCGGCTGGCGCTGATCGCCGCGGGCGAAGTCGACGAAGCGGGCCTGATAATCCAGCCCCGCCTCCTCCAGCGCGATGTGGCTGGCGCGACTGCAGGAGCCGGGCGCGGTGTGCAGCGTCAGCATCGGCGAACCCTCTGCGAGAACGAAAAAGGGGCGGCCCTATCGGCCGCCCCTTCGTGACTTACAGGTCCAGCAGGGCCCGTTGCGGATCTTCCAGCAGTTCCTTGATGCGAACCAGGAAGGTCACCGCCTCCTTGCCGTCCACGATGCGGTGATCGTAGCTGAGGGCCAGGTACATCATCGGGCGGACCTTGACCTCGCCGTTGATGGCCATCGGGCGCTGGACGATGTTGTGCATCCCCAGGATGCCCGACTGCGGCGCGTTCAGGATCGGCGTCGACATCAGCGACCCATAGGTGCCGCCGTTGGTGATGGTGAAGGTGCCGCCCTGCATCTGATCCATGGTCAGGGCGCCGTCACGGGCGGCCTTGCCCAGGGCGCCGATGCCCTTTTCGATGCCGGCGAGCGACAGGGTGTCCGCGTCGCGCAGAACCGGAACCACCAGCCCCTTGTCGGTGCCGACGGCGACACCGATGTCGTAGTGGTTCTTGTAGATGATGTCCGTGCCGTCGATCTCGGCGTTGACGGCCGGAATTTCGTGCAGGGCCGCGACGACCGCCTTGGTGAAGAAGGACATGAAGCCCAGCTTCACGCCGTGGCGCTTTTCAAACACCTCCTTGTACTGGGCGCGCAGGGCCATGACGTTGGTCATGTCCACCTCGTTGAAGGTGGTCAGCTGGGCGGCCGTGTTCTGCGATTCCTTCAGACGACGGGCGATGGTCTGACGCAGGCGCGTCATCTTCACCCGCTCTTCGCGCGGCTGGTCGGCGCGCGGCGCGGCAGGCGCAGCAGCGGCGGCAGGGGCCGGAGCCGCCGCCTGGCCAATGGCGGCGATGGCGTCAGCCTTGGTGATGTTGCCCTTGGGCCCCGTCGCGGCGATGGTCTTGGGGTCCAGCTTGTTCTCGCCGACCACGCGCTGGACGGCGGGCGACAGGGTTTCGTTCTTGGAGGTGGAGACCTGGGCCGAGCCTGTGTTGGCGGGGGCGGCAGCCGGAGCAGGCGCAGCCGCGACAGGGGCGGAGGCGGCGCCCGAAGCCGCGACCGAACCGATCTTCTGGCCAGGCGTGACCGTCGCGCCTTCGTCCGCGTCGATGGTCAGAACGCCGTCAGCCGGGGCCGAAACCTCGACCGCGACCTTGTCCGTCTCGATCTCGACCAGCAGTTCGTCCTTCTTGACCGCGTCGCCGTTCTTCTTGACCCACTTGCCGATCGAGCCTTCAGCGACGCTTTCCCCCATGGTCGGGACGTTGATGTCGATGGCGGCGGCGGCAGGCGTCGCAGCAGCCGGGGACGACTTGGCTTCCGCCTTGGGCGCGGCAGCAGCCTTTGCCGGCGCCGCCGAAACGCCTTCGGAGACCACGCCCAGAACCGTGTTGGGGACGACGGTGTCGCCCTCACCCGCCTTGATGTCGCTCAGGGTGCCGTCTGCAGGCGAAACGACCTCCAGCGAGACCTTGTCGGTCTCAAGCTCGACCAGAACCTCGTCCTTCTTGACCGCATCACCGACCTTCTTGGTCCATTTCGCGATGGTGGCTTCGGAGACGGATTCACCGAGTGCGGGGGTCAGGATGTCGGCCATGTCAGGTCCAGCTTGTCTTTAGATCGGTCTTTACAGGGTGTATCAGGCGAAGGCTTCGTTGGTGAAGGTCTCGAGTTCCTTCAGGTGTCGGCTCATCAGGCCGGCCGCCGTGGAGGCCGAGCCGGGACGACCGACGTAGCGCCCGCGCTTGGAGGCGACGTCCAGCTTGTCCAGGGTCAGTTCCAGCCACGGATCGACGAAGGTCCAGCCGCCCATGTTCTTCGGCTCTTCCTGGCACCACACGACCTCAGCGTTGGGGAAGCGCGCCAGTTCCTTGCGCAGCGACTGGATCGGCCACGGATAGAACTGCTCCAGACGCAGGATGTAGACATCGTCCACGGCCTGTCCGTCCTTGGCCTTCTTCTCGCGCGCGTCCAGCAGGTCGTAATAGACCTTGCCCGAGCACAGGATGACGCGGCGGATGTCCTTGTCGGCCTTGATCTTGATGCCGGCGACGTCGGGACGCAGTTCGGCGTCGTCGCGCAACAGGCGGTGGAAGGACGAACCCTCGGCCAGATCCTTGAGGCTGGAGACCGCCTTCTTATGACGCAGAAGAGACTTCGGCGTCATCAGGATCAGCGGCTTGCGGAACGACCGGTGCATCTGGCGACGCAGGATGTGGAAGTAGTTGGCCGGCGTCGTGCAGTTGGCGACCTGCATATTGTCTTCGGCGCACTGCTGCAGGAAGCGCTCCAGGCGGGCCGAGGAGTGTTCCGGGCCCTGGCCTTCATAGCCGTGCGGCAGCAGCATGGTCAGGCCGCTCATGCGCAGCCATTTGCGCTCGCCAGAACTGATGAACTGGTCGATCACCACCTGGGCGCCGTTCACGAAGTCGCCGAACTGGGCTTCCCACATCACCAATGTGTTGGGGTCAGCCAGCGAGTAACCGTATTCGAAACCCAGCACCGCTTCTTCGGACAGGGCCGAGTCAATCACTTCGAAGTTCGCCTGGCCTTCGCCCAGGTTGTTCAGCGGCATGTACCGCTCTTCGGTCGTCTGATCGATGATGCCCGAGTGACGTTGCGAGAAGGTGCCGCGCACCGAATCCTGCCCTGACAGCCGGACCGGGAAACCTTCATCCAGCAGCGAGGCGAAGGCCAGGCTTTCGGCGGTGGCCCAATCCAGCCCCTCGCCCGAGGTGATGGCTTCGCGGCGACCGTCGATGACGCGTTTCAGCGTCTTGTGCATGTCGACGCTGTTGGGAATCGTGGTCAGGCGGTGACCCAGATCCTGCAGCTTGGCCAGGGGAACGGCAGTCTCGCCGCGCGCCTCGTCCTTGGGCGCCTGCAGCCCCTTCCACTGGCCGTCCAGCCAGTCAGCCTTGTCGGCGGTCCAGGTCTTGCCGGCTTCGAATTGCTCATCGAGGAAGGCTTCGAAGCGCGACAGTTCGGCGTCAACATCAGCCTGGGTGATCACGCCCTGTTCGACCAGCCGCTGCGAATAGAGTTCGCGCGTCGACGGCTGGGCGCGGATCTTCGAATACATCAGCGGCTGGGTGAAGGTGGGATCGTCGCCTTCGTTGTGGCCGAAGCGGCGGTAGCAGAACATGTCCACCACCACGTCCTTGTTGAACTTCTGGCGGTATTCGGTGGCCACCTTGGAGGCGAAGACGACCGCCTCGGGATCGTCGCCGTTGACGTGGAAGATCGGCGCCTGGACCATCAACGCCACATCCGACGGATAGGGCGAGGAACGTGAGTTGCGCGGGCTGGTGGTGAAGCCGATCTGGTTGTTGATGACGAAATGCAGGGTGCCGCCGGTGCGGTACCCCTTAAGCCCCATCAGGGCGAAACATTCGGCCACAACGCCCTGACCGGCGAAGGCGGCGTCGCCGTGGATCAGCAGCGGCACGACCTTGGAGCGGTCCAGCGCCCACTGGCCCTCGGGCACGCCCTCGTTGGCCTCGCGGATGTCGAACGCCTGTTTGGCGCGCGCCTTGCCCAGAACCACCGGGTTGACGATTTCCAGGTGGGACGGGTTGGCGGTCAGCGACAGGTGGACGTGGTTGCCGTCGAATTCGCGGTTCGACGAGGCGCCCATGTGGTATTTGACGTCGCCCGAGCCCTCGATGTCGCTGGGGACGGCCGAACCGCCCTGGAACTCGTGGAAGATGACCTTGTAGGGCTTGCCCATCACGGCGGCGAGCACGTTCAGGCGGCCGCGGTGGGCCATGCCCAGCACGACTTCATCGACGCCCAGATTGCCGCCACGCTTGATGACCTGCTCCAGCGCCGGCACCATGGCTTCGCCACCGTCCAGACCGAACCGCTTGGTGCCGGGGAAGCGTTTGTGCAGGAAGCGTTCGAAGCCTTCGGCCTCGATCAGTTTGTTCAGGATGGCCAGCTTGCCTTCCTTGGTGAAGGCGTTCTGCTCGAACTTGTCCGGGCCTTCGAAACGCTGCTGGAGCCAGGCCTTCTCCTCCGGCTCGGCGATATGCATGTATTGAATGCCGATCGTGCCGCAGTAGGTGCGCTTGAGCAGGTCCAGCACCTGTCGGATCGAGCCGGTCTGCAGACCCAAGACGCCGTCGAGGAAGATCGTACGGTCCAGATCGGCGGCGCTGAAGCCGTAGAACTCAGGCGTCAGCTCCGGATTTTCGACCGGCTGCTCGATGCCGAGAGGATCAAGCTGCGCCTGCAGGTGGCCGCGCACGCGATAAGCGCGGATCAGCATCAGGGCGCGAATGGAATCATGAGCAGCGGCGCGGATGGCGTCGGCCGAAACCTCGGCAGGCGCGGCCTTTGCTGCGGCGGGCGGAACGGCGCCGGGTTTCTTGGGATCCGGCTTGGGAGCCGGCCAGCGACCGTCGAACACACCCGTCTCTTCGGTCGGCTCAGTGGCGACGCCGCGCCCCCAGCTGCCCGCCTCGGCCGAGGCCTTCACACTGGCGGCGTTGTCGCGAAGCTGGTCGAAGAAGGTCTTCCACTCGGCCGAGACGGAGGCCGGATCATTGGCCCACTTCTCGTGAAGCTCCTCAATATAGGCGGCATTGGCCCCGTAGAGGAAAGAGGTCTCGGCAAAGACCTGATTCAGCCGACCTGCATCGTCCGCCATGGTTCTCGTCTAATCCCTGGACCCGACCGGACACATCTCCGTGAGGGGCGCGCCATTCATATAGGCCGGGTTTCCTAATGGGTCATGGCCGAAAGGGGGCAATTCGGTGAGAATTTGGTCGCAGGGATCAAAAAAACGCCCCCGACCAAAGTCGAGGGCGTCAATCTGAGCCGCCATCCGCACATTTGATGCGCGAACTGGATTGTTACAGCCTCTCCTCCTCACTCGGAAAAGGAGAAAGCTGAACCTAATTCAGCCCTTGAGGACTTCGACCAGAGTCTTGCCCAGACGTGCGGGCGAAGGCGAGACCTTGATGCCAGCCGATTCCATGGCGGCGATCTTGGACTCCGCGTCGCCCTTGCCGCCCGAAACCACAGCGCCGGCGTGGCCCATGGTGCGGCCCTTGGGCGCGGTGCGTCCGGCGATGAAGCCGGCCATCGGCTTGGAGCGGCCCTTCTTGGCTTCGTCGATCAGGAACTGGGCCGCATCTTCTTCCGCGCCGCCGCCGATTTCACCGATCATGATGATCGAGGTGGTTTCCGGGTCGGCCAGGAACATTTCCAGCACATCGATGAACTCGGTGCCCTTGACCGGGTCGCCGCCGATGCCGACGGCCGTCGTCTGGCCCAGGCCTTCGTTGGTGGTCTGGAAGACGGCTTCATAGGTCAGGGTGCCGGAGCGCGACACGATGCCGACATTGCCCTTCTTGAAGATGGAGCCCGGCATGATGCCGATCTTGCACTCGTCCGGCGTCAGGATGCCCGGGCAGTTCGGACCCAGAAGGCGCGACTTGGAGCCTTCCAGACGGCGCTTCACCTTGACCATGTCCATCACCGGGATGCCTTCGGTGATGCAGGTGATGAAGGGAACTTCGGCGTCGATGGCCTCGATGATGGCGGCGGCGGCGCCTGCGGGCGGGACATAGATCACGCTGGCGTCAGCGCCCGTGGCCTCCTTGGCTTCGGCGACGGAAGCGTAGATTGGCAGGGTTTCGCCGTGCGAACCCGTCCAGTTCGTGCCGCCCTTGGTCGGGTGCACGCCCGCGACCATCTGGGTGCCGTGATAGGCCAGCGCCTGTTCGGTGTGGAAGCCGCCGGTCTTGCCGGTCAGGCCCTGGACGATGATCTTGGTGTCTTTATTGACTAGGATGGACATGTGAGGCTCTCTCTAGACAGTCAAATCGTTGGTTTTATTCGGAATAATTAGGTTTAGGCTGCGAAGGACGAAGGTCTGGAGCCCCCCGACGACATAGATGCGCCGGAACAGTTCGACCTCTTCGCCCAGGCGGCGCGCCCGGGTGTAGATCGTGGATTGCAGGCTGCGCTTCCGGCCCATCTCCATCGTGTCCTGCACCGCCAGCCGCCGGTCCCATTTCGCGCGCCACTGCTCCAGGCTAATGGCGTCATAATGGGCCAGAAGCAGCCTCCTGGTCCGTGCGGCCTGAAACGGAACACCGCCGCGCTTGGATTCGTGGATGTCGACCTCGACCCCTTCCAGCCCCGTCCTGACCGCGTGCTTGCCCATGTCGTGACCGAGCAGCCCCTTGGTGAAGAAGCCGCCGCACCCCGGATAGATGAGATACGGCAGGATGGAGCTGAACGGCTTTCCATAGGACTTGCGGAAAAACGCCGCGCCGTACTCCTGAGATAGATCATGGCGGGTGTCATAAACCGCCTCGACCGTGGGGAAGATCACGCTCTCGCGACCGGGTTCGATCGTGTCCAGCAGGTCCGGGAGAGACCCCTCGCCCAGAATGAACTCGTCGACATCGACGACCAAAAGCCAGTCGGCGGCCGCGCTGCGATAGGCCAGGTCATAGACCGCGCGTTGACGGTTCTCGACGCTGTCAGGGCGCGCAACACCCAGATCACGCCAGAAGCCGTCGTCGCAGGCGACCACCTCACCGCCTTCGAAGTCGCCAGCCAAAGCCGTCTCGCCGTCGAAGAAGACGCGGATGCGATCCGCGCCTCTGCGCCGGTAATGGGCGATGAAGGTGGCGATGTGCCGCTCCGGCGCCAGCGCCAGAGCGACCACTTCGAACTTGGCCAAGGCCTCTCTCCAACCGGACCCGATCAGGGACGGTTAAGCGAACGAACTCAGCCGATGGCCGCGACGATCTTCTGGGCGGCGTCGTCCAGATCGTCGGCGGCGGTGATGGCCAGGCCGCTTTCGTTCAGGATCTTCTTGCCCAGTTCGACATTGGTGCCTTCCAGACGCACGACCAGCGGCACCTTCAGGCCCACTTCCTGAACGGCGGCGACCACGCCCTCGGCGATGACGTCACACTTCATGATGCCGCCGAAGATGTTGACCAGGATGCCTTCGACCTTGGGGTCGGCGGTGATGATCTTGAAGGCCGCTGCGACCTTCTCCTTGCCGGCGCCGCCGCCGACGTCGCAGAAGTTGGCCGGCTCCTTGCCGTACAGCTTGATGATGTCCATCGTCGCCATGGCCAGGCCCGCGCCGTTGACCATGCAGCCGATGTTGCCGTCGAGGGCGACATAGGCCAGGTCCCACTTGGACGCTTCGATTTCCTTGGCGTCTTCTTCGGTTTCGTCACGCAGCGCCTTGATGTCTTCGTGGCGGAACAGGGCGTTGCCGTCGAAGCTGACCTTGGCGTCCAGCACGCGCAGCCGGCCGTTCTCCATGACGATCAGCGGGTTGATCTCCAGCATCGACATGTCCTTCTCGACGAAGGCCTTGTACAGGATGGGGAACAGCGACTTGCCGTCTTCGGCAGCCTCGCCCGTCAGGGCCAGCGCGTCGTTGATGGCGGCGACGTCGGCGTCGGTAACGCCTGCAGCCGGATCGATGACGACCGACTTGATCTTCTCGGGCGTGTCGTGGGCGACGGCTTCGATGTCCATGCCGCCTTCGGTCGAGACGACGAAGGAGACGCGGCCGAACTCACGGTCGACCAGCAGCGAGCAATACAGTTCACGGGCGATGTCGGCGCCGTCTTCGATGTAGAGGCGATTGACCTGCTTGCCGGCGTCGCCCGTCTGGGCGGTGACCAGGGTGTTGCCCAGCATTTCCTGGGCGTTCTTGACCACGTCCTCGATCGAGAAGGCCAGACGCACGCCGCCCTTGGCGTCAGCAGGCAGTTCCTTGAACTTGCCCTTGCCGCGTCCGCCGGCGTGGATCTGCGACTTCACCACATAGAGGGGGCCAGGCAACTGCTTGGCGGCGGCTTCCGCCTGATCCGCCGAAGTGATGGGCACGCCCTCGGCGACCGGAGCGCCGAAACCTTTGAGGACCTGCTTGGCCTGATATTCGTGAATGTTCATGAGTGACCGCCGCAACCGCTGCTGGGAAAGTTGCGGGGCTTATAGGCCCCGGCTGTTCGCAGGCGCAACAGCCGGGGCCCATGCTTTTGGTCGAGAGCCTGATCCGCTGAGATGGAATCGCTGCGCGATTCGGTCGATGCGGGGAATCAGGCTCCAGATATTAAGCGAGAGCATGATTCAAGCTTCTGTCGAAACCGCGTAGCGGTTCCGTCTAAAACGATCATGCTCCAGCGCCTCAGTCGACCCAGTCGCGCTTTAGCGTGCGCGAGGCGCCGAACAGCAGAACCGCGGCCAGAACATAGAAGCCCATGCCGGTGTAGATGGCCCAGCGCAGGCTCTCGTCACCGAAGCGCGGAGCCAGAAGATCGCTCATCCAGCCGAAGTAGAAGAAGCCGACCGCGATCCCCAACAGATTGTTGATCAGGAGGAACAGAGCCGACGCGGTCGAGCGCATGGCGGAGGGAACCAGATGCTGGATCGCCGCCGACACTGGCCCCAGCCACGCCAGGTTCAGACCCGTGGGCAGAAGGAAGATCAGGAAGGCCAGGATCAACTGTTGCGAATGGCTGCCGCCGCCCGGCAGGACAAATCCGATCAGCCAGGGCGAATTCATCGCCAGGATGAAGCAGGGCGCAGAGATCATGAAGGCGATGGCGGGAACCAGCGGATAGGCGCCCTTGCCGCGCTTGGACAACTTGTCGGCGATGGCGCCGCCCATCCAGATCCCGAGAATGCCGCCGATCAGGGCGATGCCGGAATAATACCAGCTGGTCTGGGCCAGGGTCAGGTTGAAGCTGCGCATGAAGAACAGCGGAAGCCAGCCCGCCACGCCGTAGCCGCAGACCGACGAGGAAGCCGCGCCCAGCGCCAGCAGCCAGAAGCTGCGCTTTGGAATGACCACCGAGGCCGTCCGGCGCGCCACCATCAACGAGACGCCGATGACCATGGCCAGCAGGCCGCCAAAGACGAACAGGAGCGGATTACCCAGATTCAGGCCCGCAAACTGGACCAGGGCCGCCAGGACCAGGGCGCTGGCGCCGACGCCCAGCATGATCTGGGCGGCGACCTTGCCCGCCTTGTCCGAACCGACCGGCGCGGCGGCCAGGGCTTCGACCTGTGCTTGGGTCTTGAGCGCATCGGTCCCGCCCCGCTTGGGATCGCGCACGGTCAGACGCAGAAGGGGCGCCACCAGAAGCCCCAGAAGGCCCACGACGATGAAGGCCGTGCGCCAACCATAGGTCGAGGCCAGCAGGCCTCCGACCAGGGTGCCCGCCGCCATGCCCAGCGGAATGCCGAAGGCGAAGACGGCCAGGGCCCGCGCACGCTGATGCGGCGGGAAGTAATCCGAAATCAGCGAATAGGCCGGCGCAACGCCGCCCGCTTCGCCCACACCCACGCCCATGCGGCAAAGGAACAGCTGTGTGAACGACCCCGCCATGCCGCACAGGGCGGTGAAGCCCGACCAGACGGCCAGCGCTCCGGTCATGATCCAGACCCGGCTGTAGCGGTCCGCCAGCCAGGCCAGAGGAATGGCCAGGGTCGAATAGACCGAGGCGAAGGCGATGCCGCCCAACAGGCCGAACTGGCTGTCGGACAGACCGAACTCGGCCTTCAGCGGCGCGGCCAGAATCCCGATGATCTGCCGATCCAGGAAGTTCAGCATGTAGATCAGCACCAGCACCGCCAGCACATAGAAGCGATAGGCGGGCCGCTCGGGCCGTTCGGACCGCGCCTCATCCTGAACCGTCAGCGTATCCGTCGTCATCGGCGTTTTCCCTCGGCGTCTTGTTGTTGGAAGGAGCCTAGCTGCAAGCCCGCTCCCTGCAAAGCAAAGGGCGGCGGCCCTGAGACCGCCGCCCCTCGTTCAGGCGTTCAGATCGCAATCAGAACTTCAGGCCCAGGGTCGCCGTGACTGTGCGCGGCGGGCCGTAGAAGCCGATGATCGAATCGCCGGTCAGAGCGCCGGGGAAGCTGTAGCCGCCAACACGATAGCGCTCGTCGCCCAGGTTCTTGCCGTGAACGCCGAAGGTCAGGCGGTCGTCGGACGAGGTCCAGACGATGCTGGCGTCATACATCCAGTAGGCGCCCTGATCGAGCAGGGGCGAGGGCGTCTCGAACTGCTGATAGGCGCCGCGATAGGCGACCGACGGGATGAAGGCGATCGACGAACCGTTCTCCATGAACCAGTTGTAGGTCGCCCCGATCGAGCCGGTCCATTCCGGCGTGTTCTGGAAGTGGCGCTGCGACGACACGTCGACGACGCACCCCGGCAGGGTGGGGCAGGACGTATTGCCCGAAGCGGTCGGGATATAGGCCAGGAACTGGTCGAACTTGGCATCGATATAGCTGAGCGAAGCGTTCAGCGTCAGGGCGCTGGTCGCACGGAAACGGCCTTCGAACTCCCAGCCGCGGATTGAGGACGAACCGACATTGTCCACCACCGAGGCGACGGTGGCGCCGGCCGGATACTGGGTCGTGATCTGCTGGTTCTCATAGCTGGAATCGAAGATCGCCGTGGCGAAGGTCAGCCGACGATTCAGCAGGGAGCCCTTCAGCCCGATCTCATAGGTTTCGACCGTCTCCGGCGCATAGCCGTCAACCGTGGAGGGATACAGAACCGCATCGCCGCGCATGTCGAAGCCGCCGGACTTGAAGCCCTGGCCCCACGAGGCGTAGGCGGTCAGGTCAGGACCGAACTTGTAATTGACCGAGACACGGGGCGTGAACTTCTCGAACTCGCGGGTGCGGGTGTAGTTGGTGCGCGGCAGACCCAGCGGCACGGCGGCGTTGTTGCCGAAATAGGGGCTGCGGATGCCCAGATACTGCTGGCGGAAGACCGTACCTTCCTTCTCGTCCTTGGTGAACCGGCCGCCGACCGAGACCGACAGGGCGTCAGTCACGTCGTAGCTGAAGTCGGCGAAGGCGGCGTAGCTCTTGGTGGCCACGGAACCCGAAGTCAGGGTGGTCAGATTGGCCAGCCCCACGACGGTGTCGAAGGCGCCCGAGGCGTTGGCGTCCATGTAGAAGACGCCGGCGACGCCATTCAGACGGCCCGCACTGACCAGAACCTGAAACTCCTGGCTGAACTGATCGTCGTCATAGGCGGCCGGGATATCGAGGATGGGCTGGGGCAGGTTGTCGAAGTCGATGTTGCCGCGCGTGAAGCCGTCCCGATAGGCCGTGATCGACTTGAAGGTGAACATGTCGCTCATCTTCCATTCGCCGGTCAGCGACAGGCCGCGCGTCTGAACGCGGTTCTTGTCACCCGCGCCTGCGTTGGTGTCATAGACATCCGACGGCGACGGCGCGACCTCGCGGTGGCCGTGGCGGGCGTTGGAATCGTCGTTGACCAGATCACCGGCCAGTCGGAAGAACAGATTGTCGGTCGGCGTCCACTCCGCACTGGCGCGGAAGGCGGTGACGTCCTTGTTGTAGTGGTCGTTGCCGGTGTTCAGGTTCGTGCCGTAACCGTCGCGCAGATAGCGGGCCAGGGCGGCGGACATCTTGAACTGATCATTGAACGGCAGTTGGGCGCTGGCGACCAGGTCACGCTGGTTATAGCTGCCGTAGGAGGCGCGCAGCCGTCCTTCCGGCTCATCGGCGTTGATGCGGCTGGTGACATATTTGATCGCCCCGCCGATGGTGTTGCGGCCGTACAGGGTGCCTTGCGGTCCGCGCAAGACCTCGACGCGCTGCACGTCGAAAATGTCCAGAACGGCGGCCTGCGGGCGGGCCACATAGACGTCGTCGATATAGAGGCCGACGCCGGGATCGAAGCCCCACAGCGGGTCCTGCTGGCCCACGCCGCGAATGAAGGAGATCAGGGTCGAGTTGGAGCCTCGCGCCGCGTTCAACGTCAGGCTGGGCGTCGAACGCGCCAGTTCGGTGATGTCCAGGGCGCCGCGCGCCTCAAGCTGTTCGCCGCTGACGGCGGTGACGGCGACCGGCACGTCCTGCAGGGTTTCCGCACGACGGCGCGCGGTGACGACGATGTCGTCGACGGTCGCGGCCTCCTGGGCGGTCGCGGCCCGACTGTTCGCCGCCTGGGCCGTCGCTTCCGCATCCTGGGCGACCGAGGCCCCCGCAAGCACGCCCCACGCCGCGCCAGCCAGCAGCACGCATTTCACATGATGGTTCATGATCAAACCCCTTGTTGTCGTTTCCAGCCCGTTGACGCTTTTATTCAGCGTTCAATGATTTCCACGATTGGTGACGCGCTTTGAGCCGGCTGTCAAACCTTCGCTATTCCCCTACGTCACCCGGCAGCCAAAGCGTGGCGCCGTTGCACCAGGGGCTGCGGCCGCATAGCGTGGCGTCATGAGCAAGACCGAACTCGCGATTCCGCCGCGCCCTGTCGCCGCCGCGCGGCGCAAGCCGCCGGGCGCCGCGCCGTCTCGACGCGGCCGACCGCCCAAGGCCCAGGCCAATGCGGCGGGCGAGACGCGCGAGCTGATCCTGGACGCCGCCGAGGACCTGTTCTCGAAACACGGCTTCTACGGCGTGACCATCCGCGAGGTGGCGCGCGAGGCGGGCGTCGATACGGCGCTGGTCCACTATTATTTCGGCGCCAAGCGCGAACTGTTCGACGCGGTCTTCCTGCGCCGGGCCGAGGTCTGGAACAACGACCGGGTCGCCGCCATCAACCGCTATGCCGACGACGCCGGGACCGAAATGACGCTGGAAGGCCTGCTGGAGGCCTTCCTGCGGCCGCCGTTCGAATGGTCGCTGAAAGGCGGGCCGGGCTGGAAGCATTATGCCGCCCTGGTGGCCCAGACCAACGCCAACCCGGCCTTCGGCGGCGAGACCATGGCCCGCTATTTCGACCCGGCCATCCACCGTCTGATCGAACTGATCGCCGTCACCCTGCCCGACGCCAGCGAGATCGATCTGTATTGGGGGTACCACAATCTGTCCGGCGCACTGACCCTGACGCTGGGCGAGACGGGGCGGCTGGACCGACTGTCGGGCGGCAAGGCCCGGTCTGGTGATCTGGAGACGGCAGGGGACTATATGGTGCGCTTCGCCGCAGCCGGTTTCCGCGCCGTGGTCGGCATGTCACCCAAACCCTGAGCCTAACCGAAGAAGATCGCCCACATCAGCCGTCCGGGCAGGAAGGTGAAGGCGCCCGCCACGATCAGACCGCCGACGAACATCCCGGTCATGGCGCGCCTGTGCGCCTGCACCTTGCCGCGACGAATGGCGTAAATGGCCATCGGCAGGCTGATGATCGTCCAGCCGCTGAGCAGATGTATCACAGACAGGCCGCCAGGATTTATCCGGTGAATGAACAGGGAGCTGGTCGCCGTGACCGCCATGGCCGCGACCCAGCTCCAGCCCAGGATCCGGTGCCTGCGCGTACCCTTCACCCCGACCAGCAGAACCGTGCCGATCGCCAGGGCCGTGAGAGCACCGACGACGTGCAACTGGATCACCAGCCCGGCCTCCTGCATCAACCGCCAGTCTGGCGCGTGAAGGCGAAAGCCGAGCCGCGCCAGCCGCGCCTCATCGGCCAGCAGGTATCCGGCCAATGGGACGATCAGCAGCGTGAGGGCGATGACAGGGCCGATAAGGCGGCGATAGGCGGTCATGGGACACTCCGTTTTCGCCTTCATGCAGGGGAGCGGCCCAACCCGCCCGTCCCCATTCGTCAGCGACCACCTGCCCTTCGCCAACGACCGCGCTTTCACAGCAATCAAAATCATGGTCTCAAGACGCGAATGAAGACCCCACGCAACGACCGTAATCCCATCCTGCTTCGCGGGGTGATCGTGGCCCTGATCGCCGCCCTTCTGATGACCGCGACCGGCGCGTTCGGAACCGGTGCGGCGCCGCTGCTGAAAAGATTGGCCTACTGGACTTTCGCCCTGCTTGTCGGCGGCTTCTGGGGCCACATCTGCGGCCTGTTGGTGAGCCGGTTCGTGGACGCCGATGAACGCCCCTGGCTGGCCGTCGCCTGTCTCAGCCTGGTCATCACCGGGCCGCTGAGCGTTCTGATCTGGGCCGCCACCGGCCCGTTCTTCGGACACCCGCCCTATCCGTTGAAGGTCTTGCCCTATTTGGTCGGGCCGGTCGCGGTCATCACCGTCGTCGTCACCGCCGCAAACGTCTTCCTGGGCCGCGCCCAGCCGCCCCAGACCCACGCAGCCGCGCCAGACGCGCTTCGCCCGCCGCGGTTCCTCGACCGCCTGCCCCTGAAACTGAGGGGCGCGCGGATCTTGGCGGTCCAGGCCGAGGATCATTATCTGCGCATCCACACCGACCGGGGTTCGGACCTGATCCTGATGCGGCTGTCAGATGCGCTGGAGGAGTTGGAGGGGCTGGAAGGCGCCCAGACACACCGCAGCTGGTGGGTGGCCAAAGACGCCGTGCGCGGCGTCGAACGCGGCGACGGACGCGCCACCCTGACGCTCGAGGGCGGTCTGTCCGCGCCGGTAAGCCGTCGTCACGCCCGCGCCCTGCGCGAAGCCGACTGGTGGTGAGGCGGTCCTACCGTCATTCCGGGGCGTCCGTAGGACGAACCCGGAACCCAGGAGGCTCGCAATCCGACGCCGAATGCCCCCCAGCAATGGCGCAGCAGTCTTGGGTTCCGGATTCTTCGCTTCGCTCAGTCCCGGAATGACGGTTTGGTGTTTAATGTCGATCGCCCTAGCCTGCCGGGCGATCCACCACCGGGCCGCTTTCTCCCGCATTCATGATGGCCGAAGTCGAGGCGGCGCAGCCCGTCAGGCTGTCATTGCCGATCTCGACCCGCGCCGTCAGCGGATAGACACGGTCGCTCATGCCGTCTGAACATTCGGTGGCGATCAGGGTGACGTTCAGGGCTTCCTTGATGTCGGTCGATGTGGCGAAGGTGGCCACGGTTCCCTGCATCGTCACGCCCCGGTTCGGCGCGCGGCGCGTCGGCTGATCGACGCGGGTGTAGGTCAGGCCGTCGCGCGTGATGTCCACGCTCCAGAACGGCTCGGTCCCCACGGCCCGGACCGGTTTGGCGAGATCAACACCCCCCAGGACCGCTTCAACCTCGGGCGCGGGGGCTGACTGAGGCTTGTTCTGCTCACGATCATAGCAGGCGGCCAGGGAAAGGCCGACAGCCAGAAGCACGGGTGGAACGACAAGATTGCGACGCATGACAGACTTCCTCACTCCCGCCGCAAGTGAGGATGAAGGCGGCCTCGGTCAAGGCTGAGGCCTGCGGTAAGATGTCTGCATGTCGATTCGCCCGTCCGCCTATGAGTTCTTCGCCGGGGGCGGCCTGGCGGGACTAGGGCTGTCTCACGGCCCGGCCGGCATCGACACCGTCTTCGCCAATGACATGGATGCGATGAAGGCGGCCGCCTTTCGCGCCAATCATCCAGACACGCCGTTTCACCAAGGCGATGTGTGGGCGCTGGATGTGGGCGACCTGCCAGGCCGGCCGGACCTGTGCTGGGCGTCGTCGCCTTGTCAGGACGTCAGTCTGGCTGGCGCGCGCGGAGGGCTGGAGGCAGGGCGTTCCGGCGCCTTCTGGGGCTTCTGGCGGTTGATGCAAGGTTTGCAGTCCGAAGGCCGGGCGCCACGTGTCATCGTGCTGGAGAATGTCATCGGGCTTCTGACCTCGGGCCAGGGCCGCGACTTCGCCGCCGTCTGCACCGCGATGGCCGAGGCAGGTTACCGGGTCGGGGCGCTGGAGATGGATGCGGCGCTGTGGCTGCCCCAGTCCCGACCGCGCCTGTTCGTGGTCGCCATCAAGGGCGAGACGCCCGCCATGGCCGCGCCGGTTGCGCCCTTCCATTCTCCGCGGCTGATCGCCGCCTATCAGCGCCTGCCGCAGGCTGTGCGCGAGGCCTGGGCCTGGTGGTCCATGCCCGCACCGTCGCGCCGCAATCTGGACCTGGACGCCCTGCTGGAGCCGGATTCCCAGGTGAAATGGCTTGAGGATGCGAACGATCTTCTGGCGCTCGCCTCACCGCTGCACAGGGCACGCCTGGACGCCGCCCTCGCCTCAGGCCAGCGGCGCGTCGGCGCCGCCTACCGCCGGGTCAGGACAGAGAATGGCGTGAAGGTTCAGCGACTGGAAATCCGTTTCGATGGTCTGGCGGGTTGTCTGCGCACGCCTGCAGGCGGTTCATCGCGGCAATATGTGGTGGTGTGCGACGACGGACGGATCCGCGTCCGTCGCCTGACCGGGCGCGAGGCTGCGCGGCTGATGGGGGTGTCGGACGACTATCAATTGCCCAAAAGCCAGAGCGCAGCGTTGAAGCTGATGGGAGATGCGGTGGCGGTTCCGGTGGTGCGCGCCCTGACCGAGGGATTGTTGGCGCCCGCGCTGGACAACCGCTGCGCAGCAGCCTGAAGCGCTTCAGTCTCTGCGACCCGGATCAAGGCGACTATCGCCCCGGTCATGGCCGCCGCAATCACGACAGCGACGACGACAGAGAAGGCGGACGGCCCGACGGTTCAACGGATCGTCCGCCTCAGGTTCGGCTTAACGCTGGACCCACTGGCCCTGGGCGTTGCGGTACCACTGGCCCGACGAGATGCGGGGCAGAAGCTGGCTTTCGAACATGCGGGCGCCCGCCACATCGGCGCTGGTGCCGGCGTCGGCGGCGCTGCGAGCGTAGGCGGCGCGACGGCCGGCGTTCGTGGCGTCCACGGCGGAGCGCAGATTGGCGTCAGACGACGGAACGCGGAAACCGACGTAGCCGTCAGCCTGCTCGCCGACCGTGCCTGCGGCCTTGGCCGCGTCGATCAGCGCCTTTTGCGCACCCGTCTGGGCGACGGCGGCGCCGGCGACGCCCAAGGCGGCCACAGCCGCGCCGATGGCGAAGAATTTGCGGAAGGTCATGTCAGCCTGTCCCTTCTAAAAAAAGCGAGGCGATCAGAAAAGGTTCGGATTGGACTGGAGCAGTTGTTGCAACTCCTGATCCAGCCGAACGCGCACATCGGCATCCAATTTGGCGTAAATCTGGATCGGCGCAACCTCCAGGCGGATGGTCGGCGCGCAGGCCGAGACGGCGACGACGACCGCCCCCAATCCGAGGCCCGCCAATTGGCGCTTGTTGATCATGGCTCAGGCTCCGGTTCGGCCAAGGTTGAGACATCTAATAGCATGTCGCGGCGTGAACGCATGCTGAATGGCGAGGTTTGATATTATTGAGGTTCGTCCTGCTGGCCGCTACGGGCGCGATTGACGGCCAGAAGGTCCGAAATCAGCTGATTGGCGTTCAGCGTCGTGTCCAGCGTCAGGTCGATCTTGGTGCCGGACGGCAGGGGCAGCTTGCGCTGAAGGAACTTGCGGCTGATCAACTCGGCGACCGTCAGACGCAATTCCTGGCGCTGCGGGGGATTATGGTCGCCGCGGATATGGAACAGGACCGCCACCCGTCCGCCGTCCATGCTGTTCACATCAGCGGTCAACAGGTCAAAGGACAGGTTCTCCATCGCCTGATAGGCCAGATCCTCGACCATGTTCGGCGGCACGTCCTCGCCTGCTCCGCCCGCGCTGACATCGGTCAGAGCCTCACGCTTGATCGACAGCCTGCCCGGCTGCACCGCGCCCAGCGAACCGGCGACGATCTTCAACCCGTTCTTCGGATCATAGGTGAAAGGCAATCGCCCCGACACCACCGCATCCAGCAGCACCTTGTCGTCAAACCCTGTGTCGGCGACCACATCGCCCAGTTGGACCCGGTCCAGAACGATCACGCCGTTGAAGCCCTTTTCCAGATCCAGAGGAACGACGAACGGCTCCAACGCGATCGTGCCGCCCGCCGCATTCACCGTGCCGCCAGCGACATTGAGACCTTCGGCGTCCAGATCAAACTTCAGATCCAACGCCGTGACGTCGGTGCCGATCTCCATTTCGTCGATGGTCAACTGCTGATCGGGCGCGGTGATCAGCGGCGTCAGGCTGGTCAGGACGATGTCGCCCTTCAGCCCTTTCACCGCGCCTGCCGGACTGGTGAAATCAAGACCCGGCACGGTCAAGCGGCCGCTGGAGGTCGGTTCGCCGTCCTTGGTCCAGTCGAAACGGCCCGCGAAACCGACCGCGCCGACGACCGGCGACTTTATGAACTCTTCGACCAGGGAAGACAGCATATCGGGTTGCAGGCCATGTTCTGCGAAGACGATGCTGGGGACCGAAATCTGGATCCCGCCCGCGCCCGTGCCGCCGTCGTGCGCCAGGGTCAGGCGGCCCAGGGACGCCGAGGCCGCCGGTCCGGTTCCCTTCAGATCAAACCCGCCCGACCAGCGCTCATCGGCCAGCCGCACCTGGCCCGAGGCGGCCAGGGGGGTGAAACGCTGCGGGTCCGTGGTGTCGGACACTCGCCCCTCGGCGACATCGGCGGTCAGGCCGACGCCGGAAGACGTCCCGTCCACGGCCAGCTTGCCGGCGATCCCCGAGAACCGCATGGCGAGGAACGGGGCTTGAGCTTCGAAATCATGCACATCCGCCGCCACGCGCCAGACGCCGTCCTTCGAGTTCAACAGCGGTTCTGCGCCAGGACACAGCCTGCCCGCGACCTGATGGACGTCATTCTCCTCCATCGCCAGACGCTCGACCGTCAGGGCGACGCAGTCCCCGGCGACATAGGTGAGCCGCCCATCGGCCATGGCCAGCACGCCGTTGGTCCGCGCGTCGATGCCGCGCGCCAGATCAAAGTCCAGCCTGGCCCGGCCGTTCAGATGCGCCTCGAACCCGGCGTCAGTCAGACGCCATTCGGGAACGGCGACGGCCAATTCAGGCAGGCCTTCGCCGCGTGTCGCATTGATCTGCAAGGCGCCGCCGCCGACACGACCTGGCTCGGCTTGATAAACAGCCTGCCCGGCCTGGGCGATGGTCAGCACCCCGCCGTTGCGCGGGGTCAGGGTCGCAGGTTGGGACAGAACCACATCCGTTCCGCCCGTGCCGGTCGAGAAACGCAGCGCGGGCGCATTGAAGGCGAACGACCCAAGGGCGCGTTTCATCGCCTTCAGCTCGACAATCTCGCCGACGGTTTCAGGACCGAACAACGGCCAGGCGCCGTCGTCAGACGCCACCGAACCCTCGGCTGAAATTCGCGTCGCACCATCATAGACGACATCGAGGTTCAAGGCGCTGTGCGCCCGTTTGAGCGAAAGATCGCCAAAACCAATGGCTCCCGCCGTCGTCGCCGCCGCGCCCGTCAGTTCGAAGGTGTCGTTGCGTCCGCCCATCGTCAGGTTCGACGATTGAATCCTCAAGGCCTGCGCCCTGGCCTCCCCCGCTCTTCCAGATGCGGCGTTCAGGGTGACTGGCGTCGCCAGGCTCCAACGGAAATCCTTGTCGCGTGACAAGACAAGCCGCCCGCCATCGGCGACGGCGTCGGCGCCGACAACCTGCAGGTCCGGCCCGTCGATGCGGGTCGACTTCAGACCCAGCGCCGTCGCACCCTCCACGCGAAAGCTTTCGATCCAGCCCGACACCGTGCCGTCGAACCGAGCGGTCAGCGCGGCGTCGCGCGCCCTCGTATCCGCGTTGCCCAGCACGTCGCCGGTCATGGCCGCGTCGATCACGGCGCGCCCATCGCCGCGACGCATCTTCATGTCGGGATAGGGCAGATCGCCGTTCAGCAGCAGGCGCGCCGTCTCGCCGTTCAGCGCCTGGGTCCTGAAACCCGCCGCCCCGGCGTCGATCAACAGCTTGACCCGATCGCCTGTCGTGGTCAGGTCGATGTCAGCCCTGAGGTCGCGCGCCTCCGTGTCGCCGCTCTTCAGCGCCTGCGCCGTCGCCTGACCTTTCAGCCGCATCAGCTTTCCGTCATCGACGCGCGCATCAACCAGGGCCTGTACGGGGCCGTATTCCGTGTCCAGCCGCCCGCGCCCGCCTTCGACGATGATTAGCGGAGCGCGTGAATCCGGACGGGGCGGCCCGCCGGTGAATTCCTTGATCAGGGGATCAAGCGATCCAAGCGAAAGTCTTCCGGCCTTCCAACTGGCCCGCATGACTGGCCGCACCAGACGGATGCGGCTGGGCGTCACGCCCAACCCGGCCTTCGACCAGGGCATCCCGATGGCGTAATCGACCTCGACCCGTTCCACGACAACGTCCGGGTCGCGCGCATCGCCGATCCGGATACGCCCGACAAAGCCATCCAGCTCCAACCGCTGCACGTCGACATCAGCCTCAATGCCGCGCCGGTCCAGCCATCCGACCAGAACTTCACGCGCTGCAGCGCGCCGGTTGAGATAGAGGGCGCTGGACAAGACGACGGCGACAGCCACAACCCCCAGCAGGACAAGCCATAGGCGACGCACGCGACGCTTCGGCGCGCGCTTTGGCCGCCCTGGTGCGGGATTGTCGATTTCTGAAGGGTTATCGGTCAAACGGGCGTGTCGTCTTTTGAAACTGGTCTCGCACGATCATCGCCACCCCAAGCGTCAGCACAAGCTTAATGCGCGCCGTTCAACGCCCAATTTGATCAACCGTTGCAGCGATAGACGACAGGATGAGGGCCGTTTTAAGGATCGGCCCACGCCCACAACAATCCATCAGGGCGCTCAAGCAACGGTCGATCAGGGGTGTTTTCTTGCGAAATCGCGCCAAACGGCCCAGCTTATTAACAGTTTGTAACCGTGTGTCTTCCCAAACTGACACAGGCTCGCTATACGGCTTTCCTTCGCCCTTGACGGTGCTCATCGGCGAACCTCTATTTGAGTACGCCTGCTTAAAGACCGCCTTGTCGCCGAATGGCGTCGCAAAACGACGGGAACGATGGCTCAGTTCGACCCACGCCGACAACCCATGCGCCTTGCACCGCATATGATGACGGCGGTCGCTGCCCTGTCAGTCGCGCTTTTCGCCAGCAGAGCCTATCAACCCGCTCAGGCCGAAGAAGTTCCCACACTTTCCGCCTCCCAGATCGCCGCTTTGGAAGTTCAGGCCTTCGCTTCGGCCAACGCTCCCGCAGGCATGACCGCACCCGAGGCGGTCGCTGTCCAGATCCGCCGCGGTGAAACCTTCGAACAGGCTGTGCGCCGCACCGGCGTCGCGCCGGAAGAAGCCAGCGCCGTCGCCGCAACCGTCGCCAACGCTTTCGACCTGAAAGACATGCGCGCGGGCCTGCGTTTCGAAACCGCCATCGCCAAGCCCCGCAACGGCATGGGCGACGCCCGGCTGATCGGCCTGACGATGCGCACCGGCCCCGCGACCCAGCTGACTGTGTCCCGCAGCTTCGACGGCGCACTGCGCCTGCGTTCGCTGGAGGAAAATGTTTCGCGCGAAACCGTAGTGGTCAAGGGCGACGTGGAGCGCTCCCTGTCCGCCAGCGCCCGCGAACTGGGCGCCGCAGCTTCGATCGTCAGCGCCGCCAGCCGGCTTTTCGCCACCAAGTTCGACATGCAGCGTGACGTTCGCGCGTCGGACGAGTTCACCATGGTCTTCGACCGCGACATCACCGAAGCCGGGCGTACGGTCAGTGTCGGCGACCTGCTCTATGCGGAACTGCGTGGCGTAACCTTCTACCGTTTCAAGCCTGCGGGCGCTAAGGAAGCTCAGTTCTTTGACGCCAGCGGCAAGAACCTGCGCTCGTCGATGATGCGGACTCCATTGCAAAGCTTCCGCCGCGTATCGTCGGGCTTCGGCGTGCGGACGCACCCGATTTCCGGCTATCGCAAGATGCACCAGGGCACCGATTTCGCCGCCGCATCCGGCACGCCCGTCGTGGCCCCCGCCGACGGCGTGGTGGTCGAGGCGCGACGCTGGGGCGGATACGGCAACTGGCTTCGCATCCGCCACAACAACGGGCTGGAAAGCGGCTATGGGCACCTTTCCCGCTACGCCGCCGGCCTGCGCGCCGGTCAGCGCGTCAGCCAGGGTCAGGTCGTCGCCTATGTCGGCTCGACCGGCGCCTCCACCGGCCCGCACCTGCATTATGAACTGTGGCGCAACGGCCAGCGGATCAATCCGGCAGGCGTCCGCACCCAGGAAGGCACGGAACTGGCCGGCGCCGATCTGGCTGCCTTCCGCGCCGAGAAGGCCCGCATCGACCGCATCATCGCCGCTGGCGGCCAGAAACGTCCCGCCGTGCAGCAGGCGTCGGCGCAAGGCCTGCGGCCCGCTCAGGCCTGACGCCTTTCTTCACCCGACCAGAAATGGCGCCGCATGACCGCCGTCCGCGCAGGACAGGCCATGCACCCGCACGTCCGCCTCGCCCAGGCCGACGCCCAACAGACCCAGCAAGGGGTTGATCACCAGATCCAGCGCCGGTCCGATGGGCGACAACAGCGCGCCCAGGGCCTTGGTCAGTTCGCCCAGCGGCAGTGAAATCCCCAGGGCGACAGGCGTAATCTCCAGTCGCTGCAACAGAGTCGAGGTCAGACCGTTGGCCAATCCGCGCGCCTTGACCGTCTGCACGCGCTGATCCCGGATGTCGGCCGCCGTGAAATGCGCCGTGGTGAAGGATTGATCCCCCACCTCGACATCCGCCTTGGCGTCCAGCCGCACCAATCCCAGCAAGGCATAGACAATGGTGGCGGGCTTTGGATCCAGACTGGTCTTGAAATCCCCCAGCCTGGCCTCGTTGATCGTGCCGACGCGCGCACGGGCCAGGCCTGGCCTGACATCGACATCGGCCGACTTGGCGGGGCGACAGGTCAGGCGCTTCAACTTGGCCTCCGACGGCGCCAGTTCAATCAGGATCGGCACCTCGACCTGCGCCAACCCAGCCAGCACCTCCGTCGTCTTCGTGCGAAGATACAGCCGCGTCTGGGCCGTGCGGATCACTGGATCACCATTGGCCGTGACCGTCAGCCACGGCGACTTATTGGGCCGCTCGCCCACGGCCAGACTGGTCTTCAGGTCCGCCAGGCCCAGTGGCGCGTCGATGTTGAGCGCCAGCTGACGCCCGCCGCCGCCGATCTCAAGCATGGCCATGATCAGGTCCAGCGCCGAAACATCGGCGTCAAGACCGTTGCGGACGCCCTCCGGCGCCTGGGCGTCCACCCCGATCAACTGGCCCATGTTCAGCTTCACCTTGGTCGTCGCGCCGGTCAGCTTGCCCACCGCCCCGCCGTCACGCCCGCCCGCCAGGGTTTCGATCACCTTCAGCGCCTTGCCCGCCGTGACGTCGGTCCCCAGCAGACTGTCATAGTCGCCTGCCGTCACCCCGACATTGGTCGCCAGAAGATCGGTGAACTGCAGCAGATTGATCTTCACATCCGCCAGGGCGCGATAGTCCATCAGGCTCAGCGACACCTTGCTGCCCGTCAGGCCGCTGAGCAACTGGTTCGCCAGGCCGCCGTCCAGACTGGCCAGGCGTGATCCCAGCGAGAACATGACCTTGGGCGCATCCGGTGTCGCCGCCGTCGCCACGCGCGTCACTTCAACTGTGTCGCGTCCCAGCAGCAGGCGGCTGAAGAAGACCGGCGCCGTGGATGTCACCGTCACCCGCGCCGCATTCGCGCCCGACGCCCCCTGACTGAAGCGCGCGGCGGGCGTCAAAGCCCGGTTCGGCGTATAGAGCCCGACCTTGACGTCGACGGCCACGGCGGCGTCCGCCTCCAGATTGGCGATAGCCGTCGCCGACGCCGCCTGCGAGGCGCGGCCCAGATCGCGCGCCGCCGCCAGGGCCGCCAGATCCGCCGCCCCCTGCACGCGCCGCGCCTGCAGGACCATCGAGCCCATATCCACCGCGACCGCCGCGCACAGGCACAGCAGACCGCCGCCTACCGCCGCCATGACGGCGACCGCCCCCCTCTGGTCTCCGATGAAACCCCGGACGCAGGCCATCACCCGTAGCCTCCGACGCGAATGACCGCCGTGCGTTCGATGATCGTCGGCGGCAGCGGCAGCATGCCGCCCAAGGCCATGATCGGATGGTCGCGGGCGTCATAGACGACGATGACCTGCATGCGCTCCGCGTCGCTGACGGTCCGCACGGTCGTATGGGCCGGGACCAGCGCGCCCATTCGCGCCACCGAGGTCGAGACCTCGGCCCGCGCCAGGGCTTCGCGCTCGCTGACATCCAGACCGCCGATCGCCGCCCGCGCCCCCTCGGACGCCAGGCTCTGAACCGACTGGGCCATCAGAAACCAACTGCCATAGACGACGATGGCGATCATCAGCACGACCATGATCGGTCCGACCAAGGCGAACTCGACTGCGGCGCTGCCGCCTTCCGCACGCACGAACCTCGACTTCGCCGGCACTGGCCGCATCGTCGCCTCCATATGCTCGGGGAGGTTGTAGCAGAAGGGCGGTTAATTGATCGTGTGTCCTGGAATACCTCAACCAGAGGTCACTAGGCGCGCAGGGAGGGTGATCACCGACGGCCTTGGTGAGACGCCCATGATCCGCTGAAGATCAGGTCTTCTTCAGCGCTGGCGTCTATGGTGGGAGTTACACCGCCTCTGGCGGAGTTCTCGATTTTAAGCCGAAATGGCGCGCCGCCTTGGATGAATCCGAGAACTATTCGAACAACATCGGCATTCCCGGCTGATGGCTGGATTGCACCAGACGCGGTAGTCGCTGCGGCCGCCAAGACCGGACGTTCCCTGGACGATCGAATCGCCGGTGCGGCTGTCCCGCGTCGGGAATACGTCGCTAGAGCCCTATCTCGAGAATCCGGAAGAAATCTCGTTGTGGCGTCACCCCACTACAACCCTGTATAAGCGTCGCCGACGAAAACGCAGGCGGTCGCCATGGCCAACAACATTGCTGATCTCACGCTTGATGAGGTGATCGCAAGGCTGATCGCGGGCGAAATCTTGCAAGTGTCGGGCGGCGGAGACTTCGGCCTTCGCGCCGTGGACTCCCGCGCGATCTTGTCCTTCTACAACCAAGACCGACGCGCCTACTGGAATCCAGACAAGGACACCGCCATTCAGGATGGCGAGATCGACAAGGTGCTTGAGGCGCTCGACCGTGCGCCGAAAGCCACCGCCCTTCCCACCCGTGCCACGTCCACCGCGCAGAAGTGGCAGTTAGTAGGCATTGAGGCGCACCGGTTCCGTGGCCTGCACCGCCACTGCGAAGAGGCGGGCAAAGACCCGAAGCCGTTCGAGCTGTCGCTTTCGGCGAGCGCAACGCTCTTTCGAGGGTTCAACGGCGCCGGCAAAACGTCGCTGATCAGTGCCGTCTGCTGGTGCTTGACCGGACTCGGTCACCACTCTCAAAGCCTGCCCGCGCCATTGCACGAGTTGCTGGCCGTCCAAGTCGATGGGCCGCTCGGCGCAGATGGTGCCCCGCCTCCCGGATTCGAGCTGCCGGCGATCGTCCCGATTCCGACCGAGGCGGAGCTGATCGCCGTCGATGGGACGCCCAAGGTCGACACCTGGGTCCGCCTGACCTTCAAGTCGCTGGCCGATGGTCGTGAGGTCAAGATCGAGCGCCACTTGCAACGCGACGGAAAGAAGGCGTTCAAGACCGTGGCGATCGGCCTGGAGAACTTGGGCCTCTCCGAATTGGCGCTTCAGGTCGGCACCTTGATGCCCGGCATCGCGGCGGCCACGCGGTTTGACGACAAGACCACCTTGTCCCTCGCGGTCTCGACCCTCACGGGGCTTCGTCCACTCGCGCACTTTGGAATCCGTAGCGAGCGGCTGCATGACCGCCTGACCAACAAATATCCTAAGCAGGCGCGGGAGGAGAAGGTGGCCGCTGAGAAGACAGCGGCACTCCAGAAGCAGACCCTTGAGGATCTATTGAAGGATGGCGCAGATCTGCCGAAGCTTGATTGCGTCGCCCTTCCCAACGACGAAGATCCGACGGCTTGGTCGCTTGGCCTCACCGAAGCAGAGGCACGCCTGAAGGCGGTCGAGGACCGCGCCGCGAGCGACGCGACCCTGATTCTGGGATCTCTCCCGCCGTTGACAACCGAAGTCGAAATCCGCCGATTTGCCGAGAGCCTGAAGAACGCGGAGCACTGCACCAGCAACGCGGCGCTCAAGGGGCTGCCGTCGATCCAGCTGGCCGGCGGTCTCGGCGAACTGACCGACGAAGTGCTTGCCGAGGGCGAGGCGGTGCTGGTCGCGCTCGAGGGCGAGGCAGCCGCACTCATGCGGACTCTCTCCCAAGCGGACCGGGCCGATCGGCTGCGCCTCTATGGCTTGGTGGCCCGCTGGCACGACGACGCCCACCCCGGCCACCCCTTCACGGCCTGTCCCGTATGCGAACGCGATCTGACGCAGCCGGGCGCCATCCCGCAGGACGCGCTCCTGGACCAGTCTGTCGCCGACGCTCTCGAGCAAGCGCGTAAGGCGGACGCCGCGCTGTTGAAGACGGCGGCGGAGTGGGAGCGGGATGCCCTGCCCGAATTGCGACGCCGCCTCCCTCCCGCCTTGCAGCCCTTCCTCAACCAAACAGTCCCAGACGACCTGTCTTCGATCTACGAGACCGCTCTATCGAAGGAGATGTTCGCGCAATCGGACTTCCCCGCCGCCTTGAAACCGATGGCGGCGCACGTTTTGACACTCTGCAAAAAGGCAAGCGCAGCGGCGCCGGCGCGCCCGCCGTTGCCCACCGCCGACCTCCCGGCTGAGATCCCCGACAACGAAGGCCTGAGGGCGACGATCAAAACCATTCGACGGGCGATCATGCTCGCCCGGTATCGCCGCGAGCATGCGGAGTTCGCCCGGTCCTTGGTCACCGGAGTGTTGAAGTCCACCGATCCTGAGGACGCGATCGCCGCAAACGAACGCTCCATCCACGGGCAGCTGACCGTCCTCAGCGGCTATCTGGAAGCGGCGCGGGTATTCGCCGGTATTCGCCGACAGCTCGCGCAGATCAAACAATCCTGCGAGGTCTGGGAAGCCAAGCGCACCCGGATCACCAAACTAGACCGCGCGGCCAAGGCGGTTGAGCCGTTCATGTCATTCCCGACCTTGGTCCATGATCAGGTCACCGGCCTGATCGCCACGCTCGACGAGCAGGCCAATACCTGGGCCCGTCGGATGTATAAGGCTCAGTTCCTCCAGGCCCCAACCTATGCGGGCCTGGACCGCAAGAAGGGCGACGGCTTCACCTTCCTGGCCTCGCAGGGCAAGCATCTGGTGGAGGCGCACCATGTGATGAACGCCTCGGCTTTGCGCGCCTATCTGTCTTCTTTCGTGGTCGCCCTCTGGCAGCAGATCTGGGACCGAACGGGTGGGCTGTCGACTTTCCTGATGGACGATCCTCAGGACTTGCTCGATCCCGCCAATGTGGCCAACTTGGCCGCGACTATCCCGCACCTGATCAGCGCGGGCTTAAACCCGATCGTAGTCAGCAACGATTTCGGGTTCATCCCAGCCATCGAAGCGTTCGTTACCGCCCATCCAGTGTCCCTCGTCTCCGTGGCAGCGGCACCCCGCACGGCGGTCTGGGAATTCTCTGCAATCTCGACCAGCAAGTGCACGGTCAGCTTGGCGCCGGTCACCGACGAAGTGCGCGCGCGCTGCGATCTTTGGACCAAGGATGCCAACAACGTCGGCTTGGCGCGCGACTTCGTGCACCCGGTGCGCGTTCGCATCGAGATCAAGATGTGGGATCTCTTGGCGTCGGACCCATCAGTGCTGCGCGACCCGACGTTGAACGATCTTCTCGGTCGGGTCGCTAATGCGCGCAATCGCGGCGAGCGTCCCTTTAACGAAGAGCCCTTCAAGAAACTCATCGAACTGCCCGCCCTTCGCGCCGGCGCGCCGTTCCGCGACGTGATCAACAAGGCCCATCATGGCCGCGCCGATCAAATCACCCCAGTTGATGCAGAAACGGTGCGGGTAAACTTTGAGGAGGTCTTCGCCGCCCTGGATGCCTGCTGGCTGGCCTACGCCCGCTTCATGGGCCGCTTGCCCCCAGAACAGGCCGTGGCTGAGGTGCGCCAAGCGCCGCCGGCCCCCGTCATTATCCCGTTCCCCGCCAAGCCGATCTCGGTAATCGGGCGGCTTGCCGCACGTGAACGCGGTGCCCGCCTCTCCGCCATCGAAGACGCTACCGACACTTACGACCTGGCCGGACTAGGCGATGTTTCGCTCTTCACTTTGCGAGCGCCAACTCTAGGTCTAGTGGCTTTTCCGGGCCAAACGCTCATCGTTTCCATCGGGGCGGAGGTGCGCAACGGCGACCTCGCAGTGATCCAGACCGCCGGCCGAACCTACGCACGCCGGGTCGGCATCGACCCGGCCGACACAACTCGGATCGCCTTGGAATCAATGCCGTCGACCAACTCGCGCGTGCCGCCGACGCACTTCGTGCAGCGCAGCGGCTCAACATTGAGCAAGGTCGTCGGCGTCTTATTCGACGAGACGGCGCCGCCGAAATCAAACGATGAGGCCGTTCCCGCACCGCGCTCCGACGTGCTGGGGCAGATTGTGGCTGCGGCCGGCGTGGTCGGCGACAGCGCCTTCCCGGTCGCCCGCGACAAGGGGCACGTTCTGCTCGGCAGGGCGTCGGACATCAGCGGGCTCGGCGGGCGGATCCTTGCGATCGTCACACGAGAAGATGAGTTCTCGACCGACCACTTCGCCTACCTCAAACGGCTAGGCAAGCAGATGCCGGGCGCGCCCTCAGTGTACTATCTAGAGAACGTCGGCCAGAGCGGCGAAGGCGAGTTCGTGCAGTTCCCCTCGTCCTCGACGCTGATCAACGGCGTGCCGATCGTGCTCGACACCTGGCGGGTCTTGGGGACGATCTTTTGAGGCCATTTGATCCAACCGGCGCACCTACCAAGAGATAACCCGTCGGGCTGCTCAGAGAGTTCAATCTATATGATTGCTTTAGGGGCCACATGCGTTCGAACGCAAACAGCGCGGCCACGAGTTGATGAGCCTAGGCGGCACGCTCCTCGTCGGTCGTCACGTTCGGCCTTATCCAGCGCCAGTCGGACGGCGTGTGCGCTGGGAATCACTGCGGTGGATATGGGGGCCTCGGTCAATACGTCTCGCCAAGCGCTAAGAATATACCCCGAGGTATCAAGGCCCGCCGAAGGCGGAAGGTATGTTCACGCCACAAGTTTGGACGCCCTGAGCCGTAGGCGAATATGACTCCGCGCTACGTCGCTGGCGACCAAGCTGAGCGCTAGTTGAAGTATTGCGATGATCTACCGAACTCCAAGGCATCCTGGAATTCCGGCCAGTTGATGACCAGACCAACGCCTGGCCTGTACCCACCTACAATCCCAAGCCCTCGCAGCAACGCGAGCTCCGCCTGGAATGGTTTGCGAGCGGCGCCACCTCGCGGCGAGACTTTTCGGATGACCCGCAGACGGTTCGCCATTTCGCTCTCCACCCATTGCAGATAGGCCGCTATATCGAACCGAAGGCGACCTCGAGCCTCGTCGGTGAATGCAAGTGCGTCAGCGCTGAACCGCTCCTCGGACAGCCGGTAGATGTAGTGCAGGAATGCCCCCAGCCCACCATCTCGAAGGACTGCGCTCATGAAAAGCGCTCTTGGCAAGCCTGTGTTTGGCTCGCCTGTTCGTTCGCAAGCGTCGACGAAGCGATAGCCTTCGTCGGTCAATCTACCTTCCCCATCCACGAAGCCCAAATGCTCGGCACCGGAATCGATATCCTCACGGTAGGAGTGGGCGCGATTGTGATAATTCTCCACGACCCGATCAAAGGCTGCTGCTTCGGTTGCAGCGCCAGCATTGAGCTGAGCGGCAGCAACGTTCTTTACAGAATCCCTTCTTCCGGCGAAAAACATCTTCATGCCGCCGCCATCAGATCGGATAATATTAAGCGGCGTGGCGTTCGCGGTGTAGACACCGTTCTCCAAAATCCAAGGCTCTCTGACGCCCGGATGCAGAACATAAGTAAACCAGAAATGTCGCCAAGCCCTATCGGACATCCCATCCCGAGGGGCGTTGCTTAAATATAGAACTGGGTCGGCTCCCGGTCTAACCCTCTGCACGGCCGCCAACAGTGCAGGAGAGAAGACCGGGGCTTCGGCTGGCAGGCCGCCACCGCCAAGCAGCTTTACGGCCTGAAGATATTTGAAGAAAGCATCAGGGTCAGTGCTCCCTTCGCGAACATGGGCCCACTGCGTCTCAGTTGCGCTGGGTGCTATGGGTGCCGCAATCGGAGCAGCGGCATCAACCTGAAAGGCGCGACCCAGTATCAGCTTATTTGCGAACGGTGACGGGCGGGACATATCTGGGGGGCGGTAGCTGTAAACACCAATTGCAGATGTCCGGCTCGTGAGGTCCAAGACGTCCTTGACGTATGCACCGACCCCATCCAGGCCCGAATAGGTTTCCGGGACCACAATGACGGAACCCGCGTAGCCCTTGCGCAGATAGGCATGCGCTTGGCCGATAGCGGTCAGCACTCCGTGTAATCCCTCGTTGGGCCGTTTGAATTCGACCGCGACACTATATCGCCGTGGCCGGGCACCAGTGATTCCTAGCTCAATCACACCGTCGGCGTGCGGCCAAATATTTCGACCTTCTCGAGCGGCGTACGCGCTAAGATCGGCTCGGCCGGGCGCGTTCTGGAAACAGTTCTCCGGCGACGCCAGCAGCTGACTGGCGACCTCGGCAGCTGCGTAGGACGCCTCGAGATCATGGCTCATGCGACGGCCATACGAGCAGCGTCTTCTTGTTCCGGCAGATCAGGTCCATCGCGTTCGACCAAGGCATAATATGCTGACGCTGGCACCCGACCCGGATACCACCCGTTGACCTCAGCTTTCCGAATATTATTGCCAATGATCTCTGCCAGAAGCGGAGGGAACGCGTTCCCAACCTGAATGCACTGCTCTTGACGCGGACCAAGGAACTCGATGTCATCTGGGAACGTCTGGATCCGCGCGGCCTCTCGCACCGTAAGCGCCCGATTAAGCCATGGATGTATTGGAAGAGCATTATGGCCCGGAACCATCGTCAAGGCAGGTCGATCACGATGCAGCCGCTTAAAGACGTGAGAGTAATTTTTCACGGCATTTGTTCGATAGCCAGATTTAAGATGTTCAGGGAGAGCGTCGACATCCAGCTTTCCGCCCTCTGGAATATAGCTGTAGCGCTCGACGAGAAGCGGTTTGTGGTTCATCGCCACGTGACTTGTGTGACGGGTGTGTGATTTGGGCGACGCAAGGTCGGTGATGACTTCACCAACCGTCCGGTGTGCATCCTGCCACTCTTTTGGAGCGGCAAAGAATTTTCGCTTGGGCCACGGAATTATATGGCCTGTGCGGTTGCCAATGATCAGAAGCCGCCGACGCAGCTGGGGAACGCCGTAGTCGGCAGCATTAAGCACCCTTGCCTCAGTATTCGGATAGCCGATCTGCTGAAGCTCGCGAATAAGAACCTTTAGGAATTCGCCGTCGTCCAACGTGGTAAGGCCTGGCACATTCTCCATGACGAACCAGCGTGGCTGCGTGCGGCGAACGAACTCAACGAAGGCGAAGACCAGCTTGTTTCGGTCGTCTGTATGCGGGGAATAGCCACGCGTGTTTACAAAGCGGCGGCGGCCAAAAACACTAAACCCTTGGCATGGCGGCCCCCCGACAACCAATCCTAGCTCCTGCCCCTCAAACCGTGCAGCCAGCTTGGCCAGTCTCTCTGGATCGCCAAGATCGGCCTCCTCAAACGGAACGTCTGGATGGTTGTGCCGGTGGCTGGCGGCCGCATGTTTGTTGATGTCGACGCCCAAAAGCGGTGCCCATCCGGAATGCTCGAGGCCGATGGTAAACCCACCCACGCCGCTGAACAGATCGACAAAACCCTCTGACGTCAGGCGAGAACGTGAAACAGACTTAGGCTTGGACGGGGTGGTCACGTTGTGTGCTCGGTGGAGGTGGGTGGGCTTCCTGGCCGCATGAGCCAAGACGGATTTGGCAACTGCCTCTGCCATCTTCGGCGGGACGGCGTTGCCGACAAGGATGCATTGACTGCGCCTGTCGCCGGCGAAAAGGTGGGTGTCCGGAAAAGTTTGAAGTCGAGCAGCCTCACGCGGCGTCAGGCTTCGATGAAGCGTAGGATGGACTGGGAACGCGTTGTTACCCGGAACCATCGTCAAAGACGGTCGCATGCGGTGAAGCCGCTTGTAAGTGTTGCCGAAATTACTTCGGCGGATCTCAGGCGGAAGTTCGTCGGGCGGGGGTAAGCGCCCACCCTCGGGGATCAACCTATATCGAGCAATGACGCGCTCCGAATGATCCAGAGCAATGTGGTTTGGGATCTCATCTCCCTTTGTCGCGAGATCTCGAATCGCATCCCACGTCGTGGCGTAAGGCCGGGCGGTGCCGGGTCCGTGCGTCGCGATCGGGAACTCGAATGGTGCGTCGTGGCGGGTGCCAAAGAAGATCACCCGCTTCCGAAACTGGGGGACGCCGTAATCTGCGGCATCAAGAATGGCCCAGTGCATCCGATAGCCAGCTGCCTCGAAGGTCCGAAGGATCATGTCTCGGAACTTCCCGTCGTAGAGCGTGACTAGGGATTTCACGTTCTCAATCACGACGAATTTGGGTTGCAACTCCTCGACTAAGTGCGCGTAGGTCGCGAAAAGTGCGTTTCTCGGGTCGGACGATAGCTTGTCACCAAGCGTAGAGAAGCCTTGGCACGGAGGGCCGCCAACGATGATGTCTGGGCGCCTCCCTCCAGCTGCTTTTAATAGATAGTCCGCAGTCAACTTACGGATATCGCCTAAAATGAAGGGCGTGCCAGGATGATTTTTGAGATGCGTTGCTTCAGCGGCGGGCGCGATATCTGATGCAAGCGTCAGCTCGAACCCAGCGGCCTCGAAACCGAGATGCATCCCACCCCCGCCTGCGAAGAAGGCGAACATCGTAGGATTCTTCGACTTCATGCTACCGCGTCCCCGCTCTGAAGGGCGCTTCTGCCGCCTGGAATGTGTCGATACAAAGTGGAAACGCGTACGCCCAACTTGCCAGCAATTTCTTCGACTCTCATCGTAGGGTCGGCCAACATCGCTTTCGCCCGCTTTATTTGGGTTGGACCCAAAGCGGGCTTTCGACCGCCGCGCCTCCCCAGCGCTCGAGCGGTCGCAAGGCCAACATGAGTCCGGTCGAGAGCGAGTTCACGCTCGAACTCTGCGACGGCTGCGAAGATTTGGAAGGCCAATCGTCCATCTGCGGTCGTGGTGTCGATCTTCTGTGTAAGCACCCGTAAGGCGATCTCACGCTTCTGCAGATCCTCGGCGGTCTCGACCAACTGACGGACAGTTCTAGCCATGCGATCGAGTTTCCAGACAACGAGAGTATCCCCGGCACAAAGGCAGGTGAGCGCGGCCTGCAGCTCGGGGCGATCCCGATTGGCCCCCGACGCCTTTTCCAAAAACACGCGTTCGCAACCGGCGCCGGTGAGGGCTTCGATCTGCAGAGCTGGATTGTGGTCACGCGCAGAAACGCGGGCGTAGCCGACGAGCATCGTCATCCTTTCCGAAAACTCGTCGAGTTTCCACTGATTTGGGAGGTGCAAACAAGAGGGCATTTCGGAAGAGCCGTAGCCATCGCTCGACACGTCGGCCGTCGCAGCGCCGATGAGAACAGCTTCTACGGAGAGAATGGCGTCCTAGGATCTTAACCGTAGCCGTACCCCCGGTCCGCCTGAGCTATCTGCAGACAGGAAGATCGCACCCGCAGTTTCGAGTGCTGACTGCAGGCGTTCAAGGGTTCCCGTCTGCATGCCGCCGCGACCCGTTTCAAACCGATGGATCGTAGAATCAGCGACACCTGAACGTTCAGCGAGCACCTTCACGCTGATGCCAAGGCCAGCGCGGGCCATACGAAGCTGAGCGGGGCCAATCATTTTAGAGAAATTCTCCGACTAGTTGCGGAATTCCGTTGACTCAGTCGGTGAATTCCGCTGAACTCTAGCTGAATTACTCCGAAACTCCACCGCTCAGCGTGTTTTGAGCGACCGGGCGGCTGCGCGGGAGGTCAGGGATGCCCAAGCATCAGCGGATCGAGTCCAGGCAGCGAATGTGGAGGGGATGTCCTCCTCAGCGCCGACTGGCTATCGCCTTCGCCCGTAACGCCCGAGGCTTCCACGCGATGGCTTGGACCGACGATGATCGCGTCGGCGCCCAGTCGGCCTATCATTCCGCCATCGCGATTGAGCTGGGCCTCAAAGCCTACCTCCTGCATCGTGGCTTCTCTGACGATTGGACCCGCGTCTGGCTCCGTCACGATCTGAGCAAGGCGCTCCGCTGCGTCAGGATGCTGGGGTTCGAAGGCGTTCCTGACGGCATTGCCGAACTCGCAGCGGTGCTCGGCCCGCTTTACGGTTCAGGCGCCCTGCGCTCCGGTCTCAAGCCGAACCTCCCGTTTCCGCCCGAAGCTGCCGATCAATCCATCTGTGACCTCCTGATGGCCGTGGAGGTCGCGATAGGGATCGACAGCGGGCGAGATCGATGAGCGCTCCGCCATCGCAACCCGACGAGGAGGACCCCAAGCGCCGGGTTCTTGCTCGGGCGATCCGCCGACTCCCCCGGCGCTGTCGGGATGTCTTTGTCCTCCATCGCTTCGCCGGAATGCCTTTGGAGCAGATCGCTGAGCACCTGGGCATCGAGAAGAGAGCGGTCGAAACGCGTCTGGCAGAGGCGCTCGTTCGGTTAACCCGCGCCGTGGATGAGGCGGGCGGTGTAGGGGCTTCTGAGCGCTCGTGAGGGTCTAGGGCAGGATAGGCTTTGCGACGCCATTGTCTGACAAGCGTGGCCGTATTGCCCCTCATTTGCGTTGTGGAGAGCAGCGCCGTCCGCCCGCTTCAACCCCGCTTCGCGCCCTGCGGGCTGCGGCCAGCGCCGCAGGCG
>CAUQZC010000011.1:0-118298 GCA_963522565.1 uncultured Brevundimonas sp. | reverse complement strand
ATTGAAGCGCGGAACCTAATGAAGCCAACCAACAAAAGCAAGAAGTTTTTCAACTCTCTGCTTCCCGAAACCGTGGAGACTTTCGCCGCCGCGGCCCCGCTGGCCGGCCCGTTTCCGAGCGAGGCGGCTCTATACGGAGCGCCCCATTTGTCCGCAACCGAAATCTGACGCTTTTGCGAAGATTCTGGCAGACCCCGGATCGGTCAAGCTTCACCGCCCCCGGCGACGCCTGACTTACAGCTGGCGACGCACCAGTTTGCCGTAGTGGTCCATCAGGTCCAGCGACAGGGCGCCCGGCGTGAAGCGATAGTCGCCCACCTGCGCGACCGGCGTCACCTCGACGGCGGTTCCCGTCAGGAAGCATTCCGTGAAATCGGACAGCTCCTCCGGCAGGATGTCGCGGACCACGACCTCAATCCCCTTGGCCTTGGCGATCTCGATGACTGTCTGGCGGGTGATGCCGTCCAGGATGTGCTCGACCTTGGGCGTATGAATGACGCCGTCCTTGACGAAGAAGACATTGGCGCCGGTCGCCTCGGCGACATAGCCGCGCCAGTCCAGCATCAGGGCGTCGGCATAGCCGTTACGCTCGGCCGCGTTCTTGGACATGGTGCAGATCATATAAAGACCCGCCGCCTTGGCCGTGGTCGGCGCGGTCTGCGGATCGGGGCGGCGCCATTTGGACCACTCCAGACGCAGGCCGCGCGCCTTCACTTCCGGGTCGAAATAGCTGGGCCAGTCCCACACGGCGATCGCCAGGTGGACCTTGTTGTTCAGGGCCGAGACGCTGGTCTGTTCGGCGCCAAGATAGGCGACCGGACGGACATAACAGTCCGTCAGCCCATTCCTGGCGCAGGTTTCATTGCAGAGCGCGTCGATTTCAGCCACGCTGTACGGGATCTCGAAATCGAGCAGGTTGGCGGAGCGTTTCAGCCGCTCCGAGTGCGCGGTCAGCTTGAAGATTTCGCCGCCGTACATACGCTCACCCTCGAAAACCGACGAGCCATAGTGCAAGGCATGGGTCAGAACGTGCGTTTTTGCTTCCCGCCAAGGTGCAAACTCGCCATTCATCCAGATCCAGCCGTCACGATCGTCGAAAGGAACGAAGGCCATTGGAACACATCTCCCGCGAAACTGACGGTGTTAGAGCCGCCCGAATCGTTCAGGTCAACGCCCTGAGCGGGAGGAAAGACGTATGAGCATGACGGATTCACGCTCCTATGGTCGTTCCGGCCCCATCGCCGGACCCGGCGTCGGGCGTCATCTCCTGATTGTCGACGACGACGACCGCATCCGCGAACTGCTGAAGGAGTTCCTGGCCCGGGAAGGCTATCGGGTCACCGGCGCCGCCCACGCCGCCGCCGCCAAGCGGATGATGGAGCTTATCGAGTTCGATCTGGTGGTTCTGGACGTGATGATGCCGGGCGAGAACGGCTTTGACCTGACCTCCTGGGTGCGCGGCAAGGCCGAGTTGTCCAAGACGCCGGTTCTGCTGCTGACCGCGCGCGGCGATCCTCAGGATCGGATCGAGGGTCTGGCCCGCGGCGCCGATGACTATATGTCCAAGCCGTTCGAGCCGCGTGAGTTGGCCCTGCGCATCGAGGCCATCCTGCGCCGCACGGGCGGCAAGCCCATTGGCCCGCGCGAGATCAAGCTGGGCGCCGCCGTCTTCGACATGGAGCGGCTGGAGCTGACCCGCGAGGGCAAGCCCCAGCGTCTGACCGAAGCCGAGGCGCAACTGCTCAAGACCCTGGCGCTGCACGCCCATGCGCCGGTGGAGCGGATGAGCCTGTCGCCGGACACCGCCGACATCACCGGCCGCGCCGTCGATGTCCAGGTCACCCGCCTGCGCCGCAAGCTGGAGAGCGACCCCAAGAACCCCCGCTATCTGCAGACCGTGCGGGGCGTGGGCTATATGCTGGCGCCCGACTGAGGCTCTGACCGGACCGGCTGAGGAAACATGCGGCTTCTGCCCGCCTATCTGTGGCCGCGTTTCCTGAAGCGGCGCCTGCCCACCTCGTTGTGGGGGCGGTCGCTGCTGATCATCGTCCTGCCGGTGCTGGTCATGCAGGTGGCCGTGACCTGGGTTTTCTTCGACGCCCATTGGCAGACCGTGACCGCGCGCCTTTCCGAAGGTCTGGCGGGGGACATCGCCTGGGCGGTCGAATCCTATGAGGATGATCCCTCCCCCCAAGGTCTGGAGAAACTGGCCGACCGGGCGGAACGGTCGATGTCGCTGTCCATCGCCTTGCAGGAGGACCGCGTCCTGCCGACCGAGCAAAGGCGCGGCCCCATCGGCGTCGTCGACCGGGTGCTGGATCATGCCTTGCAGGCGCGGTTGGACCGACCCTACTGGTTCGACACCACCCGCTACCCCGCCTATGTCGATATTCAGGTGCAGGAGCCGCAGGGCGTCCTGCGCATCATCGCCCCGCGTGAGCGGGCGGTGGCGACCCAGGCCCATATCTTCGTCCTGTGGCTGACCATCGCCACCGTGCTGCTGATGGGTGTGGCCATCCTGTTCATCCGCAATCAGGTCCGCGCCATCGAGCGTCTGGCCGACGCCGCCGAAGCCTTTGGTCGCGGCGAGACGGTGCCGCGCTTCAAACCACACGGCGCGCGCGAGGTCCGCGCCGCCGCCACCGCCTTTCTGGCCATGCGCGACCGCATCCAGCGCCATATCGACCAGCGGACCGCCCTGCTCGCCTCGGTCAGCCACGACCTGCGCACGCCCCTGACGCGCCTGCGTCTGGAACTTGCGCTGGCGCCGCCTTTCAAGCGTCAGGCCGCCATGCGCGGGGACCTGGACGAGATGGAGCATATGATCGACGAATATCTGGCCTTCGCTCGCGGTGAAGCCGGTGAGACGCCGCAGCCGATTTCCGTCCCCGACCTGTTAAGCGCAGCGGCGGACGACGCCCGCCGCGCCGGCGCCGAGGTCGAGTTGTCGGCGCCGGAGGGGCTGACCGCCAGCTTGCGCCCTCTGGCCTTCAAGCGCGCCCTGGTGAATCTGGCCGGAAACGCCGCCTCTCACGGCGAACATGTCCGCCTGTCGGCCCGCGTCCTGACATCCGGCGGCGTGGAGATCGCCGTTGAGGACGACGGCCCCGGCATTCCCGACGATATGCACGAAGAAGCCTTCCGCCCCTTTTCCCGCCTGGACGATTCGCGAAACCAGAACCGCAAGGGCGTGGGCCTGGGCCTGGCCATCGCCCGCGACGTCGCCCGCAGCCACGGCGGAGACATCACCCTGGAGCGCAGCGATCTGGGCGGTCTGAAAGCCCTGATCCGGATTCCGGGCGCTGTTTCCCTCGCCCCGACCGAAGCGAAAACCGACTGAGGCTCCAGCAACCCTTGTCGTTTCAAATCTGACACGCCCCTAGCGAAACCACAATTCAGGGCGCATCTAACAACCGGACAGGGTTGGAGATGGAACATATGCGTAAACTTGCTTTCTTCGCCCCCATGGCGGCCACCCTCGCTGTCGCCGCCATGGCGCAGGCGCAACCTCAGGCTCAGGCCCCGACGGCTGTTCAGGCCGAAATCCCGACCCCCTCCAACGTCACGGTGACGATCGGGAGCGATCTTCAGAACCAGGTCAAAAAACTGGGCGAGCGCGAGGTCGATGAACAGATCGCCAATCTGAAGGACAATGTCGCCCGCGTGCTTCAGGAATCCTATCCCGGCGCCAGCGCCCAACTGGTGCTGACCGACCTCAAGCCCAACCGCCCGACCATGCAGCAGCAGCGCGACACGCCAGGGCTGGACCCGATCCGCAGCATCTCGGTCGGCGGCGCAGCCATCGAAGGTCAGTTGACGACGGCCGACGGCCAGACGCAGTCGGTCAAGTTCTCTTACTTCTCGCCGAGCATCCGTGATGTCTGGGGCTATGGGGTCTGGCAGGACGCCGACCGCGCGTTCGAGCGGTTCAGCGCCTATCTGCAACGCGGTCGTTTCTAGAGGCCGACCGACAACTCCAAACCGTCATTCCGGGGCGTCCGTAGGACGAACGCGAAACCCAGGAGGCCCGCAATCGGGCGCCGAAAACGCCCGACAACGGCGCTGCAGCCTCGGTTCCGGGTTCTTCGTTTCATTCAGCCCCCGGAATGACGATCTGAGATTCGACCGATTGAACGTCGAAGCTAGCTTTCAGCCCATCTCGCGGTTGCGGCGGACCGCCGCTGCAACCGTGTCGTTGAGCATGGCGGTCAGCCGCCCGTCACGCGACTGGGCGTCCAGTCCCGCGCGGGTCGAACCGCCCGGCGAGGCGATCCGGTCGATCAGAGCCTCCAGCGGATCATCGCCCATCGCATCCGCAGCCGACCTAAGGGTCGCGCGCGCCAGGATATCGGCTGTCGCCGCCTCAAGCCCCTCCGCCTCCCCTGCCCGCGCGAGGGCCTCGGTGAAGGCGTAGAAATAGGCCGCGCCTGATCCGGCGACGGCGGTTGCGGCGTCCATCAGGGCTTCATCCGCCAGATCGACCGTCTCGGCCATCGGCGCGAACAGGTCACGGCCCAGCGTGCGTGCGCCGTCATCCGCCGACCAGACCGAGGCCACGCCGCGTGCGCGCGACACCCCCGTCGTCGGCATGACCCGCACGATGGGCCAGCCGCCGAGCCCTTCGGCCAGGGTCGGCGTCGTCACCCCCGCCATGACGGACAGGATCACCGCCTGGTCGCCCAGGAAGGGCAGCAGCGGCGTCATCACCTCGCGCCATTTCGCCGGCTTGACCGCCAGCACGATGACCCTGGCCTGGCCCAAGGCCTCAAGCGGCGGATTGATCCGCGCGCCCCTGGCCCGCGCCGCTTCCGCAGCGGGCTTTTCGGACGGGCTGAGAATGATCAGGTTTTCCGCCGCCACCGTCCCGGTCAGCAGCCAACCTTCCAGAATGGACGAACCCAATCGGCCGCAGCCGACCAGAACGACGGTTTCAGAGACAGCCATCAGGCGGTGCCGACGGTCTCGAACAGGCAGGCGTCGATCGCCTCCTGCGGTTTCTTGTTGCCGCGCACCATGAAGTCGAAGGCCGGATAATAACGATCCGCCGCCTCGACCGCCGCATCGATCATCGACGCCGCCTGCGCCAGCGTGGGGCGCTCGCCCATCGGCAGGGCCAGCGAATGGCGGAAGACGATCTCGCCATCCTCGGCCCAGACCTCGAAATGGCCCATCCAGGTGCGCTGGTTGATCATGCCGACCAGTTCATAGGCGGCGGCCTTTCGGCTCTTGGCCACCTTCAGATCCAGCGCACAGCACAACTGAAGGCAATCCCCTTCGGGCCGCCAGGCGAACCACAGCTCATAATCCTTCCAGTCGCCGGCCAGCGCGAACGCCAGATCACCGTCGTTGGTGCGGTCGAAGGGCAGGTTTTCGGCCGTCAGAACGTGTTCGACCACTTCCAGCGGGTCGAAAGGCACGTCCGTTTCCTCTGGCCGGGCGATGTCCATCAAGCGTCTCGATTCAGGCGGCGGCCCCACGAGTCGGGGGCGTTAACGGGACGGTAAGCCTGTTCGCGGATTCGGCTCAACCGTCTGCATCCGTTGCGGGAGTTCCACCTGTGGACGTTCCCTTGCCAGGCTTGCCCGACGGCTTTCCTGCGGGCTTTTCAGCCGCCTTCAGCGCGGCGATCTCGGCGCGCAGGGCGGCGATTTCGTCCTTCAGCACATCGAATTCATCGCGGCGGACCAGATCCATCTCGGCGGCGATGCGGTCGGCCTGGGCGCGCCAGGCCGTCTTGGCCTCTTCGCCCGCCGCCTGGGCCAACCCCATGGCGCCCGTGGTCAGCTTGGCGAACTCGTCCAGAATGGGATTGCGGGTCTGCATGGCGGCTCCGACCAAACGTCGTTAACGAAATCTGACCCAATAGGGTGAACGAAACCTTTCTTTCTGCTGCTTCGGTGCCGCCATCAAGGCGTCGTCTTCACCCCCCACAGCCCTGTCGCCTTCACAGGCGACGCAGGCGACGTCGCTTGCTAAAGCGTCAAAGACTGAACCGACGAGGACTTCCGCCTTGCCCTTTCCCGAATTCGACCCGGTCCTGATCCATCTGGGTCCATTGCCGATCCGCTGGTACGCCCTGGCCTATGTCGCGGGCATCGTACTGGGCTGGTGGTACGCCGCCCGCCTGGCCCGCCGCGAAAGCCTGTGGGCGCCGGGACGCCCGCCGGTCAGCACCACCCAGCTCGACGATCTGGTCCTGTGGATCACCTTGGGCATCATCCTGGGCGGTCGGTTCGGATACGCCCTGTTCTACAAGCCCGTCATGTTCGCCCAGTTGTTCACCGGCCATACGCTGGGCGAGCGGTTCGAACTGCTGCAGCTTTGGACCGGCGGCATGAGCTTCCACGGCGGCTTCCTGGGCGTGGCCATCGCCATCATCCTTTTCGCCCGCCGCCAGCAGATCAACATGCTCAGCCTGGGCGATCTGGTCGCCCCCGTCGTTCCACTGGGCCTGTTCTTCGGCCGCATCGCCAACTTCATCAATGGCGAGCTGTGGGGTCGCGAGACGAAGGTTCCCTGGGCCATCCGCTTCTGCAACGCCCGCATAGAACAGATGTACGGCTTCTGCCCCGCCGGAAATGCGCCCCGTCATCCCAGCCAGCTCTACGAAGCCGGACTTGAAGGCCTGCTGCTGTTCTCGGTGCTGTCGCTGGCGATCTGGAAGTTCAAGCTGCTGCAGAAACCGGGCTACATCACCGGCCTGTTCCTGGTCGGCTATGGCGTCTGCCGCGCCGCGCTGGAGAATGTCCGCCAGCCTGACTACGGCATGCCCGACTTCCCGTTCGGCCTGACCATGGGCATGATGCTGTCGATCCCCATGATCGTGGTCGGCGCCTGGCTGATCTGGCGGGCCTGGAACCGGCCCCCCGCCGCCGCATGAGCACGCTTGTCGAAACCCTGAAGGCCCGGCTGGCGCGAGAGATCGCACTGACCGGACCGATGACGGTCGCCGACTACGTGACCCGCTGCCTGCACGATCCCAGGTCCGGCTATTACGCCTCGCGCCCCTCGCTGGGCGAACGCGGCGACTTCATCACCGCCCCTCTGGTCAGCCAGATGTTCGGCGAACTGATCGGCCTGTGGGCGGTCGAGACCTGGCGTCGCCTCGGCGCGCCCGAGCGGTTCCGTCTGGTCGAGGTAGGTCCCGGCGACGGCACGCTCATCAGCGACGCCCTGCGGGCCGCCCGTCTCGCGCCCGGCTTTCTGGAAGCCTGCGACCTGATCCTGATCGAACCCAGCGCTCCCTTGCGCGATCTGCAGTCCAGGGCTCTGGCGGGCGCCGACCTGTCGCCCCGCTGGGTGCGCGATCTGACGCGGATCGAGACGGACGCCCCCGTCATCCTGATCGCCAATGAGGTGCTGGACTGCATGCCCGCGCGCCAGTTCGTCCGCACCGAGGGCGGCTGGGCCGAGCGCCGCATCGGCGTCACCGACGACAATGACCTGACCTTTGGTCTGACCGCCATCTCGGGTGGATTCGAAAAGCCGCCCTTCGACCTTGAACCCGGTCAGGTGTTCGAGATTTCGGAGCAGCAGCCGATCTTCGGCCGCGACCTGGGCCTGCTGATGAAGGCCGCATCCGGCGCCGCCTTGCTGATCGACTATGGCCGCGCACGTCCAGAGGCGGGCGACACGCTGCAGGCCCTGCGCCGCCACCAGAAGGTGTCGCCGCTGGATAATCCGGGCGAAGCCGACCTGACCCAGTGGGCCGACTTCCCGCTGGTGCTTGAGGCGGCGCTGCGCACGGGCGCCGATGTCACCGGCTGCCTGTCCCAGGGCGAGTTTCTGCGCCGCCTGGGGATCGAAGCCCGCGCCGAGCGGTTGAAGGCGGGACGGCCCGACGCGGCCCCCGTCATTGACCGCCAACTGCACCGCCTGACCGCCGACGACCAGATGGGGCGCCTGTTCAAGGCGGCCGTGATCTTCTCGCCCCGCTCTCTGATCGTGCCGGGATGGGATGCAGAATAGAAGACGCCCATGACCGAGATCGCCGCCATCACCCATCCGCTGCTGACGGCCGCCGGCTTCAGGCACGGCTTCTTCACCCGCGCGGGCGGCGTTTCGACCGGCATCTACGAAGGACTGAACGCGGGCGTCGGCTCAAAGGATGATCCTGCCGCCGTCGCTGAGAACCGTCGCCGGGTCGCGGAGGCGATGGGGGTCGACGCCGACCACCTGAACGGTTGTTACCAGATCCACTCCGCCGTCGCCCGTGTCGCCGATGGCCCCTGGCATGGCGACCGGCCAGAGGGCGACGCCGTGGTCAGCGCCACACCCGGCCTGGTCTGCTCGGTCCTGACCGCCGACTGCGCGCCGATCCTGATGGCCGATCCCGAGACGCGCATCGTCTCCGCCGTCCACGCCGGATGGAAGGGCGCGCTCGGCGGCGTCGTCCATTCCGCCGTCGCCGCCATGGAGGCTCTGGGCGCCGATCCCCGTCGGGTCGTCGCCGTCGTCGGCCCCTGCATCGCCCAGCCCAGCTATGAGGTCGGCGTCGATTTCGAGACGCGCTTCGCCCACCACGACCGGGGCGGCGAACGCTTCTTCCACCCTGGCGCCGCGCCCGACAAACGCCAGTTCGACCTGCCCGGCTTTGTCCTGTGGCGCCTGCAGCAGGCGGGCGTCGGTCAAGCGGTCTGGACCGGTCACGACACCTGCGCCGACGAAACACGCTTCTTCTCCAACCGCCGCGCCCTCCAGCAGGGCGAACCGGATTTCGGTCGGTTGATCAGCGTGATTGGGGTTTAGGTTCAATCGACAGTCTGCCGATCGAAATCCCAAGTCGTCATTCCAAGGCTGAGCGAAGTCTCTTCCTCATGCGGGTCGATCAGGCCGGCAAATCATAAATCGTCCTTCCGGGGCTGAGCGAAGCGAAGAACGCGGAACCCAGGGCTGCTACGCCGTTGCTGGACGTACTCGGCGCCGGATTGCGAACCTCCTGGGCTCCGGGTTCGTCCTACGGACGCCCCGGAATGACGGTTTGGGATTGAGTGTCGCTCCCCTAACCTTCTCCGCCCTTGCCGGGGGAAACAGGCCAGGCGGCGAACCAATCAGCCCGCCTGGGCCAGTTCCGGCACGCGCGTGACCACGCGCCAGGCGTGGGGCGCGGCCAACAGGGCGCGAACCAGTTTGTTGTTCAGCGCGTGACCAGCCTTGTAGCCTTCATAACGGCCCAGCAGCGGCGCGCCCATCACATACATGTCGCCTATGGCGTCCAGCGCCTTGTGGCGCACGAACTCGCGTTCCATGCGCAGGCCGCCGGGGTTCAGGATTTCGTCGCCGTCGATGACCACGGCGTTCTCCAGCGAGCCGCCACGCGCCAGACCGGCCTGACGCAGGGCCTCGACCTCATGCGCGAAGCCGAAGGTGCGGCAGGCCATGATCTCGTCACGGAAGGTCTGCTCGTCCACGACAAAGTCGATGACCTGATTGCCGATCACCGCCGATGGAAAATCGATCTCGAAACGCATCTCATAGCGGTCGCACGGCATCAGGGCGGCGTGCTTGTCGCCTTCGGTGACGTGAACCGTCTCAAGAATTTCGATGTAACGCTGCGGCTGCGGCTGCGGCCTGAAGCCTGCGCGATCCAGCAGTTTGACGAACTCCAGCGCCGACCCGTCCAGGATCGGCAGTTCCGGCCCATCCACCTCGACCACGGCGTTGGACACGCCCAGGGCGCAGAAGGCGGCCATCAGATGTTCGATGGTCGACAGGCGAACGCCCGCCGCGTTCTCGATCATGGTGTTCAGGCGCGCATCCGCCACGGCCTCGCCCGACACCGGGATGCGGTTGTCGCGGTCAGTCACGTCGGTGCGCACAAAGACAATGCCCGCGCCCGTGGGCGCAGGACGAACCGCCAACCGCACACGGCGGCCGGTGTGCACCCCGACGCCGGCGATGATGGCCGGTGCGATGATGGTGCGTTCGTGATGTTCCTGCCTGAACGACAAACTCGAACTCGCTCTTCAACGACGCGCACCGCTGCGTGCGGATTGCGACCTGCGCTTCATGTAGCGGCACAGCTGCAAGCCCGAAATGAAAGTCGGGTTTCGGATTGTTTCGATGCGAAACAGACTCCTGAATGCAGAACGCCCCGGAGCGCGGGCTCCGGGGCGTTCATTGTTTCAGGGCTTAACGCCTAGTTGGCCAGTCGGCGGAGAAATGAGGGAATCTCCAGGTCGTCATCGGCCTGACCTGCGTCCGGCTCGGCCTGGTGCGAGGGTTGGCTGGTCTGGCGCATCTGCGGCGAGCTGCGGCTGTAGGTCGGCTCGGGCTGCGGCTGGGTGCGCTTGCCGCGACCGAACAGGCTCCAGCCGCTGCGACGGTGATCACGATCATCGTAATCATCTTCGATGGCAGGCTGCTGCGGCGCGCGTGAATAGAGGTCGGGTTGCGGTTCCGGCGCGCGCGCGGCCGGCGCGCGGGTCTCATACTCCTCAACCCAAGGATCGACGATCGGCTCAAGATTGCGCGGCGCCTCGGCAACGCGGATCACCGGCTCCGGACGGGGTTCCGGCTCACGGACAGGCGGGGCCATGAAGGTCGGGACGACAGGAGCGGCCTCGATCCGGGGCTCCGGCGCGCGCGGCGCCTCGGCGCGGGTCTGCTCACGATAGACGTCACGGCTTGGCTCCGGCGCGCGGGTCGCCTGTGCGCCGTACATGCCGCCCGCGGAGCGACGCGCATCATGGCTGGCCAGGGGCGCGGACGTAGCGATGGGTTCGATGCGCTTGATTTCGCCCTCATCCATGCCGGTCGCCACGACCGAAACGCGAATCTTGCCTTCCAGCGCCGGATCGAAAGCGGCGCCGAAGATGATGTTGGCGTCACCGTCCACCTCGGCCGAAATGGCGTTGGCGGCCTCGTCAACCTCAAGCAGGGTCATGTCCAGACCGCCGGTGATGTTCACCAGCACGGCCTTGGCGCCCTTCAGGCTGGTTTCGTCCAGCAGCGGGTTGGCGATGGCGTTCTGGGCCGCCAGCAGCGCGCGGTCGTCGCCCGAAGCCTCGCCCGTGCCCATCATCGCCTTGCCCATTTCGGACATCACGGCGCGCACGTCGGCGAAGTCCAGGTTGATCAGGCCCGGCAGGATCATCAGGTCGGTGATCGAGCGCACGCCCGAGTGCAGAACCTGGTCGGCCATGCCGAAGGCGTCGGCGAAGGTGGTGCGCTCATTGGCGACGCGGAAGAGGTTCTGGTTCGGAATGACGATCAGTGTGTCGACATAACGCTGCAGCTCCGCGACGCCCGAGTCCGCCAGACGCATGCGGTGGCGGCCTTCGAAGGTGAAGGGCTTGGTCACCACGCCGACGGTCAGAATGCCGCGGTCGCGCGCACATTTGGCGATGACGGGCGCTGCGCCGGTTCCGGTGCCGCCGCCCATGCCGCAGGTGATGAAGACCATGTGCGCGCCTTCCAGGTGCGCATGAATCTCGTCGGCGGATTCTTCGGCGGCGTTCATGCCGACCTCAGGATGGGCGCCTGCGCCCAGACCTTGAGTGATGGTTTCACCCAGCTGGATGCGGCGGTCGGTCTTGGCGAAGGACAGATGCTGCGCATCCGTGTTCGCGACGACGAACTCGACCCCTTCGAGGCCGGCGTCGATCATATTGTTCACGGCGTTCCCGCCGGCGCCGCCAACGCCGAACACGACGATGCGGGGTTTCAGTTCAGTGTTCTGCGGCTTGACCAATGAAAGCGACATATCTGTTTTCCGACCTAACGACCCTGCCCCTGCACTCCAATGCGAAATCCCCGCCGAATCACATTGGTTATGAGCGCGTTAAGGATTGCGCCCATGAGGGTTAAGAGAAGGTTACGTCGATAATATGAGTCGGGGGGATTGAAAGCCGCTTTTTCAGCAGCTTGGCCGTGGAATTCAGAGACTTTTGCGCCTTTCTCTTCCCGTGCTCCATTGCGGACGCTCGTAGCGTTTGGTTGAGTGCCCTAAACTGAAGAGCCGACTACATTTGGAAAATCGGTTCAGGGGAGTTGCTACTAAAATGCGTCTTGTCTCAACCGCCGCCTTCTTCGCAGGCATCGCCTGCGTGGGTGCATCGCCCGCCCTGGCGCTTGACATCGCCGCCGCACCTGCGGCCGCAGCGACCGTCGCCGCGCCGACCATCCAAGACTTCGCTGCATTTCCGCGGATGTCCAGTTTCACCGTCTCGCCGGACGGCAAGCACATCGCTGCTCTGCAAGGGCGCGGCGAAGAACAAGTGATCTTGGTCTGGGACGCCGAGCATCTGGACCGAACGCCTACAACCATCGGCGCGTCACAAATGAGGGTCCGGGGGGTTAGCTTCGTCAAGAACGACGTTCTTGGCGTGACAATGTGGCAGCCCTACGATGTTTCCGGCGCCGGCAACATCAAGACCTTCCTCAGCAAATTCCTGCTGACGGATCTTGAGGGCCGCAACTGGCGTGATCCCATCAACTCTTTCCGCCCACGATCGGACGGTGAAGCCGAATTCCTGAAAACTCAGAGTCCGTCCGTTCTGGACTCACTGCCGAACGATCCGGACAATATCCTGATCCAGATCGGCAGCGATGTCTTGCGACTGAATGTACGAACCAATCGCGCCGAGCGCATTCAGCGCGCCAACGAACGTGTCATCGGCTACTCTACAGACCTCAACGGTGAACTTCGGATGCGCAGCATCGCGGACCGGGATGCTGACGGGATCTATATCGCCACCCAGTTCCGCAATGCCTCCGGTGGCTGGGATGAACACTTCCGCAGTCACGCCAAGAATCGGGAAGTCTTCGCGGTCGCCGGCTTCAGCACCGATCCGAATATCGCCTATGTGATTTCGAACCGAGGCCGGGACAAGGCGGCGATCTTTGAATACGACGTGACGGCGCGTCGGCTGGGTGAGGTGGTGTTCGAACACCCTCTCTTCGAAGCCTCAGGCATGAGCATCAATCGCGTTCGCGGCCCTCATTTCGGCGAAGTCCGTTCGTTCGAGTACAACGGACCCCGCGAAACCGAATACCCGATCGCCGCCGGATACGAGGCCCTGATTTCGGGGCTAGAGCAGGCGCTGCACGTCGAAAAACACCCGCTGCAGGTCACGGATCCCGCCACCGGCGCAACGCGCACAATCTCCTACGCCACTGATCGCTATATGGAGGTCCGAGCGGCGTCGCAGGATTGGAGCACCGTGGTGGTTTGGGCCGGCGCATCGAACGATCCCGGCACGTATTCCATCTTCCGCGATGGTCAGCTGACACCTCTGGGACAGCCCTATCCCCAGATCAACCCCGCGTCGATCGGCAAGACGGACCTCGTCTACTATAAGGCGCGGGACGGCCTGGATATCCCCGCCTTCCTCAGCAAACCGCCGGCTGACGTTTTCGGCCCCGGCCCCTACCCCACGGTCATCATGCCGCATGGCGGGCCTTGGGCCCGTGACGAAATGACGTGGGACTATTCATCTTGGCGCGCCATGCTGACATCGCGCGGGTACGCCGTGTTGCAACCTCAATACCGAGGCTCCGACGGTTGGGGCAAACGCCTCTGGATGGCAGGCGACAACGAGTGGGGGCAGAAGATGCAGGACGACAAGGACGACGGCGCCTTGTGGCTGGTCCAGCAAGGTGTGGCTCAACGCGATCGCATCGCCATGTTCGGTTTTTCGTATGGCGGCTACGCAGCCATGGTCGCCGGCATCCGTCCGGAAGGAATCTACAAATGCGCCATTGCTGGTGCGGGCGTGTCGGATCTCACGCGTATCCGTTCCAGCATGTTCCAGAACCCCTACACTCGAGAGGCGCAGCGCGACACCGTCAGCGGACTTAATCCCATCACTCGCGCAAACGAAGTCAAGATACCGATGATGGTGTTTACGGGCGATCGAGACCAGACTGTCACCCGCGATCACTCCGATCTGTTCGTCAGTCGTGCACAAACCAGCGGTCAGGACATCCAGTATCACCTGATCAACGACTACGCCCACGGGCCAGCTTGGACCCGCGCGATCATGGCGCAACAACTCGGCTATATTGACGACTATCTCAAGTCCGGGTGCGGAGGTCACGGTCTATAGGGCCGTCATATCCGTGGTCTTGGAGCCGCCTCCCATTTCGGAGGCGGCTTTTCTTTTGCGATTATTTACGGCTCAGGGCGATATCCAGCCATTATTAGGAAAGAACTCGTCAAGCAGAATTCTAGGAACGCGAAGTATTGACGGCGCCCTTAGAGTCGCTTCCCCCGCTATCGCATGATCACCGGACGTTGACCTCAGCCGTCGCGTGGACAGACCGGTTCTTGGGATTGGATTTCCAGCCTCGAAATGCTTCATGCCCGCCAGGGTTTCACGAACTGCAGTCGAAAGCAGATCTGGTCCACCAGAGATGAAGATGAAACGGCCAACTGTCTTCTAAAGCGTCCCATAAAAAAAGCGGCGAACCGAAGTTCGCCGCTTCTTTCTTGTCTTCACTGTGAAGCGCGCGTTCTCAGAACGACTTCGACAGGTTGATGAAGACAGTCCGGCCGACCATGTCATAGCCCGAATACAGCGGAGCGTTGCCGACCCGGTTGTAAAGACCCGACGAGATGACCGGCGGCTCTTCGTTGAAGAGGTTGCGGACACCTGCGGTCGCCGACCAATCGTCGGTGCGGTACTGCACCGACACATTATGCAGCCAGTAGTCCGGCACTTCGAAATCGTAGCCAAGGGCGGCCAGATCCTGAGAGAAGTTCCGCTGGTAGTATGAGTAGTCTTCCGTCGCCTGGATGTACTCGACACCATAGCGAACGCGCCATTGATCCCAAGCATAGCTCAGATCGGCATAGCCGGAGAACTCCGGAACGTTGATCCGGCCGGTCTGATCCCGGATGGGATCAGTCGGCAAGGTCTGGCTGTAGTTCTCGGTCACTTGCGTCACGCCGAGGTTGGCCAGCACTCTGCCGGGACCAACATCTTTGCGATACCGCACGGTGTAGTCTAGGCCCTTCACCGAGTCCGTTGCGATGTTGATGTAGCTGCTTTCAACCGTGAGCGCGTTGTTGTTGGATGCACGTGTGATGAAGGCGCAGTTTCCGGCCTTGGCGTTAAAGTCCGCGGTCGACGAGTTGAAGCAGTCGCTGAGGATCGTAGCGCCAGGCAGACGAGTGATCGAGTTTTCGATCTTGATCTCGTAGTAGTCAGTAGCGAACGATAGATCGCCCCAACCCGACGGCAAGGTCGGCTGGAAGACGAAGCCGACAGTCAGGTTGTCCGAGGTTTCCGGTTCCAGATTGTTCGCCGCCCCGCCCAAGGTGAATACGCGAACGCTGCTGTTCTGCGTGAAGCCCGAAGACAGACCCAGACCCTGCGAGGTGCAGTTCGCGATCCGGTTCGGGTTCGACGTGGCCGTCAGGTTGTGGCAAGGGTCGGTCGTATTGGCGATGAAGCCCGACGTTGCGCCCAAGAACTGCTCGAACAACGCCGGAGCGCGGTACGAGGTGCCGTAGGTGCCGCGGAAAGTCAGCCAACTGACCGGGGTATAGACCAGACCGGCCTTGTAGGTCGTGTCCGAACCGGCGTTCTCATAAGAGGTGTAGCGGGCCGAAGCGTTCAGCGTCAGCGATTGGGCCAGCGGCACATTGGCCAGCAACGGCACTTCGACTTCACCGAACACTTCCCAAACCGACTCCGAACCGCGCGTGGGCGTGGAGGTCGAGTAATTGAGCAGGTTGGCGGTCTGCATATCGTAGCTGGGCGTGTCGTCGATCGAAGCATCACGCCATTCGGCGCCCAAGAAGGCCGAGACCTGACCAGCCGGCAGAGTGAACAGCGGACCGTCGATGCCGACGCTGACGACCTTTTCGATGTACTCAGTCGTGCCGGTGACAGGACGAAACACATAGTTCACCCAGTTTTCAGGCAGCACGCCGCCGACCGTCTGGGACGTCAGGAACGGAGCCGGAATACAACCCGCCGTCGGGTTGGTCGTATTGATGCGGCAGGTGACAGTGCCTGTCGCGCCGGTGGACAGCACGCCGGAACGCGTCAGGGCCGCAGGCGTACCGGTAGGCGCGACAACGACGTCCAGCGAGTTCTGCATCAGATCGATGAGGATCTGCTCCGAAGTATACTCGGCCTTCGAGCGCGTATAGCTGGCATAGGCGTCATAACGCCAACCCGGCATGAAGAAGTCGCCGCGGATGCCGACCAGTTCCTTGGCGAAATCGACCGTCTGCTTGGAGTGATCGTTGCCGAAACCGATGAAGGCACGCACGCCGACGTTGGCGTTGGCAAACGGTCCAGTCGTGGGGCTGAGGCCCTGGTTAGCCGAAACCGTCGAGAAGGCCAGGTTCTGCGGGATCAGCAGGTTGCCCTTGTAGTAGTCCAGGGACAGCTGGCGGTAGCCAGTCTGCTCGGACTCGCGGCGGTTGATCAGCAATTCGCCGTACACTTCGGCGTTGCCGAGCGCCTTCAGGTCATACGAACCTTCCAGATACAGGGTGCTGACTTCGACGGGCGAGATCAGCGAAGTATTCAGCTTGCGCGGCTCGAACGTGTCGCGAATGTTGAGGTTGGTGGCGACCAGAGCGGTACCGGCCTCGTTCAGCTGGAAGCCGCCGACCGCTTCCCATCCGACCAGACCGGTGGTCGCGGCCGAATTCGGACGCCAGCGGTTGGCGTAATAGAAGCTGTCCGGGCTGCCCGCACCGCGGAAATAAGCCGGGTTGTTGTAGATGAATGTTTGAGTGTTGCCGGTGCCGATCGTGTTGATCGTGACGCCGTTCGAACCCGTGTCGGTGATCGGATAGCACTTGGACCGGCCCGTCCGCGGATCGATGAAATCCGTCCCGTTCAGCATGCCGTCGATGTTGCACTGCGTAAACTCGCGATCCGCCAGAGTCACTTCCTCACGCGTGAAGCGTTCGGCCGAACCCCCTATGTGCCAACGGTCGCCCGTCGCGCCGGCGACGATCGAGAAACGCGACGAATCACCGGCGCCGTTGGCGTCGGTAGGCGCGTTGTACTGCCCCTCGACGGTGATGCCGTCGATGTTGTTGCGGGTGATGATATTCACCACGCCGGCGACGGCGTCGGAACCATAGACCGAGGAGGCGCCGTCCTTCAGGACTTCGATCCGCTCGATCATCGCGGTCGGCAGGACGTTCAGGTCGGTCGAACCGACCGAGCCGCGCGAACCGGCGGGCGCAACGCGGCGACCGTTCAGCAGAACCAGCGTACGGGTGGCGCCCAGGCCACGCAGCGATAGGGTGTTGGCGCCCGGACCGCCGTTGGTGACGTAGCCGCCGTAAGCGTTGTTGATCTGCGACGTACCACCCGTGACGGCAGTACCTTGAAGCACTTCAGTCGTGGAATTGAAACCGGCCAACGTGGCTTCGTCACGCGTCACGACTTGAACCGGAGAGGGCGAATTGTAGTTGTCGCGGCGTAGACGCGAACCAACGACCACGACCTCCTCGACCTGAGTCGCCTGTTCGGACGACTTCGGCGTCTGGGCGTTGTTATTCGATTGGGCGTGCGCGCTGGGAGCAACCGCGACCATACCCGCAGCGAGACCAGCGACGATGGTCGAGCTCAACAGCCGTTCCTTGGTGATAATGTTCACTATCGTGAATTCCCCACATGACAGTCACCTGAATTGTGACGTACTGGCGCCCATTTTAGGCCGTTCGGCGTTAGCGTCGCAAGCCAAAACGACACAGCTTGGCTACATCCGACAACGAACCGTCACAATCTAGACACACCTCATGTCTGTTTGGAAAGGTGCATTACAGATTGTCGCGCAGCCAGCCGGCCACGCGTCCCACAACGTTCCCACGGTGGATACGGGGCGCATCCGCCGCCGTAATCTGCCTCGCCATCAGCTTGCGCGCGGACACCGCTTCACGCGGCCCATAGGCGGCGCGGAGGAGGACGCCGGCGGTGGCGCAGAAGGCTGGGCCGGAGGCGGCGTCGGCCAGGTGGGGCGCGCGCTGGGGCTTGCCCAGACGGACGGGGCGGTCGAAGACGCGCACGGCCAGTTCGCGCACGCCGTTCAACTGACTGGCGCCGCCGGTCAGGACCAGGCCTGCGCCCGGCTCCAGGCCGACGCCTGCGGCTTTCAGCCGGTCGCGGAGCAGTTCCAGGGTTTCCTCGACGCGCGGAGCGATGACGGTCTTCAGCATGGCGCGCGGGACGATGACCGGGCCGGCGGAGGCGTCCTCGCCGCGGGGCGGGGCCTCCAGCATTTCACGGTCTTCATTGGCGCTGGCCATGGCCGAGCCGTGCAGGGTCTTCAGCCGTTCGGCCCCGACCTTGGAGGTCGACAGGCCGCGTGCGATGTCGGAGGTGACATGGTCGCCGCCGACGTTCAGGCTTTCGATATGCAGCAAGCTGCGCCCGCCCCAGACGGCGGCGCTGGTCGATCCGCCGCCCATGTCGATGCAGACGGCGCCCAGATCCATCTCGTCCTCTTCCAGCGCGGACAGCGAGGAGACGACCGGCGCGGCGGCGACGCCCTGCAGGTCCAGGTGCGCCAGCTCTAGACAGTGGCTCAGGGTCGTGAACACATTCTCGGCCATCGACACGACCAGCAGGTCCAGCCCCAGCGAACCGCCGCGCATCGAGCGTGGATCGTGCACCCCGCGCGCGCCGTCGACGGACCAGCCGATCGGCAGAACGTGAATCGGACGGCGGTTGGGCAGGCGGATCTGGGCCAGGGCCATGCCGATGGCGCGCGCCAGATCGGCGTCGCCGACCGGGTTGGCGCCCAGCGACACACGCGCCTGGACCCGGTGGCTGGCCATCTGGCCGATGGCGGTCGTGACGACGACGCCGGAGACGGGGCTTTGCGCCGCGCGTTCGGCGCGTTCGACGGCATGACCGATGGCCTGGGCGGCCTCGTCCATATTGATGATGGCCCCGCCCTTGACGCCCTTGGATTGGACGTGGCTGGCGCCCGCGACACGGATGGTGCGGTCGGCATGACGCACGCCGTCGGGCTTCATGATGAAGCAGGAGACCTTGGATTGCCCCAGGTCCAGCGCCGCCACCACGGGCGCGCGCCCGGCGCGCGGGTCCAGAGACGTCCCGCGATCACCGCCCTTGCCGCCGCCTTTTGCGCCCTGCTTGCCCGCCATCGTCGTCTTCATCCCAGTCTTGTCTCAGGCGCCGGCGGGTCGCACAGCGACCTCGTCGGGGGTTCTCAAATCGACGCGGGCGAAGCCCAGGTCGAGCAGTCGTTCACGCTGATCCAGCGCATCGAGGCGGATCAGGGCCGCCTCCTGTTCGGTGGCGGGCAGTTGGATCAGGCTGCCGTCCTTGAGCCGCAGGTCCCAGCGCCGCTCGTCCACGCGGACCAGGGCGTCGATCCGCCCCATCAGGCGGGGGCGCTGGTTCAGCAGCGGCAGGATGTCCCCCGCCGCCATATCGGCGCCCTTGCCCACCACCAACGGCAGGTTCGGATAACGCCGCGCGTCGGCGCCGGTGATCACCTGGCCGCGGGAATCGATCACCTTGATCTGACCGGCTTCCTGCCACACGGCCAGCCGGTCGTGCTCCTTGATCTCCACGATCAGGGTGTCGGGCAGCAGGCGAACGATCCGCGCCTCCTTGACCCAGCCCACCGCCTGCACGCGATCGCGGATCGCATCCAGGTCCAGACTGGTGATCGGCTGTCCGGCGTGCAGGTCCAGCGCAAGGCGGATGTCCGGCTCGGCCTCGGCCGTGGCGCCGGTGATGTGCACCCGGCTCAGCGTCAGGCCCATGCCGGCCGTCAGGCTGTCGATCCCTTGCGAGAAGGAGGCGCCGATCCGCTCGGCCCGCGCGCCTGTGGCCAGAACCACGCCCAACAGCACCGCTCCGCCCGCCAGGGCGATGACCATCGTGCGGGGCGAGACGTCGATCCGGCCGATGGCGGCCATCTTGCCGGGGATGGGCGACGCATTCCGGGCGCCGCCGCGCGAACGCCCGCCCCCGCCGGAGCCTGCACCGCCCTTGGCGCCTTGAGAAGTCTGTCGCCGACCGCCGCGAACTACCGCGGGCATGAGGCGTCCTCCACCATCCACCGAACCAGGTCTTCGTAGCTCATCCCGCAATAGGCGGCCTGCTCAGGCGCGAGCGAGGTCGGGGTCATGCCGGGCTGAGTGTTGACCTCCAGTAGAACGAGATCGTCCTTAACATCATCATAACGGAAGTCGGACCGGGAAACGCCTCGGCAACCCATCGCCGCGTGCGCCAACTCCGCCTGACGCAGCGCTGCTTCGAACACATGGGCGGGCAGGGCCGCAGGCAGCACATGGACCGAGCCGCCCGGCGCATATTTGGCTTCATAATCATAGAAGCCCTTGGTCGGGGTGATGTCGGTCACGGTCAGGGCGCGCGGCCCGGCCGCCTCGCCGATCACGGTGACGCACAGCTCCTTGCCCGCGATATAGGGCTCGACCATCACCTGTTCGCCATAGGCCCAGTCCGGCGCGCCGACGGCGGTCTGCGGGCCGTTGGCGCCCTGCGGCACCAGAAATACGCCGACCGAAGACCCTTCGGCGTTCGGCTTGATGACATAGGGGGGGGCGATGACGTGACGGCTGGCGACCTCGTGGCGGTCATACAGGCCGCCGCCCGGCGTCTTGACGCCTGCGGCCCGCAGCACGGCCTTGGACTTGTCCTTGTCCATCGCCAGGGCCGAGGCCAGCACGCCGGAGTGGGTGTAGGGAATCTTCAGAGTCTCCAGCACGCCCTGGACGCAGCCGTCCTCGCCCCAGGCGCCGTGCAGACAGTTCAGCACCACATCGGGCTTGATCAGGCCGGACAGCACATTGGCCAGGTCACGGCCCGCATCCACGCGGCTGACGCGCACCCCCTGCCGCTCCAGCGCAAGGGCGCACTGTTCACCCGACGACAGCGAAACTTCGCGCTCGGCCGAAAGACCGCCCATCAGGACGGCGACATGCAGATCTTGGAAAGGACGTTTCATGCTTGGCTCCGAAAGGAACCGATGCAGCCAATGTCCTTAACAGGCCATCAACCTTATCAGGCTGCGGCCCAGATTTTACAAATTACGGCGGTCCCGCACCGGCTGAAGCACAGCAGGGATTGCTCCACTGGCCTCACCATTCCCGGAACCGGGTTCAGTCGTCTCCTGCGAAGCCGGCCCCTATTTCGCGGTCACAGCCTCTGCGGCTTCGGGCACGACGTCTTCAACCACGACCGAAGTCTCCACGGGCTCGACCGCCTCCCCGACTGGCGCCACAACCGGCGCCAGGTTCAGGGCATAGAGATAGGCGCCCTGACACAGTTCCTTGTCGCCATAGCTCCAGGTCGCGGTCTGATGCGTGACACCCGCCTTGGCCGCCGGTGAGTCCGCAGCGAACAGATCGTCCCGCATCGCCAGATCCGGCCCCAGGTTCTCGCCAGACAGGTCAAAGGCGCCCGCATAAACCGCCTCTCCCGCCTTTGCCTCGAACCCGGATGAACCCAGGCAGAAGTGGGTGATGTGCTGCCCCGACATCATCGCGCTCAGACGCCAGCGTCCCGGCGGCACGGAAAAGGTTTGGTTCGTCGCCCGCGTCCGGTCGCCCCGCGCGGCGCCCCTCGTCGGCAGGGCCGCTGCGAACAGGGCGGGCTTGCCGTCCACCTCCCACGGCTGGACGCCCGGCGCGGGTCCGGCGCGCGTGAACATCAACACCCGCCCGCCTTCCTCGGCCATGCCGACCAGCCTTACAGTGATCAAGGCGTCGTCCGTTGTCGGCGCGACATCTTCAGGCTTCAAGGCGCGCGGCGGACGTGCGGATCGGGGCGCCTCCGGCCCCTTGCGGGCGGCAGGCGGGGCCTCGGTCTGCGGCGGCAGCGCCTGAAGACTGAGGGACACCTTGTCGAGATCACCAGCCCGACCGATGACGACCGTGTCGCCGTGAATCGCATCATTGTCGTACACACGCACGATCTGGCCCACCGGCTCGGCGGCGCCGATGCGATCCGTCAGCGCCTCATGCAGTCCTGGCTGCTCCAGCGCATCCAACGTCTTGCCTTCCGTCTCGTCCAACCGCACGACACGCCAGCCATCCACAACCATGCAGTTTTCGACATTGGCGGCGACGCCCCGTCGTTCCTGCATGCCGTTCACCGCGCCCTGAACCATGCCCACAACCAGCGCGCCGAGAAGACCTCCGGCCGCACCTGCGGCAGCGGCTCCATTGTCGTCCGGCTGCTGCATCCGCTTGGCGTCGGCCAGGCAGATGTTCAACGCCTCGTCGTGCTGGCTCTGGCTTGCGCCCGCACGATTGAAATAGGTGTAGCCTGCACTTGATCGCGTCAGGTTCACGCCCGGCTCGCTGGTCGCCAACCCAGCGTCAGAGGCCGCGCGCGTCACCAGTTGCGCCTGCGCCGGCCCCGCAACCACCGCCAGCAAACCGGCGACCGCCATCATGATCTTCACGATAATCTCCCCCAACCCAGCCACCAGCTACTGCGACCGTGAGTTGAGGGCAAGACTCGGTTTTATGACAGTGACCGGCCGATCCGCCGGATCTCCCAATCCAGCCTGACCCCGGTTTTCAACAGCACATCGGCGCGCACGGTTTCGCCCAGGCCTTCGATGTCGGCGGCGGTGGCTTCGCCAGGGTTGATCATGAAGTTGGAGTGCAGATCGCTGAACATCGCTCCGCCTCCCGTTTCAACATGCAGCTTGCCGCGCCAGCCCGCCTCGTCGACCAGTTTCCATGACGAATGACCGGGCGGGTTCTTGAAGGTCGAACCGCCGGTCTTTTCACGGATCGGCTGGGTCGTCTCGCGGCGGCTGGTGATCTCGCTGATCCGGGCGGCGACGGCCTCGGGCGCATCGGGCGTTCCGCGATAGACGGCCTCGATCCAGATGATGTCGGCGGGCGCTTCTGAGTGGCGGTAGGTATAGCCGAAATCGGCCAGGGCGTAATCGACCCGCTCGCCCGCCCGCGTCAGACCCCAGGCCGACACCAGCACATCCCTGGTCTCTGCGCCGTAACAGCCTGCATTCATGGTCAGGGCGCCGCCGATGGTGCCGGGTATCCCGGCATAGAACTCCAGCCCCGCGATCCCCGCCTTGGCCGAGGCCCGGGCCACCATCGAATCCAGCGCGCCCGCGCCCGCCGTGATCGTGTCGCCTTCGGCCGTCACGCCGGCGAACGGGCGACCGGCCAGACGGATCACCACCCCCTCGACACCGCCGTCGCGCACGATGACATTGGACCCGACGCCCAAAACCGTCACCGGCACTTCAGGGTCCAACGCCTTGAGGAACACCGCCAGATCATCCGCATCCGCCGGAATGAACAGCAGTTCCGCCGCCCCCCCCGCCCTAAACCAGGTGAAGGGCGCCAAGGGCTCATCGCGCAACAGCTTGCCGCGCACGGGAGGGAGATCATCACGCCAGGTCATGCGTCGTCCGATAGCGGGACCGAGGCGGAAATCAAAGGGGTCGCGCCCTGCTTACTGGCCCGCTCCGGCCTTCCTCGCCTACAGACAGGGGATGAAGCCTCTCTACGCGCTCAAGATCATCGCCCTCAGCATGGCGCTGACCGCCGTCCTGCTGCTGGGCTGGATTGGACTGTCGGTCCTGGCCTACAACCGCGGCGCCGGGTCGATATCCTCAGATGCAGTGCTGAACTTCATGCTTGCGGCCCTCTTGGCCTTCATCGGCCTGCCGATCCTGCACCGCGCCTTCCACCGCTATTTCTGGACCATCAAGCGCAGGCTGGCGTCGGGCGAGATGCAGATCGGCGACAAGATTCCGGTCTTCGGCTCGGCGCCCTGCGATCCGCCGCCGCGCATCGCCAAGACGCGGGGCCAGATCGCCCTCTACGCCGTCTTTTACGCAGTCGGGATCGCTTCGCTTCTGGCCATCTATGTGCCGATCGGCCATCAGGAGGCGCTGAACGCCTTCCTGTCGCGGTTCAGCGCCGGGCGCAGCTCCTTCACCACCCTGGCCACCCTGGTCATCATCTATCTGCCGATGGCGATCACCCTGGCGCTGATCTTCCCGTTCCTGGACGCGGACAAGAAGCTGATGCAGGCGGGCGACGCCGACCCGGCCCCCGACCCCGACGAAGTCCTGCGGCTTCAGGACCGCCAGGAATGGCTGTTCTCCTTCGCCACCGCCTATGTCTGCGTCGGTTTCCTCAGCTTCATCGCTGGACACATGATCGTGCGGTTTCTCTGAACGGCAAGTCGTCGAGTTTTAAAGGGCGGCCCTGAACCACACGGCGCCAGAATGTTCGCCGATGTCGACGGTGCAGACGATGTTTCTTCCAAAACGGTCGCGCACCCAGTTGCCCCAGTTGTAGGCGATACTCTCGGCGATGGCCCGCGCCAGACCCGGATCAAAAAGCGCGTCTTCCGCCTGCCCGAGATGAAACGCATTCACATAGGCCTGCGCCGCGGTGATCGGTTCGACTTCATCAGAATGCATCAGGATGTCGTCGACGACGGCTTGATCGAACTGTTCTTCGATAAACAACCCGCCTTTGTACTCGATCAAAGCAGGATGAAGCACCTTCAGATACTCGAACATCAAGCGTTCCGACCCTTGAGCATGGATCAGAAGAGCGTCCTCTTCAGCGCGAACGACCGCATTGATGGCGGCTTCGACCTTGAGCGGCGCGTCTTCGCTCACCCCAGCGCTTCCAGCTGCCCAGGCAGGGCATAGGCCCAGGCGGTGATGTCGCCCGCGCCCAGCAGAACGACCAGATCGCCCGGTTTGGCTTCCTCGGCGATCACGCCAGGCAGGGCCTCAACGCTCTCCAGCGGCTGGACCGAGCGGTGGCCGAAGCGGCGCGCCCCCTCCACCAGCGCGTATTTGTCCACGCCTTCCAGCGGCGGCTCGCCCGCCGGATAGACGTCGGCGACGATCACGGCGTCCGCGTCCGAGAAGCAGGTGGAGAACTCCTCCATCAGGTCGCGCAGACGGGTGTAGCGGTGCGGCTGGACCACGGCGATGACACGGCCCGATCCTTCCGCGTTCTGGGCCACCTGACGCGCGGCCTTCAGCACGGCGGCGATCTCGACCGGGTGGTGGCCGTAATCGTCGACGATCCGCACCCCATTGACCACGCCCGTGGTGGTGAAGCGGCGCTTGACCCCGCCGAACCCGGCCAGACCCGCCTTGATCGCCTCGTCCGCCACGTCCAGTTCGCGCGCCACGGCGATGGCGGCCAAGGCGTTGGCGACGTTGTGGCCGCCCGCCATCGGCAGGTGCAGCCCCTCGATCCGCGTCTCGTCGGCCTCTGCGCCCACCCCCTGGAACACCACGTCGAACCGGCAACCGTCCGGCCCCATGTCGATGTTGTCGGCCCGCACCATGGCCTGAGGATTGACGCCGTAGGTCACAAGACGCCGGTTATCGATGGCGGCGACCAGACGCTGCACCTCCGGGTGATCCAGGCAGACGGCGGCGAAGCCGTAGAAGGGGATGTTCTCGACGAAATCGATGAAGGCCTTCCGCACCCCTTCGAAGTCGCCGTAATGGTCCAGATGCTCGGGATCGATGTTGGTGACCACCGCCACCGTCGATTTCAGACGCAGGAAGCTGCCGTCCGACTCGTCCGCCTCGACCACGATCCAGTCGCCGTCGCCGACCTTGGCGTTCGTGCCATAGGCGTTGATGATGCCGCCATTGACGATCGTGGGGTCCAACCCGCCCGCATCCAGCAGCGCCGCGACCATCGAAGTTGTCGTCGTCTTGCCGTGCGTTCCGCCCACCGCCACCGAAAACTGCAGCCGCATCAGTTCGGCCAACATCTCGGCCCGCCGCACCAGCGGTATCCGACGCTCACGCGCCGCCGTCATCTCCGGGTTGGCCGGCTTCACGGCGGTCGAATAGACCACCGCCGAGACGCCCTCGCCCACATGGGCGGCGTCATGGCCGATGAAGATGCGCGCGCCCAGCTTCTCCAGCCTTTCGGTGTTGGCGCTGGCCTTGGCGTCAGACCCCTGAACCGAATAGCCGATCTTCAGCATGATCTCGGCGATGCCGCTCATGCCTATGCCGCCTATGCCGACGAAATGGACAGGACCAAGATCAAAGGGGACGGGGCGTAGGCGTGCGATCATCAAAGCCTCTTAGCGGCAGGCTCGGCCCCTGCGAAGAGCGCCACGCCCTGCGCACGAACTTTTCTGTTGGTCCCGCCGCTCGAAGTTTCTTCCGTGACGCTGAGACCATTACGGCCCGGCGGCGTTCGCTCTGCACATATCCATGATGACAGGGAGGTTTTCATGACGACCAGGAAGATCACGGGAGCGACCGCGGGTCATGGCGGGGAACTGCATCAGACCGCCTCCGCGCCTGAAGCCCGCACCACGACCAATCACGGCGCGCCGATCAGCGACAATCAGAACTCGCTGAAGGCCGGCCCGCGCGGCTCGACCCTGCTTGAGGACTTCATCCTTCGCGAGAAAATCCAGCATTTCGACCATGAGCGCATTCCCGAGCGCATCGTCCATGCTCGCGGTTCCGCAGCTCACGGCTTCTTTGAACTGACCGACAGCCTGGCCGACTATACCACCGCCAAGATTCTGACCGAGGTCGGCAAGAAGACCGAGCTATTCACCCGGTTCTCGACGGTCGCAGGCGGCGCCGGTTCGGTGGACACGCCGCGCGACGTGCGCGGCTTTGCGGTGAAATTCTATACGACCGAGGGCAACTGGGATCTGGTCGGCAACAACATCCCCGTCTTCTTCATCCAGGACGCGATCAAATTCCCCGATCTGATCCATTCGGTGAAGATGGAGGCCGACCGCGGCTATCCCCAGGCGGCCAGCGCCCACGACACCTTCTGGGACTTCATCGGCCTGATGCCGGAGAGCACCCATATGGTCATGTGGGCCATGTCCGACCGCGCCATTCCGCGCAGCTTGAGGATGATGGAAGGGTTCGGCGTCAACACCTTCCGCCTGATCAACGCCGAGGGCACGCCCACCTTCGTCAAATTCCATTGGCGCCCCAGGCTGGGAACCCAGTCGACCTGCTGGGACGAGGCGGTCAAGATCGCCGGCGCCGATCCCGACTACCACCGCCGCGACCTCTATGAAGCCATCGCCCAGGGCGACTTCCCCGAATGGGAGTTCGGGGTGCAGCTGCTCACCCAGGAACAGGCCGACGCCCTGCCCTTCGACATTCTGGACGCCACGAAGCTGGTTCCCGAGGAGGACTATCCGATCCGGGTGATCGGCCGCATGGTGCTGAACCGCAACCCCGACAACTTCTTCGCCGAGACCGAACAGGCCGCCTTCCTGCCGACCAATATCGTGCCGGGCATCGACTTTTCGGAAGATCCCCTGCTGCAGGGCCGGCTGTTCTCGTACCAGGACACCCAGTTATCGCGGCTGGGCACGGTCAACTTCCACCAGATCCCGATCAACCAGGCCAAGGGCTGTCCCTTCCAGAACTTCCAGCGCGACGGCCATATGCAGACCCAGGTCTTCAAGGGCCGCGCCAATTATGAGCCGAACAGTCTGGCCGAGGCGGGCGAGGACGGCGGCCCGCGCGAAGACCCCAAGGGCGGCTTCCGCACAGCGCCCGTTCCGGTCGAGGGTGAGAAGGTCCGCCTGCGCGCCGAGACCTTCGCCGACCACTACAGCCAGGCGCGTCTGTTCTTCCGCTCGCAGACCGAGATCGAACAGGCCCACCTAGCCAGCGCCATCGTCTTCGAACTGTCCAAGGTGTCCCTGCCTCATGTGCGCGAGCGTATTCTGGCCAATCTGCAGAACGTCGATGAAACCCTGGCCCAGCGTGTGGCGGACGGGTTGAACCTGCCTCTGCCGGCGGCCTCCACCCCCGCCGTCGCGCCGATCGATTTGGAGCCGTCCCCCGCGCTCCGCATCGTCGGCAAATATCCCGACACCCTGAAGGGCCGGAAGGTCGCCATTCTGGTCGCCGACGGTTCGGACGGCGCGGTCGTCGATGCGGTCAAGGCGGCGGTCGAGGGCGACGGCGGCTCCGTCTTCATCGTCGCGCCCAAGATCGGCGGCGCCAAGCTGGCGGACGGCTCCACCCTGGCGGCCGATGGCCAGTTGGCCGGCAGTCCCTCGGTCCTGTTCGACGCGGTGGCCATCATCCTGTCCGACGACGGCTGCGCTCAGTTGCTGAAAGAAGGCGCCGCCGTCGATTTCGCCAAGGACGCCTTCGGTCACCTCAAGGCGATCGGCTTCACCTCCCAGGCCCAACCCCTGCTGGACAAGGCCGGGGTCGAGCCCGACGACGGCGTCGTGGAGCTGGCCAAATCGGCCAAGGCCTTCCTCGTCCCCGCCCGCACCCGCCAATGGGACCGCGAGCCGAAGGTGCGGATGCTGGCCTGAGGAATGAAACCGGCGCGATCTTTCGCGTCGGTTACTCCGCCTTAACCGTAAGGATTCACCATGATGGCTCTGTTTGTAGCGGGGCCGCTTTTCCATGTCCGATCTGAAGACCGACGTCATCCATCGTGGCGACTGCATCGAAGTGCTGAAAAGCCTGCCCGACGCCTCTGTGGACATGGTCTTCGCCGACCCGCCCTATAATCTGCAACTGGGCGGCGACCTGCTGCGTCCCGACAACTCCAAGGTCGACGCCGTCGATGACGACTGGGACAAGTTCGGCAGCTTCGCGGAATACGACGCCTTCACCCGCGCCTGGCTGGCGGAATGCCGTCGCGTGCTGAAGCCGGAAGGCTCGATCTGGGTGATCGGCTCCTATCACAATGTCTTCCGCCTGGGCGCGGCGATCCAGGACCTGGGCTTCTGGGTGCTGAACGACATCATCTGGCGCAAGTCCAACCCGATGCCGAACTTCAAGGGCACCCGCTTCACCAACGCGCACGAGACCCTGATCTGGGCCGCGCGGTCGCGTGACCAGAAGCGCTACACCTTCAACTACGACGCGCTTAAGGCCTTCAACGAAGACACCCAGATGCGTTCCGACTGGACCTTCGCCCTGTGCACCGGCGAGGAGCGGATCAAGGACGCCGACGGCAAGAAGGCCCATCCGACCCAGAAGCCCGAGGCCCTGCTGCACCGGGTGCTGATGTCGGCGACCCGCCCCGGCGACGTGATCCTGGACCCCTTCTTCGGCACAGGCACCACCGGCGCCGCCGCCAAGCGGCTGGGGCGTCATTTCATCGGCATCGAGCGCGATGAAGCCTATGCCGACGTCGCCGAAAAGCGCATCGCCGCCGTCATCCCCGCCGCCCTGGAAGACCTGAAGGTCACGGGCTCCAAGCGCGACGAACCCAAGGTGCCGTTCGGCGCCCTGGTCGAGGCGGGCCTGCTCCAGCCCGGCGACCGTCTCTATACGCCCAAGGGTGACCGCGAGGCCCGCGTCCGCGCCGACGGCTCGCTGGTCCACGGCGACCTGACCGGCTCCATCCACAAGCTGGGCGCCCTGATGGAGAACGCCCCGGCCTGCAACGGCTGGACCTACTGGCGCTTCAAGACCGACCAGGGCCTCAAATCCATCGACGCCCTGCGCGCCGAAATCCGCGCCGGAATGCAATAAGGCGGGGTCCCGACAGCAGCTCGGCGCCTCGCAATTCGCAATTCGTCGGGACGCGAAGGAACGCGACAGGTTATCAACCATTGATGTGAACGGCCGCGCCCTGCGGGCCGGAGCATCACATCATGAAGATCGCCCAGGTCACCCCTCTTTATGAGGCCGTCCCCCCCAGGCTTTACGGGGGGACCGAGCGCGTGGTCGCGCATCTGACAGACGCCCTTGTCGACCTGGGCCATGACGTCACCCTGTTCGCCAGCGCCGACGCCCACACCCGCGCGCGTCTGGTCCCCGTGCGTGATCAGGCCATCCGCCTGGACCCCGCCCCGCTCAAGTCCGATCTGGCCGCCCACATGTCCATGCTGGGCGAGGTGCTGGATCGCGTGGATGAGTTCGACGTCATCCACTTCCACACCGACATGATCCATTTCCCGCTGTTCCAGCCCTGGGCGGACAAGACGGTCACCACCCTGCACGGGCGTCTGGACATGAAGGATCTGCCGGACGTCTATGCCCGCTGGCGCCAGTTCGGACTGGTCTCCATATCCGACGATCAGAGACGCCCGCTGCATTTCGCCAACTGGAAGGCGACCGTCCATCACGGGATGCCCGGCGATCAGTATGTCTTTTCACCCCGGTCCGAAGGTTACCTGGCTTTCCTGGGGCGCATCTCGCCTGAGAAACGGCCCGACCGGGCCATCGAGATCGCCACCAAACTGGGCCGCCGTCTGAAGATCGCCGCCAAGGTGGACGCCGCCGACAAGCTGTATTGGGAGGAGACCATCCGCCCGATGATCCAGGACAATCCGCTGATCGAATTCATCGGCGAGATCGGCGATCACCAGAAGTCCGCCTTCCTGGGCGGCGCTGACGCCCTTCTGTTCCCCATCGACTGGCCCGAACCTTTTGGTCTGGTGATGATCGAGGCCATGGCCTGCGGAACCCCCGTCGTCGCCTTCCGCTGCGGCTCCACCTCAGAAATCATTGAGGACGGCAGGACCGGCTTCCTGGTCGACACGATGGAGCAGGCCATCGCCGCCGCCGATCGGGCGCGCCTGCTGGATCGCGAGGCGGTGCGCGCGCGGTTCGACCTGCGTTTCTCCTCCACCGCCATGGCGCGCGGCTATCTGGACGTCTACGGCGACCTCTTGGCCCAGCGTCCGTTTGCGGACGCCCCGCTGCCCGACGTTGTCCGCCCCCTCCGCCTGCTGAGAGAAGAGCGCAGCTTCAGCACCGGCGCTTGAGCCGCGAAAATCAGTCCTAAAGCATGAACCCTCGACAGCCTGGTTCATTAAACCCTCAAGCGGCCCGTCAGCGCCGCATTTGGGTGAAACGCTCGGTCAGGGCCTCAGGCAGCGGAGAGACCGGATGGACGACGCCTATTCGACCCAGATGACGGCGGGCGAAACCGTCGAAGCCTCGGGCCTTGAGCAACTGATGGCCCTGAAGCAAGGCGACGTCTTCCTGGTCGCCGACGGCTGGGGCGACATGAAGGGCGGGGCCGACGGCCTGTTCGCCCAGGACACCCGCGTCCTGTCGCGCTGGGTCATGACGGTGGGATTGGCGCGCCCATCCCGCCTGTCCTCGGGCGTCAGCCAGGACAATGTCTTCTTCTCGTGCCATTCCACCAATCGCCCCCTGCCCCCGATGGGCGGACGGTCGGCGCCTGCGGGCGTGCTCCATATCGAGCGCCGCCGTTTCCTGTGGGACCAGCGAATGTTCGAGCGCATCCAGATGGTCAATCACGGCATGGAGGATGTGCTGCTGCCGCTGGCCTTTGATTTCGGCGCCGACTTCGCCGACATCTTCCAGGTGCGCGGCACGCCTCGCGCCAAGCGGGGAACCCTCCATGCGCCCGCCACAGACGGACGGCGGGTCGCCTTCCGCTACACCGGTCTGGACGGGGTCGAACGCCACAGCTGCCTGTCGTTTTCTGAACCCCCCGCCCGCCTGACCGGCCAGCACGCCGAGTTCATGTTCAGCCTGCCCAAGGGCAAGACCGTGAACCTGTATGTCGAGTGCGGGCTGAACGCCTGCGAGGCGCCGGATGCAGACCGCTGGCGGCTGAACGCCATCCATGCCCGGATCGCGATGCGGGCCAAGCGTCGGCGCGGCGCCTCCGTGCGCGGCCCGCGCAGCCCGCGCTTCAATGACTGGCTGGACCAGTCGCGCGCCGACATGGCGTTGCTGACCACCGACCTGCCGACCGGCCCCTATCCTTACGCGGGCACCCCCTGGTTCTCGACCCCGTTCGGACGCGACGGCATCATCGCCGCCTGGCAGATGCTGTGGCTGGACCCATCGCTGGCCCGCGGCGTCCTGACCTATCTGGCCAGCCGACAGGCGACCGAGACCTCCCTCTACCAGGACAGCCAGCCCGGCAAGATCATGCACGAGACGCGCGGCGGCGAGATGAGCGCCCTGCACGAGGTGCCGTTCGGCCTCTATTACGGCGGGGTCGACACCACCTGTCTGTTCGTGGCCCTGGCCGGCGCCTACGCCAGCCGCACCGGCGATCTGGACCTGATCCGCAGGCTCTGGCCCAATCTGATCGCCGCCGCCGACTGGATGCGCGACTATGGCGACAGCAATGGCGACGGCCTGATCGACTATCAGCGCGGCGCCGACACGGGCCTGTCCAACCAAGGCTGGAAGGACTCAGAGGACTCCATCTTCCACGCCGACGGCCATTTCCCGAAAGGCCCCATCGCCCTGCTGGAGGTTCAGGGCTACGCCTTCGCCGCCTGGAAGGCGCTGGGCGATCTGGGCGAGCGACTGCACGACGGTCGCGCGCCCGAATGGCGGATGCGCGCCGAACAGGTCCGCGCCCTGGTCGAGGACAAATACTGGATGGAGGACGAAGGCTTCTACGCCATCGCTCTGGACGGCGACGGCCAGCAGTGTCGCGCCATCGCCTCCAACGCGGGCCATCTGCTGTTCACCGGCCTGCCCTCGGTCGAGCGCGCGCGGCGTGTCACCAAACGCCTGCTGACCGCCGAGTTCCGCACCGGCTGGGGCATTCGCACGCTGGAGCTGGGTCAGGCGCGATTCAATCCCATGAGCTATCACAACGGCTCGGTCTGGCCCCACGACACCGCCATGGCCGCCGCGGGCATGGCCGGTTACGGCGAGCGCGCCGCCGTCGCCGAGATCCTGGCCGAAATCTACGCCGCCGCCGCCCATTTCCACCTGCGCCTGCCCGAACTGTTCTGCGGCTTCCCGCGTGAGCCGGGCGAGCCTCCCATCGCCTATCCTGTCGCCTGCCTGCCCCAGGCCTGGGCGGCGGGGTCCGTCTTTTTGATGCTGCAGGCGTCCCTGGGCCTGTCCATCGACGCCTGGAACGGGATCATCGACCTGAGCGATCCCGTCCTGCCGTCCGGGCTTGAACGTCTGGACATCACCGGGCTGGAAGTCGGCGGCGCCGTCGTCGACCTGAATTTCCGCCACGTCGACGGGCGCGCGGTGGTCGTTCCGAACCACAGGCGGGGCGAGCTTTCGGTGCGAACCCTGCGCTGAACCTCATTGCACAGGGGGTGTGCAATTGGCCCTGAGCGATTTCAAAGACTTGGCGAAAGTTGCACCATTTTTCAGGGTGCAGTGCAATTAACCCGACCAGCAGGACTTTTTCGAAATAAACCCTGCAATATCAAATATATATACTAAATCAAGCTCGGCATGTCCGCTCGGTCCAGCGCCTTGGCGAAGACGGTCGGAAGGGCGGCCCGCGCCGCCTCACGCCCCATCCATTCATATCCGCCGCCGCCATCGACCCGCGCCGTCCGCACGCTCAGGGTCAGGCTGAAGTGGGTGAAGACGTGCTCCACCGCCCCGGCCTCGCGCCAGTCGGCGGCGACGGGCGGCGCTGCCTCCGCCGCCCCCACGGCCCAAGCGCTGGTCGGCAGGCCCATCATCCCGCCCAGCAGCCCCTTTTCCGGCCGCCGCTCCAGCGCCACCCGCCCCTCGGCGTCGATCATTACATAGGCCACGCCCTGACGGTGCGGCCGCTCGGCCTTCTTCGCCCGGACCGGATAGAGTTCCGGCGTCCCGCCCGCAAACCCCCGACACTGGTCGGTCAGCGGACAGACGCCGCAGGTCGGCGACTTGGGCCGACACACCGTCGCCCCCAGATCCATCAGCGCCTGCGCCCAGTCGCCGGGCCGATCCGGCGTGATGAACAGGCTCGCCAGTCTCTTCAGCTCGGGCCGCGCAGCGGGAACCGGCGTCTCGACCGCGAACAGCCGCGCCATCACCCGCTCGACATTGCCGTCCACCACATTGGCCGCCCGGTCGAAGGCGATGGAGGCCACGGCGGCGGCGGTGTAGGCGCCCACCCCCGGCAGGGCCAGCAGAGCGGCCTCCGTGTCGGGAAACACCCCGCCATGCTCGCCCGCCACCGCCCGCGCGCAGGCCAGAAGATTGCGCGCGCGGGCGTAGTAGCCAAGCCCCGCCCACGCCGCCATCACCTCGGCGTCCGGCGCGGCGGCCAGGTCCGACACCGTGGGCCAGCGATTGGTGAAATCGTGAAAATAGGGCGTGGCGTGCGGCACCGTCGTCTGCTGCAGCATCACCTCCGACAGCCAGACCCGGTACGGCTCTGTCCGCGTCTCGGCCCCCGGCGGCGCACGCCACGGCAGGCCCCGCGCATTCGCGTCGTACCAGGCGAGCAGTTCGGCGCGGATCAGAGAGATGTCAGGAGAGACTATGGGCATCGGTCGGGCTATATAGGCCTATGCGCCGCACCCTGCCCACAGACGCCGAGGTCCGCGAGATTCTGTCTCGCCGCCGCACCCGCCCGGCTCCCCGGCCGGCGCCGCGCGCGGGCAAGGCCCTGACGCCCCTGATCAGGAAACTGGACGCCCAGTTCGGGCGCAGCGCCAGCGGCCTGGAACCCTTGTGGGTCGAGATCGTGGGCGAACGGCTGGCGCGCATCACCTCGCCCAAGAACATCATCAAGGGCCGTGCAGGCCAGCCCGGCATTCTGGAGTTGCGCGTCGTCAGCGCCGCCGCCCTGCTGGTCCAGCACCAGTCCGAGGAAATCCTGGCCAAGGTCAACCTGTTCCTGGGCGAAGGAACCGTGGGCAAGCTGCGCATCGCCCAGGGGCCGGTCAAACCGCCGGTCAAGGCCGTCGAACGCCCCAAACGCGCCCCGAAGCCCCCGCCCCTGTCCGCCGCCGCAGAGGCCGACCTCGCCGCCTCCATCGCCTCCGCCCCCGACGAACTCAAGGCCGCGCTGGCCCGGTTGGGCCGCGTGGCGATGTCGCGCCAGAACAGTCCGGATTGACAAAACTTCGCCGCACCTGTTCTCGACTAATCATGGATTGCGTTGTTCCAGGGGAATCGCGCGATCATCCGGCAACGCTCCGATCAAGGAAGTCCCATGGCCCAGACTGAATCCCGCTTCGCCCGCATGAGCCGACGTGCGGCCATCACCGGCGCCGCCATGGCGACCATGGCCCTGGCCGCCTGCGGCGGCGGCGCCAAGGGCGCGGCCGAAGGCGACATGGCCCTGGGCGCCGCCGAAGGCGCCAAGGTCACCGTGGTCGAATACGCCTCTGTCACCTGCCCGCACTGCGCCCTGTGGCAGGAGAACACCTATCCGGCGTTCAAGGCCAAATATGTCGATACGGGCAAGGTCCGCTACGTCTTCCGCGAACTGCCGACCCCGCCGGTCGACGCCGCCACCGCCGGTTTCCTGGTCGCGCGCTGCGCCGGCCCGGACAAGTATTTCGACGTCGTCCACCAGCTGATGAAGACCCAGCAGGAGATGATCACCACCTCGCCGCGCGACTGGCTGCTGCGCACCGCCCAGGCCGCCGGTCTGTCGGAAGAACAGTTCAACCAGTGCGTCACCGACAAGGACGCCGTCGCGGCCATGGAGAAGCGCGTCCAGGCCGCCCGCGCCCAGGGCGTGACCGGCACCCCGGCCTTCTACGTCAACGACACCCAGGTGATCTCGCCCGGCGGCGAGGGCGCCAGCCTGGCCGACCTGTCAGCCGCCATCGACGCCGCCCTGGCCAAATAGGATGATGATGCGCGCGTTGACGGGACTGTCCCCCCTGGCCCTGGCCCTGGCTCTCGCCCTTGTGGCGGCCCCTGCGCTTGCCGCCGACGCGCCTCCGCCGCCGGTGACGACGGCGGATCATGTCCTGGGCCGGTCCACGGCCCAGGTCACCCTCATCGAATACGCCTCCCTGACCTGCTCGCACTGCAAGGACTGGCACGACGACGTCCTGCCCGCCCTGAAGACCCGCTACATCGACACGGGCAAGGTGCGGTTCGTCTATCGCACCCTGCCCACCCCGCCTGCCAATGTGGCCCAGGCGGCGGCGGGGGTGGCCCAGTGCGCGGCGCCGGGCAAGTTCTTCGACACCATCGACGCCTTCTTCGCCGCCCAATCCGCCCTTCCGACCACCGGAACCGGCCCCTATTTCGAGCGCGGCGTGACGGCGTCGGGCCGAACCCGCGACGAGATCGGCGCCTGCCTGAACGAACCGGCGACCCTGGCTGCGCTTCAGGCCCAGATCGAAGGCGCGGTCGCCGCGGGCGTCGAAGGCACGCCTTCGCTGTTCGTCAACGGGCGCCGCGTCACGGACATTTCGCTTGCCGGTCTGTCCGCCGCCATCGACCCCCTGCTGCGTCGGTGACGCTCTAGGTTCATGCAGTTCCAGCGCCTCCGGCTCGTCGGCTTCAAGTCGTTCGTCGACCCGGCGGAAGTGCATATTGAATCCGGCCTGACCGGCATTGTCGGGCCGAACGGCTGCGGCAAGTCCAACGTCCTTGAAAGCCTGCGCTGGGTCATGGGCGCCAACTCGGCCAAGGCCATGCGCGGCCAGGGCATGGACGACGTGATCTTCGCCGGCGCCGCCGGCCGCCCTCCGCGCAGCCACGCCGAAGTCAGCCTGACCATCGATAACGCGGCCCGCCGCGCGCCCCAGCCCTTCACCGACAGCCCCATTCTGGAGGTGTCGCGCCGCATCGACCGGGGCCAGGGCTCGACCTACCGCATCAACGGCAAGGAGGTGCGGGCGCGCGACGTCCAGCTGCTGTTCGCCGACGCCTCGACCGGCGCCAACTCCCCCGCCCTGGTGCGTCAGGGCCAGATCAGCGAACTGATCGCCGCCAAGCCCCAGAACCGCAGGCGGATTCTGGAAGAGGCGGGCGGCGTCGCCGGCCTGCACACCCGCCGGCATGAGGCCGAGTTGCGCCTGAAGGCGGCCGAGACCAATCTGGACCGGCTGGACGACATCGGCCGCGAGCTGGAGACGGCGCTGAACCGGCTGAAGCGCGAGGCCCGTCAGGCCGAAAAATACAAGAAGATCAGCGCCGAGATTCGCGCCCTTCAGGCCGCCCTGCTCTATGTCCGCTGGAATGACGCGCGTCTGGCCGCAGAGGCCGCCGCCGCCGAACTGCGCGAGGCCGACCGGGCCGTCGCAGAAACCACGACCGCCGCGGCCGCCGCCCAGACCGCCGCCCTGACCGCCCAGGAGGCTTTGAAGCCCGCGCGGGAGGAGGACGCGGTCGCCTCGGCCCTGCTGCACCGCGCCAGTCTGGAGCGCGACCGGCTGGACATGGCCGAACAGGCCGCCCGCGCCGAGGTGGACCGCCTGAAGGCCGAGGCCGCCCGCATCGCCGCCGACACCGCGCGCGAGGACGCCATGGCCGCCGACGCCCGGCGCGAACTGGAACGGCTGGATCACGAACTGACCCGGCTGACGGCCGAGATCGCCGCCGCCCCCGAACGCGGCCCCGAACTGGACAAGGCGCTGCTGACCGCCGAGGACGCGCGCAAGGCCGCTGACGCCGAGGTCGAACGTCTGGCCGGGACGCTCGCCGCCGTGGAGGCTCGCGCCGCCGCCGAAACGGCCCGCAAGCGCGACGCCGAGGCCTGGCTTGCGCGCGTGACAGGCCAATACGATCAGGCCAGGCGCGAACGCGAGGCCTTGGGGCCGCTGGAGACCCCGGAGCTGGAGGCCGCCCGTCAGGCGCTGGAGGCCGCCCAGGCCGAACTGGCCGCCGCCCGCGAAGCGGTCGAGGCCGCAGAAGCCAAACGTGGGGACCTTGCCCGCATTGAGCAGGAGGCCCGCACCGCCGCCCGCACCGCCGAGGACCGTCTGGGGCGGCTCCAGACCGAGGCGCGCGGCCTGGCCCAGCTGTTGGTTTCCGGCAAGCGAGACCACCCGCCCGCCTTGGACAAGGTGCGCGCCGACAAGGGGTATGAGGCCGCTCTCGCCGCCGCCCTGGGCGACGATCTGGACGCGGCGCTGGACGCGAAGGCCGCCGCCTATTGGGGCGGGGCCGATGCGCCGAACCCGACCTGGCCCGCCGGGATCGAACCCCTGTCGGCCCATGTGCAGGCGCCGGATCAACTGGCCGCCCGCCTGGCCCTGTGCGGCGTCGCACCCAGGGCCGAGGCCGCGCGCCTGGCCCAGGCCCTGCCCCCCGGCGCCCGCCTGGTGACGACCGAGGGCGACCTCTATCGCTGGGACGGTTTCGTCAGCCGCGCCGAGGCGCCCCGCCCCGCCGCCGTCCGCCTGGCCCAGCGCACGCGGCTGGCCGAGCTGGAAGCCGAGATCGACAAGGGCAAACCGGCCCTGGATCAGGCGCAGGCGGCCCAGAGGGCCGCCACCGACGCCTTCCGCGCCGCCGAGGAGGACGTGAAGGCCGCCCGCCTCAAACCCTTCGCCGCCGACAAGGCCGTGACGGGCGCCCGCGACCGGGTCGAGAATCTGGCCCGCGAACAGGCCCGCCGCGAGGCCCGCGCCCAGGCTCTGGACGACACCGTGACCCGGCTGGAGGCCGAGGTGGCCGAGGCCAAGGCGGCTCTGGACGCCGCCCTGACCGCCGACGCCCCGTCCGAGACCATCGCCGGTCTGCGCGAGGAGCTGACCGCCGCCCGCGCCGCCGCCGACGCGGCCCGCACCGTCGCCCAGACCGCCCGCTCCGACCGCGACGCCGAGGCCCGCGACCGTCAGGGGCGCGAGCAGCGGCTGGGCGGGCTGACCCGCGCCCGCGACGGCTGGGTCAGCCGGTCCAAGGACAGCACCGCCCGCCTCGCCGCCCTGGCCAGGGACGCCGACAAGACCGCCGCCCTGCTGAAACAGGCTGAGGTCGCGCCCCAGGGTTTCGCCGAACAACGCGGCAGATTGCTCGACACCTTGACCGCCGCCGAACAGCGCAAACAGGCTGCGTCCGACGCCATGGCCACGGCCGACACGGCGGCGGGCGAGGCCGACCGCGCCAGCCGCGCCGCCGACGCCGCCGCCGCTCAGGCCCGAGAGGCCCGCGCCGGTCTGGCCGCCCGGTCGGAAGCCGCCGCCGAGAAGCTGGCCGAAGCCGAGGCCACCCTGCGCGAGACGGCGCAAATGTCGCCGCAGGAGCTGGGCCAGAAGCTGACCGACGACGCCATCGCCCGCCCGCCCGACGCCGCCGGGGCCGAGAGCCTGCTCTACGGGCTGGAGCGCGAGCGCGAGGCCCTGGGCGCCGTCAACCTGCGCGCCGAGGATGAGGCGGTCGAATACGGCGAGCGGTTGAACAGCATGAAGTCCGAGCGCATCGACCTGACCCAGGCCATCGCCAAGCTGCGTGACGGCATCGACGAGCTGAACGCCGAGGGGCGCGAGCGGCTGGTCGCCGCCTTCGACGTCATCAACACCAACTTCAAGACCCTGTTCGAGGCCCTGTTCGGCGGCGGTCAGGCCGAGCTGAAGCTGGTCGAGAGCGACGACCCGTTGGAGGCGGGGCTGGAGATCTACGCCTGCCCGCCCGGCAAGCGGCTGTCGGTCATGAGCCTGATGAGCGGCGGCGAACAGGCCCTGACGGCGGCGGCCCTGATCTTCGGCGTCTTCCTGGCCAACCCGGCGCCCGTCTGCGTTCTGGACGAGGTCGACGCTCCGCTGGACGACGCCAACGTGGACCGCTTCTGCCGGATGCTGCACGAGATGCGCAGCCGCACCGACACCCGCTTCATCGTCATCACCCACAACCCCGTCACCATGAGCCGGATGGACCGCCTCTACGGCGTCACCATGCCCGAACGCGGCATGAGCCAGCTGGTCAGCGTGGACCTGAATCAAGCCGAGACCCTGGTCGCATGATAAGCCTGATGCTGGCCCTTCTGGCCGACCCCGCACCCGCGCTCGTGCCCGTCGGCGTCGGCCGTTTCGCCATCTATGCGGATGTGAACTCCATCGCACGCGAGGGCGACATCGCCCGGATGCGCGAGCTTCAGGTGGCCGAGACGGGGTTCAAGGTCGGCGACGTCATCTATGTCGGCGGCTGGTCGCGGTGGGCGTTCGACTGCCGGGCCATGACGGCCGACCGCCTGGACTTCTCATCCCTGCGCGCCGACGGAACCGAAGGCCCCGCCACCCCTGACGCCGCCCCCGCCTATCCCGCCGCTCCCGGCGGCGATGCAGCCGAACTGCTGGCCGTGGCCTGCGCCGCCTATCCCCCCACCGACACCCTGACGACGGACGAGGCGATCGGGCGCGGACAGGCGGCGCTGGCGGACTGACCTCGTGCCATCTCCCTCCCCTTCCGGGGAGGGAGGTCGAGCCCGGCGAGACAGGGTGGGGGCGGCCCGACTGGCGAAGATCGCAAAGGCCAGCGCGATGCGGAAAGCCATGCGCCCGCCCGAGGCGCGGCTTGCGAAACCAGGGAGTCACAACCCCAGATTCGAAGCACGCCCCTCGGGTGAGAAACCTTCATGGCTTCGACACCTGGAGCATGATCGTTAAATCTGGAGCCTGATCCATGGCGTCGACGAAATCGCGATCCGGAAGCCGGCGTGAAGCCGCCAGGCGATTCCATCTGCCCGATCAGGCTCCTGGTCTTAGAAGCGCTTGCTCAGTTGAACGCCGTAGGTGCGGGGTTCGTTGACGAAGGCCGTCAGGTTGTTGAAGTCGATGCCGCCGATGACATTGGCTTCATCGGTGATGTTGCGGACATAGGCAGCGGCTTCCAGACCCCGGTTCAGGTCACGCCAGCCCGCGCGCAGGCCGCCTTCGAAGCTGGTGTCCTGCTGGAACTCGACCGATTGGTAGAGGAACAGGTTGTAGTCCTTCTGCATAACCCAGTCGGTCGAGGCGAACAGCTCGGTGTCGTTGCCCAGGGCCCGGACGTAATTCAGCGTCAGGTTGGCGGTGTATTCCGGCGCCTGCGGGAACGGGTTGCCGTCGATCCGGGCGCGGTTCTGGCCGGCGACGTTGACGATCGGATCGATGACCGTGCAGCCGCCGGTGCAGATGGCGACCAGCAGGTTCTTGTCATTGATCTCGGTGTGGTTCCACGCCGCGCCTGCCGACAGGCTGAAACCCGCGCCCAGATAGACGTCGCCGTCGAATTCGACGCCATAGCCTTCGCCCTTGTCGGCGTTGATCAGGCGGTTGGAGTTGTCGGCGCCGCCGATGGCGGTGAACTGCATGTCGTCGACTTCATAGATGTAGGCCGTGCCGTTCAGACGCGCGCGTCCATCCCACAGACGGCTCTTGAAGCCGGCTTCATAGGACATCACGGTTTCCGAGTTGGCCGTGGTCAGGACCGGCAGGTTGCGGCCCTGGATCGACGGACCGCGATAGCCCTTGGCCACGCGGGCGAACAGGTTCAGCGCGTCGTTGACTTCGTACAGGGCGCTGACGTCCCAGCTGACCTGCTCGTCGCCGACCGAGATCGCGCCCTGGCCGTTCACGGGGGCGCCGATGGTGATGCGGCCCAGATAGTCGCGGTTGTCCTCGGTGTAGCGAACACCCGCCGTCACCTTCAGGGCGTCGGTCACACGGTAGTTGGCCTGGCCGAACACGGACCAGGAATCCGACTTCTGAACGATGTCGGTGACCTTGGTCGGCTGCAGACCGCCCACGCCGTTGAAGGTGCCCGAGACCAGGTTGATCCGCTCCTGCCAGTAGAAGGCGCCGACCTGCCAGCCCAGGCGGTTGTCGCCGTTCGAGGCCAGGCGCAGCTCATAGGTGTTCTGCTGCAGCTTGCTGGACAGGGTGCCGCTCTCGACATTGTACGGCGTCTTGTAGGACGACCCGGCCGGGGCCGAGGCCACGCCGCCGTCGATGTCGCCATCGCCCGCCGACGAACCCTGGTACGAACCGACCACGCCCGTCAGGGTCGCGGCGCCGAAGTCATAGTGGACCTGCAGGGTTTCCGAGGTCGTCTTCTGACGCTGGAAGTTGTTGCGGCCGCCGTCGTACCAGACCGTCTCGCGGTCGAAGTTGTCGTTCAGCTTGTTGGAGCCCTTGGTCAGGACATTGGCTCGGTTCATCGTGCCGGTGCCGTCATAGTCGCGGGCCTGCAGGGTCAGCAGGGCGGACAGACGTTCGGTCGGCGTCCAGGCGACGTGAACACGGCCTGCGATGTCGTCGAAATTGCCCAGGTCCTTGCCGTCCTTCTTGGCGAAGGGCGCGTCATAGGCGTTGTTGACCCAGTCATCGCGGTGGTTCCACAGACCCGACACGCGCATCGACAGCGTGTCCGACAGCGGCAGGGTGACGCCGCCCTCGGCGCGGGTCGAACCCAGATTGCCATAGGCGACCGAGCCAAAGCCCGTCAGGTCGTCCGACGGCTTGACGGTGTCGATCTTGACCACGCCCGCCGGGGTGTTGCGGCCGAACAGGGTGCCCTGCGGACCGCGCAGCACTTCCAGCTGCTGCACGTCGAACAGGGGAAACCCCTTCAGATAGACGCTTTCCAGAACCACATCGTCCAGCACGACCGACACCGGCTGCGAGGCGGTGAAGTCAAAGTCCACATTGCCCAGGCCGCGGATATAGAAGCGCGGGGCGTAACGGCCGTTCGAGCTTTCGACCTGCAGGCTGGGAACGCGCCCCGACAGCGACAGGATGTCGGCGCCGCCCGCGGCGACCGTCGACAGGGTTTCCTGGTTCATCGCCGTGACCGCAAACGGCACTTCACGGATGTTCTCGCTGCGGCGCTGGGCGGTGACGACGATGTCGTCGATGTTGGCGGCGTTCGACGGCGCATCGGCCGACTGGGCCATGGCGGGTGCAGCCAGAAGAAGCGCGAGGCCGCTGACCGATACGGCCAGCGCGATGAGACGATGTGTCATGAAAGTGAGTATCCCCGGGGAAGAAGCGGCTCCCTCTAGGCGCGACGCAGACGAACCTCCATCTATGAACACTGTTCTTCTATGAAGATTTGAAGACGCGACCACAGGCCGCGGAAAACAGCCGCCTCAGCCGTGCAATCCAGCCCCCAGACGTTGCGCCGCATGGAATTTGGTGGAATTAAACTCGGCCGTGCCAAGCTTCACCCCCCTGCCCCACCGCCGACGCCTGCTGCAGGGGCTGGCTGCAGCCGCCTTCGCCGTGCCCGTCTTCGTCCGCACAGCTCAAGCGGATTCGCCCGCCGTCAACGCCGCCCCCGTCATGGGCCGCATTCTGGCGATGTCGGACATTCACTCCGCCTATGACCGCCTGGGCCCGCTGCTGGCGGCGCTGGAGGCCGAGGTCGCGTCCCAGCCCGTTCCTCATGTCATCGCGATCGACGGCGACTGTTTCGAACACGGCAATGTCGTTGCGGTCCGCTCCGGCGGCGTCATCGACTGGGCGTTTCTGGCGGAGCTGCCGAAGCTTGCGCCGACCGTCTTCAACATCGGCAACCACGACAACGACATCACGACCGACCTGTCAGAAGTCGTCGCCCGCCTGCGGGCGCTGGGCGTTACGGTCGTCACGAACATCACCGACAACCGAACCGGCGCGCTGTTCGCGCCCTCGACCGCCGACATCCCGTTTGGTCCGAACCGCGCCCTGCGTGTCGTCGGCGTGGGCACGAACTCGATCAACACCTATCCCGCCGCCAGCCGCCCCAGCCTGAACGTGCCGGTCCCCGGCGAATGGGCGCGGGCCCATCTGGCCGAGGCGATCCATAACGCAGACCCCGTTCTGGTGCTCAGCCACTCAGGCGTGTCCAAGGACCGCGAGATCCTGCCCCTGCTGCCGGACGGCGCGCACATGATCGGCGGCCATAACCACCTGCTGTTCCAGCACCGCCAGGGCCGCAGCCTGTATGCCCACACCGGCTCCTGGGCGGCGGCCTATACGACCCTGACGATGCGGACCGACGGCACGGCGGACGTCGTGTCCACGCCGGTCTCTGCGACAGCGGCGCCCTCGCCGCGCATTGCAGGCCTGATCGCCTCGACCCTGGCCGCCACCCTGACGCCGGAGGAAACCGCCGTACTGGGCGTGTCGCCCGCCGCCCTGTCGCTGGGCGACACCGGCCGCGCCGTCGCCGCCGCCCTGGCCCGGGCCGCAGACGCGCACGCCGGCTTCATCGGCCACACCACGCTTGGCACAGGTCTGGCTGAGGGTCCGGTCACGCGCTACGCCTTCGATTCCGTCGTCCGTTTCGACGGCAAGCTGATGGTCGCCGAGGTGACGCCTGAACGCCTGGCCCAGTTGATGCGCCGCGCCAATCAGGACCGTCCCATCCCCTTCGCCGACCGCCTGGGCGACTTCGTCTATGGGACGACGCTGGACGGCCCCGCGACAGGTCCGCTGCGCATCGTCACCACCGACTGGTGCGCCAACAACCAGTCCGAATATTTCGGCGTCACCGATCTGGTCTTCACCGAAGCTCCCGGCCTGAAGGTCAAGACCGTGGCGACGGCGGCGATCCAGACGCGCTGAACCGCCGCCGCACGACGCCCCGGTTCAACCGGCATTCAGCGACGACCTCCCAGATCGTCATTCCGGGGCTGAGCGGAGCGAGGAACCCGGAACCCAGGACTACGGCAGCGCCGCCAGACGCATTCAACGGCGGATGCGAGCCTCCTGGGTTCCGGGTTCGTCCTGCGGACGACCCGGAATGACGGAGGATATGCTTGGCCCTAGCCGTTCGGCAGGGTCACGTCGCCGGTGCGGTGCAGCTTGCCCCAGGCCTGGCCCAGCCCTGACAGCGCGCGTGTCAGGGCGCGCCAGACGACGATGTACATGATCTGGCGATAGACGAACCGCTGGGTCGGCAGCAGCCACAGGTCGCCGCGCTTCTCACGATCAAACCCATAGGCGATCCAGCCCGCCAGCAGCTCCAGCCCGGTGAAGGCCACATAGACGGCCAGGGTGAACCACAGCATGGGATCGGGCGCGGCGCTGACATCCGAATGCTGCAGCGTCGACAGCCATGTCAGCCCCTGCACGACCAGCGCGAAAAGCATCTGCAGGTCGATCAAAGGCGCCAGCACCTGCCCCATGATCTGGAACAGCCACAGGCTGGGCAGGGCCAGCTTGCCGAACCAGCCGTGCCGGAACAGGGACCGACGGTGCTTCCACAGGCATTGCAGGGTGCCGAAGCTCCAGCGGAAACGCTGTTTAAGCAGGCCGTTCAGCCCGGACGGCGCCTCGGTGAAGGCCAGGGCCTCCGGCTCATTGGCGATGACCCAGCCCGCCTCGCGCACCCGCCACGTCAGGTCCATGTCCTCGGCCAGGGTGTCGGAGCGATAGCCGCCCAGCGCCTTCAGCCCCTCGGTGCGCCATGCGCCGATGGCGCCCGGCACCACGGTGACGGCGTTCAGCAGGGCCAGCGCCCGGCGGTCGATGTTCTGGCTGGTGATGTATTCGATCGACTGCCAACGCGTCACCAGACCGCGACGGTTGCCCACCTTCACATTGCCCGCCACCGCGCCGATGGCGGGATCGACGAACCAGGCGGCCAGCCGCGCCAGGGCGTCGATGGACAGCTGGGTGTCGGCGTCCACCCCCACCACGACCGGCGCCGTCGCCTGCGTCAGGGCCAGGTTCAGGGCCGAGGCCTTGCCGCCGTTCGGCTTGGTGCGGATCAGCACGCGCGGATCGGCGCCATAGGCGGATTCCACCGCCTGCAGGGTGCCGTCCGTCGATCCGTCGTCGATGACGATGACCCGCACATCCACGCCTGTGCAGGCCAACAGGCTGGACAGGGTGCGGTTGATGACCGTCTCTTCGTTATAGGCGGCGACCAGCACGTCGATCCGGGGCGGGACGGCGCCCTCAACCTGTTCGGGCGGACGGCGGCGTCGGCGCGAGGCCAGGGCCAGCATCAGCACGATCCGCGCCAGACCCAGCGCAATCGCCAGGGTGAAGCCCCAGAACAGCACCACCCCCATGAAGTGCGAGAAACCGAAGGCCGCCGAGTCCGCCGCGATCAGCGACCTCTCGTTCGCCGGCAGGGGCGGCATGGTCTGATCCGGCGTGCGCCCGACCAGCCCGCCGATGGTCGTCAGTTGATAGCCGCGCGCGCGCAGGGCGTCGATCAGCGCAGGCAGGGCCGCGACCGTCGCCGACCGATCCCCGCCCGCATCGTGCAGCAGCACGGCGTGCCCGGCGTCCGCCTGGGCCAGAACGTCATCAATGATCTGCTGGGGCTGGAGACGGCGCGGTTCGCCGTCCGGCCCGATGCGCGTCAGGTTCCAGTCATTGGGGTCGATGGACTCGCCCGCCGTGGTGTAGCCCAGCCGCGACGCCACAGCGATCGGCAGGATTTCGCCATACGACTGCGGCTCCGAATCCGCATTATAGGGCGGGCGGAACAGGGTGATCTGGCGATGCAGGATGCTCTCCAGCGCCCGGTCCGTCGCCGTCAGCTCCAGTTGCACGCGCTTGTCATCGACATGGGCCATGTTGGGGTGGGTGAAGGAGTGGTTGCCGATCTCGTGCCCCTCGGCGCGGACGCGCCGCACCAGGCCGGGATTGGCCGCCGCATTGCCGCCGATCATGAAGAAGGTCGCCTTGACGCCCTTGGCCTTCAGGATGTCCAGAACCTTGGGCGTCCACTCAGGATCGGGCCCGTCGTCAAAGGTCAGGGCCAGGGTGTGGTCAGGCGCGCCGGTGCGCCGCACGGTCCAGGCCGAGGGCCAGCGCTTCCACACCTCGTCGACGATCAGACCGCTGGTCGGATCGACCTCGACGCTGCGCTGGCCGGGGTGCGGGGTGTCGATGACGTTCAACAGCTCGCCCTTGCCGGTAAAGGTGATCTGCTGCTTCAGGGTCACGTCGGACAGGGCCGATGACAGCTGGCCCTGCGGTGCGGCGCTGCGGCCGAATATCCGCCAGGTGGCCGGGTCTTCCTCGCCCAGGGCCCACAGGGCGGCGCCGCGCAGCCCCCTGCCCCGGCTGATGGTCATGGCGTTGGCCACGGATGTCGCATCCTGCAGCCAGACCTCGTGCTTGATCCCCTGATCGTCGGTGTAGCGGAAGGTCGGCTGCAGGGCCTTGTCGTCAAAATCCATGACCTTGGCCGGATCGTCGTCGGGCCGATAGCCGCGGGCCGCCGCCAGGGCCGCGGTGGTCGTCAGGGATTCCGCCGCCGACCCGTCATCGCGCCAGTCATAGGCATAGACGCCGACGCCCAGCACCAGCCGATTCGCCGGAACCAGGCGCGTGAACCGCTCCAGCGCCGCGTCCACAAAGCCGATGGACGAGATCGGCCCCGGATGGCTGTCCTCGCCATGCTCGTCATAGGCCATGATGGCGGCGTAATCGACGACATCGGCCAGCACCTTGATGTCATGATCGCTCATGCCGACCTCCAGCGTGATGGACAGCTCTCCACCCTGGTCGTTCAGGCGTCTGCGCAACTGGGCCAGCCACGGCGTCAGGCGCGCGATCTGGCTGGGCGTCATCAGTTCGAAGTCGATCTGGAGGCCTGCGAACTGATTGGTCTGCACAAAGCTGACCAGGCGATCCATGACGCGCTGGCTGTTGCCGGGGGCCAGCATCTGTTCGATCCGGTCGCTGTCGAACCTGCCTTCCGTGGCGTTGCTGACGACGGGGACGATGCGGACCCCGTTCTTGCGGGCCGCCGCGACCAGGGCGTTGGTGGTGGGGCTGGTCCGGGGATTCCAGTCCGTCGTCAGGATGTCCTGCCCATCCGGCCGAACCTGAATCCAGGTGGGATAGACGTGGGTCAGGCTCTTGGCGTGGCGCACGAAGGAATCCAGCGCCCCGTCCTCCCACGGCGCGAACCAGGCGCCCGCGATCGCGGCGTCCGGCCCTGCTGCGGCCGGCGCTTTGCGGCGATCCTCAACGGCGATGTGGCGCAACAGGGCGTGTTCGGCCCCATGCAGGTGCCGCGCAAAGGCGGTCTGCGCCGGGGCGGTGAACGACATCCCCGTCAGACGCGGCAGAATCACCAGACTGGCGATGAAGCTGACCAGCACCAGGGTGGCCAGACAAGCCGCCGCCACCGCCGTCCACCGCAGCCGCCGCGCGCGCCGCCCCGTCGCATCAAGAAAAACGGATGGTTCCTGATGATCAGAACGCGAGGGATCAGACATGCGGCATCTACAGAGCGGTCGCGCATGATTGCGCGTCAATTTGCCGCATAGAAGCGAAGAACGGCGGGATGTGGGCCTGACGCCCTCCCCCCGGCAACTGACCTGAAGCCCGCCCGCCTAAGACCATGCACGATTGTCCGAACACAGGCGGATCATGCGCTTGCCATCCTTGCCCGCCGCCACTACCCAACCGCGAAGTTGAGTTTCATCTCACGAGTGGTTAACACCCGCGCCCAGTCTCTGGCGCGTTGTCGCAAACAGCGAAATCTCTGTCGGTTCTCGGATCGCGCCACCCTGTTCAAAGAAACCGTCTTCGGAGCGTGCGTGCTTATTTTGGCGATCGGATTTGTCGTAACGGCCAGCGCGGTTCTCGCCTTCCTGCTGATTGACGACCGCCTGAAACTGTCCGCTCGCCGCCAGCGCCGCAAGGAACGCGCCGCCAACCGCGCCCGCTCCAAGGCCGAGGGCCGGTTCTAGAGCCCCCCGCGACCTCACTGACCGTTGCGGGCCCAGCGCCACGCATCGGGTCGCGTCGCCTCTCGCTTCGTCTGTGCGTCCGGCCTATATCGCCGCGCGTTGAAGGAGTTTTCGATGGCCTATGTCGCCCGTGACGACCGCCCAGCCGACAAGGCCGCCCGCTATGCCGAGGTCGAGGACGAGATCCTCGCCGTCCTGGAGGGCGAGACGAATGTGACGGCGCGGATGGCCACGGTGTCGTCCATGCTGGCGGACGCCTTTGAGCATTTCTTCTGGACCGGCTTCTATGTCGTCGATCCTCACAAGACGGATGAACTGGTTGTCGGGCCGTATCAGGGCACGCTGGGCTGCCTGCGGATCGCCTTCGGACGCGGCGTGTGCGGCGCGGCGGCGGCGACGGGCGCGACCCAGATCGTCGAGGACGTCCATGCCTTCCCCGGCCATATCGCCTGCGACAGCCGCTCCGAAAGCGAGATCGTCGTGCCGGTGCGCAATGCGTCAGGCGCCCTGATCGGCGTGTTCGACGTGGACGCCACGTCAAGGGCCGCCTTCGACGCACAGGATCAGGCCGCGCTGGAGCGTCTGATGTCGAGGGTCTTCGCCGCCAGCTGATCCGGCTCTATGGTCGTGCGATGATGGAGAACGAAATGTCGGAACGGGTGATTGCGATCACAGGCGCGCGCGGCGCGCTGGGCCAGGCGGTTCTGAGCGCCGCCCGTGAGGCCGGACTGCGGATCGCCGTCATCGACCGGGGTCAGGGCCATCCCGCGCCGCAGGGCGTGCTGGCCCTGGGCGGCGTCGACCTGACCGACGCCAGACAGGCAGAGGCGGCCATGACGGGCGTCATCAGCCGCTTTGGCCGGCTGGACGCCCTTTTGAACATCGCTGGCGGCTTCGTCTGGCAGACCGTCGATGATCCGGCCCCCGCCTGGGACCGGATGCAGGCGCTGAACGTCTCCACCGCCCTGAACGCCAGCCGCGCCGCCTTGCCCTATCTGAAGGCGTCTGACGAAGGCCGCATCGTCAACATCGGGTCGGCGGCGGCTCTGAAGGCCGGGGCGGGCATGGGGGCCTATGGCGCGTCCAAGGCCGGAGTCCACGCCCTGACCCAGGCCTTGGCCGAAGAGTTGAAACCCACCCGCGTCACCGTCAACGCCGTCCTGCCCTCGATCATCGACACGCCGGCGAACCGCAAGGATATGCCCGAGGCTGATCGCACCGCATGGGTGGCGCCCGCCGATCTGGCGGCGGTCATCCTGTTCCTGGCCTCGCCCGAGAGCCGGGCCATGACCGGCGCCCTGGTGCCCGTGACGGGGCGGGTCTGATGCGCGCCGACCGCGTCCGCAGCGTCCTGTACCTGCCCGCCTCCAACGCCCGTGCGGTCGAGAAGGCCCGCAGCCTGACCTGCGACGTCGCCATTCTGGACCTTGAGGACGCTGTTGCGCCCGAGGCCAAAAGCGAAGCCCGCGCCGCCGCTGTCGCCGCCGTTCAGTCAGGCGGTTTCGGCCCGCGTCTGGGCGTGCGGATCAATGGACTGGATACGCCGTGGGGCCTGGATGATCTGAGCGCCCTGAAGGCGGCAGGCGCATCCCTGATCGTCGCGCCCAAGGTCGAGACGCCCGAGACCGTCCACGCCATCACCGCCCAGATCGACAAAGGCGCACGCCTGTGGGCCATGATCGAGACGCCGCGCGCCCTGCTGTCCCTGACCGAGATCGCTGAGGCGGGCGGGGCGCTGGACGGGCTGATGCTGGGGGTCAATGATCTGGCCAAGGCGCTGGGGACCGGCCCGTCGCCGGATCGCGAGCCGTTCAAGCCCTGGCTGGCCCTGCTGGTCGCCGCGGCCCGCACCCACGGCCTGCTGGCCATCGACGGGGTGTTCAACCAGATCGCGGACGCCGACGGTCTGGCGGCGGAAGCGGCGCAAGGGCGGTTGTACGGGTTCGACGGCAAGAGCCTGATCCATCCGTCGCAGATCGCCCCGGCCAACGCCGCCTTCTCGCCCTCCGAGGCCGAGATCGAACAGGCCCGCGCGATCATCGCCGCCTTCGCAGCGCCAGAGGCCGAGAGACTGGGCGCCATCCGCGTCAATGGCGCGATGGCGGAAAGGCTGCATCTGGAACAGGCGCAGACCCTGCTGACGCGCGCAGGCTGAAGCCCCTGGAGCCTGATCCGTTGAGCTGGAACCGCTACGCGATTTCATCGAAGCGGTGAATCAGGCGCCAGGTATTGGCGAGAGCCTGATTCAGCTTTCAGTCGGAACGGCGAAGCGGCTCCAACTAAGACCATCAGGCTCTAGCCGCCTTTCGCCAACAGGCCTAAAGCTGGCCGTCCACCACGTCGGATCGTCCTTGCCCGCAACTGCTGAAAACTCCGCCAGGAACCCGGCCTGGGTCTGCGCGCCCGGTGTGCTGAAGACGCCCTTCCTCAGCACCTTCCTGCCCGACTATCAGTTGAAAACGCTGCCGGGCGCGGAGATTCAAGCGGTTCTGGGTTGGGGCATGAAGCCGACCGCCGCGGCCGGGCGACGCTGGGCGCAGAAGAACGGTCGGCCCTATGTCGCGCTGGAAGACGGCTTCCTGCGGTCCGTCGGCATTGGCGAGGCGGGCGCGGCCAGCCTGAGCCTGATCGTCGATGACCTGGGCGTCTATTACGACGCGACACGACCCAGCCGTCTGGAGCAGTTGATCCAGAGCGCCGACGACTGGTGTGATGCGGCCATGACCGCCCGCGCCCGCGCCCTGATCGGCAGGATCGTCGGGACACGGGTGTCCAAGACCAATATGGGCGGACCGCTGGACCCCAGCCTGCTGAAGCCCGGACGGCGCGTATTGATCGTGGACCAGACGTTCGGCGACGCCTCGATCGACTATGGCCTGGCCTCATCCCAGAGCTTCGCCGACATGGTCGCCGCCGCGCGCCGTGACGAACCGGACGCCCAACTGATCCTGAAGCGTCACCCCGCCGTGGCGGCTGGCCGGAAACAGGGGTGCGTCACCGATCTGAACGGCCTGACGCTGATCGACACCGATGTGCGGCCCGCCGACCTGCTGGACGCCGTGGACGCCGTCTATTGCGTGACCTCGGCCCTGGGCTTCGAGGCCCTGCTGCGCGGCCTGCCCGTCCGGTGCTTCGGCGCGCCCTTCTATTCCGGCTGGGGCCTGACGACGGATGCCGTGGACACCGGCCGTCGCGGCGTGGCGCGCAGCCTCGAACAGATCGCGGCCGCCGCCCTGATCGCCTACAGCCGCTATGTCGATCCGGTCACGGGCCAGCGATGCGAGGCGGAACAGGCGCTGAACCGGCTGATCGCCCTGCGCGAACGGGCCGACCGTCTGTCCGGGTCGTGGGCCGCCGTCGGCTTCGCACCCGCCAAGCGACCGCCGGTGCGCCGCCTGCTGAACTCGCCCAAGGCCACGATGCGCTATTTCATGTCGCCGTCGCGCGCCGCCGCCCATGCCGCCGCGACCAACGGCCGCCTGATCTGGTGGGCGGGCAAGGAGAGCGAGGCGACGCGCCAGGCCGCCGCCGCTTTCGACGGCCCCACCGTGCGTATGGAGGACGGCTTCATCCGTTCGCGCGGCCTGGGATCGGATTTCGTCGGCGCCCTGTCCGTCGCTCTGGACGATCAGGGCGTCTATTACGACCCGTCCCGCGCGTCGCGGCTGGAGACCCTGATCGAGACGGACGATCTGTCTTCCGACCAACTGGCGCGCGCCGCGCGGCTGACAACGCGCGTGGTCGACGCGGGCCTGTCGAAATATAATCTGAAGGGCCAGGCGCCGACCGGCTGGCCAGCTGACCGCGACATCCTGCTGGTGGTGGGACAGGTCGAGAATGACAAGTCGATCCTGTTGGGCTGCGGCCCCGACCTCAACACCAACTCGGCCCTGGTCGAGGCGGCGCGCGCCGATCATCCGCACGCCTTCCTGGTCTATCGCAACCACCCGGACGTGCTGGCGGGCAATCGCCCCGGCAAACTGGACGCCTCGGCCATGGCGTCGGTGGACGCCACGGCGGACGGATTGGATATCGTCGACTGTCTGGCGGCCTGTCAGCGGGTCGCCACCCTGACCTCCCTGACCGGGTTCGAGGCCCTGATGCGGGGCAAGGCCGTGTCGGTCTATGGGCGACCCTTCTATGCGGGCTGGGGACTGACCGAGGACCGGATGACGTTCGAGCGCCGGACACGTCGGGCCAGCGTCGATCATCTGGTCCATGCCGCCCTGATCGCCTATCCCCTCTATGTCACGCCCGAGGGCTGGCCGTGCGAGGCCGAGGATCTGGTCGAACGCCTGATCGCCGCCAGCGGCCAGCCGACGCCGAGGGCGCCGCGTGGCCAGGTCCAGCGTTGGGCCGCCGGGATCATCGCCAGTCTCGACCGCAGGCCTCCGCCATCCTATTGACGGGTTTAGATAGGAAACGCTCTGCTTCAAACCGCCGAGGCCGGGCGACACGAACAGGCTCTTCAAGCAGCGAGGCCCAGCGGGTCGCGCCATAGGAACAAGAGACAAAGATGCCCCACGCCGTCATCGCCGCCACCGGCCTCTTCACCCCAGAGCAATCCGTCTCGAACGACGAACTGGTCGCCAGCTACAACGCCTGGGCCGACGGGTGGAACGCACGCCACGCCGATGAGATCGAGGCAGGCCAGCTTGAGGCCAAGACCCATTCCTCATCCGCCTTCATCGAAAAGGCGTCGGGCATCAAGAGCCGGTTCGTGCTGGACAAGACCGGCATCATCGACCCGCAGCGCATGGCCCCGCACCTGCCGGAACGCGCCAACGAGGAGTTGTCGATCCTAGCGGAGATCGCGGTCAAGGCCGCACAGGAAGCCATCGCCGCCTGGGGCAAGCCGGTCAGCGAGATCGGCGCCGTCCTTTGCGCCGCCTCCAACATGGAGCGCGCCTATCCCGCCCTGTCGATCGAGGTGCAGCAGGCCTTGGGCATCGAGGGCTTCGCCTTCGACATGAATGTGGCCTGTTCGTCGGCGACCTTCGGCATCAAGACGGCGGCGGACTTCATCGCCTCAGGATCGGCCAAGGCGGTGCTGATGGTCAATCCCGAGGTCTGCTCGGCCCACCTGAACTTCACCGACCGCGACAGCCATTTCATCTTCGGCGACGTGGCGACGGCTGTAATCGTGGAATCGTCGGATGCCGCCGGTCCGGGCGGCTGGGACATATTGGGCGCGCGGCTTAAGACGGTCTTCTCCAACAACATCCGCAACAATTTCGGCTTCCTGAACCGGGCCGCGCGCGACACCGAACATCTGGACGCGACTGTCGCCGACGACAGCGTTCAGAACGACAAGCTGTTCATCCAGCAGGGCCGCAAGGTCTTCCGCGACGTGGTGCCGATGGTGTCGGACATGATCGTCGACTACGCCGACGAACTGGGGCTGGACCCGAAGGGTCTGAAGCGCCTGTGGCTGCACCAGGCCAACATCAACATGAACACCATGATCGGCAAGAAGGTGCTGGGTCGCGAACCGTCGACGAATGAGAACGTCATCATCCTGGACGACTACGCCAACACCTCGTCGGCAGGATCGATCATCGCCTTCCACCTGCACAATGACGGGTTCGAGGCGGGCGACACGGGGCTGATCTGCAGCTTCGGCGCCGGCTATTCCGCCGGCGCCGTCTTCGTTCGCAAGCGCGCTTAAGCGACTGCGCCAGAGGGGCCAGGGGCGATCGACATTCACCCCAAACCGTCATTCCGGGGCGTCCGCAGGACGAACCCGGACCCGAAGGGCGGCGCGTAGCAGCCAACCCAGCAGGCTCGCAATCCGGCGCCGCAGCCCTGCGTTTCAGGTTCTTCGCTTCGCTCAGCCCCGGAATGACGGTCAGTTCGACCGGCTGAATGTCGATTGAACCTAGGAAACAGGCTTGCCCGTCTCGGGGTGGGCCTTCTTCCACTCCATCGCCCGGCGCACGCGGTTCTCGACGCTGGGGTGATCGTAGAACAGAAACTCCTCGATGGCCGAGGGCGACGGCGCGCGATATTCCGCCGTCTTCACCAGCGCCTTGGCCAGACCATCCGGCTCATTGGCGTGAACCAGCGAGAAATGGTCGGCGTCCTCCTCGATCGTGCGGGTCATGGTCGCGAAGACCGGCGTGGCCAGAACGCCCAGGAAGGCCAGCACCAGACCCAGCACAGGCAGGCCCGCCGGATCGGAGATGTCCCCCACCCGCTGCGCGCCCAGAAGACGCCGTGCGAACGGGTACAGCCGGTCGGTCAGCCAGAAGGCCAGCCCGGCCAGGATGACCAGAACCCCGACCATCCACAGCACATGGGCATGGACGTAATGGCCCATCTCATGGCCCACCACCCCGCGCACCTCTGACAGATCGGCGCCCTGTTTGAACATGGTGTCGCTCATGGCCACGCGCGCAGTGCCGAACAGTCCCGACACATTGGCGGTGTAGCGATCCGACTGTTTGGAGCCGTTGTAGATATAGATCTTGTCCGACGGCGTGCCCGTCTGCTTGGCCAGTTCGACCACCGCGTCACGCACTGGGCCATTCGGCGCAGGCGTATAGGTGTTGAAGATCGGCTCGATCAGGATCGGCGACGCGATCAGGCCGATGATGATGAAGACGGCCGTGACCATCGCGCCCCACGCCCACCACAACCGCCGCGCCCGCCGGATCAGCGCATAGATCACGACCAGCAACAGGGACGACAGCAGCACGGAAATCACTGCACCGATAAGGGCCTCGCTCAGCCAGCCGCCAAACGCCTGACTGGTCAGGCCATAGGCTTTCTCGCGCCACCAACTCTCATAGATGGACCACGGCAGGGTCAGAACCGTGGCGAGGGCGAAATAGGCGGCCGCGACCGCCAGGGTCGCCAGATTGGGCCGGGGCTTGCTGCGTTCGATCCGGCGGCGGATCACCACCAGCCAGTTGGTTCGCACGATGATCCAGGCGACAAGGGCGGCGACCAGAAAACTCCATAAGATCAGCCAGTGCGACCCTTGAGTATAGGCCACGGCCCGTGCCGTCTCCTGCGGCGACAGGGTCGCCAGCCACTGGGCCGTCGCCGCCGCCGGATCAAAATTGTTCATGTCGTCCTCCCTCCAGAGAACCAGAACCTGTGACCGTCGTTATGTCAGGTTAATTCGCTTTCATGATCACAAATGCACAGCGCAGCTTGAATCTGCGTTCTGTTTTTGCGACGGCTTTCGCTGTCGAGAACAAGGGGAGCGCCCGCATGACTCAGACAACGCCCAAATACGTCCTGGAAAGCCTGGCTCGGGACATCGCCGCCGTGCTGAAAAGCATGGGCGGGTCGGCGCATCAGAATATGGTGGTTGACTGCGTCACCGCCATGAAGCGCCAACGGGGCGAGGCTGTGAATCCCACGGACCTGCGCCAGAAGATCATCGAGGCCTTCGAACAGTATCGCGACATGTTCGTGCGTCCGTTCGGCGAAGGCTCGCAGCGCTGGGCCCTGGCAGGCGGGATGGTGTGACATCCATCAGAATGCAAAAGGCGCGCCCCTTTCGGAGCGCGCCCTTTTTCTGGTCAGCGGATGCTGAAAATCAGAAGCGACGGATGTAGCTGACCGAATAGGCGTCGGCCTTGCCGCCATCATCGCGGTAGTCGCGACGGGTCCAGTCGGCGCGGACGCCGTTCACCCCATCCACGAAATAGTTGGCGCCAGCGCCATAGTTCCAGCTGTCGCCGCCAATGTCGGACTTGGCGCCCAGCACGTCCTGCTTCAGTTCGGTATGGCCGTAACCACCCCGCGCAAACAGCTCCAGGTTATTGGACACCGGCACACGGCCAACCACATAGCCTGCAGCGTCCCAGCTCTGCTTGATCTTTCCATCGACGCCGTTGATCGTCACATCGTCCTTTTTGACGCCGACCGAGGCTTCGGTCTCGACGCCGATGTAACGGTTGATGTTCACGCCCAGGCGGCCCGTAACGGCGCCAGTCGTTGCGGCATCACCATCAAGATAAGTATAGCCCAACGATCCGTAACCACGCGGCTCAGGATTGGTTTGAGCAAAGGCAGGTGCTGCGATTGCGGAAACGGCGACAGCGGCAAGAAGAATGTTACGCATTGTTTCTTATTAACTCCTAGATGTGATGAACCGAAGGAACATCAGCCCCATCCAGCGAGTGCTTAAATAGGTGGCGACTTGATCTGTTCCAGAGCCTCGAGAAAGCAATCAATGCCTGTTGAAGTGAAGACACACACGGCGTTTTGCTAAGAGAGGCGAATTTGTGACAGATGCGAAAAAGGGCGGCCTCGCCGGAGACCGCCCTTTCTTCATTTCCCAACCCTCATCCATGAGCTTGCCCAAGGATGAGGGCGCTTCAATAGTCCTACCGATCCTTTTCGCGCTCGATGTCCAGCGCGGCCTGGGCCGCCGCCAGACGAGCGATCGGCACGCGGTAAGGCGAGCATGACACATAATCCAGGCCCGTCTTCTCGCAGAAGGCGATGGACGACGGATCGCCGCCATGTTCGCCGCAGATGCCCAGCTTGACGTCAGAACGGGCGGCGCGGCCGCGCTCGGTCGCGATCTCGATCAGGCCGCCGACGCCGTCCTGGTCCAGACGCACGAACGGGTCCGTCTCGAAGATGCCCTTGTCCAGATAGGCCTGCAGGAAGCGGCCAGAGTCATCGCGGCTGATGCCGAAGGTGGTCTGGGTCAGGTCGTTGGTGCCGAAGCTGAAGAACTGGGCGTATTCGGCCAGGTCCCCGGCCCGGATCGCGGCGCGCGGCAGTTCGACCATGGCGCCGACCAGATAGTCGACGTTCTGACCTGCCTCGTCGAACACGGCCTTGGCGGTGCGGTCGGTCAGTTCGCGCAGATATTTCATCTCCAGACCCGTCGCCACCAGCGGGTGCATGATCTCGACGATCGGCGCCTGTCCCGACCTGGACTTCACATCCAGAGCGGCCTCCAGAACGGCCCGGACCTGCATCTCGTAGATTTCAGGATAGGCCACGCCCAGGCGGCAACCGCGGTGGCCCAGCATGGGGTTGGTCTCATGCAGTTCCTTGGCGCGGCGCTTCAGCTTGTCGGCGTCGATGCCGGACGAGGCGGCCAGGGCGTCGATGTCCTCGTCCGTATGCGGGATGAACTCGTGCAGCGGCGGATCCAGCAGGCGCACCGTGACGGGCAGGCCCGCCATGATGGTGAACAGCTCCACGAAGTCCGACTTCTGGAATGGCGCGATCTTGGCCAGGGCCGTGCGGCGTCCCTTCTCGTCGTCGGCCAGGATCATCTCGCGCACGGCGGCGATGCGGCTGTCGTCGAAGAACATATGTTCGGTGCGGCACAGGCCGATGCCCTCGGCGCCAAAACCGCGCGCGGTCTTGGCGTCCAGCGGCGTCTCGGCGTTGGCGCGGACCTTCAGGCGGCGCGCCTTGTCGGCCCAGGCCATCAGGGTCTGGAAGTCGCCGGTCAGCTCCGGCTCGATCATGCGCACGGCGCCGTCCAGCACCTCGCCCTTCGATCCGTCGATGGTGATGACTTCGCCAGCCGAGAAGCTGCGGCCTCGCGCGGTGAAGACGCCCTTGGCCTCGTCGATATGGATTTCACCGGCCCCCGAAACGCAGGCCCGACCCATGCCGCGCGCCACCACGGCCGCGTGGCTGGTCATGCCGCCGCGCGCCGTGACGATGCCGCGCGCCGCGTGCATGCCGTGAATGTCTTCCGGGCTGGTTTCCTCACGCACCAGAATGACCGCCTCGCCCAGACCGGCCAGACGTTCAGCCTCGTCGGCGTCGAAGACGATCTTGCCGGTCGCCGCGCCGGGCGAGGCCGGAAGGCCCGCCGCCACCACGCGACGTTCCGCATTGGGGTCCAGCGTCGGGTGCAGCAACTGGTCCAGCGACGCAGGCTCGACGCGGCTGATGGCCTCTTCCTGAGAGATCACGCCCTCGGCGGCCAGATCGACAGCGATCTTCAGCGCCGACTTGGCCGTGCGCTTGCCGTTGCGGGTCTGCAGCATCCACAGACGACCCTGTTCGACCGTGAACTCGATGTCCTGCATGTCGCGGTAATGGCTTTCCAGCTTGCCGACGACCTCGACGAACTGGCCGAAAACTTCCGGCATGGCCTCTTCCATCGAGGGGGCGGTTTCGCCCATCTCCTCGCGTCCGACCTTTGTCAGGCTTTGCGGGGTGCGGATGCCCGCGACCACGTCCTCGCCCTGGGCGTTGATCAGGAACTCGCCGTACAGGCGCGCCTCGCCGGTCGAGGGGTTGCGGGTGAAGGCCACGCCGGTCGCCGACGTCTCGCCCATATTGCCGAACACCATCGACTGGATATTGACGGCGGTTCCCCAGCTTTCGGGGATGTCATGCATCCGGCGATAGAATTTCGCCCGGTCGTTCATCCAGCTTTCGAACACGGCGCCGACCGCGCCCCAAAGCTGGTCCTTGGGGTCCTGCGGGAAGGCGTGACCCAGTTCGCGCTCCACCACGGCCTTGTAGTCGGCGACCACCTTCTCCCAGTCGGCGGCGCTCAGGTCGGTGTCGACGGTGACGCCCAGGCGGTCCTTGTGTCCATCCAGAACCTCTTCGAAATCGTCATGGCTGAGGCCCAGCACCACGTTCGAATACATGGTGATGAAGCGGCGATAGGAATCGAAGGCGAAGCGGCGGTCGCCCGACAGCTTGGCCAGACCCTCGACCGTCTGATCGTTCAGACCCAGGTTCAGCACCGTGTCCATCATGCCCGGCATCGAGGCGCGCGCGCCCGAGCGCACCGAGACCAGCAGCGGGTTCTCGACATCGCCGAAGGTCTTGCCGACAACGCCCTCGACCTTCTCCAGCGCCGTCTGAACCTGCGCGTGCAGGTCGGCCGGATAGGTCTCGCCATTGGCGTAATAGTGGGTGCAGACCTCGGTGGTCACGGTGAAGCCCGGTGGAACCGGCAGACCCAGGGCGGACATTTCGGCCAGGTTCGCGCCCTTGCCGCCCAGAAGGTTCTTCATCGAAGCATCACCGTCAGCGGAGCCTCCGCCGAAGCCGTACACCCACTTGGTCATCTTGCAGTCCCTGAGCCGTGGTCAGACGGGCCGTTAGCCCGCGTGTAAAGATGCGGCGGGATGGTCCCGCGCGCGGTCGCCCTGACTACAATGCTGCGAGCGCGAAGGCGAGGCCGCGCGTAACAAAACGTGACCAAACTCCGCCATTCCGTCGCAGGGCGAAATTCATCCGGCCTTTGAGAGCGCTAACGGCCCATCGCGCGGCGTCCGGGTCACCAGCCAGATGCCCGCGCACACCAGAATCAGCGCGCCCAGATAGCTCCATTTCAGGACGCTCTCGCCCAGGAACAGGCCCGACAGCGCCACCCCGAACACCGGGATCTGGAAGTTGAAGGCCGCGATCATCCCCACCGGATTATGCTTCAACAGCAGGCTCCAGATCGCAAATGCAGCCGAGGACAGCAGCGCCATATAGGCCAACAGCAGCATCGCCTCCCAGCCGAACGCCGCCAGATGCCCGCCCCCCGCCAGACCGATCGCCGTCAGCAGAACCCCGCCGATGGTCAGTTGCCAGCCGGTCATCACCATCGGGTCCAGGGTGCGCGACACCCGCTTGCCATAGATGGAGGCGGCGGCCAGCACGAAGGCGGCGATGATGATGAAACCTTCGCCCAGCAGGGTGAAATCCAGACCCAGACCGTTCGGCCCCGCCCGATCCAGATTGACCAGCATGACCCCGGCGAAACCGGTCAGGCAGCCCAGCGCCTTGCGCCCGCTCAGCCGGTCGTCGGCATAGATGAAATGGGCCAGCAGCACGCTGAAGAAGGTCGTGGTCGCATTGGTGATCGACGCCTTGGCGCCCGTCGCATGGGCCACGCCCGTATAGAAGAAGACATACTGGATCGTGGTCTGGGTCAGGCCCAACAGGCCCACCTGCCGGAACTGGGCCATCGACAGGCGCAACACTGTCTTCTTCATCGCCGCCGCCAGCGCCAGCAGGATCAGCCCCGCCAGCGCGAACCGCCATCCGGCGAACAACATCTGGCTGGCGATGTCGGACGGCGCCACGGCCAGCAGGGCGAACCCCGCCTTTATCGCCGGGAAGGCGCTGCCCCACAGGGCGCAGCACAGGGTCGCCAGCGCGAAAACTGAACTGCGGGTGGTGAACAGGCTGGAAGACATGGCCGGGCTTTAGGCCTGGCGGTAAGGAAGGGGAAGCAAAACGCCCCATGTTAACGTCTCAGCTCGTCATTCCGGGGCTGAGCAGAGCGAAGAACCCGGACCCGAAGGGCGGCGCGTAGCAGCCAACCCAGGACTACATTCGCGCTGTTTGACGCACTCGACGCTGGACGCCCGCCTCCTGGGTTCCGGGTTCGCCCTACGGGCGCCCCGGAATGACGGTGTTGGAATAGACCTACCCCGCGATCTGGCCGAAGTCGGCGACCTTGCCCATCACTTCGCGGACCTGACCCAGCAGCTTCAGGCGGTTGTCACGCTCTTCGGCGACGTCGGAGTTGACCAGAACGTGCATTCAACGCCCCGAACTCTTTCGTCATTCCGGGGCTGAGCGCAGCGAAGAACCCGGAACCCAGGACTACATTCGCGCTGTTTGACGCACTCGATGCTGGACGCCCGCCTCCTGGGTTCCGGGTTCGCCCTACGGGCGCCCCGGAATGACGGTGTTGGAATAGACCTACCCCGCGATCTGGCCGAAATCGGCGACCTTGCCCATCACGTCACGGACCTGACCCAGCAGCTTCAGGCGGTTGTCGCGCTCTTCGGCGACGTCAGAGTTGACCAGAACGTGCGTGAAGAAGGCGTCCACCGGCGCGCGCAACTGCGCCAGCGCCGTCATGGCGGCGGCGAAGTCCTCGGTCTCCAGCGCGGCGTCCACGGCGGTCCGGGCCGCGCCGACGGCGAAGGCCAGGGCCGTCTCCGGCTCGGGCTGGTTCGGCAGGCCCGTCTGGACCATGCCCGTCGGCACAGGCCCCTTCTTCTCTTCGGCGCGCAGGATGTTGGAGGCGCGCTTGTACCCCGCCAACAGATTGACCCCGTCGTCGGTGGCGAGGAAAGCGGCCAGCGCCTCCACCCGACGCACAATGCGGACCAGATCGTCGTCGCCCAGAGCGAAGACGGCGGCGACGAGGTCGTGACGTTGGCCTTGGTCCCGCAGGAGGACGGTCAGGCGGTCGGAAATGAAAGCCGAAAAATCATCTTCGACCTCATCTTCCAACTCCAGTCGTGCCCGCCCATAATTCCCAGAAGCCACCTCCTGAACCAAGAGCGGTTGAGCACTAAGCGTTGTGAAACTGTGATCTCCACGCGCCTTTTCTTCCTTGAAGAGCCAAACCGTGTTCACACCTGAATATTGCTCGGTATAGCGACGCCATACTTGCGCGACGTAGCCCCTACTCATCGCAGTTTCCCAGATGCCACGGTAGGCACCCTGGACCGTCGCGTTCAGGCGTATGCGAACTCCATTCTCCAACACCAACCGGATCACGCCCAGCGCCGCGCGGCGCAGCGCGAACGGGTCCTTCGAACCCGTGGGCTTTTCGTCGATGGCGAAGAAGCCGACCAGGGTGTCCAACTTGTCGGCCAAGGCCACCGCGACCGTGACCGGCGCGGTCGGGACCGTGTCGGCGGGGCCTTGCGGCTTGTAGTGATCGCGGATGGCGTCGGCGACGGCGTCGGGCTGGCCCGCCAGACGGGCGTAGTATCCGCCCATGACGCCCTGCAGTTCCGGGAACTCGCCCACCATGCCGCTGGCCAGATCGGCCTTGGACAGGCGGGCGGCGGTTTCCGCCTGATCGGCGTCGGCGCCGACCAGAGGGGCGATCTCGCGGGCCAGGGCGGCGATGCGATCCACACGCTCGGCCAATGTGCCCAGTTTGGCGTGGAATGTGACGCCGGACAATTTGGCGTTCCAGGCGTCGAAGCCGACCTTCTGATCCTCGTCCCAGAAGAAGCGGGCGTCGTTCAGGCGGGCGCTCAGCACGCGGCTGTTGCCGGCGGCCAGGGCCTTGCCGCCGTCGGTCGCCTCGACATTGGCGACGACCAGGAAGTTGGGCGCCAATTTTCCTGAAGAATCTGGGCCCTCGCGCGCCGGATCGCGCACGGCGAAATACTTCTGGTGCACCTTCATCGACAGACGCACGACTTCCGGCGGCAGGGCCAGGAACTGCGGGTCCATGTCGCCCAGGATCGGCGTCGGCCATTCGGCCAGACCCGCCACCTCGTCCAGCAGGCCGTCGTCGTCGACCAGCGACAGCCCCTTGGCGGCGCAGGCGCCCCTGGCCTGTTCCAGAATACGCAGCTTGCGGTCCGCCACGTCGATCAGGACGTGCTCGCGCTCCAGCTTGTGGCGGTAATCGACGAAGTCGCTGACCGCGAAGGGCGCGCCCGATCCCAGGAAACGATGCCCCTCGGTCAGGGCGTCGGACGGAATGCCGTCGACCTCGAACGGAACCACCGCCCCGTCGAAGATGCACAGGATGCGCTTGATCGGCCGCACCCAGCGCAGCGTGCCGGAACCCCAGCGCATCGACTTGGGCCAGGGGAAGCTGCGGATGATCTGATCGACCATGCCGGGGATCAGACCTGGCGTGGCCTGGCCCTGCTGGCTGATGACCGCGAACAGGACGCCGTCACGCTCGACCAGTTGATCGCGGGTCAGGCCGGTCTTTCGCAGGAATCCTTCCAGCGCCTGTTCGGGCGCCGAGGCTTTCGGCCCCTTCATCTCGTCCTCGCGGTCGGGCGTGGCGGCGGGCAGGCCGTCCACCACCAGCGTCAGGCGGCGCGGCCCCGCATAGGTGGTCAGCGCGTCCCAGGTCAGGCCCGCCGCCTTCAGACGCTCGGTCGCCATACGCTCCAGATCGCGCGCGGCGCCCTGCTGCATCCGGGCGGGGATTTCTTCGGAGAAGATTTCGAGGAGGAGTTGGGGCATCAGGCGGTTTTCCGCTCTTGTTCAACGTAAGCGAGGGCGCAGGCTTTGCAGAGTTCGCGGATGCGGCCGATATAGCTTTGGCGTTCGGCCACGGCGATGGCGCCGCGCGCATCCATCAGGTTGAACAGGTGGCTGGCCTTCAGCACCTGGTCATAGGCGGGCAGGACCAGCGGCTGGCCCTGCGGTCCGGTCATGGCCAACAGGCGCGACACCTCGGCGACCATATCCTCGAACCGGCGCTTCAGACCGTCGACATCATAGCCGTGGAAGTTGGCCTCGGACTGTTGCCGCTCGTTCTCCAGGAAGACCTCGCCATAGGTCAGGCCCTCCTTGGTGAACTTCAGGTCGTACACATTGTCGACGCCCTGGACGTACATGGCCAGACGCTCCAGCCCGTAGGTCAGTTCGCCCGAGACCACGTCCACCTCGATGCCGCCGACGCCCTGGAAATAGGTGAACTGCGTCACCTCCATCCCGTCGCACCAGACCTCCCAGCCCAGGCCCCAGGCGCCGACGGTGGGGTTTTCCCAGTCGTCCTCGACGAAGCGGATGTCGTGCAGCTTCGGATCGATGCCGATGGCGGCCAGCGACCCCAGATACAGTTCCTGAAGGTTGTCCGGGTTCGGCTTCAGGATCACCTGATACTGATAATAATGCTGCAGCCGGTTGGGGTTCTCGCCATAGCGGCCGTCGCCGGGGCGGCGGCTAGGCTGGACATAGGCGGCCTTCCACGGCTTTGGCCCAAGCGCGCGCAGCACGGTGGCGGGGTGGAGCGTGCCGGCTCCGACCTCGATGTCATAGGGTTGCAGGATGGCGCAGCCCTGCTCGCTCCAATAGCGGTGGAGCGTCAGGATCAGGTCCTGAAACGCGAGCGGTTCAGTCGAGGTGCTCAAATCGGGCTCGGAAGGGGCTGTAAAAAAGACGGCGGACCATAGGGCCCGCCGCCTTCCGCTTCAACACACCCAAGCGAGCGTGTTTCATTCAACCGCGATTATTGCGGCGTGGGATCGGTCTGTTCCGTGGCGGGGTCAGGGGATTCGACGGGCGGCGTGGCCGACGGATCGGTCGCCTCGGTCGCGGCAGGAGCCGCTTCGGCCGGGGCGGCGTCAGCAGCGGGAACGGCTTCCTCATCACCCATGGCGGCCATCGAGTTGGCCGGGTTCAGCACCGTATCGATCGGGAAGACGGCGCCGTTGGAGGCGTCAAGTTCAGCGCTGACCACGGTGGCGTTGTCCGCCTTGATGGCCGAGCCCGTGCCGTCCAGCAGGATCTGGGCTTCCGAAGCGGTCGGAACGCCGCCCTTCTTGCCTTCGATCTGGTCGGGCGAAACATCGGCGACGATCACGTGATACAGCAGAACCTGACGCAGCTCATTGGCGTTGGCCGGATCCAGCAGGCGGGTGCGCTCGGCCTCCGGCATGGCGGCGAAGGCGGCGTCAGTCGGGGCGAAAATCGAAATGGCCGGGCGCGATTGCAGGGTGTCGGTCAGTTGCGCCTGATCCAGCGCGGACAGCAGGGTGGTGAACTGGCCGCTGGACTTCAGCACGTCCACGACGGTGCCTTCTGCGGCAGGGGTTGCGGCGGCTTCAGCAGCCTGGGTCGCGGCGGCGGCTTCTGTCGGAGCGGGTTGTGCGGCTTCCTGAGCGAAGGCCGGAGCAGCAATCAAGGTGGCGACAGCAGTTGCGGCAAGCAGTTTTGCACGTAGCATGGCTGGGTATCCTTTTTCTGTTTGAGGATCGTTGCCGGGGAGGAGACGAGCCGTTCCAGTCATCGGAACTGCCCCATCCAATCGGTCGCCGGCGATACGGTTCCGAAAAATTGAAACAACCTGAAACTTTTGTGATGATCTAGGCGAGAAGGGGGCGAAACGGCCCTGCAAAGCTGGGATGCGGCCCGTATTCAGCCACAAATCTTACAGCTTACTGTGAGGCTAGACGGGTGGACTGGACCCATGCGTCGGGACGTGCTTCCGACAGAGCCGCCGCGGCTGCATCCGCATCGCCCTGAGTGCGGCAAAGGCCGAAGATGGTGGCGCCGGAACCAGACATGCGCGCCAGGGCCACGCCGGGCGTCTTGGCGACCGCATCCAGCGCGTCCCCGATGGCGGGCGTCAAAACGATGGCGGGCGGCTGCAGGTCGTTCCTCAACCCCGCCAGCCAGTCGATCACCCCCTCCACCGACCATTCCAACGGCCGCACCGGACGATCCGCATTCTGAACCGGCCCCGCGTCATAGGCGCGATAGACGGCGCCCGTCGGGGAAGGAACGCCCGGATTGAACAGCACTACGGGCAGCGGCGGCAGGCGCGGCTCGCCGGTCAGAACCTCTCCCCTGCCCTCGGCCCAGGCGGTGCGGGCGCGCAGACACATGGGGCCGTCGGCGCCGATGACGCCCGCAACGGCCTCCAGCGCTTCGTCCGACACGTCCAGCGACAGGGCTTGCCGGGCCAGCTTGAGAGCGGCCCCGGCGTCGGACGACCCGCCGCCCAGTCCGGCCGCGATGGGCAGGCGCTTGTCCAGCGTGACCTTCAGAGGCGGTTCGCCCATGCCGGTCGCCTGCCCCAAACGACGCAGGGCGCGCAGGATCAGGTTGTCAGGCTCCGCCGCCAGGCCTGCGCCGAACCGGCCGGTGACGGTCAGCGACAGCCGGTCCGCCCGCTCCACCGTCACCAGGTCGCCGACATCGGCGAAGGCGACCAGACTGGACAACGGATGATAGTTCTCGGCGTCCACCGCCCCCACATGCAGGAACAGATTGATCTTGGCTGGAGCCAGGGCCTGGATCGACATGGGTCTACTGCGACGCGCCGCTGACAGCGGCGTTCAGACCGTCCTCAAGTTTGCGCTCGACCTCGGCCTTGCGCTCGGCGTCGGGATCAAGGGTGAGGACACGGCTCCACAGCCAGCGGGCCTCGCGCTCGCGCCCTACGCGCCAGTAGGCGTCGCCCAGATGATCATTGATCTCGGCGTTTGCGGGCTCCTTGTCGACCGCCTGCTCCAGGGTTTCGACGGCGACCGTGAACTGCCCTTGCTTGAACTGAGCCCAGCCCAGGCTGTCCTGGATATTGCCGTTCTCGGGCTCCAGCGCATGGGCGCGGGCGATCATCTCGGCCCCCTGTTCGACACGCAGCCCCTTGTCCACCCAGAGGTAGCCCAGATAATTCAGCGTATTGGCGTTTTCGGGATCCTGCTGAAGCGCGGCCCAGAGCTCGGCCTCGGCTTCCGGGACACGGTTCAGCGCCTCAAACACCGCGCCGCGCAGGAAATGGATCTGCGCGCCCTGATCCGCCGTGTTCAGCAAGGGGCCGTTCAGCAGGGCCAGCGCCGCGTCATACTGTTTCAACTGCGTCAGCTGACTGGAAAGAATCAGAGCGATCCGAGGGTCCTCCGGCGCGGCGGCGGCGGCCTGACGCAGGGCGGCCAAGGCTTCGTCGGGCTGGTTGTTGTCTTCCAGATTCAGGGCCAGTTGCGCGCGGGCGGCGGCGTAAAGGGCTGGATCCTTAGGCCCCACCTGCGACAGGGCGGCGCGCGAAGCCGCCTTCAGTCCCGCTCGGTCCAGCACCCCGGCCAGTTGAAGCCGCGTCGAGCCGCTGTCGCTCAGGTTCAACGCCAGACGCAGATAAACGGCGGCGAACTCGGCGCCGCGCTCGGCCGCCGCCTGGGCTGCAGCTGAGGTCAGGGCTTCGGCGGCGCCTTCACGCAACGTCGGCAAGGCAGGCGGACGCCCCCGATTGCGCATCCGCTCCAGCGCCCGCAACGCGCCGAAATCGGCGTTTGGGCCGGTGGCGGCGGCTTCATAGACCGCCTTGGCCTCGTCCGCCCGCCCGCGCCGCTCAAGGAACTCGCCATAGGGGCGTTTGAACAGAATGCCGACCGAGGGGATTTCCGACAGGGTCTTCAGCTCGACCTCGGCCTCGGCGTAGTCGCGACGGCGCTCCAGCAGCATGGCCCGGTTCTGACGGGCGAAGGACAGGGTCAGGGCGTCGCCAGCGGTCGGGACCGGCGCCAGGGCGCGGGCCCAGTCGCCCGCCGCCGCAGCGATCCAGGGCGACACCATCAGTCCAGCCCGCGCGTGCGGCACGCCGATGGGCTGCATCTCCAGGGCCGCATTGGCCGCCGCCGGATGGCCATGGACGAAATCCTGCACCGCCCGCACCAGACGCCCGCCCTCGACAAAGGCGGGGGACGCCGACCCAGCAGCGGGGGCCAGACGGGCCGCCACATCCATGTCGCCGGTCAGAAGGGCGGAGGTGAAGGCCTGCTCGCGCACCCGCGGTTGCTCCGGCGCCAGTTCGTTGGCGCGCGCCAGCAAGCCAGCCCCGATGTCCCCGTCCCCCCGCATCAAGGCCAGACGACCAGCCAGATACAGACCATAGGCGCTGCGGCCCATCGCATCCGTCGGGATCGGCGCCCAGACCTCAGGGATCGGCGGCCTGGTTTCGGCGATGATGATGTGAGGGACCGGCTCTTCCTCGTCCGTCGGAGCGACAGCCGGATCAAAGGGTTCGGCTTGCGCCGGCTCAGCTTGCGCAGGGACGGCAGGGGCTTCCTGCGCCACGGCCTGCCCGGCGAGCGCCAGGGCGAGAACGGTGAGAGAGGCGGCGAACAGGCGCGAACGGCAGGTGGTCATCCGCCGACCCTTCACGGTTTTCATGCGCCGGGCAAGGGGCGGATCGTTCGCCCCCTGCCCGGTTTGTCTCACATATTCGGATAGTTCGGGCCGCCGCCGCCTTCGGGCGTGGTCCAGACGATGTTCTGCGACGGATCCTTGATGTCGCAGGTTTTGCAGTGGACGCAGTTCTGGGCGTTGATCTGGAAGCGCGGGTTGGACCGGCCGTCCTCGTCGTACAGCACCTCATAGACACCCGCCGGGCAGTACAGCCGCGCCGGTTCTCCGTATTTGGGCAGGTTGACCTTGATCGGCTTGGACGGGTCCAGCAGCTTCAGGTGCGCGGGCTGTTCCTCGGCGTGGTTGGTGTTCGAGATGAACACCGACGACAGCTTGTCGAACGACAGCTTGCCGTCCGGCTTTGGATAGGCGATCGGTTTGTGCTTGGCCGCCAGCTCGGTCGAGGCGGCGTCCGTCTTCTCGTGCTTCAGCGTCGGGATGGGCGACCAGCCGCCCAGCAGGGTGCGGCACCACATGTCGAACATGCCCAGCGCCCCGCCCAGGGTGGTGCCGAACTTGCTGAGCAGCGGTTTGGCGTTCCGCACCAGCGCCAGCTCCTTATAGACCCAGCTGCGTTCGAAGGCGGTCTGATATTCGTTCAGCACGTCGCCCTCGCGCCCGGCCTGGACCGCTTCATAGGCGGCGTCGGCGGCCAGCATCCCGGTCTTCATCGCGTTATGGCTGCCCTTGATGCGCGGCACGTTCACAAAGCCCGCCGAACAGCCGATCAACGCGCCGCCGGGGAAGGCCAGCTTGGGGATCGACTGCAGGCCGCCCTCGGTGATGGCGCGCGCGCCATACGAAATGCGCGTGCCGCCTTCCAGATGCGGGGCGACCGAGGGATGGTGCTTGAAGCGCTGGAACTCGTCGAACGGCGACAGGAACGGGTTCTTGTAGTTCAGGTGGACCACATAGCCGACAGCCACGTAGCGGTCGCCGAAATGATACAGGAAGCTGCCGCCGCCGGTGTGCTCGTCCAGCGGCCAGCCGGTCGAGTGCTGGGCCAGACCGGGCTGGTGCTGTTCAGCGGGCACCTGCCACAGCTCCTTCAGGCCGATGCCGTATTTCTGGGGCGACCTGCCGTCCTGAAGCTTGTGACGGGCGATGATGGTCTTGGCCAATGAACCGCGCACGCCTTCAGCGATGAAGACATATTTGCCGTGCAGTTCGATGCCCGGCTGGAAGTCATCGGTCGGCTTGCCCTCGCGGTCGATGCCGAAGACGCCAGCGACGACGCCCTTCACACGGCCCGTCTCATCGTCCCAGACGACGTGGCTGGCGGCCATGCCGGGATAGACCTCGACGCCCAGCGCCTCGGCCTGTTCGCCCAGCCAGCGAGTCACATTTCCCAGCGAGGCGATATAGCAGCCGTGATTGTGCATGAAGGGCGGCATCAGCGGCATGGGCAGGGACACCTCTCCCTGCGGACCCAGCAGCAGGAACCTGTCCTTCGTGACCGGGGTCTCCAGCGGCGCGCCGCGGTCCTTCCAGTCGGGGAACAGCTCGTTCAGCGCCTTGGGGTCGATCACGGCGCCCGACAGGATGTGGCCGCCGATTTCCGCCGCCTTTTCCAGCACGGCGACGTTGATTTCCTTGCCGTCTTTTTCCGCCCGCTGTTTCAGGCGGATGGCGGCCGACAGACCCGCAGGGCCGCCGCCGACGATGACGACATCATACTCCATGACCTCGCGTTCGACCGACTGCAGCGCCTCGATCGGCGGCAGATTGTCGATGATGGCTTCCTGGCGGGCGTTTTCCGCACCGCCTTCGATGGCGTCTTCGGCCATGGTTTCCCCTGAAATCCCGGTTCTTGGTATGGTTATGCCGCTTATCGGAAGGTGACGCGGGGGCGGTCAAGGCTTATCGGTGTCGCTGAACATGAACGCGCAACCCCACGACATCGCTGCAACGGAAAGCCTTCTCGCCTTCTGGCGGGATGCGGGCGTCGATTCCTGCTATCTGGATGCGCCGATCGACCGCACCCACATCGCCCCGCCGCCAGCGGTCAAGGCGGTTCAGCGCGCCACCGCATCGGTGGTCGCGCCGCAGGCCGGGGCTGCGGGCGCCGACGCCCTGGCCGAGGCGCGTCATCTGGCGGCGGGCGCTGCGACCTTGCAGGATCTGGCCGCCGCCGTCGCCGCCTTCCATGGCTGTCCGTTGCGCGGCATGGGGGCGACCCAGTCGGTGTTCGGGCGCGGCAATCCCAACGCTCCGGTTCTGGTCATCGGCGAAGGCCCCGGCGCGGACGAGGACCGGATCGGCCAGCCCTTCGTGGGCAAGGCGGGCCGGTTGCTGGACCGGATGCTGGCGGCGGCGGGCCTGACCAACAAGGTCTTCATCACCAACACCGTCTTTTGGCGCCCGCCCGGCAATCGCACGCCCAGTCCTCAGGAACAGGCGGTCTGCGCCCCCTTCGTCGAGCGCGCCTTCGCCCTGCTGCAGCCCAAGGCCGTCCTGCTGCTGGGCGCGGCCTCGGCCAAGTCCGTGCTCGGGGCCGAGGAGGGAATCATGAAGCTGCGAGGGCGCTGGCAGGAATGGCGGCTGGCGGAAGGCGGGATGTCGGCCCCCGTCATGCCTACCCTGCATCCGGCCTTTCTGCTGCGTCAGCCCCAGGCCAAGCGTCAGGTCTGGGCCGACATGCTTTCGCTGGCGGTTCGCCTTGAAACGGACTCGGTTGAGGATCACGACTGATTGCGGCATGTTTCCATGCTGACGACCGATCGCCACACGGACCCCGCCTGAGTCGAGACGGACGGGGCCGCCGCCAACGAGGGGGCCGCCGCATTGCTCAATATCCGCCGCGTGATCATCGCGCCGACGCTGGCTGTCGCCTTGTCCGCACTCGCAGTCGCGGCGCAGGCTGAGACGCCCTATGCCGAAACGGCGGACGCCGCCGCCGGTTCCATCACGGGGACGCGCCCGACGGCGCTCAGTTCAGCGGACCGCCTGTCCTATACGACGGCCTTTGACGCCCTGAGACGCGGCGATCTGGAGGCCGCACGCATCGCCGCCCGTCAGGCCCAGGACCATGTGCTGCTGGGCCAGGTGGAGTTCGAACGCCTGTTCCACCCGAACTACAACGCCACCTATGAAGAGCTGACCGCCTGGCTGCAGGATTATTCCGACCTGCCGAACGCCAGCCGCGTCTATGAATTGGCGATGCGTCGCCGCCCCGACGGCGCCCTCGAGCCGATCCGGCCCGCAGGGTTTCTGGGCCGGACATGGAACAGCGTCGTCAACGCCGTATCTGGCGGCGGGGCGGCCGCCGACCCGATGAAGACGGCGCGGATCGCCTACAATAACGACGACCTGACCGGCGCCTCGGCCATGGGTCGCGAGATAGGGGACTGGTGGACGGTCGGTCTGGCCGAATGGCGCCTGGGCGAGTTCAACGAGGCCTTCCACGCCTTCGACCGCGTGGCGCAGGATCCGACCGAGGACCCCTGGGTCCGTTCTGGGGGCGCCCTGTGGGCCGCCCGCGCCGCCGCCAAGTCCGCCCGTCAGAATGTCGTCAGCGACTATCTGCGCCTCGCCGCCCAGTGGCCCTCCACCTTCTACGGCCAGATCGCCCTGCGCCAGCTGGGCGAAGAGCCGGTCATCGAGAACATCGGGCCGCGCCCCTATGCCGCCGAGCCGCGCGTGCGCCGCGCCTTCTATACGCCCGACGCCGCCGTGGACGCCGCCTCGCTGGAGGCCTTCGTCCAGAACGACCCCCGCGCCCGCCGCGCCCTGGCCTATTATGAAGTCGGCCGCCGCGCCGACGGCGACAACGAAATGCGTTCGGGCCTTCGCACAGCCGCAGGTGACGCCTCGCGCATGTGGGCGGCGCTGGCGCGCATTGTTTCGCCAAGCCGTGAGACGGACGCCTCGCGCATCGACGCCACACGCTATCCGATCCCGGACCTGCAGCCCGAGGGCGGTTTCACCATCGAACGCGCCCTGGTCTATGCGGTCGCGCGCAAGGAAAGCGACTTCAACCCCAACGCCCGCTCCAGCGTCGGCGCCTACGGCATCATGCAGGTGATGCCGACCACGGCGGCCGAGCTTTCCGGCGACCGCAGCTTCGTCTCGACCCCGAACAAGCTGCTGACGCCAGCGGTCAACATGCGCCTGGGCCAGACCTATGTGAACCGGATGCTGCAACGCGCCGAGTTCCAGGGCGACATTCTGCGGGCCGTGGCCAGCTACAACGCCGGGCCGGGACCGATGCTGGCGGCGGTGCGCAAGCTGGGGCCGGACGCCGACCCCCTGTTGCTGATCGAGACGATCGACGTGCCCCAGGCGCGGGAATATGTCGAAAAGGTCGTCGCCGCCTACTGGATCTATCAGCGCATGTTCGGCGGCCCGCTGAACACGCTGGACGCCGTGGCCTCTGGCGCCACACTGGTGCCCATCTCGCTGGACTATGTGCCTCCCCCGCCCGTGGCGGACGGGATCATGGTGGCTCAGACGGCGTCCGTCAGCGACGACCGCTAGGGCCAATCGATAATCGGCCTCAAACCGTCATTCCGGGGCGTCCGAAGGAAAACCCGGAACCAGGAGGCGTGCATCCGGCGTCGAACGCCCTCGGCGCAGCGATTGCACCCCTGGGTTCCGGGTTGTTCGCTCCGCTTAGCCCGGAATGACGAACTAAGAGGTCGGCGTAGTGAATGTCGTTTGGGCCTAGAAGATCGCTGTCAGCAACAAGGCCCAGAAGGCGCCGCTGACGAGGACCAGCAGCATATAGCCGCTCATCACGCCCAACCGCCGCCCCGGCGGCGGGCGCGACGCATCCAGCGACGTCACATTGGTCTGCAAAGGCGAAGCCGTCATCGCAATCTCCCACGAGGCGACAGCTTCGTGCGCCGTCCTCCAATAGCAGCCAGCGCTTAAACGACCGTCAGCGGCCTTGGTTGATCGCCGTTAAGCCAGCGAAATCCGCGCCTGTCGCCTTCATCACCAGCCAGCCGCGCAGCGACCATGTCGAATAGGCCTGGGGTCCGATCAGCAGTTCCATGACACGCGCCTTGTGTTTCGTCGAAGCGATCAATGGCTGGAGGCGAGCTTCAGCACAACCAACCCCGACAAGACCAGCGTCACGCCCGCGATCCTGAGCGGCGTCAGCGGCTCGCCCAGAATGAAGGCTCCGACTGCAAAGGCGCCGACAGCGCCGACGCCGGTCCAGATGGCGTATGCCGTACCCAGCGGCAGGGTCTTCATCGCGAGCGACAGCAGGCCGAACGACCCAATCATGAAGACCACCATCCCGATCGTCGGCCAAGGCTTTGTAAAGCCTGCGGAGGCTTTCATCAGATAGGCCCAGACGATTTCGAGAAGCCCGGCGGCGAGCAGATAAACCCAGGCCATGACGTTGACTCCCTGACATGACAGCCGGGTCGTCCCGGCGTTCATTCCCGTACGGACCCCGAATGGATACGAAGGGGGGAGGTCGTCCTCACTGAAAGCGCGCCTAATCTGGGACATTGGTCCCCAAAGTCAACCTTGGGGCGCGTGCAAACCTTGACTCGCGTCCCCTTGAGACCGACACGACCCGCCCATGATCACGCGCTATTCCCGCCCCGTCGCCGCCGCCCTCTGGTCGCAAGAGACCAAGTACAGGATCTGGTTCGAGATCGAGGCTCACGCCGCGACCAAGATGGCCGAGCTGGGCGTCATTCCGACCGAGGCCGCCGACGCCATATGGGCCAAGGGCAAGGACGCGACATTCGACGCCGACCGCATCGACGAGATCGAACGCACCACCAAGCACGACGTCATCGCCTTCCTGACCCACGTGGCCGAAATCGTCGGCGACGAGGCCCGCTTCCTGCACCAGGGCATGACCTCCTCGGACGTGCTGGACACCTGTTTCGCGGTTCAGCTGGCCCGCTCGTCGGACCTGCTGATCGACGGCGTGGACCGGGTTCTGGCCGCGCTGGAGACGCGCGCCAAGGAGCATAAATACACCCCGACCGTGGGCCGCTCGCACGGCATCCATGCCGAGCCCGTCACCTTCGGCCTGAAGCTGGCCGGCTATCACGCCGAGTTCCAGCGCGCCAAACGCCGCCTGATCACGGCCAAGGAAGAGATCGCCACCTGCGCCATCTCCGGCGCCGTCGGCACCTTCGCCAACGTTGATCCGGCCGTCGAGGCCTATGTGGCCGAAAAGATGGGCCTGCAGGTCGAGCCGGTCTCGACCCAGGTCATCCCGCGCGACCGCCACGCCGCCTTCTTCGCCGCCCTGGGCGTCGTTGCTTCATCGGTCGAACGCCTCGCCGTCGAGATCCGCCACCTTCAGCGCACCGAAGTCCTCGAAGCCGAGGAATTCTTCGACAAGGGCCAGAAGGGCTCGTCGGCCATGCCGCACAAGCGCAACCCCATCCTGACCGAAAACCTGACCGGCCTGGCCCGTCTGGTCCGTTCGGCCGTGACCCCCGCTATGGAGAACGTCGCCCTGTGGCATGAGCGGGACATCAGCCATTCGTCGGTCGAGCGCGGCATCGGCCCCGACGCCACCATCCACCTGGACTTCGCCCTGCACCGTCTGGCGAACGTGGTGGAGCGGCTGAACGTCTATCCCGAGAACATGCAGAAGAACATCGACCGCCTGGGCGGCCTGGTGCATTCGCAGCGCGTCATGCTGGCCCTGACCCAGGCCGGGATCAGCCGCGAGGACGCCTATGCGGCGGTTCAGGAGAACGCCATGAAGGTGTGGCGCGGCGAAGGGGCCTTCATCGACTTCCTGAAAGCCGACGCCCGCGTCACCCTGCCCGACGATCAGCTGGAAGCCCTGTTCGACCTCGGCTACCACACCAAGAACGTGGACGTGGTGTTCAAGCGGGTGTTCGGAGACTGATCGCATGGCCGAGCGCACGATCCGGCTGAACCCCCGGCTCGATCCGCGCGACTATGCGCCCGCCTATGCGCGCGACGGCATGGTGCAGGTGCCCGACCTGCTGGACGAGGCCAGCGCCGAGTGGCTGGACCTCGCGCTGGAGCACGACACGGCCTGGCGGCTGTCGCTGAAGACGCCCGAAGGCGGCAAGCTGTTCTCGCCCCAAGAAATGCAGGCGATGGGTCGCGACGAGGTCGGCGCCCGTATCCAGAACGCCGTGGCGGAGGCCCGCGACGGCTTTTCCTTCGTCTATCTGGCCTATCCGGTCGTCACCGCCCTGATGACCGGCGAGGACGAAGGCCACGCCACCCACATCCTGCTGCAGTTCTTCAACGACACGCCCTTCGCCACCTTCGCCAGGGCGGTGACGGGCGAGCCGAGCATCACCAAGATCGACGCCCAGGCGACGTGGTTCCGGCCCGGCGACTTCCTGACCCAGCATGACGATACGGGCGTCGGCGAGCGGCGCGCGGCCTATACGCTGGGCCTGACGCGCGACTGGCGGCCGGACTGGGGCGGCCAGTTGATGTTCCACGACGCCAACGGCGACATCGAGCGCGGGTTCAAGCCCGGCTTCAACGTCTGGACCGTGTTCAGGACGCCGCGAATGCATTCGGTCGCGCCGGTCGCCGCCTATGCCGGAGGCAAGCGTCGATCGATCACCGGCTGGTTGCGCGACGACCCGCCAGCCAAGTGACAGATCGTCAGACCGGCGACCGCAGCCAGGGTTTCGCCCCCGTTGTCGATGCGGACACGCGCCTGCTGATCCTCGGCAGTCTGCCGGGAGACGCGTCTCTCAAGGCGGCGCAGTATTACGGCCATCCGCGCAACGGCTTCTGGCGGCTGATCGGCGGGGTGCTGGGCGAAGACCTGCACGCCCTGCCCTACGACCTGCGTTTGGCGCGGTTGAAGGCGCGAGGCGTCGGCCTGTGGGACGTGATCGCCTCGGCGGAACGGTCGGGCAGTCTGGATGCGGCCATCCGCTCGCCGGAGGCCGCCGACCTGCGTGGATTGATCGCAAACCTGCCCGAATTGCGGGCGGTCGCCTTCAATGGCGGGTTGGCGGCCAAGCTTGGGCGGCGCATTCTGAGCGGCCTGGATGGGGTCGAACTGGTCGATCTGCCGTCATCAAGCCCCGCCCATGCAATATCCTTGTCGGCAAAGTCGCAAACCTGGGCCATACTCAGGACGTTTCTCCCAGATAAGCCTGCCGACTGATGATCCTGACCCTTTCCTGCCCTGACCGCCACGGCATTGTCGCGGCGGTTTCCTCATTTCTGCTGGCGCGCGACGCCAATATCTCGGACGCCCAGCAGTTCGGCGACGCCTCCAGCGCCACCTTCTTCATGCGCGTGGTGTTCGAGCCCGCCGAGGGCGACGTCGAGGCCACGATCCGCGACGCCTTCGCGCCTCTGGCCGAACGGTTCGAGATGGCCTGGACCCTGCGCGGCGGCGAACTGCGCAGGGTGATGATCCTGACGTCGCGGTTCGACCATTGCCTGGCGGACCTGCTGTACCGCTGGCGCATCGACGAACTGCCGATGCAGATGACGGCCATTGTATCGAACCATCCGCGCGAACTGATCGGCCATGTCGATCTGGGCGACCTGCCGTTCCATCACCTGCCGTTGAAGGCGGGCGACGCCGCCGCCAAGGCCGAACAGGAAAAGACCCTGCTGCGCCTGATCGAGGAGACCGGCACGGAACTGGTCGTGCTGGCGCGCTATATGCAGATTCTGTCGGACGACCTCAGCCGGGCGCTGGCGGGGCGATGCATCAACATCCACCATTCCTTCCTGCCGGGGTTCAAGGGCGCCAAACCCTATCATCAGGCCCATGCGCGGGGCGTGAAGGTGATCGGCGCCACGGCCCACTATGTCACGCCCGACCTGGACGAAGGCCCGATCATCGAACAGGACGTGGAGCGGATCAGCCACCGCGACACCCCCGAAGACCTGATCCGCAAGGGCCGCGACATCGAGCGTCGGGTTCTGGCCCGCGCCGTGCGTCGCCATCTGGAGGATCGCGTCCTGCTGCACGGCGCAAAAACAGTGGTGTTCGAGGACTAGGGTGAATCGACATTCAGCCTGATGACGTCATTGCGGGTTCGTCCTTCGGACGCCCTGGAATGACGAACCGGGACGCCTGTCCTGAGGCATGGCGGTTGAGGTCAGACGCGGCGAAACTGAGGTCCGAAAAATAATTTCGCCGCCGACACCTCGGCGTGAAACCAAAAGGCGCGAGCCGTGTTCTTCAGGGGCGCGAGAGACGCACACTACGCCGGGCGAGACTTTCCCCCAACGTCCCCGGCAAAAAGAAAGGGCCGCATTTTCCCCCGGATGCGGCCCTTTCGATTCTCTGATTGGTCCTAAGACCGAAGACTTATTCGCCCGCGCGGATCTGCTCACGCGCGATGGAGGCCAGTTCGTCCATCTTGGAGTAGATTTCGCTGTCTGCGACGGTCAGGCCCGAGCCCTTCAGGTCACCCGCGACCTTGCGGAACACGTCCTCGTCGCCCGGCTGTTCGAAGTCGGCGCGCACGACGGCCTGCGCATACTGATCCGCGCTTTCCGACGACAGGCCCATCTTCTCGGCCGCCCACAGGCCCAGCATCTTGTTGCGGCGGGCGATGGCCTTGAACTCCTGCTCCTGATCGAGTGCGAACTTGGCCTCATAGGCCTTTTCCCGATCGTCGAAGGTCGTCATCTCGCTCAGCATAGCTCCGTGAACCCCGATGACCTCGGGGCATGAGCCGTCTATAGCCCCACCGCGCCCGAACGCAACCAGACTTGCGTCACAGAGCGGCGATGCCCCCATGCTTTTGCCTGCACCGTTGCGGGCCATCCTCATTTGTATAGAGGGCCGCGTTCGGCTAAGGAGACGCCGAACGAGATTGACTGCCCGAACGATTCCGAAACGCGCCGCCAGGACCGGGTCTTCCCCTCCACCAATGGCCGCGCGATTTTTGTTTCTGAAAGGCGCCCGTAAGCGGGACCGGACGATGAACAGCAAGCGCAAGAAAATCTACGAAGGCAAGGCCAAGATCCTCTACGAAGGACCCGAGCCCGGCACCCTGATCCAGTATTTCAAGGACGACGCCACCGCCTTCAACGCGCAGAAGAAGGCCGTGCTGGAAGGCAAGGGCGTGGTCAACAACCAGATCAGCGAGTTCATCATGTCGCGCCTGAACGGCATCGGCGTGACCAACCACTTCATCAAGCGTCTGAACCTGCGCGAGCAGTTGATCCGCGAAGTCGAGATCATTCCGCTGGAAGTCGTCTGCCGCAACATCGTCGCCGGGTCGATGAGCCAGCGCCTGGGCATCGAGGAAGGCACGCCCCTGCCCCGCTCGATCATCGAATTCTACTACAAGAAGGACGAGCTCAACGACCCGATGGTCACCGAGGAGCACATCACCGCCTTCAACTGGGCCTCGACCCAGGAACTGGACGACATCCTGGCGATGACTGTCCGGGTGAACGACTACCTGTCGGGCATGTTCGGCGCCGTCGGCATCACTCTGGTCGATTTCAAGATCGAGTTCGGCCGCATCTGGGAAAACGACTTCAGCCGTGTGATCCTGGCCGACGAGATCAGCCCCGACAGCTGCCGCCTGTGGGACACCGCCTCCGGCGAGAAGCTGGACAAGGACCGCTTCCGCCGCGATCTGGGCGACGTCATTGAAAGCTATACCGAAGTCGCGCGCCGTCTGGGCATCATGAAGGGCATGCCGACGGTGATCCAGGGAGGACTGCACTGATGGCCCCCGTCTCCTCAAGCAAGGTCAAGGTTCACGTCTTCCTCAAGCCCGGCGTGCTGGACGTTCAGGGCAAGGCCGTCGAAGGCGCCCTGCAGGGCCTGGGCTGGCCCGGCGTGTCGAACGCCCGCGTCGGCAAGCTGATCGAGTTCGACCTCGCCGGGGTCGAAGACCCCCAGGCCGAGGCCAAGCAGATGTGCGAACAGCTTCTGGCCAACACGGTGATCGAAAGCTACCGCATCGAGGTGGCCTGACGCCGGTCATTGAATGTAATGCATGATCGCATTACATTGGCGGAATGACCACGTTGACCGTCACGAGCCGAGGCCAGGTCACCTTCCGCAAGGAGGTGTTGCAGCATCTCGGCATCCAGCCAGGGCAGAAGATTCGCCTGGACCTGCTGCCTGACGGCCGGGCGGAACTCAGCGCCGAACAGATGAAGGGCTCCTGGTCCGACCTGTCCGGCTTCCTGAAGGGGCGGACCAACGGCGCGCGCCTGTCGATCGAAGAGATCGGCGCCCTGACCGCGCAGGCCGGCTCGGATTCCGAACAGACGTGAACGTCACCGCCGACACCAATGTCCTGTTGCGGGCCGTCGTCGGCGACGACGAGGATCAGCAGCGTCTGGCGGTCGAGGCCCTGGAGGCGGCAGATCGTGTCGCGGTCAGCACCCAATCCCTGTGCGAGTTCGCTTGGGTTCTGGCTCGCGGTTATCGCGCCTCTCGCGAGGACATCGCCACCGCCATTCGCCACCTGCTGGACATGCGCAATGTTTCGGTTGATCGCCCGGCCGCAGAGGCCGGTCTCGCCGTTCTCGAAGCGGGCGGCGATTTCGCGGACGGTGTCATCGCCCATGACGGCCAATGGCTGGGCGGGGAAACCTTCGTCTCCTTCGACGTTCAGGCGGTGCGGCTTCTGGATCGCAACGGCGTGAAAGCGCGTCTCCTGTCCGCCGCCTGATTTCTGCATCGCCGAGAAAGCCCCTCAGATGACCTTCACCCTTACCTCCACCGATATCCAGGACGGCGGCGTGCTGCCGGACGCCCAGGTTCACGCCAAGGGAAACATCTCGCCGCAACTGGCGTGGTCAGGCGCGCCCGAGGGGACCAAGAGCTACGCCATCACCTGCTACGACCCCGACGCCCCGACGGGGTCGGGCTTCTGGCACTGGACCGTGGCCAACATCCCTGCCGATGTGACCGAGCTTGAGGCCGGCGCCGGTTCACCGGGTGGACAGCTGCCCCACAGCGCCATCCAGGGCCGCACCGACTATGGCCAGGCCGGCTTCGGCGGCGCCGCCCCGCCCCCAGGCCACGGCCCGCATCGCTACATCTTCACCGTCTTCGCGGTGGATGTGGAGCGCCTGGACGTGACGGCCGACAATTCGGGCGCGGTGTTCGGCTTCAACCTGCACTTCCACACCCTGGCCACGGCCAGCATAACCGCGACCTACGAAAACAAGGGCTGACGAGGCTTGATCGCCGGCGGCGCCGACTTATGTTGCAGCGCAACATTCCCTCCCCCGGACGATCTTCATGACCATCTGCGACGTCGCGACGAGGCGTGACACCCTCTGCCCGCCCCTGGCCGGAAGACAGGTGGCCCTTGTGCTGATCGCCCTGTCCATGGGCGGGTTCGCCATTGGCGTGACCGAGTTCGCGGCGATGAGCATCCTGCCCGACTTCGCCGCAGGCTTGGGCGTTGACGCCCCGACCGCGGGTCATGTCATCAGCGCCTATGCCGCCGGCGTCGTCGTCGGGGCCCCGATCTTGGCGGTGCTGGGCGCACGCCTGCCGCGCTGGCTGCTGCTGATCGGCTTCATGGCCCTGTTCGCCGTCGGCAATGTCGCCAGCGCCCTGGCCCCCAGTTATCACTGGATGCTGGCGTTCCGCTTCCTCAGCGGCCTGCCGCACGGCGCCTACTTCGGGGTGGCGGCGCTGGTTGCGGCCTCTGTCGTGCCGCTGGCCTACAGAACACGCGCCGTATCGACGATCCTGATGGGCCTGACCGTCGCCACCGTCATCGGCGTGCCCTTCGCCAACATCATCAGCCACACCTACGGCTGGCGCTGGACCTTCGCCATCGTGGGCGTGCTGGCGGTCATCACCATGGCCCTGGTCGCCCTGTTCGCCCCGCGTGACCCGGCCCATCCCGACGCCAGCCCATTGCGCGAGCTTGGCGCCCTGAAGCGCGGCCAGGTCTGGCTGACGCTGGGCGTCGGCGCCATCGGTTTCGGCGGCATGTTCGCGGTGTACGCCTATCTGGCCTCGACCCTTCAGGCGGTCACGGGCATTGGGCCTGAAGTTCTGCCCTGGGTCTTCGCCGTATTCGGCGTAGGCATGTTCTTGGGCAACATCCTGGGCGCCTGGGCCGCCGACCGCATCGGTTTTCCCGCAGCAGGCGGCCTTTTGATCTGGAGCGCCATTGCACTGGCCCTCTATCCTTTCGCGGCGGCTAATCTGTGGGCGCTGATGCTGGTGATCTTTCTGATCGGCGGGGGCGGCGGCCTGGGCTCCATTTTGCAGACACGCCTGATGGATGTGGCGGGCGACGCCCAGACCTTGGCTGCAGCCCTGAACCATTCGGCCTTCAACACCGCCAACGCCATCGGCCCGCTGCTGGGCGGCATGGCCATCGCGGCGGGATACGGCTGGACCTCGACCGCCTGGGTGGGCGTGGCCCTGTCGCTGGGCGGCTTCGTCGTCTTCGCGATCGCCTGGGTGACGGGCCGCAAGCGAACGACGGCCTGACAAGTCGAAAGAAGCCTGCTAAAGGCCCGCGCCATGAGCGCCGCCGTCATCGTCTTCCCCGGTTCCAACTGTGATCGCGACTGCAAGGTCGCCGTTGAACGCTCGACCGGCGAGCCCGTCAGCATGGTCTGGCACGCCGAGACGGAACTGCCCCAGGGGCTGGACCTGATCGTCATTCCCGGCGGCTTCTCCTATGGTGATTATCTGCGCTGCGGCTCCATGGCGGCCCAGTCGCCGGTGATGCAGGCGGTCAAGAAGGCCGCCGACGACGGCGTCACGGTGGTCGGCATCTGCAACGGCTTCCAGATCCTGTGCGAAGCCGGAATGCTGCCGGGGGCCCTGCTGCGCAACAAGGGCCTGAAATACATCTGCAAGCCCATCGCCCTGACGGTGGCCAACACCCAGACGCGCTTCACCACGGGCTATGCCGATCAGGCCGAGGTCGTCATGACCCAGGGCAACGCCGACGGAAACTTCTTCGCCGACGCCGAAACCCTGGCCCGCATCGAGGGCGAGGGTCAGGTCGTGTTTCGCTATGTCGACAATCCCAACGGCTCGGCGAACGATATCGCCGGCCTGCAGAACGCGCGCGGCAATGTGCTGGGCATGATGCCCCACCCCGACCGCGCCTTCGAGGCCGAGCTGGGTTCGGCAGACGGCGCCATCCTGTTCCGGAGCATCTACGCGGCGGCTTGACGCCTGCGCCGACGCTTCAGTCGTCTTTTCTCTTCGACACGCCGTCTTCCGACGCCTCGTCTTCATCCGGCGTAATGACGCCGCCAGGTTCGCGCTGGGCGGCCAGTTCGCGAGCTCCGACCCCTTGACCGTTTTCAATGGCGCGGTTGGCTTCGACTTCGTCCGTCTCGAATTGCAAAGCGTTGTCTTCTTGCAAAGCGTTGTCTTCAGGGCGTTCAGCCATGTGGGTGTCTCCTGTGGTCAGACAGCTCTGTAGCGGACAGCCGCTGCGCCGGTTCCCTCAACGCGTCGTGAACGCCTCAAGGCTGGCGCGGGACAGGGGGCGGAAGGTGTAGAAACGGCCATCGACAACCAACGTGACCTCGTGCGCCTGAGGGCGTTGCAGGATGGACGGGTCGTCGCGCGGCACAATGCGTCCAGTGGCGATGTTCTTGATGTCCATCTCCAACGATCCAATCCGCACGCCGGACGTGGCCAGAAGCCGGGCAGTGCTGCGAGCCTCATGGGCCTGCTGCTCAGGGGTAAAGGCCTGCTGCAGCCGCGACCAGGCCGTCTGGAGCTGTTGGACGTTGACGCCAAGGGACGGCGCCGTCTGCTCCTGCGCCAGGGACGGCGAGGCCAGACCGGCAGCCAGAATGAGGCTCATGATGGCGGATCTGACGGACACTCGCTCAAGCTCGACAGGACGGCGCCCCAGAACCGGAACGCGCCCTCTACTACACCGCCTGAAAGAACAGTGCGACACAGGTGTCGAACGGACGAATGAACCATCCGCCCGTTCGATGCGTAATCATGGCTCGACCTTCACTGTTGGAGCCGTCATGTCCTCGATCGTCCGCCCCACGCCCCCCCAACGCACCCGACGACTGGTGGTGCTGGCGGCGGCTGTCTTCGCCGTCGTCGCGCCCATTGTTCAGAACCTGGCGGGGTTGGGCCTGACCCAGGCCGAGTTTGCGGCCGAGGGCGACACCACCCTGCGGGTCGCTGGCTATGCCTTCTCGATCTGGGGGCTGCTGTACCTGGGCCTGCTGGCCTATGCGGTGCGCCAGGTTCTGCCTCAGACAGGCGAAAGCATCTTGATCAATCGTCTGGGCTGGCCATCAGCCGTGACCCTGTTCGGCATCGGTCTCTGGATCATCGTGGCGGCCATGAACCTGAAGGCGGCCAGCGTCGTCATCATTTTCGCCAGCCTGTTTGCGCTTCTGATCCCGCTGCTGGCGTTTGGCGGCGCGATCCGCCTCTTGGGTCGGCTTGATCGAGATCGGCTGCTGACGGTCTGGCCGCTGGCAGGCTTGGCGGGTTGGCTGACGGTGGCGGCGCCGCTGAACCTGATCACCACGGCGACGGCCTTCAACGCCTTGCCTACGGCGCTTACGCCAACCGGATGGGCCGTGGCGGCGGTCGTGTGCACAGCCTTGATCGCGATAGGGGTCACCGCCCGCCTGCGGACGCTGGCCTATCCCCTGCCCGTCGCCTGGGGCCTGCTGGGCGCCTTTGTGGCGGAACAGCCCGACAACCCGGCCCTGGGCTTCACGGCTCTGGCCGCCGCCATACTGGTTTTGTTGGCGGGCGTTCTGCTGACCTTCCGTCTGCGGCCGGGCGTCGAGCGCGGGTGAAGTTAGAGCCGACGTCAGGGCTTGGGCGGATCGTCGGTGATCGCGTCATCCTGTGGATCATGATCGTCGGCGCCGACGTCAAAGGCGCCGCTGTCGTCAAAGCCGATGCTGCCCACGCCAACGGCTGAGCCGGTCAGCCGCTGACGGCTGTGCAGGGCCATCTCCGGCGCCGCCTCGTCCAGCGCCCTGGTGGTCTTTGGGTCATTGGAGCGATCCATCTGCTGATGTTCGGCGGCAGGCAGGCGGGTCTTGTCGGTCATCACTTGTCCTCCTCATCGGCGTCGTCGGCGTAGGGTTGCGGCTGCTCGGCCAGAGCCGATGCGCCCGCGTCATCGGCGGCGATCTCGGGCAGATCCTCGTTCTGCGGCGTGGCGGCGGGGTCGATTGGGCGGTCGGTCATGGGATGCTCCTGCGGCTTTCACCGGAATCAACCGCCCGGCCTCCCCGATGTTCCCCGATCTTGCGCCGTGCGGGCTGACATTCGGCCCATCTGCGGCTAGAAGCGCCGCCCATGAGCGCTCCTGAAAAGACTCCCGCCAAAACCATGGCTGAACTGGCCGCCGAATACGGCCTGGCCCCCAACGAGTACGCCGTCGTCCTGGACCGGCTTGGGCGCGAGCCGAACCATGTCGAACTGGGCGTCTTCTCGGTGATGTGGTCCGAGCACTGCTCTTACAAGTCCTCCAAGATCCATCTGGGCAAGTTCCCCACCACGGGCGATCGCGTCATCTGCGGGCCGGGCGAGAATGCGGGGGTCATCGACATCGACGACGGCGACGCCTGCATCTTCAAGATGGAGAGCCACAACCACCCTTCCTACATCGAACCCTATCAGGGCGCGGCGACGGGCGTGGGCGGCATCATGCGCGACGTCTTCACCATGGGCGCGCGCCCGGTGGCCCTGTTGAACGCCCTGCGGTTCGGCGATCCCTCGCACGAGAAGTCGAAACGTCTGGTCAAGGGCGTGGTCGCCGGCATCGGCGGTTACGGCAACTGCGTCGGCGTACCGACCGTCGCGGGCGAGACCAACTTCCACAAGGGCTACAACGGCAACATCCTGGTCAACGCCATGTGCGTCGGCCTGGCCCGCGCCGACGAAATCTACTATTCGGCCGCGCCGGAAGCCGGCCATGACGTGGTCTATTTCGGCTCCAAGACCGGCCGCGACGGCATCCACGGCGCCACCATGTCCTCGACCGAGTTCGACGACGAGTCGGAGGCCAAACGCCCCACGGTCCAGGTCGGCGATCCCTTCGCCGAGAAGCTGTTGATCGAGGCCACGCTGGAGCTGATGGCGTCCGGGGCCGTGGCCGCCATTCAGGACATGGGCGCGGCGGGCCTGACCTCCTCCTCCGTCGAAATGGCGGGCAAGGGCGGCGTCGGGATCGAACTGAACCTCGACAAGGTTCCCCAGCGCGAAACGGGCATGACGGCCTATGAGATGATGCTGTCGGAAAGCCAGGAGCGGATGCTGGCGGTGCTGAAGCCCGGTTACGAAGACGTCGGCTATCGCATCTTCCAGAAGTGGGGTCTGGACTTCGCCGTCATCGGCAACACCACGAACACCGGCCATCTGGTGCTGACGCATCACGGCGAGACCGTCTGCGACGTGCCCCTGGCGCCCCTGTTCGACGACGCCCCCCTGTACGACCGCCCCTGGGTCCAGCCCGAGCTGCAGCCGAAACTGAGCCCCGCCGACGTCCCCGCGCCCGACAACTGGGCCGACGCGGTGATGAAGGTCGTCGCCTGCCCCGACATGGCTTCCAAACGCTGGATCTGGGAACAGTACGACCGCCACGTCATGGCCGATACGCTCCAGGATTCCTCCACCGGCGCCGATGCGGGCGTGGTGCGGGTGCATGGCACGGACAAGGGCCTGGCCGTCACCTCGGACTGCACCCCCCGCTATGTCCAGAACGACCCCTACGAGGGCGGCAAACAGGCGGTGGCCGAGGCGTGGCGCAACCTGACCGCCGTGGGCAGCCGCCCCATCGCCATCACCGACAATCTGAACTTCGGCAATCCGCAACGGCCCGAGATCATGGGCCAGATCGTGCGCGCCATCGACGGCATGGCCGAGGCTTGCCGCGAACTGGTCTTCCCGGTCGTTTCGGGCAATGTGTCGCTGTATAACGAGACGAACGGCGTCGCCATTCCGCCGACCCCGACCGTGGGCGCGGTGGGCCTGTTGCCCAACTACGATGTCGTGACCGGCTTCTCCGGCATGGCCGAGGGCGACACGCTGGTCCTGATCGGCCAGACCCACGGCGAACTGGGCGCGTCGATCTATCTGCGCGAGGTCCTGGGCCGCGAGGACGGCACCCCGCCGCCCGTCGATCTGAAGCTGGAAAAACAGACCGGCGACTTCGTGCGCGGCCTGATCGAGGGCGGCGAACTGACCGTGGTTCACGACCTGTCCGACGGCGGCCTGATCGGCGCCGCCGCCGATCTGGTGCTGGCGTCTGACGTCGGCGTGACGCTGGACGCCTCCAGCGCCGCCCACGCCCACATCTTCCTGTTCGGCGAGGATCAGGCCCGTTATCTGGTCGCCGTTACCGACGCCGAGGCCCTGATCGCCAAGGCAGAGGCCGCCGGCCTGCACGCCTCGGTCGTCGGCCACGCGGGCGGCGACGTCTTCGCCTCCAGGGGCGACAAGGGCGAACTGTTCCGCATCCCGGTCGCCCATCTGCGCGAATGGCACGAAGGCTGGATGCCGAACTGGATCGAAGGCGCGGCCTGAATATTTTCCAAACCGAAGGCTCGTGAGCAGACTGCAGGCATGAAAACCGCCGTCCTCATGGGCCCAGGCTCGATATTCTGCAGCACCCGACCGAACTCGATCGAGACGGTGGCGCGCACCCTGTCGCGCTGCAGCGCGAACCGGGATCAGGTCACCGTCTATTGCGACGCGGGCGCCGGGGATCGTGGCGATCTGGCCAGCCATGCGGTCGCGCCGGGATTGGGTCGGACAGGGCGCATCATCCGCGCCCTGCGACGTGATCCGCCGCAGTTTCTGGAACTGCACCAGCACGGGCCCAGCGCCGCCGCCATCGCCCGCGCCTTTCCGCACATCCCCAGCGTCCTGTACCGTCACAATAAGGCCAGCGGCGGACGCAACCCACTGGCGCGGATGCGTTATGAACACCGTTTCCGCGCCTTCGACGCCCACATCTTCGTCAGCGACTATCTGCGCGGCGCCTTCGCCGACAGCTTTCCCGCCCTGGCCGCGCGCGGCTTCACCATCCGCAATCCGATTGACGCCGACCTCTGGGCCGCACCGGTCGAGGGGCGCGGGCCTGTCATCGCCTATACGGGCCGCGCCGTGCCGGAAAAGGGCTTCGACCTGATCTGCGCCGCGCTGGAGCCGGTGCTGGAGCGCCATCCCGACTGGCGCGCGGACCTGCTGGTCATCGACTGGCGCACCCACGCCGACTGGGCGCAGTTCCAGATCGACCGGCTGGCCCGGTTCGGCGACCGCGTTTCCCTGCGCAAACAGCAGCCCTGGGCCGTGGTGCGCGACACCCTGCAGAGCGCCGCCATCGCCCTGGTCCCATCCGCCTTTCCCGATCCCTTTCCCCTGGCGGCGCTTGAGGCCCACGCGGCGGGCGCGGCGGTCATCTCGTCCGGTCGCGGGGGCCTGCGCGAAGGCAGCGGCCTGCACGCCCTCTATGTCGACCCGCTGGATGCGCCCACGCTTGCGGATCGGATCGAACAGCTGATCGCCGATCCTGAAAGGCGGCTGGCGATGGCGGTCGGCGGTCAGAAGCACGTCCGGACGGAGCACACGCCCCAACGGCGTGCAGCCCAGCTGGATGCCCTGCGCGCCCGTCTGGTCGAGGCGAGAAAGACCCGCGCCAGGACCTGAAACATGGCGCATCCCTGCCTGCGGCCCTATGTTTGGTTTGGGGAGATGCGGAGCAGATACGCTGATGACGGTCGTCGACACGCCTTTCGTTCCCCGGACCCCGAAGCGCCGGACCAGGCCCCTGTCGCTGCTGCCCTTCCTGTGGATCAGTTGGCGTGACCCGATCCGCATGTGGTCGGAACGGCATTTCGACGAGCCCCAACTGCACGGCCACAGCGTCCTGGGTGAGATCCTGGTCGTCAGTCACCCCGCAGGCGTACGCCACGTCCTGACCGAGAATGCATCAAACTATGTGAAGGGCGACCTGCAGCGCCGGGTGCTGGGGCCGATGCTGGCCGAGGGGCTGCTTCTGACCGAGGGCGATGCGTGGCGCCGGGCACGCCGCATCCTGGCCCCGCTGTTCACCCCCGCGAAAATGGCCACCCTGAACGCCCGCATGGCCGAGGTCTCCAACGCCCGAGTCGCCTCGTGGGCCCTGTCGGCGCATGGCCGGGTGCTGGATATCGACAGCGAGATGTCGGGCCTGACCTTCGACATCCTGTCGGCGACCCTGTTCTCTGACGAACTGGGCGGCGAGGCGCGCGGGTTTGAGCGCGCGCTGAACCAGTTCCTGGCCAATGGAGCGCGGATCGATCCGCTGGACGTGCTGGGCGCGCCGAACTGGGCGCCGCGTCTGGGACGGCTGGCCAGCTTCCGTTCCGCCCGCTTCTTCGAGCAGCGAGTGACCCGTCTGGTCGAGGCCCGCCGCGCCCATATCGAGGCGGACGGCGCGGCCCACGACGATCTGCTCAGCGCCCTGCTGCTGGCCCGCGATGAAAACGGCGGCCCCGGCCTGTCGGATCAAGAAGTCGCCGCCAACATCCTGACCTTCATCCTGGCGGGCCATGAGACGACCGCCCGCGCTCTGGGCTGGACCCTGCATCTGTTGTCACGCCAGCCGGGATATCTGGCCCGACTGCAGGCCGAGGCCGACGCCTTCGACGTCAGCCAGGCCAGATGGGCCGACAGCCTGCCGTGGACCCGCGCCGTGCTGGAGGAGACGATGCGTCTGTTCCCGCCCGCCCCCACCATGGCCCGCACGGCACGGGCCGAAGACGAGATCGGCGGGCAGAAGATCAAGGCGGGGGCCACGGTCATCATCTCGCCGTGGATTCTCCAGCGGCACAAACGGCTGTGGGACGCCCCCGACGCCTTCCGGCCCGAACGGTTCCTGCCCGAAAACCGCAAGGCCGTGGACCGTTACGCCTATATCCCCTTCAGCGCCGGTCCCCGCGTCTGCATCGGCGCCGCCTTCGCCATGCAGGAAGCCATGATCGCCCTGGCCGCCATCCTGCGCGTCGCAGAAATCGAGGCCGTAACCACCGTCGAACCCCGCCCTGTGCACCAGATCACCCTGCGCAGCAGCGAACCGATGCGGTTAAGACTTCGGGCGCGGCGTCACACGACAGGAACAGCCTGAGATAGGCGCCCGCCGACGCGGATCGGCTCCACCCGCGTGGCCAGGCCCGTCCGATCGTCCGTCTCGACGAAGACGCCGCAGATGGTCGCGGGGCCGGACGCCGGGGTGTAGCGTCCGCCCGAGATGCGGGTGGTGAAGCGGCGCAGCGGCTCGTCCTTCTCGTTGCCGATGACGCTGTCATAGTCGCAGCAGCCGCCTGCATCGGTCTGATAGGCGGTGCCGCCGGGCAGAATCTGGCAGTCGGCGGTCGGGACGTGGGTGTGGGTGCCTACCACCAGAGACGCGCGTCCGTCGCAGAAATGGCCCATCGCCATCTTCTCCGAGGTCGCCTCGGCGTGGACGTCGACAATCACGGCGTCGGCGACGGCGCCCAGCGGAGCGGCGGCCAGCTCACGCTCGACCGCGCCGAATGGATCATCCATCGGGTCCATATGCACGCGGCCCAGCACGTTCATGACCAGGACTGTGCGCCCCGAATGGGTTTCGAACAGATTGGCGCCCGCGCCCGGCGCGTCCATCAGGCGTGGATAGTTGGCCGGGCGGATCAGGCGCGGTTCGCGCACGATATAGGTCAGGGCCTCGCGCTGGTCCCACGAATGGTTGCCCAGCGTCAGACAGTCTGCGCCCGCCATGAACAGCTCGCGCGCCGTGTTCTCGGTGATGCCGAAACCGCCTGCCGCGTTTTCGGCGTTCACCACGACGAAGTCGAGCTTCAGGTCGCGTTTCAGGCCCGGAAGATAGTCGCTGACGCCGTCACGGCCGGACTTGCCGATGACATCGCCGAAAAACGCCAGTCTCATGCAAAATCTCTCATGGGAACGCCGTATAGCCGGTCTCGGTCAGAACGCCATGCAGTCGGATGTCATGATCTTCCAGCGCCAGCCGTTCCACCGCCTGCCCGGCATAGGCGTATCCGACGCGGATCGCGTCCGGGCGCGCGGCGAAGGTGCGGTCATAATAGCCGCCGCCCTGCCCCAGCCGCCCGCCGAAATGATCAAACGCCAGGAGCGGCGTCAGGATCAGATCGGGATCGACCGTCTCGGCCAACGGCAGAGGCGCGGGGCATCCGGCGGCGTCCAGCTCCAGCGGCTCGCCCGGCGACCAGGCGCGAAAGATCATCGCCGCATCCCGCTCAAGCACCACCGGCAGGCACAGGCGGCGCCCTGCCGCTTCCAGCGCCACGGCCAGGGCGTCGGTGTCCAGCTCCGATCCCATCGCGCGGTACAGGGCGACGAACGCCGTCTCCGGCAACTGGCCCGCATGATCGGCGGCGCGCCCGGCGGCGGACGGATTAGCTTGCGCCAACCGCTTGCGCAGCGCCCGCATCTCGGATCGGAGTTCGCGTCTATCCAGGCTCATGCCCGCGTCTTACACTCCCGACGCCATCCCGACGAGCAGCCGCGCACGTCCTGACGCGCCACGCTCAAGCAACGCGCGACGGTGTCGCGAGCCTCATCGCGCTAAAAGAACGCGCGCATGGCGCGCCGCGCTCAGACCGCGAGCGACCGCGTCGCGAGCATTTAGCGCACTAAAACAGAAGAAGGTGGCGGCGCCGCGCGAACCGTGAGGAACGTTTAAATCCTCTCGACCTGGGTAGCCAGGTGGGCTCCATATGCCCAGGCCCTCAAGCCCGGACAGGGACAGATCCCGTAGAGTGAATTAAGGTCAGAAGGATATGTTGTCTTCGACGTGAGCCGCAGCATGACCCGCCGCTGCGCAAGATAGGGCGTCGCGACGGTTTTCGCCAGCGCCGTCATGACAAGTTTCACGCTTGCGCCCAATCCGGGATCAGCAGGGGGTCAGATTCCCTGAACGATCTTCTCGATCCGCGCGGCGACGGCGTTCAGGGCTTCGGCCACGCCGTCGGTCGAGGGCGCAGGTTGGGCGGGCGAGACAAGGCCCGGCTTGCCGCTGTTCAGGCGCGCCTCATGCAGTTCGTCCGCCAGGATCAGCGCCGACATCAGAAACAGGCGCAGATCGCCGACATGGCCCACGTCCTGGGCCACCTGACGCACCTGATTGTCGAACTGTTTGGCCAGGATGCGGACCCGCTCTTCCTGCCCGTCGGCGCACCCCACGGCATAGGGGCGGCCGTTCACGTCCACCGTCACGGTCGCCATCAGTCGTCCTCGCTCTCGGTTTCGGCCAGAACTTCACGCACGGCGTCGGCGGCGCGTCCCAGGGCTTCGGACGCCTCGCGGCCCGCAGCCTCAAGCGCAGCGACACGCGCAGCGTCCGGGCGGGGCGCGAACAGGTCGTCGTCGCTGACGGGCGGCGCCGAGGCCGGTCGGGCCTTCAACTCCATAATCTTGCGTTCAAGGTCGGCCAGAGCCCGATCTATACGGGCCCGTGCGGCCGTTGTGGCGTCTGCCATCGGTCGCTCCTTACAAATTGCGTATAGAACCCGAGGACGCGCCGGGGTAAAGCGGCGCCGCCTCTTAAATTCCGCATCGCCCGAAAGGTCTCCGCCGTGACCGACGCCAAATCCGCACCCAAGGCCACTCCCGAGCAGATGGCCAACGCCATCCGCGTCCTCGCCATGGACGGCGTCGAAAAGGCCAAGTCCGGCCACCCCGGCATGCCGATGGGCATGGCCGACGTGGCGACGGTGTTGTTCTCCAAATTCCTGAAGTTCGACGCCTCGCGCCCCGACTGGGCCGACCGCGACCGCTTCATCCTGTCGGCCGGTCACGGCTCGATGCTGATCTACGCCCTGCTGCACCTGACCGGCTACAAGGCCGCGACCAAGCAGGAGCTGTCCAACTTCCGCCAGTGGGGCTCCAAGACCGCCGGCCACCCCGAGTACGGCCATATGCCCGGCGTCGAGGTCACCACCGGCCCGCTGGGCCAGGGTCTGGCCACTTCGGTGGGCTTCGCCATGGCCGAGCGGCATCTGGCGGCGAAATACGGCGACGATCTGGTCGATCACCGCACCTGGGTCATCGCCGGCGACGGCTGCCTGATGGAGGGCGTGTCGCAGGAAGCCATCGCCCTGGCCGGCCGCTACAGGCTGAACAAGCTGACGGTCCTGTGGGACGACAACGAGATCACCATCGACGGCAAGGTCTCCCTGTCCGACGCCGTGGACCAGAAGGCCCGCTTCAAGGCCGCCGGCTGGGCGGTCAAGGCCGTCGACGGCCACGACATGAAGGCGATCAAGTCGGCGATGCAGTGGGCGATCCGCCAGGACAAGCCCGTCCTGCTGGCCTGCAAGACCAAGATCGGCAAGGGCGCCGCCACCATGGAGGGCAGCCACAAGACCCACGGCGCGGCCCTGGGCGCCGCCGAGATCGCCGCCACCCGCCTGGGCCTGGCCTGGGATCACGACCCGTTCGAAATGCCCGAGACCATCCTGTCGGCCTGGCATAAGGTCGGCCGTCGTGGATCGAAGGACCGCAAGAAGTGGGAGGCCCGCCTCGCCGCCTCGGCCCAGGCCGCAGACTTCACCCGCGCCATGAAGGGCGACCTGCCCGAGGCCGCCTTCGACGCCCTGAACGCCAAGATCGCCGAACTGGTCGAGACGCAACCGGCCCAGGCCACGCGCCAGTCGTCGGGCGCCGCGCTGGACGAACTGTTCGCCGCCATCCCCGAACTGGTCGGCGGCTCGGCCGACCTGACCGGCTCGAACAACACCTTCGTCAAGGGCACGCCGATCCTGGACGCCCCGACCTATGAAGGCCGCTACGTCAACTGGGGCATCCGCGAGTTCGGCATGGCGGCGGCCATGAACGGCCTCGCTTTGCACGGCGGGGTCATCCCCTACGGCGGCACCTTCATGGTGTTTTCGGACTACAGCCGCCCGGCGATCCGTCTGGGCGCCCTGATGGGCGTGCGCGCCATCCACGTCCTGACCCACGACTCCATCGGCCTGGGCGAGGACGGCCCGACGCACCAGCCGGTCGAACATCTGGCCGCCCTGCGCGCCATCCCCAATCTGCTGGTCTTCCGCCCCGCCGACACGGTCGAGGCGATGGAGTGCTGGCAGGTCGCGCTTCAGACCAGGACCGCACCTTCGGCCCTGGCCCTGTCGCGCCAGAAGACCCCGGCGGTCCGCACCACCCCGTCGACCGAGAACCTGTCGGCCAAGGGGGCCTATGAGATCAAGGCCGCAGACGGCGAGGCCAAGGTCACGCTGTTCGGCACCGGCACGGAACTGGCCCTGGCGCTGGACGCCGCCAAGGTTCTGGAGGCCGAAGGCACGCCCACCCGCGTCGTCTCCGTCCCCAGCTTCGAACTGTTCGAACAGCAGGACGCCGCCTATCAGGCCGCCGTCATCGGGCGCGGCACGGTGCGCGTCGCCGTCGAGGCCGCCATCAAACAGGGCTGGGAACGCTTCATCGGCGAGGACGGCGCCTTCATCGGCATGACCGGCTTCGGCGCCTCGGCCCCGGCCGAAATCCTCTACGAAAAGTTCGGCATCACCGCCGACGCTGTCGTCGCGGCGGTCAAGGCGCGGCTGTAAAACCCATATCCTCCTCCTTGCGGGGGAGGATTTCAGGAGCCTTCGATGAAACTCGGCACCCCGCTTTCCGACACCGCCGTCCGCGTCATGCTGCTGGGCGCGGGCGAACTGGGCAAGGAGGTCGCGATCGAGCTTCAGCGGCTGGGCTGCGAGGTGATCGCCGTGGACCGCTATCCGAACGCCCCGGCCATGCAGGTCGCGCACCGCAGCCACGTCATCCCCATGACCGACGCCCAGGTGCTGAACGGCGTCATCCTGGCCGAGGCGCCGCACATCATCGTGCCCGAGATCGAGGCCATCGCCACCGAGGTTCTGGCCGACATCGAGGCGGCGGGCCTGGCGCGCGTGGTCCCCACCGCCCGCGCCGTGCAACTGACCATGAACCGCGAGGGCATCCGCAAACTGGCGGCCGAGGACCTGGGCCTGCCCACCAGTCCCTACGCCTTCGCCGGCTCGGCCGAAGAATTGGCGGCGGGGGCCGAAGCCGTCGGCTATCCCTGCTTCGTCAAGCCGGTCATGTCGTCGTCCGGCAAGGGGCAATCCTTCGTCGAAGGCGCCGATCAGATCGCCGACGCCTGGACCTATGCTCAGGACAGCGGCCGGGTCGCGGGCGCCCGCGTCATCGTCGAGGGCCGGATCGACTTCGACTACGAGATCACGCTTCTGACCGTCCGCTCGCGCGGCGCCGACGGCGAGACCGCGACGTCCTTCTGCGCCCCCATCGGCCACCGTCAGGTCAAGGGCGACTATGTCGAGAGCTGGCAGCCCCAGGCCATGAGCCCCGCCGCCCTGGCCGCCGCGCAGGACATCGCCGGCAAGGTCACGGCGGCCCTGGGCGGTTACGGCGTCTTCGGCGTCGAACTGTTCGTCAAGGGCGACCAGGTCTGGTTCTCCGAGGTCTCGCCCCGTCCGCACGACACCGGCCTGGTCACCCTGGCCAGCCAGACCCTGAGCGAATTCGCCCTGCACGCCCGCGCCATCCTTGGCCTTCCGGTCGACGTGACCCAGCGCGAACCGGCCGCCAGCGCCGTCATCTACGGCGGCATGGAGGCGCAGGGCGTGGCCTTCGACGGCGTCGCCGAGGCCCTGTCGGTCCCCACCGCCGACCTGCGCCTGTTCGGCAAGCCCGAAGCCTTCGAGCGCCGCCGCATGGGTGTCGCCACCGCCCGCGGCGCCGACACCGACCAGGCCCGCGAACGTGCGCGGGAAGCAGCGGGCCGCGTGAAGGTGGTCAGGGGCTAGGCCCAATCGACATTCAGCACACCGACTTCCTAATTCGTCATTCCGGGGCTGAGCGGAGCGAAGAACCCGGAACCCAGGGTTGCAACCACTTGGCTGAAGGCGTTCGACGCCGGATGCAAGCCTTCTGGCTTCCGGGTTCGTCCTTTGGACGCCCCGGAATGACGGTTCGAGATTGAATGTCGATTGGCCCTATTCGACCTAGTCTATGAGCATCGAAGGGCGATTCTGTGCGGTTTTTCGACTTTAGTCGATTGGCCTTGCGACCGCTTATGGTTCACACAGTCAGTCAGAGCCGCCAGCCAGACGGCCGGGAGGAACTGACGTGGGCAAGTTGAAAACACCCCTCATCTTCGGGGCCATCGCCGTACTGGGCGCGGTGTCTCTGGGCATTATCGCGTTACATCAGGGCGAGAGCATCAGCGCCGTCTGGATGGTGGTCGCGGCCGTCTGCACCTACGCCATCGCCTATCGGTTCTATAGCCGCTACCTGGCCAACAAGGTCATGCAGCTGAACCCCGCGCGCCTGACGCCGGCCGTGCGGCGCAACGACGGGCTGGACTATGTGCCCACGCCCAGGAACGTCCTGTTCGGCCACCACTTCGCCGCCATTGCAGGGGCCGGACCGCTGGTCGGGCCGGTGCTGGCCGCGCAGATGGGCTATCTGCCCGGCGTGCTGTGGATCCTGGTCGGCGCGGTGCTGGCGGGGGCGGTGCAGGACATGATGGTCCTGTTCATGTCCACCCGTCGCGACGGCAAGTCGCTGGGCGACATGATCCGCACCGAGATGGGCAACATCCCCGGCATCATCGCCCAGGTCGGCGTGCTGATGATCATGGTCATCATCCTGGCCGTCCTGGCCCTTGTCGTCGTCAAGGCCCTGGCCGAAAGCCCGTGGGGAACCTTCACCGTCGCCGCCACCATCCCCATCGCCATCTTCATGGGCCTGTACACCCGCTTCCTGCGACCCGGCCGCGTGGGCGAGGTGTCGGTCATCGGCGTCGTCCTGCTGATCCTGGCCATCATCGGCGGCGGCCATGTCGCGGCCGATCCCTACTGGGGTCCGGCCTTCACCCTGACCGGGCCGACCCTGGCCATCCTGATGATGGTCTATGGCTTCGTCGCCTCGGTCATTCCGGTCTGGCTGCTCCTGGCGCCCCGCGACTATCTGTCGACCTTCCTGAAGATCGGCGCCATCGTGGCCCTGGCCATCGGCATTCTGATCGTGCGTCCGCATCTGCAGATGCCGGCCATCACCCCCTTCATCGACGGCACCGGTCCCGTGTTCGCCGGCGCCCTGTTCCCCTTCCTGTTCATCACCATTGCTTGTGGAGCGGTGTCGGGCTTCCACGCCCTGATCTCCTCGGGCACCACGCCCAAGCTGCTGGAGAACGAAGCCCAGATCCCGCTGATCGGGTATGGCGCAATGCTTTGTGAAAGCTTCGTCGCGGTCATGGCCCTGATCGCCGCCACGGTTCTGGACCCGGCGGTCTATTTCGCCATGAACAGCCCGGCCTCGATCATCGGCACAGACGCGGTGTCCGCCGCCGCCGCCGTCGCCCAGTGGGGCTTCCACATCACGCCGGGAGAGCTTGAGCAGTTGGCCCGAGACGTCGGCGAGCATTCGATCCTGTCGCGCGCGGGCGGCGCCCCGACGCTGGCCGTCGGCATGGCCCACATCCTGTCCAACGTCATCGGCGGCAAGGCGATGATGGGCTTCTGGTATCACTTCGCCATCCTGTTCGAGGCCCTGTTCATCCTGACGACGGTCGACGCCGGCACGCGCGTCTGCCGCTTCATGATCCAGGACCTGCTGGGCGTCGCCGTGCCCAAGATGCGCGAGACCAAGTCGTGGGGCGCCAATGTCGTGGCCACCGCCCTGACCGTCGGCCTGTGGGGCTACTTCCTCTACACCGGCGTGGTCGATCCGCTGGGCGGCATCAACAGCCTGTGGCCCCTTTTCGGCATCGCCAACCAGATGCTGGCCGCCGTCGCCTTGATCCTGGGCACGGTCGTCCTGTTCAAGATGAAGCGCGAGAAGTTCGCCTGGGTCATGATCCTGCCCGCCACGTGGCTCCTGATCTGCACCCTGACGGCCGGCTTCCAGAAGCTGTTCCACCCGGATGTCCGCATCGGCTTCCTGGCCCACGCCAGGAAGTATCAGGAGGCCCTGGGCGCCGGCGAACTGATCGCCCCGGCCAAGTCGGCTGTGGATATGCACCGCATCGTCGTCAACGACTACGTCAACTCCACCCTGACCGCCGGCTTCCTGTTCGTGGTCATCACCATGGTCGTCTATGGGGTTCTGGCGTGCCGCAAGGCCTATCGCAACAACCGGCCCACCGCGCGTGAGTATCCCGAGGCTCATGACCTGACCCCGGCAGACGAGGCGGCGGACATCGCCCGTGCCTGATCCCGTACAAATCCCGGCGCAGGAAGACCTGCTGTGTCTGTGCCGCGACACGGCTCTGCGCTGGGGTCGCGGCATCCGCCAGACCGCCAGCGCCATGATCGGCCAGCCCGACTATGACGCCTATGTCGCCCACACGTCGGTCAACCATCCAGACCAACCCCCGCTGGACAAGGTCGCCTTCTTCCGCCTGCACGAGCAGCGCCGTTTCGGCGGTTCCGGCTCGTTCAAATGCTGCTGATTTAAAGGCCTGACGTCGGGCCTTCGGCGCGCGCCCGATCCGTCGACTGCAGCGCGGCAATCGCCGCCTCCAGCGTCGGGTCTTGGCCTGCCCTGCGTTCAGCGACGCTGCGGGGCGCCAGAATGTCGGGCGTGACGCCGCGTTTCTCCAGCCGAACGCCGCCGGCGGTCACATAGTCCGAGCGGCTCAGCGTCAGCCGCCCGCCGTCCGGCAGGTTGGTGTCCTGCGCGATCAGGACAGAACCCACCGTCTGCTCCCCGACCACGATTCCCCTTCCCGCCTCCTGAAGCGCGGCAGGCGTCAGTTCGGCGGCGCTTCGGCTGCCCTTGTCCACCAGAACAGCCACGGGGTTCGCAACGGGGGCGTCGTGATCGCCGCAGTCGCCCGCCGCCTTCAACGCCACAGCCCGCCCGCGCCGTCCTGTCCGTGTCGCCCAGATCTGACCGCGCGGCAGAAAGCACGTCAGCACAGATTCCGCCTCCCACAGGCGCCCGCCCGGATTGGCCCGCAAGTCCAGCACCACGTTCACGTTGGCGGGCAGGCCGTCCAACTCCTGCCCGATCCAGCGGCCCAGCCCCGGATCAAACTGTTCAATCCTCAATACCAGAACGCCGGATCGGGAATGGTCGGCGACGAAGGGCTGCGGCCCGTCCATCAAGCGCGGCGTCAGGATTGTTTCGCGCCGCGCGCCCGTCTCATCGGTCAAGACCAGCTGCACCGGGCGTCCGTCAAACACCTCGACATCCGGCCCCCAAGGGCGCCCGTCGACAGTGTTCAGGGTCCAGCCGACCTCGACCCCGGCCGTCTCCGCAGGTGATCCCGTCCGCACCCGCTCAACCGTCCAGACATTGCGATCCGCGCCCGCCATCAGGGTCAGACCCATGACCGCGCGACGCTCGAACATGGCGTCCTGGCGCCTGACAGCAGCCGGTGGACTGGCGGCGGCGTGGCTGTCATGCAGCAGGTCCAGCATGTCGTTGATCACCCGGTACAGCGTCCGGTCATCCGTCGCCGCGACCGCCGTGGGCCGGAACCGCGCCTTGGCCCCATCCCAGTCCACCCCATGCAGACCGGGGTCGTAATAGCCGCGCTGCACCTCGCTCCAGACCCGGTCGAACACGCGTTCGTTCATGCGGGTGCGTGCGCGGTCAGGCGGGGGCTGAACGATGTCGGAGAAGCGCAAGGGCCGCGCCTCGTCCGCCGTCATCTGCGGCGACGCCCACGCCTCCCCCGCCGCCAGCATCAAGGCCAACGGCAGCAGGCTTGTAACCCTCAGGAAGCGGCGACCATCCATGCCGCGATCCTTGTCCCAAGCCCGGGCGGCCCGCAAATCACGATGCCCGGCGCGCCTTGCCTTCGCCGCACGCGCGGGCCAAGAGCAGCGCCGAATTCACGGACCACGATCATGCCCATCACGACGGTCGGCCTCGATGCCGACGACACCCTCTGGCACAACGAGACCATCTTCCGCCTCACCCATGCGCGGTTCGTCGATCTGCTGGCCGAACACGGCGACGAACCGACCATCGAGGCGCGTCTGGCCGAGACCGAACAGCGCAATCTGCGTCTCTATGGTTACGGCGTGAAGGGGTTCACCCTGTCGATGATCGAGACGGCGATGGAGCTGACGGGCGGCGAGGCCCCGCCCCACGTCGTGCGCGAAATCTTGGCCGCCGGCCGCGAAATGCTGGCCCACCCGGTCGAGACCCTGCCCGGCGTGGACGAGGTGATCGCCGAACTGTCCGAGAAATACCGCCTGGTCCTGATCACCAAGGGCGACCTGATGGACCAGGAACGCAAGCTGGCCGCGTCCGGTCTGGGCGAAAAGTTCAGCGCCGTCGAGATCGTCTCGGAAAAGGTCAGCGCCACCTATCAACGCGCCTTCACCCGACACGGCACCGGCGCCGAAGAAGCCGTCATGGCCGGAAACTCGATGAAGTCCGACGTCCTGCCCGCCATCGCCGCCGGGGCCTTCGCCGTCCACATTCCCTACCACGTCACCTGGGCACACGAACTGGCCGACGCGCCCGAGAACGAGCCCCGCTACGTCTCTCTATCCCGCATCGACGAACTGCCCGACTGGATCAAGGCCATCGACGGATAAAGGCTTGCCCACTCACTCCTCCCTCTCTAAACGGGCCGCTTAACCGACAACCCGACGCGAACGTCGCATGGCCCTGCCGTGCGGGGGCTTCTCGCGCGCGTAGAGACCGAAGGAAGACGCCGCCCTTGCTCGCCCCCGACATCAGTCATGACGAACGCGACGCCATGGTGCGCGCGGCGCTGGCCGAACAGGGCGACAGCGGCGTGACGCCGCGCCACACCTTGTTCTACTTCTATGGCGAGGGCGACCACGGCGACCTGAACGAGGTGGCCCGGCGCGCCGGCTTCCTGACGCGCGGCGCCGACAACATGACGGTGCTCGAAACGACGATGGCGGTGGACGAGGCGTCTTTCGCCGCCACCTCCGCCATGATGCAGACCTGGGCCGCGGCCTTCCAGCTGGACTACGACGGCTGGGAATGCGCGGTCGTGACCCATTAGCGTTCAATAAGAAGAAGAGCTGGCGATGCCCAAGCGCACAGACATCAAGTCCATCCTCATCATCGGCGCTGGCCCCATCGTCATCGGCCAGGCGTGCGAGTTCGACTATTCCGGCGTTCAGGCGTGCAAGGCGCTGAAGGCGGAAGGCTACCGGGTCATCCTGGTCAACTCCAACCCCGCCACCATCATGACGGACCCGGAGGTGGCCGACGCCACCTATATCGAGCCGATCACGCCCGAGATGGTCGAGAAGATCATCGTCAAGGAAAAGCCCGACGCCCTCTTGCCCACCATGGGCGGCCAGACGGCGCTGAACACGGCCCTGGCCCTGCATGAATCGGGCGCCCTGGCCCGCCACGGGGTCGAGATGATCGGCGCCAAGGCCGAGGTCATCGACAAGGCCGAGGACCGCCAGAAGTTCCGTGACGCCATGGACAAGCTGGGTCTGGAGAGCCCCCGCTCCAAGGCCGCCCATTCGATGGAGGAGGCGCTGGAGGGGCTGGCGTTCGTCGGCTTGCCCGCCGTGATCCGCCCGTCCTTCACCCTGGCCGGCACCGGCGGCGGCATCGCCTTCAACCGCGAGGAGTTCGAGGAGATCGTCCTGCGCGGCCTGGACCTGTCGCCGACCACCGAGGTGCTGATCGAAGAGTCCGTCCTGGGCTGGAAGGAATACGAGATGGAGGTCGTCCGCGACACGGCGGACAACTGCATCATCATCTGCTCCATCGAGAACGTGGACCCGATGGGCGTCCACACGGGCGACTCGATCACCGTCGCCCCGGCCCTGACGCTGACCGACAAGGAATATCAGCGGATGCGGACGGGCTCGATCAACGTCCTGCGCGAGATCGGCGTGGAGACGGGCGGATCGAACGTCCAGTGGGCGATCAATCCCGCCGACGGCCGCATGGTGGTGATCGAGATGAACCCGCGCGTGTCGCGCTCCTCGGCCCTGGCGTCCAAGGCCACCGGCTTCCCCATCGCCAAGGTCGCGGCGCGTCTGGCCGTCGGCTATACGCTGGACGAGCTTCAGAACGACATCACCCAGGTCACGCCGGCGTCGTTCGAGCCGTCGATCGACTATGTCGTCACCAAGATCCCGCGCTTCGCCTTCGAGAAATATCCGGGCTCGGAACCCTTGCTGGGCACCTCGATGAAGTCGGTGGGCGAGGTCATGGCCATCGGCCGCACCTTCCAGGAATCGATGCAGAAGGCCCTGCGCGGGCTGGAGACGGGCCTGAACGGCTTCGACGAGGTGGAGATCGAGGACGTGGCGGGGTCGCAGGACGACGCGGCCGCCCGCGCCGCCGTGGTCCGCGCCCTGGGCGTGCCCACCCCCGACCGCATCCGCGTCATCGCCCAGGCTTTCCGCCACGGCCTGACGGTGGAAGAGGTCAACGCCGCCTGTGCCTACGAGCCCTGGTTCCTGCGCCAGATCGCCGACATCGTGCGCGAGGAAGGCCACGTCCGGGTCAAGGGGCTGCCGACCGACCCGACCGAGTTCCGCCGCCTGAAGGCCAAGGGCTTCTCCGACGCCCGCCTGGCCGCCCTGACCGGCAAGACGGAAAAGGCGGTCCGCGCCGCGCGTCGCGCCCTGAACGTCCGCCCGGTGTTCAAGCGCATCGACACCTGCGCGGCCGAGTTCGCCAGCGCCACCGCCTATATGTATTCGACCTATGAGACCGGCGCCCTGGGCCAGGTTCCCGAGTGCGAAAGCCAGCCCTCGGACAGGAAGAAAGCCATCATCCTGGGCGGCGGGCCGAACCGGATCGGCCAGGGGATCGAGTTCGACTACTGCTGCTGCCACGCGGCCTTCGCCTTCGACGACATCGGCGTCGAGTCGATCATGGTCAACTGCAACCCCGAGACCGTCTCCACCGACTACGACACTTCCGACCGCCTGTACTTCGAGCCGCTGACGGCCGAGGACGTGCTGGAGCTGATCGAGGTCGAACGCTCGAACGGCACGCTGATCGGCTGCGTCGTCCAGTTCGGCGGCCAGACCCCGCTGAAGCTGGCCCACGCGCTGCAGGACGACGGCGTTCCGGTGCTGGGCACCAGCGTGGACTCCATCGACCTAGCCGAGGACCGCGAACGCTTCCAGCAGATGCTCGAGGGCATCGGCCTGCGCCAGCCGCCCAACGGCCTGGCCCGTTCGGCCGAGGAAGCCGCGCAGAAGGCCGAAGAGGTCGGCTATCCGGTCGTCCTGCGCCCCTCCTATGTGCTGGGCGGACGCGGCATGATGATCGTCCACGACCGCGAGCAGCTGGACCGTTACGTCCACGAGGCCATGCGGGTGTCGGGCGACGATCCGGTTCTGATCGACCACTATCTGAACCGCGCCACCGAGGTGGACGTGGACGCCCTGTGCGACGACGAGACGGTCTTCGTCGCCGGGGTGCTGGAGCATATCGAGGAGGCCGGCGTCCACTCGGGCGACAGCGCCTGCTCCATGCCGCCCTGGTCCCTGCGGCCGGAGACGGTGGCCGAGCTGAAGCGCCAGACCACCGAAATGGCCAAGGCCCTGAAGGTGCGCGGCCTGATGAACGTCCAGTTCGCCATCGAGGAGCCGCACGGCGAAAACCCGCGCATCTTCGTGCTGGAGGTCAACCCGCGCGCGTCCCGCACGGCGCCATTCGTGGCCAAGACCATCGGCCGGCCCATCGCCGCCATCGCCGCCAAGGTCATGGCGGGCGTGCCGCTGAAATCCTTCGGCCTGACCGACAAGCCGTATGACCATATCGCGGTCAAGGAGGCGGTCTTCCCGTTCGCCCGCTTCGCCGGGGTCGACACCATCCTGGGCCCGGAAATGCGCTCGACCGGCGAGGTCATGGGCCTTGACTGGAAACGCGAGGGCGAGGCCGACATGGCCCCCGCTTTCGCCCGCGCCTTCGCCAAGTCCCAGATCGGCGGCGGCACGACCCTGCCCACCTCCGGCTGCGCCTTCATCTCGGTCAAGGACGAGGACAAGCCCTTCATCGTCGACGCCGCCCGGACCCTGCTGGCCGAGGGCTTCAGCCTGATGGCCACCGGCGGCACCCACAGCTACCTGGTCGAACAGGGGCTGGAGGTGAAACTGGTCAAGAAGGTGCTGGAAGGCCGCCCGCACATCGTGGACGCCATGAAGAACGGCGAGGTCCAGCTGGTCTTCAACACCACATCGGGCAAGCAGTCGCTGCAGGACAGCTTCAGCCTGCGGCGCACCGCCCTGATGATGAAGATTCCCTACTACACCACCACGGCCGGCGCCCTGGCCGCCGCCCAGGCCATCGGCGCCATCAAGACCGGCGACCTGGATGTGAAGGCGATCCAGGCCTACGGCTGACAGCAGATCAGGACGCTGCGCCGGTCGGTGGCGCGGCGTCCACGCCCTGAACGATCCGCGTCACGGCCAGGTCGGCGGTGACGTTGCCGACGGTGCGGAAGATGTCGGGGATGACCTCGACCGCCAGCAGCAGCGGCAGCATCTCCAGCGGCAGGCCCATGGCCAGCGCGATCGGCCCCACGCTGGCGAAGAAACTGACCTGACCCGGCAGGCCGACCGAGGCGATGGAGACGGCCAGGGCCGTCAGACCGCCCGCGACCAGCACCCCAAGGCTCAGCTCGATCCCATGAAGCTGCGCGACATATAGACAGACGCCCAGATTGGCGACCGGGCTGGTGATGCGGAACACCGCCACCGCCAGCGGCAGGACCAGACCGCCCGTCGCCTGGGGCACCCCCAACCAGTCACGCGCCCGTTCGATCATCACGGGCAGGCTGGCCAGCGAAGACTGGGTCGAGACGGCCACGACCTGAGCCGGAGCCACAGCGCGGGCGAACCGCCCTAGCGACACCCGCCCCCAAACCACCGCCACCACATAGGTCAGCAGGATCAGACCCAGCTGGCTCAGGCACAGGATGGCGACATAATGGGCCAGCGTCCCCGCCACCCCAAGACCGGCGCGCAGGCCGACGCCCAACGCCAAAGCGAACACGCCGAACGGCGCGGCCAGCAGCACCCAGTGGACAATCACCACCATCGTCTCGGCCACCGCCTCGAAAAAACCCGCCAGGGGACGACGCAGGTCCGTCCTGATCCGCGTTGCGGCGAACCCGAAGGCGACAGCAAAGACGACCACCGCCAGCACCCCGTCATCGGCCGCCGCCTTGATCAGGTTTGAGGGCGCCAGACTGTTCAGAAAGGCGCGCAGGCCGTCTGTGTGGGCGGCCGCCCCGACCGTCGCCGCCGTTTCCGTCGACACCCCGGCCAGCAGGTCGCGCCCCGCCTCAGGGTCTATCGGCCAGATCGCCAACAGCCCCAGCCCCGCCAGCATCGCATAGACCGTCGCCCCGACCAGCAGCACGGCGAACACCATCAGCGCCCGCCCAGCGATCCGCCCGGTCGCCGCCGCATCCGCGATGGAGATGATGCCCGTGACCAACAGGCTGAACACCAGGGGCATGACCGTGATCCGCAAGGCGTTCAGCCAGACCTGACCCAGGCTCTCGACCACCCCCAGCGTCGCGGTCAGCCAGGGCAGGTGCGTCGATTGCGCGAACGCCCCTGCGCCGACGCCCGCGATCAGGGCGGCGATGACGAAGAAGCTCAAGGATGTGACGAATGCGGTGAAGCGGGAGCGGGCCATGCCATAGGGCTAGCACTGGTTTTCATCACGCGCGCGCCAAACCTTTTCCCGCGCCGTTCGCACCCCACATCAATGCCGAACCGAACGCGAAGCCTCTCAGCGCGTTGTCCCTCCCGAAGGAGATTTCCATGGCTCGTCTGCACAAACTTGTTCCCATTCTCGGCGGTCTTCTGCTGTCCAAGGGTGGACGTCGTCTCGCCGGTCGTCATGCCGGGAAGCTGGCCCTGGCCACCCTGGCCTATGAGGTCTGGCGCAACCATCGCGAAGGCTCCAAGGCGCCGGGTCGCCCCGTGGGCCGCCCCCAGGCCCGCACCCGCTGGAGCGGCCGCACCGCCCGATGAAGGCTCGACTCCGGCGGCGGAGGTGCAGATAGTCGCGACTTGCCGTCGGAGCGTCTTCCATGATCAAGGTCCACCACCTGAATGACAGCCGTTCGCAGCGGGTCCTGTGGCTGCTGGAGGAGCTGGGCCTGCCCTATGAAGTCGTGCGGTATGAGCGCAATCCCGCCACCCGGCTGGCGCCGCCTGAACTGATCGCCATTCATCCGTTGGGCAAGTCGCCGGTGATCGAGGACGGCGACATCAAGGTCGCCGAGACCGGCGCCATTTTCGAATATCTTTTGGATGTTTATGGCGAAGGCCGACTGCGCCCTGCGGCCAGCACCGAACAAGCCCGCCGCTTCACCTACTGGCTGCACTATGCGGAGGGATCGGCTATGCCGCCCTTGCTGCTCGCCCTGGTGTTCAGCGTCCTGCCCAAACGTGTGCCCGGCCTGATCCGCCCAATCATCAAGGCCGTGTCCGCCAAGACAACCGCCGCCCTGGTCGCCCCGCAGCTGCGCGCCGCCGTCGCCTTCTGGGAGGCGGAGCTGACACGCTCCGCCTGGTTCGCGGGCGATCAATTCACCGCCGCCGACATCATGATGAGCTTCCCCGTCGAAGCCGGCGCCACGCGCGCGTTCAAAGTCGCGGATCAGCCCCATTTGAAGGCGTTTCTGGAGCGTATTCACGCCCGCCCAGCCTATCAGCGCGCGCTGGAACGCGGGGGGCCTTACGCCTATGCCTGAACACAGGGCGAGGCTCCTGGACGCAACTGGAAGCTTGCCGAGGCGTTAATACGCCATGCGCCTTCAAACCATTCAAATCGTCGCCGGACTTGCTGCGGCCCTCGCGTTCGTCCTCGCCTTCATGGCTGCAGGGGCGGCGCTGATCTCCGGCCTGTTCATGCTGTTGGGTCTGATCGCCCTTGGCTGGCTGGCCTACAGCCTGATCAAAATGGTGCTGAAACGCGACCGGAAAGCTGAGCCTTCCGCCCGGGCCTGATCCATCCACAGCCTCTAACTCGCGCGCGCCCTTGAATTAAAGAGCAATCAGGCCTATTTTCGATGCCCGGCCGCGCCCGCCCCGCGGCCTTTTGTGTGCTTAGTTTGCGTCTTTCTTATCTCCGGGCGAACCAGAAAAATCACGACACCAATGGAAAAAGTGCCGATGACGGGCGAGGGCTACCGCGCCCTCGACGATCAACTGAAACAACTGAAGTCTGTCGAAAGGCCCAGTGTCATCGCGGCCATCTCCGAGGCGCGCGAGCACGGCGATCTGTCTGAAAACGCCGAGTATCACGCCGCCAAGGAACGTCAGGGCTGGATCGAAGGCCAGATCGCCGAGATCGAGGACAAGATCAGCCGCGCCCAGGTCATCGACGTATCCAAACTGTCGGGCAGCCAGGTCAAGTTCGGCGCGACCGTCACGGTCGTTGACGAGGACACCGAGGAAGAGAGCCGCTACCAGATCGTCGGCGAACATGAAGCGGATGTGAAGCAGGGCAAGATCTCCATCGCCTCGCCGATCGCCCGCGCCCTGATCTCCAAGGAGGTCGGCGACGTGGTCGAGGTCAACACCCCCGGCGGCGTGAAGGCCTATGAAATCCTCAAGGTCGAGTGGAAATAAGACCATGACCGACGCCGCCGAAACACGCCCGCCCCTGGTGTCGCATGTTTCGGTGGGCGTCAGCGATCTGGCGCGGGCGGGCGTCTTCTACGACGCCGCCCTCGACGCCCTGGGCGTCGGCCGGGTGATGCAACACCCGATGGGCCTGGCCTATGGCCGCGCCTTCCCCGAGTTCTGGGCCTCCATCCCTCACGACCATCAGGCGGCCTCGGTCGGCAACGGCGTCCATGTCTGTTTCGCCGCCCCTGACCGCGCGGCGGTGGATCGCTTTCATGCCCAGGGCTTGGCTGCGGGCGGTCATGACGATGGCGCGCCCGGTTTCCGACCGGAGTACGCCCCCGGCTATTACGCCGCCTTCCTGCGCGATCCCGACGGCAACAAGATCGAGGCCATGACCTGGATGCGGGCGGACGCAGCCGGGGCGTGACCCCCATCCCGTCGTCCAGCCCACTCACCGTCTGGGTCGTTTCGGACGGCCGCGCCGGGATCGAGAACCAGGCTCTGGGTCTGGCCGAGGCGGTGCAGCGCCTGACTCCGGCCGAAATCACCATAAAACACATCCGCTGGCGCGCGCCGTTCGACCGCCTGCCCTCGGCGTTGAAGACGCGGGCCATGCTGGACCCGGCCTCCGACGCGCTGGCCGCCCCCTGGCCCGATCTGTGGATCGCGACGGGCCGCGCCACCCTGCCCCTTTCGACACGGGTGAAGCAGTGGAGCGACGGCAACACCTTCGTCGTTCAGACCCAGGACCCGCGCTGGGCCAACGCCCGCTACGACATGATCGTCGCCCCCACCCACGACGGCCTGTCGGGCGACAATGTCTTTGAGATCACCGGCTCGCCGCACCGCATCACCCCCCAGCGGATCGTTGCGGCCGCACCCGCCTTTGGCGACCGGATCGCCCCCCTGCCCCATCCGCGCGTCGCCGTCCTGATCGGCGGCAAGTCAAAGGCCTTCGACCTGCCCCCCGCCCATGCCGCCGTCCTGGCCGACCGGATCGCGGACGCTGTGCGGGCGGCGGGTGGATCGCTGATGCTGACCTTTTCGCGCCGCACCCCGGACGCAGCCAAGGCGGCCATGACCGCGCGCCTGTCAGACCTGCCCGGCTGGATCTGGGACGGAACCGGCGACAATCCCCTGTTCGGCTTTCTGCATTACGCCGACCATGTGCTGGTGACGGAGGACAGCGCCAACATGGCTGCCGAGGCCGCCTCGACCGGCAAGCCGGTCCACATCCTGCCGATGGTCGCCCTGAAGTCCGCAGGCAAGTTCGCCCGACTGCACGACGACTTGCGCGCGCGCGGCGCCGCCCGACCGTTCGACGGCACGCTGGACGCCTGGACCTACCAGCCCCTGGCCGAAACCGACCGCGCCGCCCGCGCGGTGCTTGAGGCCATGCGGACGCGATAAATTTGATCGCCCTGCTCGTCCTTCCGGGGCTGAGCGCAGCGAAGAACCCGGAACCCAGGACCGCAAGCCCGCTGCTGAACGCATCCAACGCCTGATGCGCGCCCCCTGGGTTCCGGGTTCGTCCTTCGGACGCCCCGGAAGGACGTGTCGATCCTGCTTAGGCCGCCCACGTCCGATCCTGATGCAGCCGCGACATAGGATCAGCCCGGACCGGAGGCCATCTTGAGAACGACTCTCAAGAATCTGCACAATAGTGCTCTCTAAAAAATTACGGTGGCCTTTTTGGCCGACGCCTGCGCCCTGCGTCAGACCAGCATCGCGCAAACGGGAATCACCGCCTAAATAAGGGCCATGACCCAAGCTCGTACCGTCCGCGTCGCCATCATCGGTTCCGGCCCCGCCGGCTGGACCGCCGCCATCTATGCGGCCCGCGCCTCTCTCAACCCCGTCGTCATCGCCGGCATCCAGCCCGGCGGCCAGTTGACCATCACCACCGACGTCGAGAACTATCCCGGCTTCGCCGACACCATCCAGGGCCCCTGGCTGATGGAGCAGATGCAGGCCCAGGCCCTGCACGTCGGGACCGAGGTCATCCACGACATCGTCACCTCGGCGGACCTGTCCCAGCGCCCGTTCCGGCTGACGCTGGACGGCGGCGAGGAAATCCTGGCCGAGACGGTCATCATATCCACGGGCGCCCAGGCCAAGTGGCTGGGGCTGGAGTCGGAGGCCGCCTATCAGGGCTTCGGCGTCTCGGCCTGCGCCACCTGCGACGGCTTCTTCTATCGCGGCAAGGAGGTTGTGGTCGTCGGCGGCGGCAACACCGCCGTCGAAGAGGCGCTGTTCCTGACCAACTTCGCCTCCAAGGTCACGGTCATCCACCGCAAGGACGAGTTCCGCGCCGAAAAAATCCTGCAGGACCGCCTGTTCGCCAACTCCAAGATCGAGGTGATCTGGAACGTGGCGGTGGAGGAGATCATCGGCGTCGTGGACGGCATCGCCAGGAACGTCACGGGCGTCCGGCTGAAGAACGTCAAGGACGGCTCGACCCGCGAGATCCCCGCTGACGGCGTCTTCATCGCCATCGGCCACGCCCCGTCGTCCGAACTGTTCAAGGGCCAGCTGGAGACCAACTCGGGCGGCTATCTGCGGGTCAAGCCCGGTACGGCCTCCACCGCCATCGAGGGCGTCTGGGCCGCCGGCGATGTCACCGACGACGTCTATCGCCAGGCCGTCACCGCCGCCGGCATGGGCTGCATGGCCGCGCTGGAGGCCGCCCGCTTCCTCGCCGAGGAAGACCACGCCAAGGCCCACCACCCCATAACCCACGCCGAGGCCGAGAAGATCGGCGTCTGGTGAGACGCCTTTCCTGAATCGTCATCCTGGGCCTTGCGCCCAGGATCCTCGGGACAAGCCCGAGGATGACGAAGGTGGGACAGTTCAGTACGCGCTCGCCTCGGTCAGTTCCGCGACATCCTCGGGCGACAAGCTCAACGTCCCCGCCTTGACGATGTCTTCCAGCTGTTCGGTCGAGGTGGCGCTTACGATCGGGGCCGTCACCCCCGGCTGGGCCAGCAACCAGGCCAGGGCCGTCTGGGCCGAGGTCGCCTCATTGCGCTGGGCCACGCCGTCCAGCACGGCCAGAATCCGCACGCCGCGTTCGTCGAACCTGTCCTTCAGGGCGTGCTCGCGGCTGGTCCCGGCGATCTGTTCGACCGTCTTGTACTTGCCGGTCAGGAAGCCGCTTTCCAGGCTGTAGTAGGTGATGACGCCCAGCCCCTTCTCCGCCGCGAGATTCTGCAACGGCCCTTCAAAGGTGGTGCGGCTGTAGAGGTTGTAGTGCGGCTGGATCGTCGCATAGGCGGCCAGGCCCTCGCGTTCGGAAATCGCCAGCGCATCGCCGACCTGTTCGGCGGTGTGGTTGGACGTGCCGATGGCGCGCACCTTGCCCGCTTTAACCAGCCGGTCCAGCGCACGCAGCGTCTCTTCCTGCGGGGTCAGCGGGTCGGGCCAGTGGGTCTGATACAGGTCGATATAATCGGTCTGGAGCCGACGCAAGCTGTCCTCGGCCGCCGTCTCTATCCAGCCTGCGGTCAGGTCGTTGCGGCCCTGCCCCATGTCGGCGCCGACCTTGGTGAAGATCTTGACCTTGTCGCGTCCGCCGCGCGCCTTCAGCCATTTGCCGATGATCGTCTCACTCTCGCCACCGACATGACCGGGCGCCCAGCGGGAATAGACGTCGGCGGTGTCGATGGCGTCGAACCCAGCGCCCACGAACCCGTCCAGCAGGTCGAAAGACGTCTTTTCGTCGGCCGTCCAGCCGAAAACATTCCCCCCGAACACCAGCGGGGCGATCTCAAGTCCGCTATTTCCAAGCGGGCGTTGTTTCAGGGTCGTCATCGCAGGCTCCTATCGGGGGAGCGTCCGACATATGCCGCATCCGACGATGCGCAACCGGCCGAGCGCTCTATCAGCCGAAAAGCTGCAATCCAGGCGGTGCATAATGTACAGGCCGGCCCTGGCGGCGTCGCAGCGCATAGTCGACAGCCGTCTGAACGGCCTGTTCGTCCGTGGGCTTGGACAGGACGCCGATCGTCCCGGCGACGCCGTCACGGACCATGCCCGGATTGCCGGTCATGAACAGGACTGTGACGCCCCTGTCCTGACCCAGTTCACGACCCAGTTCGATGCCGGTCGGACCGTCCGACAGATGGATGTCCACCAGGGCCAGGTCGATCTCAGAATCATGGACGATGTCACGCGCGGACTTGGCCGTCGCCGCGACGCCCACCACATCGTGCCCCAAGTCTTCCAGCACGAAGCGCAGCTCCATGGCGACCAGAGCTTCATCTTCAATTATGAGGATGCGAGCAGGCATGAATCTTCAGTATCAGTCTCAGTTAGCGTCTCGAACGCATGATGGGCCGTAGAGTTTCAAATTTGTCCTAATCTGAGAAACTTCACCGCAGCGCGGCGGCGGGACAGGGCGGCGGCTGGCAGATCAATGATCATCCTCAAGCCTTCGGGCCGCCATTCACGCTCCAGCCGTCCGCCCAGTTGCGTCTCGACTGACAAGGTGGCCAGGGATGAGCCGAAGCCGTTCCGTTTCGGCTCTCCATAGATCGGCGGCCCGCCCGTCTCCTGCCAGATCAGAATGAAACGGTCACCTTCGTTTCGGGTGTTCAGATCGACCCGACCGGACGGCGTGGACAGGGCGCCGTGCTTGGCCGCGTTGGTCGCCAATTCATGAAACAGCAGCGCGACCGAGGTCGCCGACTGATCGTCAAACACGGTGTCTTCGCCGCTGATCCGCACCCTGCCTTCGCCGTGATCGTCGGCATAGGCGCCGAACAGGTCGTTGAAGAAGGCGTGCAGGGTGGTTACGCCCACCGTGGTCTGGGACGTTTCCGTGTGCGGCCTGACGAACTCATGCGCCCGCGCCAAGGCGTTGATCCGTGTCCGCAACGACTTGGCGAAGCCGCGCGCCTCGGGGTGCTGGCGCGCCGATAGAGCCACCAGAGCCGAAACCACAGCGAAGATGTTCTTGATCCGGTGGCTCAGTTCCTGACTGACCAGTTCGCGCTCGTGCTCGAGGCGCTTCAGGTGGTCGATGTCGGTGCAACTGCCGAACCAACGCGTGACTTCGCCGGCATCGTTACGCGCAGCCTCGGCACGCGCCAGCGTCCACCGATAGCCGCCGGCGTTGTGTTTAAGCCTGTATTCGACCTCATAGGGGTCGCCGCTCAGCAAGGCCTGCTCCCACAGCATCTGCCCGCGTCTGCGGTCGTCCTTATGGACCATGTTTTCCCAGCCCTGCCCTTCGCTGGAACCGGGGGTCGTGCCTGTGAAGGCGTACCAGCGCGCATTATAATAGTCAGGGCGGCCGTCTGGCGGCGAGGACCATACCATCTGGGGCATGGCGTCGGCCAGCGAACGGAACCGCGCCTCGCTGTCCGCCAACTGCAACACCGCCTCAGCCAGATGCGCGTCCTGACGTCGCCGCGCCGTGACGTCCGAGGCGACGCCGGGGAAACGCACCGGCACCCCCTCGTCATTCAGATAGACATGGCCGCGCGCCTGGATCCAACGCTCGCCGTTGACCTCATGCATGATCCGGTATTCGCTGAGGTAAGCCCCTCCCGTGCTCAAGAGAGCAGCGATCTCGGCCTCCACACGCGCCGCATCGTCGGCGTGGACATTGCGCAGGAAGGCGCTCAACGGCGCGCCTTGCGCCGCAAGCCTGGGCTCTACGCCGTAGATGTTCGCAAAGCGTTCATCGGCGACGATGCGGTCGGCGGACACGTCCCAGTCCCAGGCGCCGATGTAATTCGACGCCGCGAGCGCGCGGCGTGTCGTCTCTTCGCTCTTGGCCCTCTGGCGCAAGGTGCGGCGCAGCTCCAGTTGCGTCATCACCTGCCCGGCCAGGGTCTTCAATGCCATGGCCTGAACCTCGGTCAGACCTTCAGGCCGCGGCTTGGTGTCCAGCACGCACAGGGTGCCCAGGGGCAGCCCGTCCTGCGTCTTCAGCAACTGTCCGGCGTAGAAGCGCAGATAAGGTTCGCCGGTGACCAGCGGATTGCACGCAAAACGCACATCGGTCGTTGCGTCCGAAACCTGCATGCCGTCCTCCAGCAACAGGGCCTGAGCGCAGAAGGATGTGGCCAGCGGCGTTTCGCGCACGCCCAGCCCCACCTCCGCCTTGAACCACTGGCGGTCGGCGTCGATCAGATTGACCACGGCGATCGGCGCCTCGCAGATGCGGGCGATCAGTTGAACCACCTCGTCGAACGCCTGCTCGGGTTCGGTGTCCAGAATTTCATAGGAAGCCAGCGCATTCAGACGTTCCGCCTCATCCCATTGCGCAACATCAGTAACGGGGTGGGTCAAACAGGCGTCCTTCTCGCATCCGGAAAACCCGGATCACCGACAATGCATCTGACGGGCTAGCGTTGCATTAGAGGATTTGATCCGTGTCAGCTCGACGGCCGTCCCACTTCATCAACCGCCATCGGCGTGACACCGGCGGGCGCGACGGTGACGGCGGGTGCGGCGGGTCTGGGGCTCTCAAAGCTCTGCAGACGCGCATTGATGGCGGCAACCTCTTGCGGCGTCGGCAGGCGGCGGCCCGCCATGCTGGCGACGCCCACGACGCGCTGACGCCCGTCGATCTCGACCGTCTTCAGCGGTCCGTTCGGCGTCGGCGAGGCATCCGCAGGAGCAGCGCTGGCCGTCATCATCCGGGGGCGGGCGAAGCGGGCTTCGTCAATGTTCGGCTCGCGGCCCTGATAGACGGTGCGGAAGGCGGCGGTTTCGCCATAGACCCCCTTCCAGCGATAGAAGATGTGCGCCCCGATCCGGTTCACCTTGGCCACCGTCGGCGCCCACCACGGATGGACATAGTCGGCGTGATAATGGGTCGCCGTGCCGACCTGCTGGGCGACCTCGCCGCTCAGGGCCTTTTCCGCGACCTTGCGCGCCCGATCCCAGGCCCAGGCGACCGGCGCCTGCGCCAGCGCGCCATCACAGGTGAAGCTGAACTGGCAGCCCGTCGTGCGTTCCGCCCCCTCGAACACCACCCCGCAGACGGTGTTGGCGTAGTTGGGGTCGCGCACGCGGTTCAGCACCACCTGCGCCACCGCGGCCTGACCAGCGTCCGGCTCCAGCGCCGCCTCGTAATAGACCGCCTGGGTCAGGCAGCGCAGCGCGCGTCGGCGATCTTCGGCGCTGCCCTTGAAGACGAACGGACGCGCAGGCCGCAGCGCGTGGGCGTCCACCCCAATGGCCGCATTCAGCTTTTGCGCCTCCAGCCCATATTCGCCCGCAACCGATTGCGGCTGACCGGCCAACAGCACCGCCTCCCAGTTGGGCGCAAGGCCATGCAGGGCGGGCGTCAGCAGGGTCGGATCATGGCGTTGGGCCAGCGCCAGTTGATCCGGCGTCAGACGCGCCGCAACCGCCGCAGCCCCCCTTGGCCCCATGTCGCCGTTGGTGACGTGCGCCAAGACTTCCGCGGTCCTGTCTGCATCAGGCCGCGCCGTCGATCCGGCCGACATCGCCACGCCCAACACCGCGCAGGCCGCCGGGACAGCCGCCGCACCGCGCCGCAGCGCCGCCCACATCCTGATCAACCCGGACACTCGCATTCAAATCCAAAAAAGCGACCCTCCCGGAACCGGACGTCGCCTTGATCCAGACCATGCTCTCGATTGTGGGCGGTTTTCGGGCGGCCGAAAGATCGTCGTTATCGAAATGGGCCCGACGCCGGCGTCAATGGTCAAGCAACAAAAAACATATCAGGATCAACGGCTCAGGCTGTAAGAAGACGCCGGAACACAAAACTCGCCTCGGCGTTCATTGTCACTCGAACGCCGCTCAGCTTGCCAAGGGTTCGATTGGGGTCTGTCAGAAAATGAAAGCTGGGGGTTTTCTGCGGCAGGTTGCAAATGCTGACGACGCCTTGCTGCGGTTGGCGCGGATCGAAGCCTCCTCCCCTCTGAAACAGAGTCTGACGGGACTTGGTTTCGCCGTCCTGGCCCTGATCCTGCGCGTTCTGCTCAACCCGATTTTTGGCGGCTTCACCGGCTTCGCCCTCATGCTGCCAGCGATCCTTCTGGCCGCGCTGGCAGCGGGGCGGCTGGGCGGTCTGGTCGCCACCTTGTCGGCGCTGGCCGGCGCCTGGGGGCTGATCGTCCTGGAGGGTTCGTCTTACTCAGCCCACGAGCGCTTCATCCCCGTCGCCCTGCCCGCCACCATCACCTACCTTTTCATCGGCCTGTTCTGCACCCTCGTCGGCGCTTCGTTGCGAAAGACCCTGACCCGGCTGGAGGCTTCATCCTCCGCCCTGCGCCTTTCTGACGCCCGCGTGGGTGAGACAGAAGACCGGCTTCAGGTCATCAGCGAGTTCGCGCCCACCATGTTGTGGATGTCCGACCCGCAGGGGCGCTGTGTTCACATGAACGCTGACCAGCGCCGGTTCTGGGGCGTGCCGGAACACCATGCGGATTTCCAGTCGCTGAACCTCTCGCGCGTCTTCCATCCCGACGACCACGACGGCGTCTTCAAGGACATCCAGCATGCGCTGACCATCGAGGCGCCGTTCGCGTTCGAGGCGCGCCAGCGACGCGCCGACGGCGTCTATCGCATGATCCGCTCGCAGGCCCGCCCGCGCATCAGCCGCCATGGCGAGTTCCTGGGCATGATCGGCGTAAACCTGGACGTCACGGACGCCCGCGCAGCCGAGAAGGCCCTGCGAGACAGTGAGACCCAGCTTCAAGCCATGGTCGATCAGGCCTCCGCCGGCATCGCCCGTGTCGATCTGAACGGCCGGATCACCATGATCAACGCCCGTTTCGCCGAGATTCTTGGCATGACGCCGGAGGCCGCCATCGGCATCGGCACCCGCGACGTCACCCATCCTGACGATATCGACCCCACCTTCGAGGCGCTGGACGACATTCGCGCGGGCGGTCCGGGCGCCACCCTGATCAAACGCTATGTCCACTCCAACGGCTCGGTCGTCTGGGCCATGACGAGCGTGCGTGCGCTGAACGATGAAAACGGCCAGACCGTGGGCTTCATCGCCGTCGCGGTGGATGTGACCGCCGCCAAGGCGGCCGAAACCGCCCTGCGCGAAAGCGAGACCCGGTTCCGCCTGATCGCCGACACCGCGCCCGCACCGATCTGGCTGACCAATGCTTACGGCGACGTCGAGTTCGCCAACCAGGCCCTGGCCGATTTTTACGGCCGCCCGGCGAACGAACTTCAAGGCCAGGTTTGGGAAGACAAGATTCATCCCGACGACCGCGCCGCCATCATCCAGGCGCAGAACGAGGCTCGCCCCCGCCGCCTGCCCTACGGCTTTGAAGTGCGCTTCCGGCGCCAGGACGGCGAGTGGCGGTGGGTGCGGGTGTCGGTCAAACCGCGCTTTGATGCAGCCCACGTCTTCCGCGGCTATGTCGGCATGGGCTTTGACGTCACCGCCACGCGTGAGGCGCTGGATGCGCTAGGCCGCCAGGAACGCCGCCAGACCTTCCTTCTGGCCCTGACTGACCGGCTGCGAGACCTGTCCGATCCCGAAGCCATCATGGCCGCAGTCGAAAGCGCTCTGGGCGAACTGCTGGACGTCGATCGGGTCGGCTACGGCGAGGTCGATCTGGACGCGGGCGTCATCGCCATGACCCGTGACTGGACGGCGGGTGTCGCCAGCGCACGAGGCCAGTTCAGCCTGGACGACCTGGGCGCAAGCCTGATCGACGATCTGGCCTCCGGTCAGACCGTGCGCGTTGATGACGTCCGTACGGACCCCCGCACCGCAGGTTCCTGCGAGGTCTTTGACGATATCCAGACCCGCGCCCTGATCCGCGCGCCCCTGATACGGGGCGGTCGCCTGCGGGCCTATCTGTACGTCCACTCAGCCACCCCGCGGGTCTGGACCGACGCCGAAGCCGCCTTGCTCGAAGAGGTCGCCGCCCGCACCTGGGCCGAGGTGGAACGCGCGCGCGCCGAGGCGGAGACGCGCGAAAGCGAAGCCCGATTCCGCGCCATCGCCGACATTGCGCCCGTCCTGATCTGGGTGACGCGCCAGGATGGCACGCGCTCCTTCGTCAACCAGGCCTATTGCGACTTCTATGGCGATCTTTACGAAGACGCACGCGAGGTCGACTGGCTGGCGTCGGTCCATGCCGACGACCGGGAACGGATGCGTCTGGCCTCCCAGGCCGGCGAGGCTTCTGGCGGTCCCTTTTCGCTGGAGGCCCGTTATCTGCGTCATGACGGGGAATGGCGCTGGATCAAGTCCTGGTCGCGTCCGCGTCGTTGCGGTTCGACCTTGCAGGGTTATGTCGGCGTGGCCTTCGACGTCACCGACATGCGCGAGGCCCAGGCGCGTATCGAGGAATCCGAAACACGTTTCCGCATCGTCGCCGACAGCGCCCCGGCCCTGATCTGGATGAGCGATGACAGCGCCCAGTTGAACTTCGCCAACAGGCGCTACCGCAGCTTCTTCGGCGTAAGATCGTCACGCCAACTGACCGACAGCTGGCGCGCCCTGATTCATCCGGATGACGAACAGGTGTTCAGCGCCGCCTATATGCGCGCCTTTGAGGCCCGCGACGTATTCGAGGCCATGGCCCGCGTAAATCACCCCGTTCTGGGTCTGCGCTGGCTGCGCACAGAAGGCGTGCCGCGTTTCGACGCCGAGGGCCGCTTCCAGGGCTATGTCGGCGCCAGCCTTGACGTCACCGACGCCAAACGCGCCGAAGACGACCTGAAACGCATCAACGAACTGCTGGAAGAACGCGTCAGCGCCGCCCTGGACGAAAAAGCCCAGGCCGAGGCTCAACTGGTCCACGCCCAGCGGATGGAGGCGGTCGGGCGGCTGACCGGCGGCGTGGCGCATGACTTCAACAACCTGCTGACCGTCGTGATCGGCGCGCTGGACATCATCCTGCGCAGCGAAGACCCGGCCAAGCGCAGAAAGCTGGGCGAGGCCGCACTGGCCGCGGCCCGGCGCGGCGAGAGCCTGACGCACCAGTTGCTGGCCTTCTCGCGACGTCAGGCGCTGCGTCCCGAGGAGATCGACCTCAACACCCTGATCCGAGAAAGCGCGCCCCTGCTGCGCCGCGCCGTCGGTGAGGCGGTGGAGTTCAACCTCAAGCTCAAGCGCGGCGCCGCGCGCGTCCGACTGGACCCTGCCCAGTTCGAGGCGGCCCTGTTGAACCTTATCGTCAACGCCCGCGACGCCCTGGGCGACGTCACCGGCGGTCAGGTCCGCGAAGGCGGCCAGATCACCGTCCAGACCACCGCCCGCCACATCGCCACGGGCGAGGTCGCCGAGCTGTCGGCGGGCGACTACGTCTGCGTCACCGTATCCGACAACGGCCAGGGCATGTCGCCCGAGGTGATCGACCGGGTGTTCGAGCCCTTCTTCACCACCAAGGGGGTGGGCAAGGGGACGGGCCTGGGCCTCAGCCAGGTTTATGGCTTCGCGCATCAGTCGGGCGGCGGCGTTCAGGTCACGTCCGCCATGAACCAGGGCGCCGCCATCACTCTGTTCCTGCCCCGGCTTGTCGCCAGACGGAAAAGTGCGCCCGCCATTCCGCCGCCCCGGCTGGACGTGCCTTTCGCGCAGGGGCGGCGCCTGCTGTTGGTCGAGGATGACGCCGCAGTCGCCGCCATCGCCGTCGATCTGCTGGAAAGCTTCGGCCTGGAGGTCCAACGCGCCGAGAGCGGTCCGGCGGCGCTGGACGCCCTGCGCGCCAGCCGTTTTGACCTGATGCTGACAGACGTGGTCATGCCTGGCGGCATGAGCGGGATCGACCTGGCGCGACGATCGGCTCGTGACTGGCCCGACATGCGCATCGCCCTGACCTCCGGCTATGTCGGCGAGGATGTGGATCAGCTGCTGTCAGACAGCCCGTGGGCCTTCCTGCGCAAACCCTATTCCGCCGAAGCCCTGCGCAATCTGGTCGAAGGCCGTGCGCCCCAGGTCGCCGAATAGGCTTCAGGCAAAGAAAAACACGCCGCGGAGGCGATCCGCGGCGTGTCGATCTGCAACAGCAGGCAGCAGCCGGTCCTAGAGCATGATCGTTTTAGACGGAACCGCTACGCGGTTCCGACAGAAGCGTGA
>CAUQZC010000010.1:0-147168 GCA_963522565.1 uncultured Brevundimonas sp. | reverse complement strand
GCGCCGATCAGGGCTCCGGCGCCCGCGATCCCGGCCGCGCCCAGGGCCCCGGCCCCACCGACGGCGAGCGCGCCGGTCAGGGCGCCGCCCGCCCCCAGCGCCGGGCCCCCGGTCACGAGGGCGGAAGCGAGGTTCGGGATGAACATCGCCAGCATCGCCAGGAGCATCGATGCGACGAGGATGGTGAGGGCCTCGTAGATGTCCGGGTTGGTCGAGGGCTGGAGCTGATCGAATACGGTCCGCGCCCCCGAAACGACGATGGCGAGGGCCAGGACCTTGAGGCCGGAGGAGACGACGTAGCCGAGCGGCCTTTCGGCCAGGAAGGCGGATTTCGACCAGATGCCGAACGGCAGGAGGATGAAGCCGCCCAGGGTGACGATCTTGAACTCCAGCAGAGAGACGATGATCTGCAGAGCAAGGATGGCGAAGGCGAGCAGGATGCCGATCATGGCCAAGCCCAGGATCAGGGCGTCGGCCATGTTGCCGACCACGTCCAGGGGGTTGTCGACCGGCGCCGGGGTCTCGCCCAACGCCTTGACGATCTCCCAGCCCTGCTGGAGCACGGCCCCGGGGTTGAGGAACTCGGCCCGAGACAGCGAACCGCCTCCGGCGACGAGGCCCAGCTCCAGGAAGCCGGCGTAGATCGTCTCCGATAAAGCCTGCCAGTCGTTGATCAGCCAGGCGAAGACGCCGATGAGCAGCACCTTGCCGAAGCCGGCGGCCAGCACCTCCCGGTTGGAGGAAAGCGCCCACTGGATTCCGGTGAGGGCCACGACCAGCACGATCAACAGGCCGAACACGCCGTTGACGGCGCCGGACAGGGTGTCGAAGCCCGCCGAGACGGTGTTCGAGAACACCACCATCAGATCGTTGGGCGTGTCCATGCTGACCGGGGCCATGACGATCAGTCCCGGGCGCGGGCGAACGGATCGAAGGACGGCGCGACGGGGACCGCGCCCGCGCCGGCCCAGCGTTGGCGGCGGGCCGCTTCGCCGGAGGCGCGGTCGGCCGCCTCCCGCGCCGTGGCCTCCGCCATCAGCCGCGACTGGGCCAGCATCAGGGTCCGCAGGGCCGCCAGGTCCTCGGCCAGAACCGCGAGCAGCTGATTGGTCGATTGCACGGCCGCGGTCTGTCCCGCAGCCGACTGACTGGCGCCGAGCGCACCGGCCACCCGGGCGTCGCGGGTCCCGCCCAGCCGTTCCAGTTCCGCCGCCGTCCGCGCCAGATCCTCGGCGGTGCGCCGGGCGTTCGCGGTTCGCGCTCCGCTCTGCTCCAGAAGGCGCAGCACGTCCGCGCCGGCCAGATCGTCGGGGTAGTAGGTCTCGAACTGGCGCTCCAGACCGCTGACCGAGGTCGCCAGCCCGCGCGCCGTGCGCGCCAGCTCGGCCATGTCCCGCAGCGACTGGCTGCTGCCCGCCAGATGGCTGTAGGGCGAGGCGGCCAGGCTGCGGGCCTCGTTGGCGAGGCTCTCCAGCTGGCGGGCGGCCTGCAGCGCGTTCTCCAGGTGGTTGCGCGGGTCGAACACCACCTGCTGGGCGCCGGCCGGAACCGGCGACGCCAGCACGAGGAGGCCGGCGACGGCCAGGCCCGTCGTCCTATTCCGCCGCGAGCGGCGGGTCGAAGGCGTCGAGAACGGAATCCACATTCTGCACTCCCTTGGCTTTGAGGAATTCGCGGGCGAAGGCGGCCTCGCCGGATCGGGCCAGGACGTCGTCGATGAGGGTCTGGTCCTCGGGCGTCCCGGCGCCGCACAGGGCCAGGGCCACGCCCGTCAGGCGCAGGTCGAACAGCCGACGGCCCCGAGGCTGCCGCCAGTAGTAGGACCGCTTGGGCGGGGCGAAGGCGATCAGCTCCAGCTGGCGCCGGTTCAATCCGAAGCCCCGATAGAGCTCGGCCGAAGACGGCTCCATGGCGCGCGGGTTCGGCAGGAACACCTGGGTCGGGCAGCTCTCGATCAGGCTGGCGGCGATGGCGGACGCGGCCACGTCGTCGAGGCTCTGGGTGGCGAACACCACCGCCACCCGCTTCTTGCGCAGAGTCTTCAGCCATTCCCGGATCTTCGCCGCGAAGGCCGTCTCGCCCAGGAACAGCCAGGCTTCGTCCAGGATCAGCAGGGTCGGCCGTCCGTCGAACCCCTGCTCGAGCTCCCGGAACAGGGCCGAGAGCACCGGGGCCACCGCCGACGGCGTGGCCATCAGCGTTTCGAGCTCGAAGGTGTCGAACCGGCTCGTCCCCAACGCCGCACCCTCCCCGTCCAACAGGGCGCCGTGCGGTCCCTTCAGCGTGAGGGGTTCGAGGGCGGCGGCGACGGCGCGATCCTGCACTAGGGCGCAGAAGACGGTCAGCGTCCGTTGGGGAACCGGCGCGTCGGCCAGGGCGGCGAGGGCCGCCCAGATTTCCTCCCGCACGCGCGGAGTGGGCTCCAGCCCGGCCAACCGCACCGTCTCGGCCAGCCATTCCGAGGCCCAGGCGCGCGCATCGTCGCGATCGATCCCCACCAGCGGCTGCAGCGAGAGACCCGCGCCTGGCTCCATCGCGCGCCAGCGCCCGCCGGCCGCCAGAGTGGCGGCTCGCGCGGAGCGCCCCTTGTCGAAAAAGACCACGCGCGCGTCCGGATACCGGAACCATTGCAGGGCGAGGAAGGCCAGCAGCGCGGACTTTCCCGAGCCGGTCGGTCCCACGACCATCGCATGGCCGACGTCCCCGACGTGCAGCGCGAGGCGAAACGGCGTCGATCCGGTCGTGCGCGCCGTGGCCAAGGGCGGGCCGTCGAGGCAGGCGTCTTCCGACGGCCCCGCCCAGACGGCCGAGATCGGCAGCAGGTCGGCGAGGTTGAGGGTGGACACCAGCGGCCGGCGGACGTCCGCGTAGGGTTCGCCCGGCATCGATCCGAGCCAGGCCTCCACGGCGTTGAGGTCTTCGATGCGCGCCATCAGACCCTGGGCGTTGAGCGCGGCCTCGATCGCGCGGGCCTTGGCCGTCGCGCCCTCCTCGCTCGCATCGAGAACGGAGACCGTCAGCGTCAGATAGCCGAAGGCGCAGCTTTCCGCGCCTAGCGCGGCGAGCGCGCCGTCGCACTCTTCGGTCTTGGACGCGGCGTCGGTGTCGAGAAGCGGCACCTCCTCCTTGGTGATGGCCTCGCGCAGCAGCACGCCGACGCCCTTGCGCTTGGCGAACCAGCGCTTGCGCAGCTTGACGATCTCGCGCTCGGCCTCGGGCTTCTCGAGCCCGATCCAGCGCGCGGTCCAGCGGTAGTCGAACGGGAGGGCGCCCAGCGCGTCGAGCAGACCCGGCCGGGTGACGGACGGCAGCCCGCGCACCGAGACGACCTTGAGCCACCGGTCGCCGAGCCTGGGCGCGATCCCTCCGGTCAGGTCCGCGTCCGCCAGCCAGCCGTCCAGGAACATCGGCGTCTCCGGCGGGCGGACCTCGAAGGATCGGGGGGATACGCAGTCATGCAGCCAGGAGAGGAGACCGGCGTCATCGAGCCGGCGGATTTCCGGCAGGCCGTCCGACAGGAGGTCGAACACCGCGTCCGCCTCCCGGATGAAGGCGTCGAGCGCCACCCGCCAGTCGGCGCCGCTCCTGGCCAGACCGTCGAACAGCCAGCGCTCAAGGCGTCGGGTCTCATCGGCGGGCGGAAGCCAGGTCAGCGCCAGCCGGTGGTCGGTCTCGAAGGCCGGGTCGGCGGTCTCGAACCGGCTGCGGCGCTCCTCGTCGAGCAGCCAGGCGACGCCGAGGTCGAAGTCGCTTTGCGGATAGGGCGCTGCGGCCCGGCGGTGCGCCTCGACGTGAAGGCACCAACCGGTGCCCAGCCGGCGCAGGGCGTTGTTCAGGCGCGCGCGGACCGCCATCAACTCCTCCTCGGTGGAGGATTCCAGGTCCGGTCCGCGGAAGCGGAAGCCCGCCAGGAAGGAGCCGTCCTTGTTAAGGACGACGCCGGGGGCCACGAGGGCCGCCCAGGGCAGGTGGTCCGCGAGCGCTGCGGGCCGGCGCCGGTATTCGTCGAGAAACCGCATCGCCCCTCACCCGTCCAGATGGCCCGGCAGGGCCAGATGGCGCCGCAGAACGTCGAAGAAGCGCCGATCCGACCGCGCGGCCCAGAGGCCGATGGCGTGGGCGACCGCCCACCACAGAAGACCGAGCCACCAGATGCGCAGCGCCAGTCCCAGCACGACGGCGATGGTGCCCATGGCGATGGCGTAGTTCCGCGGCATGCCGGCCATCAGGACCGGCTCCGCAAGCGCCTGGGCCACAGGCAGGTCCCAACCCTCGGGGCGGTCTTCGGACCGCGACGCCATCAGGCGAACTCCACCCCTCCGGCGAAGCCGAAGAAGTCCAGGAAGAAGGTGGAGGCGGCGAACGCGATCGAGAGGCCGAACATGATCCCTAGCCCCCGGCGCATCGAGGAACCGTTCTCGCTCATGGCGATCCCGGCCCCGAAGGCGACCACCGCCACCACCGCCGCGGCCTGGACCACAGGGCCGGTGATCGACTGCACCGCCTGCTGGATCGGCCCTTCCCAGGGCATGCCCGACCCGCCGGCCAGCGCCGGTCCGGCGACCGCCAGGCCAAGCATCATCGTCGCGCCGAACAGGCGGCGGCCAAGTCTCCGTGACATGATTTGCTTTCCTTGTGTTCAGCGCGTTTCACCGCGCTTCGACTCATTGCAAGCAAAACTATCCCACTACTGTCAACAGTAAAATACACAAATAATCCACGACTTAAATACAACTACACTCCAACTCAGACCGACTTAGATAGTAACTTGGAACGACTTACTGTGTTGATGCCGCGACGACTTGGTTTGACTTAATGCAAGTCGTCACAACGCTCTGAATTATCTTCACTTTTCTGGATTCGGTATTTGCGACGCCGTTCGAGGCGTCGTCAGGCCAGGCCTTCGACCGCGTAGCCCGTATCCGACGCGCCGTTCACCGCGATCACGGCCTCAAGCCGCCGCCCCGCCGTCGAGCGACGGATATGGGCGATGACGTCCACCGCTTGGCCGATGGTGCGACGCGGCGGCGCCGCGGCGATCTCGAGGGCCAGATCCTCGATCCGCCGCAGCGCCTCCTCGGCGGAGTTGGCGTGAAGGGTCGACAGGCCGCCCGGATGGCCCGTGTTCCAGCTCTTCAGCGTTTCGAGGGCGGCTAGGCCGTCGCGCATCTCCCCCACGACGATCCGGTCCGGACGCATCCGCAAGGCGTCGCGGACCAGATCGGCGACGCCGATGGCGACGGGGGCCCGGCGCGTCAGGACCGACACCGTGTCCCAGGCCGAACATTGCAGCTCGGCGGTGTCTTCGATGAGAAACACCCGGTCGTCGGCGAAGGCCGGCTCTGCCAGGATGGCGTTGGCCAGGGTGGTCTTCCCCGACCCCGTGCCGCCGGAGATGAGGATGTTGCGCCGCTCGCGGGCGGCCTGGGCGAGGACATCGGCCTGCCGCGCCGTCATGACGCCGTCGCGGACATAATCCCCGAGGGTCCAGATCACCGACGGGCGCTTGCGGATGGAGAAAGCCGGCGCCGGCGACACCGGCGGAAGCAGGCCCTGGAACCGTTCGCCGGTGGCGGGCAGCACACCGGCCAGGCGCGGATCGTCCCGGGTGACCACTTCACCGACATAGTCGGCGATCAGACGAATGGCGCGTTCGCGCCCTTCCACCGACAGACGCGCCCCGGTGTCGGCGCGGCCTCGCCCGGCGCGATCCAGGATGATCCGGCCGTCGGGGTTGGCGAGGATCTCCACCACCTCCGGGTCGATCAGCGCCGCCAGCACCACCTCGCCCAGGGCGTGACGCAGCGCCTCCAGCTTGCGTTCCGCGATCAGGGGATGAGCCGTCATGTCAGTTCGCCGCCCCGAACGACCGCTCCTCAACCTCCCGGCCGTGAGGGTCGTGCCCGGCCCGGCCCGAGACGATCCGCGCCGCGGTGTCGTCGAGCATCCGCTCGATGCGCCGGTCGACGGCGGCCTGCACCGTGGGATCCTGGTCGCCGACGCCGTCCGGGAGCCGGACGAACAGCGCTCGCGCGACCTCCACCACCAACTCCTGAATGATCTGCATGTCCTGTCGAGTGGACCGCATATGGCCCTTGAGTGATTGCTCAAGCGCCAGCAGCCGGTCGTCGGGGTCAGCCCTCGGGTTCCCCTGAAGGCCCCGCGCGATGGCGTGTCCGGCGGCCTGACTGATCGACACCCGGCCCGATCGCGCTTCGCGGCTGAGACCGGCGATGATCTTGGGATCGCTGAGATAGACCTGAACGCGGCAGGTCTGCACCGGCGCGCGCCTAACCATCGCCCTGCCCTTTCAGATGATCGAGGACGGCGTCCTGCGCCGCCATCTCCTGGGCTACGCGGCCATAGATGTCCGCGGCGCGCGCGGCGACCTTCTTGTCGTCCATCGCCGCCACGATCTCCTTGAACAGGGGAAGGGCGGCTTCGGCGTCCACACCGAGGCTCCGACGGCCGGCCCAGGGATGGGGCGCGGGCGTCGGTGCGTCGACGCCCGCGACCTGGTCGGGCGGCGGCAGAGCGGCTCTCTTCCGGAACGGCCGGCGGCGATCGTACTGGAGCTTGCGAGTGCGCAGAGGGCGTTGGCCCGCCGCGAAGATGAGCTGAACGTCGTCGGGCAGAGCGCGCACCTCGCCGGGCTCGAGCAACGGACGGTCGATCTGGGAGCGTGACACGGTACTGCGTCCCGCCGCCAGGCCGGCGGGCGCGCTGCGGCTTTCACGCATCTCGCCGATCGTGCCGGTGAGTTTGGAGACCTTGTCCTGGGTCAGCGGATCCAGCGCCGAAAAGGCTGTGTAGATGGCGCAGTTGTCGAGGATCGTGTTGTTGGCGCCGTACGTCTCGATGATGTCGTTCAGCGACTGGGCGACGAACATCACCTTCACCCCGTAGCCGCTCAGAAGTCGCAGGGATTTCTCGAAGAAGCTGACGCGCCCCAGCAGGGGAAACTCGTCCATCAGCATCAGGAGCCGGCGCTGCTTCGGCCGCCCCGCCGCATCCCGGGTCTCGTCCACGGTGAGGGCTTGGGCGGCGGCGTAGAACAGGAGTCGCACCAGCGGCCGGAGCGCCGCCGCGTCCGCCGGCGCGACCTGGACGTAGAGCGAGACCGGCGCCTCGGCGCACATCAGGTCGCCCAGGTTGAAGTCCGAGGCCGAGAGCGCGCGCTCGACGTCGTCGCCCGCGAGCCACTTCAGATAGGATCGGGCCGTGCCCTGGACCGATGTCCGAAACCGATCATGCATGGCGGCATAGCCCCGCACGGCCGTGCGGATGAAGGGGTGGGTTTCAGGCTCGCGGTTCCGACCCGGCCGGTGCAGCGCCTTGACCATCACCTCGGCCGTGTCGTCGAGGTCGGCGAGCAGTTCGCGGACCTTCAGCAGCGTCTTGTCGGCATCCTCGGCCGTGTAGAGGACATGGAGGATGACCGCCTCCAGGATTTCGGAGGCCGCCTTGTCCCAGATGGCCTCGTCATCCCGGACGCCCCCGGGGTCGGCGAGGATCGAAACCAGTCGCTGGACCTGGGCCAGTTCTCCCGGGCCGGGTTGGATTTCCGCGAGGGGATTCCAGCGGGCGGATGCCGGATCACGCGGGTCGAAATAAAGCGCATGCGAGAAGCCCGAGCGCCAGCCGGCCGTCTCGCGCCAGAGCTCCCGCTTCGGATCATGGACCAGCACGCTCTCGCTCCACAGCAGGAGCGTCGGCGTGACATGGCCCCTCCCTTTTCCCGACCGCGTGCCGCCCGTCACCAGGCTCGGCCGCATGTCGACGGTTGCGAGGAGCCGCCCCTTCAGCTCCCCGAGGGCGCACCCCGCGCCGGCTAGCAACCCGGCGGCCCGGGCCTCGGCCAGGCCGCCCCATCCACGGATGCGCCGGCGGGATCCCTCTCCGCGCGTGAGCAGGCCTGCGCCCAAGCCGCCCATCACTCCGAGAAGGACCAGGAAGGCGCTGGACGAGAAGGCCTCCGGTTCGGCCCCGCCGAACTGCCTGCGCCAGCTGAGGATGCGCCACGGCGGATAGATGCGAACCTCTTCCGACACCGTCCAGCCGCCGCCCAGCACGGGATCGTGGCGATAGGTCCAGGCGAAGGTCTGGGTGGCCAGCTGCAGGCCGGCCGCCAACCCCGCCCCGAGCAGGATCAGCCGAAGGATCATGGCCCCTCGTCCTCCCCACCCTCCCCGCCCGGATGGCCCGCGACGTCCATCGACAGGAGCGCCGCGGAGCGGCCGCGACGATAATGATACGCCCGCAGGCCATCACGGAGGTCGCCATTGGCCCGGGTCGCCGCCAGCTCAAGAAGATCGTCCGCTTCGGCGTCGAGGTCCGCGAAAATCCGGCGCTCCGCGCTCCGGAACGGCGTCAGCTGGCCGTCGACGCGGTGATAGGCGTCAAGCAGGGCGCCGTTCCCGGTCCGGCGCACCAGGCTCTCGAACAAGTCCTGCAGGTCGGCCACGGCGGCGCCGTCGCGCGCGGGCGATCGTCCGTAGGCGGGCAATCCGGCTGTCAGATCGATCGCGGCCGACAGATAGGCCAGGCGGAGGTCGTAGCGATCCCGCACCGCGCCGGCGTCGAGACGGGCGGCAAGAAACCCGCCCGCCGGTCCCCGCTCGATCAACCCTTCCCCGCAGAGCCAGGCCAGCGCTTCCCGAACCGGCGTCGTCGAGAGGTCGAGACGACGCGCCTCCTCGACGATGACGATCGACTGGCCCGGCGCATAGCCGCCGGCCCGCGCTCGCTCCCGAATGTTGTCGAGGGCCTTGAAGAAGGGGTCGCGACTTTTCGCCATGACAGTCTCCGGCTCCCGCGCGCCCGACGCACGCGGCATATAACCGCTCGCCAACAAGTTGCGTGGTGTCCGGATGCAGACTCGCCGCATATCGGCGTTGGGGCCGCCGCTATGTGGCGGGAATCGATTTGAAACGGAGAGGTGATCGCCGATAAGTCGGCGAACCGAAAATCATCAGCTAACGGAGGGAGCAAGCTTTGACGTCCAGACGAATGCAGCCGCAGCGCGATAGCGATGTTCTCTCCCAGGCGCTGAAATTGGTGCGCCGTCACCGCCGCATGACGCGCGCGGTCGTGGCCCAAGGCATGCAGATGGCGCTGCGAACCTACGATCGTTTTGAGGCGGGCGGTCGCAGCCTGAACCTCGACTACATTCACCGTTTCGCGGCGGCCACGCGAAGCGACCCTCACGCCATCGTCATGGCGGTCGCGGTCGGTTCGCCTGAGTTGGCGCTGCGATGCGCAGACAATAAGCTGGTCACCGCCCTGACCATCGGGGGCCAGCGCTTCAACGCCTTGCTCGGCGACGACATCGCCGGGCTCGAGGCGCGGCCCATCATCCTCGCGGTCTGCGCCATGTACGACGCCTTGCTGGCCGAGAGCGACCGGCAGCAGGCCGCCACACGCTGGCTCGAGAACGGCGTCACCGACCTCGCGCAAGTCCGCCCCGCTCCCGGCCGATAGAAATATATTTCGAATATAGTTTTGAGACTTCGCCATCCGGGCGCTGACTGTGTTCGCCACACTCGTGGCGAACACTTGATGGAGAGACTGAGATGAAGAAGACCACTCTGCGCCTCGTCACCTTCGGCAATGCGAAGACGCTCACGCGTGACGGGCTCGGCACCATGTTCGAAGAGGCCGGCGTGAAGATCGGCCGCTACCCTTCCGAGGGCTGAGCGAAGGCGGGCGGCTGGTGACAGCCGCCCGCCGTTCGTTTCGGCGACGTCTATGACCCAACTCCTGTGGTGTGCGCCTGGCGTCTTCATGATCCGTGTGGATGACGACGTGGTCATTCTTGATGTCGAGAGCGACGCCTACCAGTGTCTTATAGGGGGTGGAGCAGAAGTTCACTTCGCTCCTCAAGGCGCGCTTCGAATTACCGACCCCGATCTCGCCACTGAGCTTCAACTCGCTGGCCTGATCAAACCAGGTAGACCGCCGCGACTTCCTTCCTCTCCAATTGCAGCAACGAGAGAACTGCCACTTCCAGCACGAGTGTCGGCATCTGAAGTTCTTTCGACCGGCTTCAGTTGGGCTATCGCTGCCGTGAGATTTCAACGGAAGTCGTTAAGGCAACTGCTTGCGTTTGAGCAGGCCGATGGGCTTCAGCGGTATAGCGAAGAGAAGCTTTCCCGGCTGGTGGGTGCGACACGGATCTCGCGCACATGGGTTCCGGGCGAAGGCGAATGTCTCCAGCGTTCGTTTCAGCTCCGGCACGTGCTCGCCGCGCGAGGCGTCCGTGCAGATTGGGTATTCGGCGTACGGACCTGGCCCTTCAATGCGCATTGCTGGCTTCAGATCGGCGATCTCGTCGTCGGCGACAGGCTAGCCCGCGTGCGCCGCTACACACCAATCATGCGGTCTTGAGGATGGGCGATTATCTGCTGATCTGCCGCGCGCCCAGCGACCCCCGAGCCTCAAGGCTCTTCACCGATCTGCGGGCCAGAGCATCGGCAGAGGGATATGTTGTCACTCCGATCAATGCCCACGCTTGGCTAGGTGTCCGCGGCCCCTGTCCGCCAAAGCGTGTGGACATTGGAGGTTGGGTGCTCATTGGGGATGTATTTGATCGCCGGTCACCCCGTCTCCCCTACGTTGACCCACAAGATCAGTGGGCTTTCGAGCGAAAGCTCGTCGCCCGCGTGTGGGGACGGTATGCAGGAGTTCTCTTTGGCCCCAAGGACCAACCGGCAGCCTTTATCAGAGACCCGTCCGGCGCCCTGGAATGCGTCGCTTGGACCCACTGCGGATTGACCGTGGCGTGCTCGGCGGCCGACGACTGGCTCGTCCGTTGTCTTCGTCCCCGCTGGCGCATCGACTATGCCCGCGTCGCCGAGGCGTTGCATAGTCTGGTTGCGGGAACCGGCGCGTTGCTCCTTGACGGCCCGCACGCCCTTGAGCCCGGCACGGTGCAGCCGACGCCGCTGACGGTCCCCCCGATAGCTGTGTGGACCCCGCGCCAGATCGCGATGCAGAGCCTTGACCCGCCCCCCGCAGCCCAGGCGGAAGTCAGCATTCGCTCGGCGGTGGACGAGGCCGTGTCCCGCCTTTCAAACCTCGCCGGGCCGCTCGCGGCCGAGGTGTCGGGCGGTCTGGATTCCAGCATCGTCGCCGCCGCTCTCGCGAAGGTCGCGTTGGAACCTGTCAGCTTGTGGATCAATGCTTACGGCGCCACGCCAGAGTCCGATGAGCGGTCCTATGTTGAAATCCTTGGCGATGCTCTCGGCTTCAAGCCTTACTGCACCCCCCATGCCGTCGGTCCCCTGACATCGGATTGGCTCACCGCGCTCGCGGGTGGGTTCCGCCCGGGGTTGAACGCGCTCGATCATCCTCAAAACCTGCGCTGGGCCAGCCTTCTACACGACCACGGAGCTAAGGCGGTGATGACGGGAAAAGGGGGTGACAGCATCCTGTTTCAAGCCGCCACGACGGACGTCTTCACGGATCAATGGCTGGCGCATGGATGGCGAGCACTGGCTTGGCCCGATCTCACCGAGCTCGCCGCCGCCAATGAGCTCTCGGTCTGGTCAATGGTTCGGACGGCTCGCCGATATGAACCGGGGAAACCCGATCCCCTCCTCCGCGATCACCCCATTCTCGCGCCGCTTGATCGACAGCCTCCGCCACATCCTTGGCTCAGAGACCTTGAGGGCTTCGGACCCGCCAAATGCTTTCATATCGCAGGGGTCGCGGACAGCATTTCCCATCACAACCCCTCGTCGCTCACGCAGGCGGTCGACGTTCGCCATCCCCTGTGCGCGCAGCCCGTCGTCGAGGCCTGCCTCGCCCTTCCCACCGCTCAGCTCTCGGTCGGCGGCAGAGACCGGGGGCTGGCGCGAAGGGCGTTTCGCAACCGATTGCCGACCGCGATCGTCGATCGCCGGACGAAGGGCGAGATGACCCGGATTTACGGACGAATGGTGTCGGAAAATCTGGACACCCTCCGACCGTGGCTGGCCGACGGCCGGTTGGCGTCATGCGGGATTATCGATCGGGAGAGAGTTTTGACCGAACTGTCTCCGGAAGTCTTGATCTGGCGCGGGCAGCACGCGGCTGTCCTCACGGCGGCGGCGTTTGAAGGATGGGTTCGCCTTTGGGAGCGTCGGCTGACGTAGTCTCAGAACCAGCATCATCGAGTGTGAGCGCCAACCAATCGAAAATCTGCTGGTAGCGATCGCGGATGTTGGCCGGGCTCCATGTCAGATGCTTCTCGCCCCAATAGGTCACGATGCGGGCGTGTCCGTGGTTGCGAAGAATGGCGCTAAACATTCTCTCGGCTTGTGTGGCCGGCGTGAAGTCGAGATCAGCCGTCAGGAACAGGATCGGCCTCGTTATGTGATCGGCCCGAAGAAATGGACTGGAGGCGGCGTAATCTTCCGGCGCACGCCACGGCGGATCTTGGAGCGCCCCCTGACCGGTCTCGGTCCAACCCTGGTTGAACCTGAAGAACATGCCGTTTTCCGGCTGTATGCGCCCTAAGGCGTCGAACTCTCCCCAGACACCAAGCATGTCACTGTAGGCGGACGAAGCGATGTAGGATCTGAACCGGCCCGAGCGAGTCGCGATCTCGAGGGCTGAATAGCCGCCAAAGCTGTGTCCCCAAAGGACCATCCTGTCTGAAGGAAGCTCCGGAAAGGCGGCCAACGCCGCATCGACGGCGAGATCGACGCTGCGGGCATAAGCATCGCCACGCTCCCTGACGGGTAGATCCCCAGGGACAGATGGGCTCAGGACGGCATAGCCGGCCCCAACGAAGACCTCCGGCCGAAAACTGTACGTCATAGTGAGCGGGTCCAGCCGCGCCAGATTGTCAGCCCAGCCCGGGTAGGGGTTCACGATGACGCCTCGGGGTTCGCCGTTCGGCAGAAACAGCCAGCTTTCCGTTTCGCGACCGTCGAAACCCAAGTGGCGGATCGGCCTGGGCTCGGTGACGAACATGTTCGCAAGGGTCGAGTTAACCTCGGCTATCGCTTCAGTCGATCCCGGTCTATGATGCAAAAGGGCATCTGCGAGCCCGCGAGGACGGAGTGTCAGCACGGCCTCCGGAGAAACGGCAAGTGTCTTGTCGAGGTCAGCGCCGCCGCCCCCCAACGTCGGCGCTGCGCCGTCCCTCACCAACCTCACCTGGCCTTCGCCATCAATCGCGATCGACCAATCTCTGCGCGGCGCCTCGTTGCTTTTCGGGCGACGCCCCATGGTGAGGTCGAAGATCATGGCCTCCCGGAGGTTAAGGTTGGGTGGCGAGAGCGCATGGGCTCCGTGCGCTGTGATTTCCCAGTAGCGGCCGTCCGCGAAGGCGAGCAGGCCCTCCGGCCCGGATGCAGCGATGCGCGTCGGAGCCACAACCAAATCGCCCGTCAGGGATTCTGGGACACCGTCCTGAGACAGCAGATACCAGTCCCCGCGCTCACTCTCCGTCGGTCGTGCGTACAAGACCGGGGTGAGACCCAGCCAGTCGGCTTGCACGCCAGCGACAACAACGCTGGCTGACGCGCCGGCACGCAACCCGCCGCGGTTGAATGGGTCGGTCGACTCAAAACTGGCGCTCATCAGCGTTCCCTCGTCCCACCGAGCGCCGTCTGGGCGGGCCCAAACGAGGACGGCCGTCGAGTCGGGTGACCATCGAAGAAGGTGGGGCGCGATGTCCAGCCCATCGACTCGCAGAGGCACGCGCCCTGTCCTGAGATCGATCAGAACAAGCCGGCGCCTTCGATCATCCTCCATGTGGAGAAGCTGCGGATCTCCCAATGGGATCGGCTCCTCCCTCATGACCACGGCGACGCTTCCGCCGTCAGGCGAGACGGTGAAGTCGGCAAGCCATCCCTCTTGCAAGGTCGTGATCTGCAGCGTGTCCCGTTCCAGCCGAACCAAGGCCTGGCGGGGCTCGGGGCGCTCCGGAACGACCACGCCCCCCCGCGCGTCGATGACGGTCCTGGAGGGTTCGCGCCCTTCGGCGGTCCGCTCCCACGCCTCGGCGCGACGTCTCGTGCTTGTACGATCATACCCGAGAGCCAGCGGAAGACTGTGGTCGGGGCGCACTGGCAGCAGCAGCGTGTTTGCAGACGCCCATGTCGCAGTCGCCCCGCCCAGGGGAAGATCGGGCGTCAGGCCGGTCCATCGGACGGATCGGTCGACTAGGGACACGATCCCGTATTCGAATCCGTCGCCTTGAAGCCTCGTGATAAGGAGATGATCCGAGGACGGCGACCAAGCGGCGAACTGCAGCCCCAAGCCTTCGTGGGGAAGCAACCTTTCCTCTGGAGAGGTTGTATCGCTGAGATCAACAATCCAGAGCTCCATGATTTGCCAGGTGGAACGGCCATTCGCTTCGATGCGGGGCATGGTGTCGTAAGGACCGCGCCTCTCGTAAATCGCCCATCGGCCGTCCGGAGAGATGGCCGCTCTTCCGAACGCCTCCAACCCCAGCAAATCATCAACCGTAAGCGATCGATCCGCCTCGATACCTTGGCCGTGCGCGGCCCCCGCCAAGCAAGCCGCTGCGATCGCCGTTCCGACGACGCGACAGATGAGCGTCCACATTTCGGATACTCACCAGCGTCGCGTCAGTTGCAGGGAGATCACGCGTCCCAAGATGCTGGCTTGACCGGGATCGAACCCCAAACCAGTCGGGGCGTCGTAGAACGGCGGCGCTTCGTTGAGCAGATTTTGGACGGCAAGCTGAACCTGGACGCCGGGCGCGCCGGCCAGGTCCGAAGTCCACCCGGCCGTTGCGTCAATCGTATTCCAGGCCGAGAGGCGGTTGCCGGCCCGATCTTTGCTGCCGGCCACATGGTTCCAATGAAGCCCGACCGCGACGCCGTCACGCGACCAAGTCGCACCGGTCCGCGCTCTCAGGTCCGTCGGGTAACCTACGAGGCCGGCGACCTCCTCAATGGGCGCTGTCGGCGTCGTCTGGCTTTCGTAGTCCAAAATCCAGGACGCTGTCAGGTCGAGCGCGAGACGACCGTTGCTGATCTCCCAACCGTGACCTGCCTGTACGTCCAGACCGCTGACACGCACCGCGCCAGTGTTGACCCAGCGTGTATCCACCACAGCGCCGTACGCTGTGACCGGGAAGAGGCTGGAAAATCCGGGAGCGTCCGAGAAGCTCTCGATGAGTGCGCGGTCGGCGGAGCTGTTGACCGGATCGACGAAGGTCACGAAGGGACGGAGCGTGGGGTCGATGAGCGCCCCGTCGAAGTTGGCGTTCACGGGCTGCGCGATGCGGTCATCGAAACTGGTCGTGAAAAAGTTGACCCCGAGCCTCGGCCCTCTGGTCGGGCGATAGTCGAAGCCGAGCGTAAAGGTTTCTGAGGTCTCAGGCTGCAGATCGGGGTTGCCACCGTACAGCATGAGGATCAACGCCTCCGCCCCATCGGCCCGATCCAAAAAGGCCGGGGACACGCCGAACTGGTCGAACAGCTGCGTGAGCGCTGCGGCGCGGAAGGACGTCCCCCAAGATGTCCGCATGGTGATCTGCTCGTCCGGCGACCAGATCAAGCCAAGCTTCGGATTGGTTGTCGAACCGAAATCATCGTAGTCCTCGAACCGGGTCGCGACAGAAAGCTCCAGGCGCCGGATCCCGGCTCTTTCATTGTCCGGTCCCACAATCGGAATGCGCGCCTCGGCGAACACTGCGGAGATCGCTCGAGATCGGTCGGGGCTGGAGATAAAACGGGGCGCGGCTGCCGTCAGGAAGGTCTCGCCCTCGGTCTCAAACGCCTCTCGTCTCGCCTGGCCTCCGACAGCCAACGAGATATCACCTCCCGGAAGACGCCAAAGAGGTCCCTGCACAAGCAGGTTCGCCGAACTTGCGCGGCTACGATTCCGGACAACACCGTAGCCGCTGCCGATGAAGTCCGACACAGCCTGGGCGTTGGCGCTGCCGTCTCCGAAGAGGTTGAAGTAACCATCTACTGCAGCACGGAAGGGCGTTGCCGGGTCGTCTGGGATGTTCCCCAAGGCTTCCGACAGGAACCGAGTGTTGACGCGGTTGCTTACGCCGAAGTCCGCCAGTTCCCAAGCGTCGGCCACGTAGGCCTCGACCGACCAAGTCGGCGAAACGTCGTAACGCGCACCGATAGTCAAGCCCAAGCTCTCGGATTCGGTCGAGCTCCGCGCTGGCCCTATATCCCGAAGGAAAGAATACGCCACGGTGTGCGATGAAGCGCCGTTCGGCGACACGAACCACGGATTGGCTTGTGTGACATTGAAGATCCCCGCGGCGGCCGCCGTTGCCGACTCCGTCGTTCGAAGGCTGTAACGGATGTCCCCGGTCAACTCGAGCCGTTCGCCTATCGATTGCCGGATGCGCGCATACGCGCTGTGGCGTTCGAGTGCAGGCAGAAGATCGATACCGGCGAGCGGGGATTGAAGATTGCTCTGGCCTGCCGCGAAGTCGCCGGGGGTCTGCGCCGTTCCACCGGTCGGTGGGCGGATCGCGAACTGGACTTCGAACGCAGATGTCGCGGGGTTAAGCGCGAGAATATTGCCGGGCGCGCTGTAGAAACCACGGCGGTCACTCCCACCGAAGGGTCGCAGATCTCCATCCGCCGTGACGCTTCGGTCCGAACCGCTCAACGCGTTGGCGGATTGATATTCATAGGCCAGGTAGGCTGCGCCCGATCCCCAGTTACGACCTATGAGGTGCGAGACTTGGACGTCCTCTGCACCGCCTTCCGCGGCGGAGACGCGTGCTCGCGTCTCCTGTCCGTCCACGGATCGCCGCATGATCACGTTCACAACGCCCGCGACCGCATCGGACCCGTAAAGCGCAGATGCGCCGTCCAGAAGTACATCGACCCTGTCGACGGCCGCCGACGGAAGGGCCGAGACGTCGGCGAACTCCGCACGAGACCCGGTTCCTGCGAGCCGACGACCATTCACGAGAACCAGCGTGGACGCCGCCCCGAGACCGCGAAGGTTCACCCCGGTGGCGTAGACATCGTTCGAGGTGCCGGCATCAGCGAGCGTGGCTTGGCTCACCGGCGTGGACGTGCCGGCGTAATTCTGAGGTAAGGAAACGAGAATGTCGGCGACAGTCCCACGACCGGTTCCATCCAGCGCATCCCGGTCCAGTTGAACCACGGGCGATGCCAAATCTCCCGACGACCGCAGCAGCGTTCCCGTTACGATGACTTCATCGATCTCGACCGCCTCGTCGACACTCGCCATGCCGGCCCGCTGCACCGCGAAGACCCCAGGCCGGCTCTGCGTCCATGTCAGGCCAGACCCTGCCAGAAGCCGGTCCAAGGCCGCGCCCGTCTCCAGCCGACCGCTGACGCCGGGCGACCGCAGGCCCGCCACCGTGTCAGAGGTGAAGAAGATCTGGTGACCGGATTGCCGCCCGAAGGCCGTCAACGCCTCGCTCATCGGTCCGGGCGGAATCCGAAACTCCCGCACGGACTGAGCGCACGCCGGTGAGCTCGCGGAGACGATGCAGGCGACCGCGGCGGCGCCGGACAGCAGATAGGAACGGCTCATAGACTGGTTTCCCCTCGACGCCCCCAGTGGCGCTGAAGAGAGAGACCATCGAGACCGGGGCTAACCCTCTCGGCGTCCCGAATTAATTTCTGCGCCGGGAGAGCCCGACCGATCCGTCCGCCTTTGGAACAGCCCGTAATCCCATGACATCCGAAGACGCGGCCACAAACGCGTCGCGGTCACCGGTGCGGAAGACGCCGTTGACGGCCACCGACCGGATGGCGGGGTCGTCGATCTCGATCTTTTCGGTCAGGTAACGGTTCATCTCGGCCACCGCCTGCGCCAGCGGGATATCGGTGAAGACGAGCTGGCCCGTGGCCCAGCTGGTTTCCGCCTCGACGTCGACCGCGCGCGTATCGATCCTCGCACCGGAGACCCGCACCTGCTGACCGGCGGCGATGCGACGGGGCGGCGACGGCGCCTGGTCGGACTGGACGTCGATCACGCCAGACACGAGAGTGACACGAACCCCCTCCCCTGCCCTGCGCACGTCGAAAACCGTTCCCACGGCCGTGACCCGGGTATCGCCGGCGAACACCACGAAGGGACGCCCGGCGTCATGCGCCACATTGAAGAGCGCCTGACCTTCCAGGAGGTCGATCCGCCGCTGATCGTCCGTGAAGCGGACGCGCACCCTTGAGTTCGTATCCAGGCTCAGGCTCGATCCGTCGCCGAGCGGGATAACCCGCTGCTCGCCGACCCTTGTGGCGAAGGCATTTCTGTCGGTCCAGAACCAGGAGCCGCCCACCATCAACGCCAGCGCCGTGGCCACGGCCAGACCGCCGAACAGAACGGACCGACGCCCCGACGCCGGGCTCACCCGGCTCCGGCGACGGGCTCCGTCCAGGGCCTCGGCGAGCGCGGGGTCGGGTCCAAGACCCCGGCTCTCGCGCCATACGCGGTCGACCCGGCTGTACGCCTGGGCGTTGCCGGGCTTGGCCCGCCATTCGAAGAATTCCTCGATGGTACGTGTCTCGATCGAGGTCGTGCCGAGGCGGACGTGCCACGCCGCCGCCTCCTTCTCCGCCGCTTCAACCCGCATCGTCGGGTTGGCCATGTCGCGCCCCATCCTAGCGCCGGAGCTGGGCGGCGCAGTGGGCCAAGGCCCGGGTCATGCGCCCTTCCACAGTCTTGGGGGAAATCCCCAGTCTGTCGGCGATCTGGGCGTTCGTCAGACCGTCGATCCGGGACAATAAAAAGACATCTCTCACGGATTCTGGCAAGCTCAGGATGGTCTCCAGCAACATCAATCGATCGGTTTGGTCAGCATCAACCCGATCGTGAACCGACGCTGCGGCTTCCGCCCTGCACGCCAGCTCACGTCGGCGCCTTGCGTTGCAAGCCAGATTCACGGCGATCCGTAACAGGAAGGCTTTCGGGTATCGGAGACCGTCAAGAGATTTGCTTGAAGCCACGCGAAGCCACGTCTCTTGGGACAGGTCGTCGCATTCATTCTGCCCAAACCTTCTCCGAAGGGTACGCCGCAACCATGCGCCGTAACGACGTTCCAAAGCCGTGAGGCGATCCTCGAACCGGCCTTCGACACTATCGACTCCGTCATCCACGCGTCGCTCCGAGGACTTCGCCCTCCAAATCAAGGGAGGGCTGAGCGTAAACCACCGTCGGAATGGTCACTATAGTGACTGGCCCAAAATGTACGATGGGCGCCGCCTGCGGCTATGGCGCTTACGAGAATCTTTGGGCGGAACGTACGTCGTGCAAGACAGAAAAAAGGCATGACAATCGAGGCCTTGGCTGACGCCGTGGGCCTGTCCTACAGCTACATGGGAGAGCTTGAACGGGGGAAGAGAAATCCAACGCTGCGCGTCGTGGAAAATCTCGCCGTCGTCCTTGAAACGCCGCCAACGGCCCTTTTGGCCGAATCTCGCGTCTGATTCCCTGACAACGCGGCATGCCCCAGCGGCTCAACTCGCAGAGCCATAAGTCGCAATGGTTACTATGGTGACTGGCTGCCCGACGCTCTTTGCGTGTGCCTGTATGAATGAGTTTGACGGAGACTTTTGGGCGCAACGTCCGCCGGATTCGGCTTGAGAAGAAGCTCACGATCGAGGGGCTCGCGACCGACGTAGGACTCTCATATAGCTATATGGGCCAACTCCAGCGCGGCGAGCGAAATCCCACCTTGGATGTCGTGGAGCGGATTGCCAAAGCCTTGGGCGTTAAAGCCATAGAGCTCTTCCGCGAACGTTGACCGCTAGATGCCGACAGATGCTGTCACCCTGCTAGCGAGAAACCTCCAAACCCTCCTACGCGCCGCCGGGCTGTCGCAGGAAGAGTTAGCATTCCGTGCGGGGACAAAGCGGAGCTACCTTAGCGACTTGGAACGCGGCGTCCGTAATCCGTCCGTTCGGCTGTTGGGCCGTTTGGCCGAGGTTCTGGACGTGCCGCCAGCGCGGCTCCTGCAGTGAGATCGCGCGGCAGGCGGCTCAGCTGGTTAACGCGCCTCCTCGTCCCGGATCTGCGATGAAAAAGTCGGCAGCAGACAACGCAACAAATCCCGGATCAGGCGCTGCTGCTCCGGACCCAGGCGCGCGGCCAGGCGCTCGATCATCAGGGTGAGCCTCGTGGCGGAAGGCCCCCTTCGTCTCCGCTTTCGCCCCATCGGTCTGCGCCAGGCCCTCAAATAAATAGCTGACCGGCACACCGAGGAAACCCGCCGCTTCCCAGAGCTTGGACGCGGAGACGCGATTGGCGCCGCGCTCGTATTTCTGGATCTGCTGGAACGTGAGCCCGAGCGCCTGACCAAGGTCGCTCTGGCTGAGTCCCAGGCTGCGCCGGCGATGAGCGATCCGGCCGCCGACGTGCACATCCACGGGATTGGTCCGGCGATCGCCGTCGCCCTTCTCCACTGGTTCCCGGTCGAACATCAGACTCCCCGGCGTTCGCGCTCGACACTGAAAGTTGCAGCCGCTCCAGATCGACCGACGAAGCCTCCGCAGCCGCAGCGTTCCGGATCATGATGTCAGCGTTCGAGGCCTGCGCAAGCCATTAGCCTCAGGCGGGGCATCGCAGTTCTAGCCGTCCTGATCGAAACTGCCGACGGCCGAATCCGCTCAGGCGGCTGTGTCCAGCAACGCCGTCACCTTGCGCGCGGTCGCCTTGGCCGATCCCGGGTTCTGACCTGTGATCAGTAATCCGTCCGCGACCACATGAGGCCCGAAGGGCAGCAGCCCCTTAAGATAGATCGCGCCGCGCCGCCTCATCTCGGCTTCAGCGTTGTAGGGCATCCGGCCCGCGACGCCGGCAAACACCTCCTCAGCCCACGAGAAGCCGGTAACCATGCGATCCATAACCAGCAGCCTCCCGGTCGTCAGGCGCGTATTGAGCAGCGCGCAATAGCCATGACAGACGGCCGCGACGATCCCGCCGCGCTCCCACACGGCCCGCGTCAGCGTCTGCAGGCCCGGACTGTCCGGAAAGTCCCACATCACCCCGTGACCGCCCGTGAAGAAGAGCACGTCGCAGTCCACCGGATCGATGTCTTCGGGTCGCTGCGTCCTCTCCAGTCGCGCCATCTGTCGAGGATCACGCAGCCAGGCGTTCGCCGAGCGGTCCAACAGAGGCCACTTCAGCGCGCGCGGCTCCAACGGCGACCGGCCTCCGACGGGACTGATGATGCGCTGGTCCAGGCCCCGCTCCGCGAAATGATCCCAGGCATGGGTCAGTTCGGACAGCCAAAGTCCGGTGGGCGCGCCGTCCTCATAGCGATCGACATTGGTGACGACGTAAACAACGCGCCTGTCCATTACCGGAGCCCTTCGGTCGTCAGTTCACTGCGCCGAACAATACAACTCAACGCGCCGGATAACACAACCGGAACGGTCACAGTTCCAGCCCGGTCCCGCGCCCGCTAAGCACCTGCGCCACGCCGGCGCCGGTCGGGGCCAGCACCACGGTCTTGCCGATGTCCAGTCTAGGCGCGCCAGCGCGCAGCCGCGCATAATGTTCGGCGCCGTCGCTGTCCCGCACGATCACGAACGGATGCGCGCCCAGCTCGTCGTGGAATCCGGTCCTCACCACCTGTCCCTTCACCGGCGACGCCCCCATCGGCCTCACGTCCCGCCCGGCCTCGAGACGCCGCTGGTTCAGGGTGCGGATAATGTCGCGGCGCGCCTGAAGCGTCCGAAGCTTCGTCTCCATCTCGGGATCGAGCCGATAACGCCGCCCGGCGCGAACCGCGAGACCCAGGCCTTCCAGATGACGGAGGCGGCCTCGGGTCAGGGCGTTCCAGGCGTCGCTCCGTCCCACGCCGTCATCGACCGTCCCGCCCGGTTCCGCCGCCGCCAGGAGCCGACGATCAAGTCCGGTGAAGCGATCCGCCGACGTCTCGCGCCAAACACGCTTCTCGGCGTCGACCCGGGCCAGGTCGCCGAGCCTCTCCTGTGCGACCTCTTGCGCGCGGGCGCGGAACCCGTAGGCGATATAGTCGCGCGGGATCACCAGGTCCCGCCCGTCACCACGGCGGCCGCGCACGAGCACATGCGCGTGGGGCTGGTCCGTGTCGTAATGACAGGTCCCGATCCAGGTCAGGTGCGGCTCCCCGAGATCCGCCGAGACCCGGGCCATGACCTCGCGGACATAGCCGCGCAGATCGTCGATCCGGTCGCCGTGCTCCGGCGAGATGATGAAGCGGAAATGGTGCCGGTCATCGGTCCAGCCTCTCGTCTCGACGGCGGCCTGGACGCCGTCCTGATCCCGATCGAAGAACTCGGGCCGGGCGCCGTCCGCGCCGGCGCCGGCGCGGCCGAGATAGGCGACGTGCGCCGCCAGCGCGGCGCCGCGCTCGGCGCCTTTGCCCGCTTGGCGGGACACCAGAGCTTTGACGATGACGCGCTGCCGCACATCGAGGCGGAAGGCTCGTCCCGACCGGTTCTGCGCCGCGCGAAGAACGCCCGACCGATTTCCGAGTGCGAACATCCGGGAGCTGGCGAGGCGCTTCATCATGCCGAGCCGGACCGGATCACGATCGATCTTCAGTCGCGTCGGAAGCCTCACGCCGACCTGTGCGTCGTCGACGCCGCCGCGTCTCGACAGCCTGGTTTGAATAGCCTGGTGAACCGACATGATCCGCGCTCCGGCCCCGGAAGATCCGCCGAAGAAAGACAACTCAAAGCAAGTCGTCGGTCCTGGTCGACCTCTCCTCCAAGATGCTGAAAGCATAGAGAAAGCCGACCCAGGCCAACACTCCCTTTTATCTTGCCCTCAGCCGAAATTCGAAGATTTCCGGACAGTTCAATCATAACCGATCCAACCCCTTAAAAAGTCGCCAAAGGTCGGAAGGCCAGCCGGACGACAGAAAAAAAACCCGCCCGGCCGAAGCCGAGCGGGTCGAATGTGCAGCGGGTCTCAAGCGGCGCGGGCGCGGATGGCGACGTGTCGGACGCCGTGCTCCATCGCCTTCTGGCCGAGGTTCATCGCCGGGCCGAACGGACGGTCGCCCGAGCCCCTGCCCTCGTCCAGGGAATGCGCCAGGGTCAGGCAGCAGGTCGGCTCGAGGGCGATGAGGTCGTCGTTCGCCCTGAAGGGAGCCGCCTTGCCGTGGGCGTCGAAGTCCGCCCGCGCCAGGATCAGCTTCACCCCCTTCTGCTGGGACCATTTGATCGCCAGCTTCTCGGAGCCCTTCGCCCCGGTCGTGGCGAGCGCCATGTCCGGCCATTCCGCCAGGGCCCAGTTCAGGGCGTCGAAAATCCGTCCGGCGTCTTCGGCCGTATCGGCCGAGGGCGCGCCCCGGAAAGCGATCACCGGTCCGCCCGGATCCGCCTCGCCGGACTTCCGCGCGCGGAGACTGCGGATCGCCTGCTTGGCCTCCAACTGGGCCGCCGTCAGGAAGCTGCCCCGGCGGCTGCCGCGCCAGGCCGTCCAGACTTCGCCGGTGGAGACCGTCCAGCAGTGGGCCGCCGCGTCGCGCACAAGTTCCGCCGCCCGGGCCGCGGCGTCTCCCGCGCGGGCCTTGGCCGTCGCCTCCTGAAGCTCGACGTCGGCCGCCTCGGAACCGTCGAAGTCGCGGTCGAGGGCGCGCATCGTGTCCCGGGCCCGGTCGGCGTCGCGTTCGATCCGCCCCGCCGCCGAATGAAAGGCGCCGATGAGCGCCTCGCCCAGGATGGTCTGGTAGTCTTCCAGTGCGGTGTCAGCGACCACGTCGAGCAGCTCGGTCATCAGCGCGTGCCCCAGCTGGAGCAGCGCCTCTTCCGTCGGGTGCGGACGGGCCTCGCCGAGGGCGTCCGTCTGGTCGTCGAAGGCGGAGGCGGACTTGAGGAAGGAAGAAGAAGCGAAGGGTTGCATCGGGAACATCCTTGAAGATGTCGAAGCGCCCCATGCGCAACGACCCCGGTCTTGGCCACGTCGGGGTCCCCGGCAGTCACCGGAGCGGAGGACCGCTTGTCCTGCGCGGAGGGGAACGGCGCAGCCGTTGACTTCCGGGGTGACGTGACAAGATCGGAGGGCGTTGTGTGGGGGCATGTCCTCGCCCCTTCGGGCGAGGACCCCGTTCGGCGCCGTCGCGCCGAGACCGCCCGAAGAGACAGTCGCCGCCCGTCCCGTCGTCGCCGGCCCCGCCGGCGACGGTTACGGCCCGTCATATCCGACCGGCCGTCAGGCCAGACCGGCGAGCTGCATCAGCATCTCGGCCGACTGGGGCCTGCGCTGGTAGGCGATCTCCGCGTGCGCGGCGCAGAAAACGCCGCGCGCGACCGGACGGCCGCAGAGGCGGAACGCCGACGCGCCGGGTTCGCCATAGGGGAAGCGGCAGTCGCACCGGCGGACGCTCAGGATGGTGGCGAGCCCGAACGCCGGCGCCTCTGGCGCGACGCCGGACCGGGCGGCGATCCGCACGGGCGCCGGACGGCCGGAACGCCCCGACGCGCGGCGCGGACCGCCCGGCGCCGCCACAGCCGAGTTCACCGGCGAGGCCGGCGACCGGCGGACGGACAGTTGCATCCGATGCACCTTGCCGAGCACGGCGCTGCGGGTGACGTCCTCGCCCAGGGTGTCGGCGATCCGCTGGGCGCTCCACCCCAGGGACCAGAGCGTCTTGAGTCTCGCGATACGGTCTTCGGTCCAGACAGACATGATCAGGCTCCCTCGCCTTTCGAGCCCCATCGGCTCGCCTGTCCGTCCCCGCCTTCTCCTCCCGCCCTCAGCACAAGAAGGGCCCGGCGCGCGAAGCGTCCGGGCCCTCACGCCTGTCGCGGCCTCCCCGATCAGAACGGGATGTCGTCGTTCAGATCGTAGCCGCCGTCGCCTTCCGGCGACCGGTCCGCCACGCCGCCGGCGGACGTCTCCGTCGCGGCGCGGCGGTTCTTCAACCGGATGTCGCTGACGATCAGGCGCAGGTCGTAGTGCTCGACGCCGTCCTTGCCCGTCCAGGTGTCGTTCTCGACATGGCCTTGGATCACGACGCGGCTGCCCTTGCGCGCATAGGGCTGCAGGTAGTTCTCGGTCGTGGCCTCGTTGAAGCAGATGCAATTGAAGCCGGTCGTCCGTTCGCCGGGCGTGCCGTCGGCGCGCCGGAAGCGCGTGGTCTCCAGCACGCGGAAGCTCGCGCGCTTCTTGCCGCTGCCCTGGGCCGACAGGATCGAGGGATCGGCGGCCAGATAGCCTTCGAGGGTCAGGGTCTGCATGGTTCAATCTCCTTGGAATGAGGGGTTGATGGATGGGCGGTTCAGGCCGCGACGCGGTCTTCGGCGGCCTGGTCCTGCCGGTCTTCCGCCCAGTCGAGGACGGTGAGCCGGTTCACCACAAGCTCCTTGGCGGTGCGCTCCTGGCCGTCCCGTGTGGCGTAGGCGGTGTCGATGAAGGCGCCGATGACCACGGCCTCGCAGCCCTGCGCCAGGCCGCGGGCGATGACCTTCTCGTTCAGGCTCTTCGACCAGCTGACGCAGTTGACGCCGACGAGCCGGGGCTTGCCGGCGTTGTCGGTCCCGCGCTGTTCGAGCAGACGAAAGACCGCCTTGCCGAAGTCGTCGCTGATCTGGGGATCGGCCGCGAGGCGGCCTGTGAACACCATGGTCTGCATGTCAGTCTCCTGTTGATCCGAAGCCGTCCGGGGAGACGATCTCCCCGATCCTGCTTCATCCGGGACCTCCCTTCCTCCCGACCTGCTCCCGGTCGGGCCTCCGCCCGACCGGGACCCGGATCACGCGGCCGCGCCGTCGAGGACGGACTGCACGGGATGACGCCGCAGCACCGCTTCCACCACATCGGGCCGATCCACCGGCACGAAGAGCCTCGGGGTATAGGCGATGATCTCGACGAAGCAGCCGAGCGCCACGAGCGCGTCCCGGTCCATCCGTCCGCCCACCACCTCCAGCCGCCATCGATCCATCACCCGTGCGCGCTTCAGCCACAGCCCCCCTGTCAACGCGAGCTGCACGTTGCGATCCAGGAGCGCGGCCGCCGTGCGCGCGCCGTCGGCCCAGGCGTCGCCCAGGGACGTCAGGCCGAGCGCGGCTTTCAGGGACGACGCCTGGACCTCGTCCAGCACCCGGCCGAGCCAGCGCCGACCGTCCGGCGCGCGGACGCGCCGCACGGCGCAGCCCTTGGCCGGCAGCCGCCCCCAGATCGGCAGGAGAAGGCCGGTCGCGAGCGTCAGCCGGCGCGTTCGCCATGGATCCGCCGCGGCCACCTCGGCGTCCCAGATCGAGCGCCATGTCGCCTCGTCCGCCTCGGCCCAGGCGGATTCCGCGAACGCCCTTTCCGGCATGACTCCCCGTTGGTCGGGCCGCACCAGTCGCACGGCGGGCACGAGACGATCGTCGTCGGTCGTCGTGGTCAGGCCGAGTTCCGCCACCGCCGCTCGGCCTGAGCGCGCATTGACGACGAACCGGCAGGCTCCCGCCTTCGCCTGAGCGGACGCCGCGTCGGCTGGGAGCAGGTCGCGCGCGACCTTCAGCTCGAAGGTGACGAGCGCCGTTTCGGCGCCGGTGGCGACGTCGGTGCGGATGGTCTCGGCGTCGATCACCTCCAGCGCCTCCGCCTCGATGTCTTCCAGTCCGCGATCGAGCTCCCCCGAGGCCGCGGCCCGCTCCAGAATGCCGGAGAGGATCGCGTCGAAGTCCGCGAACAAGGCGTTCTGATCGGCGATCCGCAAGGCCAGAAGCCGGTTCAGGAAGGTGTGGATCGGCGGCAGGTCGTCCGACGGCTTCAGGCCGCCGTCGGCGTCGCGCAGCTTCAGCCCGGTCTTGCCTTCGAACGTCTCCAGGTCCATCGCCGCCAGCTCCCCGAAGCCGAGCGCGCCGTAGAACACCAGCAGGGCCCGACGCGCCCACGGACTTTCCAGATTGTCCTCGGCCCGGAACAGGCCGGCCCCGGCCGTGCGGCGTTCGCCCCGCGTCAGGGCGCCCAGGGAGTCGAGCCGTCGGGCGATGGTGGAGGTGAAGCGCTTCTCGCCGTGGATGTCGGTGACAACGGGCCGGAACAGCGGCGCCGAGGCCTGGTGTGTCCGGTGGGTCCGCCCCAGCCCCTGGATGGCGTTGTCCGCACGCCAGCCCGGCTCGACGAGATAGTGGACGCGAGGCTGCCGGTTCGGGGCCGACTGGTCGGCGTGGTAGCTGCGCCCCGTCCCCCCGGCCTCGGAGAAGACGAGCACCCGTTTGCGGCCCGACATGAAGGCGTCCGTCTCGGCGCGGGCGGCCGACGCTCCGCGGCGCTCGACGACGCGACGGCCCGCCCGACGGACCACGCGGCGGGACCGTCCGGTGATCTCCGCCACATGATCGGTCCCGAACGCATCCAGCAACGCGTCCAGCGCGCCGGGGACCGCGGGCAGGCCGGCGAGGCGGGCGATCAGGAAGGCGCGACGCTGGAGCGCCTCCTGGCTGACGGCGGGCCGCCCATCGACCAACACGGGAACGAGCGTTACGCCGCCGTCCGCGTCCTCGACCGCCTCCATCAGATGCACGGGAAAAGCCTCGCGCAGATAGTCGAGGACGTATTCGCGCGGCGTCAGGTCGATCGAGAGGTTGTTCCACTCCTCCGGCGGAACGGAGGCCAGGCGGCGTTCCATCACCGCCTCGTTGGTCGACACGATCTGGACGACGGCGGAGCGTCCTTCGGCGAGGTCCGCCCGGATGGCGGCGATCAGGGTGGGCGCCTTCAGTCCGGCCAGCAGATGGCCGAAGAAGCGCAGCTTTGCGCCCTCGAATGCCGAATGGACCGCCGAGGCGGCCATCGGGCTTTTGGGTTTGCCGTCCGCGTCCGCCAGGCCGGTCGCCTTCAGGGCTTCGGCGAGATGGGCGTGGATCATCTGGAACGCGTCGGCCCAGGCGTCCCAGATGGCGACGTCGTCCTCGGTCAGGGCATGGGCGAGCGGCGCATATTCGACGCCCTCGAACGACAGGCTGCGCGCCACATAGAGGCCGAGCACCTTGAGCTCGCGCGCGACCAGCTCCATGGCCGCCACGCCGCCCTTGTCCATGGCGTCGAGGAAGTCCTCGCGGGTCGTGAACGGCGCCTCCGGTCCGCCCCACAGGCCCAGCCGCGAGGCGTAGGCGAGGTTCTCGGCGGTCGTGGCGCCGGTCGCCGAAACATAGAGGATTCGGGCGTTCGGAAGGCGGTTCTGCAGGGCCAGGCCCGCCATGCCTTGCAACGACGCCTTCTTCGCGCCCCGGGCGCCCTTGCCGCCCCCGGCGGCGTTGGCCATGGCGTGGGCCTCGTCGAACGCGATCACCCCGTCGAAATCCTCGCCCAGCCAGGCGACGATCTGATCGAGACGGGACATCTTTGCGCCGCGCGCGGGCTGCCGCAGCGTCGCATATGTGGTGAACACCACGCCCCGATCGAGCCGTACGGTCTCGCCGAGCTTCCAGCTGTTCAGCGGCGTAAGGTCCGACGCGGCCCCGCCGATGGCCGTCCAATCCCGCCGGGCGTCCTCCAGCAGGGCGTCGCTGCGGGACAGCCAGAGCGCGCGCGTGCGGCCCTGGGCCATGTTGTCGGCGATGACGGCGGCGATCTGACGGCCCTTGCCGCAGCCCGTGCCGTCGCCGAGGAAAAAGCCCCGGCGAAGCTGGACGGCGCCGGGGGAGTTCTCACGGGACAGGACCAGCCGATGGGCCGCCTCGCCCGGCGTCCACCAGGCCGGCAACAGGCCGGAGTGGGCCTCGCCGGCGTAGATGACGGTCTCGGTCTGGGCGTCGGAGATCCGCCCTTCGTCGCGCAGAGCCCGGGGCAACAAAGGCCGGTAGGTCGGCGCGGGCGGGGGCACGGAGGCCATCGGTCCGGACTCCACCAGCGGCGACGGGTGCGGCCGAGGGTCCGGCAGGACGATGCGCGCCAGCCCATGGGCCTGATAAAGACCGACACCGCGGCCCTCGCCCGTCCAGGCGCGCGTTTCATAGTCCACGGCGGACGCGCCCGCCAGGAAGGCGAGGCGCGCCGACGCGCGCGCACCGGCGCGACCTCCGGGCGCCAGAAGCGAGGCCGGCGACGCTTCAATCCGGGCGCGCGGCCGGGCTCCCGCGCGCCCCGGCACGGCGGCAGCCAGAATCGCGGCGGTCGGCAGGTCGTCTGCCACGGCGAGCGGTGCGATCTCCGCACCGGCCTCGCCCCGATCCAGCACCAGCAGACCGGTCTCCACCGAGGTGCCGTGCCGGGCGAAAGCGCGCGGCGGAAAGAGTATCCGGGCGACGATGCGGCCCCGATCCGACAGCTGGCGCAGGCCGCCCTCGTCCGACAGGGTCGAAGCCGGCGCGACCGCCGCGAGACGTCCGCCGTCGGCGAGCGCGCCCAGCGCCGCTGTCAGGTGGCGCTCCAGGTCCGTGAACGGCGGATTGCAAACCGCGACGTCGAACCGGCCTGCGGCGTCCAGCAGGTCGTGGATGTGGCGGCCGTCGAGGCGCGATCGACGCGCTGCGGGAAACAGGCCGTCGAGCAGGGCGGCGCGGCCGTCCGCCGGCTCGTTGAGCCACACGGTGCCCCCACAGGCTTCCGCCACGGCCGCGATCAGGCCCGTGCCGGCCGAGGGTTCAAGGACCCGGTCCCCGGGACGCACCTGGGCCGCGAGCACCGCGATCGCCGCCAGCTCCGGCGGCGTGGAGAACTGATCCAGGGCGACCTGGTCCTCGGTGCGCCGGCTGTGCGTCAGGCCGAGCGCGGAGACCGCGGCCAGCAGGGCGGCGATTTCGGCTGGCGCGTCCTCGAGGCGGGCGACCTGGGGGGCCATCCGCCGGATCTGAAGCACCGTGGCGGCCTCGATCGCCTCGTAGGCGTCGCGCCAGAGCCATTTGCCCTCCGTGTCGGCGCCGCCGAAGAGGGTCGTCATCACCTCCGAGACCAGACGGCGATCCAGCGGGCGCGATCGCGCGAGATGGCCTGCCAGCGCCCGGGCGGCCGCCAGCACATTGGCGGCGTGGGGCGTGTCGGTCGCGGGAGGAAAGAGGGACAGGGTCGAGGTCGATGACATGGTCGCGGCTCCGCTCGCCGGGAGCGGAGGGCGCATCCCCCACGGTCCTCCAGGCTCGCCGCGCCTGGCCCTCTTCTTCCCTTTCAACAGGAACGGCGCGCACAAAACCCGCCCCGCCGGACGGCGGAGCGGGTTCTTGGGCGGCAGGGGTCTCAGGCGGTCTGCTGGAGGGCCGCCTCCCCCGCCTCGGTGACGACGAAGGCGCCGGCGCCGTCCACCTCGGGCGAGGCGGTCCCTTCGGCCGCGGCGTCCGACGGGTCGGGCCCGTCCATCACCGCCCCGTCCGGATCGCCGTCCGGCATGTCGGTCGTCCACGACAGACCGGCCGGCGCCCAGGTGCGTTCGGCCGCCCGTTCCGCCACCCAGTCGACCAGGTCCGTCTTCTTCAGCACACCGACGCGGGGATCGCTCGGCTCTTCCATCGCCTCCAGCATGCCGAGCAGGAGCGCCTTGGAATGCGGCTTGAGGAAGTCGGCGTCCGGCGTCCAGTGCAAGGTGATGTCCGCGCCGCAGAGAGCAGCCAGTTCCGCCGCCTCGGCGCGCGCGGCCCGCCGGATCAGGCTGGTCCGCTCTTCGCGCAGATCGAGCGTCAGGGCCGTCAGCTCGGCGAGCAGGCTCATCTTGTCGCCATGCGCGAGCGCGTGAACCCAGGCGATCACCGTCTGGTCCGACCCCTCCCAGGCCGCGCGCCGCTCATCAAGCCGTTGGCGAACGTCGCCGTCCAGAGGCTCGATGATCCGTCCGCCGGCGGGGTTGAAGGCCGTCGCGGTCAGGGCGAAGGCGGATTCGGATCGTGCGCCGAACCCGCGGACCGCGACCTGGACGAACAGGCGCGCGATCAGCGCCGTGAGCGCCGCGCCCGGATCGTCGGCCAGCGCCCGGATCAGGCCGCGGGTCGCGACATCGGTGCGCACCGCGTGCAGGGCGTGACTGATCCCCTCGGTCTCGGGCTCCGGCGCCTCGACCTCCGGCGCCCGATGGGATCGCCCGTTCGCCGGCGACAGATCGCCGTCGTCGTCGACCTCCTCGCGGGCGTCGCTGAGCTCCTCGTCGTCCTCGATCTCCGGCTCGACCGGGGTAAAGCAGCGGATGTCGAGGCCCGCCCGGACGGACGGAAAGAAGACCATTGTCGTGGCGATGCGGCCGCCCCAGCTGATCTGGTCCATCGCGAGGCGCGCCTTCGCCATCGCGATCAGCAGGGGATCGACGACGGCCGGGTCCGTGGTTTCGGCAAGCCGTTCCCCGACCGCCTCGGCGGCGGCGTTGAAGACCTCGCGCGCCTCGCGATAGGCGTCCAGCTCGGCGGCGGGCAGCATGCCGCCATAGGCGTAGCGAGCCGGTTCCAGATCGTCCGGCAGCTCGAGAGCGTCGCCCGCCGACACATGGACGGCAAGGCCTTCCGCCTCGAAGACCAGGGCGATCTCTCGCGCGCGCCGCGTCCAGACGTCGGTCAGGATCGCCGGGTCGAGAAGCACCGGCGCGCGCTCTCCGAACAGATCGACGACGGTGCGGCCGCCGGCCGCTGCATAGCGCTCCGCGCCGACCAGGGCGCAGCGCGGGTCGCCCGCCGTGACCTGGTCTTCGTCCAGCTTCTCGGTGATGCGCCAGTCCTGGAAGCCATGTCCGTCGAGCGTCATTTGCGCATATTCGGCCTGCTCGGCCTTGTCCGGCAGCCGGGCGAGCAGCCGGGCCTGCCGCAGATTGAGCCGACCGCGCCGCAAGGCTTCGAGGGCCACGGGCGGCAGGGCCGACAGGGCGGCGAGCCGCTTCACGTCGATCTCGGCGTACCCCAAGGCCTTCGCGATCCCGGGCACGGCGAGTTTGCCCTTGAGCATCCGGCCGATCGCGGCGATGACGTCGGCGACGTGAACCGGGGCGGCGGTGTTGGTGAGCAGGACAGCGGCCGCCTGGCGCGCGGGATCCGTCTCCACCACCACGTCCACGAGGAAGCCGTCCTCGATGCGGCCGCCTTCCAGCAGATAGCGCAAGGCGAGGAGGCGACGACGGCCGTCCAGGGCCATGTTCGCCCGCTCGTTTCGCCGTCCCGGGCGCACGGTCAGCGGCTCCAGCTGGCCCGCCGCGAATAGGGTTTCCGCCAGCAGCGGAATGTCGTCGTCCGGCGGTTCGCCGAAGCGCAGGTTCTCGGGGGCGATGTCCACATCGCGCAGGGGAACCCGCAGTCGGGCGCGGGCTGCGGCGATGTCGAACGGGGTCTCGACGACCGTGAGGGCGGCGGAGGCGGATCTGGGCATGACGGAACTCCTGCCGGCGACGGGGCCTATCCCCGCCTCTCCGGCGCACTCCCTCGCCCTTCCTTTCCCCCTTCGGCGGTCGTGCGGATGGCGTCGTTCCAATCGCCACAGCCGGGCGGCGGCAGACGCATCTCCACAGCAAGGCCGAGCGCCGTAAGGCGATGCTTCAAACGGCGGGCGGCGGCCTCGCCGGCGAGACCGCGGTCAGCGGCGATCACAACGCTGCGGACATCGGGCGGCGGCGTCCAGGCCGCCAGATTGCCGGCGGAGAGCAGCGCCCAGCCGGGCAGGTCGAACCCGCGCACGGCCGAAAGGGTCGTGACGACCCCTTCAGCCACCAGCATCCTGCGGCCGACGACGGACAAACGGACGGCAGCGCCGGGCGGAACACAGCCCACGGTCTTGCGTGACACCGCCAATCGGACCGCCTGACGCGCCGCAGCGTCCAGATAGGTCAGTTCCACCCCGGTCGTGCGCCCGTCGGGATCGCTGATGCGGGCCATCAGAGCCCGCAGGGTCGGCCCGCCGGTCCGATAGACCGAGACCGGCGCGGCGGGATGTTCGAGAAGGTCGCGAACGCCAATGGACCAAGGAACGGCGCGACGCTGCAGATGACGGGCGGCCAGGCCGGACGGGCCGATCCTCACGCCCTGCGACCAGAGCCGCTCGGCCGTCTGCCGACGAACGCGCGTATCCGGACGTGCGACCGATGCGGCGCCGGACAGCGGCGCGCCCGTCGGCCGGCCCGCCGCGTCCACGAGGCCGCGACGGCGCAGATCCGCCATCACGGCGCGCCAGTCCGACCCTCCGAACGAATGGGCCACGACGCGCCCCTCCGTCAGCCACAGGGACACGGAGCGGTCTTCGCCGGAATGGCCGGGCCCAGGCACGTTGGCGCGCGCGCCGTTGTGATAGAGATCGCCGCCGAGGGCGGCGACAATGCCGCGCAGGCTCATGGGAGCAACCCCATCTGCCGAAAGCTCGCCGTGCCCTCCCGACCCACCACGAGATGGTCGTGCACCGGGATGTCAAACACCCTCGCCGCCTCGACCACCTTGCGCGTCATGGCGATGTCGGCCTGCGACGGCTGGGGATCGCCGGACGGGTGATTGTGGATGAGGATCAGGGCGGACGCGCCGGCCTCGAGCGCCCGCCGCACCACCTCGCGGGGATACACCGGAGCATGGTCCACGGTGCCATCCGCCGCCGCTTCGTCGCAAAGCAGGCGGTTCTTCTTGTCGAGATACAGGACGCGGAACTGTTCCCTTGGCCGATGACCGACGGACACACGGGCGTAGGCGACGAGGCTCGACCATGAGGTGATCACAGGCTGGCGGCTGGCGGTTTCCCGGGCGAGATGTTCGATCAGTCCCGCCAGGCGTTTGATGCGGTCTACCGTCTTCTGGTCGAGACCGTGGCGCTTCAACTCCGCAGCGTCGGCGTGAACGAAGGCGCCGACTGTTTCGAACCGGCGCTGGAGCGCGCCGACCAGGGCTCCGTCGGCCGCGAGGTCGAGATCGATGAGGAGACGGTGAAGCCAGGCGCAGCCGCCGTCGGCGGTGGTTACAGCGCGACCGAAAGTGGACAGCCGCCGCGGGTTGGGCGGCTCGATGAGGGCGAGAGACATGATGAGCTCCTGACCACTCCGAAGCGGAGCGCCCCTCCCCGCCCTTCCCTTCCCTCCGGTCGCGGCCCCGGGGAACGGTCCTGAGACCTGTTCAGCGGCCGCCGGAAGTTCCGCGACGACTTGGCCGCTCCCCTCAGACGCGCGTTGGCCTCGCGGCGCGTGACCCGGCGCCACATTCGTTCAGACGCCTTCTCGGATTCAGGCTCAGGCCGCGACCGGGAAGACCTTCTCGGCATCGAGGCTCCCGGCGGGCAATGCCCGCAACAGGTCGTCGTGCGGTGTCTGCAGATTGAGCCAGGCCGCACCGTCTTGGGGGCGCAAGACCACGATCTGGCGGTCGTGATAGGGGGCGATGTCCACCCCCGGCTCGGTGGTCAACATGGCGAAGGCGCCGTCCTTGATCAGACCCGCCACCCAGAAGAGCCGCTGGCCGGCGAGGGTGAAACGCCACTTCGTCTTCCGCTTCTGGCCCGGTTCCGCGTCGGTGAACTCGAAAAAGCCGTCCGACGGAATCAGGCACCGGTGCGATCCTTGGAACGACCGTCCATCGGAGCGGAAGTTGAACACCGGCCGTCCCCCCGGCCCCTTCCACGCCCAAGGCGTCATGAGAACCTCTGGCCCCGCCTTTCCCATGTGGATGACAGGCGCGCGATCGCCGATGCGGATCGACGCCATCGGTCCGAAATTCGGCATGCCTCCTGGAAAGACCAGCCGGTCGCCCGTCTGGTTGAACGCCGCGATGATGTCATCGAACGGCAGGATGAGCTGATATTCGTTGCACATAGAACCTTCCGGGGGCCGTCGGGCGCAGGATTTCACGGCTCCGACCTCGCCGCAAATCGGCGGGGATAAACGCCCCGCCGGATTGACTCCGCCCCCGGCGCCGAACCAGAACGTTTCAAGAACATTATCGTGGCAATGAGGAGTTCGTCGATGCCGGCCGCGCGCTCGGCCAAACTTGAAGATCTGCGTGCTCAGGTCCTGGCCCTGGAGCAGGCCGACCGAAGACCGGTCGGTGTGTTGCCGTTCGGCGTGGCGCCGGTGGATGCCGCCCTGCCGGGCGGGGGACTGACCCTGGGCGCGCTCCACGAGGTGGCCGGAGGTGGTGACGACGCCGTCGGCGGCGCTGCGGCCGCTCTGTTCGCTGCCGGGGTGGTCGCCCGCCTCCCCGGTCCCGTGCTCTGGTGCATCACGCGACCGGACCTGTTCGCCCCCGCGCTCAGCCAGGCCGGACTGGAGCCGGATCGGGTAATCTATGTCGAGGCCGGAGACGAGAAGGCCTTGATGGCCTGTTTCGAGGAAGGCTTGCGTCATCGCGGTCTCGCCGGTGTCGTGTGCGAGACGTCCCGCCTCAGCATGACCGCCTCGCGCCGGCTTCAACTCGCCGCCGAAGCCTCGGGTGTGATCGGTCTGGCGGTCCGCCGATGGCGTCGCGCGGCCGAGGCTGCAGACTTCGGTCAACCGACCGCGGCCGCGACCCGCTGGCGCGTCAGCGCCGAGCCGTCGGCGCCCTTGCCGGTTCCAGGCATCGGGCGAGCGCGATGGCGGATCGAACTCATGCGCTGCCGCGGCGCCGACGCGGCGGACTTCATTCTGGACGCTTGCGATGAGACGGGTCGTCTCGCTCTTCCTGCCGAACTGGCCCGTCGATCGGCTTCGCCGACGGCTCGGCGCGGACGCGCCGCCGCCTGATCGGCCCCTCGTGCTCACCGGCCGGGTCGGCCGCAGACGAGTCGTCACCGCCTGCAACGCCGCCGCCGCCGCCAGCGGCGCGCGCATTGGCATGGCGGCCACCCAGGCCCAGGCCCTGATCCCTGATCTGGACTTGAGAGACGCCGATCCGAACGGAGACGCAGATGCGCTGGATCGTCTCGCCGTATGGGCGATGCGCCGCTACGCGCCCGTCTGCCAGGCTGATCCGCCTGGCGGGCTGGCCATCGACATCACCGGGGCCGCGCATCTCAAGGGCGGCGAAACGGCGCTTCTGGGCGATCTGACGGCGCGCCTCCAGCGGGTCGGCGTCCGCGCCCGCGCAGCCGTGGCTCCGACCTACGGAGCCGCCCATGCGGTCGCCCGCTTCCGCCGCGACCTGGACGTCGTCGGCGAGTTCGCGATCGACGCGGCCCTGGCCCCGCTCCCGCTCGAGGCCTTGCGCCTCCCGGCGGAACTGCCCGCCGCCCTGCGCCGAATGGGCTTCGAGCGGATCGGCGACCTCGCCCACCGGCCCCGCGCGCCGCTGCAGCTACGGTTCGGCGCGGAACTGGGGCGACGGCTGGATCAGGCCTACGGGCGGGCGGCCGAGCCTCTGATCCCTGTCGAGGCGCCGGAGACACCACGCGTCGAACAGGTCTTCGCCGAACCGATCGGCGCCCCCGAGACGCTGGCCCGCTATGCGGGCGTTCTTGCCGCCGCCCTGTGCGGCCTTCTGGAAGCGCGCGGTCTTGGCGTCCGCCGCCTCGACTGGCTCTGCCACCGCGTCGACAACCGGATCGAAGCGGTCCGCGTCGGGCTGGCCGGGCCGGTACGGGATACGCGTCGCCTGACGCGCCTGTTGACCGACCGGATCGAGACCATCGAGCCCGGGTTCGGCATCGAGCGCATGACGCTCGCGGCCAGCGCGGCCGAACCGCTGGATTGGCGTCCGGCCGCAGGCCGCCTCGGCGAGCCGGCGATGCCCGATGTCTCCGGGCTGATCGATACGCTCTCGAACCGGATCGGCGCCGAGCGGCTCTATCGCCTGGCGCCCGTCGAGAGCGATGTTCCCGAGCGGTCGATGCGCAAGCTCGCGCCGTTGGCCGCGCCCACCGGTAAGGCCTGGTCGCCGGACTGGCCCCGCCCTGCCAGGCTGTTCCGCCGACCGGAGCCGATCGAAACCCTCGCGCTCCTCCCCGACAACCCGCCGACCCACTTCACCTGGCGCGGGGTCCGGCGCCGTATCCGCCGGGCCGACGGCCCGGAACGGATCTTCGGCGAATGGGGCCGCCGCGATGCCGAGATGTGGGCGGTCAGGGACTATTTCCAGGTCGAGGACGAGGCGGGCGAGCGGTTCTGGCTGTTCCGGGCCGGCGACGGCGAGGACGCCGCGACGGGGTCCCAGGCCTGGTTCATCCACGGCCAGTTCGGCTAGGGCCGTCAGGGTTGAGCGTCTCCCCGCCCGTCGTCGTCCACCGCGTCCTCGCGCTCGACGTCGTGTTCGGCGTCGTCCTGAGGTCTCTGGTCGCTCTCGCCTGGTCCGACGGCGTCGGGACTCTCGATGCCGGGCGACCGGTCGCTGTCCGAATTCCGGTCTACGTCGTCTGGGCCGGAGTCAGGACTGGAACGCGGGTCTGGTGTATGGCTCATGAGGGTTCTCCTTTGCCCCATGAACCTCAGCGCTACCCGCGAGGTTCCTCTCGTCGATGCTCGTCGCGCTGCAGTTCAGGATCCGAAAGGACGGCGATGACCTCTAGGTCGAACGCGTCGTGCGCCTCACGCTCCTCGGCGATCCGCTGGGCCTCGACGAACCGGCGGCTGGACAGTTCGAAGCCGCTGAGGTGCGCGGCGCCGCGCGCGCTCAGGCGCTCGATCCGTTCGAGCGTCACGCCGGCTTCCGACCGCACCAAGGTCTTGCGCGTCCCCATAGGCCTATTCTGCCATGAAGCGGCGTGGCGTTGAAGATCGGCGGTCAGCTAAGTCGGGTCAACGACCCGGCCCGTTCGCTTTTGCCCAAGCCCGGTGCCGACTTGGCGCGGACGGCGTCGCTGCGTCGTGGCCTGATTAGCTGATTATCGTGCGAGGACCACAGTCGCGGAAGCGGCGGAATGAGCCGCGCTTCGGTCGAAGGCACGGCCGTCCGCACAGCCCCGGCCACCGTTCGCGGCGCCCAGGCGTTGTCGCCGGATGACGTCCCAGACCGATCTCTTCGGCGCGCCGGCGCTGGAGCCGGCAGGCCTTCGGCTTGATCCGGCGCTGAACGACGCCGACGAACAGTCTGCACTGGCCGCCGCCTTCGCCGAACTGCCCTTCGCACCCTTCGAATTTCATGGCTGGCAGGGCGCCCGTCGCGTCGTCTCCTACGGCTCCCGCTATGACTTCACGCGCGGGCGTCTCGAGGCCGCCGAGCCCATCCCGCCGTTTCTCCATCCGCTGGCGGACCGCGCCGCCGGCTTCGCCGGCCTCAAGCGGGACGCCGTCGCCCAGGCGCTGGTCACCGAATATCAGCCGGGCGCCGGCATCGGCTGGCATCGGGACCGACCGCAGTACGGCCAGATCATCGGGATCTCCTTCGGCGCACCGGCGCGGATGCGGTTCCGCCGCCGGACCGGGTCGGGTTGGGAACGGCGGTCGCTCGACCTGCCATCGGGGTCCGCCTATCTGCTGGACGGGCCGGCGCGTTGGGACTGGGAGCACAGCATCGCCCCCATGGCCGCGCTGCGATATTCGGTGACCTTCCGCACCTTGCGCGAGACCTGAGTTGACGAGCGGCGCCAGAAAGAACAAAGCACGAACGTGTCCGCGCGCTATGTCGAACTGGAATGCGCTTCCCACTTCTCCTTCCTGAGGGGGGCGAGCTCCTGCGAGGAACTCTTCAGTCAGGCGGCGATCTGCGGCGTCGAGGCCTTGGCGGTCACCGATCGCAACAGCGTGGCGGGGATCGTCCGCGCCCACGAGGCGGCCAAGGCCACGGGCGTGAGGCTCATCGTCGGCTGTCGCCTGGTCCTGACCGACGGAGCCGAGATTCTCGTCTATCCGACCGATCGGGCGGCCTATGCCCGGCTCTGCCGTCTGCTGACGCTCGGCAAGAGCCGCGCCGGCAAGGGCGGCTGCGATCTGTCCTGGGACGACCTCGCGCTCTGGAGCCAGGGCCTGATCGCCGTCCTCGCCCCGGATCGGGCCGATGCCGTCTGCGCGCGTCGGCTCGATCGGCTGGCCGAACTGTTCGGCCGCGATGCCTTCGTCGCCCTGACCTTGCGTCGACGGCCGCGCGATCAGCTGCGGCTGCATGCTCTGTGCGAGTTGGCCGAGGCCGCCGGCGTGCGGCCCGTGGTCACCAACGACGTCCTCTTCCATCATCCGGATCGGCGTATCCTGCAGGACGTCGTCACCTGCATCCGCAACGGCTGCACCATCGACGATGTCGGCTTCCGCCGCCAGCGATCCGCCGACCGACATCTGAAGCGGGCCGAGGAGATGCACCGCCTCTTTGCCCGCCATCCCGAAGCGCTGGCGCGGACTCTGGAGATCGCCGACCGCTGCCGCTTCAATCTGGACGAGCTGGCCTATCAGTATCCCGAGGAGGCGACGCCGGGCGCGACGCCGCAACAGGAGTTGACGCGGCTGACCTGGGCCGGCGCCGCCGAGCGCTACCCGGAAGGTCTCCCGGACGCGGTCCGCGCGACGCTCGAGCACGAACTCGGACTGATCGAAAGCCTCGACTACGCGCCCTATTTTCTGACGGTCAACGCCATCGTCCGCTTCGCCCGCAGCCAGAGTATCCTTTGTCAGGGCCGGGGCTCGGCCGCCAACTCGGCGGTCTGTTACGTCCTCGGCATCACCTCGATCGACCCCGGCCGTAACGACCTTCTGTTCGAGCGCTTCGTCAGCCAGGAGCGCAAGGAGCCCCCGGACATCGACGTCGATTTCGAGCACGAACGGCGCGAGGAGGTCATCCAGTGGGTCTATGACACCTACGGCCGCAACCGCGCCGCCTTGTGCGCGACCGTCATTCGCTACCGCTCACGGGGGGCCCTGCGGGATGTCGGGAAGGCCGTGGGACTTTCCGAGGACCTGCTCAAGACCCTGTCGTCCCAGGTCTGGAGCTATTCGAGCGAAGGCGTCGAGGATCGGCACGCCGAGGAGCTCAATCTCAATCTCCAGGACCGCCGCTTGAGGCTGGCGCTCGATCTGTCCCGTCAGTTGATCGGCTTCCCCCGCCATCTCAGCCAGCACCCGGGCGGATTTGTGCTGACGAACGACCGGCTGGACGATCTCGTCCCCATCGAACCCGCGGCCATGAAGGATCGCCAGGTCATCGAGTGGGACAAGGACGATATCGACGCGCTGAAGTTCATGAAGGTCGATGTCCTGGCGCTCGGCATGCTCAGTTGCATGCGGCGCGGTCTGGACCTGCTGTCCGAACACAAGGGGATCGATCTGGACCTGGCCTCCATCCCGGCCGAGGATCCCAAGACCTACGCCATGATCCGCAAGGCGGACACGTTGGGGGTGTTTCAGATCGAAAGCCGGGCCCAGATGGCCATGCTGCCACGCATCAAGCCCCGCACCTTCTACGACCTGGTCATCGAGGTCGCCATCGTCCGGCCCGGCCCGATCCAGGGCGACATGGTCCACCCCTATCTGCGCCGGCGCGAAGGCCGGGAGCCGATCGTCTATCCCAAGCCCGAGCTGGAGAAGGTGCTCGGCAAGACCCTGGGCGTGCCGCTGTTCCAGGAACAGGCCATGCGCGTCGCCATCGAATGCGCCGGGTTCACGGCGTCCGAAGCCGATCAGCTCCGCCGGGCCATGGCCACCTTCAAGTTCACCGGGGGCGTCAGCCACTTCAAGGACAAGCTGGTCTCCGGCATGGTCGAACGCGGCTATAAGGCGGAGTTTGCCGAGAAGACATTTAGCCAGCTGGAGGGCTTCGGGTCCTACGGCTTCCCCGAAAGCCACGCGGCCTCCTTCGCCCTGATCGCCTACGCCTCCTCCTGGCTCAAATGCCATCATCCCGATGTCTTCTGCGCAGCGCTCCTGAACGCCCAGCCGATGGGCTTCTACGCCCCGGCCCAGATCGTGCGCGACGCGCGCGAGCACGGGGTCGAGATCCGCCCGGTCTGCGTCAACGCCAGCCGCTGGGACTGCACCCTGGAGCCGACCGACCGAGAGGACCGGTTCGCCGTACGTCTCGGCCTGCGCATGGTGCGCGGCCTGGCGAACGCGGACGCCGGACGTCTTCTCGTTCACCGGCAGACCGGCGCCTTCACCTGCATGGAGGACGTGTGGCGACGGTCTTCGACGCCGGTCGGAGCCCTGACCCGCCTCGCCGAGGCGGATGCGTTCCTGCCGGGTCTCGGCCTGCAACGACGGGAGGCGCTGTGGGCGATCAAAGCGCTTCGCGACGACCCTCTGCCGCTCTTCGCGGTCACCCAGGAAGACGGCGCGACCACGTCGGAGGTCTGCGAACCGCAGTCGATGCTCCCCGCCATGCCGGCCGGCCAGGAGGTGGTCGAGGACTACAGCCATGTCGGGCTCACCCTGCGGGACCATCCGATGACCTTCCTGCGGGACACCCTTCGGTCCCGCCATGTCATGAGCTGCGCCGACGCCTCCGCGATGCGGGATCGACGCCTGACGCGCGTCGCCGGTCTGGTGCTCGTCCGGCAGAAGCCCGGATCGGCCAAGGGGGTGATGTTCATCACCATCGAGGACGAAACCGGCGTGGCCAACCTCGTGATCTGGCCGAGCCTCTACGAACAGCAGCGCCGGATCGTGCTCACCGCCAGTCTGCTCGTCGTCGATGGCAAGGTTCAGCGCGAAGGCGATGTCGTCCATATCGTTGCGACACGGCTGCACGACGGCTCGGAACTGCTCGCCTCCCTCGGCCGACGGGACTCATTCCCTCTGCCCCACGGCCGCGGCGACGAAGTCTACAGGGGCAGCGCGCCGGACGCCCGCACGCCGAAGGCCCGGGACATCTACATCCCCGATCTCTCGCTCGACACGATCCGAGTCCCAACCCGGGATTTCCGATGAAACGCCGTGCACCGGCTCAAACCATCACGCTGTAGATCCGCTGAGGTCCCTGCGGCCACGCTTTCCTCCGGGCGCCGGCCTGGATGGCCTGTCGAGGATCTCAAGTACGAACTCTGCGGCGCCGAGAATAGGCAAGGGCTCTCCGAACCGCGCCCGCCAGCGCGCATCAAGGTCCTGATCCTCAGCCGTCACAGTACGGGTGCGATGCATGGCCCTCGAACGCCGCTCGCCCCCGCCCTGTTCCTCGCACCGAGCTGGCCAAGGCAACCCCGACCCGTTCGGCCGTTGCTATTCCGTTGGCCGCTTGGGGGGATCGCGTCGCGCGCAGGCTGGGATCGCGCTCTCGGTCGTTCGATCGGGGCACGGAGAAGCGCGCGGCTTTCAGCCGAGCCGACCACGAACCGGAAACCTTCGCCCCTCGAGGCGTTCTCGTTCTGCGCGAAGGGCGCGGATCCGAGGATGAACCACATGGCCGAGAAAACGCTCGACACCCTGTTTCACGACACGCTGAAGGACATCTATTATGCGGAACGTAAGATCCTGAAGTCGTTGCCCAAGATGGCTCGCGCGGCCCAGTCGCCTGAACTGAAGGCGGCGTTCGAGAAGCACAAGGATCAAACCGAAGGCCAGATCGAGCGGCTGCAGCAGGTGTTCGAGATCATCGGCAAGCCGGCGCGCGGCAAGACCTGCGACGCGATCGAAGGCATCCTGGCCGAAGGCGATGAGATCGCCGAGGAGTACAAGGACACCGCCGCGCTGGACGCCGGCCTGCTCGCCGCGGCCCAGGCCGTCGAACACTATGAGATCACCCGTTACGGCACCCTCAAGCGCTGGGCGCTCGTTCTGGGCCTGAAGGACGCCGCCGCCCTGCTCGACGAGACGCTGCAGGAGGAATCCCAGACGGATGACGATCTCACCACCATCGCGGACGCCGCGGTCAATGCGGAGGCGATGCGGCCGAAAGCCTAGGTCGCCCGCCCGCCCCTCATTGCATGATCAGCCGCCAAGCGTCCGATCCGCCTAATTCCCCAGAAAGGCCCTCCAATGACCCTCAACAGAGATCGCGATCCGCGCACGCCGCCGCCTCCGGCGGGTCTGCGACGGTATTTGCCCTGGATCCTCGGCGCCGCTGCGCTGCTGATCATTCTCCTGCTCCTGACCCGGTGCGGAAGCCGCGACGACGTCGACCGTACCGTTCCAGCCGAGCCCGTCGGACCCGCAGCGACCCAGCCCGTCCTGCCCGGCGACGCCGCCGTGGGCGTTTCCAGCCTCGACGCCTATCTCGCGGGCACGGACGCAGCGCCCCGCACCTTCGCGTTCGAACGGGTGCATTTCGATACCGGCTCGAGCACGATCCGCGCCCAGGACCGTCCCGAGATCCAGGCCGTCGCCGGCGTTCTGAACCGGTACCCCAACGCCCGCGTGCGGCTGTACGGCTACGCCGACGCGCGCGGCGAGGACGCCGCCAACCGCACGCTGGCGCAGGCTCGCGCCGACGTGGTCCGATCGGCCCTGACCGCCGCCGGCGTCGACGCGCGCCGCATCGAGGCCCTTTCGGGCGGAGAGACCAACCCTGTGGACAGCAATGCGACCGAGGGCGGCCTCGCCGAAAACCGGCGGACCGAACTGGTCGTGGTTCAACGATAACCCCCTGGCCCCGGACGGCGTCCGGGCCCCAAGTCTCCCATCACCGCAAGGACCTTCTGATGAGCCTCTTCGGAAAAATCTGGAACAAGATCACCGGGCACAAATCCGCCCCGGCCTCGTCCGGCCCGCAACCGGCGCAGCCGGGGCCCGCGACGGCCTCCCCTGCCCCGACCCCGACGGCGCCGACGTTCACGCCACAGCCCGTGGACGTGGAGCAGGTGCTTGAACAGATCGCCGCGACCAAGGGCGGCGGCGGCAACTGGCGCACTTCGATCGTCGATCTCCTCAAGCTGCTCGACCTGGATTCCAGTCTCGAGAACCGCAAGGAACTGGCCGAGGAACTCGGCGTCCACGTCGGCGCCCCCGGCTCGGCGGAGCAGAACATCGCCCTGTCGAAGGCGGTATGGCGCAAGCTCGCTGAAAATGGCGGCCAAGTCCCGGCCAGCCTGCGCGATTAGCGGGAACTGAGGCGGCTGCGCCCCAAAGGTCGCCTTGCCCGTCCGATCAAAGGCGTCCGCAAGGTCGCCGCGACCGCAGGTCACGTGATGCACAAGCTGGTCCCCCTGTTGATCCTCTGCGTCGGCTGTTCACCCACCGGGCGAGAGCCTGCCGTCGAGATGCCGATAGCCGCCTACGCGAGTCAAACCGACGCCCCGACGCCCGACTACGCGGTGTTGCTGAACCAGCCCGCGCCCGCGCGCTCCCAGGGCGCCGTTCGCGAAGCCTTGCCCCCCGCCGCGCGACGCGCGCCAGGTGGGCCAGCTCTGGATCGAGCGGCTGGAGCGGCGGGGCGCCCTTCTGGGCTACGGCCTGGCCGACAGCCGCAAGGACGCGGCCGTCACTGCGATCGACACGGGCCTCACAGAGCGCGAGTTCGATCGCTGGGCCGATGAGAACGGCTGGACCGCTCCCGAGCATATTCGCTGGAGCTTTGTCTCCAACCTTGTGCTCCCGACGGTGAGCTACGCAGCCCGCCCTGCGATCCGGTACTGGCCCGCATCCACGACGCGAACAGGCGGGCAGCCTCAGGCCTCACGGCGGCCGGGTCGAACTGCGCGACGGATGTTTCTTCGTCGGCGAGCGCGGTCAGCCGGCGACCCGACTGGCGTGGTTTCATGCCGAGATCGGCCTGGATATCGATAAAGCCGGTTATTTGGTCTTGCGCGACAGAACCGATGGCGCCCTCCGGGCCCGCGTAGGGGAGGATTTGAGCTGGGCCGGTCCCGCCAGCGCGACGATCGGGGACAGCGCTCGGGCCGCGCTTCAGGCGGCGTGCGGCGCTCATGACGTCCGTGTCGTGGGCTCGCCGGAGTCCGCAGTCCGTTTTCAGGCAGGCCTGACCGGTGCGCCGGGTCATGCTCGCTAGCCCGCGCCGAAGCCACCCCGCGGCTTGGCCGGGCGTCGGCGGACGGCACACCTCGTCCTCACGGTGATCGCGGTGATCCGACCGCATCGACCAGCGACCTGTTCGCGGCGCTGGCCCATGAAATCATCCTGAAATTTCGTCGCCACGCCCTCCCAGATCGGTCGCCCGCTCCACCGAGTCCGGACCGCTCTCCCGGCGTCGCCCATGGAGATGAGGTTCTTCGTCGAGGCCGCGGAGAACAAGGCTGATTTCGCCGCTTCGCTCCTGTCGGGCTTCCATGACGCGCTCGAGGTCGATTGACCCATAGCGCAACCGGGCCACCTCGCGCAGATCCTCAGGCTTGAGCAACGCGGCGCGCATCTGATGCGTGTCCATCCGTCCGCCCCGAATGAGAATTCTGGGGTGTCCCTCGATCACGGCGGACAGCGCTGGGACAAGATACGCCAGACCGGCCAGCAGATAGTGGAGTGCGACGAGGACCAGACAGGCGGCGAGCGTGCCGTAGAAATGTTCGCCCTCGACGATGCCGCGTCCCAGGACCGCGCCGACGATGACGATCAACAAGGTGTCCAGCGGGGTGCCGCCGCGCATGAACCGCTTCTTGGCCAGTTTGAAGAGTGCTAGGCTCAGGACTCATAGCCAGAACAGGACGGTGGCGGCGAGGGCTATGGCGGACAGGAAGACGGTCGGACAGCGATCGTAGCGGGTGGCGACCCGGCGCCAGTCCTTCAGGCGTCCAAACATGATTTCGATCCGGTTTCGCCGCTTGTAGCGTCGCTTGTCGTAGCGGGTGGGTTCAGTGCGGGTTTTGCGGCCCGGGATGCAGGGCGTGATGCCCTTGGCCTGCAAGGCATCCCTGAACCAGTCCGCATCATAGCCCCGATCACCGAGCAGCCACTGAGCCCGGGGAAGGCTGTCCAGGAGGGCGGCGGCGCCGGTGTAGTCGCTGACCTGACCCGCTGTCATGAACAGGCTAATGGGCCTTCCGTTCGCATCGGTCACGGCGTGCAGCTTGGTGTTCATGCCGCCCTTCGTGCGTCCGATCAGTCGCCCGAGACCCCCTTTTTTACCCGCAGGCTCGAAGCCGTGCGGTGCGCCTTGAGATAGGTCGCATCGATCATGACCGTGCGGCGTTCGGTCTGAGCCCCGGACAGGCCCTCCATCATCCGGATGAAGACGCGTCAGGCGCGCTGATGGTCCTGAGCGGATCTTCGGCGAATGGTGGCGGCGTGACGGCGAACGCGATGCAGTGCGCGACTATTTCCAGCTTGAGGATGAGGCTGGCGCGCGCTTCTGGGTCTTTCGACGCGGCGATGGCGAACAGTCTCAGACCGGCGATCTCAGCTGGTGGCTCCACGGACTCTTCGGCTGACGCCTTTCGACCCGGGTCAATGTCAATCTCGAGTGGTCCGCGCTGTCTCGGAATTGCTGACGATCGTCCATGGCTGCGGCTTTTTGATCGGACAACTCGCACGTCTGCATGGCTCTCCTCAGCAATACCGGTTTGACCAGGCCACGTCTGACAAGCACGGGCAAGGCGAAGGATACGCGGTAGCCGGTCGATGCAACCTAATGCGCGTCAGGATCGCCATCGCGAAATCGCCACTTCATGATTAAGACGCAGGTCGCCATGATCAGGGCGAAGCTGTTCGACACCGTCACCGGCCAAGCCTGGGTCATGACGCCATAGACCACCCAGAGGATGAAACAGGTGACGGTGAGCGAATAGGTTTTGAGGCTGACCGAAGACGCGTCGCGCTCTTTCCAGATCTTGAGGGCTTGGGGCGCAAAGCTCGTGATCGAGCAGACCGCAGCCGCTGTACCCACGATATTGGCTGTCAGGTCGCTCATGGGTGGGCGACGACGCCCCCTGGGTCACCGTTCCTATGTGCGAAAACGCACCTCTTCAGTGGCGAAGCCGCGCGGGTATAGGACGTTTCCCACCCTGATTAGTGCCACGTCGCGGCATCGGCCTGTCGTCCCAATGACGACGCGCCGGATCGGGCAAAAAGAAAAGTTGGCGTGCTGAACCGTTGATCGCTCTTTGGGTTGACCCTTGGCAGGGAGCGCTGACCGCCATGATCATCGTCAATCCATCGGGCGTCGCCCCGATGCCTTCATTTACCAATGCGGCCGCGCTCGCCGGCATCGCGCTTTTCGATCCAGACGGACACAATCCGGGCAATCTGCATGATCAGGCGTCCAGAGAGATGCTTGTTTCTCGCCTGGCGCGCCTTCTGCGCCTCCCGGTCGTTGATGTCGTTGAAGATGCGGAAGACGTCGGACCCGACATCTTGCTGGTGCCTCGCGACACCCTGGTCGGTGAAGACATGACCTCGCGCATGGTCTTCACCTCAAGCAATCTGTTGGGCGGCCGCGTGCCACACCGCTTCATCGCCACCAAGGCGATCACCCACGGCCTGATCGATCGGTCCGCGACCTACCCGGCCGGCTGGTCCAACACCACGGCCGACCGTTTGGGCGATGCGGCGCTGGAAGGCTACACCGCCTTCTCTGTAGACGACGCAATCGAAGCTGGTCGACGCCTTCTTAAGACCGGGCCTGTCCGCGTCAAGGATGTGCTGGCCAAGGCAGGTCTGGGCCAGACGGTCGTCGAAACGCCCGAGGCGCTCGTCGCTGTCATCGCCGATCAGGACGAGGCGCAGATCGCCGCCTTCGGCGTCGTCCTTGAAGAAAACCTACTCGGCGTGGAAACCTACAGCGTTGGAACCCTGTCGGTCGGCGGACTGCGCATAAGCTATGTCGGCGATCAGCGGGAAACGACCGATCACAAAGGACGCGAGGTGTACGGCGGTTCACGACTGAGGTGCGTCAGTGGCGATCTCGATCGACTGACCCACCTCGGCTTGACCCCCGAGGCGGTGGAAGCGGTGCGTTGCGCCGCCGTGTTCGACGACGCTGCTCAGCGCGCCTATCCCGACTTGGTCCTGACCCGCCGAAACTACGATGTCCTCGCCGGCAGGATGCGCGAGGGCGAAGGCGTGTAGGCGTGCTGGAGCAGTCGTGGCGGGTCGGCGGGGCGACGGGCGCGGAGATCGCCGCACTCGAGGCGTTTGCCGCCTCGCCGGCGCTGACCTCCGTCGAAACCGCAACGGTCGAAGTGTACGGCCTCGCCGATGTCGGACCGGAGGATGTCGTCTATTTCCGGGGTGAGGACCCCAAGGTCGGGCCGATGACGAAATATGTGACGAGGACAGCGTGATTGAACCTGACGACGTCGAGGAAGGGCGGGTGCGACTGTCTGTCGACGGACAGAAGCTGACCGGCACGCTTCTGACGCCGGAAGCCCCCGTGCCGGGTTTTCTGTTTGTCCACGGCTGGGGCGGCGATCAGGAAGAAGACCTGAGCCTGGCCGAGGATCTCGCTCGACTGGGCTGCATCTGTTTCACCTTCGACCTTCGAGGCCATGCCGAAAGCGATGCGAGCCGAGACGAGGTCACCCGGCAGAACGGGTTGGACGACGTGACCGCGGCTTATGACTATTTGGCGTCCCAGCCGCTGATCGATCCCAGTGCGATCGGCGTGATCGGCACGAGTTACGGAGGCTATTTGTCGGCTCTGCTGACGAGCATCCGAGACGTGCGCTGATTGGCGCTGCGTGTCCCGGCGCTTTATCCGGACGGGCATTGGGGGGTCCCCAAGACCAAGCTCGATAAGGACGCGGTGCGCGCCTATCGACAACAACTGCGAACGCCGCAGGAAGACAAGGCGCTTTCGGCCTGCGCCGCGTTCGAGGGCGACGTTCTCATCGTGCAGTCGGGCAAGGACGATCGCATTCCGCCCGAAGTCATCGCCTCCTATCAGGCCGCCTTCAAGGACGCGAACTCGTTCAGCCACCGGGTCATCGCCGAGGCGACCCATGCGATGCGCGATCCCGCCCATCAGCGACTTTACGCCACACTGCTGATCAACTGGGTCGAAGAAATGGTGCGGGCGAGCCGCCGGTCTTATCGGTGAGCCTCTCGCCAGTGCTCAGCGCCCAGCGCAGCCGCACGTACTGCAGCAGCATTACCCGCTACGCCGCTTTCGTCTCTGGAACGCCGCGCGTCGCGCCTCGTTGATGGCGTAGGTAAACGGAGATGCACCATGACCGACCTCTCGAACATCAAAGAGCATATGGAAGTGATCGGCGCCGACGGCGTCCATCTCGGCACCGTCGATAAGGTGGAAGGCGATCGCATCAAACTCACCAAGGCCGACAGCGGATCGCACAGCGGTCACCATCATTACCTCTCAGGCGGCCTTGTCGCGGAGGTCGAGGGCAATCAGGTGCGCCTGTCCGCAAACGCCGACAACGCCGCTCTGCTCGAGGAAGAAGAGGCCGGCGAGGGGATCGCCGACCTTAAATAGTGTCGGTGATCCAGGATAATGATGCTGTCGCCGCCCGGCTTTTGGCCATCCGCGAGCAGCTGACGAGCGGAGTGTGCTCGACCGCAGTGGCCGCCGCGACATCCGGCGACCACGAACGCATCCGTGATCTGGTGAAGTTGAAGGTGGATATCGAAGCCATCGACTTCGCCCTCGGACACCGCCCGGCGGGCAGAGCTGAGGGAGACGAGCGATGATCGACCTGAACATCGCCAGCGCCGACGCTTTGGACGGGATTGAGATGTTGCGCGGCCACGGGTTCGAAATCGTTCGCTATCGTGAGGAAAGAGGTCGTTTCACCAGCCTTCGCCAGCTCGATGAGGTACCGGGTTTGAGCGGCAAGACTGACGGCGTCGAAGCGCACGTTCCGGTCTAAGCCACGAGTTCAGCGATCTAGCCAACTACGCAATAGCGGCCCAATGCGTGGCCGTCGCCTGCCCAAGATCGCTTCTTTACTAGAGAAGTCGGACACTGAACTGCGTCGGCTCCTTGAGTTTCATACGTACGGCGACCCTGCGCTTTGAAAGACGGTAGCCCTAGAAGGGATTTGCAGGATCTTTTCGTGCGGCGGCGATTTCGGCCGGCGTGGGATCGCGCCGGATGGTCAATCCGTCCGACGACCAGTCGACCAGTCCGAGATCGGCCATCGCCCTCAGCCAACCGTCCATCGGCCAGACCGACCAGGCGGCGTGAAAGCGCTTGGCGTTGGCGATCAGGGCGCGAAAATGCTGCAGGGGCGGATCATAGCTCTTATGGTGCAGGTGGAAAACCGGCGCGCCGCCGGCGAAGAGTAGCGGCAGGCCCGCTCGCGCAATGCGAAAACCCAGGTCCGTGTCTTCGGCACCGTAGCCGACATAGGTCTCGTCGAACCCGCCGATCCGATGGAAGGTCGTGCGACGCTGCGGATCGATATCGCCGTCCCGGACTCCAATCGGCCTTCTTAGATCTGGCGCTGAGATGCCGATCGCACGGGTTTCGAAGGTGATCGAACGCCGCCATGGGCGCAGCCCTCTCGAGCGTGAATCTCGATTTCACCGGCGATTTCAGGGACCTCGCCCACCTCCGGCTCACGCAATTCCTTTGACGCGATGCCCCCTCTTTGTGACACAACAGGGATGAACAGCGAACCCGAGCTCCCCCCAGCGATCGCCGAGTCTTCGGCTTGGCTGAAGGCGGTCATCGACAATCTTGACGATGCGATCGTCACCAAGACGCTGGACGGCGTGATCCGGAGCTGGAACGGCGGGGCCGAGCGGCTGTTCGGGTTCCGCGCCGACGAGATCATCGGCCGGCCGGTGACCCTCTTGATCCCCGAGGATCGCCTGCAGGAAGAGGACTCCATCCTGGCCCGGCTGAAGGACGGTCATCGCGTCGAGCGGTTCGAGACCGTGCGGCGGCGCAAGGACGGAAGCCTCGTGGATGTGGCGGTGACCATCTCCCCTGTACGCGACCCGGAGGGGCGTGTCGTCGGCGCCTCCAAGCTTGCCCGCGACATTTCGGAAGAGAAGCGGGCCGCCGAGCGTCAGTCCCTGTTGCTGCGGGAGATGCACCACCGCATCAAGAACCTGTTCGCGATGACGGCGGGTCTGGTCCTGGCGAGCGCCAAGGAAGCGCAGTCGGTCGACGCCCTGGCGTCCGACCTGTCCGCGCGCGTGTACGCCCTGTCCAAGGCGCACGCCCTCACCATGCCGGACCTCTCCGCCGGAGGCACGGAGGAACCCGCGACCAGCTTCAAGGCGCTGCTCGCCGCGCTCGTCGCGCCGCACGAACGCGACGGCGGGCACGTCTCGATCGAAGGCGCTAATCTGGAGATCAGCGCGCAAGCCCTCCCGATGGTCGCCTTGCTGCTCCACGAGCTCACGACCAACGCCGTCAAGTACGGGGCGCTGTCGAGCGCAAGAGGACGTCTCCACATCCAGCTCGCGCCACCGCAAGACGGCCAGTTCGAACTGGTGTGGGATGAGGCGGGCGACGAGCTCGCGCCCCAGGGCGACAGTACCGGCTTTGGAAGCCTGCTCGAACGCGCCACGCTCAAAAGCCTCGACGCCTCCCTCGTCCGCACGTGGCGGCCCAAGGGGTTGCGGATCGTCTTCCGGGGCCCGGTTCTTCAACTCCAACGCGCCTGATAAGGCGTCTGGACAGTGCGGACCTTGCGGCTTCCCGCTACGGCCACGGCGTCGCAGGCAAGGCCATCATCTGTTCACGGGTCCGGGAGCCCTGCAGGTCCCGGTCGTCGCCCCGTTGAACGACCGTCAGTCCGTCCAACGCCAGGGTGACATACCGATCAGGTTGGCTGTCCTCGATCTCGACAAGAAGGCCGGTGACGCCCGTCGGCCCCGTGACGACCCGTTCAACCTCCCCGACCTCCAGCCCTCCCGGACCGAGGATGTCCGCATCCTCGAGCTGGCGGAGTCGCACCAGCCAGGGACCAGACCCTAAGCCGCCTTCTCTGGAGCGGACCGGCCATGACCTCGCAAGGAAGCATGGCGAGGCTGATCGCCATTCCCGTGATCGAGCGTCGGCCTCATCAAACGCGTTCAAAAATGGTCGCTATGCCCTGCCCCCCGCCGATGCACATGGTCACAAGCGCATACCGACCGCCGATGCGCTGTAGTTCGTGGATCGCCTTGACCGTGTTGATGGCGCCTGTGGCGCCAATCGGATGTCCGATCGAGATGCCGCTGCCATTCGGATTCACGCGCTCTGGATCGAAATCCAACTCCCGCGCCACCACGCAGGCCTGAGCGGCGAAGGCCTCATTGGACTCGATCACATCGAGATCTTCGACAGTGAGCCCAGCGCGCTTGAGCGCCAATCTCACCGCCGGGATCGGTCCCAAACCCATGAAGGCGGGATCAACGCCAGCATGCGCCCATGTCACGATCCGCGCCAACGGCTCAGCCTTTGATCCACTGACCGCCTCGGCTCGCGCCAGCACCAGAGCGGCCGCACCGTCATTGACGCCCGACGCATTCCCGGGCGTGACCGAACCGTCAGGTTTGAACGCGGGCCGCAACCGTTCAAAGTCGTCCCGCGAGGCGTCGTGACGGATGTGTTCATCACGATCGAACAACACCGGCTTTCCCTTCACCTTGGTCTCGATCGGAAGAATCTGGCTCGTGAAACGACCTTCGCGATCCGCGGCCGATGCCCGTCGATGGCTCTCGAACGCCAGATCATCCTGGGCGGCGCGAGCCACATCATACCGCTCGGCGACGTTCTCAGCCGTGACGCCCATGTGATAGCGGTTGAAGGGGTCGGTCAGGGCCCCCACAAGGCCATCGACCATGGCCGTGTCCCCCATCTTGGCGCCAAAGCGAACGGCGGACGCGAGATAGGGAGCGCGGCTCATCGACTCGACGCCGCCGGCGATCGCCACGTCGGCTTCGTCGAGACTCAGCGCCTGGGCGGCGGAAATGACGGCCTGCAGGCCCGATCCGCACAGCCGGTTGACGCCGAACGCCGGTGTTTCCACCGGGCATCCCGCTTCGATGGCGGCCCAGCGCGCAAGGTAGGCGTCACGCGGCTCTGTCGGGATCACCTGTCCGAAGACCGCATGGCCGATTGCGGCGGCTTCGATGTCTGCTCTCCGGATCGCTTCCGCAGCGACCGTGGCGGCGAGATCACTGGGCGGGATGTCCTTTAGGGCGCCGCCAAAGGCGCCCACAGCCGTGCGGACGCCAGAAAGGACGAAGACTTCGCTCATGAGGGTGCTCCTGCCGGCCCAGCGCACGCTGGCCGTCTGCGATCAATCCGATCCGAACGATGTTTGGCACCCGATCCGCGGAAATTATCACATCGGTGATAAGCGCTGCCAGGTCGTCTCATGCGAGGCCCGCGCGCAGCGCCGGCCTTTGACCACGACCACGCCGCAGCCTGACGGTCATCCGGCGGATGTCCATCGATGATCGCCGGCCCGCTGGAGCGCCTCGGCGGCTCTCCAGCGCCTCCGCGCCGTTGCAGAGGCGAGCCCGGAGCGAAGCGGCTGCTATTCATCGCAGGCGTGATGAAATCGCGCTGGACCGGTTCGCCCGCCCCCTTCCGGGTCTATTCCGATCCCGAAGGAGATCGACATGAAGGACGCCGCCATCGTCGCGACGGCACGCACGCCGATCGGCAAGGCCCACCGGGGGGCGCTCAACAACACCCACGGCGCCACCTTGGCCGGCCATGTGATCGCCCAGGCCGTACGCCGCGCCGGCGTCTGCCCCGATGAGGTCGATGACGTCCTGCTCGGCTCCGCACGATGCGAGGGCGCCGTCGGCTCGAATGTCGCGCGTCAGGCCGCCCTGCGCGCCGGTCTTCCGGTTACGACCGCCGGCGTCACCCTGGACCGTAAATGCGCGTCGGGCCTGCAGACCATCGCCTTCGCCGCCCAGAGAATCCGCACGGGCGAGGCCGGCGTCCAAGTCGCGGGCGGCGTGGAAACCGTGTCGCTGGTGGACCCTCATCGCAACTCCTTCCGGACGCAGGACGAGTGGCTGCTCGAGCACAGGCCCGAGATCTACCTGCCCATGAACAGGACCGGGGAAATCGTCGCGGAGCGGTACGGGATCAGCCGGGAACAGCAGGACATCTTCGCCGCCGAGAGTCAAAGGCGGATGGCGGACGCCCAGGGGGCGGGCCGGTTCGATGCCGAGATCGCGCCCCTCACCGTCGTGCGCAACCTCGTGGACAAGGCGCGCGAGGTGGTCGGCCAAGAGACCGTCGAATTCCATAAGGATGAGTGTAATCGGCCCGGCACGACGTCCGAAGCCTTGGCGGCGCTGAAACCGCTCTACGAGGGGGGCACCGTCACCGCCGGCAACTGCAGTCAGCTTTCGGACGGCGCGAGCGTCTGCGTCCTGATGGACGCGGATGAGGCCTCTCGCCGGGGCCTGCCGATCCTGGGGCTGTACCGCGGCATGCAGACGGTTGGCTGCGAACCGGACGAGATGGGGATCGGCCCGGTCACCGCCGTGCCTCGCCTGCTCGACCGGTTGGGGCTGGGCGTCGATGACATCGACCTGTGGGAGTTGAACGAAGCCTACGCCAGCCAGGCCCTCTACTGTCGCGACACGCTTGGGCTGGATCCGGCGCGCGTCAACGTGGACGGCGGAGCGATCGCCATCGGCCATCCCTTCGGGGTCACCGGCTCGCGGCTGGTCGGCCATGGCCTCCTGGCGGCGCGGGCGCGAGGCGCGCGACGACTGGTGGTCACGATGTGTGTCGGCGGGGGGATGGGCTCCGCCGCGCTCTTTGAACTGCCGTAAGCATCCCCGTGGGCTTCCCGAGGTCAGCCGCCGCGAACAGCGGGACTGAGGGCGCTGCTGACGGCGCGGGACTGCGGCGAGGCCAGAAACAGAGTGTCGGCGATCGCCCAGGGCCGGACCCGTTCGCCGAAGTTCTCGCCGAGCGCTTATGGCGATCAGGCTATGAAGACGGCGATCCGGATCGACCGCCGCTCCGCCACGATCCGTTGATCGAGGCGGCGTCGCTCCCCGCTCACACGCCGGCCAGCAGGCCGCCGCCTCGATACCAAGGGCCTCCACTCCCTTCCGAAAAGTCCAAGGATCATCGGACGTCATGCAGCAGTCGCCAGTCGCACATCGCCCGCTCCTGTTCGGCCGCCTCTTGTGACCGCGTCCTGGAAACGACCGAACCCTGCGAAACCTGGCGCGCACAGAAAGCTGATGCAGGCTTTGGCGTCCGACACGCCTGATCGCCGCGCGTCAGAACGCGTTCGTATCGGTCGCGCTGTCGGCCGTAAGGGTTGTGAGGGCCAGGAGCCGCCGATAGTGGTGACTGATCGCATACTCATCGGTGACGCCGTATCCGCCGTGGATCTGGACCCCGTTCTTGCCGACGGTTCGGGCGGAGGCGGCGGTGATCAGGCTTGCGGCGTCTAATGCGCGGCGGCGTTTCTCAGGCGCATCAGCCTGATGCGACGCCGCATGATAGAGGATCGATCGGGCCTGGTCCGCCGCCACGAACATATCGGCCAGGAGGTGCTGGATAGCCTGAAACGAGCCGATCGGCACGCCGAACTGATGGCGTTCCCGCGCATAGTCTCCGCAAAGTTTCAGGCAGGCTTCCATCGACCCGACGGCTTGCGCGAGCCGCGCGAGCCGTCCCCGATCGGTCGCTTCCGCATAGAGACCTTCGGCCTGCCCACCTTGGGCCAGCAGGGCGTCGGAAGGCAGGCGCACCCCCTCGAAAGTAAGATCAGCCGCGCGCGCCCCATCAATCAGCGGATAGTCCGTAAGGCTCAGGCCCTGGGTCTCTTTCGGCACGAGGACCAGCCCGAACGCCGCCTCGTCGTCCAGGTGAACCGGAACGATGAAATAGGCGGCCGAAGCCGCGTCAAGCACGAGCGTTCGTACGCCCGATAGGATCCATCCGTCCCCATCGGGCCGAAGCCGGACGGCCGGATTGTCGCTTGCGGTCGGCGCTCGACCGGCCAAGGCGACCTGCACGGAGCCGTCCGCCGCCCCTTCAACAAGCGCCGCCGCCCCTCCCCCGATCGCCGCCAGGAGCGGAGCGGCTTCCACGGCGTGACTCACATAGGGCTCTGGAGCGAGGGCGCGACCCAGTTCGATATTCAGCAGAAGGCTGTCCTCAGCCCCGCCGCCGAAACCGCCCGCCGCCTCGGGCAGGAGCAGGGAGAGCCATCCCAGGTCGGCGAACTGGGCCCATCTCGCGGCCTCGAAGCCGTGGGGATCGCCGCGCTGCCGCCGCCAGTATTCGACGCCGCTCTCCTCTTCGAGAAGCCGCCGGCTCGCTTCCACCAGGAGCGTTTGAACCTCGTTCAGGTCGAATTGCATGGCGCGTCCTCAGACAGGAAAAGCGAGACGGGCGAGGATGTTTTTCTGGACCTGCTTGGTCCCGCCGTAGATCGTGGCGGCCCTGATAATCAGCGCCACGCTGGTTCTCCCGGCCGTCCCCTCCGGCCACAGCGCCGAGGGATCAGGCGGGACCGGCGCGGGTTCGAAATAGCGCAGTGCAAGCGTCCCCAGCACATCGACCTGCAGCTCGGTGACGCTCTGCTGCAGTTCGGAGCCGCGGATCTTGAGGACGGAGGCGGACGCCGCTTCCGGATAGGAACTGGGCTCACGGGCGAGGACGCGCAGAACCGACCATTCCAGCGCCAGGAGCTCGGCCTCCAGGCGAGCGAACCGCGCACGAAATTCCGGCGACTCGCTCACCGGGATTCCATCGCGGGTGTGCCGTCGCGCGAGATCCCGAGCGCGGCTGAACTCCCGCTTGCTCCAATAGATGAAGGAGCTGGCCGTGCGCTCGTGCTCAAGCAGGAATTTGGCGTAGCTCCATCCCATTTCCGGTTCGCCGATCAGTTGGTCGGCCGGCACGACGACATTCTCCAGGAAGACCTCGCAAAGGTGCGCCTCGCCATTGATCTGGGGAATCTGGCGGATCGTAACGCCCGGCGAGTTGAGATCGATGATGAGGAAGGAGATGCCGCGCTGGGGTTTGACCGACTTGTCGGTCCGGACCAGGAAGAACCCCCATTTCGCGTGCGCCGCCCCGCTGGTCCAAATCTTCTGGCCGTTGACAACATAGGTGTCGCCGACGCGATCGGCGCTGGTGCGCAGATTGGCGAGGTCGGAGCCGGCGCCCGGCTCCGAGAACCCCTGGGCCCACAGATACGCCCCGCGCTGGATATCGGGCAGGAACCGCTCCTGCAGTCGCCGTGATCCGAAGGTGTAGAGAACCGGCCCCAGCATATGGGTTCCCGCCCAGTCGAACTCGGGCGCGTCGGCCGCGTACAGCTCCTCGTTGAAGATGAACAGCTGCTGCGGACTCCAGCCGCAGCCGCCAAACTCGACCGGCCAGTGCGGCGTGGAACGACCATGCGCGTGCAGGATTCGCATCCATTCCAACTGATCCTCGGGAACGGCGTTGTTCAGCACCTTGTCGCGATGCCGCGCGCGGATATCCGGCGGCAGGACATCGGCGATGAATTGGCGGATCTCCGCGCGAAAACGCTCGAGCTCTGGGTCGGCTGTCAGGTACATGAAAGGCGGTTCCGGGCGATGGGCGGCTCAGGGAGCGAGAACTGGGGCGACGATCCTGCCTAGGCAGGGCCTTGCGGGAAGCGGCGGTCGAAGATCGTCTCGGCGATGCGGTTGAGCAGAATCTCCGTCGTGCCGCCGGCGATCATCCAGCCCCGCGTCCGGCGAAGACAGTATTCGACCAGGCTGTCCTCGCCGAAGCCTGCGCCGCCCATGATCTGCATGGCCTCGCTGGCGCATTCGAAGCCCGCTCGGTTGCACGCCGCCTTTGCGATGGCGGTCTCCTCCGCCGAGGGAAAGCCCGCGTCGGCGTTAGCCGCGGCCCGGTAGAGCAGCAGCTGGGCCGCGTCGAGCTTGATCTTCATCTCGGCGAACTTCCACTGCAGTCCCTGGAACTCGCACAGAAGACGGCCGAACTGCTTGCGGGTCTTGGCGTGTTCAACCGCCGCCGCATAGGCGTAGCGCCCCAGCGCCAGACTGCGCGCCGTATTGCCGATGCGCTCCACGTTGAAGCCGGCGATCTGCTTCTTGAAGCCGCCAGGCCCGAGCAGCACCTTCTCCTTGGGCACATAGACATTGTCGAAGAAGAGCGGATTCCAGTCCTCGCCGGACAGGAAGCGGACGGGTTTGCCGAAGGTGAACCCCTCTTGTCCCCGCTCGATCAGGACCGAGCCGATGTTGCCGGTGCCGGGGCCATAGCGGACATAGACGAGGAAGACGGTCGCATGCAGGCCGTGGGTGGTGAAGATTTTCTGGCCCGTCACACGAAAGCCGTCACCGTCCGGCGTCGCGGTCGTGGTGAGCTCGGTTACCGCCGAGCCGGCGTCGGGCTCGGTCATGGCCACGGCGATCAGGCCCTCTCCGCTCAAAAGGGGCTTGAGATAGGCGTCCTGCTGCTCGGGCGAGGCGAACTGGGCGAAGGTCCGGATCGCGCCGAAATTGCCGGCTTGGACCACATCGGCCGCGCGAGGGTCAGCGGCGGCGATCTGCTCGATCGCGATGACGGCGTCCATCAAGGAGCCTCCCAGACCCCCTCTGTCCTCCGGAATGGTGATGCCTAGCAAGCCCTGCTCGGCCATGGCGCGGGCGATGTCCCACGGATAGTCGTCCGTGTGCGCTCGTTCCAAGGCCCTCGGTGCGAGGCTTTTCGCGAAGCCGGCCACCGCGTCGCGGAACATCGCCTGTTCTTCGGTCAACTCGAAACGCATCTTTCCATCCTGTCGCTCGTCCGCCCACCTTGGGCATAGGGCGTCCGACGCACTGCGCCCAAGCCCCTGCCGAACCTTTCACATCTGCGATGACTGTCCCTCGGTGTCGGCGGTTTCCTTGACACCCCATGGCCTCAACGGCTTTCCGAGAGGAGACGCGCCGATTTTCAAGTCTCGCGGCGAGTCCCGGGAGGAACGCGATGCCCATCATGAACGAAACCGTCACAACGCGCATCGACGGCGGCGTGGGCGTTATCCTCTGCGACAACCCGCCCGTGAACGCCCTGAGCCACCCGTTGCGCCAGGACATCCTGTTCGCTCTGGAAGCGCTCCTGGCCGACGGCGTGGACGCCATCGTCCTGGCCTGCGAAGGGCGCACCTTCTTCGCCGGGGCCGACATCACCGAATTCGGAAAGCCTCGACGGGATCCGACGTTGCAGGACGTCGTGCGGACGTTGGAGGCCTCGCCCGTTCCGGTCATCGCCGCCATTCACGGCACGGCGTTGGGCGGCGGCTTCGAGGTCGCCTTGGGTTGCCACTATCGGGTGATGCGATCCGACGCCGTCGTCGGCCTGCCCGAGATCAAGCTCGGGCTGTTCGCGGGCGGCGGCGGCACCAAGCGGCTGCCCCGGCTGATCGGGCCCGAGGCTGCGCTCGAACTTTGCCTGTCCGGCGATCGTATTCCCGCCGAGCGAGCCTTGGAGTTGGGCATCGTCGACAAGATCGAGTCGGACGACCTCGTCAGGGGCGCGATCGGCTTCGCCCGGACGGTGATCGGCCAGCCGGTCACGCCCGTCCGCGATCGCGAGGACAAGATCGCCGCCACGCGCGCCGATCCTTCGGATTTCGAAGCCCGGGCCGCCAAACTCACGGCCCGGACAGCGGGGCAGGAAGCGCCGGCGGCCAATGTCCAGTCCATCCGCGAAAGCTTCACCCTGTCCTTCGACGAAGGCCTCGAACGCGACGCGGTGGAAAACCGTCGTCTGATGGCGGGGGCGCAAAGCCGGGCGCTTCGTCACCTCTTCTTCGCCGAGCGCGAGGCGGCCAAGATTCCCGGCGTCGGCTCCGAGGCGAAACCGCGAGAGATCAGGCGTGCGGCGGTCGTCGGCGCAGGAACCATGGGCGGCGGGATCGCCATGGCCTTCGCCGCCGCCGGCGTGCCGGTGGTGCTGCTGGACGCCTCCGAAGAGGGGCTGTCGACGGGACTGAAGCGGGTCCAGGGAAACTACGCCGCCTCGGTGAAACGCGGCTCCGTCAGCGCCGAGGAAGTGGCCCGACGCTTGGGCCTGATCGAGCCGACCACGGATCGCGCCGCGGTCGCCGATGTCGACCTCGTGATCGAGGCCGTGTTCGAGGACATGGCGCTCAAGAAGGAATTGTTCTCGGACATAGAGCAGCGCGTCCGACCTGGGGTCGTGCTCGCCTCCAATACGTCGGCCCTGGACATCGACGAGATCGCCTCGGTCCTCGAACGTCCCGAGGATTTCGTGGGCATGCACTTCTTCTCTCCGGCGAATGTGATGCGGCTGCTGGAAGTGGTGCAGGGCGCCCGCACCTCTCCCACAACCATCGTCACGGCCATGGCGATCGGCCGCCGTATCGGCAAGATTCCCGTCTGGTCCGGCAACTGCGACGGCTTTATCGGCAATCGCATGGTGGCCAAGCGCTCGGCCCAGGCCGAACGTCTTCTCCAGCGCGGCGCCCTTCCGGCGGAGGTGGATGGCGCCCTCACCGCCCTCGGATTTCCCATGGGGCCCCTCACGACCAACGACATGTCGGGCCTGGATGTGGGCTACGCGATCCGCAAGCGCCGCGGCACGCCCTTCCCGATCGCCGATGCGATTGTCGAAAGCGGGCGGCTCGGCCAGAAAACCGGAGCCGGCTACTACCGCTACGATCCGGGCGACCGCACGCCCCGTCCCAACCCCGAGGTCGAGGCGCTCATCCTTGAAACCTCGCAACGGCTGGGCATCGAGCGGCGGACGTTTCCACGCGAGGAGATTGCCGAGCGCCTGCTGTATCCGCTGATCAACGAAGGCGCCCGCATCCTCGAGGAGGGGATAGCGCTTCGGCCCTCGGACATCGATCTGGTCTGGGTCAATGGCTACGGCTGGCCGCGTCATCTGGGCGGCCCGATGTTTTACGCCGATGAAGCCGGTCTCGGCCGCGTCGTCGAACGCCTCGAAGCCTTCCGCGCCGACACCGACGACCCCTCGCTCGAACCGGCCCCGCTTCTGCGCGACCTCGCCGCCTCGGGTTCCTCATTCGGCGCCTGGCAGTCGGAACGGGCGACGTCCCGCTCCCCCCAATAAGAAATCCACAAAGGACCAGTCCATGACGAACGAATTCAGCAAGCCGATCGACTATTCCCCCTTCGACTTCTTCACCGTGGACGTCGGCGAGGACGGGATCGCCCTGGTCACGATGAACGACCCGGACAAGCTCAACGCCATCGGGCCGCACAATCATTGGCAACTCGAAGACATCTGGCTGAAGCTGGCGCGTGACGAATCGATCAAGGTCATCGTCCTGACAGGCGCGGGCCGCGCCTTCTGCGCCGGCGGCGACATCAAGCTCATGGCCGATCGGGCGCAGACGGAATACGGGCTGAAGTACGCTCTGCGGGTACCCCAGAACACGCTCCGTCTTTGGGAGCATTTCCTGCTTTGCCCCCAGCCGATCATCGCGGCGGTCAACGGCGACGCCCTCGGCCTCGGCACCACCCTGGCCCTGTTCTCGGACATGACCGTCGTCGCCGACGACGCCAAGCTCGGCGACACCCACACCAAGGTCGGCCTGGTTCCGGGCGACGGCGGGGCGGTCATGTGGCCCCTGCTGGTCGGTCCGCACCGCGCCAAGGAGTATCTGATGCGCGGCAAGATCCTGAGCGGCGCCAAGGCCGAGGAAATGGGGCTGGTGAACTACGCGTTCCCGCGCGACCAGGTGCTGGACGAAGCCCTGAAACTGGCAAGGGAGATCGCCGGCCTGCCCCTGTGGGCGGTGCGCTGGTCCAAGGCGGCGGTGAACAAGCAGGTGAAGGCCCAGGTCAACGCTGTCCTGGAGATGTCGATCGCCTATGAATCCCTGACGATGCTGACCGTCGACTACAAGGCCGCGACCACGGCTTTCGCCAACAAGCAGAAGCCGGAATTCAAGGGATACTGAACATGGTCGAGGTTCGCGGCGTATCCGACATCCGTCGGGTCGCGGTGGTTGGGGCCGGGCTGATCGGATCGGGCTGGGTCGCCGCCTTCCTCGCCAAGGGATTGGAGGTGGTGGTCCACGACCCCTCTCCCGGCGCCGGGGACCGCTTGTCCGAGCGCCTGGACCAGGCTTGGTCGGTGTTGAAGGCTTCGGGTGCGGTCGTGGACCCGAGGCCTGAGCCGTCCGTCCATGCGGACCTCGAAGCCGTAGCCGATGCAGACTTCATTCAGGAAAGCACGCCGGAGAACCTCGCGGCCAAGGTTGCGCTGTTCCAGCGTCTCGACGCCTTGGCGCCGGCCGACGTGCTGATCTCCTCCAGCACGTCCAACTTCGCTCTGACCCAGCTCCAGGACGGATGTCGACATCCCGAGCGTTGCGTGCTCGGCCATCCGTTCAATCCGGTCCACCTCATGCCGCTCGTTGAGGTGGGCGGCGGCGAGCGGACCGCGCCCGAGGCCGTGGGGGCTGCCCGCGACTTCTATGCCTCGCTCGGCAAGGAAACGGTCCTGCTGAAGCGGGAGGCCCTCGGTCATATCGCCAACCGTCTGACGGCCGCCATGTTCCGGGAGGCGGTCAGTCTCGTCGAAGGCGGCTACGCCGAGGTGGAAGACGTCGATCGGGCCCTGCGTTTCGGGCCTGCGCTGAAGTGGGCCATCCAGGGCCAGTTCATGACCTTCCATACGTCGGGGGGCGCGGAGGGCCTGGAGGGCTTCCTCGAGCATTTCGGCGATGGTGTCGCGGCGCGCTGGGCGAGCATGACCACCCCGAATCTCGCGGATGCGGCGCTGCGCGCGCGCCTGGTCGAACAGATGACGCGCGCGACGGCCGGCCGGACCTTGTCCGAGATCACGCACGAGCAGGATCGCAAGCTCGTGGACCTTCTGCGCCTGCTCGGATCTTCCTAGGCTGACAGGGGCGGCAGGCCGTTCGAGGTCACGATGGACAGGTGGTGGTCCGCGTCGCCGAACAAGGCCCCGATCGCGATCAGGCGCTTGAACCCATGCCCGACCTTCAGTTCGTCGGTGAGGCCGATGGCGCCATGAAGCTGCACGGCCTCCTCACCGACGACGCGCCCTGCGTGCGCGACGCGCGCCTTGGCGGCCGCGATGTTCGACGCTCGGGCATCCGGCTCCATGTCCAGGGCCAGGGCCGCCATCAGGGCCATGCTTCGCGCGAGTTCGATCTCCATCATCATGTCGACGGCCCGATGCTGGAGCGCCTGGAAGCTGCCGATCGGGACGCCGAACTGCTTTCGGGTCTTGAGATAGGCGACAGTCGCCTCGAAGACATCGTCCATGATTCCGACCGCTTCCGCGCAGAGGGCCGCATTGGCGTCCTCGAACACGCGCGTGAGAATGACGCCGCCGCCATTCTCCGATCCGAGTCGTGCGTTGTCCGGGAGGCGGACGTCGGTCAGAATCAGATCCGCCATGGGCTGCCCGTCATAGCCGCGCATTCGTCGGACTTCCGCTCCAGGCGCGTCGCGCGGCACGAGGAAGAGCGTGACGCCCGCGTCGGTTCGCGCGCTGACGATCCATTCCTCCGCCGAGGCGCCGGCGAGCACGGCGGTCTTGCGTCCGTTAAGGACCCATCCTTCTGCGTCCTTGCGGGCGGTCGTGTTCAGGCGCTCGATCGTGTGCCGCAGGCCGTCCGGCTCATGGTGCGCCAGCGACATGACGAGATCGCCCTGCATCAGCCGGGGCAGACGCTCGGCCTTCTGGGACGAAGAGGCGTGCTTCAGGACGCCGCCGGCGAGGACGACCGTCGCCAGATAGGGCTCTAAGGCCAGCGCCTTTCCCAGCGCCGACATGACAGGGAAGAGATCGACGCCCGAACCCGAGAATCCGCCATCGGCCTCGTCGAAGGGCAGGCCCAGGACGCCGAGATCGGCCAGATGGCCCCAGATTTCGCGGCTGAAGCCGTCTGGCCCGGACATGGCCTGTCGGCGCTCTTCAAAGCCGTAGTGCTCCGTGAGAAGCCGGTCGACGCTTTCGCCGACGAGGGTCTGTTCCTGGGTAAATTCGAAATCCATGGAAATCCTCAGAGTCCGAGCACGGTCTTGGCGATGATGTTCTTCTGGATTTCGTTGGATCCTCCGAAGATCGAGACCTTGCGCATGGTGAAGTAGAAGGGCGCCGCCGCCGTGGCCCAGGCATCAGGCCCGCCGTCGTCCGGGGCGACAGCGGCCGCATGCGCCTCGACCGGCTGGGCCATTCCTGCGGGTCCCGCCAGCTCCACCATCAGGGCGGTCATGCGTTGCTGCAACTCCGTTCCGGCGACCTTGAGGATGGAGGCGGCTCCGGCTGCGCCGCCGCCCTTGGCGTCGGCGGCCACGACCCTCAACTGGGTCAGTTCAAGCGCCCGCAATTCGATTTCTGCGAGAGCGAGCTTCCGATTGAAGGCCTCGGCTTCCGCCGGTGTCAGGCGCTCGGCTTCCTCGAGCCGCCGGGCCTGCGTTCGGAGTTGGTGCAGACGCTCCTTCGAGAGGCCGATGCGCGCGATCCCGCTTCGCTCATGGCCCAAGAGGTGCTTGGCGTAATCCCAGCCGCGGCCTTCTTCGCCTATCCGATTTTCGACCGGCACCCGCACGTCGTCCAGGAAGACCTCGTTGAGATCGGCGAGCCCGTCGATCGAGCCGATCGGGCGGATGGTGATCCCCGGCGTCCGCATGTCCAGGAGCAGGAAGGTTATGCCCTCCTGCTTACGGCCGCTGGCGTCGGTGCGGACCAGGGCGAACATCCAGTCGGCGTGCTGCGCCTGGGTGGTCCAGATTTTCTGACCGTTGAGGACATAGTGGTCGCCGTCCCGATCGGCGCGGGTCTGGAGCGCCGCCAGGTCCGAGCCGGCGCCGGGTTCCGAGAATCCCTGGCACCACCAGATGTCGAGGTTGGCCGTCGCCGGCAGGAAGCGCGTTTTCTGTTCCTCGGTCCCGAAGCGAGCGATGATCGGACCGATCATGTTGATGTTGAAGGGCGAGCCTTCGGGCGCCTGGGCCAAGGCGGCCTCTTCCTGGAAGATGTAGCGCTGTGTCGGCGTCCAGGCCTGTCCACCCCATTCCACCGGCCATGCGGGCGTCGCCCAACCCTGGGCGTTCAATAGGCGCTGCCATCGGACGATATCGTCCTTCTCCAGGTGGCGGCGATCCGCCATCTTCTGGCGCAGGTCCGAAGGCAGGGCATCGGCGAAGAAGTCCCGCACTTGCTGGCGAAACGCGAGATCATCGGGCGAGAAATCGAGGTTCATGGCCGGGTCCGTCTTTTGTCCTCGCCTTCTCCCGGCCCACACGGCGGAACGTCAATGGCCGGGCATGCGCGGCGCCGGAACCAACACATGACCGATATCATGCGTCCAGGGCCAGCAGGACCCGACCTAGGACGCCGGGATCCCGGGCTGCGGCGAGGGCGGCGTTAAGCTGCGACAGGGGAAAGGTCGCGGCCACAGGAGGGAACATCTCCGGCTCCTCCGCTGCGAGGCTCAAGCGATCATACAGCGCCTGAAGCTCCGCGTTTGAGCTCCCAGCCTCTTCCGGACGCAAGCTGAAGCCCCGCACGGTCAGGCTGCGCGTGGTCAGGAGTTGCGAAGGGATTTGGCAGGGTCGCCCGGAGAAGTGGCCGAACACCACCAGGACCCCCGAAGGTGCGAGCGTTGCCGCCATGCGGCCGGATGCTTCTCCGGCCACGCAATCCAGCGCCAAGGTCACCGGAGCCCCGGCGGTCCGGGCCGCGATCTCGGCGACCAGATCGGGCCCGTCCGTCACCTGGTCGGCAAGGGGCGAATCCTCCGCTCCCCCAAGGGGGCGGACCACATCGACGACGCGACGGCCTTGGTCGCGCGCCAGGCGGCGAACCCAGCGGGCCACTGCGGAGCGCGCGGCGTTCTGCACCACCCAGGTCCCCGGCGCCGTCTTTCCGACGTGCAGGAGGCGCCAGGCGGTGGCCGGATTGATGCGAAGCGACGCGGAAAGGTCCACCGGCAGATCATGCCGGGCGCGAACGACTTGGGCCCGCTGGACGACCCGATGCGTGGCCCAGTTCCCCCGGCTCAAGGGGAGCACCCGATCGCCGACCGCGACATCGTGGACGGCGGCTCCCACCTGGGTCACTTCCCCCACGCCTTCCGCCCCGAGACCCAAGCGATCCGACGCGGCCAGGTAGCGGCCTTCAACGGTCAGCAGGTCTGCAGGGTTGATCGGCGCGCGCAGCATCCGGACGATCAACTCGTCCGGGTTCGGGTTCTTCGGAAGGACGATCCTCTGCAGGCGGATTCCGCCGCCATCCCCCGCAAAGGCGACCGCCGCCATTCGCTAGGAGGCGAGGCGATCGAGCGGACGGCCCGCCATCAAGTCGCCTCGAGGAAACAGGCGGGTGACGGTTGGCGGCGGCGCCCGTACGGGTTCAGGCGGCAGGACCTGGCTGCATTCCGAGCGGATCACAGCCAGGATTTCATCGCGACGGCGCTCAATTTCACTAAGGGGCGCGAAGACGCTCAAGGCCAGCCGATCGGCGCCCTTGCGTTTGGGCAACAGGTACGACACCACGCCGACGCTGGGGGTTTCGAGATCGGGGCCGCTGAGCCAGCCCTGCCGACGAATGGCGGCGAGTTCGTCGACCGTCTCGGCGATATTCACCCGGCCATCCGCGGTCTCCTCCTCTGCGTTCAATCGGTGCAGAGCGGAGCGAACATGGGCGTCCTGGTAGCTCGACAGCAGGAGACGACCGATGACGCTGTGCAGCAGGGAGTCGCTCTCCCCGGCGTGCTTGACGACCGCTCCCTCATCACGGCCATCCACTACATGGAGGTGCTGGGCGACATAGTTGGACGCGGTGGACAGGACGATGGTCTCGCCGATCGCGTCGGCGATCCGGTCTATGGTCTCCACGACCGCCCCGCCCCGAAACAGAGCCGGCTCGACCCAAGCGCCCAGGAGAGCCACCCGCGCCGTCGGACTGTAGCAGCGCTTGAAGCGGTTATAGTGAAGATAGCCCAGCCGAGTCAGACACCGTAGCAGCTCGGAGGTGCTCGACTGCGGATAGGACAGCGCGCGCGACAAACCCATCACCGTCGCGGTTCGATGGTCCCGGTCGAAATACTCCAGGATCTCCAGAACGCGGTGCGCGGACTTTATCGAGCGCAGAGAAACGTCGGTCATGGCCTCTCTCCCTAGAATGACGCTCTTACGGCGCCTGAGGCTTATCCGTAGCGCCAACCCCGCGGGCTTGCAACTATTTCCGCACTGTGTTCGAAATATCGAACAGGGAGGATAATATGGCTCATCTATTCGAGGGGGCGACATCGGCGCCGCCGCCCTCCGCGCGCGATCAAGGCGGTCCCCGGGCGATCGGCCGCGTCCTTTCGCTTCTCAATCTGCTGGCGCGTCGCCGGGACGGCATGACGCTGTCAGAATTGAGCCAAGCCTTGGATGTGCCCAAGAGCACCTTCCTGGCCTCCCTGCGGGGGCTGGCCGCCGACGGCTACCTCGTGCACCGGGCCGGGGTCTATGCCTTGGGGCCCGCCGCCTTCCGCCTCGCCGGCGCCATGATGGCGGCTTGGTCAATGCCCGACGTCATGCGGCACTATGTGCAGGAACTGGCCCAGGCCACGAACGAATCGGTCGGATTCGCCGTCGCGGACTGGGATATCGGCCAAGCCATCTACGCCGATGGGGTCAGCAGCCGGCAGACGATCCATTATTCGATGAGGCCCGGCATCCGCGTGCCCCTCTACGCCAGCGCCGCAGGGCGCGTGCTTCTGGCTCACGCCTCCCCGGCCCAGCGACACGCCTATTTCACCAAGGCCCATTTTCGCGCGCTGACACCCGCCACCTTGACCGATCCGACCGAAATACTCGCCGCTCTGGAAGCCATCGCGCGACAGGGTTACTGCGCCAGCTTCGGGGAGATGCTCAAGGACACCGCCGCCATCGCCGCGCCGGTGTTCGACGCCCATGACCAGCCTCTCGGCGCCCTCTTCGTCGCCGGTCCGCTTGAGCGGCTGAAGGCGCATGAAGATGAACTTCTGGCCGAGGTTCTGCGCCACGCCGCGGCTGCATCCGGCCATGCCAGCCCGCTTCGCGTGTGAAAGAAGGGGCGGCGGCGCGAGGCGCCGCCGCCCTTGAGGTTAGGGAGGAAACCGACAGACCCGGAGGCCCGCCGCGGAAACGCGGCAGGACTGCAACGCCATTTCCAAGACGACGCTAGCCGCATTGTGCGGCGCACGCAGCCTGCATCGACGAAGGATCGCGCTTGTGATGGCGCCGAGGGTTGGACGTCGCGGTCTTCGCGCCGTCTCAGGGCGCCTCCGACAGCGCGGCGCCCTGACGGATATTGTCGATCCGGCCGGTTCCGGACAGGCGCGTGTCCAGGTGGTCGCGACGATCGCAGCTACCGTCATCGCCATCCTCGGGCGAGAGTGTTTCGGATCGCTGGGAGACAAACGACTGGGCCTGGCCGCCGCGACGGCTGCGCGAGATCATCACGCTTGCGATTATTGACGCTGGGATTTTGACAGAGGCGATCCCGACGCTGAAGTCGGGGCGGCTAAAGGAGGACGGATGACGGTTCAATTGGACAGGGATGGCGCGGTCGCCATCGTGACGCTCGACGCGCCAGCGTCCAAGAACGCGATCACCTCCGACATGCGCCGCCAACTGTGGGAGGCGTTCGAGGCGCTGGCGATCGACGAGACGGTCCGCGCTGTGGTGCTGACCGGGGCGGGCGGGAATTTCTGCTCCGGGATGGATGTGCGAGGCATGGGCCGCGGCGGGGTGACCGGCTCCATGGACCGGATGCACACGCTCAACCGCATCGCCCGGGCGATCTATCATCTGAAGAAGCCGACCGTTGCGGCGGTCTCCGGCGTCTGCGTCGGTGTCGGTTGGTCCTACGCCCTGGCCTGCGACGCCGTGGTCGCCGCCGACGGCGCCCGCTTCGCCGCCATCTTCCGCAATATCGGTCTGGCCCCCGATGGCGGGCTGGCATGGCATCTGCGCCAACTGGTCGGCCTGCAGCGGGCCAAGGAGATTCTCTATTCCGGCCGCATGATCGACGTCGAAGAGGCGCTCGCCCTGGGCCTGGTCCTGGAGACGACAGCCGCCGAAGCCGTGGCGGATCGCGCCTTGGCCCTGGCTCGGAGCCTCAGCGAGGGTCCGACCATCGCCATGGGCCTGGCCAAACGCCAGCTGGATCTGGCCTGGAACGCCAGTTTCGACCAGTACCTCGACATGGAAGCGACCATGCAGCCGATCGCGAGCCGAACCTTGGATCACGAGGAGGGCCTCCTGGCGTTTCGTGAGAAGCGGCCGCCAGCGTTCCGGGGCGAGTGACAATGGCCGCGATCGCAACCTGGCGCGGCCATCTCTCCGAAGGGCGGCTCATGCTGCAACGCTCTGCCGCGGATGGGCGGGTGTTCTTCTATCCGCGGATCATGACGCCGGGATCCGGAGAGCCGGATCCGGAATGGGTGGAGGCGAGCGGTCGCGGAACGGTCTACGCCACGACCGTGGTGCGAAAAAAGGACCCGTCCGAAAACTACAATGTCGCGCTGATCGACCTGGAAGAGGGCCCGCGGATGATGAGCCGCGTCGAAGGGATCGCGCCGGAGGCCGTGGAGATCGGCATGGCCGTCCAGGCCGAAATTCGGCGCGGTGAGGATGACATGTTGGTGGTGTTTCGTCCGCGATGACTCTGCGCCTGGGATTCCCTGTCGGCGACACGGCGATCGTCGGCGCCGCCACCTTCGGCATCGGCCGCTGTCCGGGATACGCCCCGGTGGAGATGGCCGCCCGGGCCGGGATGCTGGCCCTGCAAGACGCCGGCCTGACCCTGTCCGATGTCGACGCCCTCTACACTTCCGCCCCGAACGAGGCCCTGGGCGGACTGGAACTGGCCGAATACCTGGGGCTGAGCCCCAAGGTGGTCGACTGCAATCGCACCGGCGGCTCAGCCTTTGAGGTCTATGTGCAGCAGGCGGCGCTCGCCCTGTCGGCCGGCCTGATCGACTGCGCCCTGATCGCCTATGGCGCCAACCCGGCCAGCGCGCCCCCGGCGGCCGTGGGCATGACACGCCCTTCGCTCTGGGAGGCGCCCTATCGGCCGCTCGCCCCGGCCTCGTCCTATGCCTTGGCGGCCAGCCGCCACATGGCGCAGTTCGGCACCACGCGTCGCCAGCTCGCCGAGGTCGCCGTCGCCGCCCGCGCCTGGGCCGCCCTCAACCCCGAGGCGGCCGTGCGCGAGCCCCTGACCATCGACGAGGTGCTGGGCGCTCGGATGGTGTCAGATCCCCTCACGGTCCGCGATTGCTGCCTCTATAACGACGGCGCCGCCGCGATCGTGATGACCCGCCTGGATCGGGCCCGCGACTGCGCCAAGCGTCCGGTGACGGTGTTGGGCGGCGCGCACGCCGTGACGCACCGGGAGATTTCGTCCATGCCCGATCTGGTCACCACGGGCGCGGCGCAATCGGGGGCCCAGGCTTTCGCCCAGGCTGGCCTGACTGCGGCGGACATGGACCTGGCCATGCTCTATGACGCCTTCACCATCACCCCGATCCTGTTTCTGGAGGATCTAGGGTTCTGCCCCAAGGGCGAAGGCGGTCCCTTCGTGCAGGACGGCGCCTTGGCGCCGGGCGGGCGACTGGCCGTCAACACCAACGGGGGCGGCCTGTCTTGCGTCCATCCTGGCATGTACGGCCTGTTCCTTCTCGTCGAATGCGTACGCCAGCTTCGCGGCGAGGCCGGCGTCCGCCAGCTTGAGCGCTGCGAGCGCGCGGTCGCTCACGGAAACGGCGGCGTTCTTTCGAGCCAGGCGACCGTGATCCTGGGAATCTAGCCCGACTGTTCGCACCCGATCGCATCGATCGGGAGCCCGGACTGGGCGCTTTCCGTGTGCGGTCTGAGCTCTATCATCGCAGCGGCCGCTTCAACGCGCCGGCGGGTGACCTTAGCCGATGCGGAAACGGAGGTCCGCGGCGGGTCGATCGTCGGCCGCGGCGCCGGACCGCTGAGTTTCCGACCAATGTCGCGTGATGCCCGCAGCCTGCCAAGGGCTCCATCATCCATACGATGCTGTCCGCGCCATGCTCGACCTGCGCTGTTCGCCGGCGCCAAGATTGGCGCTCACGCGAAATCATTGCGCCGCCGAAACATGGTCCTCGCCGCACTGTTCGAACCCTTCAACGGCGGCAAGCCGACTCCGCCCGACCGGGCGTCCGTCATCGCCGTCGGCAGCGTGGACCTGGCGGGCGTGGCCACGTTCGCTGATCCGACATTGGACGGATTGGACCGCGTCGAGGCCCTGTTGGAGGCGGGCGATTTCGACCTTATCGCCGTCGGACGCGCCCTGCTCGCCAATCCGGACGGGTGCGCCAAGGTCGGGGCTGGTCGACTTGAGGAACGCATTTCCCTCGGCAAGACTCTGGTCCCGACCCTGTATTGAATCCGTTCGCATTCATTTCACGCGGCCCCGATTCGCCCTGGAACGCGCCGATCTTTCGATGGATCTGGGCCGCCACCATGGTGTCTCACCTCGGCGCCATGATCCAAGCCGTCGGCGCCGCGTGGATGATGAGCGACCTCGGCGGTTCGCCTCTGATGATCGCCCTCGTCCAGGCCTCCGCCACATTGCCGATGATGCTGCTCTCCCTGCTCGCGGGAGCTGTCGCGGACAGTCTCGATCGGCGCCGGGTGATGCTTGTCGCCCAGATCTTCATGTTCAGCGTATCAGCGGTCCTCGCGGCCTGCGCCAGCTTCGGCGTGCTATCGCCGTGGCTCCTGCTGATCTTCACCTTCCTGGTCGGGTGCGGGACGGCGGTCAACAGCCCAGCCTGGCAGGCTGCGGTCGGCGACATGGTGCCCCGCGCCGCACTGCCAGGCGCGATCGCGATGAACAGCATGGGCTACAATGTGGCCCGCAGCCTCGGCCCCGCCGCCGGGGGGATTCTCGTGGCTTCCTTGGGCGCACCGGCTGTCTTTTGGAGCAACGTCGCCAGCTACCTGGGCCTCATCGTCGTGCTCGCCCGCTGGCGGCCTCCCGTCCGAGAGTTGAATGTTCCGCGCGAGCGGATCGTCGACGCAATGGCTGCGGGCGTGGGATTCGTCTTGCTGTCCCCGACAATCAGAAGCGTGCTTCTGCGCGCCTTGGTCTTTTCGATTCCCGCCAGCGCATTGCTGGCCTTGGCCCCTCTGATCGCCCGGGATCGGCTGGACGGCGGCGTGGGGGCCTTTGGCGCGTTGCTCGCGGCTTTCGGCGTCGGCGCGATCACCGGCGCCTTTTCGACCTCATCCCTCCGGCGTCGCCTGTCGCCCGAGACCATTGTGCGCCTCTCCATTGTCGCGGTGGCTGTCGGCACGCTCGGGGCGGGATTGGGGCAAACGATCTGGATGACAGCGACGGCCCTGGCAACGGCGGGAATGGGATGGGTGCTGACTTTGGCCGCGTTCAACGTCGCGGTTCAGCTGTCGTCGCCAGGCTGGGTGGTCGCTCGCGCGCTCGCCCTCTACCAGATGAGCGCCTTCGGCGGCATGGCCCTTGGCAGTTGGCTCTTCGGCGCCTTGGCGGAACGGTCAGGTATTGGACCCGCGTTGGCGACCGCCGCCGTCGCCTTGGTCGCCGGCGTTATTCTGACGCGCGGCCTCGCTTTACCGCACGACGCAGCGCCCGATCTCAGACCCCTGGGAAGATTCCAGCCGCCGCCCCGCCCGGCCTTGATCGACGATCGCGAGGGTCCGATCGTGATCAGCATCACCTATCGCATTCCCCAGCATCGCCAAGCCGCCTTCCTGAATGTCATGCTCGAACGTCGCAGAATCCGCCGGCGTGACGGTGCGCAACGATGGCGTCTGCTTCGAGATTTGACGGATCCCGACGTCTGGGTCGAACGCTATGTGACGCCGACTTGGCATGACTACCTACGTCATAATAGCCGCCAGACGCGGGCGGATATCAAGGTCAGCGACGCCCTGCTCGCCCTCCATGGGCCCGCCCATCCGCCTGAGGTGCACCGCATGATTGAACAGCCGACGACGTACCGAAGGTCTGCGACAGCGTTCCAAATCACGTCTCCCGACCCCTAGCCGCTGACGTGTCCGGCCCAGGACGAGGTCGACGGATCGGCCCTTCTCCCGGAACGTCATGGTCGCCTTCCTGCCCGGATCCCTTCCGGCCCGGCGGCGCAGGCCTGGTCTTCGCCGGGCGCTCTAGGGCCTCTCCCATCGCGTCCGTGATCCTTCTCGGCTCGGCATGGCTCAAACCGCGTCCGGCGGGCCATGCTGCGCTGTCTTCAATCGTATTGGACCCTGCTGAATGTCGCCTGAGCCTGGGTTCGAACGCCTCCCGCCCCTGGATCAGGTCATGGTGGCGATCGGCCCTCTCTACAAGCGCGAGGATGATGACCATTTGACGCTCGCCTTCCGCGTGGACAAGCATCACTGCAATCCTCGCACCGCGTGCCACGGCGGCGTCCTGGCGACGTTCATCGATCTGCAGTTGGGGTTCAACGCCACCCGGTGGGCGGGCCTCGGCGGACCGACCGTGGGCCTGTCAATCGACTATATCGCGCCGGCCCCGCTCGGCGCCTGGGTCGAGGGCCGCTCCGAATTGCTGGGCAAGACCGGGCGCCTCGCCTTCGTCCAATGCCTCGTGCGCGCCGACGGCCAGATCGTCGCGCGCGCCAGCGGGTTGTTCAGACCCAAGTTCGAGCCCGCGTCGCCCCTGCCGCCTGGGCAATGGGGCGACGTCGCCGACGTCGCCGGAGGCTGAGCGTCATGCGAAACGCCGTCATCGTCTGCCCGCGTCGCACCGCCGTCGGCAGGTTTCTCGGGGTTCTGCGCCCCTTGCCGGCCGAAGCGCTCGCTGCGGAGGCGATCCGCGCGGTGGTGGCGGCGAGCGGCATCGACCCGGAGCGGATCGAGGAAGTGATCTTCGCCCAGAGCTACGCCAACAGCGAGGCTCCCTGTATCGGCCGCTGGGCGGCCCTGGCGGCGGACCTGCCGCTTTCGGTGGCCGGCAGCCAGATCGATCGGCGGTGCGGCGGCGGACTGTCGGCGATCGCAACGGCGGCCATGATGGTCCAGACCGGCGCCGCCGATGTCGTGCTCGCCGGCGGCGTCGAGAGCATGAGCAACATCGAATACTATTCGACCGACATGCGCCACGGCGCACGGGCGGGATCGGTGCGGCTTCACGATCGGCTGGATCGCGGCCGCGAACGGTCTCAGCCGGAGGCGCGCTTCGGTTATGTGTCGGGGCTGATCGAGACCGCCGAGAACCTCGCGCGGGACTACGATATCAGCCGCGCGGCCTGCGACGCTTACGCCCTGCGCAGCCAGCAGCGCGCTGCGGACGCCTGGGAAGCGGGACGGTTCGACGCCGAACTCATTTCCCTCGACGTTCCGCAGGGCAAGGGACCGGCCTTGCGGGTCGCCAGGGACGAGGGCGTGCGCCCGGACACCACCCTTGAGGGCCTCGCCCGCCTCAAGCCGATGATGGCCGACGGCGTCTGTACGCCCGGCAATTCGGCGCAGCAGAACGACGCCGCGGCGGCCTGTCTGGTCGTGGCCGAGGACCATGCGGCCGCCCTCGGCCTGACGCCCATCGCTCGGCTGGTCGGATGGACCGCCGTCGGGTGCGACCCCACGCGGATGGGGATCGGCCCCGTGCCGGCGATCGAGCGGCTTCTGGCCCGCACCGGCCTGGCGCTCGACGCCATGGACCTGATCGAGATCAACGAAGCCTTCGCCGCCCAAGTGCTGGCGGTGGTCAAGGCCTTGGGCGGCGTCGACGAGGACAGGCTGAACGTCAACGGCTCGGGCCTGTCCCTGGGTCATCCGATCGGGGCCACCGGCGTCCGGATCATGACGAGTCTGCTGCACGAGCTCGACCGACGCGGCGGGCGCTATGGCCTAGAGTCCATGTGCGTGGGCGGCGGCCAGGGGATGGCCGCGATTTTCGAGCGCCTCTAGGGAGCCGGGAACCGGGCAAACAACATGGATGCGTTGAATCCGAGCGAAGCCGACCTGGAGCCTAGGCGTCTCCCGACACGCTGCTACCCTCCGGGCGCCATCGTCGCCGCGCCCTCCCCTCGGGCAAACCAGGAGACAGGCATGCGGTCCACAAACGTCGCAAGGAGGACGTCGTGAGAAAATACCTCAATGATCCCCGGTACATACTGTTTGAGGTCAAGGATCGCGTCGCGCGCATCACTCTGAACGCCCCGGAAAAGCGCAACGCCCTGCACGACGCCCTGCTGACCGAGCTGCGCGACGCCTTGATCGAGGCGGACGCCCTCAATGAGGTCAACGTGGTCGTGATCCAGGGGGCCGGCAAGGATTTCTGCGCCGGCTATGACCTGGTGGGCGCCTATGCCGGCGACTGGAACGAGGAGGACTATCGGCTCCGCAGCGCCGCCTTCGACAACGATGTCTGGCACCTGGAATGGACCCAGCGGCTGCTGTTGACCCTGTTCGACATGCACAAGCCGGTCATTGCCCGTCTGCACGGCAACTGCCTCGCCGGAGCGACCGACCTGGCCTTCATGTGCGACTTCGCCATCGCCGCCGAGACCGCCAAGATCGGCTTCCCCGCCACCCGCGCCAATGGCACGCCGCCGAGCAATTTCTGGCTCTATCACGTGGGTCCGCAGTGGGCGAAGCGGCTGATCCTGACCGGGGACAGCATCTGGGGGAAGGACGCCGCCAAGATCGGCCTGGTGCTCGACGCCGTGCCCGAGGATCAGCTCGACGCTGCGGTCGACGAACTCGCGCGTCGCCTCAGCTTCGTCGACGGCGACATGCTGGCTGCGCACAAGCGGGTGATCAACATGGGCCTCGAACTGATGGGTGCCCGCACCCTGCAACGCTTCGCCGCCGAGAGCGACGCTCGCGCCCACCTGGTCGCCGGCCCCCGCCGCGCCCAGTTCCGGCAGGACATGAAGGAGCACGGCTTCAAGACCGCGCTCAAGAATCGTGACGAGCCGTTCGGCGACGGGATGGTCCACGCCCATTGGCTCAATCAAGAGGAGGGATGACCATGGCCGACATACTGGTCGATGAGCCGCAGCCTGGGGTGAAGCGCCTGACGCTCAACAGGCCGGAGGCGATGAACGCCTTCACCTTCGCCATGTACCGCGAGCTGATCGCCCTGCTCGAGGACATCCGGCTGGATCCGAAGGTGCGCGTGGTCATCCTCACCGCTACGGGACGCGGCTTCTGCACCGGGCACGACCTGCGTGCGGGGGGCGAGCCGGAGTGGATCGATCCGGAGACGACCAAGCCCTACCGGTCGCGCTACGCCATGGCCGTGCTGACGGAGATTCCCCGCCTCATTCGCAACCTGCCGCAGCCGGTGATCTGCGGCGTAAACGGCACGGTCGCGGGCATGGGCTTCTCCCTTCAGCTGGTTTGCGACATCTCCATCGCCGCAGAATCCGCCAAATGGGTGAACTCCATCCACAACGCGGCGACCGGCGCCGAACTCGGCATGAGCTATCTGCTGCCGCGCGCGGTCGGCGCCCAGAAGGCGGCCGAGATCCTGCTGACCGCCCGCACCGTTCGTTCCGACGAGGCGGAGCGATGCGGGCTGGTGCTCAAGACGGTCCCCGACGACCAGATGATGGACGAATGCCTGAAGCTGGCGGCGGACATCAGCGTGAACGTGCCGCTCGGGATCTGGACGACCAAACAGTCGATGCATCTCAACGCCCACGCCGGCAGCCTGGAGCAGGCCATGGAGATCGAAGGCCGCGCCGTCTTCATCGCCCAGTCCACCGAGGACGCGGCCGAGAAGCGCCAGAGCTTCTTCGAAAAGCGCGAGCCCAAGTTCAGCAACCGATAGGCCGCGCGAGCCACGTCGCCGTTCCGGCCGGGAGGCCCTCATGACATTCGAAACCATCACGCTGGAGATCGAGGACCACGTCGCCACGATCACCATGAACCGGCCCGACAAGCTGAACGCCATGAACCTGGTTCAGATGTCCGAGCTCATTAAGGCGTTCGATGTGACCGACGCCGACGACGAGGTGCGGGCCGTCATCGTCACCGGGGCCGGACGCGCCTTCTGCGCCGGTGCGGACCTCTCGGGCGGGAAGGACATCTTCGACAAGTCGACCCGCGCCGGCAATCCGCAGCGGCCGGATGGGACGTTCGACTACGATCTGGAGACGGCGCGGGACGGCGGCGGCCTTCTCGCCCTGCGCATCTACCGCAGTCTCAAGCCGGTGATCGCGGCGATCAATGGGCCGGCGGTCGGCGTCGGCGCTTCCATGACGCTGCCGATGGACATCCGCATCGCGGCCGAGGACGTCAAGATGGGCTTCGTCTATGCGAAGTTCGGCATCGTCTATGAGTGCTGCTCCTCCTATTTCCTGCCGCGAGCGGTGGGGATCAACAAGGCGCTCGAATGGTCGATGACCGGGCGCATCCTCAGAGCGCCGGAGCTCCAGGCGGCGGGCCTGTTCAACCATGTGGTCAAGCCCGAGTCCCTGATGGACAAGGCGCGCGAGATCGCCCGCGAGATCGCCTCCTCGGTCGCGCCGGTGTCGGCGGCGCTGATGCGCCAGATGCTATGGCAGGGCCAGGCCATGACCCATCCCATGCAGGCGCATCGGGTGGAGAGCTGGGGCATCACCAACCGCGGGACCAGCGCCGACACTCGCGAAGGCGCGGCCGCCTTCGCCGAGAAGCGGCCCCCGAACTTCCCCGCCAAGGTCTCCGCCGACATGCCGGACTACTTCCCGTGGTGGACAGAACCGCAGTACGCAGGACCGCCCCTATGACCGACGCCAAGATCGCGCCCGTCGGCGCCCGCAGGCGCGCGCCGGCCACGCCTTCCGTCGCCGAGGCGGGGGTTCGCACCGCCTTCACCGATCGCTTCGGGGTGCGCTACCCGATCCTCAACGCCGGCATGGGCCAGGTGGCCCTTCCCGATCTGGTGGCGGCGGTCTCCAACGCCGGGGGCCTCGGTGTCTTCGGCGCCGGTTCGGCGCCGCCGGCGCTCGTGCGCCAGCGCATTCAGGAAATCCGCGCGCTCACCGACAAGCCCTTCGGCATCAACTGCCCCCTGGCCTTGCCGAACGCCATGGATAACGCCCGCGTCGCCCTCGAAGAGGAGGTGCCTGTCATCAACTATTCGATGGGGCGAGGCGACTGGATCGCCGAGGGCGCGGCCCGATACGGCGGCCGGACCATCGCCTCGGTCACTTCCGTCAAGCTCGCCGAGAGCGCACAGAAGCACGGCGCGGACGCCGTCATCGCCGCCGGATACGAGGCGGCGGGGCATGCGGGCGACATCACCACCTTCGTCCTCATCCCCCGGCTGGTCGAGACACTGGATATTCCCGTGATCGCCGCCGGCGGCGTCGTCTCGGGCCGCCAGGTGGTGGCCGCCCTGGCCCTCGGGGCCTCGGCCGTGTCCATGGGCACGCGTTTCGCGACCTCTCGGCAAAGCCCCTGGCATGACAACTTCAAGGAGGAGGCCGTCCGCGCCGACGTCCACAGCACGATCTTCTCGACGAAATTTGATGGCATTCCCTGCCGGATGCTGGAGACCCATCGGGCCAGGGAGATCGTGGGATCGCAGATGAATCCAATCTCCGTCTTCCTCTATTCGTTCCGCATCGCCCGGGAACTGGACATCCCCTATCCCAGGCTGGCGCTCGACGTGCTACGCAAGGGTCCCAGAGAGGCGCTGAACATGATGCGCATGGCCCAGATGCTGAAGTCCAATCAGGCCGGATTCTCGGGGGACCTTGAGCGCGGGCTGGTGTCGACGGGCCAGTCCGTGGGCCTGGTCCACGACAATGCGGATGTGGAGGAGATCTTCGCGCGCCTCTTGGGTGAAATGACGCGCGCCCGGTCTGATCTGGCGGCGATGTGGTGAGCCGCGCCGATCGCCGCTGGCCGGCGCCCTTGTCCCACCGTCCCCTCAAGACAGACACGCGACCGAACAGGAGCCCGCGATGAGCCGCTTGCCGTTGGAGTCGGTGAAGGTGCTGGATCTCACGCGCGTCCTGGCCGGTCCGCTCGCTTCCCAGGCGCTCGCGGATTTCGGCGCCGAAGTCATCAAGATCGAACGCCCTGGAAGCGGGGACGACGCGCGGGTGTTCGGCGAACCCTATCTGCGGGACGCCGACGGAGTCCGGACGCGGGAGAACGCCTTCTACCTCTCGGCCAACCGCAACAAGCGGTCCATGACCGTCAACTTGGCCGATCCGCGCGGGGCCGACATCATCCGCCAGCTCGCCGCGGGCAGCGACGTGTTCATGGAGAACTATAAGGTCGGGGACCTGAAACGATACGGTCTCGACTACGCCAGCCTGAAAGCGATCAATCCGCGTCTGATCTATTGCTCGGTCACGGGCTATGGCCAGTCGGGCCCCTATGCCGCCAAACCCGGCTATGACGCCGTGTTCCAGGCGCAGGGCGGCCTGATGAGCGTCACCGGCCTGCCGGACCATGCGCCGGGCGGCGGCCCGATGAAGGTGGGTCCGAGCATCGCCGACGTGATCACGGGATTGAATGTCGCAAGCGCGGTGCTGGCGGCTCTCTATCACCGGGACGCCAACGGCGGCGAGGGCCAGTTCATAGACATCGCCCTTCTGGATTGCGTGGTCGCCTCCCTCTCCCACTATGCGCAGATCTATCTGACTTCCGGCGAGATTCCGCAGCGACGCGGGACCCAGGGCAACGGGGGGATGCCGTCGGCGCGCTTCACCTGCCAGGACGGCTACATCATGCTGACCGCTGGCAACGACGCCCAGTACGTGCGGCTGTGCGAGGCGGTGTCGCGTCCCGATCTCGCCGTCCACCCGCTGTTCCACACCAATCTGTCCCGCGTCGAGAACCGCGACGCATTGACCGAGGCTTTCGACGCCGTCTTTCGGGAGGACACGGTGGCGGCTTGGCTGGCCAGGCTGGAAGCGCGCCAGGTGCCTTGCGGCCGCGTGAACGATCTCGGAGAGGTCTTCGCCGACCCCCAGGTCCGCCACCGCGGCATGGCGGTCGCGGCTCCCCATCCCTTGGCGGCCGATCTGAAGGTCATCCGGAATCCGGCGCGCTTTTCCGCCACGCCGATCGAAGCCTACCGTGCTCCCCCCACGCTAGGCCAGCACACCGCCGAAATACTGACCACGGCCCTGGGACTTGACCGTGACGACGTCGAGCGTCTTCGGAGCGCGGGGGTCGTCTGACCGCGACAGCCCGGCCTCCAGGGTTCGTTCAACCGGCGGCGATCCCTGGCGTGGCCATCGCACACATGATGAATCTCAGGCGGGCATCGTGCCTCGCCTCCCTTCATGCCTAGCCTCCACCCAACAGCTTCGCAGTGGTTCAGGGGACGGTGTCCCCCCACGGAAACGACGAGGGCTGAATCGTCCCTAGCGGGCATGGGAAGAGGGAAACGACTATGAAGATGCGTGTGGCCTCCCTGATGGCGACAACGGCGGGTATCGCCTTGTTCGCCGCGAACCCGGCTTTGGCGCAAAGCCAACCCCTACCCCCCTCCGAACCGGTTGCTCAGGACCGGCCTGCGGCATCGGCCACCCAGCTGGACGAGATTGTCGTTACGGCCAATCGGCGTGAGCAGTCGCTTCAGGAAGTGCCCATCGCGGTGACCGCGCTGACCGGCGAAAGCCTCGAACGAACCGGCGTGTCGCAGACCTCTCAGCTGGCGCAGGTCACGCCCGGCCTCGTGCTCGGGCGCAATACGGCGCAGTTCCAGCCGACGATCCGCGGCATCGGATCGCGAGCCGCCACGGCCGGGGATGAATCCAACGTCGCGATCTACATCGACGGCATCTATCAGCCGGAAATCTTCGCCGGCGCCTTCGACTTCCTTCAGGTCGAGCGGCTGGAAGTCCTGCGCGGTCCACAGGGGACGTTGTTCGGCCGAAACTCCACCGGAGGGTTGATCAACGTCATCACCCCGGATCCCTCGTTCAATCTCTCCGGCGCGCTCAGCGCGCGCTATGGCCGCTTCAACGAACGGTCGATCAAGGGATATGTAACAGGGCCGCTCACCGATCGCCTCGCGTTTAGCCTCGCCGCGCTCGCCTATGAGGACGACGGCTATGTGCGCGACCTCGTCTCCGGCGGAAGGACCGGGGACAAGACCACCTATGCGATGCGCGGTAAGCTCCTGTTCGATCTGACGGACACCACCCGCGCGGTCCTGACGATCAATGCGGCTCAGCAGTACGACAGTGCGCCCGTGGCGCCGACGCCGATCAACGGCAACACCCGGGGACAGGCGTCCACGCCGCTGGCGGACCAACCCTGGGAGACCGCGCTGTCCTTTGATCCCTATTCAAATGTGCGGCAACAGGGCGTCAGTCTGCGTGTGACGTCGGAATTCGACGCTGTCGATCTGGAGGTCACGGCCAGCCATCAGGCCAACCGGCTGGACCAGCTGAGCGACAGTGACGCTTCGGTCGCCGATATCTCCAGCTTCGAGAATCATACCCGTTCTGCAGCGACTACGGCAGAGGTGCGGCTCTCCGCCAAGCCGCAGGCTGCGTTTCAATGGACCGCCGGCGTCTTCGCCTTCGAGAACACCGCCCGGTACACGCCTTCGCGCGTCCGAGGCGCCAACGGGGTGATCAGTTCCGAGAATTTCGGGCGCAACGAAACCCGATCCCTCGCCGCCTTCGCTGAAGGCGCCTATCCGCTGACGGATCGCTTCACCCTGACCGCCGGGACCCGTTACACCGAGGAGGAGCGGCATTTCACAACACGCTTCGTGACCCCCTCAGCGGTGCAGACGGTGGACGCGGAGACCTCGTTCCAGGAATGGACGCCGCGCGTTTCGCTGCAGTATGAGCTGACGGAGGACGCCAACGCCTACGTCAGCTACAGCCGGGGCTTCAAGAGCGGAGTCTTCAACACGGGCGGGGCCAATCCCCTGCCTGTCGAGCCCGAATACGTCGACGCCTATGAAGTCGGGTTGAAGTCCGATCCTCTGACCTGGCTGCGCCTCAATCTCTCGGCCTTCCACTACGACTACGACAACATCCAGGTGTCGGTCCGCAATCCGGCGGGCGTCTCCACCCTTCAGAACGCCGCCACGGCGGAAATGCAGGGGATGGAGGCCGAACTGACCGCGGTGTTGATGGACGACCTCGACCTGCGGATCGCAGCCTCCTACCTCGACGCGACCTACACCGACTTCCCCAACGCCCTGATCACCACGCCTCTCCCCGGCGGGGGCAACAGCCAGACTCCGGCGGATGTGACCGGCAACCGCGCGCTGCGCTCGCCGGAGTTCACCCTGAACATCGGGCTGGACTACAGCCGGATCTTTTCGACCGGGACCCTCTCGCTGAGCGGAAACGCCTACTGGAGCGACGAATATTTCTGGGATTTCGAAAACCGGCTGAAGCAGGACGCCTACGTTCAGGTCAACGCCCGCGTCAACTGGGACTTCCCCGGCGACCGGCTGCGGATCTCGCTGTATGGCGAAAACCTCACCGACGCCGAGGTCGCCAGCAACGTCGTCAGCGCGACGATCGCGGAATACGCCACCTGGCAGAGACCGCGCAGCTATGGGGTGGAAGCCCGCTGGAGCTTCTAGGGCGGCGCAGCTTCATCGAGACGACGCCTGACCGGTTCTTGGAACGCCAAGGTCAAGACCAAGCGGGTCGATAGCCGGATATCGGATCTGATCGATCTCAATCGCCGGCGGAAGGTCTAGACGGCCTCGCCCTTGCGAGCGGCGGCCGCCTCCGCCTTCACTTCGTCGGTGTGCTGGCCCAGTTCGGGGGGCGCGCGACGATAGGTGAGCGGTGTTCTGGAGAAGCGGACGGGCGCGCCGATCATCGGAACCGTTCCGGTATCCGCGGTCGGGTGGGGAAGATCGAACCGCACGCCCCGCGCCACGATCTGAGGATGGGCGAAGGTGTCCCGATATCCTCGCACGACGGCGCAGGGCACCCCGGCCTGCCGCAAGGCGTCCTCAAGCGCCTGCGTTGCATAGCCCGCGATGATCGGTTCCAGGACCGTATTGATCGCACCCCGGGCCGCATGCCGCCCCAAGGGCGTCTGGTAGTCGGGATGATCCCGGATGTCCCCCGCACCGACGACGTCGCAAAGCCTGTGGAAATGGCGCGTACTGCCCGCAGAGATATAGATCACCCCGTCTCGGCAGTCGAACGTCCGGGCCGGGTGGCCGCCGTTCCCCTCATTGCCGAGGCGCGCCGGCTGCTCGCCTGAGAGAAGATAGTTGTGGGGATGTCCGCTCTGCATGGCGAGGGCGGTCTCGAACAGCGACACGTCCAAATGCTGCCCTTCCCCGGTGCGCGCCCTATGATAGAGGGCCGCCAGAATGGCGCTGGCGGCGTAGAGCCCCGACGTCACATCCACCAGGCTGGGACCGGTCTTCATCGGCCCTCCCCCCGGCACGCCGTCGGGCTTGCCGGTGATGGCCATCATCCCCGATTCCGCCTGGAAGACCGCGTCGTAGCCGGGCAGGCTCGCCATCGGGCCGTCCTGACCGTAACCGCTCACCGAACAGTAGATGATGTCGGGACGCAGCTGGCGCACGGTGTCATAGCCGAGGCCCAGACGGGCCATGGCGCCCGGGATGAAGTTTTCGACGAGGACATCGCAGGACCGGACAAGCTGCAGCGCCGTCTCCCGCCCTTCCGACGTGGCCAGGTCCAGCGTGATCGAGCGCTTGTTGCGGTTGGCCGAGATGAAGATGGCCGCGTTGTTCGTCGCCTTGCCCTCGCGATCCCGGATCGTGGCGGGGCCGTAATAGCGCGCGTCGTCTCCGCCGTCCGGTCGTTCGACCTTGATCACGTCCGCGCCCATGTCCCCCAGGAGCTGGGTAGCCCAAGGCGCGGAGAGCACACGTCCGAAGTCCAGTATGCGAACGTCGGCGACGGGGCCGTTCGGGCCTGATGCCATGGTGGTCACCTCCTGGACGTTTACTCTGGGTGAGCCGGCGACGGGCGCGAAGCCGGACGGGCCCATCATCACGGACGCGATATCGCCGCGACCGCTTTTCACACAGCGGGGCGCGCTGGGTAGTGTCCGATCCCGGCTCACATGATGGGCCGCACCCATCGACCCTCGAACGAGAAGCCGGCCGCTCCATGGACACGTCCCCGTTCCCCTCGGCCCGGCGAAGCGCCTTCGGCGCCTGGTGGGCCCTGGCCGTCCTCTGGCTCCTCTATTCCCTCTCCTTCGTGGATCGTTACGCCCTCTCGCTGGTCGTAGAGCCGATCAAGGCCGATCTGGGCCTGACCGACACCCAGATGAGTCTCCTCCTGGGACCGGCCTTCACCCTCTGCTACGCCGTGTTCGGCATTCCGCTGGGTTGGGCCGCCGACCGCGCGCCCCGGCGGTGGGTCATCTTCGGCGGCGTCGTCGTCTGGAGCGTGTGCGCGGCGGGCAGCGGGCTGGCGCGGTCCTTCGGCGCCATGCTCCTCGCCCGGTCCGGAGTGGGCGTCGGCGAAGCGTCCCTCTCGCCCTCCGCCTATTCAATCCTGGCGGATAAGTTCAGCCCGGGTCGATTGTCTCTGGCGCTGTCGATCTACCAGACCGGCATCTATGTCGGCCAGGCGGGGGCGTTCATGCTCGTTGGCCTGATCCTCGCCCATGTCGACGCCTTCCACGCGGCCGTCCCAGGCTTTTCGAACCTGGAGCCGTGGCGGATGGCGCTGATCCTGACCGGAGCGCCCGGCGTGATCCTGGCCTTGCTGGTTTTCACCTTCACGGAGCGCGGACGCCAGATCGATGCGACGCCCGTCGCCAGGGATTCCGATCAGACCGGTCTGTGGAGCTTTGTCCGCGCCAATGGCGTCCTGATCGCCCTGTTGATGACCGGCTTCGGCCTAGTGTCCATGTGCTCCATGGCCATGGTGGCCTGGACCCCGACCTACATCCAGAGGAACTTCGGTCTCACGCCGCCGGAATACGCCCCCTATCTCAGTCTCATCACGCTCGGCGGAGCGGCCTCCCTGCTCATGAAGGGCGGTCTGATGGACTGGCTCTACAAGAAGGGCCGAAAGGACGCTCACGTCCGGCTCTACACCTGGTTCCTGATCGGCAGCGCGCCGGCGATCTATCTGGCCTATGCGGTCGGCTCCCCGCTTCTCTTCTTCCCGCTGTACGCGGTGCTTGTGATCGTCACCATTCCCTTCATGGTGTTCCTGGTCCCGGCGATCCAGATCTTCACCCCGCCCGCCTATCGCGCGCGGATGTCGGCCGCCTTCCTCTTCGCCGTCACCATCATCGGGTCGTTGGGTCCCGTCTTGGTCGGAGCCTTGAGCGACCAACTGTTCTCCGGGCCGGCGCGCTTGGGGCACGCCCTTGCGCTTGTCATCGGCCTGTCGATGCCGGCCACCCTCCTCCTGCTTCACCTGGCGATGCCGCGGCTGCGCAAGGTCATGTGACGCCCGGCGCGGCGTCGGACTCATTGAAGCGCCCGCGCCGGCTCCCGGTGATCAACCGCTCAGGACGGAGCGATCAGAGCGTGGCTCGGCGGCTCGGTCCCGCGATCGCTCCAATAGGCCCGCCAGTTCGGGAAGCCGTCCGGCAGCATGGCCGGCGGACGGCCCGGCGGCGGTCCGGGCCAGCGGGCGAATCGCGCATCCTGGGGTCGCTCGATCACATCGCAGCTGTAGAAGAAGGCTTCCTTGCGGGACACGAACAGCCATTCGCCGTCGCGCTTGGCGTATTGGTCGAAATAGCAGACCGCCTGGACGATCCAGCGGTCGTCGACCTCGTGCTCGGCGCGGCAGTAGACACGGCCTTCCGCCTCGTCGCCGGAAATCCGGTCGATGACATGCCCGCCGACCATGTGCACGGATCGATAGAAGGTCGACACCGCCGCGCCGATGAAGTCCCTCAGCGCCTCACGGCCACGGCCCCGACGCCCGCAATCCACATCCTCGACGAACAGCGACACCCAGTCGTCGAGATCGCGTCGGTCCACCGCCATGGCGTAGCGCACAGCCAATTGCCGGATAGCGGCCTCGTCCTCCAGTCGCGTCAGCCTTTCGATCAAGCCGTCCATCGGCGAATTCCTCCCCATCGTCGCCTGCGTCCTCGTTCGTTGGCGCCGTGGCCGGCGCGACTGAAGCGGCGCCCCACAACCATCACGCCTGCGATCAAAGCCGGCCTCTGAGGCCCATGACGACACGAGGCGGTAGAGTGGGCGGGCGATGAAAAATCGGGAGGGGTCATTGAGTGAACAGCGGAGCCTTTCAAGGCTGTTCGAGCCGGTCGATCTCGGGGCTCTGCGCCTGAACAACCGCGTCGTCATGGCCCCCATGTCACGCTACTTCTGTCCCACGGAAGCGCCGGGTCCGGACGTCCTTGAATACTACGCCCGACGCGCGAGAGGCGGCTGCGGCCTCATCATCACCGAGGGGACCTATATCGGACACCCCTCGGCCCACAGCTACAAGAATGTCCCGCGGTTCTACGGCGACGCGCCCCTTGCAGGGTGGAAAGCCGTGGCGGACGCCGTACACGCGGCGGGCGGGCGCATCTTTCCTCAACTCTGGCACACCGGCGCCTTCCGCGAGCTGGGCATGGACCCCGTACCCGAAGCGCCCGGCTTCGGGCCGTCGGCGAACACGAACGCCTTCACGGGTTCGTCGGTCGCCACCACGCCGATGTCGGAACAGGACATCGCCGACGTCATCGAAGCCTATGCCCAGGCCGCCGCTGCGGCGCAGACGCTGGGCTTCGACGGCGTCGAGCTGCACGGCGCTCACGGCTATCTCATCGACGCCTTCTTCTGGCATGAGACGAACCGGCGGTCGGACCGCTGGGGCGGCCCGACACTGGCGGATCGAGCGCGGTTCGGCGTCGAGATCGTCAAGGCCATCCGCGAGAGGGTCGGACCGGCCTTTCCGATCTCGTTCCGCTGGTCCCAGTTCAAACAGCAGGACTATCGGGCCCGGCTGGGATCCACGCCGGCCGAACTGGAATTGCTCCTGGGGCCTCTGGCCGACGCCGGCGTGAGCCTGTTCCATGTTTCCACCCGTCGGTTCTGGGAGGCGGCCTTCCCCGAACTCTCCGCCCGAACCCTCGCCGGCTGGACACGCGATCTGACCGGCAAGCCCGTCATCGCCGTGGGCAGCGTCGGCCTGAGCGGCGTGGCCGCGCCGTCAGCGCCGGCCGGCGCGCTTCACCCGCCTCGGGCGGCGTTCGGCGACACCCAGCTGGACGGCGTGGAGCGCCTGAACGCCGCGCTGGACGCCGGGGAGTTCGATCTGATCGCGGTCGGCCGCGCCGTGCTCGCGGACCCGGAATGGCCGTCGAAGGTGCGCGACGGACGCCTATCGGAGCGACAGGCTTTCGAACGCGCCATGCTGGACACCCTGTACTGATGGGCGTCCCGCCTCGCTCGGCCAGCTGAACGACCCCCGCCTCATCTCGAACAGGTCTTGAAAGGTTTGGTGAGCGCGCTCTCGGCGGAGACCGCCCGGTGGTGGTCTATGCCGACGGCCTCATAGAGGGGAACGCCTCTACCGAAACCGCCGCGCCGCCGAGCTGGCGCAGAAGCATGCAGAAGCCGCCTTCGAGGCCTTCGCCATCAGTGGTCCGAAGCGCGTTGCGGACGGTGGCGGCGGCGTCTTCGATCCCCTGGCGTCGCGCCGGTGTCAGAGCGTCGGTTTCCGAGCGGTCGAGCGCGCCAGCCAGAACCGTGATGATCAGGGCGACCACGGGACTGGACGTCAGGCCCAGCACCTCTCGTCTCGCCGCCGCCAGATCTTCCTTTGCCTTGTCGGACGGTCGATCCAGCGCGGCGGTCACACGGTCGAGGGCCGCCTCGGCGTCCCGGTGTGACATATTGGCGGCGATCCGACCGGCCGCCGCCTGTTCCAGCCTGGCCTTCAGGACCGTCAGATCCGCCCGCGCCGGAGCATGCGCGCTCAGATATCGGCCCGCCATCTCGACCACATAGGCGGGATCGGGCGCTGTCACCTCGATCCCGGTCGATCGACCCCGGAGCGGCCGGGCGCGGCCCAGGAATTCCAGCAGGCGGATCGCTTCGCCGGCGGTTCTGACGCTCACCCCATATTTGAGGGCGATCTCGGCCTGGGCGCCCAGACGCGCGCCGGGCGGCGACCCGTCCAGGGCGATGTCCGATGCGATCCGGTACGACAGGATCAAGGCCGCCGACCGCGGCCCATCGCGCGCCTCGAGCGTGGAGGCGAAGGCGCCGTGCAGGAAGGAGGCGGAATTCCAGATGCGGGCATCGACCGTCTGCAGGGCGGCGAGATTGGATCGCGTCCCCTCATGCATGGCCGCCAGCGTCTCATAGGCCTGCGGATCCTTCCGGATCACCTGGTCGATCAAGGCGGCCATTTCGCGCCGCCGCCTCGCGGCGACCTCCTGCCAGAAGGCGTCGGGACAACGATCCTGATGCGAGAAGTCCGCGACCAGCTTGTGCAGCATATGGACCAGGGATGTCAGACAGGGATCGCCCGCCGCCTCGCCCAGCGCGAGCAGAGGCGAGGCGATATGACGGGCCTCGACGAGCCGATCCGTCACTGGCGCCTGCATCTCGTCGAGCGATCGCCTGAGGTCGTTGGCCCGACCGGGCGTCATCCGCGCCAAGGCTCGGTCTATGAGCAGGCGCATGATGGGTTCATAGGCGACCAGAACGTCGTCCAGCGAGCATCCGCTGATCTCAATGAAGTTCCTCAGGCTATTGCTGAAGGCTTCGAGAGCCGGCTCGCCGACGAAGAACCCGCCCGCCTGACCCGACCCGCTGCGGACGACAGATTGCTGCTCAAGAATGCGGATCGCCTCGCGGAACGTCTTTCGGCCCACCCCCAGCCGGGCCATGAGCTCGCTTTCGGTGCCCAGGCGTCGCCCCACGCTCCAGCCGTCCGCCGCAATCGTCGACGCCAAGCGTCGGGCGGCCGCGACCGCCTTCCGATCGGAAGACCGTACCGCTTCGGGCGATCTCCGCCGTTCGCCTTCCCGCATGCCACTCCTTCCCGGCCACTCCGAGCCTGACCGCAACCGACGGGCCCGAACAGGCCCTCCAGGCGAGATGACCCAAGGCCAGATCATTGACAACAGCCTTGCCGAGAATACAGGGTACCCGAACTATAATTATAGGGCACCTAATGCGCGGCGTTCGCGGTGCGCGTGGGATCGCCTGGTGGAGAGAGAAACGTGACCCAGATTCCGGCCATCGAGGATGGCGTTGATCCGTTGCGTCGGCAGCGGATGTTCCTGCCGCAGATGTTCGTGCAGTCGCTCGAGAGCGAGCCCACAAAGCCGCGTCTCAAGCTTCAGGACGGGACCGTCCTCACCGCCGCCGCCCTGGCCGAGATCACCAGCCTTTATCAACAGGCCTTCGCGTCTCTCGGCCTGCCGGCGGGATCCGTGATCGGGATTCTTTCAAGCAACCGCCCCGAGGTGCTGCACGTCACCCATGCGGCCATGCTCAATCGCCATGTGATGGTGGCGCTTCACCCGCGCGGCTCGCTAGACGACCACGAGTTCGTCCTTGAGGATGCTCAGGTGGACGCCCTCGTGTTCGACGAGGCCTTCGCCGAGCGGGTCGCCGCGCTACGGGAGCGACGTCGACGTCCCACCCGATGGCTATCGCTCGGCGCCGCCGACGGCGGGGCGATCGACCTGCTGGCCGCAGTCGGCGATCTCGTCGCGCGCCCGCTTCTCGCCCCGCCCGTCGATCCGGAGGACGTGACACGCTATTCCTATTCCGGCGGCACCACGGGCCGGCCCAAGGCGATCATCGGCACCCAAGAATACCAGCGGGCGATGATGCAGATCATGATGGCCGAATGGGAGTGGCCGCGCGAGGTGCGTCACCTGGTGTGCGCACCGCTGAGTCACGCCGGGTTAGCCGGGGTGCTGCCGACGCTCCTGCGCGGCGGCTGCGCCCATATCCTGCGCGAGTTCGATCCGCTGGAGGTCATGCGGACCATCGAACGCGAACGCATCACCTGCGTGTTGCTCGTGCCGACCATGATCTACGCCCTGCTCGACCATCCGCAGTTCGGAGAGTTCGATCTCTCGAGCCTGGAGACGATCTTTTACGGCGCGTCTCCGATGTCCCCCGCGCGCCTGCGCGAGGGGATCGAGAAGCTGGGACCCGTCTTCTTCCAGTTCTATGGCCAGGCTGAAGCCCCTATGACGATCATGGTCATGCGCCGCGACGAGCACCGCATTGACGATCTCGACCGGCTCGCCGGCTGCGGCCGGCCGACGCCCTGGCTGGAGGTCGCCTTGCTCGATGACGCGATGCGTCCGACGCCGACGGGCGTGCCCGGAGAGGTCTGCGTCCGCGGCCCCATCGTCATGGCCGGCTATCTCAACATGTCCGAACAGACGGCCGAGGCCTTCGCCGGCGGCTGGCTGCACACGGGCGACATCGCCGTCCGGAACGCGGACGGGTTCTACCGGATCGTTGATCGCAAGAAGGACATGATCGTCACCGGCGGCTACAATGTCTACGCGCGTGAGGTGGAGGACGCCGTCGGCCTTCATCCCAGCGTCGCCCAATGCGCCGTTATCGGCGTCCCCGACGACTATTGGGGCGAAGCCATCAAGGCCGTCGTGCGGCTGCGCGATGGCGCGACCGACGACCCGGACACCTGCGCCCGCGAAATCATCGCGCTCGTTCGTCGCCACAAGGGCGGCGTCCAGACGCCCAAGATCGTGGAGTTCGTCGACACGATTCCGATGACGCCCGTCGGCAAGCCGGACAAGAAGGCCTTGAGAGCGGCGCCCGAGGCGCCGGCTGCGGACCCAACGCTATGACCGAGATGCCGCTCCTCGCTCACCCCTCGATGCGCGCGGGTCCCAACGGGGATCTGTGGCTGGAAGGATCTCTCTGCCGGGCGTGCCAGACCGTTGTCGTGGAGCGCACGCGCGCCTGCCCCGCCTGCGGCGCGCGGTCGCTTGAGCCCTTTGTCCTGTCGGCGCGCGGTCGCCTCCGGACCTTCACCGTCGTGCATCGGAGCTTTCCGGGGGTCGCCACACCCTTCGTTTCGGCGATCGTGGACCTGGAGGGCGGCGGCGTCCTGAAGGGCGTTCTCAAGACGGCGCGGACGGATCCGGAGGCGATCCCCTTCGATCTGCCGATCGCCGTGGTCCTGGGCGACACCGGCCAGAGCGACCGCTCGGGCCGCGCCTTTCTCGGGTATCACTTCGAGCCGCTGGAGAAGGCCGCATGAGCCACGCCTACGTCGTCGGGATTGACATGCTCCCCTTCGGCCGCTTTCCCGACCGGCCGGTCGCCGATCTGGCCGCCGAGGCCGCGCTGCTGGCCCTGGACGAGGCCAGCCTCGGCATCACCGATATCCAGGCCCTCTATTGCGGCACAGTCTTCTCCGCCCAGGCCATGCTGGGCCAGCAGATTCTGGGGCAGATCGGCCAGACCGGCATACCGGTGACCAATTGCGTCAACGCCTGCGCCAGCGGAGCGACGGCGTTTCGTGAGGGCGTCCTGGCGGTTACCGGCGGGCACTACGACCTGGTCCTGGCCGTCGGCGCCGAGAAGATGGGATCGGGGCTGCTGGGGGAGACCGCCCGGGCGGACGGCTTCGTCGAGGAGGGTGCGTTGGGCTCTTTCACCACCCCCGCACTGTTCGCCATGATCGGGGTCGATCATGCGCGCCGTTACGGCACGCGCTTCGAGCAGTTCGCCCAGGTCGCGGTCAAGAATCACCACCACGCCACCCTCAATCCCAAGGCCATGTACCGGCGCGAGACCCCGCTGGAAGAGGTGATGGCCGCCGAGATGATCGCCTGGCCCAATACCAAGCTGATGTGTTCGGTCAACGTCGACGGCGCAGCCGCAGCGGTCATCGCCTCCGAAGGCGCCGTCCGAAGGCTGGGCCTGTGGGACCGCGCGGTGAGGGTGCGCGCGAGCGAGATGGCGAGCGGGCCCTTTACCTCTGAAGGACAGGCCCTGACCGACTTCAACGCCGTGACCCGGCTGTGTGCGCGCCGAGCCTATGAGCGGGCCGGCGTCGATCCCGCGGACCTCTCCCTCGTCGAGCTCCACGACTGCTTCGCCACGGCCGAGATCGTCCACTACGAAAACCTGCTGCTGTGCGGACCGGGCGAGGCGGGCGCCCTGATCGACGGCGGCGACACCGCGATCGGCGGCCGCATTCCCGTCAACCTGTCCGGCGGACTGCTCTCCAAGGGCCATCCGCTCGGGGCCACAGGGATCGCCAACATCTATGAGGTCTGCCTCCATCTGCGCAGCCAGGCCGGCGCCCGGCAGGTCCCTGCGGCGCGGCTTGGGCTTACCCACGTCGCCGGCGGAGGGTTCGGGATAGGCTCGACCGCCGTGATCCACGTGCTGGAGAAGACCTGAAGCCCTCCGCGTCAGTCCCAGGCCCTGGAGGCGCCCTGCACGATCCGGCTCTCGCTGGCTGCTACGCCCAGCGGCGCCAGGCGTTCGCCAAGGTCCTGCTCGAACGCCTGACGGACGGCGGCGTAGTCCCACTCGGCGCGCGCCAGCACCGGCGCCGCGATCATCGGATGGTGCATCAGCGACAGGAGCCCGCCCTCGATCCGCACGATCTGGCCCGTGACCCCCTTCGACGCCTCCGACAGGAGGTAGACGAAGACCCCTGCGTTCGCCTTGGGATCCGGCGGTTCGGACTTGAGACCGGCGACGCCGTGCTCAGCCTGATAGGCGCGGGCGATCGTCACCTGCTGGGTGAGCGCCAGCGGGGACACCGCATTGACGCGCACGCCCTTGTCTTGAAGTTCGAGCGCCCAGGCGTAGGTGAAGCTCGCCATGGCGCCCTTCGCCGCGCCGTAGACGCCCATCCGCGGCATGCCCATCTGGGCGCCGGAGACGACGTTGACGATGGAGCCGCCGCCCTGCGCCGCCATGCGCTCGGCGGCATGGCGGGCGCAGTACACGGATCCCGCCACGTTGGAGGCGAAGACCGCATCGAGGGACGTCGGCCCGAGTTCGAGCAGACTCTCCATCCGGAACACGCCCGCCATGTTGACCAGCCCGTCGAGGCGGCCGAAGGTCTCTTGGGCGAACGTCATCAGATCGTCCGCCGCCGCCCAGTCGGAGATATCGCCCGGTCGCGCGCTCGCCGCGCCGCCCGCCCGGTTGATCCGCTCCGCCGTCTCGGCCGCGGCGACGGCGTCGCGATCATTGACCACGATCTGCGCGCCATTGCGGGCGCTCTCGAGGGCGACCGCAGCGCCGATGCCACGCCCGGCGCCCGTGACGACGATCGTCTTGCCGGCCAGGGGCGGCGTCTCGTCCTGCGGCATGGGCGACCTCCTTGCGCTTCGACCCCTATGGAATGCCCCACGTCCCGCCGGGCGTGAAAGCACGGGACTGATCCTTCATGGATGCGATATTGGCGAGGTTTTCGAAGGCTCCAGAGTGCGGGGCGGGATCGAGTATCGTAGCGTCAGGGCTCGAACGTGTCGGAGATGCCCGTGCAGACGCACATGACGGCCGCCCTGCCGCCCTGGGCGGCGCCGGCGAGGGAGCCTGGTCCAGGCGCGGCGTACCAGCCGTCGAGGGCGAGATGAGACTGCTCTACATCGGCGCGGACGACGCGCACTACAGGGCCTGGCGCGACCTGATCGCCGACAGGCGCCCCGGCTATGCGCTGATCGCCGACAGGCCTGCCCTGCTCGATACCCCCTTCAAGGCGGCCTTCGCCTACCAGCCGCCGCCGGGGCGGCTTTCGCGGATTGCGGATCTAAGCTTGGTCTTCGCCCTCGGCGCGGGCGTGGACGGCCTGGTGGATGAGGTCCGGGCGTCGGGGGCGATCCTCGTTCGAATGGTCAACCCCGCCATGACCCAGGCCATGATCGACTATGTCCTCTATGCCGTGACCCGCTACCATCGACGCTTCGATGAGATCGAGGCCGATCAACGGGCGCACCGATGGGTGTGGCAGGGCCCCACCCCGGGGAGGGCCGCCCTGCGGATCGGCGTTCTGGGTCTCGGCCGACTGGGCGCGGCCGTCGCCACCGCCTTGGCGCAACAGGGCTATCCGGTCGGCGGCTGGAGCCGGACGCCCCATGCCCTGGACGGCGTGCACAACTACGTCGGCGCGGAGGGACTGCGAGGCCTGCTGGCGGTCTCGGACATTCTCGTCAATCTCCTGCCGCTGACCGCCGAGACCCAAGGGCTCCTGAACACCGAAGCCTTCGATCAACTGCCGCTCGGCGCGCGGCTGATCCATGTCGGCCGAGGCGGCCACCTGGTGGAGCCGGATCTGTTGGCGGCCCTCGACACAGGACGGCTCGCGGGCGCGACGCTCGATGTCTTCGATCGCGAACCCCTGCCCGACGACCACGGCTTCTGGGCCCACCCCAAGATCCGCATCACGCCGCATTGCGCCAGCTTCTCCTCTCCGGAGGACTGCTGGCCGGTCGTGGCGGACGCCTTGGATCGGCTGGAAAGCGGCGCGCCGCCGCCGCGCGCCGTGGACTTGGCGGCCGGATACTGAAGCGAACAAGGGCGGGGCCGACGAGACGCCGCCGCGAGGAAACAGAGTCAGGAATGCGATGACCCACCCCGTTCAATCCCCACCGGCCCCGGCGGCTCCGTCTCCCTTGATCGGCGGGGTCGGCTGGACCGTGGGCGTCTTGATGCTCTTCTACGCCTTCGCCTTCCTCGATCGCCAGATCCTCACCCTGATGGTCGGGCCGATCCGCGCCGATCTCGGCATCTCCGATTTCGAGATCAGCCTTCTCCAGGGCTTCGCCTTCGCCGCCTTCTACGCCGTCTTCGGCCTGCCCGTCGGCTGGGCGGTCGACCGCTGGTCGCGACGATCCATCATCTTCATCGGCTTCGTCATCTGGTCTCTGGCCACGGCCTCCTGCGGGCTGGCGCGCAACTTCGAGACCATCTTCCTCTCCCGCCTCCTTGTCGGCGCGGGGGAAGCGGCGCTCCTGCCGGCCGCCTTCTCGATCCTGACAGACCGCGTGGCGCCGGGACGCCTGGCCTTCAACATGTCGCTCTTCGCCATCGGCGCGCCCATCGGCGCCGGCGCCTCCATCCTCATGGGCGGTATCGTCATCCAGGCCATGCCGGCCGGCGGTTTCGTCCTGCCAATCCTCGGAACCTTGGCGCCCTGGCAAGCGACCTTCATCCTGGTGGGCGCAGTGGGGATACCCCTGGCCTGTCTGGCCTACACCTTCTCCGAACCTGTGCGGCGCACCGTCGCTTCCGAGACGGCGTCGCGCTGGATCGACGTCCTGCGCAACCTGGCGCAGAACGGCCGCCTCTACGGCGGCCATTTCCTCGGCTTCAGCCTGATGTCCCTGTCGATCTACGGCGCCTTGATCTGGATGCCGGCCTATTTGTCGCGGCGTTTCGGGATGGAGCCCGTCGAGATCGGCGTGTCCCTGGCCCTGATCACCGCGGTCCCCACCATCGTCGGAGGCCTGGCGCTCGGCTGGATCGTCGATCGCTGGTTCCGCTCCGGACGCAAGGACGCGCACCTGCGCTTCTTCGCCATAGTCGGTCCCATCCAGGCCCTCTTGATTTGCGCCGCCATGGCCGCGCCCGGCAAGCTCGCCTGCCTGGTTCTGTTCGCCGCCTCGCAGCTCGGCGCCTCGTTCGGAGGGATCGCCGCCGCCGCCCTGCAGATGGTCACGCCGTCGCACTTCCGCGGCCGCACCACGGCCATCTACCTCCTGGTGTTCAATCTGATCGGCTACGGTCTGGGCGCTTCCATGGTCGCGGCCTTCACCGACTTCCTGTTCCGAAGCGATGAGATGGTGGGTTGGTCCATCGCCCTCACCTGTCTGATCTTCATGCCGATCGCTTCCGTGGCGCTTCTGTTCGCGGGTCCGCGTATGGCGCGGAAGCTGGCGGCCGACGAGGCGTCGTGATTTCCGTCCCGGCGTCGCCCTGACGCGGCGCCGCTCTTGGCGACGCGGCGTCGCGATTCAGGGGCCGATCTCTTCGGAGAGGGCTTCGATGCGCTCAGCCAGGATCTCGCGGAACCGGTTCTCCCAGACCGTCGCGGATCGCGTGGGCCAGGCGACCGCCAGCGTCGCCCGGAGCGCGTCAGGGAAGCCCTCCACAGGCAGGAAGGTCAGGCCGCCCAGTCCGATCGCGCCCACCAGACGATGGGCGAAGGTCATGCCGACGCCGCTGGCGACCAGCACCAGGAGAGGCAGGGTGTCCCGCTCCGCTGCGACCACGCGGGGCGTGAAGCCCGCGTCCTGGCACGCGTCCAGGAGCGCCGAGTACTGAAGGTGACGATCCGGCTGCGCGAAGACGAACGGCTGGTCCGCCAAGTCCGCGAGCCGCACGGAGGATTGCGTGGCCAGCGGCCAATCCGAGGGCACGACTGCATCGAAAGGCAGGCAGGCCAAGGTCTCGCACCTGACCCGCCTCGGCAGGACGGGGCGCTCGTGCAGCAAGGCAAGGTCGAGGACGCCATCCGCCACGTCCCGCATCGCCACGCCCGGAAAGGTCTCCGTCAAGCGGAAATTGACCTCCGGGAACTCGGTTCGCATCCGGCGGATGGCGGCCGGCAGAAGGCCGAACGCGAAGGACGGCACATAGCCGATCCGTATCAATTTCGACGGATCGGCTATCTGGTGGATGCGCCGTTGAACAGCCGCCGATCGAGCGAGGATGTCACGCGCCTCTTCCAGAAGCAGCTTTCCGGCCAGGGTCAGCTCCACCCGACGATGCGTCCGATCAAAAAGGCGCGCGCCCAGATCCCGCTCGAGCGCCAGGACGGATCGGCTCAACAGGGGCTGAGGCACGCCGGTCGCCTCGGCGGCCTGGCGGAAATGAAGATGGTCCGCGACGGCGACGAAATGCCTGAGAAGGCGAAGCTCCATCGATCCAAATCCTCGTTGTTGCGGGTCCAGGTGGTTCACGGTCCGGACCGGGGACCCGGCCCAGCCTGTTAGCGCGACCTGCCAAGTGATGCGATTATGGCATCAATATCGGCAGCCAGGATATTGGACGGTCACCGCTCTGGATCTCAAATTCAGATGGCCGTGCACAACGTGAGCCGAAAGATTCCGAACCATGCCCGCCCTCCAGCCCACGACGTCCCCGCAGATCGATGAGGCGGAACGCCAGGTTCGGGTCGATCTGGCCGCCTGCTATCGCCTCGTCGCCCATTTCGGGTGGGACGACCTGATCTACACCCATATCTCGGCCCATGTGCCCGGTCGGGAGAGGCGTTTCCTCATCAATCCGCTGGGAATGATGTTCGACGAAATCCGCGCGTCGGATCTGGTCGTGGTCGACCTCGACGGCGTGAGGGCCAACGCCACGGACAGCCCGATCAACGAAGCGGGCTTCGTCATTCACAGCGCCGTTCATGCCGCCCGCCCCGATGTCGGCTGTGTGCTGCACCTGCACACCCCCGCCGGCATGGCGGTGTCGGCGCTCAAGGACGGCCTGCTACCCTTGAACCAATCCGCCATGGGCGTCGCCGCCGACCTGGCGTTTCACGATTTCGAAGGCCCGGCGCTGCATCTGGACGAGCGCGAACGGCTGGTGGCGGACCTGGGAGCAAAGAACACGATGATCCTGCGGAACCACGGCACGCTCGCCGTGGGCGCGACGGTCGCCGAAGCCTTTCACCGCATGTATTTCTTTGAGCGGGCCTGCGCGACCCAGGCGCTCACCTTGAGCATGGGCCAGCCCTTGAACGCGGCCAGCCCTGAAGCGATCGCCGCCACGGAGGCCGTCACACGATCCATCAGCGGCGGCATGGTGCGCGATTTCACCTGGCCCGCACTGTTGCGGATGCTGGACCGCAAGGACTCCAGCTATCGCGACTAGGACTGGTGGCGCGACGGCCGGTTTGTCAGGCAAGACGGCGCCACACGGCGCGGCATGGATGCGCCAGGGTCATCCTTGGCGATGTCAGGTCGAGGAACGTATGGCTCGAATGTCTCACGCGCCGTGCAGCCTCACGCGAGCGTTGAGGCCCCGACCGCGCCGGCCGCTCTACGGGGGGACCGCGCTCGCGGCGTCAGCTTGGTCGCGGACGACACCACCCTGTCCGCCACCAACGCGATCTACGCCGCTCTGACCGGGCCCTATGGCGGCTCGCCGGCCGGGGGCCGCATCACCCTGGACCCACTTGACCCGCGCTACACCCGGGCCATCGCCGGCCAGCTGGCGAACATCGACCTGATCACGCGCAATCCCGCAGCCCGACGTTCGACAACACCATCGCCTCGCGGGGGTCTCCGGCGCAGCGCTTAGCAGGTGACCGCCGTCTACGGCGTCATCTGCTCCAATCTTTCTCGGCCGTGCTTCCGCTCCTCCGCCCATCAGCGCAAGGGCGAGGACCTCCACATGCATCGCATATTTGATAAGTCGCTCCTCCCCCTAGGGAAGCCCTCGGCCCTGTGCATTCTGGCGGTGTCGAAGGCGCTCGCCGTGACAATGAGCAAACTCAGGCTGCGAGCGTCTTGGGGCAAGGAAACGACCCCGATCAGCGGGGAAGGGAGAAGACCATGAGAGGAAGTTGTTTTGCCGGTGCGTTCCTGACCGCGATGGGCATCCTGACGGCGCCCGTGGTCGCGAACGCCCAGACCGCTCCGGCGCCGCCGACCCCTTCCAACCCGCCGGTCCAGCCGGCGCCCGAACAGGCAGCCACCACGCTTGACGAGATCGTGGTCACCGCCCAGCGGCGCGAGGAACGTCTGAGCGAGGTGCCGATCTCGATCACGGCCTATTCCGCGGAAACCCTCGAGAAGACGGGGGTCGTCGATTCCCGCGGCCTGACCCAGATCACGCCCGGCCTTAATTTCCAGTCGGTCGGCTCCTCGGCCCAGCCCGTCATCCGCGGCATCGGCTCCTCTGGCGCCTCCGTTGGCGACAGCTCCAACGTCGCCACCTATGTCGATGGCGTTTACCAGCCCTTCCAGGCGGCCAACTTCCTCAACTTCGTCGATCTGGAGCGGATCGAGGTCCTCAAGGGACCGCAGGGCACGCTGTTCGGTCGCAACGCCGCCGGCGGCGCGATCAATATCGTGACCCTCAATCCCAGCTTCGATTTCGGCGGTCGCCTGGGGGCGAGCTACGCCAGCTTCGGGGACAAACAGCTTTCCGCCTATGTGGAGGGCCCGATCACCGACAATCTGGCGTTCAACATCTCCGCCGACTATCGGGATTCCGACGGCTTCCGCCGCGACATCTACCTCAATGAGGACCTGGGCTACATGGAGTCCCGGTCCCTGCGCGGCAAGCTGCTGTGGAACGCCTCCGACACCGTCTCGGTGCTCGCCACCGCCTATATCTCACGCGCCGACGACCTGACCACCTTCGGCAACCAGCCGCTGGACGGCAACACCACGGCCCGGCGGCTGCGGCCGGACGTGCTCGTGCCGACCGAGCCCAACACCTCCGCCCTATCGGTCATCCCCGCCAATGAGATCAACACCGCCGGCGCCAATCTCAAGCTCACGGTCGACCTGGGTTGGGCGACCCTGACCTCGCTCACGGCCTACGCCGAGAACCGGCAGTTTGTGAATACAGACTCCGACCTCACCCCGGCGTCCTACTCCCAGTCGCAAATCTGGTTCCGGGACGACATGGCGTCGCAGGACTTCATCCTGGCGTCCAACAGCGACGGTCCGCTCAACTGGATCATCGGCGCCAGCTACTATCGCGAGTTCGGCGAGTATCACATCCGGTCCTACGGGGGCCTGCTCGATTTCGCCGTGAATCCGCCGCTGACCTATGGCCTCGACATCACTGAGGTGAGCATCGACGCCATCGCCGCCTTCGGCGAAGTCACCTATGAGCTGACCGACCGGCTGACGGTCATCGGCGGCGTCCGGTTCAGCCAGGACACGCCGAGCTTCCAAGGCACGACGTTGAATGTCGCGACCAACACCCCGGGACCCCTGGCCAGCAATTCCGAAACCTTCGACAGCGTCACCGCCCGCGCGTCGATCCGCTACGCCCTGACGCCGTCGATCAACACCTACTTCAGCTTCAGCCAAGGTTTCAAAGCCGGAGTCTTCAACGTCAACAGCTTCCAGCTGACGCCCGTGGAGCCGGAAACGGTCAATGCCTATGAGATCGGCATCAAGGGCGCGTTGAACTCGGCCCTGTCATTCGACGCGGCCGCCTACTTCTATGACTACAGCGACCAGCAGTTCAGCGCCTTCGGAACGTCGGCGCTCAATCCGCTGCTCCAGAATGCGGCCCAGTCCGAGATCAAGGGCTTCGAGGCCAACGCCATCCTGCGGCCGCTCGACGGGCTGACGGTGCGCGCCGGCTTCGCCTATACGGATGGCGAATACACCGACTTCCCCGGCGCCCAGGGCTTCCGCAAGACAACGGACGCCAATGGCGTCCCGATCGGCGGCAACACCTCGTTCAACTTCGACGCGTCGGGAAGGCCCATGGTCCGGACCCCGAAGATCCAGGGCAATCTCACGGTGTCCTATGAGCGGCCCCTGGCCAACGGCGGCCTTGTCGCCGGCGACATCAGCGGCTCCTATACGGGCCGCATCTACCACGATCTGGCCGGCAACTTCGAACAGGAGCCCTATCAGATCTGGAACGCCAAGGTCGCCTACACCACGCCGGACGAGCGTTGGCGCGCCACGCTCTACGGCACGAACATCTTCGACGCCGAACCGATCGGCGGGATCCTGGTCTCGGCGCTGGCGACCTCCGTTACCTTCCACAAGCCCGCGACCGTCGGTTTCAGACTGGAGTATATGTTCTGACCGCACGACGACGCCGGGGTTCGACCGGAACCCCGGCGGCGTTTTGCGCAGGAACCGATGTGATGCGATGCAGGATTGGATCAACGCCCTCGACCACACCATGCCTGAACTGCTGCGCCAGGCGGCCGAGCGGTACGCGGATCAGGACTACGTCATCGACGAGGCGGGCGAGCGCCTGAGTTTCCGGGATATGGAGCGCCTGAGCGCCCGGTGCGCGCTCGGCCTCTTGGCCCTTGGCGTCGGCCCGGGGGACGGCGCGGCCATTTGGGCGCCCAACGGCGCCGACTGGATCGTGGCCGCCTGCGCCATCGAACGGATCGGGGCCGTGATGGTCCCCATCAACACTCGCTTCCGCGGTCAGGAGGCGGCGTATCTTCTGGAGAAGTCGCGCGCCAAGATCCTGTTCAGCGTCAGCCGTTTCCTCGAGAACGACTATCTGGCGCTTCTGGCCGCGGCGGCCGGGGCCGCCGGGGACGGCCGACCCTTTGAGACGCTTCCGGACCTCGCCCATGTCATCGTCTTCGATCGCCCGGACGATCCTCGGAGCACGGCTTTGTGGCAGGATCTCCTGGAGACACGGGAGGACGAGGCGCGTCTGATCGCCGCCGAAGCTCGAGTGACGCCTCGATCGGTTTGCGACGTGCTCTTCACGTCCGGCACGACGGGCGCCCCCAAGGGCGCCATGCACAGCCATGGCCAGGCGCTGTGGATGCCGGGGCTGTGGAACGCCGCCAACGACCTGCGGCGGCATGACCGCATGGTGATCATCAATCCCTTCTTCCACTCGTTCGGCTATCGCTCGGGCTGGGTGTCGGCCTTGCTGGCGGGGATCGTCATCTTCCCGATCGCCGTCTTCGATCCGCTCCGGACGCTGGAGCTCATCCAAAGGGAGCAGATCACCGTCCTGATGGGTCCGCCCACCCTCTTCGCGGCGCTGCTCGACCATCCTGAGCGGTCGCGCTTCGACCTGTCCAGCCTGCGGGTCGGCCATACGGGATCAGCCAATGTGCCGGTCGATCTCATTCGCCGCGCTCGGGAAGAGCTGGGCTTTGAACTCTTCTTGACCAGCTACGGCTTGACCGAGGCCACTGCGCTGGTGAGCGTGTGCAACGGCGACGATGACTTCGAGACCATATCCCGAACCGTTGGGCGGCCTCTCCCCGGCGTCGAGTTGAAGATCGTCGGCGGCGACGGAAGCCCCCTCCCCCCGGACAGTCCCGGCGAACTGCTCGTCCGGGGCCCGAACGTGATGATGGGCTATCTCGACGACCCCGAGGCCACGACCGAGGCGATCGACGCCGAAGGCTTCCTGCACACCGGCGACGTCGGCCTCGTCACCGCCGACGGCCTGTTGCGGATCGTCGATCGCCTCAAGGACGTCGTCATCGTCGGCGGATTTAACGCCTATCCGGCCGAGATTGAGGCGGTGCTCCGGACTCACCCGGCGATCGCGGATGTCGTCGTCATCGGCCTGCCCGACGAGCGGCTCGGCGAGACCTGCGCCGCCTGCGTGATCCTGAAGCCCGGCGCCGCACTGAACCTACAGGCCCTCTCGGACTGGAGCCGCGAGCGGCTGGCCAACTTCAAGGCGCCGCGCCGGCTTTTCCTCTTCGAGGACTTCCCGCGCACGCCCTTGGGGAAGGTCCAGAAGTTCGCCGTGCGCCAGGAGGCGCTATCCCGCCTGGAAGCTCCCTCGCCGCAGGCAGATCCTCTCGGCTACGCTTCGGCCTAACCCCATCACAGGAGCGCCGCCCGCGCTCGACATCTCGCGAGAGCCCATGACCGCCGCCTTCTCCCTTTCCGACCGGACCGCGCTCGTCACCGGCGCCTCGCGCGGGCTGGGTCGCGCCGTCGCCCTGGGCTTCGCCGAGGCCGGCGCGGATGTCGTCCTGGCGGCGCGGAATGCAGCCAAGCTCGAGACGGTGGCCGAGGCGATCCGCGCCCTCGGACGCCGCGCCTGGGTCCGGCCCCTGGACCTGGCGGCGCCGACGTCGGTGGAGGCCGCCGTCAGGTCCGTGCTCGAAGAGGTCGAGATCGATATCCTGGTCAACAACGGCGGGATCGCCGACTGGGCGGACCTGGCGAGTTCCACCCTCGACCAGTGGAACGCCATGTTCGACGTCAATGTCGCCAGCATGTACGTTCTGTGCCGCGAAGCGTCCGCCGGCATGGTCTCGCGCCGGCGGGGGCGCATCGTGAACTTCGCTTCCTACGTCGCCCAGACGGGACGCCCGAACCTTTCGGCCTATACGGCCAGCAAGCACGCCGTCCTTGGCCTGACCCGATCCGTCGCGGCCGAGCTCGCTCCCCATGGCGTGACCTGCAACGCGATCGCGCCGGGGTTCTTCGATACCGACATGGCCGCCCCGACCGTGGGACACCCCGAGCGCTCGCGCATCTTCCGCTCGGCGATCGCCATGGGACGGTTTGGCGATCCGGCGGAGATCGTCGGCCCCGCGATCTTCCTCGCCTCCGACGCCGCCTCCTATGTGACCGGCCACATGCTCCATGTGGATGGAGGCGTCGGCAACATCCTTTCTCTGCCGACCGTCGTCGAAACCTGACTTCCGGCCTCGACGGCGCGTCCTTCCTCGGAGTCGCCTGTGACGTCCACGATACCTTCCTTGCTGCGCCATGCCGCCAAGCTCTACAGTGACCGGCCAGCGCTCTCATGCGCCAGCGATGGCGCCTCGAGCTTCGCTGAGGTCGACGCCCTGGCGGATCGCTTCGCTCGCGCCCTGATCGGCGACGGCATGGCGCATGGCGAGCGTGTCGGCATCTGGGCCGGGAACATGATGGAATGGGTCGCCGCGGCTGCGGGGACGCAGCGGGTCGGCGGCGCCATCGTGCCTCTGAACACCCGCCTGAAAGGCGGCGAAGTCGCCGACATCGTCCGGCGGGCGAACGTGACCCGCCTCGTCGTGATCGGCGAATTCCTTAAGACCGACTATCCCGCGATGCTACGGAACGAGACCCTGCCTCAGCTGAAGCGGGTCATCGTCCTCCGTTCGCAGCCTGATCGCATCAAGGGCAAGGAAGAGCTCTGGGAGGGTTTCCTGCAACGGGGGGATGCGGTTCCGGACGCTGAGTTCCGTGCACGCGAAGCCGCAGTGGGACCCGACACCATCGCCGACATCATGTTCACCTCTGGCACGACCGGCGCGCCGAAGGGCGCCGTCTTCGACCATCGGCGCTCCCTGGGCGGCGGACGGGCGTGGGCGGGCATCACCGGCATGACGGCCCAGGATCGCTATGCCTGCTTCGGCCCCTTTTCCCACAACGCCTCCTACAAGGCTGGGTGGGTCACCGGCCTGATGACGGGAGCCACCCTTTATTGGCCCGAAGCCTATGATGCGGAGACCGTCCTCGGGATGATCTCGCGGGACCGGATCACCGTCATGCCCGCGCCGCCGACCGTCTGGCAGGACGTCCTTGACCACCCCCATCGCCGTGATTGGGACATCTCGAGCCTGTCCTTCCTTTCGACCGGGGCCACCGTCGTGCCGATCGAACTCGTCCGCCGTCTGGCGGCCGAAACCGAGATCGAACATATCACCACGGGCTATGGCATGACCGAATGCTGCGGCTCCGCCACCCACACGGTGCGCGGCGACCCGGTCGAGCGCGTCGCCTACACCGTCGGCAAGGCGATCGTCGATACGGAGATTCAGGTCGTCGACGCCGATGGCCGGCCTGCAGCGCCGGGCGAAAGGGGCGAGGTCCTGATCCGGGACGACAAGCTGCTGATCGAATATCTGGACAATCCCGAGGAGACCCGCCTCGCCCTCGATGCGGACGGCTGGCTCCATTCCGGTGACATCGGCAGCCTAGACGAGCACGGCTATCTGCGCATCTCGGATCGCTTGAAGGACATGTTCATCGTCGGCGGCTTCAATGTCTATCCGGCCGAGATCGAAAAGCAGATGTCCGCCGTGCCTGGCCTCGCCGCTTGCGCCGTGATCGGCGTTCCCAATGGGCGGCTCGGCGAGGTCGGCCACGCCTTCATTGTTCGATCGCCCGGCTCGACTTTGACGGAGGCCGAGGTCCAGGCCTGGTGCAAGGCGAACCTCGCCAACTACAAGATTCCGCGCGGCGTGACCTTCCTGGACACCCTTCCCTTGAACACCACGGGCAAGGTCGTGAAGCCGCAATTGAGGGCGCTCCTGTAGGCGCGACGAAGCGATGGCGTTAAGGCGTTTCGGCGGATAACGGCGGCTTTCGCGACACCCGACAAGGTGGGCGGCCTTGCGCGCCAGCCCGTCTGATGGCTGAACCAAACTCAGAAGCCGCTGGCGCCATGGGTGAACCGACGACGCGTTGTTGAAACGTCGTTCTCAAAATGGCAGGACTAGGTTCAGTTTCGGCACGGAGCGACGCCAATGTCTCTCAAAACGATCATCGCATCCTGTGCGGTCTCCGTCGCCTTGCTCGGTTCTCCAGCCATGGGACAGAGTCCCTCCGATGTCCGCCTCCCGCCCGATCTCGGCGCGGCATACGGTCGGCTCGGCGCGGCGGTCCGGGCTCATGATGCGGAGGGGGTCCGGGCGGTCTGGGCGGAGGACTTCATCGTCAATTCTCCGAACAACGAGGTGCTGACACGCGAGCAAGTCATCGCTGTGATGACCGCTGACTTCTTGGAGTACGAGGATTTTCGCAAACACATCACCTTTGTGAGTGAGAAGCCGGAAATCACCGTCGTCATGGGGTATGACACCATGGTTCCCCTCAAAGGTCCTGGCGCAGGTCGCCCGGTCACGCGACCGTTCACGGATGTCTGGGCGCGCCGCGAAGGCGCGTGGGTCTTGATCGCGCGTCAGGCCACCATCGCAGCGATTGGTCCGGGCTCCGAATAGGCGGACGTGGCGTTAAGCCAATCAGTGCTTCATCGGCGAAGGCCCCGGCGCTCATCGACTTCGAGGCTCCTGACCGATCGGATTCAGACAACGCGCGAAGAGGCTGGCGCCCTCTTCATCTCCGCCGATCAGAAAGGTGTTCCCCGCGTTCGACGACGCCAATAAACTCAATCCGCGATGGGTCGACGCCTCACGGTTGTCGACGTCTCTCAGGGTCGACGCGCACGCCGACAATGCAGGAGACCACAGGACGAGTGATCGCAGTCATCCGCCGGTCATCACAGTTGCGATCCGTTCGATGTCTGACTAGCGACCCGACGCCGCAATGGCCTAGGCAACCGTCCGCGATCGTAAGTTCGGCCGGCCGAAGGCCGCGAAGCTGACGGCCGCACTCTCGAAAGCCGTTCCAGGAGGTGGCAGGCGTGAAGGTTCTCGTCCCGGTGAAGCGGGTGATCGACAGTAACGTCAAGGCCCGCGTCAAGGCGGACCAGAGCGGCGTTGACCTGGCCAACGTCAAGATGAGCATGAACCCCTTCGACGAGATCGCCGTCGAGGAGGCGGTTCGCCTGAAGGAAGGCAAGGAACACCACGCCGCGGGCACGGCCTCCGAGATCGTCGTGGTCTCCATCGGCGCGACCCAGGCCCAGGAGACGATCCGCACCGCCCTGGCCATGGGCGCGGACCGGGGCGTGCTGATCCAGTCGGACGCGGACCTGGAGCCGCTGGCCGTCGCCAAGCTGCTGAAGGCGGTGGTCGACGAGGAGACGCCCGACCTGGTGCTGATGGGCAAGCAGTCGATCGACGGCGACAACAACGCCGTGGGCCAGATGCTGGCGGCCCTGCTGGACTGGCCGCAGGCGACCTTCGCCGGCAAGCTCGAGATCGCCGACAACAAGGCGACGGTGACGCGCGAGGTCGACGGCGGCCTGCAGACCGTGGCGGCCCAGCTGCCGGCGGTGGTGACGGTGGACCTGCGGCTGAACACGCCGCGCTATGCGTCGCTGCCCAACATCATGAAGGCCAAGAAGAAGGAGATCGCCGTCAAGGCGGTCGCCGACTACGGCGTCGACGTCGCCGATCGGCTGAAGGTGCTGAAGACGACCGAGCCGCCGAAGCGTTCGGCGGGCGTCAAGGTTGAGAGCGCCGCCCAGCTGGTCGAAACCCTCAAGTCCGCGGGAGTGCTGTAAATGGCCGTCCTCGTCATCGCCGATCACGACGGCTCGGCCGTCCGCGACACCACGAACAAGACCGTGACCGCCGCCCTGGCCCTGTCGTCCGACGTGGACCTGCTGGTCCTCGGCAAGGGGGCGAAGGGCGTCGCCGACGCGGCCGCCAGGATCGCCGGCGTGCGCAAGGTGCTGCTGGCCGACGGCGACGCCGTGGGCCACGGCCTGGCCGAGGCGGTCGAGGCCACCGTCCTGCCGCTGGCGGCGAACTACGACGCCATCCTGACGCCGGCCAACACCGACGGGAAGAACTTCGCCCCGCGCATCGCCGCCAAGCTGGACGTCGCCCCGATCTCCGACATCGTCGAGGTCGTCAGCCCGGACACCTTCGTGCGTCCGATCTACGCCGGCAACGCGCTGGAGACGGTGCAGTCCGCCGACGCCAAGAAGGTCATCACCGTGCGCCCGACGGCCTTCGCGGCGGCGGCTGAAGGCGGTTCTGCCCCGGTCGAGAGCGTCGCCGCCGGCGAGGCGCCCAAGACCGCCTTCGTCTCGGAAGAAATGGTCAAGTCGGATCGTCCGGAGCTGGGCGCCGCCAAGATCATCGTCTCGGGCGGCCGCGCCCTGGGCTCGGCCGAGGAGTTCCACGCGGTCATGGACCCGCTGGCCGACAAGCTGGGCGCCGCCATCGGCGCCAGCCGCGCGGCGGTGGACGCGGGCTACGCCCCCAACGACTACCAGGTCGGACAGACCGGCAAGGTGGTGGCGCCGCAGCTCTACATCGCCATCGGCATCTCGGGCGCCATCCAGCACCTGGCGGGGATGAAGGACTCCAAGACCATCGTCGCCATCAACAAGGACCCCGACGCCCCCATCTTCCAGGTCGCCGACTACGGCCTCGTCGCCGACTACAAGACCGCCGTCCCCGAACTGATGGCCGCCCTGGGCTAGAAGAAGAGCCGCAGTCGGCCGCAGACAAACCAAGAGCTCGCCGCGCCCCGGCCAGCGGCCCTGCGCAAACGCCGTGGCGCGTCCGGCGGGTCGCTCACGAAGGTGGTCGAGGCGGCGCAGCGCCGGTTCGGAGTCGACCCTGACCTGCGCTCTCGGCCGAGCGGGGATTCAGGGGCGTATGGCGGCGGCTCCGACGGGCGCGCCACCCTCTACGCGGCTGCCAATGCCATTGCTATGCGCTCGATCAGACGGTCCAGCCTCAAGGCTTGAGGCATGCGGCTTTTGAAAACCAGGGGCCGGCGACAGATCAGAGCGCGTTGTGACATGTGAATTCGTCGTAATGCGACGGCTAAAACGCCGCCGCTCCGGAAGGCGAGGATGATGCGCGTCGGGTAGCTAGCCGCCATCAGATCGCGCCGACAGCCGGCAAGCCGAACCGGCCCGTCAGCGCGAGCGACGATTCCGCCGCACGTTCTGCGTCACTCCGAGCGTCCGAGCGTCCGCCCCCTCGTCGCCTAGAATCTGCAAGCAACGCCCTCCTCGTCCTCAGCTGGAAGCTTTGGCCGTTCTCACCGACAGGGCCAGCTTGAAACCGCTGCGGCTGGCAGGACGGGACGCCTCCGACTAAGGCTCTCAAACGGCTCTTCCCTAGGCTGTTGAAAACTACGATTATAGTAGCATTTTTGTGGAAAAATGGGTTATAATCGCTACCATGATATCACTTTTGACCGCGCCGCGGGCTATGGACAAGCTGGCCCAGAACCTCAAGCAGCGACGGCTGGAGCTTGGGCTGACCCAGGCGGGTCTGGCCACCCGGTCCGGCGTGGCGCTCGGCACCCTTCGCAAGTTCGAGCAGACGGGCGCCGCCTCTACCGAAACCCTGATCAGGGTGCTCGGGGTGATCGGCGGGCTGGATGCGGTCATCAAGGCGACGGAGCCGGATACCCCTGCCTTCGCCTCCATCGATGATGTCCTCAAGCCCCAAGCCGTTTCAAGACGCAAACACGGTTGGCGTTCATGAAGTTCGATGTCATCCACGCCGTCACGGTCGGTTTGGACTTCGGCGCGGGCGCGAGGCGTGTGGGTCGGCTGGCTGTACGCGATCGCCAGATCTATTTCGAATACGACACCGACTTCCTCGCGCTTGGCCTGGAGATATCGCCGCTCCGACTACCGCTGCGCGCCGGTCTGCAGACCTTTGACCCGGCGCTGTTCGAGGGCCTTCCGGGGGTATTCAATGACAGCCTTCCGGACGGATGGGGTCGCCTTCTGTTCGACCGCGCCCTGCGCGCGAACGGAATACTGCCCGAGCAAGTCAGTCCGCTCGATCGTCTCGCCCATGTCGGGGCTCAAGGCATGGGGGCGCTTGTCTACGAACCAGATCATGCGCCGGCCACGCCCCCGTCCGACATCGATCTCGACCGTCTCGCAGATCAGGCGCTCGAAGTTTTTGAGGGTCAGGCGGACGACGTCGTCGCCGAGCTCATTGCGCTCAACGGCTCCTCGGCAGGCGCCCGTCCGAAGGCCATGATCGGTTTCAATCCGCAGACCGGCGCCATGGTGCACGGCGTGTCACCGCTTCCGGAAGGGTTTGAGCACTGGCTGGTGAAGTTCTCGAACACCCAGGACGGAAAAGATGCGGGCGCCATCGAGTATGTCTACGCCTGCATGGCAAAGGCGGCCGGCGTGGCGATGACCGACACCCGGTTGATCGCGACCGACAGGGGCGCCTACTTCGCCACCCGGCGCTTCGATCGTGAGGGCCAAGCGCGCCTGCACGCGCACACGGCATCCGGTTTGCTGCACGCCGACCACCGCATTCCATCGCTCGACTACGAGACCCTTATCGCCCTCACACAGCGCGTCACGCGCGACGTGCGCGAGATCGAAAGCCTGTTTCGTCTCGCCACATTTAACGTGCTCGCCCACAATCGCGACGACCACGCCAAGAACTTCACCTACCTGATGAACGATCAGGGCGAATGGCGCCTGGCGCCGGCGTATGACCTGACCTTCTCGTCGGGCCCGGGCGGCGAACAGACCACGACCTTGGCGAACGAAGGAAAGTCACCGACGACGGAGCATCTGGTGCGCCTGGGTGAAGCCGCGGGTTTGCAGAAGCGCTGGATCCAAAACGTCATCACCCAAACGCGGGACGCGACGAACGCGTGGCCAGACCTCGCGCGCGAGCACAACGTCAGCGCCTCGAATATCAAGTTGATCAGTCAGCGGCTGAACGCCATCAAGTGATCGTCCAGGTGCGCAGTTCTGGCGCGAAGCCTAGGGTCCCGTCCAGCCCGTCATCCGGCCTGGGCACTGGAACAGTCCTGAACAGGATTCCGGGCCGGCCGAACGCGCCGACCGCAAAAACTGAATCAGACCTTAAGGCCGCCCCAAGAAACAAGCTGCTCAGCAGCGCACAGTGATGGCGCACGAATCACGGCTGTGCCCCATATGTGCCCCACGGCAGAATTGCGAAGGGGCCGCCAGACGGCAGCCCCTTCAAAACCATTCCAAATCAATGATTTAGATGGTCGGAGCGACAGGATTCGAACCTGCGACCCCTTGACCCCCAGTCAAGTGCGCTACCAGGCTGCGCCACGCTCCGAAGGCGCTCCCTATAGACAAGGGTTTCGTCAGCCGCAAACCCTAAAAGCAGGTTTTCCACCTAGGTTGAAAGAACGGCGTCCAATCGACGCTTCGCCTGCTCCAAATCTTCAAGCACAGCTTGAAGACGCAGCGTTTCATGCGACTTGAAATAGCTTCGTTCTGCGGGCGCGTCTGTCGACGTTTCATCGATCAGATCGGTTGCATCGACGCCCAGAAGCTTTTGAAGCCCCTGGTCTTTATGCAATCGCTGCACGCCGCGAATCGTCAGACCCTCATCATGGAGCAGGCGTTTGACCGCCTTCAGCACCGTGATGTCCTGCGAACGATAGAATCGCCGACCGCCCGCGCGTTTTAGCGGGGCGACGAATGTGAACTTGGTCTCCCAAAAGCGCAGCACATGCTGCGGTGCGCCGACCTCTTCGGCCGCCTCGGAAATGGTCCGAAAGGCGTCGGCGCTTTTGGCCACTCTTAGTCCTCGACGACGGCGTCGTGGACCCGGCTCTTCATGATCTGCGAGGCGCGGAAACTGATGACGCGACGCGGGCTGATGGCCGCCGGTTCCCCAGTCTTGGGATTGCGCCCCATCCGGGCACGCTTTTCGCGCACCTGAAAGACGCCAAACCCTGAAAGCTTCACCGTATCGCCGTGTTCCAGAGACTCGACGATCAGCTCAAGAGTCCGCTCGACAAGTTGCGAACATTCCTGCCGCGAAAGTCCCACCTCATCATGAACCGCTTCGCACAAATCCGCGCGGGTGAGCGTTTCCTGGCCTGTCATACTCGGCTCCCAGTCGTTCTAAGGGCCACATATGCTAGGCAAAATCGCTGAAAATCAATGGCCCACGAACGACTTACAGTCGAAGAGCGCAGGCGCCCCAGGTCAGGCCGCCCCCCATGGCTTCCAGAAGCACCAGATCGCCCTTCTTGATTCGCCCATCCTGTATGGCCGTATCCAAAGCCAACGGGATCGAGGCCGCCGAGGTGTTGGCATGCGTGGCGACGGTGGAGATCACCTTTTCCTCATCCAGTCCCAGGCGGTCGCCGACACCCTTGATGATGCGTTGATTGGCCTGGTGCGGCACGAACCAGTCAACATCAGAGACCTGGATGTCGGCTGCGGCGCAGGCGGCGGTTATGCCTTCGGCGATGTTGACCACGGCGTGTCGGAAAACCTGATTACCCGCCATGCGCAGATGGCCCACGGTGCCGGTCGAGCTGGGGCCGCCGTCGACATAGAGCAGGTCTGTCTTGGTTCCATCGGCGCGCAGGGCGAAGCCGAGCATGCCCTGATCCTGAGACGTCCCCTGCCCTTCGCGCGGCTCCAGCACCACGGCGCCCGCGCCGTCGCCGAACAGGACGCAGGTGGTGCGGTCGTCCCAGTCCATCAGGCGGGTCATTTCTTCGGCCCCGATGACCAGAGCGCATTTCGACAGGCCGCGCGCAACGAAACCATCAGCGACGCTGAGCGCATAGACAAAGCCAGAGCAGACAGCCTGGACGTCAAAGGCGATGCCGACGCCTGCACCCAGCTTCCGCTGCACGATGGCCGCGACGGCGGGAAAGGTCATGTCGGGCGTCGTCGTAGCGACGATGATCAGGTCAACATCGGTAGCCAGCTTGCCCGCATCCGCCAGCGCCTTTTTGGCCGCCTCGACCGCCAGATCGCTGGTCGGCTGGTCGTCGCCGGCCTTGTGGCGCTGCTTGATGCCAGTGCGCTCCTGGATCCATTCGTCGGAGGTGTCGACGAACTTGGCCAGGTCGGCGTTGGTGACGATCTGTTCCGGCAAGTAGGAGCCGACGCCGGTCACGGCGCTGCGGGTGACGCTCACTGAAGGGGTTCTCCGGCAGAGGCGGACGTGGGGCTGGAGTGGTCGAACACGGTGTCCAGCTTGCCCAGATTGGCGCCCACCTTGGTCATATAGTCGCTGCGGGCCAGATCGACAGCGATGCGGATGGCGTTGCCAAACCCCTTGGCGTCAGCGCCGCCGTGGCTTTTCACGACAATGCCGTTCAGGCCCAGCAGAGGTCCGCCGTTAATGGCGCTGGGGTCGATCTTCTGCCGCATCTGCTTCAGCGCAGGCATGGCGATCACTGCGCCCAGCTTGGATTGCAGGTTGGAGGTCAAGGCCTCGCGCAGCAGGGCCGAGATATAACGCGCCGTGCCTTCGGCGGTCTTCAACGCGATATTGCCGGTGAAGCCGTCGGTGACGACCACATCCACCGTGCCCTTGGCGATATCGTCACCCTCGACGAAGCCGAAATAGTTCAAGTCGAAGGGGCCGTCACGCAGAATGGCGTGCGCCTCCCGGACTTGTTCGTTGCCCTTCATGTCCTCTGAGCCGACGTTCAGCAGGCCAATGGTCGGGCGCGCGACACCGCGCACCGCCGACTGGAAGGCCTCGCCCATGATGGCGAACTCGACCAGTTGCTCGGCGTCGCTGCCGATGTTGGCGCCCACGTCCAGAACCGCCGTATGACCTTTGAAAGTAGGCCAGCTGGCGACGATGGCCGGACGCTCCAGGCCCGGCGCCTGCATGCGCAGAATCAGCTTGGAAATCGCCATCAGGGCGCCGGTGTTGCCCGCCGACACGACGCCGCCCGCTTCACCCGACTTCACGGAATCGATGGCGTTCCACAGGCTGGACCCCTTGCCGCGGCGCATGGCTTGGGCAGGTTTTTCGTCCATGGCCACGACCTTTTCGGTGTGGCGGATTTCGCAGATGTCGTCAGGCAGGGCGTATCTGGTCAGCTCACCCGCAATCTTCGCTTCGTCGCCATGCAGCAGGAAGCGAACCCCCTCCCCGCGATGCGCGCGAAGATAGCTGCGGATGCCGGGCACGATGACGGAAGGGCCGTGATCGCCGCCCATGGCGTCAAGCGAGATCGTAACTGGGGCTGGCAAATGGACCTCTTACTGTCGCGTCGTCTTGTCGCGCGACACTTATAGGATTGCGCAAGAACGATAGCGTGAAGTCGGGGGATGCAACCAGCCAGCCCCTACGTCAACCTCAGCCTTGATCGTCCTGCGATTTAAGCGCCTTCAGCGCGGCGAAAGGCGAGATTTCGTTGGGCTCTTGCGGCTGCACGAATTCGGCCCCCGGCTTGCGCGGGAAGGGATCCAGCGACAGGGCCAGCTGTTCAACGGCGTACTGGCCCAGATCGATCTTTCCGTCTTCGATCAGATCGGCGTCTTCCTCATCCAGTGTGACTTCGATTTCGTCGGTTTCCTGCGGCGCGGCCTCGACCAACTGGATCGAGAAACGCCGATCCACGTCCACCGGCAGCGGCTCCAGCGTCAAGCCGCAGGTCTGGACGGCATGGGCGGTGATCCGGCCCTTAAGGGTCCATTCGCTGGTCGAGGGCGTGGGAGTGATGCTGATGTCCGTCATGAAATCCTCCAGCCCCTGCAGGTCCAGGGCGCGAGCGATTCGCTTGCATGCTTCCGCATCCGGCTCCAACGTGCGGCTGAGACCAGCGCCGATCTGATTGACCCGCACCGTCTCGCTGTAGGGCAGAGTTGCGCTCATCTAGTTAAACTTCCGACCAGGCTGGCCGCGCCAGCACATCATTGAATTTCTGCATCGCCAGTGCGGCGCGCGTCATCAGGGCGTATCGCGCCAGATCAGGGGCGTGTTCGGCGTCAGCCTCAGCATAGACGTTGCGCGCCAGAGCTTCCACCAGTCCGTCCTGATCCGCATCGCGCAATGGCTTTTCATAGGCGGCCATGCGGCCATACAGGGCCTCGCCCAGTTTGCGCATCTTCTTGCCCACCGCGACGTCGCCCACACCCTCTTCGCGCAAGGCGTGGTCCAGCGCCGACACATAGACGTCGAACAAGGCCTGCGCCGTATCCTGGCCCTGTGGCGTGTTTTCATCGCGCAGGCGCAGGACCAGCAAAAGAACGTGAAGCGTGTAAAGTTCGAATCGCGCGTCGATCCGGTCGGCTACGCCCCGCCGCGTGTAGAAGGCCACATTCCGGGCCTGATTGACGGCCAAGGCATAGAGTTCGTCGCCGATCCGGGCGCCGGGACGGGGTTTGAATAGGTTTTTCAGCATGGATTCCTATGGCCCCTTTTCCGCCGCGCCGTTGAACTAGGACGCAGGTCCGTCTAGGTCAAAGACCTTGTTCTCTCGCAGGCGCCCGACCATGTCCCGTTTAGCCCCGCTTTTCGTCGCTGTTTCGCTGGCCGGTCTGTCCGCCGCCTGCGCCCCCGTCATCGGTTCCAACGGCTTCCAGGCCATCGACGCCAAGCCCCAGGACATCGTCGCCGGCACCGACACCAAGGAAACCATCCTGGCGCGTCTCGGTTCGCCCTCGACCACCTCGACCTTCGAGCCCGATCAGGTCTGGTACTACATCAGCCAGACGACTGAGAAATACACCTACAACCGCCCGGTGATCTCAAACCGCACCGTGACCGAGGTGACCTTCGAAAAAGGTACTGACAAGGTGGCGGCTGTGCGCACCCTTGGTCTGACTGACGGCGAACAGATCGCCATGAACCGCAACGAAACCCCTACCCGCGGCCGCGCTCTCACAGTGCTGGAGCAGTTGCTGGGCAACGTCGGCCGTGGCCAGCTGCCGCGCACCGAAGACAATACGCCGGGCCAGCGCCGCCCCGACTGATCGGCATATCCGACCAAGAGAAAACGCCCCGGAGATCGCGCTCCGGGGCGTTTTCCATTTCGGCTTGCGCCGTTTAGCCGAGGCTGCCGCTGGCCAGCACCGCCAGCAGCAGAAGCGCCACGATGTTGGTGATCTTGATCATCGGATTCACCGCCGGGCCGGAGGTGTCCTTGTAGGGATCGCCGACCGTGTCACCGGTCACCGCCGCCTTATGGGCTTCAGAGCCCTTGCCGTGAACGACGCCGTTCCTGTCGGTGAATCCTTCCTCGATCACCTTCTTGGCGTTGTCCCATGCGCCGCCGCCCGAGGTCATCGAGATCGCCACGAACAGGCCCGTCACGATCACGCCCATCAGCATGGCGCCCAGGGCGGCGAAGGCGTTGGCCTTGTCCGAGATGTTCAGAACCACGACGAACAGCACGATCGGCGACAGCACCGGCAGCAGGGACGGCACGATCATCTCGCGGATCGCCGCCTTTGTCAGGATGTCGACGGCCCGTCCGTATTCCGGCTTGACCTGATAGGTCATGATGCCGGGGTTTTCTCGGAACTGACGACGCACTTCGGCGACGACCGCCTCGGCAGCCCGTCCAACCGCCATCATCGACATGCCGCCGAACAGGAACGGCAGCAGCCCACCGAACAGCAGACCCACCACGACATAAGGATTGGTCAAATCAAAGGTGATTCCGCCCATGTCGGCGAAGAACGGATAATCCGCCGGATTGGCCGAGAAATACTGCAGGTCCGACGTATAGGCCGCGAACAGCACGAGCGCGCCCAGGCCCGCCGAACCGATGGCGTATCCCTTGGTCACGGCCTTGGTGGTGTTGCCCACCGCGTCCAGCGCATCGGTCGAATGACGCACTTCGCTGGGCAGGCCCGCCATTTCCGCGATGCCGCCTGCGTTATCCGTCACCGGACCAAAGGCGTCCAGCGCCACGATCATCCCCGCCACGCCCAGCATTGTGGTGGTGGCGATGGCGATGCCGAACAGGCCTGCCAACTGGAAGCTGGTGACGATGCCGACGATGATGGTGAGGGCCGGAAGCGCCGTGGACTCCAGCGACACCGCCAGGCCCTGGATCACGTTTGTGCCGTGACCTGACACGGAGGCATTCGCCACAGAGCGCACGGGGCGGAAGTTCGAGCCCGTATAGTATTCGGTGATGACCACGATGGCCGCCGTAACGCCCAGACCAACCATGCCGGACCAGAACAGGGACATCGGCTGGATCTCCAGCCCACCAACCGTCGTGATCGGCCCTGTGACCATCTGATTGATGATCCACCAGACGGCGACGATCGACAGCAGGCCCGTGACGATCAGCCCCTGATACAGGGCGCCCATAATGTTCTGGGACTTGCCCAGGCGGACGAAGACGCTGCCGATGATCGAGGTCACGACGCAGACGCCGCAGATCGCCAGCGGCAAGGCCATGACGACATCGACATAGGGCTGGTCGCGGAAAAAGATGGCCGCCAGAACCATGGTGGCGACCGTGGTCACCGCATAGGTTTCGAAAAGGTCGGCGGCCATGCCCGCACAGTCACCGACGTTGTCGCCCACATTGTCCGCAATGGTCGCGGCGTTTCTGGGATCATCCTCCGGGATGCCTGCCTCGACCTTGCCCACCATGTCGCCGCCCACGTCGGCGCCCTTTGTGAAAATGCCGCCGCCCAGACGCGCAAATATGGAGATCAGCGAGGCGCCGAAGCCCAGCGCCACCAGACCATCGATCACCTCGCGGCTGGTCGAGGCCAGTCCCAGATGCTGGGTCAGGACGATGTAATAGCCGGACACGCCGATCAGGGCGCCGCCCGCCACGAACATCCCGGTGATGGCGCCCGAACGGAACGCCAGGTTCAACCCCTTGGCCAGGCTTTCAGAGGCGGCTTGCGCCGTACGCACATTGGCCCGCACCGAGATCAGCATTCCGGCATAGCCGGCCGCGCCCGACAGGACGGCGCCGATCAGAAAACCGACCGCGGCATATACGCCGATCAGGAAATAGGCGGCGATCAGAATGACCACCCCCACCATGCCGATCGTCAGATACTGTCGCTTCAGATAGGCGGACGCCCCTTCCTGGATGGCGGCCGCGATTTCACGCATCTTGTCGTTACCAGCGCTGGCCTTCATCAGCACGCCGGTCTGGACGGCGCCGTACAGCACTCCCAGAACGCCCGCCGCGAAGGCTAGCGAAAGATAGATTGTCATGAGCGTTTCCATGCCCTTGCAAAGAAGCGCGCGGCCCCTTGGCGCGGCGGGCGTTATCGCCTCTACCGCCTTCGGTCCCCTCCGCACGCGGCGGACGCATCAGCGCGCCCTTTGGGGTCTGCAAAAGCAGCGTGTCATGAGTAACGACGTGATGCAACGACGACGCTGCGCGTGGCGCACGGATGCGCACAGCCAAGATGACACCTGACTTGCGCAGCCAGCTACGTTATGGGAACGTTGATTTTTATTGGAGGCTTGTATGTTCGTCAGTCTCGTTATTGTGTCCAGTCTGCTTGTTTCACAGGAGGCTGCTGCTTCAACTTCCAGCGCGTCGTCACCCAGCCAGCCGGCGGTGTCGGCGCAAACGGCGATCAGTCCTGCAACGCGAACGCCTTCGCCCACTGCCGCTCCACAGCGCAGGCAAATGGTTTGTGAGACTCGCGCACTCACAGGCCGCCGTATTGAACGCCGTGTCTGTTACACGCCAGAACAGTACGCAGAAATGATTGAAGTAAAACGCAAGCAGGCCGAAGAAATAGTGGCTAGCGGTCACGTTCAAAACGACATCGATGCGCTCGGCGGGCCAGGCCCGATCTGACGTCCCTTAAAGACAAGGGGTGAAGCTCAGTCGGAGATGCGACTAAGGCGTGGAAGGGGCGCCAGAACGCCGACGGGGCGTCTGCGTAACGATCTCGACCCGCGTGATCGAGCCTGGGCCGCTTATGCTGTTGGCTGCGGACACCAGAGCGGACGACATTCGCACCTCGTCCAGCCGCGTCCAGTCACCAGCCACAGTAAAAGGCGTACGGTGCGCGGCCTTGACTAGGGCATCGCGGAAATAGGCTTCCTTGGGTCGAATCTGCTCGATTGTCTTGCCGCGCCCCAGCTCAAGGCGCAACGACACGAATACATAGTTGCGCAACCGTCCATCGGCGATAACGGGCAGGCCTAGCCCCGGAATGCTGAGGGCCGGGCCGCTGGATTGCGACGGTTTCGAGCCCGACGCGGTGGTGGGCTGCGCGACGCCCGAGGACAGTGCGACGGTCCCTGCGGCGATGAACGATCTGCGATCCATGCCGCGACCCTGGCAGATTGACGTTAGGATTCCATTGCCAACCTAGCCGTGCGTCCAGCCGGCCCGCGCCAGCTGGATCGGCTGGTCGTCATAGAGGACGGTCAGGCCCATACCCGCCGTGACCTCGCCGATCCGCGTCAGGCGCAGGAAGCGGCTTTCGGCCAGATGGCGCAGGGCTTCTTCGTGGCGGGCGGGAGCGGTGAAGGCGATTTCGTAATCATCGCCCCCGGTCGCCAGTTCCTCCAGCGACAACTGCGGATCGACACGGTCCACGAACCAGGTCTGAGCCGCCGTCGACAGGGGCAGGACGTTCAGGTTCATCGTCAGGCCCACGCCGCTGGCCTTGGCGATGTGCGTCAAATCCGCCGCCAGCCCATCCGACACATCCACCGATGCGCTGGCGAAGTCACGGACCACATCGGCGAAGTCCACGCGCGGCATCGGCATGCGGTAATGAGCGGTCAGGACTTCAATGCGTTCAGGATCCAACGACAGTTCACCCCGCGCCGCGCGCAGGCCCAGCCGCCCGTCGCCGATCTGGCCGGTGACGAAAACCAGATCGCCCACCTGCGCCCCTGCGCGCGAAACAGCCCGATCCTTTGGAACCCAGCCCAGCCCCGTCAGTGAGAAAGAGGCTGGTCCCGGCGTCTTCACCGTGTCTCCACCCAGCAGAAGAACGCTGAATTGGACCTGATCCTGGGCCAGGCCAGCGGCGAAGGCCTTACGCTCAGGCCAACCGCACCGTTCCGACCAGGCGCAGGCCAGCAGATAGCCGAAGGGCTCCGCCCCCTTGGCCGCCAGATCCGACAGGTTCACCCGCAACAGCTTCCTGGCTACGGTGTCCATCGGGTCTTCGGGCAAAAAATGCACGCCCTCGACCAGCATGTCCTTGGTCAGGACCAGATCGTAACCGGGGCGTGACGGCAGCACCGCCACATCATCGGCCAGACCCCTGCCCCACTCAGGATGGGCCAGGGGCTTCAGCAGCCTGTCGATCGTCTCGAATTCCCCCGCGACGTCGAGGGCGGGCATTATTTGCGCGTGTCTTTCGCCACGCCGTCCAGCGCCGCATTGACGAAGCGGGCCTCGGCGTCGTCGAAGAAGGCCTTGGCCAGTTCGACATATTCGTCGATCACCACTTCACGCGGCGTCTCGGGATGTTTGATCAACTCCCACGCGCCCGAACGCAGCAGTGCACGCAGGGTCGCGTCGATCCGCTCCAATTTCCAGTTCGAGGCCAGACGCGCCTTTATGGCCGCATCTATGGCGCGCTGGCTTTCGATCACGCCACGCACGATGTCGCCGAAATAGGCTTCGTCAGCCTCGGCCAGGGCCTCGCCTTCGATATCGGCGTCGAAACGGAAGTTGGAGAATTCGGTGATCACCGTCTCCACCCCCTCGCCCGCCAGCTCCATCTGATAGAGGGCCTGTACGGCGGCGAGACGCGACACGGTGCGGGCGCGGCGCTGCTTGGAGCTCAGGTTCGGCTCGGCACGCTGCTTTTCGACCTCGGCGAGTTGCTCAAGGACGGCTTTTACGCTGTTCGGTTCAGTCATGCGCCGACGCCTACGCGCAACCGCTTCTTCAATGCAATGAGGTCGAGGCAAGCTTTTGCCGCGCCGCCGCCCTTATCCCCTTCTGAAAGCCGGGCGCGAGACCAGGCCTGGCCCTCGTCCTCGGTCGTCAGGATGCCGTTGCCGATGGCCAGCCCCTTGACGCCCAGCGCCATAATGCCCGCTGCGGATTGATCCGAGACGATCTCGAAATGATAGGTCTCGCCACGAATCACCGTGCCCAGCGCAACATAACCGTCGTAGCGGGGCGCGGTCGGGAAACGGCCGGCCTCCTCGGCCATGGCGATGGCGGGCGGCACTTCCAGAGCGCCCGGCACGGTGACGACGTCAAAATCAACGCCTCGCGCCTTAAGGGTTTCCTTGGCGCCTTCCAGCAGGGCGTCGGCCAGATCGTCGTAGAAACGCGCCTCAACGATCAGGATACGGGGTGCGTCGGTCACGACTTGTCTTCTCCATTCATGTCGCGCCAGCCGACGATGCGCAGGCCATAGCCCTCCAGCGCCGTCGGTTCAGGTCGCGTCGAACTCATAACGATCATATCGCGCACGCCCATATCCAGCAGGATCTGCGCCCCGACGCCATAGGCGCGCAGCGAGCGGTCCACCGCCGTCGGCTTGTCCGCACCCGCCAGCCGCTCAGCCAGCGAGTTCAGAGAGGGGTCGCGCAGGAAGACCACCACGCCAGGGCCGTCATGTTCGGTGATCTGTTTCAGGGCGTGGGGCACATAGTCCTGGCGCGCCTCGACATGGCCCAGCAGGTCGCAGGCGAAATCCACCTGATGCATCCGCACCAGCGTGGGCTTGTTCGGATCAACCTTGCCGTGGACCAGGGCGACGTGTTCGGCGCCCTCGATGGTGTTCTTGTACAGCATCAGGCGGAACGGACCGCCGTGGACACTTTCGAACGGCGTATCCATGACCCGCTCGACGAACCGCTCGGTGCGGCGGCGATAGGCGATCAGGTCAGCGATGGTGCCGATCTTCAGGCCGTGCAACTGGGCAAAGGAGATCAGGTCCGGCATCCGGGCCATTTCACCATCATCCTTGATGATCTCGCAGATCACGCCCGCCGGGGTCAGGCCCGCCATGCGGCTGATGTCGACAGCGGCTTCGGTGTGGCCCGCGCGGACAAGAACGCCGCCGTCGCGCGCCACCAGCGGGAAGATGTGGCCGGGCGACACGATGTCGTTGACGCCGCTGGTCGGATCGCTGGCCACATGAATGGTGCGGGCGCGGTCGGCGGCGGAAATGCCGGTCGTGACGCCTTCCTTAGCCTCGATCGAGACGGTGAAGGCGGTCTTCATGCTCTCGCGGTTGTCGGCGGCCATCGGCGGCAGGCGCAGTTGACGCGCACGGTCGGCGGTTATGGCCAGACAGACCAGGCCGCGCGCCTGGCGGATCATGAAGTTGATCTGGTCCGGCGTCGCGAACTGGGCGGGGATGATGATGTCCCCTTCGTTCTCGCGATCCTCGGCGTCCACCAGGATGTACGGACGGCCGTTGCGGGCGTCCTCCAGAATGTCCTCGATGGGACTGATGGGGCTGTCGTTCATGTTGGCGGCCTGGGCTTGCATCACGCGGTCTCCTGCCACCGCGCGAGGTATCGCGCCAGCATATCGATCTCCAGATTGACGGGATCGCCCACTTTCAAGCGACCCAAGGTCGTCACGTCCCAGGTGTGGGGGATGATATTCAGCGAGAAGACCCGGCCCTCGACGGCGTTCACGGTCAGAGACACGCCATCGACCGTGATCGACCCCTTGGCGGCGATGTAGCGATGAAGCGGCGCGGGCGCCTCGACCTCGATCCGGTGCGATCCGCCCTCGGGCGTGATCGAAACCACCCGGCCAATACCGTCGACATGGCCGGACACGACATGGCCGCCCATCTCGTCACCCAGTTTGGCCGCACGCTCAAGATTGACGCCGTCGCCGGCCTTCCAGGTGCCCAGGGTGGTCTTGGACAGGGTTTCGTTCGACACCTCGACGGCGAACCAATCGGCGCCCTTTTCGGTCACCGTCAGGCAGCAGCCCGCGTGGCTGATGGAGGCGCCCAGATCGATCCCGTCGGTGTTCCAGGCGGTCTCGATCTCGTAGCGACGGTCGCGATCGGTCTCGCGAACCTCACGGACGCGGCCGATGTCGGTGACGATGCCGGTGAACATTTGGACTCTGGACCCCTTGAGAGGAAAAATACCGTCTAATTCGTCTAATCGTCTAAATTGGACGGCGTCAGAGACGGACGTAGCGTTCCCACAGATCGTCCCCGACGGGCTCGACGCCCAGGCGACGGAACTTGGGGGCGTCGGCCAGCTTTGCAAGAGCCAGGGCGGCGACGCAGGGCCGCCCCTCCCCGCCCAGCAGGATCGGGGCGCGAAACCACTCCAGCGCGTCGACGGCGTTTGCGCGCAGGAAGGAGGCCGCGACCTGGCCGCCGCCTTCGATCAGAAGCGAGGTTGCGCCGGCGGATTCCAAGGCTTTCAGCACGGCCGGGATGGTCGGACGACCATCCTCGGCGGCGACCTGCACCACCTTGGCGGCGCCGATCGCGCGGGGTTGGGCGACGGTGAGGATCAGGGTGTTTTCGCCGGCGACCTTCGCCGTCGCCGGCGTGCGCAGGCGGCTGTCGAGAACAACGCGCAAGGGTTGATCCACGCTGCGACCCGGCAGGCGGGCGGTCAGTTCGGGATCGTCGTGCAGCACCGTCTCCACGCCTACCAGGATCGCGTCATGGGCGGCGCGCAGGCGGTGGCCCTCCAGCCGCGCCGCCTCGCCGGTGATCCACTGGCTCTCGCCTGAGGCCGTGGCGATCCGCCCGTCCAGGGAGGTCGCCACTTTCAGCGTGACCCGCATCAGGCCTTGCCGGACGGTTCGTCGAACCCTTCGTCGCCCAGGAATTTGGCGAAGTCGCCGGTGTGGCGGAAGTCCTTGTAAACCGAGGCGTAGCGGACATAGGCGACCTCATCGACGCCCTTCAGCGCCTTCATGATGAAGTCGCCGACCGTGCTGGACGGGATTTCCGTCTCGCCTAGGCTTTCCAGCTGACGCACAATCCGGTTGACCAGCTGCTCGACCTGATCCGGCTGGACCGGGCGTTTGCGCAGCGCCACGCCCAGCGACCGTTCCAGCTTGTCGCGCTCGAACGGCGTGCGACGGCCGTTGCGTTTCAGGATGACCAGTTCGCGCAACTGGACCCGTTCGAAGGTGGTGAAGCGCCCGTTGCAGTTGGGGCAGGATCGGCGGCGACGGATGGCCGAGCCGTCATCCGACGGCCGGCTGTCCTTCACCTGAGTGTCCTGATGACCGCAAAAAGGGCACTTCATCAGGCAGTTATCCGTAGATCGGGAAGCGGTGCGTCAACTCTCGCACCTGGGCCGCGACGCCCGCGACCACGGCCGGATCGGCTTCGTCGCCGCCGTTCATCGACGAGACGACATCGGCGATCCAGTGACCGATCTGCTTGAACTCTTCCTCGCCGAAGCCGCGCGTGGTGCCGGCCGGCGTGCCCAGGCGGACGCCCGAGGTGACGGTGAAGGGCGCAGTGTCGAACGGCACGCCATTCTTGTTGCAGGTCATCAACGCCTTTTCGAGCTCATGCTCGGTCGCCTTGCCGGTCACACCCTTGGGACGCAGATCGACCAGGGCCAGGTGGCTGTCGGTGCCGCCCGAGACGATGGCCAGGCCGCGCTCGATCAGCACGCCGGACAGGGCCTGGGCGTTCTTGACGACCTGTTGGGCGTACAGCTTGAACTCGGGCTTCAACGCCTCGCCGAAAGCCACGGCCTTGCCGGCGATGACGTGTTCCAGCGGGCCGCCCTGCAGGCCGGGGAAGACCGCCGAGTTGATCTTCTTGCCCAGATCAACGTCGTTGGACAGGATCATGCCGCCGCGCGGACCGCGCAGGGTCTTGTGCGTCGTGGTGGTGACGACGTGGGCGTGCGGGATCGGATCGGGATAGGCGCCGCCGGCGACCAGACCGGCATAGTGGGCCATGTCCACCATCAGATAGGCGCCGACGCTGTCTGCGATCTCGCGGAAGCGCTTGAAGTCGATGTGACGCGAATAGGCAGAGGCGCCCGCCAGGATCAGCTTGGGCTTCTCACGCTCGGCCATTTCCGCGACGTGGTCATAGTCGATCAGATGGGTGTCTTCCGTGACCTTGTAGGTCACGGGGCGGAACCACTTGCCCGACTGGTTGGCCGGCGAGCCGTGGGTCAGGTGTCCGCCGCAGGCCAGATCCATGCCCAGGAAAGTGTCGCCCGGCTGCAGCAGGGTGAAGAAGACCGCTTGGTTGGCCTGAGCGCCTGAATGCGGCTGGACATTGGCGAAGGCCGCGCCGAACAGCTTTTTGGCCCGCTCACGGGCCAGATCCTCGGTGATATCCACGAACTCGCAGCCGCCATAGTAGCGGCGTCCCGGATAGCCTTCGGCGTATTTGTTGGTCAGCACGGACCCTTGCGCGTCCAGAACCGCCTGCGAGACGATGTTTTCGGAGGCGATCAGTTCGATCTGCTCGCGCTGACGGCCCAGTTCGCCCCGAATGCCCTTGAAGACGTCTGGATCGGCGTCGGCGAGCGTCTTGGTGAAATAGGCGTCGTGAGTGAAGGCAGTCACGCTGAAGTCCCCGCAAATCAGAAGGTCGCCTATCTAGTCCCCAGCGCGCGAGACCACAACATCTTGTGGTGAAGCTGACGAACCCCGTTCGATTCTGCCTATGGTGAAACGCTCACTCGCAACCCGAGTCTCAATGGTGCAAACACGGCAACTCTTGCTGTCGATCAGCATGCTCGGTCCCTCGAATATGCCAGCCGGCTTCGCCTCGCATTACATTACAACGGGCAAGCCGCAGCAGAATGGCTTCGTCGAAAGCTTCAAAGGCAGGCTCCGCGAGGAGTGTTTGAAAGAGGAGGTCTTCACCACCTTGGCAAAGGCCCGCGCCGTCATCGAACGCTGGCGCATCGACTACAACCAGGGCAGGCCGCACTCCGAGCACGGGGATTGCCCCCGGAGGCGGTGCGCCGAAACCCCGCAGCAGCAGATCGGTTATCGCCCCCTTGGGCTGTCACAATGATCGAGGGACCGGAGGGCGGCACGCCACACGCCAAGGCGGCTTCGGAGCTTGCTGTCACTCTAGTCACCGACATTGACACCCTCAGGATCACGATATTCATCCTCATCGTGCTCAAACAGGTCGATGTAGCGGCCCTCGATCGCGCCCCATTGCTTTTCGACGGGAGGCGGGTCGACGATGCCCCGCCAGGCGCCGGTCCGGTAAGGGAGCGGTATGGGGTCACGATTTGGATCAATCCCCTCAGCCTCTAAGGCGTCGAACCAGCGGTCGCGCTGAGATTCAGGCAACGCATCGCCGCACCACGGGCAGAAGAAGAGCTGTTGTTTGGCGTCTCCGGCGACCAGCCAGTAGTGATCGAAGCGCGCATCGTATCGCACAGTCCCCCAGTTGTTCTGCGGATGGCGCGCCATGTGATCGGCATTACAGAGCCGAACATCGTCCACCGGATCGGTCATGACAGGGCGACGCAGAGGTCATTGCGCCAATCGGCCGCCTCCTGCTCCTGCGGCTCGTCGTAACGGCGCGCGAAGACCGCCTCTCCCTCCCGCACGTCCGCCGGCGTCAATTTCGGCAGAGCCTCTTCGTAGCGGGCGCGATAGATTTGTAGCATTTCCCGCTCATGCGCGCCGAACAGACGCCGATCAGCGTCCGTCCACGCCGTCGCGTGTCGGCGTGCGACAGCCCTTGCGGCCGCCAGGCATTCAAGCCAGGTCTCCGCATTGACGAGCAGGCGTGGGGACCAGCGCCCCTCTCCGTTGTCGCGCAGTGTCGCCGTCGCGGGGTCCCAGGCATAGAAGCGAGTCGGGCACCCTGGCTTGTCCTGGCACAGATCCTCATCGCGCAGACCGAACTCGGCAGGACCAGCCGGTCGCAGTTCGACGACATAGTTCGAGTTCTGGACGGTGAGCGCAATCACCCAGTCGTCTCCCGCACTGACCACGACCGTCACGCCCAGGGTCGGCATGACGATCGCGTCATCCACCGGGGAGTGACAGCCGATATATTTTGAGCCGACGATCCATTCACGGCGACCGTCGCCGTTGAGATCGGGACTGGTCACCGCTGGATATTCGCCGTCATCGACCAGACCGCCAGCCTGACGACAGACGTCGTCGCGCCTGGCGATTTCAGCCCTGACGGCGTCGGGATAGGGCTCGGGCGCAATCGGCTGGAACAGGGGGCCGACAAGATAGCCGACGCCCTCGCGGTTGAAGGCCTCGTCAAGCCGGCCGCGGGATTCGTTCCAGACGAAGCGGCGCAGACAGGGCTCCGCTCCGGTCGCATCGCAGTTGGCGCCGTGAATGTCGATATCCAGCACAGCCGGTTCGCCCGGCGTCAGTCGCCACTCAAGAACCTGCTCGCTGAACACCAGGACATGACGTCCCTGTCTGGAAACCCACAGTTCCTTCGTGCATCCCCCCGTGCCGCACCAGCCGGCGTCGCCGGTCTTCTCATAGTCGATCACCCAGTCATCGCCGGACGAACCTACCGATGTCGGGGAGGCAAGACGGGCCACGGCGAGCGGGCCGGCAGGGTCTTCCATCGCCCGCAGCGAGTCTCTGACCGACGTTGAGACATCCTCGGGCAATCGGGTCGTGCAGCCGCCCAGGGCGGAGAAAACGCCAAAAGCGATCCCGACGGCCAGTGCAGGCCTGGCCCGCGCGCGCTTACGGTTCCTAACGCAGGACGATGCGCGCACGACCCTATTTCCCCCGGCCAGCTTGGCTAGCGGTTTCGCCTACGCCGTCGAGCGGCGCGCGGCCGATCACGTAGCCCCCCGCCCGCACATCGGCCATAGCCTCGATCGCTTCGGCGTCACCGGCCTCGGCGGCGCGGTTCCACCAATAGATGGTGTCCTCCTCGTGCTCGGGGACCCCCAGGCCCTCGTTATAGAGATCGCCGAGAAGCTTCTGGGACTTCGCATCGCCTGCAACGGCGGCCTTGCGCACGATCGCCGCGCCGGCCGTTGGATCCTTCGGATAGCCCTTGCCCTGAACGAGCATCAGCCCGTAGTTCCGCATGGAGTCCGCGTCCCCGCCGTCCGCGCCTTCCTTCAGCAGGCGATACCCTTCGGCCTCCGAGCCGCCTCCGCGCCCGGTCAGGTACAGCCCCGCAAGCAGCCCTTTCGATCCTGGCTCGCCCTGCTCTGCGGCCGCCTTCAGATACTTCACCGCCAGGACGTCATCCTGGGCGACCGCGTAACCCATGACGTACAGACTGCCGAGCAAGGCCTGAGCCCCCATCTCGCCGGCGTCCGCCGCCGCGATCAACAGCGGCGAGGCGGCCTCGGGATCTTCGGACCAGAGGCTGAAGGCGTACTGCATCTGACCGAAACTGTTTCCGGCGTCCGACGCCGCCTTCAGCCAGCGGCGCGCTTCCTGCGGCTCGGTGGGTCCGCCGATGCCTTCTTTCAGGAAGAAGCCATAGCTGGCCTGGCTCTGGGCATGGCCTATGCGCGCCGCCTGGCCGAAAAGGCGCCGCGCCGCCGCATCGTCGCGCGGCACGCCCTCGAAGCCTGTGTAATAGATACGCGCCAGGTTATAGGCCGCGCCGCCGTCGCCGCCGTCCGCCGCTGCTGTCAGCCGCGCGAGCATCTGGGGCGTGGTCTCCTGGACGCGGAAAGTGAAGGTGTAGCTGTCGACCACGCTCTGGGGACCGCCTGTCCCAGCGCTCGAGCCGCCGGCCCAGGTCGGCGCGCCGGACGATGAGGAGCCAGCCCCTGTCGCCATGCCGGAGTTGGGCCCTTGGAGCGCCGCGTTGGCGGCGTTCTGCTGCTGCGTCAGGCTGCGATCCGCGCTCGCCTGATCGGCTCTGGCCGCCTCCTGACGCATCGACGCCATCTGCCGCTGCCGGTTCGCCTCATCCGTTTGCGGATCGGCCATCGCAGAGCCGGCCGCCAGCCCGATGGCCAGTCCCATAGACAGACCGCACAGCAGCCCCAGTCGCCTCGTTCTCATGTCCATCCTCCCCAATTCCCGTTCGAGGATGGACCGGGAGGGCGGCGGAGTCGTCTGACGATTGCCGTCAGCCGCCGTTGATCCTGACCGCGCCGTCGCCGACGACGCTGAACGACGACCATTGGGACGGATGGGCGAACGACGGATCGGATCGGTCCTCCATCATTTCCAAGGCGGCCCGATGCAGGGCTTCGGAGACGCCTTGCCGGTTACGGTGCGCCAGGGTAACGGCGCGCACCGACAGCCGCTCGGCGACATCATCCCGGATGCGCCAGTTCGACACCATCAGGGCGCGCGCCCCGGCATAAAAGAAGGCGCGCGACAGACTGTTCAGCCCCTGCGCCTGCGGATCGTCCCGGCCGGTATCGCAAGCGCTCAGGATCACCAGATCGGCGTTCAATCGCAGGCGCGCCGCCTCGCTCGCCGTCAACAGACCATCGTCGTCACCTTCCGTGAGAGCCGACGGGGTAAGCACCAGGGCCGGCTCCTGAGCCCCCACGGCCCGCTCATCACGTCCGGGCAGGGCGTGAGTGGCGAAGGCGATCACGGCGGCGCCGGACAGGTCTGCGCGCCGCACCGCCCCCTCGGTGGCGTCGTTCCCCAGCCTGACCGTGCGGCGCGGGCTGCCCAGAACACGCGCCAGACCTTCGAGCTCGCGGCGCGTGCCCGGCAATGGCGCCAGGGCTTTCGGCTGCGTTCCCTCGGGATAGGCCTGGGTGTCCACAGCGCCGAAGCCGATGAAGCCACGCTCCCCCTCGCGCGTCGCACGCCGGGCGGCCTTTAGGCTGACGACGGCGGGCAAAAGGGCGAAGGCATGCCGACGCTCGAGCCAGGCCGTGGCGCGAAGGGCGGCGGGGTCGCGATCGTCGCCCGACGGGGCTGCTGTGACCAGAACCCCAGGCGGCACGCTGCGAAGCGGGCCATCGACGACAACATAGACGAGCCGGCGATCTGACAGGGTCGCCTCGAGCGGCTGCCACAGGGCGCGGTAGAGCGCATAGGCCGACGCCCGGTCGAATCCGCCAGCCGAGCGACCGGGCCTTGCGGCGTCGACGGCCCCACGCCCACCCTCCGCGCGCAGTCCCGCCTGAAGCCTGGAGGCCGCCTGCTCGACCTCGCCCGCTGTCATGTCGGATCGTCGCCATACGGCGGTCTCATGTGTGACGCCCCACACATAGACGCCGCGCTCGGTGGGAAGGATCAGCACGAGCGCTTCTTCCGGGTTCAGTAGAGCCTGGACCTCGGCGATGGTCAGGGGCGCCGGATCGGTCAGGTCGGCAAAGGCGGGAAAGGTCTGGTCCAGACGCTGTCGCAGGCCCGCCGCCTCCAGCGTCGCCTGTTCAAGGTCGGCGGCGACGCCTCGGGCGCGCTCGGCCGCCGGAGCGCCCTGCGCCCTCAGGGACGCCAGAACAGTCTCGAGCGCGCGCCGCCGCGCCTCAGCCTCCCTGTGGGCTTCAAAGACGGTCTTCAGGGCGGGGTCGGCGGCGGCGATCCTGGCCGCGCCGTCCGCCAGCGCGACGCCCGCGCCGGGGGCACTCGCCAGTTGCGCGTCCTCGAACGCCTGCTCCAGCGACGGCCGCGACTGAGCAAAGGCCGAGCCGACGCATGACAGGCCGATGATCGCGGCCGCAATCCAAACTCTCACCATTCTTCCCCCCGGCGTTTCCACGATCTTGCTTGACATCACAGCGTATGGCGAGCGCCATTCCACGACGATCAGGGGAAGCGCCGGAAAATGCTGCGATTGATGACCATGCTTGTGCTGGGCGCAGCGTCCGCTGCGACCGACCCTGTCGTCACAGGTTCTCGGGACGCCATCCTCGCCGACATCCAGGCGGCGACCGTCGCGCGCGAGAGCGGCCGCCTCGACGACGCCTTCGCGGCGGCCGAACGGGCCATCGCTTCGGCCCGCGCTGTCCAGCCTGCCGACCCGGTGCTGCTGTCCGACGCGCTCGTCGCCCGATGCGACGCCATGGCCAACCGTCCCCAGCCGGACATCGCCGACTGTCTTGAAGCGCTGTCGCTGCGTGAAGGCGCCCTGCAAACCGACGACCCCAAGCTCCACAATCTTCGGATCCAGATCGCGGTCCACAAGATCATGAACGGCAAGGCCGCAGAGGCCCAGACGGACATCGAAGCGGCGCTCGCCGGCCTTCGGCGCTCGCCGACGACGCCGGCGATGCGGACAGACATCGGCATGGGCGTCGCCGTTCTGGGGATGGCGCAACAGGCGCAGGATCGGAGGCGAGACGCCGAAAATAGCTATCGGGCGGCGATCGCCGAGTTGGCCCAAGCCGACGAAACCGGACAGCGCTACCGACCGCTCGTCTACAACTATCTGAACACGCTGCTGCTCAACGAGGGCCGTCTCATCGAGGCTCTTGAGGAGTCGGAGCGTTCGGTGGAAATCCAGCGCGCCGCCGCGCCCCGAGGCGATCCGACCCTGATCGGCGCGCTCAGGGCGCTCGCCGCGGCCCAGCAGCGCGCCGGCCGTCTTGCGGACGCCGAACGCACCCTGCGCGAGCAACTGGCGCTGCTGGACGACCAGCAATCCCCGCAACCCTCCCTTAAGGCGAACGCGCTTTCTGGACTGGGTTCGCTCTACATCGACATGGGCCGTCCCGATCTGGCGCGGCCGCTTCTGGACCAGGCGGTCGCGACCTACCGCGAAGGCGGTGAAGCAGGCCTACGGTCCGCGACGACCGCTCAGGGCTATCTGGCGGAGCTGGATCTTTCGTCGGGCGATGCCGCGACCGCCGTCGCCCGGCTTGAGGCGGCGCTCAACGATCTCGGCCTCGAAGTCTCGGGTCAGCAAGGGCGCGCGGCTCTCTTGTCGCAACTGGCCCGGGCGCGTGAGGAGGCCGGCGACCCGGCAGGCGCCGAGCGCGACGCCGCTGCGGCCCTGGAAATCTACACACGCATTGCACCGACGGCGCCTGCGACCTCCGGCCCGCTAATCATACTGGCGCGAGCGGATCTGCGTGAAGGTCGGCTCGATCAGGCGCGCGAAAGGCTCGACGCCGCCGTCGCCGTCGCGCGCGCACGGCCCGCCTCCGCCCCGAGCCGGATCGCCGCGGAAACGGCGCGCATCGATCTCGCCCTGTCCCAGCCGGGCCCGCTGGCGGCCGATCTGACAACGCTCGCGGATGAGGCCGCACAAGGCGCGCAAGATCTTGTGCTGACTTCTGCGCGCGCGGGGATGCCTGCTCAGGGATTGACCACGACGACCCGGGGCGCGTTCGTCAATCGCATAGAGACGGCGTGGCGACGCGAGGCCGCCACGCCGTCCGCCGATCAGCGATAGCGATACTCGCTGATGCGGCAGACATTGATGCGTTCGCGAACAAGAACGTCGCCGTCGGCGAAGACCGCTTTGAAGTCATAGAGGCAGGCGCCGGTGCCATCGTCGATGTTGATACGCACGGACTGGCCCGCGCGCAGCACGTCCTGGCCCAGGATGTCCTCTTCCCAGTCGTCGGCGTCGACGCTGGAGGCGTAGAACTGGGTCATCGTCACGCGCGTGTCGTTGATGATGCGAACCCGACGGTCGGCGCCCGCGCCGGCCACGGCCGGGGCGGCGACGCCGAGGGCCAGCGTAGCCATGGCGGCGGTCAGGCCGATGGCGCGAATAAAGCTCTTGCGATTGATCATGACGGTTCCTCTCAGCAGACGTCCCTTCGACGTCGATGGCGCAAACCTGCCTCATGATCGGAATGCGCCCCACTTACCGTAACCGTCAGGCTTGCGTTCGAAGCTTACATTCCCCGTCACGGTCGCACGACGACGGGAAAGGCCACGGCCACGGACGCCTGCCCCGGCGGCGGCCCCGGCGGCGGCCCCGGCGGCGGCCCCGGCGCCATGCCGCGCCTTACGTCGGCGTCCAGAGCCTCGAAGAGCCAGGTCGATAGGGCGTCCGCGCCCGCCTCCCCTCTCGGAACCGCTTGATTCGGCCGACCAGGGTTCGAGAGATAGCGCAGATCGGCGGGGAAGCGCGTCGTCGTCGGCGTCGCGAGGATCGCGAGATGTTCGGTCACCGCAGCGGGTTCCGCCGTGATCCTCAGCGCCGCCGTTCGACGCTCTCCCGGGGCCAGGCGCACGCTATCAACGGGATGCAGGCTGGGTCCGACGACCGTGCCGTCCGCCGACAGATAGAGGAGATTGACGTCGAGCGCCGCCTGACCGGCATTGGCGACCTCGAGATAGAGGCGGTCGCACGCCTGCAGGTCCGGCAGGGCGAAAAGCGATACGGACGCGGCCGAAGCCGGGGGCGTCTCGACATCCACCGGCGCGTCGCAGTTGTTCGTCTCGCGACGTTCGAGCCGCGCGACGACGGACAGGCTTTCAGACGACCAGCCGCCGTTCAGCGCGGCGATGGCCGCGAGGACGCGCGCCCCTGGCGATCCGGCGCGACCAGCGTCAGCTGGCGCCAGTCGCGCCGAGACGGCGGATGGCGAAACCGTCTTCAAGAGAGAGCGCCCGATCATGACCTGCGTCACCTCGGCATAATCGACCGCCTCTGTCGCGACGTTTTCCACGACGACCCGATCTCCGACGGCCAGTCCCTCCTCCGCCCCGGCCATGACCGCGACCTCGACGCCACGGCGGGTCAGTCCGAAGCGACGCTGACGCCCAGGCGCCAGATCCAGAACAGTCTCATCAAGGTCGCCTTCGAATACAGGTCGTGGGGCGTTCGGCCCCAGTCGCCCATCCGCCGAGAGCAGGCCTGCGGCGAGGTCTCTAAGGCTGCGCGTGCGACCGGCGTCGAGGCTTCGTGCAAGGGCATTTGAAAAGACCGAACCCCGATCCGTCGCAATCGCCAGACCGTCCTCCGCAGCGGCGTAGAAGCCGGTGAAGGCGCCGATCTCGTCTGATCCGCCCGAGCGTCCGCGCAAGACGTAGGCGAACGATGCCGGCGGCCCAGCGGCCGCCCCTGCACCCTGCGTGCGCGAAACGGTCTTGGCGACGCCCCCGGTCGCCGGCTCTCCGCGCGTCAGGCCCGCGCCATAGCAGGCGTCCACCACCAGCCAGACATCGACCCCGCGCTGTCGCAGGCGGGCGATGGCGGCCGCCACCTCATGGTCGGCGATCGAACCCCGATCAGGCTGCCCCTTTGCATCGACCGTCGCGTCGGAGGCCAGCCAGACCTCTTCGAGGCCGTCGCTTTCCTCGGCGCCCGCACGGGCCGGACGCCGTCCTCCATGGCCCGAAAAATAGATCAGAACCTTGTCGCCATCGTCGGAATTGCGCGCTAGTTGGTCCAGAGCCGCAAGAATGTCGGCGCGGGTCGCGCCCGCCGGTCCCGCCTCGTCGGAAAGGACTCTGATCGCGGCCTCGTTTAGCCCCGAAGCCCGCAGGGCGCCGCCAATACGCACAAGATCCAAAGCCGGAGCCGCGAGGGCGTAGTCGCGTGGCAGCGCCGCATATTGACCGACCCCGATCAACAGGGCGCGGCTTTCGGCCCTGCCCGCGCTCGCCGAGGCCCAGGCGAACAGGGCCAGAACGATCGCAAGCGTTCGTGACCCGCTAGTTGGTGCCATAGGCGTACCGATTGGCTGCGGCCCCGAGATTGCGGACTTCCACCCGGTAGTCGCCCGGCTCCCGCGCCGTCCAGGTGCAAAGCTTCACGTCGCCGGGGCCTGACGCCTGACAGATCAGGCCTTTTCCCGACCGGACCGTCACGGCGAGCGGCGCATCGCCATCCCCTTCGACGTAGACGACGGCTGGGCGCCCAGGCGTGAACCGCTCGCGAAAGACATGGGTCTGCCCGCCAGGAAGGCGCGCCAAAGACACCAACGGTCCCGCCTGACGCCCCTTGTAATCCATTGCCCGGATCGACTGGATGAAGGCCAAAACCTGCGGGTCGCCATCTGCAAGGGCTTCCGCTTCGTTCAACCAGGCGATCGCCGTGTCGGGCCAGGTCTGGGGCCGCGTCCCCCCCGCGTCACTTTCGTCGCCGGCGCCGTTCTCGGCTTGCGATTGCTCGACCCGGCCGGAGCCGAAGGGCACGGGGGTCGAAAGCCGCAATCGCGCGGCGGTTGCCAGCAACCACGGATCGGCGCGCTCGGTTCCAAGCCGCGCCAGGCGCGCAGAAAGCTCCAAGGTCTCGAACGGCGCGGCCGCCGCCGCCGTATCTGCGCCGAGTTCGGGGTTCGGCTCACGGGATTGGGCGCGCCCATCCGCGGGGGCGAGACCGGCGAGGAGGACGGCAAGGCAAAGCGTTCGAGCGATCATCGTTCTACTTGCCTGAAAGTCGATGCTCATCGCAACTTACGACGGTTGTCAGACCTCACGACCCGCCCGGTCGACTATTGAGGCGAAAGAGGGAGAACTCGCATGCGCATCCTGCTGCTCGAAGACGACTCCGACGCTGCGGACCGCGTGCAGTCGGCGCTGGCGAACATTGACGGCATCGATTTACAGGTCACAGGCGTCGTCGCCGACGCCGTACGACAGGCAGCGGCTCGCCCGTTCGACGCCCTGATCCTGGATCGCATGGTCCTGGACGGCGACGGCCTCGACGCTCTGTCTCAGTTGCGCGGCCTCGGCGTACGCACGCCCGCGCTGATCCTTTCCAACCTTTCCGCAACGCGGCATCGGGTGGAGGGGCTGGATGCGGGCGCCGACGACTATCTGGTAAAGCCGTTCGAACCAGAAGAACTGGTCGCCCGCCTGCGCGCGATGCTGAGGCGAGGGTCCACCCAGGGCCATCCGGAGGTGTTTTTGCTCGGCGAACTGGAGGTGCGGGCGAAGGCGCGCACCGCGCATTGGCGAAATCGCTATCTCGATCTCTCCCCCAAGGAGTTCGACATGCTCGCCTTCTTCGCCGCCAACCACGATCTGGTCGTCTCCAGGCAGATGCTATGGGATGCCTGCTGGCCGGAGTATCGCATCCCGCCCCAGATCAATGTCATCGACGTCAACCTCTCGCGACTTCGTGCGAAAATCCATTCCGTCGCCGGCCTAGGACTGATCGAAACCGTTCGGGGCCAGGGCTTCCGTCTGGCAAGCGGTGCGGCCGCTTGATCCGTCTTCGCAAAGCGAAGGCGCCTGCGCGAACCTCCGCCGTCGCCCGGCTGACGCTCGCCTACGGCGCTCTGTTCATCATCATTTCCGGCCTTTTCTTTGCTGGGGCCATGCATCTGGTCGTCGCCAAGAACAGCGAGAGGCTCCAGTCCCTCGTGGCGGCGGACAGCCGTGTTCTGGCCGCCAAGCTCGATGAGGCGCCGATGGCCTTGAGGGTCGAGATCGGCAGGGCCATCGTGGGCGCGCGCATCGCCCAGGCCAAGGATCGGGTCCAGTACGCCCTCGTCGCCCCGGGGGAGCCGCCCGTCGGCAACCTGGATCTGGGCGCGGTGCGCCGATCGCCGACCGGCAGCCTCAGGCTCGAAACCCCCGGGTGGCTTTCGGCCTCGGCAATTGATCGTCTCGATCTCGGTCCTGATGCCTATATCCTGCTTGGCCGAACGCAGGACGAGGCTGGACTGGAACGGGACGTGCTCGCCGTCGGCATCCTGGCTTTGGTGCTTGCCGCCCTGATCGCCTTCGTCATCGGTCCCGTGGTGAGCGCGCGGCTGGTCCGTCGCGTCGAGGCCGTCAATCTCGCCTGCGAAGCCTTCGGGGCGGGCGATCTAACGGCGCGGGCGCCGGGCGCGGAGATCAAGGACGAGTTCGGCGCCCTGGCCCGATCCGTCAACGCGATGTTCGAACGGATCGACACTCTTGTGTCCGGTCTTCGCGACGTCTCGAACCGCGCCGCTCATGATCTGCGAACCCCCATCGCCCGCCTCCAGACCAATCTCCAAGCCGTGCGTTCGGCCCCGTCCCTGCCCCTCGCCCAAACCGCGGCCGAAGCGGCGATCGCAGAAACCCAATCCATACTCGCCACCTTTGACGCCCTGCTCGATGTCGCCGAAATCGAAGCCGGTGCGACCTTGCACCTTAGCCCCGTCGATCTCGCCAATGTCGCGCGCCAGGCGGCGGTCCTGTATTATCCCGTCGCGGAAGAGGTTGGCATCGAGTTGAAACTTGATCTTCAACCAGCATACGTCGTCGGCGAAGATGTCCTGCTCGTCCGTGTCGTCGCCAACCTGCTGGATAACTCGCTCAAATACTGCCCAAAAGGCGCATCGATCAGGATAAAGACGCGACAGCGCGCTGACGCCACACTGCTGACGATCAGTGACAACGGGCCGGGCATACCGCCCGCCCTTCGTCATGACATCGTTCAAGCACGAGTGCGAGGACCGAGCGCACAAGGCCCCGGTCTTGGCCTCGGCCTGGCCCTGGTGGCGGCGGTCGCAAGGCGCCACGACGCCGCGTTGAGACTAACCGAAGGGCCCGACGGTCATGGTCTTCAGATTTCCCTGACCTTTCCCGGCTTCGCGCAAGAGGGCTGAACCCCATGAATAGGACGATGCGTGGCTCTCGGGCTCAACGACATTGCTCTTGCGTGGCGGAGCACCTTCGTCAGGTCTCGTATTCAACGGTTAGCGGGCAGGCCTGAGCGGTCGCCAGAGGCTTCCATCTGGCGACCGACGTCTGTGTTCAGGATCGGTTTTCCAGCGCCCGCCTCAACTTGGCGATCGCCACGCGTTCGACGGCTTTCGGCTCGCGCACAGACCCCATAGCGCTGACCTCGCGGCCCGTGGCGACGTGGATGGCGGCGCATTTGAGGTAAGGCCCGTTACGGGTGAACTCGACGATCACCTCGCCCAATCCTGAGCGAGGGTCATCGGTCGCCACGCCTGAGCCTCAGGCCGCGACGGGCCGGCGCGCCACGTTGCAGTGGGCGAACAGTTTATCCATTGCCTGGACCAGATGATCCATCATGGCGTCGGTGTGGTTCGGCGAAGGGGTGAAGCGCAGGCGCTCTGTCCCCTTTGGCACGGTCGGATAGTTGATCGGCTGAACATAGACGCCGTACTCGTCAAGCAGCATGTCCGAGATCATCTTGCAGTGGACCGGGTCGCCGACGTGAACAGGCACGATGTGGCTCTCGCTTTCCATCACCGGAATGCCGGCGGCGGCGAAGCGGGCTTTCAGGGTGGCGGCGCGTTCCTGATGCTGGACGCGCAGTTCCGGATGGGCCTTCAGGTGACGCACCGACGCCAGAGCCCCCGCCGTCAAAGCGGGCGGAAGCGAGGTCGTGAAGATGAAACCCGAGGCCCAGCTGCGCACCGCGTCGATGATGACCGCATCACCAGCGATATAGCCGCCCATGACGCCGACAGCCTTGCCCAGGGTGCATTCAATGATGTCGATCTGATCCAGGACGCCGTCTCGTTCGGCCACGCCCGCACCGGTTTCGCCGTACAGACCGACCGCATGAACTTCGTCCAGATAGGTCATGGCGCCGTATTTTTGGGCCAGAGCAATCGTACCCGCCAGATCGGCGATGTCCCCGTCCATTGAATAGACGCTCTCGAAGGCGATCAGCTTGGGCGCATCCACAGGGGCTGCCGCCAGCAGGCTTTCCAGATGGTCCAGATCATTGTGTCTGAACACGTGCCGCGGCCCGCCTCCCTGCCGAATGCCCTCGATCATCGAGGCATGGTTCAGCGCATCGGAGAAGATGATCAGGCCAGGCAGAATTTTCTGCAGGGTCGACAGCGTCGCTTCATTGCCGACATAGCCCGAAGTGAACAGCAGCGCCGCTTCCTTCTGATGCCAGCTGGCCAGCTCGGTTTCCAGATCTACGGCTGAGCGCGTGGTGCCCGAGATGTTGCGCGTGCCGCCAGCGCCCGCGCCGACCGCGTCGATCTCATCGTGCATTGCGTTCAGCACGACGGGGTGCTGGCCCATGCCGAGGTAGTCGTTGGAGCACCAGATCACGACGTCCTGTTCGGAGCCGTCCAGGCGGCGGCGCACGGCCTGCGGGAACTGTCCACGGACACGTTTCAGGTCGGCGAAGACGCGGTAGCGCCCCTCGCTGCGGACCTGCTCTACGGAGCTCTTAAAGGCGGCCTTATAGTCGAACAAACTACGCGTTCTTTCGCTTATGGCGACGTATTGGCGTTATTTGCTCCACCCCCGACAGCTTGTCCATGTCCCCGACATGGACAAAACGCCCAAACCCTTAATTGATAACAGTTCTCAGTAACAAAGACGCACTCAGCCTGGCTTGCGGAAGCGGTAGACGAACTGGTCGGTCTTGCCCCGAATGGCGGCGTCAAAGACGTTCAGGCTATGGTCGTCGGCGGGATTGGACACCACCTTGCTCTCGCCGTCAAAGACGAAGCCCGCCGCCTGAACTTCACGCTTCAGATAGTCGCCCTCGATCCTGTGCAGGGTGCTGACGACCGAAATCCCGGTCCCCGCCGCTGCCTGATGGTCGATGATCACATACAGACCGCCCGGCTTAAGCGCCGCAAACACCGCTGCGTTCATCTTCGCCACATCGGTGTTGAAGCCGGGGATGTGGAAGTCGTGGTACTCTTGGCTCATGAAGACCAGGTCCAGCGGCTCGGCATAGGTCATCGAGTCCAGCAGACCATTGACCCGCGTGATGTTGGGATAGGCCGCGACCAGCAGGTCCGCTGTTGGGTTCTCACGCTCCGCCGTCCGGTTCGGCACAAAGGCGTAAACCCGCCCCGTCGGCCCGACCACCTCTGAGAACAGGCGGCTGAAATAGCCTGCGCCTGGACGAATATCGGCGATCTTGTCGCCCGGCGCCACCTGGGCGAAGGCCAGAATATCCGCAGGATGGCGCAGCGGGTCGCGCGCGACTTCTTCCGCAGGACGCTTCGGATCGGCGACCGCATCAGCATACAGGCCAGAGTAGGACGAAGGCTGAGCCGATGCCGCATTGGTCACAACCGTCTTCTGTCCGCCGCTGGACGACACGATGATGCAGCCGGACAAGCCCGCCGCCAGAGCCAGAACCGCCGCGCTCGCCGCCAACCGATTGATCATCGCCATCTCCATGATTTGCGGCGATAGGCCCGTATTTCCGCGCTCCGTGCAAGTGGTGTCTGTGTCGAACACGATCCGATACATCACGCGATTTGCGCCGCGACGCCCACGGCGCTAGTCCCGCGTGAGGTTTCCAAGGTTTCGGTCCATGCTTCCCTATCAGCCCGCCCCCTTCCCACTCGCCCGCCCGCGCCGACTGCGCGCCAGTCCGTGGGTGCGCCGTCTGGTCGCCGAGACGACGCTGACGCCTGCGGATCTGATCTGGCCCCTGATCGTCCACGACGGCGCCGAGGACCGCCTGCCTGTCGCCTCCATGCCCGGTGTCTTCCGCCTGTCGCCCAAAGAGGCCGCAAAGGCTGCCGTCGAAGCGCGCGGCCTGGGCATTCCGCTGATCGCCCTCTTCCCGAATATCGATAGTGCGATCAAGGATGCGGTCGGCGCCGGTGCGACCGACCCGGACGGCCTGATCCCCGACTGCATCAAGGCCATCAAGGACGCGGCCCCCGAGATCGGCGTCATGACCGACGTGGCGCTGGACTGCTACACCGACCACGGCCACGACGGGGTGATGGAGGGCGACCGCATCGCCAATGACGCCTCACTGGACCGTTTGGCCGAACAGGCCTTCATCCACGCCCATGCGGGCGCCGACGTCGTCGCGCCTTCGGACATGATGGACGGCCGCATCCAGGCGGTGCGTGAGGCGCTGGAGGCCAATGGCTTCCAGGACACCCTGATCCTGTCCTACGCCGCCAAGTTCGCCTCGGCCTTCTACGGCCCGTATCGCGACGCCGTGGGTTCATCCAAGATGCTGAGGGGCGACAAGAAGACCTATCAGATGGACTACGCCAACTCGGACGAGGCGCTGAAAGAAGTGGCGATGGACCTGTCGGAAGGCGCCGACGCCGTCATGGTCAAGCCGGGAATGCCCTATCTGGACGTCGTGCGCCGCGTGTCAGAGACCTTCCGCGTGCCGACCTTCGCCTATCAGGTGTCAGGCGAATACGCGATGATGCAGGCCTCCATCGCCAACGGCTGGCTGGACGAGGACCGCGCTATTCTGGAGACCCTGCACGGGTTCAAGCGCGCGGGCTGCGCGGGCGTCCTGACCTATTTCGCGCCCAAGGCGGCGCGTCTGCTGGGCGCATAACTTGCTGGAGACGGCGGCGGATCATAGGGTGGCCTCATGCTGAGACGCACCTTGATTGGTCTGACCGCCGTCCTGCTGTGGCCCGCCCTGGCCCTGGCGCAGGAGACCGTGCCCGCACCCCTGCCCCGTGTTGTCCTGGAAACGACGGCGGGCCGCATCGTGATCGAGGTCAATGACCGGGCCGCGCCGATCACTGGGGCCAACTTCCTGGCCTATGTGGATCAGCACCGCTTCGACGGAGCCAGCTTCTATCGCGCCATGAAGTCCGGGCCCGAAAACGGCTTGGTCCAAGGCGGCGCGAACAATGATCCGGCCCGCCTGCTGGCGCCCATCGCCCACGAGCCGACGACCGAGACGGGCCTCAGCCATGTGGACGGCGCCGTTTCCATGGCCCGCTACGACCCCGGCACGGCGACCGGCGACTTCTTCATCTCGATCGGCGCCACGCCCTCCTACGACGCCGGGCGGCCCTTTTCGATCGACGCCTATGGCTTCGCCGTCTTCGGCAAGGTGGTCGAGGGCATGGACGTGGCCCGCGCCATGCTGAACGCCCCCACCTCTCCGACCGAGGGGGAAGGCTTCATGCGCGGCCAGATGCTGGAGCCGCGCATCACCATCGTGTCGGCCAGGCGAGAAGCCGCGCCCTAACCCTTCCTGCGACCCTGCAATCGGGCCGCCAGGCTGGAGGTGTCCCAGCGGGCGCCGCCCATGGCCTGAACCTCGGCGTAGAACTGATCGACCAGAGCTGTCTGGCTCAGGATCGCGCCATTGCTGCGGGCCTCGTCCAGCACCAGTCCCAGATCCTTGCGCATCCAGTCGACGGCGAAACCGAACTCGAACTCGCCCTTCACCGCCGTCTTCCAGCGGTTGTCCATCTGCCAGCTTTGCGCCGCGCCCTTGGACACGGCTTCATAGACGGCGTCGGTGTCGAGACCTGCGATCTGCGCGAAATGAACCGCCTCGGCCAGCCCCTGCACCACGCCCGCAATGGCGATCTGGTTTACCATCTTGGTCAACTGGCCTGACCCAGCCGGCCCCATATGCTTGACCGCTTTGGAATAGGACTGCAGCGCGGGTTCCGCTTTGGCCAGAGCAGCCGCATCACCGCCGGCCATGACGCTGAGTTGGCCGTTCTCGGCGCCCGCCTGACCACCCGACACAGGGGCATCGACGAAGTATCGACCGCGGCCTTCAGCCAACGCCGCCATTTGCCGCGCCACCTTGGCCGAAGTCGTGGTGTGATCGACGATCACGGCGCCATCCGCCAGATGCGGCAAGGCCTGGGTCACTACGCCGCGAACATCATCATCATCACCCACACACAGTATGAACAGTTCGATGTCTTTCGCCGCCTCAGCCACCGTCGTTGCGGAACTGCCGCCCGTCGCCGCCGCCCAGGCCAGCGCCTTGTCCGTCGTGCGGTTGAAACCGGTCACATCGTGCCCCGCATTGACCAGATGACGCGCCATCGGGCCGCCCATGACGCCCAGGCCGGCGAATGCGATCTTCATGACAGGCTCCTTTTTGTCCTCGCGGATGATCCGCATACCTGCGTCGGCGACTGGCGTGAAGAAGCCAGAATTCCCCAATTCATCAAATTATTAAGATAAACCGCAGGCGAACGGGAGGGCCATCGACCTGTCAGAAGCCGAGTTCGCCCACGCCCCGCCCCCACGACCGATATAGCCAGCAGACCGAAACCGCCGTCTGTTCCGAGGTAAGCGAAGCATGGTCATAGGCGGCATCAATCAGCGACTGCGTCCCAGGCGCCCTCCATAACCGGCTGGTCGATCTGCTGAACGCCTAAGAGGTCGCGGAGTTCGCCCCCCTATTTGAAACTGCATTCCGGCCCCGGTCTGAGCCGTTCGCAAAACCCGCCACTTCCGAGCGTACAGCCACGCCGGAGGAACTGGCGCGCGCCCGCACCGTTTTCCTGCCCTCGCCGGCAGGAGCACGCCATGTCAGACACCGCACCTGACCCCAGTTTCGAACCACCGCCCGACGCCCAGGCCTTCTACGAGGAAAGCCTCAGGCTTTTGAAGGCATCCGGCATCCCCTTCCTGCTGTCCGGCACCTATGCGGTGACCGCCTACACCGGCATTCGCCGCCCGACCAAGGATCTGGACGTCTTCTGCAAGCCTGGAGACTATCCCCGCATCCTCGCCTTCTTCCAGGCGCGGGGCTATCGAACCGACGTCGAGGACGAACGCTGGATCGCCAAGGTCTGGAAAGACGACAAGCATTTCTTCGACGTGATCTTCGCCATGTCCAACGGCACCATCGCGGTCTCCGACAGTTGGTTCAGCCGGGACGCAATCACCGTCTACGGACAGGAGGTGCAGATCACGCCGCCAACCGCCCTGATCCTGTCCAAGGTCTTTATTCAGGACCGATATCGTTACGACGGCGCCGACGTGAACCACGTCATTCTCAAACAGTCGGACGCCATCGACTGGAAGAGCCTGCTGGACCAGATGGACCTCTACTGGGAGGTGCTGGCCTCGCATCTGCTGAACTTCCGCTTCGCCTATCCGACCGAACGTGACCGGGTGCCGCGCTGGCTGATGGAGGAGCTGACCGAAAGGCTGACTGCCCAGATCAATCTGCCGGCGCCGCGCGTCAGGGTGTGCCGCGGTCGTCTGTTCAGCCCGCGGGACTATGTGGCCGATGTCGCCGAATGGGGCTTTGGCGACGTGGTCGGCAAAGGCCTGGAAGAACGCCACGATCCTGTGCCCTGAAGGAGCGAACCATGACCTCAGCACCACTCGATCCCCAGACCCCGCAACCGGGCCTGGAGCCGGGACCAACGACCCGGCTTCGTGTGGCCGCCGTCGGCGATCTGCATGTCGGCGAAACCTCTGACCGCACCTATCGCGACCTGTTTGAGCGAGTTTCGGATGACGCCGACGTCCTGTGCCTGTGCGGCGACCTGACCAACTACGGCAAGACCGCAGAAGTCGAACGGCTGCTGGAGGACCTGCGGCTGTGCAAGATTCCGATCGTCGGCGTTCTGGGCAATCATGAACACGAATGCGGCCAGCCCGAGCAGGTCACACAGATGCTGTCGGACGCCGGCGTAAGAATGCTGACCGGCCACGCCTTTGAGATCAACGGCGTCGGCTTTGCAGGCGGTAAGGGCTTCGTCGGCGGCTTCGGCCGTTACATGCTCAGCTCCTTCGGCGAGGCCTCGATCAAACATTTCGTGCAGGAGGCGGTGGACGACGCCAACGCCATCGAAAACTCCATCCGCCTGCTGCGTACCGAACGGTCCGTCGTGCTGCTGCATTACGCCCCGGTTGTGGAGACCGTGCTGGGCGAGCCGCCCGAAATCCATGCCTTTCTCGGCTCATCCCGTCTGGCGGAAACCATCGACCGTTATGACAATGTCAGCCTGGTCGTACACGGTCACGCGCATCGCGGCGGACCTGAAGGCCGCACCAATAAGGGGGTTCCCGTCTATAACGTCGCCCTGCCCGTGCTGAAGACGCTGGGGGCCACGCCCTATCGGGTGTTTGATGTCTGACGGTGACCCGCAGGCGGCCTTGCGCCGCACGGAACCGCCCGGAACGCGCTGAGCCCCCCTGCCGTTGTCCCTGTCATGACGAGCCTCGAGAACGCCATTCTTCCGATGCTGGGCGCGATCGCCGCCGGCAGTCTGATTGGATTCGAGCGCGAGTGGCGGGGACGCGCCGCCGGGCTGCGGACCCATATCCTGGTCAGCCTGGCCTCGGCGCTTCTGATGCTGGCCGCCATGTCTCAGGGAGATTGGGCCTTCCGCGCACTGCCCGACGAGAACATCGTCACCGATCCCACCCGCATGGCGCATGGCGTGCTGACCGGCGTCGGCTTTCTCTGCGCCGGCGTCATCTTCCGTTCCGGCTTCTCCATTCACGGCCTGACGACCGCAGCCTCGCTTTGGATGACCTCGGCGTTGGGTCTTCTTTTTGGCGCAGGCCTGTTTGCGCTAGGTCTGGCCGGGACGCTGGCCACCGCCTTCATCTTGATCGGCCTGCGGCTGGTGAGGCGTCAGCTTCCTGTCCGGCTGACTGTCGATGTGGAGGTGAGTTGGGCCAAGGACGCGACCTGCGAGGACGAGATCGAAAAAGCCTTGTTGGCGCTGGACGCCGATGCGCGCCCGGGCCGCATCGACCTGATCCATCGGGGAAGCCGTATCCGTCGAACATGGCGCGTGCAGACCACACGAGACCAATCCCTCAAAACCTTGGCGCAACAGCTCCAGGCGGCGCCGGGCGTATTGTGTTTTCAGATCGACCCGCGCGATGACTGAGGCGGGGCGCAGTTGATCGATTGAACCTCACTCACCGGCGGACGTTGCGCCCCTATGGAAGACAATTCTCCTAAGGCGTCCCGTCAGGTTCCCATCAAATATGATCGTCCCTTAAGCCGCCCCGCCAAGGCGGCCTTCAGGATATCTGGGGTCATGTTCGTCATCGGCATCGCGATTGTGATCGTGTTGGCCGCCGTCGCAATCACCTATCTCCGAGGCGGGGCCTGACAGCCGCCCCGCCCCAAACCTCAGGGATCAGGCGATCCCGGCGCCGCCGGTCACGCCATAGACTTCTCCGGTAATGTAGCTGCCTTCCTGTGACGCCAGGAGCACATAGACGGGCGCGATCTCGACGGGTTGGCCTGGTCGACCAAAGGCGCTGTGCCCGCCGAACTGTTCGACCTTTTCATCCGGTTGTCCGCCCGACGGCTGCAGCACGGTCCAGAAAGGCCCGGGGGCGACGGCGTTGACGCGGATGCCCTTCTCAATCAACTGCTTGGACAAGGCCTTCGTATAGGCGACGATCCCCGCCTTGGTTGTCGCATAATCCAACAGGATGGCCGACGGTTCATAGGCCTGGATCGAGGCCGTCGTGATCACTGAGGCGCCCGGCGGCAGGTGGGGAACCGCCGCCTGCGTGATCCAGTGCAAGGCATAGAGGTTGGTCTTCAATGTCTTGTCGAAGTCTTCGCTGGACACCTCCGTGATGCTGTCCCGATATTGCTGGCGCCCGGCATTGATGACCAGAACATCCAATCCGCCCAAGGCCGCGACGGCCTTCGCCACCAGTTGGCGCGACCAGGCCTCTTCAGAGACATCGCCCGGCAAGGCCGCCGCCTTGCGGCCTTCGGCTTCGATCAGGGCGATCACTTCAGCGGCGTCCTTTTCTTCTGCGGGCAGGTAACTGATCGCCACGTCCGCCCCCTCCCGCGCATAGGCTATAGCGGCGGCGCGGCCGATGCCGCTGTCGCCTCCAGTAATGAGCGCCTTACGACCGGCCAGCCGGCCGGAACCCTTGTAGCTGGTCTCACCATGGTCCGGCGCGGGGTCCATCCGCGCGACAAGGCCGGGCGCTGACTGCGGCTGTTTCGGAAAAGGCGGCTTCGGGTACTGCTCGCGCGGATCTTGTAAAATCATGCGATCGGCCATGACATCTCCTTGGGCTGAGGGTGTTTAGACAACTCGACCCTCACTGGACCGTTCCGCTCAAATGGCCGACCGCCGCCTCACGGAACGCGGGAATGTGACGCAGCTTGGAATGTGATGAGCACGGAGGGTTTAAGCGTGATCATCATCGCCTCTCGCTCTCATTGATGCTGGAAGCGTCGCCGAAGGGGGACCGGACCGTGGTGCTCCCGCCGCGTGAAGTCGAGAGGCTGGAACGCCATCCCGCACCCAGCCTGGGCTTCGTCGTCATACCGAAACGCACGGCGCGGGCGAACCACTGGTCGGAGACATGCCGCGTCCTGGGTGAAACCCATCCCGGTCTGCGGTTTTGAGAGGCGGCCGTCGCCCTGACGCAAAGCGCGCGACTGTGGAACCCGACCAGCAGGCTTTCCAGTTCATCCAAACCATGCAGTTCCCACCCTGACGCCTGCGAGCATCTGCTCGCCTGAGACCGGAACCCGACTCTAGGTCGTGGTGACGATTTAGGATTCCGGGATCGCTTCGGTTCTGATTCAACGCTTCTTTTGGAGGCGCGGATGGAAGGCGAGGTTCTTCGGGACGATCAATGGTCGCGGATCGAGCCGTTCGTGCCGGGCGGTCGCAAGGGCAAGCGGGGTCCGCGCAGCAACGGCCGGCTGTTCGTGGACGCTCTTTTGTGGATGGCGCGTTCGGGTGGCGACCCGGTCATACCGCCACGCCGCCATCGCAAGCGGCAGCACGCCTACGACAAGGCCCTCTACAAGGAGCGAAACCGCGTCGAGCGCTTCTTCAGCCGCGTCAAGCATTTCCGCCGCATCGCCACCCGATACGACAAGCTTGCATCAACCTTCAGAGGCTTCATCACACTCGCCACCATCATGCTAGGCTCAAATAGCTAAATCGTCACTGCAACCTAGACCCTTTGACGGTGTGTCCGACGCCGTCGAGGAGGGCGCGATCAGGTTTCCGAGGAAGGGGCGATCAGGGCGGCCAGACGGGCCTCGCACAGGGCGATCACGCGAGCCTGCAACAACTCGATCCGTTCGATCCGTTCGATCCGTTCGATCCGTTCGATCATCCACGCCAGCTCCTCGGCCGTCACCACGGCCAACAGATCGTAGTCGCTGAAGTAGCGCCCGACCGGGTCCTCGACCAGTCGCCCCTGGCGTAGCTGCCGTAGAGGATGACGTGGAGAATCTGGCCGTTCTTGAGGTGCGCGGCCCAGCGCGTCGAACGCTCCTCGCCGAAGCCCGCCGTCAGCAGGTCCACCACATAGGCCAGCTCCGCGCGCTTACCGGTCGTCAGATGATCGAGAAAGCGAGGCATCCATCCCGTCTGCCGACGCTCGCGCGCCCTGGCAAGCCGCCGCTGCTCGTGGCCCCCGCTTGGATTCCCGCCTGATGACCATGTCCGAATCTCATCGATCCGACCGCTAAAGACAAGGTTCAGAAGCCGCCGGTATGGCTCGAAATATCCGCAAGTCGTCGCAAGTCGTTAGATCGTCAAAACCTATCACAAATCAATAGGTTACGACGCATTCTTTACCATACCCCCTTAATTATTAGCCCTCACGGAACATGGATCGATTCAACATGAAACCGATACTCACCTTCAGATTCAGCCACCCTCAGAAACAAAACCAAATCGACCTGCTCACCTTCAGCGAACAAATCCACGAGAACCTGCCAATAACCGTCCATCCACCGATAGATAGATGTCCCCCATGTCAACGACGAGACCGGGTCGATTGTACACCCGTATTCCGCAAGATTTTCATCGATCGACCTCAATACATCCGAAGATATTCGATCTAAGCAAACAACATTACCTACAGTTCCTTCCGACGAGCCAACAAGAGCGGCAACAATTTCTGCAATTTGTAATCGCCACGCCGTCGGGACTGGAAGCTCCCGATCTTCGTCCTTCTCTACAGGTATGTAGTCTTCCATGCCTACTCCGGTGAATGGATTTGTCGGTGACAATTTATGCAGACCTCTGCGTGATTGGCTTCATCAGTTCGACCGCCATCGGCGTGTCGCGTCACATGGTGACCATTCGAGTTAGTCTCGTCGATCCTAGCTCCGCAACCATTGGCGCATTGATTTCCCTGAGCCTCCCGCTTCGTCGCCCTCTCGCTAGGCGACCACGTCCGCCGTGCGTCTCTTTCTGCTCGAGGTGCGGAGCCAGGCCCCCTAGGAGGTCGAGGCAGCGTCGCGGCCCTTTCAGCGCCTTCTCTAGCCGCCACCCGAGCTCCATTCATCCCAGCAGCCACGATGGTCGCATCAGGACCAGGAGAAACGACTGAATCAGCCACGTCTATTACGATGCCCACCGTCGTGATCGTCGCTCCGACAGGGTCATTCCGGAACGCATCACCAAGCATCTTCCAGATCGTGAGCCCACCAGTCATCGATGGATGAGGCTCCTGACGCCCCTCCTGATTTCGCATGGCAGACTGCATCCCCGTGGGATCGCTCCGGTTGACCGGATCGTTGTGGACGTATGCGTATAGGTTGATCTGGTCCTTGTACCCGATAGGGTCGGTCTGCAGGAAGCGGCCAA
>CAUQZC010000009.1:0-147600 GCA_963522565.1 uncultured Brevundimonas sp. | reverse complement strand
GAATGACGATTTGAGTGGTGGGCCAACTGAATATCGATCAAGCCTTGCGCCTAGGGACGAAAGCGGGCGGTTCAAACCGCCCTCAACCCCGCCGCATACCGCTTCCAGTTCTGGACATAGTGGTCAGCCGACATCTTCAGCACGGCGATCTGCTCCGGGTCGCGTTCGCGCACCACCTTGCCGGGCTGCCCCATCACCAGACTGTTGTCGGGAATGACCTTGCCCTCGGTGATCAGGGCATTGGCGCCGATGATGCAGTTCCGACCGATCTTCACGCCATTCAGCACCACCGACCCGATGCCGATCAGGGTGTAGTCTCCGACCTCACAGCCATGCAGCATGGCATGATGCCCCACGGTCACGCCGCGCCCTAAAATCAAGGGTGAGCCGGGATCGGTGTGCAGGACCGACCCGTCCTGCACATTGCTGTCCGGGCCCAAGGTGATCGTCTCGTTGTCCCCGCGCAACGCCGCGCCAAACCAGACGCTGGCATTTTTCTGAAGGATTACATCGCCGATGACCGAAGCATTCGGCGCAATCCAGTATTCCCCCTCGGGCGGAAACCGCGGTGCTTTGTCGTCAAGTGCGTAAACAGTCATCCGTTCACCGATCATCTCAGAAAAATGGGGCTTTAAGCCCTCGTAAACCACGTTAGCATCAAGCTGTTGATGCGATTCGGGGGCCGTTATTCGCACCCGGATCCGAAACCGGATCAAGCCCGGTCCGGTCAGTAGTCGGGGCTTTGGTGTGGCGCGTTGGGATCCTGGTTCGGCGGTTCGGCGGCGGGTCCATCCCGTTTCTGACGGCCCTGCTGTCGATTCGGGCGGTTGCTGTGCGGGCCGCCGATCTTTCCTCCCCAAGACCATCCAAGGCGGAACCCGTGCGGGTCCGCCTTTTTTCATGCCCTGGAGGCGTCCATGACCAAGCGTGCGGCAACCAAGCGTCAGTCCCGCGAAAGCGGCATCCTGGATTCACGTGACTTCATCGAAGAGTCGAAAGTTCGGCGGCTCCATACGCCCAACAATTCCCGATCCGGGTGGTCGCCCAATCCCTCGAACGACGACCGGGATCAGGGCTACCTCAAGACGTTGAAGCCGAAGTCGGAAGGCCAGACGGAGCTGATGGACGCCATCGACGCGCATAATCTGGTCATGGCCCTGGGGCCCGCAGGCACGGGAAAGACCTATCTGGCGGTGGCCAAGGCGGTTGAGGCGCTGGAGGCAGGCAAGGTCGGCCGCATTGTACTGTCCCGCCCCGCTGTGGAGGCGGGCGAGTCCATAGGCTTCCTGCCCGGCGACATGGAGGACAAGCTGGCCCCCTATCTTCGTCCCCTCTATGACGCCCTGTCGGACCGGCTGTCGATGAAACGGGTCAAGGCGCTGATGGCCGAGGGGCTGATCGAGATCGCCCCCGTCGGCTATATGCGCGGCCGCACCCTGAACAACGCCTTCATCGTGGTGGATGAGGCCCAGAACTGCACCTACGTCCAGTTGAAGATGCTGCTGACGCGGCTGGGCTGGCACTCGACAATGGTGGTCACCGGCGACCCGCAGCAGTCGGACCTGCTGCCGGGCATTTCGGGGCTGTCGGACATCTCGGCGCGGTTGGAGGCCGTGGACGACATCGCCGTGGTGCGCCTGGCCGAACGCGACATCGTGCGGCACCCCCTGGTCGCCTCGATGATCGGGGTGCTCTGATCCTCAAGCGTCGCCCGATGGCCGATCCGTCGGGCGACGGTCTTGCTACAGACCTGCCGCGGGACCGTCCGGCTCGTCCGGTTCGCCGTCGGCGTCCTTGTCGACAAAATGGATCGGCGGGCTGACGGGATGAAACAGCAGGGCCAGCAGCCCGCCGAGGATCAGCAGCACCAGCAGCGCGGTTCCGGCCCCGACCATCACGAACCGCCCAGCCGCGCGACGATGTCCGGGTCGCGTTCACTGGCCGCGACTTCGGCGTCAAACAGGCGTTCGGCCTGCTCCACATCGGCGAAGCGCCGTTCGTCTGACCCGCGCAGACTGGTCAGGACATAGGCGCCGTCGCCCTCCTGCTGCAGGACCACGCCGCTGCGGGCATGAAGAACGCGAACCTCGGTCATGAGCTGTCTCCTCTGATGACCCAACGCACGATCCGGCGATTGGCGCCGCCGCTCAGATGGCGAAGTCTTCGGGCGGCTCTCGCCCCTCCAGCCAGCCCACGATGCGTTCGGCGGCCTGTTCCGGGGTCATGGAGGTGGTGTCCACCACGATCTCGGGGCTTTCCGGCGCTTCATAGGGACTGTCGATGCCGGTGAAGTTCTTCAGCTCGCCCGCCCGCGCCTTGCGATACAGGCCCTTCACATCGCGCGCCTCGGCGACATGCAGCGGGGTGTCGACGTGGACCTCGACGAACTCGCCGTCGCTCAACAAGGCCCGCGCCAGCGCACGCTCGGCCCGGAACGGCGAGATGAAGCTGACCAGCACGATCAGTCCGGCGTCCACCATCAGCCTGGCCACCTCGGCGACGCGGCGGATGTTCTCGACCCGATCCTCTTCGGTGAAGCCCAGGTCGCGGTTCAGCCCGTGGCGGACATTGTCGCCGTCCAGCAGATAGGTGTGGCGTCCATCGGCGTGCAGCCGCTTCTCCACCAGATCCGCGATGGTCGATTTGCCGGCGCCGGACAGGCCGGTCAGCCAGATCACCCTGCCCTTCTGGTTCTTGATCGCGGCGCGTGAGGCCTTGTCCACCGACTGGGCCTGCCAGTGGATGTTGTGGGCGCGGCGCAGGGCGAAATGCAGCAACCCCGCCGCCACTGTCCGGTTTGAAATCCTGTCTATCAGGATGAAACCGCCGAGATCCTTGTTGACCCCGTAAGGCTCAAACGCGACCGGCGCGTCCAACGACAGGTTACAGACGCCGATCTCGTTCAACTCCAGACGTTTGGCGGGTTGATGCTCCAGCGTATTGACGTTCACCTTGTGCTTCGGCTCCGTAATGGTCGCGCCGACCAGCCGCGCGCCCAGCTTCAACAGATAGGAGCGCCCCGGCAGCATGGCCTCGTCATCCATCCAGACCAAAGTGGCTTCAAACTGATCCGCAGCCTCCGGCGGGGCAGCGGATGCGGACAGGACATCGCCCCGCGAAATGTCGATCTCATCGGCGAGTGTCAGAGTGATCGACTGACCTGCCGCCGCCTGCGACAGGTCGCCGTCGGCGGTGACGATACGGGCGACGCGCGAGGTCTTGCCCGACGGCAGAACGCGCACCGCGTCGCCGGGCCGCACAGTCCCCGCCGCGATCTGACCGGAGAATCCCCGGAAATCCAGATTGGGCCGATTGACCCACTGAACCGGCAGTCGAAACGGATCGGCGTACAGTTCGTCCCCGACCTCCAGGCCCTCCAGCAAGGTCATCAGTGGCGGGCCGTCGTACCAGGGCGCCCGCGCGGTCAGTTCGGTGATGTTGTCGCCGCGCAGGGCCGACATGGGGATGGCGTGGAAATCGCTCACACCCAACCGGGCGGCGAAGTCGCGGTACTCGGCCAGTATTTCGTTGAACCGCGCCTCGGACCAGCCGACCAGATCCATCTTGTTCACCGCCAGCACGATGTGCCGGATGCCCAAAAGGCTGACCAGATAGGAATGGCGTTTCGTCTGGGTCAGCACGCCCCGGCGCGCGTCGATCAAAATGACGGCGGCGTCGGCGGTCGAGGCGCCGGTGACCATGTTGCGGGTGTATTGCTCATGCCCCGGCGTATCGGCGACGATGAACTTGCGCGTCCCGGTCGAAAAGAAACGATAGGCCACGTCGATAGTGATGCCCTGCTCCCGCTCCGCCGCCAGACCATCGACCAGCAGGGCGAAGTCGATGTCGCCCCCTTGCGTGCCGACGCGGCGGCTGTCCGCCTCCAGCGCCGCCATCTGATCCTCGAAGATCATCTTGGAGTCGTAAAGCAGCCGCCCGATCAGGGTGGACTTGCCGTCGTCGACACTGCCGCAGGTGATGAAGCGCAGCAGGCTCTTATGCTGGTGAGCCTCCAGATAGGCGTCGATGTCGCGGGCGATCAGTTCGGACTGGTGCGTCATCAGAAATAGCCCTCGCGCTTCTTCTTCTCCATCGAGGCGGACTGGTCATGGTCGATCACCCGCCCCTGACGCTCGGACGTTTTGGTCAGCAGCATTTCCTGAATGATCTGCGGCACGGTCGCCGCCGTGCTCTGGACCGCCCCGGTCAGGGGATAGCAGCCCAGGGTGCGGAACCGGACGGAGCGCATCTGCACCGTTTCGCCGGGGCGCAGAGGAAATCGTTCGTCATCGACCATGATCAGGGCGCCGTCGCGCTGCACCACCGGCCGTTCGGCGGCCAGGTACAGGGGCACGATCGGGATCTGCTCAAGATGGATGTACTGCCACACATCCAGTTCGGTCCAGTTGGAGATGGGGAAGACGCGGATGCTTTCGCCAGGGCGTTTACGGGTGTTGTAAAGCCGCCAGAGCTCAGGCCTCTGGCTTTTGGGGTCCCAGCCCTGCTCGGCGGTGCGGAACGAGAAGATACGTTCCTTGGCGCGGGACTTCTCCTCATCACGACGGGCGCCGCCAAAGGCTGCGTCGAAGCCATGCAGGGCCAGAGCCTGTTTCAGGCCTTGCGTCTTCCACAGGTCCGTATGCAGGGCTGAGCCGTGGTCGAACGGGTTGACGCCACGCGCCACGGCCTCCGGGTTCCGATGCACCAGAAGCTCGAAACCCAGCTCGTCCGCCATCTTCTCGCGCATCTCGTACATGGCCTGAAACTTCCATGTCGTATCGACGTGCAGCAGCGGGAACGGCGGGCGCGAGGGATAGAAGGCCTTCCTGGCGAGATGCAGCATCACCGCAGAATCCTTGCCGATCGAATACAGCATGACCGGACGCTCGGCCTCCGCCGCCACCTCACGCATGATGTGGATCGCCTCCGCTTCCAGACGCTGGAGATGGGTCAGGCGTTCGGTCGTCACGGCGGGTTCGGGACGTGTCTTCAAAAGCAGGGATGCAGCCACGGATTTCGCTCTCCTAAGAGAGTGACCTCACACGTCAGGGCGGCAAAACGCGCAAGCGATGGATACTTCACCCGCCGCTTAGTTTTCGTGACTCACCGTCGGCTGGATGAGCGTCCAGGGCTCGCTTGAAGGCCGGCTTGTAAACCGGCGCACCGACAGTTTGACCATGTCACATGGCGCCGACACAGCCCGCAGTCTAAAGTGGTGCGAAAGTCGGGAATGCATTAACTTTTTAAAATGACGTCGTTGTCCGATCAAAAGCCAGGCGCTTCAAACCTCCTGACGGAACGCGAGCGCGAGGTGATGGCGTATGTCGCCGCCCACTATCGCAGCAAGCAGATCGCACGCCTGACCGGCAAGGCGCCCAAGACCGTCGACGCCCAGGTGGCCAGCGCTTGTAGAAAGCTGGGCGTCACATCTCGCGATGAAGCTGTGCGACTTCTGCTCGACGAAGGCCTTCTTCAGCCCATGGGGGAAAATCCCCATAGGGAACCAGACGCAATAGGCTCCCAGCCTTTGAGCGGCTTTCCTTCACTCGTTCACGTGGAGGGGACAAATGACCGCAACAACCCAGATTCGATCACAGCCATCGCCGGAAGACCTCATGCCGCCGATGACCTACGGCGATTTCCAAAGAGCTCTGGAACTCGTGGCGTCGGGGCGTACGCACCGGAACATGATCCCGTTCCTGGTGTCGGCCCTTCAGCAGCAGGCGCCCTTCCTGTCGGGGCAAATGTTGATGTTCGAAATCCTGTGTTCGGCGTCATGCCTGTCGGACCTGCCGAAGAAGCCTCTTCACAGCTAACCGCCGCCAATCGCCCGTTCTTGCGACTGTTGACGGCCGTCGGCATCGCGCTTGCCCTGGCGATCATTATTCCAGCGGCGCTCTACGGCGCAGTCTCTCTGCAGAGACTGGTCCAGTCGATCCAAGCGCAACCCTGAATTCCCTGACAACTTCATCTTCCATCAAACCGCCGTCGCGCGGTGGAGATCCCTCATGTCTGATCAACAACAGGCCGCGATTCGCGTAGCCCAAATCATCAATGAAGCCGAACGCGCCATGGACGACGCGATGTCTCGCGCCTCGCTTCTGGTTGCCGAACTGCCCCGACTGCAGATCCAGGCCGGCGTCAACGGCGCCTGGGCCCAGCCTGCAGTCGCTTCTGTCTGCTCGGCGTTGACGGACATGACCACGGCGCGAGGCTCCTTGATCGACGCTCACCGCAGTCTGTCCGCAGTTCAACGCAAACTTGGCATCACGGTCGCCGAAATCCCGGGTAACTCGAAGGAAACGCCGACCATTCCGAAATCCGCCGCTGAGAACATCGTGAAGTTGCGCGCCTGACTCCTTTACCGGCGACATCGGCTTGTCCATGGTGCCCTAAAGGAGGATCGCCATGGACCTGCTTCAGGCGCTCGCCACCGTTTACCAAATCCTGGGCTTTTCCGCCGTCTTCCTTGTCATCACCCTTGCGATGGTGTTCGGCGGCCCGCCTCACCGCGCCTGCGCATTGATCGCGCTATTCGACGCCCTGGCCCTGTACGTCCTGATGTCCGCGCTTGACCTGAAACAGGTCGAATGGATGGTTCAGGTTCGCGCGATCATTGTTTTCATAGCCTACGGTTTTGCCGTGCTCCGCTGGCCTGACCGCTGGCTGGTGATTCTTGCAGGACTACAGGGTTTCGCCGTCATTCTGCACCTGTCGACCCTTCTGGATGAAGCCATACTCATGCCCACGACAAGCCTGCTTCTAAATGTCACAGGGTGGTCGATGCTGATCATCCTTGCGAGCGCCTCAGTCGCGCAGGTCTTTCAAGGCAGTGACGCAAAACGCGCGTATAGACGCGCCGAGTATCCGCACCTCGGACGTAAGCGAGGTTAACTCACAAGGCCGCGAAGAGCGAAATCGTTTCCTTTTCGCAACAGCGTAATTTATCACTGCACCGCACCTTGAATAACGCTGGCATTCAGCTAGGCGGTTCAGGCATAGTGCTCCATACTATATCAACCACCTATCGGAGGGGCTCCAATGAACAAGTCCGTTCTCATCGCTGCAGCTATGCGCGCATTCGCGTTGGCCGCCGGCACGGCTGTCGTAGCCGTTCCCGCCATGGCCGTCGCTCAAGATCAGGTCGCGGCGCTCAGCACCGCAATTCAAGCCGCCGTCGTCCAGGCGCAAGCTGACGCGGCCGCTCAAGGCCTTTCGGCTGAACAAACCCAGGCAGCCGTTCAGGCCGCTATCCAGCAAACCATCGCCGTCAGCGGCGCAAGCCCTGCGACGGCTACGGCTGCTCTGGGCGCTGCCCGCGCCGCCCTCGCCGCTTCCGGCGCTCTGTCGCCCGCCGCCGCCGCAGCGGTCGGCTCGGTCCAGGCTCAGGTCTCGGCCGCAGCTAATCCGACGGGCGCTGGCGGCGCCCCGGGCGGCGCTGCGGGCAGCGCTCCGCTCGGCGCCCCTCCTTCGGCAGGCGGCGGCGGCGGCGGCGGCTCGGACTATCGTCCGACCAACCGATAATCAGTGTGGGGCCGGACTTGAGGTTCGGCCCTCACTTTGATTCTAGCTGCACAGGAAACGGGTTGGCTCGTACGGCCCGGGATTAGAAAATTTAGAGGTTACCATGTCCGTAATGCGGAAAGGGCTCGCGCTTGTCGCAGCCGTGACAACCATTGTTCCCGCCGGCATGGCCTCGGCGCAATCGTCCAACAGCGCCCTGCGCGCCGCCTTGGCGCAATCAGGCGATCTGTTCGCTCGTGACCGGGCCGTCGCCGTACGCGATCGCCCGCACCCCGAATATGAAGCTCTCGGCCTGCCCGTCGGCGCCTTCACCCTGTTCCCGCGTCTTCAGCTCGATGCTGAATACAACGACAACGTCTACGCCACGGAAACCGGCGCGGTTGACGACATCATCTTCCGTGCGAAGCCGGAACTGGCCCTGGAATCGGGCTGGTCGCGCCACTTCCTTCAGGGCTATGTACGCGGCGACTTCAGCCGTTATTCAGATTACGGCAGTGAAGACACGAACAACTGGGGCATCGGGACCTCGGGTCGTCTGGACATCACCCGCGCCGCCAATATCGCTGCGGGCGCCGACTACGCTGAACTGACCGAACCGCGCACTTCTTCGAACACGCCCGTCGCCAGCGCCAAGCCGATCGAATATGATCTGGCTCAGGCCTTCATCGCCGCAACCCGCGTCACCGGTCGTCTCAAGCTGTCGGCGCGCGGCGACTTCCGCTCGTTCGACTATCGCGACGGCGAAACCCTCGCCGGCGCAGTCATCGACCAGAGCAACCGTGATCGCGACGTCAGCAGCCTGTCGGGCCGCGTTGACTACGCCATCAGCCCGGCGACCGCCGTCTTCGTTCAGGTCACGGGCAATGACAGAAGCTACAAGGTCGACTCGACGCCGACTGATCCGAACCGTGATTCATCGGGCTATGAAGCCCTGGTTGGCGTCAACTTCGAGGTCGGCGCTGTCGCTCGTGGCGAACTGGGCGTCGGCTATATCAGCCAAGAGTATGACAACGCAGCCTTCAAGAACATCGACGGTTTCGGCGCACGCGCCCAACTGCAATGGTTCCCGACCGAGCTGACCACCCTGACCGCGACCGGCTCGCGGACGATTGAAGACTCAGGCATCGTCGGCTCGGGCGGCTATCTGTCGAACGGCATCGGTCTGGCGGTGGACCATGAGCTGCGTCGCAACGTGATCCTGAGCGCCAACACCAACTTCAACCGTGATGAATACAACGGCATCGATCGTGATGATGACCGCTTCAGCATCGCGGCCGGCGGCACCTATCTCCTTAACCGGAACCTCGGCGTGAGCTTGACCGCAAGCCATCTAAAGCAGTCCTCGAGCGGTGCAGACGCGGGCGTGAAGTTCGACGTGAACCGCGTCATGCTTTCCTTGGTCTCTCAGTTCTAAGCGTAAGGCTGTCATTTCAGACGGCATGGTCTCCTCATGAATCAGATTTTCGACGCGCGCTCGGCACAAGCCGGTTCACGGGGCGAGCCTTCGGGTGAATGGGGAGAGGGAGGCGGCTGGTCCGCCTCTCTCGGTCAGGCGATTGATCTTCATCGCCTGATCGCCGTCTTCCGCCGTCGATTGAAGCTGTTTCTAGCCGTCGCCATTCTGGTGATGGTCGCCACCATCGTCGTAACGGTGCAGGCGACACCGCTCTACACCGCCACCGCCAACCTGATGATCGACACCCGCAAGGCTCAGGTTGTCGATTCGACGGCGGTCTTGTCTGGCCTTTCGGCCGATTCGAGCGTTGTCGACACCGAAGTCGAAATCCTGAAATCCAGGCAACTGGCCGAGCGCGTCGTCGATACGCTGAAGCTGCAGGATGACCCTGAGTTCAACAGCGCTCTAGGCAAGCCGGGACCGATCAAGTCCGTGATCGGCGGCATAGGCGTCCTGTTTGGCGCCGCGGCCCCTGATGCGGCCCGCGACCGTCTCGACGCTGTCGCCGCCCAGAAGGAAAAGGAACAGGTCGTGGATGCGGTGCTGAAGCGCCTGAGCATCCGCCGCGCCGGCCTGACCTATGTGATGAATGTCGGCTTCTCGTCGGAAGATCCGGCCAAGGCGGCCCGCATCGCCAACACCTTCGCTGACCGTTATCTTCTGGAGCAGCTGGAAGCCAAGTTCGACGCCACCCGTCAGGCCAACGTGTGGCTGAACGACCGTCTGGGCGAACTGCGCGTGGAGGTGCAGCAGGCCGACGCGGCTGTTGCCCAGTACCGCGCCGCCAACAATCTGCTCAGCTCGCAGGGCGCCACCCTGACCGAACAGGAAATCTCGGCCTACAACCAACAACTGGCGACCGTTCGCGCCCAGCAGGCCGAAGAAGAAGCCCGGCTGCGCACTGCACGTGGTCAGTTGGCCGCCGGTTCGACCGGTGAAGACGTGGGTGAAGCCCTGGGTTCGCAGGTCGTGCAGCAACTGCGCGCTCGTCGCGCCGAAGTTTCAGGCCGCGTCGCCGACCTGTCCAGCCGTTATGGCCCGCGTCACCCCGACATGCTGCGCGCTCAACGCGAACTGGCCGACATCGACAGCCAGATCCAGGCCGAAATTCAGCGCATCATCTCCAACCTGGAAGCCCGCGTTCAGGTCGCCCGCGAGCGCACCAGCTCGATGGCCTCCAGCCTGGGCGGCGCTCGCGGCACCCTGGCCGCCAACAACGCCGCAGGGGTTCGCCTGTCGGAGCTGGAACGTAACGCCCAGTCGGTTCAAACCCTGTATCAGAGCTTCCTGGACCGCTTCAAAGAGACCAGCGCGTCGGAAGGCATCGAACAGTCCGACGCTCGCGTTGTGTCGCGCGCCAAAATCCCGAACAAGCCCTCATCTCCGAACATCCCGCTCAACCTGGCTCTTGGCTTCGTCCTGGCCATCGGCGGTGGTCTGGCCGGCGTTGTTCTGGCGGAAATGCTGGACTCGGGTCTGACCACGGCTGAGGACGTGGAGCGCAAGCTGGGCCTGCCGAACCTTGGCTCCGTGCCGATGATGTCCTCGGTCGCCGATCCGGTCGACCGCGACGAAACACCCGTCGATTACGTCCTGAAGAAGCCGCTGTCCGGCTTCGCAGAATCGGTACGCGCTCTGCGCGCCTCCATCCTGTATTCCCGCGTCGGCAAGCAGACCAAGGTCATCACCATGACCTCCGCCCTGCCCGCAGAAGGCAAGACCACGACCTCGGTCTGTCTGGCGCGCGTCGCCGCCCAATCGGGGGCGCGCGTCCTGCTGATCGACTGCGACCTGCGCCGCCGCAACGTCAACCGCCTGCTGGGCGTCGAACCTGAGAAGGGCCTGATCGAAGTCCTGAACCGCAGCGCCACATTGGACGAAGCCCTTCTGCTGGACGAGCCATCGGGCGCCTACGTCCTGCCTCTCGCCAAGAACAGCTTCACACCCAAGGACGTGTTCGGCTCCGAGGCCATGACGCAGTTGATCGCATCTCTGCGCGAGTCCTTCGACCTGGTCATCCTTGACACCGCGCCGGTCCTGGCCGTCGCCGACACCCGCGTTCTGGCTGCACGTTCGGATGCAACCGTGGTTCTGGCTCGCTGGCGCAAGACGCCTGAAAAGGCGGTCGCCAATGCCCTGAAGCTGCTGGAGCAGTCCGGAGCCCACGTCTCGGGCCTGGCTCTGACACAGGTCGATATGAACGCCCAAGCGCGCTACGGTTATGGCGACTCCGGCTACTATTATTCCGAATACAAGAAGTACTACGCCTCCTGAGGCGGACTGAATGTCGGAGCCTTCACGTCGTCGCCGTCGCCGTTCCACGGCGTTTGCCGGGCCGTCCTCAAAGGGCGGCCCGGAGCGCGTTGATTGGCGCAGTCGGATCGTACTGGGCGTGGTCCCAGCGCTGCTTTTTGCGGCCCACCTGACTTTTGGCGCCAACCATATCGTCGCCGCTCAATGGCTGAGCGCCCTGCTTGGTCTGGCGCTGGTCCTGGCTCTGGCCGCGCCGCCCGCGCGCATCGCGCTATTTGATTTAAAGCCAGTCTGGCCGCTGGTTGCACTGTTCCTGATCACCCTCGGCGTTGCAGCCTGGAGCCTGACTCCCTTTACGCCAGGCGGGCCGCACCCGATCTGGGCCTGGGCGGACATGGGCGGCTCATCGACCGTGAACCGGTCAGCGACCGTTCTCGAAATGACCAAACTTGTCGGGCTGGCTTGCGTCTTCGTCCTGGGTTGCCTGCAAGGGGCCAGATCTGATCGGGCGCGGGCGACCGTCGATGTTCTACTCGCCCTCGGCGCCGCCTACGCCGCCATATCCTTGCTGAGCTTCCTGTCGGGCGCCCAGATCATGTCGGGCGGCCGCTTGTCCGGCGGCTTCCTGAGCGCCAACAGCGGCGCTTCGGTCTTCGGCCTTTTGACCATCATCGGCCTGGCGAACCTGCTGCGTCGCTGGCGTCAGGCGAAAGGCGCGGACGTCATGAAACAGCTGGGCGAAGTGGCTGTGCCGCTGGCCTATGTCCTGCTGTTCGTCACCTGCCTGGTCCTGACAGCCTCACGCATGGGCGTGGCGGCGACCGTTGTTGCGGCGGGCGTGCTGCTGATGTGGGACATGATCGAGAACAAGGGTCGTCGCCTGCCGGTGCTGATCAGCGGCGCGGTGTTGCTGCTGGTTGGAGCCGTGCTGCTTCTAGGCGGCAATGACCTGTTGTGGTCGCGGTTTGACGCCCTGGATCGCGACGCCCTGGTGCGGACCAACATTTTCACCGCCCACTGGCGAGCCTTCCTGGATTCACCGCTGTTCGGTTACGGCCTGGGCACATTCAACGACGTGAACAGCCAGATCATGACGGCGGAGAACTATCACGATCTGTGGTCCATTCGCGCGACCCACAACCTCTATATCCAGTGGCTGGAAGAGGCCGGGATTATCGGCGCCACGCCGATGTTCCTGCTGATCGGTATGATCATCGTCGTATCCATCTGGCGCACGGGCAAGATCCGCAAGGGCCAGACCACGGCGCGCGGCCTGGTCATCGCCAGCCTGGTGGTGCTGATCCACGGCACGACGGATTATGCGTTGCAGACGCCGTCCATCGCCGCCTTCTGGGCGTTTCTGCTGGGCCTTCAGTTTGCGTTCGGTCAGAGCCGCACCTGACAAGGGGCGCGGCCAACCTCTTTTCCTGACTGGGCAAGTCGGTTCGACATTCCCATATGGGCGATGAAGCTGATTGCCGAGAAGGAGCGCACCATGCTGTTCGCCAAGACCGCCGAAATGCCGACGCCTGAAACCGCCCTGCCCGGCCGCCCCACGCCGCTGCACACCGACGAGGTGCATTTCGTCACGGGCCGCCCCCTGAAAGGCCCCCACCCGGAAGGCTTCCAGACCGCCATCTTCGGCATGGGCTGTTTCTGGGGCGTAGAGCGCATCTTCTGGAACCTACCCGGCGTCTGGGTCACATCGGTCGGCTATTCCGGCGGCATCACGCCCAACCCGACCTATGAGGAAACCTGCACGGGCCGCACCGGCCATGCCGAAGTGGTTCAGGTGGTGTTCAATCCCAGGGAAACCTCCTACGCCGAGTTGCTGAAGGCCTTCTGGGAGAACCATGACCCGACGCAGGGCATGCGTCAGGGTAATGACATCGGGACCACCTATCGCTCGGCCATCTACACCCTGAATGACGAGCAGCAGCGCGAGGCCGAAGCGTCGCGCGACGCCTACCAGGCGGCCCTGACCAAGGCGGGGCGCGGTGTCATCACGACCGAAATCGAACCGGCCGGCGTCTACTATTTCGCCGAGGACTACCACCAAGGCTATCTGGCCAAGAATCCCAATGGCTATTGCGGCATCGGCGGCACGGGCGTGGTCTGCCCCATCGGCGTCGGGGTTCAGGCCTAACTGCGTCTGACGAAACGTCCCAAGGCCGCCGGGTTTCGCCCGGCGACCTGCCGGGGTAGGGAGGGGTCAAAATACTCAGGGAGCCGTCCATGTCCGCCTTCGTCCATCCTGACGAAATCCGCAGCCGTTTCTCGGCCGCCCTGTCGGCCATGTACCGCGCCGAGGTCCCGCAATATGGCGACCTGCTGACCCTGGTGGCGGACATCAACGCCCAGACGCTGAAGGCCGACACCGCCAACGCCGACCGTCTGGCCGCATCCGGCGAACTGGCGCGCCTGTCGCAGGAGCGGCACGGCGCCATCCGTGTCGGCACGGCGGATGAACTGGCCACCATCGCCCGCGCCTTTGCCGTCATGGGCATGGAGCCGGTCAGCTATTATAATCTCGCACCCGCTGGCGTGCCGGTCCATTCCACAGCCTTCCGGCCCGTCGACCCGGCGGCCCTGGCGCGCAATCCGTTCCGGGTCTTCACCTCCCTGCTTCGACTGGAGCTGATAGAGGACGAAGCTCTGCGTGCTGAGGCGGCGGCGACTCTGGCCCGACGCGACATCTTCACGCCCGGCGCGCGCGAACTGATCGATACGGCGGAACGGATGGGCGGCCTGGACGAGGCGCAGACAGATCAGTTCGTCGCCGAACTGCTGGAGACCTTCCGCTGGCACGCCCGGGCCACCGTCAGCGCGGAAACCTATGAGCGTCTGGTCGCCGCGCACCGCCTGATCGCCGACGTCGTCAGCTTCAAGGGACCGCACATCAACCACCTGACGCCAAGGACGCTGGACATTGACGCCGCGCAGGCCGCCATGCCCGCGCGCGGCATCACGCCCAAGGAGACCATCGAAGGTCCGCCTGCCCGCCACTGCCCCATCCTGCTGCGCCAGACGAGTTTCAAGGCGCTGCAGGAGCCGATCACCTTCCCGTCGGACGCCGGCGCCGTGGCAGGCGCGCACACCGCCCGCTTTGGCGAGATCGAACAGCGCGGCTGCGCCCTGACCCCGACGGGCCGGGCCCTGTACGACACGGCCCTGGCGACGAAGGACTTCTCCGCCCTGCCCGACGACTGGACCGCCATGCGTCGAGAAGGCCTGGGCTGGTTCCGCTATCGCGCGACGCCGCAGGGTCTGGCCGCGCGGGCCGAGACGGATGATCTGGAAGCCCTGATCGAGCTGGGCCACGTCATCGCCGAACCCATCACCTATGAGGACTTCCTGCCCGTCAGCGCGGCGGGCATCTTCCAGTCCAATCTGGGAGCGGAAGCACGGGCTTCGGCCTATGCCGTCGATCCAGCCAAGGCAGACTTCGAAAAGGCGTTGGGACGACCGGTCCAGGACGAGATGGCGCTATATGAGGCCGCGCAGGATGCCTCAATCGCCAACACCCTGACCGCCCTCGGTCTTCGCAGACTGCAGCCGTTTGAGCAGACGGCCGCAACAGCCGTCGGCCCAAGCGAGACCATTCGCCCGCTTGCTTGACCGTCCGCAGCGGATCATAGACGCGCCGTGACCTCGTCTTCCGCCCCGTCTGCGCGTCGCTATGATCTGGACTGGATCCGCGTCGGCGCCTTCGCCCTGCTGATCCTGTATCATGTCGGCCTGGTGTACGGCGTCTATGGCTGGCACGTGCACAGCAGCCACACCTTCGAATGGATGCGCGAGGCCATCCTGATCACCAATCCATGGCGGCTGACGCTGCTGTTTCTGGTGTCGGGCGCGGCCTTGCGGTTCATGACCCTGCGCCGCACGCCGCGTGAGGTGGCGCGCGCGCGCTTCGCCCGTCTGGTCCCGCCCCTGCTGTTCGGCACGGTGGCTCTGGTGCCGCTGCAATCCTGGATCGAGGCGCGCGACAAGGCGAACTGGCCCGGCGGCATGGACGGCTATCTGGACTGGATGGCGCGTGAGTTCAGTTGGAGCGGCCTGATGGACGGCGTTCCGGTCAACCATCTGTGGTTCATCGTCTATATCGCCGCCTACAGCATTGTGACCATCCTGCTGTGGCGCCAGCCGGGGGTGATCGCGCGCATCGGCGACGGGCTGGAGAAGACCCTGCGGGGTTGGCGCCTGCTGGTGCTGCCGATCCTCTATCTGATCCTCATCCGCGTCTTCCTGTTCCCGCGGTTCGGTCTGACCAACACCCTGTCGGTCGACTGGTACAATCACGCCCTGTCGCTGGTCGCCTTCATCTTCGGCTTCGCCATCGTGGGCCGCGAAAGCATCTGGCGCGACATGGAGCGGCTGCGCTGGATCAGCGTGGCGCTGGCCGCCGTCGCCCTGCCGATCATGATGATCCAGGTCTGGCATCCGGGCGGCCGGGCCTTCTGGGGCGTGCCGAGGGCGATCATCTACGGGATAGACCAGTGGGCGGTCATCACAGCCGTCCTGGGCTTCGGCAGCCTGTATCTGCGCGACAAGTCCAGCCCGGTGTTGAAATACCTGACCGAGGCCACCTTCCCCCTCTATCTGGCGCACCAGACCGTGCTGGTGATCGCGGTCTGGATCATCCGTCCGGCGAATCTGCCTGCGCCGGTCGAGGCCCTGTCGCTGGTGCTGATCACATTCCTGGGCAGTCTGGCGGTCTATGAGGTGGTCAAACGCATCCCTTTCATCCGCCCGCTGTGGGGGCTGAAGCCGATCGACGGCCGCCCCTGGCCCATCGACCTGCGGCCGGAGGCCAGAACTCCCTATCGACGTCGCCGTCATCTGCTGGGCGTGGGCGTTGCGGCGCCCGTGATCGCCCTGCTGGTCGTCGCAGTCGCCATCGCCGCCTATCCCGACTTCAACAACGCCACCCAGTATCTGAGCGAACTGGGCGGGGCCACGGCGCGCAAGCCGATCATCTTCAACGGCGGCCTGTTCGTCGCCGGAGGCATGGCGGCGCTGGCCGGGATCGGCTTCGGCCTGACCATCTATGCCCTGACGCGGGCGCGCATACCGGCGGCCGTCATCGCCATCGTCTTCGTTCTGGCAGGCGCGGGCCTGTCGCTGTCGACCCTCTATCCATGGCCTGACCCGCGCCACATGGTGATCAACCTGGGCCTGGGCATCCAGTTGGCGCCCCTGCTGCTGCTTTGGGGACTGGCGGCCCGGACCGACCTGAGGCGGTTGAAGATCTTCCTGGCAGTCACCTTCATCCTGATGGCCATTCTGACGGTGATGACCAAGCATCTGGTCTTCCCCGGCACGGTCAATGACGCCAACGTCGGCTGGTGGGAGCGAATCTACGCCACCGTCCTGGTATGCTGGGTCGGGGTCGCCGCCTGGGTTTTGGAGCGAAAACTGCGCCAACTCGCCATCGAACCGCCGCTGGACGGCCCTCACGAAGCCGTGATCGCAAATCCGCGATAGGAATCCACGCTTTTTTTCGCTGGGATCAACATCGCGTGATTGAAAATCGCGCGAATGTGATCGACTATAGCGGAAGTCGCTGCAGTGCAGCATTCCGCGTCGCCCCGCCTTCCGGACGACGAATGGTCATCAGGGGGCATCTTGAACGGCATGACCAAGCTGTCAATCCGCGCTGTCGAACACGCCGACATCCAGAAGACGATCGCACCCTGGGCCTGGCTGCCTGACGAAGCCCCCCTGGAGATGCCGCGCCAGTCGCTGACGGACACGACCGCCTCGGCCGGATCGGTGACGCCGGCCACCTCGCCGCGCAACATCGCCCTGCGTCGCCTGACGCTGCTGGCCGGAACCCTGGTCATGGCGGGCCTGTCGGCCATCGCCCCCTTCTATCTGTACGCCCGCGAAGGCTGGGACGGGACCGAGATGCTGGCCTTCGGCATCTTCATGGTGCTGATCACCGCCATCTCCTGCTGGTTCGTCAGCGGCCTGATGGGCCTGATCGTCATGCTGCGCGGCAAGGACCAGGCCGACCTGATGTTCGCCGCCCATCCGCAGACGCCGCGCACCCGCACCGCCCTGCTGATGCCGCTGTATAACGAAGACGCCCGCGCATCCTTCGCACGTCTGGCCCAGATCGACGCCTCGCTGGCCCGCCTCGGCGCCTCGGCGGCCTTCGACATCTTCGTGCTGAGCGACTCGACCAAGGAAGAGGCCATCACCGCCGAACTGTCGGTGTTCCAGTCCTTCCGCATGAACACCGGATCCAAGGCCTTCTATCGCCGCCGCACCGACAATGCAGAGCGCAAGGTCGGCAACCTGTCGGAATGGATTCGTCGTTTCGGCGGCGCCTACGAGAACATGATCGTTCTGGACGCCGACAGCACCATGGCGGGCGAGACCCTGCTGCGCATGGTCGACGCCATGGAGCGCAATCCCGGCGTCGGCATGATCCAGACCGCCCCGGTCATCATCAAGGCCCGCACCATCTTCGCCCGCGTGTCGCAGTACAGCGTGCGCCTGTACGGCCGCGTCGCGGCGGCGGGCCTGGCCTATTGGACGGGTTCGGAATCCAGCTACTGGGGCCACAACGCCATCATCCGCACGCGCGCCTTCGCCGCCTGCTGCGGCCTGCCTTCGCTCAAGGGCAAGAAGCCCTTCGGCGGCCATATCCTGAGCCATGACGTCGTCGAGGCCGCCCTGATCCGCCGCGCGGGCTGGGCCGTGCATGTCACCGCCGCCCTGGAAGGATCGTGGGAGGAGACCCCGCCCTCCATCACCGACTTCATCCGCCGCGACCACCGCTGGTTCCAGGGCAATCTGCAACACCTGGGCCTGATCGGCGCCAAGGGCCTGTCGCCCATGAGCCGCCTGCAGCTTGTCATGGGCTGCATGGCCTATCTTTCGTCGCCTCTGTGGCTGGCGTCGCTGATGGTCGGCCTGTTCATCCAGATGTTCTATCCGGTGGACTGGACCAGCTTCTTCTACATCCTGAACCCGCAGTTCACGCCCTTCATGCTGGCGTCCTTCCTGTCGGGCGTCCTGCTGATCGGGCCCAAATTCATGGGCGCCGCCCTGGTGCTGAGCCGCCCGGCCGAGCGCCGCGCCTTCGGCGGACGTCGCGCCATCGCCAAGGGGATGGCCGCCGAGATCGCCCTGTCGGCCATCCTGGCCCCCATTCTGATGGTCGCCAACACCAAGGCCTTCATCCAGATTCTGTCGGGTCACGACGCAGGCTGGACCGCCCAGCAGCGCGACGCCGATGGCCTGGCCTGGTCCGACGCCTTGCGCGCCATGCGTTGGCAGATGGTCGCGGGCGTCGCCTTCATCATCCCGCTGTGCGTCCGCCCCGACCTGGCGACCTGGTTCGCCCCGATCGTCCTGCCCTTGCTGCTGGCTGCGCCGATCTCGGTCTGGACCTCGCGCGTGCGGTCAGGCGACAAGCTGGCCGCCAAGGGCTTCCTGGTGACGCCGGTTCAGGATGGCGTCAGCGTCAATCCCGCGGTTCTGCACACGCCCCGCTCGCCCCTGCGCGCTGTCGCTGGCGGCGTTCTGAGCCCGGTCGTCGCCCCTGCGATGGTCCCGGCCCGTGCGCCCGAGTTGTAAAAGATCGCCCAAACCCGTCAAAAACGATGCGTTGCGGCCACATGGCGGCCACAACCGTTAAACGATGGCTCGACTGAACGCGCCGGAACACGCACCCTGTGAACGCTCGCGATGGAAGGAGCCGATTCCATGACTAAGAAGACCGGATCAGACGCCAAGCCCGACCTTCGCCTGGTCGGAACCGAAGCCGCCATCTACGACCTGATGCGCGCGCCTGAGACCACGGGCGAGCGTGTCAAACGTCTGCAGCTTGAGGCCCACGCCCTGGCTCTGGAAGAGATCGAGCAGCTTGAACGCCTGCTGCTTCAGGCCGCAGAAAAGGCCAGGGAAATCGCTGGCGGCGGCGACGCCTATCCGGTCGGCGCCCGCGAGATCGCCTCGCGCATCGCCGCCGACCTGCCGACACGCGCCGAGACCCTCAAGACGATCGTCAGCCGCATCGGCTAAGTCGGCGCTGTTTCAGGCCAGCACGTCGTCATAATCGGGATGTCGCTTGTGCCACGCCACGGCGTAGCTGCAGCGCGGAAACAGCAGCAGCCCCTTCTCGCGGGCGTATTCCGCCATCGACTGCATGAATTTGGCCGCCGCGCCTGAACCGCGCAGGCCCTGCTCCGCCTCTACGTGCAAAATCATCCGAGCGCCGCCGCGAACGGCGTAGTCCGCCCAGACCCTGCCTGTACCTGCATCCCCCTCGAAATCCTGCTCGAAGCGGTTCTCGATCGCATCGTCCTTGAACTGACCCATAATGAACTCCTTCCCGCCATCAACAGACGGGGCGGAGGGACGTTCCATCGGACGGCTGCGTCAGATCGGCTTGTTCTGCAGCAGGTTGATGAGGCCAAATGCGCTCTTCACCGTGAACCAGACGCTGAGCAGGAACCACAGCAACAGGAACAGAAACAGGAATGGAATGCCGATCAGCACGACCGACGCGATGGCGCTGACGATGATCCCGATCCAGGCGGCGATGGTCCACCAGAAGACGGACCAGAACAGCGCGATCTGCGCCTCGATATGCTGGCGCGCGACGCCCACCGCCGTATTGCGCGTCACATAGGAAACGACCAGCCCGACCAGCACCAGTACATTGGCGCTGGGGATGGACAACAGAAACAGCGCCCAGGCGATCAGGGCGCCGACCTTGCCTTCGGGCTCCTGACCCGATGTGAAGTTGGGCTCGGTTGTCATGATCGTTCCTTCAGAACAGCAGGGTGCGCGGATTGGCGACGGGCTTGCCGTCCTTCAGCTTCCACACGCCGGACGCACCGCGCGCCAGCAGCCACAACGCCAGCAGAAACAGAACAAAGACGCCGATGTTGATCACCACCAGCAGGGCCCCGATCACCGCCGTCACAGCGGTGATCCACAAGGTGCGCTGCTGATAGATGAAATGGCTGCGGGCCAGGGCGTCGTCCGACGCCCGCCTGACCGTCACCGCCAGCAGCGCCAGAACCGCAGAGACTCCGAAGGTCGGCACGGCCAGAAGGATGAGCACATAGATGGCGTACAGGCCCATGGGCGCCGCCGGGGGCGTGGCCCGACGTTCAGCCATATCTTCACGCACCAGGGCTTCGCGCATCGCCGCGACCGGCGCCTGTGCGGATGGGCCGGCGGACTGATGGGACGAGGTCTGGGCGTCCGCCCGACGTTTGCGGTCCGCCGAAAACCGCGTCTCCAACGGCGCGCCAAAGGTTTCAGTGCGGTCGAATGGTCCCGGATCAGCCGGTTCAGGCGGATCAAACAGATCCGGCTCCCGTTCTTGGACAGGTTCGGCGGCAGACGCGAACACGGGCGTGATGACGTCGGGTTCAACCTGCGCCGCACGCGGATGCCCCGCCAGGGCGCGCGGCGATGCAAAACCGACCAGATCGTCCAGGTCCTGATCGTCGTTTAAGCCCGCTGGGCCTTTCGGATCGCCGGGTTCGGCCATGGGTATCGAACGCTTTATTCTCTCGCCGCGCAGGTCGGCTGGGATTCGCGGACGACAATGGCCGGGTCGCGGGTCAGGCGCAACCGATCAGACGTCAGCGCGACAGCACGATCTCGCATCCTGGCGCGATCACGGCCGGGAGGGCGCCCGGCTTTTCGATGCGAACGGTCGCCCTGTGAACCCGCCGGTCTTCCAGACAGGCCCGCGCCAGGCGTTCGGCGAAGGTTTCGACCAGGCCGACATGGCCTTCGGCGGCGATGGCGCGCGCGGCGTTGGCCACGGTTTCATAATTGATGGTGTCGGCCAACCGCTCGATGGGTTGGGGCTCAAGCTCCAGCGACACGTCGATGACCAGCCGCTGCAGACGCCCCTGCTCGTGGTCATAGACGCCGATCCCCGCCTCGACCTCCAGCCCGCGCACGAAGACGTTCAGACGCTCGAAACGCAGCGGCTCATCCGCCGGAAACGGCGACACCGACGACGACTGGACCACGCGGTTACTCCTGGATGTCGGGGGTGCGCCAGGCCAGATGCTGGCCCCCGTCGACGGCGATCATCTGACCTGTCACCATGCGGGCGTCAATCAGCCACAGCACGGCGTCCGCGACCGCCTCTGGACTGCCGGGGGTTTCCAGCAGGGTGCCACGCGCCTCGGCGGCGAATTCATCAGGCGTCTGATGGATCGAGGGCAGGGTCGGCCCCGGCCCCACGCCATTGACGCGAATGCCCGGCGCCAGCGCCTGGGCCAACGTCTGCGTCGCCCACCAAAGGCCGTTGCGCGACAGGCTGTAAGTGAAGAAGCGCGGATCAGGCTTCAACACCTTCTGGTCCAGCAGATTGATGATGACGCCTTGTGTGGTCTGCGCGGCGAAAGCTTCGGCCAGCACCAGGGGCGCCCGCAGATTGGTCTCGATGTGCGTGTCCCAGCTTTCGCGGGTCAGACCGCCGATCCGGTCATCCTGAAACACCGAAGCGTTGTTGACCAGAACGCTGACCGGCCCCAGCGCCGCAGCGGCGGCGGGGATCAGGCCGCGCACCCGGCTCTCATCCGTCAGATCGGCCTGCAGCAGGCAGGCGCAGCGCCCCAAGGCCCCAATCTCATCGGCCAGAGACCGGGCCTCGTCGCCCGAGGCATGGTGATGGATCGCCACGTCGAAACCGGCCTTGGCCAGCGTCAGGCAGACCGTACGTCCGATCCTGCGCGCCCCGCCCGTGACAAGCGCGACGCCCCGCACCGAGGGTTCAGTCAACCCGACCAAACTCGAAATAGTTGATGGCCGCGATGACGGCGATGAAGGCGAAGATGATGCCGAGAGCCAGCATGGGATGCTCCTGTTCGTTCCACCCCGATTAAAGCGGAGCGGCGCGCTGTTCAAGCCGCGATAACCCCGTCATGCTCGCCTCATGACCACCTGGCGCCGGCAAGTCGAACCCTTCACCCACCCGCTGTTCTTCGCCTGGTCGCGGCTGACGCGGGGCAAGACGCTGGGCGTGCGGGGCGTGGCGGTGGATGGCGACGGGCGCGTACTGCTGGTCAAACACACTTATCTTCAAGTGTGTTTCAAAGGCTTCCGGCGTTTCCGCGCTACAAATCTTCGCCCATAGCGACGGTTCAAGACCTCGGGCACTATCGCAGCGGAGGTTCCGATGGCTCGAAACGACTACGAAGGCGAATACATCACAGGCGGTGAGTTTCTCTATGACGGCCAAGTGCCGATGAGGATCGCCATCATCGCTCGCGACTACGACGTTTGGTTTTCGATGGCCAAGGCAGAAGATTGGTTGGAGCCGGGGCAACAAGCCAAGCCGTTGGGGCCAGACGGCCTACTTTACTACCAAAGGGGCGAGCTAACTCCCCACCAGACCTTGGAGGAAGTGAAAGCGTGGGTGGATGCCAAGGGATACGGTCCAATCAAGTGGGACTGACTTCCGAAGCTCACCGATAGCTGACCCTTCCCAAGCCCACTTGACGATAGAGATAGATTGACAGGCCAGCCGACCCTAATGGCGTCCATATTCAGCAAGAACTTCGAGAAGGCCGGGACAGTGAATTGGCGAACCCATGTCGAGCCGTTCACACGCCCGCTTTTCTTCGCCTATTCGCGACTGACGAGAGGTATGACGCTTGGTGTCAGAGGCGTGGCGACCGACTCCGAAGGCCGCGTTTTGCTCGTTCGCCATACTTATCTGGCGGGCTGGTGGCTGCCGGGCGGCGGGGTTGATAGAGGCGAAACGACCCAGGCCGCCGTGGTGCGTGAACTGCGTGAGGAAGGCGGACTGATCGCACGCGGACAGCCGGTGCTGTTGTCCATCCATTCCAACGAGCGCTTCTTTCCCGGCGATCATGTCGTCGTCTTCCGCATCGACGCTTTCGACATGGGCGAGCGAACCAGTCATGGCGAGATCGCCGAGATCGGCTGGTTCCATCCCGACGCCCTGCCCGACGACACCCACCGGGCCACACGGGCGCGGATCGAGGAGATCTTCAAGGGACGACCCGCCGACGCCCTGTGGTGACCGGCTTCTCAATCGCGTCTGTGAGCGGGCGCGCCTATATAGGGCGCGATGATTTCGAGCGATCCCCCGATTCCTGACACCACGACCGCTGAAGCGGCGCATCCGCAAGCCGCGCCTCTGGCCGCCGCCGCCCTGATCGCGGACGAGGCCCGGCGCGCGCCGGACAAGCCGGGCGTCTATCGCATGTATGGCGAGGACGGCTCGTGCCTGTACGTCGGCAAGGCCAAGTCGCTGAAGAAGCGCATCATCCAGTATGCCCAAGGCCGCTTCCACACCCAGCGCATCGGCCTGATGGTGTCGCAGACCCGGTCGATGGAGTTGGTGGTCACGGCGTCCGAGACCGAGGCCCTGCTGCTGGAATCCAACTTCATCAAGAAGCTGAAGCCGCGCTTCAACGTCCTGCTTCGCGACGACAAATCCTTCGCCGAACTGATGATCCGCAGCGACCATCGCGCCCCGCAGATCAGGAAACATCGCGGCGCCCATACGACGCCGGGTCAGTATTTCGGCCCCTTCGCCTCGACCTGGGCGGTGAACCGGACGCTGAACACATTGCAGAAGGCCTTCCTGCTGCGATCATGCTCGGACAGCGTCTATGAGACCCGCACGCGGCCCTGCATGCTGCACCAGATCAAGCGCTGCTCGGCGCCCTGCACCGGCCTGATCTCGTTGGAGGACTACGGCGAACTGGTCACCGAGGCCGAGGCCTTCCTGCGCGGCAAGTCGCGCGCCGTCATCAGCCGCCTGTCCGGCGAAATGCAGGCGGCGTCGGACGAGATGGACTTTGAACAGGCCGCCCGCGTGCGCGACCGCATTCGCGCGCTGTCGGCCATTTCGATGGAGAACTCGGTCAGCGCCGACAGCGTGGCGGAAGGCGACGTCTTCGCCCTGCACACCGACGGCGGACAGGCCTGCGTGCAGGTCTTCTTCTATCGCGCGGGCCAGAACTGGGGCGGGCGGGCCTATTTCCCACGCGTGGACAAGACCGACACCGACCCGGAGATTCTGGCCGCCTTCCTGGGCCAGTTCTATGAGGACAAGCCGATCCCGCGCCTGATCCTGTCCAACGTCCGCCCGCATGAGTTGGAGCTGCTGGAGGAAGCCTTCTCGATGAAGGCGGAGCGCAAGATCGAGATCGTGCGGCCCCAGCGCGGCGAGAAGCTGGCGCTGGTCGACCACGCCCTAACCAATGCGCGCGAGGCCCTGGGGCGCCGTCTGGCCGAAAGCTCGGCCCAGGGCAAAATCCTGGATGAGGTTTGCGAGGCCTTCGGTCTGGACGCCCGGCCCGAGCGGATCGAAATCTACGACAACGCCCATATCCAGGGGACCAATGCTGTGGGCGGCATGGTGGTGGCGGGGCCGGACGGCTTCCAGAAATCCCAGTACCGCAAGTTCAACATCCGCGGCGAAGACCTGACGCCCGGCGACGACTACGGCATGATGCGCGAGGTGATGCGCCGCCGCTTCGCCCGTCTGGTCAAGGACGAGGAGGAAGGCGAGGACGCCGTCCGTCCCGACCTGCTGCTGATCGACGGCGGCGCGGGGCAGTTGGCCGAGGTTCTGGCTGTGATGGCCGAGATGGGCGTCGACGACATCGCCGTGGTCGGCGTGGCCAAGGGGCCGGATCGCGATGCGGGGATGGAGAAGTTCTTCATGCCCGGCAAGCCGCCCTTCATGCTGCCGCTGAAGTCCCCGGCCCTCTATTATCTGCAGCGGCTGCGCGACGAGGCCCACCGCTTCGCCAACGGCGCCCACGCCAAGCGCCGCTCGATGGACATCAAGAAGAACCCGCTGGACGAGATCGAAGGCGTCGGCCCCGGCCGCAAGAAGGCCCTGCTGCACGCCTTCGGCTCGGCCAAGGGCGTCAGCCGCGCCTCTCTGGCCGATCTGGTCAAGGTCGACGGCGTCAGCCAGCCCCTGGCCGAACGCATCCACGCCTTCTTCAGGAAGGCCTGAACCATGTCACCACTCCAGCAACGTCAGTCCGGGAATGTCGCGAAGATCGTCGCCGTTACGGGTGACCAGAACCGCACCCGCCACAATGGCCTGGGCCGCGATCATGCGATCCAGCACTTTGCGGCGTGAGAAGCCGCAGGCCGCAATGATCTGGCGATAGGCCAGGGCCTCCGCCTGACCAAATGGAAGGACAGGCACGACGTCCAGCAACGCGTCCAGTCGGTGCGCCCGGGCCTGAGCATCGCGGTCTGGGCGGGCCAGGCCGGCCTCCAGTTCGATGCGACTGACGACCGACAGCAACAGCGGGGTCGTCAGGGCGTCCACACGGGCGTCGATCACATCGTCGCCGTCCCGCAAGTGAATGGCGACATTGGTGTCGAGCAGATAGGCCACGCTTAAAGGCCGGACCGCTCGGGGATTTCGACCTCTTCGCGGATGCCGATGCTGGACGGCTTTGGCAGGCTGCGCAGCTTGGCCAGCATTTCCTTCACGGATTTTCTTTTGGGCGAGATCGTCACCACATCGCCCTTGCGCTCGATCTCCACCTCAACGCCGGGACCGAACGAAATCTCCTTGGGCAGGCGCACGGCGTCGCTATTGCCGCTGCGGAAGGTTCGGCTGGTCACAGTCATGAGGCGCTCCTTTCGTATATACGCGTATACACGATTTCTTGCCGCCGCCCAAGGCGCTAGAGAACGCCGCATGAGCGCATCCGAAGACGAACTGACCGCCGGCTATCACCGCTTCCGCGCCGAGCACTGGCCTGCCGCCCATGCCGAGTATGAGGCGCTGGTCAAAGGCCAGAAGCCGCACACCCTGATCGTGGCCTGTTCCGACAGCCGCGCCGACCCGGCCCTGATCTTCGACGCCAAGCCGGGCGAACTGTTCGTGGTCCGCAACGTGGCCAATCTTGTGCCGCCTTATGAGCCGGATGGTCTGCTGCACGGCGTGTCGGCGGCGCTGGAGTTCGGGGTCAAGGTTCTCAAGGTCCGGCGCATCGTGGTGATGGGCCACGCCCACTGCGGCGGGGTCAACGCCATGCTGAACGGCGCCCCCGACAACTGCGCGGACTTCGTCGGCCCCTGGGTGGCGCAGGGCACGCCGGTCGTGCGCCACGTCGCCGAAACCGTCGATGCGCACGAAGTGGAACGCGCGGCGGAAGAGGCCATCGTGCGCCTGTCGATCCGCAACCTGCGCACCTTCCCCTGGATCGCCGAACGCGAAGCGGCAGGCGACCTGACGCTCAGCGGCCTGCATTTCGGCATCGCCGACGGCGTGCTGCGCGCCCTGACGGACAAGCCCCGGTTCGAACCCCTAACCTGAACATTGGCCTGAACATTGGCCTGATCGCCGAACCATGCGACACCCGGCAGGTTGCAACGGATAAGACGATGAGCACCGGCCACCATATTAATCCGATCCCGAACATCCTGACGGGCATCCGACTTTTCGCCGGGGTGGTGATGTTCGCCATGCTGGCGGGGGCGGCGCCCGGCGCGCTGGACGCGTGGCTGTCGCCCGACACCCAGTTGCAGTTTGGGGTCTGGGCCTTCTGGATCTTCGTCATCGCCGCCTCGACCGATTGGGTCGACGGCTTCCTGGCGCGTCGATGGAACTCGACCACGCGCTGGGGCGCCATCCTTGATCCCATCGCGGACAAGGTGCTGATCACCGGCGCCATTCTGGGCGTGCTGGCGTCCGGCTCTCTGCCCGGCATCGCCCTGCCCTGCGGCCTCATCCTGTTCCGTGAGTTTGCGGTTTCCGCCCTGCGCGAAACCATGGCGGGCCGCATCGAACTGCCGGTGACCCTGGCGGCCAAGTGGAAGACCACGGTGCAGATGGTGGCGCTGGCCGCCCTCCAGCTGACCCTCTTGTGGAGCGGTTTCGGCCTGCAGAACGAGGACGGCTCGCCCCTGTCCTGGCAACCGGCGTTTGAGGCTTTTGCAGTCTTCCTGATCTGGTTCGCCGCCGTGATCACGCTTTGGACGGGCTGGCAGTATTTCCGCGAAGCCCGCCGTCAGATGCAGGATCTTTAAGGTCTCAGGGTCTGAGCGTGAGGCCCGCCGGGGTGGCTTCGAACGCCGACAGTCGGCCAAGGTAGCTCATGCCCAGCAGCGAATAAGACAGGCCGTCTTCGAACACGAGGGCCTGAACCTTGTCGATCCGCGCACCGGAGACGGACACCGAAGACAGTTCGACTGGGGCCGCGCGCACCATGCCCGACGCCGTCTGAACCTTGCCGGTGAATTCTGAAGGGGCGGGATTAACGCCCAATCGCCGGGCGTCATCGCGCGTCAGGGCGACCAGACTGGCGCCGGTGTCCACCAGCACGCGCACCGCATGGCCGTCGATGCGGGCCTGGGCCCAGTAGTGACCGTCAGCGGCGCGCATGACCTGTGCGGGACGGCCTGCTGCAGGCTCCAGGACCGTGGCCGGGGCCTGAACGACCGGGATCGGGGCGGCCGCCGCCAACGCCTCTCCGCCGCCTTCGAAGTGACGAATGACCAGGGCCGTGCTGAACGCGGCGAGCAACGCCCCGCTGAGAACGGCTGCAGACTGGAAATCGACACGGATCATCAAGGGCGCTGTGGCTGCATCGCAAGACGCGACATCGCCGTTCTAGGCGCCCGAGGTTGGGATGCCGTGAAGCGACTTGGCTGATGAAACCTTAAAGCTTGGACGGATCGACCTGCGATCGCCGCGACGGCAGGTCCGCCATGACCGCCGCCCGTTCATCCTCCGTCAGCGCGCGCCATCCGGCGATCTCTTTCAACGTCCGAAAACAGCCCAGACACAGGCCGCTCTCGCCATCGACGGCGCACACCATGACACAAGGGCTGGCGATCGCCTTGGGCGGCGCAGGGCGGAAGGCGGGCTCGGTCATCGTGACACTGTCACAAAATTTACTCCGAATGCTGAGCGATAAATTTGCATTTTCCGCGAAACTGACTATCTTTGGCTCCGACGCGAAACGACTGAGGGTGGAATCCCCATTGGTACGACGTGTCTCTTTTCATCGTTCTGCGAAAGGAGACGCCAAGATGAACGATAAGGAGCGTAACCTCCAACACGCCATGATGTCCTTCGCCCTGTGGGGCGGGATGCTGGTCAACACGCGGCAGATGCCGTCCAACTCCAATCGGGTGGTCAGCCATCCGTCCAACTTCGTACCCTATACGATCAAGAAACGCTGACGGCCTGAAGGGCTGACAGCCACGAAGCCCCGGTCTTATCCGGGGCTTTTGCAATTCCGGGCTTGCGTGACGCGGCGGCGACGGCCGATGACGGGCAAAACACGGAGATGACGCATGGGCCTGATCGCTGAAACCAGAAAGGACGGCATCCTGATCTGGACGTTGGACCGCGAGACGCGCCTGAACGCCCTGCCCGACATGACGGATGGCGATGAGCTCGCAGACGCCTGCGCCCGCGCCAACGCCGACACATCCGTCAAATGCGTGGTCCTGACAGGGGCCGGGCGCGCCTTCTCTGCAGGCGGCGACCTGACGGCCATGCGCGACAGGCGCGACCTGTTCGAAGGGTCGGCCGCCGAGATCCGCGTGCGCTATCGCCGCGTGGTCCATCGCATCGTGCGGTCCCTCTATGACCTGGAGATGCCGCTGGTCTCGGCCGTGAACGGCCCCGCGATCGGCCTGGGCTGCGGCATCGCCACCACCGCAGACATCCGCATCGCCTCGGACCGCGCCAGCTTCGGCGTGCCGTTCCTGAAGCTGGGCATCATCCCCGGCGACGGCGGGGCATGGCGCCTGCCGCGCGATGTCGGCTACGCCCGCGCCGCGGAAATGCTGTTCACCGGCCGCAGCATCGACGCCGAGACGGCCGAGCGCTGGGGTCTGGTCAACCGCGTCGTGCCGCATGAGCGGTTGATGCAGGAGACCCTGACCACCGCCGCCCAGATCGCGGCCCAGCCGCCCCAGGCCCTGCGCATGGCCAAGACCCTGATGCGCCAGGGCCGCGACCAGACGTTCGATCAGATTCTGGAGCTGTCGGCGGCCATGCAGGCCATCGCCCACCTGACAGAAGACCACCAGGAAGGCGTCGCCGCCGTACTGGAAAAACGTGCTGGCGATTTCTCAGGTCGATGACACGTCGCGAAAGCTGAAGCTCAGCACGAACATGCCGAGGCAAATCATGCTGCTGACCGCCAGCGCCACGCCCGGCGATATATCCATGGCCAGCGCATAGGCGGCCGGCGCCCCCGCCTGCACATAGCGGGCGGGCGTCAGGATCAACGCCTGCCGCATGCCGTACCGCTCGGCTCCGAACACCTTCAGCGGCAGGGCTCCTGAGGCCACGGACAGAAGCCCGTTGGCCAAGCCCTGCCCCACCGCCACAAGCGGCGCCCCGACTGCGCCGAGCAGCATGGCCAGCAGGGCCCCTGTCGGGTGGAACAGGGTGGCCAGCCGCGCCGTCAGAATCGGGTGCGAGCGGTGCAGCACGGTGATGTCCAGCAGACGCACCGCCATGGCGCTGGCCGCCATCAGGCCCGCCGCCCAGGCCGCGCGCTCCACCGTCATGCCCAGATCGACCAGCAGGCGCGGCAGGTGCGCCGCCATGGCCGAGGCCACCGCCCAGGCCCCGGCGAAGAAGATCGCCATGCGGATCATGGTCGGGCTCCAGCGTATCGCCGACGTATCGACCACCGCCGTCGTCCGTCCCTTGTGCTGGGGCAGGAGCGTCAGGGCGATCGGCAGGCAGACGAACAGATGCAGGGCCGCCCAGAAGCCGAACGCCGCCCGCCAGCCCGCCAGGTCCAGAATCTCGCGGCTGATCGGCCAGCCCAGCGCCCCGCCCAAGGCGCCCAGCAGCGACACCGCCGCAATCGCGCGCCGCGCGCCCTGCCCCTGCATCTCGACCAGAACGGCGAAGGCCGTGCCGTAAAGCCCCGCCGCCATGCCGACACCCAGAAACACCACGCCGAAGCACAGGACCAGCGGATGCGGCGCAGCGGCCATCATCAGAAGGGCGACGGCGAAGGCCAGGTTCGACCCTGCCAGCACCCGCGCCCCGCCGACACGCTCAATCGCCTGGCCCGCATAGGGCGTCAGGACGGCGGAGACCAGAAAGGCGCCGGAAAGCGCCAGAAACACCGGCCCTGTGCCGATCCCCAGCGCCGCCGCCGCAGGATCGGCCATGACGCCCAGAAGATAATAGCTGGAGGCAAAGGCCGCCGCCTGGCCCAGACCAAGCACGAGAACAATCATACGAACAGAAGACATCGTTCGGGGATGCCGCAGGCCGCGCCGCGCGGAAATCGAGTTTCAGGCCTGCGCCCTGTGCGGAAAACTCACAGGTCGATGATCCATGGCCTGACGGGCAAAAGAAAAGGCGGCCAGGATCGCGCCCGGCCGCCTTTTCTGTCTTCAGGTCGTCAGACCCGGCTTATTGCGAACGCATCGCCTGGGCCGGGCCGACGCCGGTCGTCGCCTGGCGCTTGGCGCCCGCCGTCTTGCCTGGCTTCATGAACTTGACCAGAACCCGCTGGCCGATCAACAGCGGCGCATCGCCAGCCGAGGCCACGACCTCGACCACGCGCTCGTCAGTGCGTTGCGAGGGATCATCGGAGGCTAGCTTGCGGGCGCCGAACACAGCCGCGCGACGCAGAACCGTGCCGATGTAGATCTTGCTGGAATCGCCCTCGGGGCTGATCTCGACTGCCTGACCGTCAGTCAGGTTCGGCAGGTCGCTTTCGACCACTTCGGCGCGGACGATGCGCGGGGCGTCGGGCTCCAGGTCGAACATGGTCGAGACGTTCAGGGTCGAGGCGCCGGCGCCGGGGTTGGCGTACCGACGGACGATTCGACCAGCGCTGGGCGCGCGGATGACCGTCAGTTCCTGATTATAGCGAGCCTGATCCAGTTGGGCGCGGGCGGTCTGGACCGCAGCGACCTGCGAACCCATGCGGGCCTGAGCCGAGGCCACCGCGTCCGCCGCCTGATCGACGCGCTGGGCGGCGACGAAGTTGGTGGCGGCAAGACGCTGCAGACGCTCCTGCTCGCGCTGGGCGGTGCGGATGTCGACACGGATCTGCGTCAGTTGGCTTTCAGCCTGGGCCACGGCGGCGGCGGCGCTCTGCACGGCCAGACGCGGTTCATCATCTTCCTGACGGGCCAGAATCTGACCTGCGGTGACACGCTCGCCTTCCTGGACCAGCACCTCACGGACGATGCCGCCGCGACGGGCTGCGATCTGGATGATGCCGCCCTCAACGTCCACCTTGCCGTTGGCGATGGCGGCGTAGGGGCTTTCGACCTTGGTGGCGGCGGCCTTGGCCTGTTCTTCCTTCTTGGTCTTGGCGGCGGACTGGAACAGCATGAAGCCGACCCCCAGCACGATCACCAGCAGCAGGCCGAACCATGTGCGTTTTTTCTTCAGGAAGCCGGGCATTGGGCGTTTCGTCCTAAGGGGTTCAGTCGTGTTGTTCAGTGCGACGCCAGGATGGCGTTCGGATCGGGAATGCGGCGTTGATCATCAAGAATTTTGCCGTCTTCGATGTGGATGACCCGGTCAGCCCAGGCCTCCAGGCGTGGGTCGTGGGTCACGCAGATGACGGCGGCGCCGTGTTCGGTGGCGGCGCGGCGCAGCAGCTTGATCACCACTTGGCCGTTCTCGCCGTCCAGGGCCGAGGTCGGTTCATCGGCGAACAGGATCTTGGGATCCTTGGCCAGGGCGCGGGCGATGGCGACGCGCTGTTTCTCACCGCCCGACAGGGCGGCGGGCCGCAGGTGCAGGCGGTGGCCCAAACCCACTTCCTCCAGGGCGATGGTGGCGCGCTTCTTGGCCTGACCGGACGTCAGTCCCTGGAACTTCAGCACCGTCTCGACCTGCTGCAAGGCGGTCAGGGCCGGAAACAGGTTGAAGCCCTGGAAGATGAAGCCGCAGTTATCCAGCCGGAACTTGTCGATCCGTCCGGTGGACAGCCGCCACAGGTCGTCGACGTCCAGAATGTCGACGCGGCCTTCTTCGGGTTTCAGCAGGCCGGACAGGGCCGCGATCAGGGTCGACTTGCCCGACCCCGACGGCCCCATGACCATCGTCAGGTCGCCGTGCCGCGCGTCGAAATCGACACCCTTCAGCACCTCGACCCAGGACTTGCCGGACTTGAAACGCTTGACCACGCCGTTGGCCTCGATGGCGAAGTCGCCGTGCTTGCCGTGGACTTTGGTGTGGATGCTCATCGCAGCAGGTCCGCCGGTTGGCTGTTCTTGAGGATGCCCAGCGACAGCAGGCCCGACGCCATGGCGATGGCGATCAGGCCCGCCCCAACCACGACCAACAGCCATAACGGCAGGGAGATGATCACGGCCCCCATCGTGGCCAGCAGCGAAACCAGCCAGGTCAGGAAGATGGCCGCGGCGACGCCGACCACGCCGACCCAGAAGCTGAGCTCGACCACGATGCGGCGCAGCGACCCCATGCCGACGCCCAGCGCCCGCAGGGAGGCGAACTCCTTGATATTGGCCATGATGGCGCCACGCAGGGTCTGCCAGGTGATGGCCACGCCGATGATGACGCCCAGCACCACGCAGCCGCCAATGATGATGACCAGAATGCCTTCTTCAAACATGGCGCCCGCGTTGGCGTCGGCCAGCTGCTGCTTGGTCCAGGCCTTCCACTGGCCCTTGCCGACTTCATTCAGCTGATCGACGACGATCTGGGCGCGGGCGGGATCACGCAGCTTGACCATCAGGGGGCCGACGCGCGGGCCGGTGTCGGCCTGACCCAACATCCGCAGGGTGTCGCGCGACATGACCACGCCCGGCTGCATCATGTTGGGATAGCCGCGCGTCACGCCCACGACGGTCACCGTCTGACCGTTGTACAAGGCCTTGTCGCCCAGCTTGACCCCAAGCGTATTCAGGGCCGTCTCGTCCACCGCGACGGTGTAGGGTTGGCGCAGGGCGTCGACCAGTTCCTGTGAATAGTCGGTCGGGATCGTCACCGAGCCGGGGCGAGTGTCGATAATGCTGGTCTGGACCCATTTCTGACGCGGCGCGCCCTGGCTGGCGTTGTCCGCCTGGCTCTTGGTCGGGTCCACATTCTTGATGTTCTGGAAAGAGCCGCCCGCCCCATCCAGGGGCATCACCTCGGTCACCTCGGGATGGTTATAGGCCAATGGAATGAACCGGCGCGGCACGCCCGACGGTCCGTTCATGATGCTCTTCGCGCCCGGCTGCAGGATGAAGATGTCCGCGCCCGAACGTTCGATGGTCGCGGTGAAACCCTTGCCGATGCCGATGAACACACCGGTCATGGCCAGGACCAACAGGCCCGACAGGGCCAGCGCCATGACCGCCGCCATATAGCGGCGCCACTCGAAAAGCAGCGTTGAAAGCGCAAGCGACATGTTCGTCGATAAACCCCTGGTACGTCTGCCTATCTGACGGCGCGACGCCCTGCGGCCAAGTTAAATCGGGGTAAGGGTTGTGAGCGCGCGCCGTTGCCTCGCTTAAGACGTGCGACTAAGGGCGGCACAGGTCGCTTGGCGTCACCCCCTTTATGGCGCTAGTTACAGAATAACACACGGGACAAGATCGTCCCGCCCCGGGAGACTATCCATCATGTCCTTGCCTTCGCTTCGCCTAACCGCCTCGCTGGCCGCCCTCGGCGCCGCGACCGCCGTCCTGTCGGCCCCCGCTTCTCCGGCCAAGGCCGACGAGGGGATGTGGACCTTCGACAACTTCCCCATCGCCACGGTGAACCAGAAGTACGGGACCAACATCGACCAGGCCTGGCTGGACCGGGTGCGGAACGCCGCCGTGCGCCTGCAGGGCTGCTCGGCCTCGCTGGTGTCGGGCGAGGGTCTGATTCTGACCAACCACCACTGCGTCGTCTCGTGCGTGCAGGACCTGTCCACGGCCCAGAACGACTACGTCAAGAACGGCTGGATGCCCGCCACCCGCGAGGAAGAGAAGAAGTGCCCCGGCCAGACGGCCGAGATCCTGACCGACATCGTCGATGTCACCGACCGCGTCACGGGCGCCGGCGCCGGGCTTGAAGGCGCCGCCTTCGTCCAGGCCCGCGCGGCCGAGATCGACAAGATCCAGAAGGAAACCTGCGGCGACGACCAGAAGCTGACCTGCCAGGTCATCAGCTTCTATCGCGGCGGCCAGTACAAGCTGTACAAGTTCCGCAAGTATGACGACGTGCGTCTGGTCTTCGCGCCCGAGTTCCAGGCGGCCTTCTTCGGCGGCGACCCCGACAACTTCAACTTCCCCCGCTACGCCCTGGATGCCGGCTTCCTTCGCATCTACGAGGACGGCAAGCCGGTCGCGACGCCGAACCACCTGACCTGGAACCCGAATGCGCCCAAGGAAGGCGACGTCACCTTCGTCGCCGGCAATCCCGGCTCGACCCAGCGCCTGCTGACGATGGCCCAGCTGGAGGTCCTGCGCGACCAGCAGATGCCGCTGACCCTGATCCAGTCTTCGGAACTGCGCGGCCGCCTGCTGGAATATTCCACCACCGGCGAAGAGGCCAAGCGCGTCACCGTCGATCCGCTGTTCGGCTTGGAGAACAGCTTCAAGGTCTTCTACGGCCAGCAGGGCGCCCTGACCGATCCTTCCTTCATGGCGACCAAGCGCCGCGAGGAGCAGGAACTGCGTCAGCGCGTCGCCGCCGACCCGGCCCTGGCCCAGCGCATTGGCGATCCCTGGGCCGATCTGGAACGCGTCTCGACAGCCCAGCGGGACCTGTATCTGCCCTATCGCCAGCTGGAATCGGCGGCGGGCCAGCGCTCGCAGCTGTACAGCTACGCCAAGGCCATCGTCCGCGCGTCCAAGGAACGAGCCAAGCCGGTCGCCGAACGCCGCGCCGGCTATTCGGACGCCGACATCGCCTCGCTGGGCCGCCGCCTGGCGACCGAAACGCCGATCTCGACCGATCTGGAGAAGATCTTCCTCGATTTCTGGCTGTCCAAGACGCGCGAATATCTGACCGTCGACAACGCCAATGTGAAGGCGCTTCTGGGCAAGGAAAGCCCCGAGCAGATCGCCGCGCGCCTGGTCGACGGCACGCGCCTGGCCGATCCGGCCTTCCGCGCCCAGGCCCTGGCCATGACGCCGGAACAACTGGCCGCCTCGGGCGATCCGCTGATCCAGTTCGTCCTGGCCAATGACGACGCGGCCCAGGCGATCCGCACCCAGTGGGAATCGGCCGTGTCCGGCCCGACCAGCCGCGCGGGCGAAAAGATCGCCCAGGCCCGGTTCGCGGTCTATGGCGCCAACCTGTACCCGGATGCCACCTTCAGCCTGCGCCTGTCCTATGGTCAGGTGAAGGGCTGGACCTATCGCGGCGTGACGGTGGAGCCGTTCACCCAGATCGGCGGCCTGTATGAGCGCAACACCGGCGCCGAGCCGTTCAATGCGGCGACCGACTGGCTGGCGGCCGAGGGCAAGGTCAACAAGTCGACCGTCTATGACTTCGTCTCGACCAACGACATCATCGGCGGCAACTCGGGTTCGCCCGTGATCAACGCCAAGGGCGAGGTCATCGGCGCCGCCTTCGACGGCAACATCCACTCGCTGGGCGGCAGCTTCGGTTACGACCCCGAGCTGAACCGCACGGTAACGGTCTCGACCGCCGCCATCACCGAGGCCTTGCGCAACGTCTACAACCAGCCGCGCCTGCTGCGCGAACTGGGCGTGCGCCGCTGATCAAAAGCCCTTCTCCCCTCGGGGAGAAGGTGGCTCGTGCAACGAGACGGATGAGGGGGCTGGTTGACCCAGGCCCCCTTTTTCCATTTTGAATGCGGACAGAGCCCCCTCATCCGAGCCCTTCGGGCCCACCTTCTCCCCCGAGGGGAGAAGGATCAGGAGTTTTCCATGCGCCCTCTTCTCCTCGCCTCCGCCGCCGTTCTCGCCTTCGCCGCCACTTCTGCGCGCGCCGAAGAAGGCATGTGGACCTATGACAACTTCCCCATCGCCCGCGCCAACCAGACGCTGGGGACCAACATCGACCAGGCCTTTCTGGACCGGGTGCGGCTGTCGTCGGTGAAGTTCGGCGGCTGTTCGGCGGGGGTGGTGTCGGGCCAGGGTCTGGTGATGACCAACAACCACTGTGTCGCCACCTGCGTCGCCAACCTGTCCACGCCTCAGCAGCAGTATGGCGAGACGGGCTTTACGCCGAAGACGCGCGAGGAAGAGCGCAAATGCCCCGGCGCGACGGCCGAAATCCTGACGGACATCTCCGACGTGACCGAGCGGATGCACAAGGCCGGCGAAGGACTGGACGGCCAGGCCTTCACCCAGGCGCGCGAGGCCGAGGCCGGTCGGATCGAGACCGAGGCCTGCGGCGCCGATCCCAATATCCGCTGCCAGGTCGTCAGCCTGTACCGGGGCGGCCAGTTCAAACTCTACAAGTTCCGCAAGTACAGCGATGTGCGTCTGGCCTGGGCGCCGGAAGACCGCGCCGCGACCTTCGGCGGCGATCTGGACAACTTCTCCTTCCCGCGCTTCGCCATCGATGCGGCCTTCATCCGCCTGTATGAGGACGGCAAGCCGGTCGAGACTCCGATCCACTTCGTCTGGAACGCCGACAAGCCGACCGAGGGCGAGGCCGTCTTCGTCTCTGGCAATCCCGGCGCGACCCAGCGCCTGCTGACGATGGACCAGCTGGCCACCATCCGCGACGTGGTCCTGCCGCTGGACCAGTTGATCGCCTCGGAGCTGCGCGGCCGTCTGATCCGCTATGCCGAGGAAGGCGAGGATCAGGCCTTCATCGCCATGGACCCCATCGTCAGCGTCGAAAACACCTACAAGCGCGGCCTGGGCCGGATGCGCGCCCTGATCGATCCCGCCTTCATGGATCAGTTGGCCGGTCAGGAGACCGCCTTTCACCGGCAGGTCGCCGAAAACGAAGCCTTGTCGGCCAAGGTCGGCGACCCATGGGCCACTCTGGCGGCGATCCAGCCGCTCGCGCGCGAGCTTTACGCGCCGATGGCGCTGCTGGAAGGCGGCACCGGCATGGGCACGACCTCGGTGGCGGGCGGCTCGCAGTTGTTCCAATGGGCGCGGGCCATTGTGCGGGGCGCCGAGGAGCGCGCCAAACCCTCGGACCAACGCTTTGGCGAGTACGCCGACAGTCGCCTGCCCGCTGTCCAGTCCGGCCTGTTCGCCGAACGCCCGGTCTATCCGGCGCTGGAGCAGATCCGCATGGAATGGTGGCTGTCCAAGACGCGCGAATGGCTGACCGTCGACAGCCCGCACGTCCGTGTCCTGCTGGGCCGCGAAAGCCCCGAACAACTGTCGGCCCGCGTCATCAGCGGCACCAGGCTGGCGGACCCCGCTGTGCGCCGCGCCCTGTGGGAAGGCGGTCTGGCCGCTGTTCAGGCATCCGACGATCCGTTGATCCAGTATGTGCGCGCGATTGACGCCGACGCCCGCGCCGTTCGCGCCGAATGGCGCGATAAGGTGGACGGCCCGACCGCCCGCGCGTCCGAGCAGTTGGCCGCCGCCCGCTTCGCCGTCTATGGCGACGCCGTATATCCTGACGCGACGGGGACCCTGCGCCTGACCTATGGCCGCGTCGAAGGCACGGATGTTCCGGGCCAGCGCATCCCCGCCTTCACCACCTTCGCCGGTCTGTGGGACCGCGCCACAGGGGCCGAGCCGTTCAATGTCGCGCCCAAACTGCTGGCCGCCAAGGACCGGATCGACCCGAACGCAGTGATGAACATGGCCGTGTCGTCCGACACCATCGGCGGGTCGTCCGGCTCGCCCGCCGTCAACGCCAGGGGAGAGATCATCGGCGCCAACTTCGATTCCACCGTCCTGACCCAACGCAACGCCTATGGCTATGACCGCAACGTCAACCGCAGCGTCATCGTCACCACCCAGGCCGTGACCGTCGCCCTTCGCGATGTGTACGGCATGGATCATCTGGTTCAGGAACTGGGCGTGCCGACGCCCCAGACCGCACGTCCGGTCGCGGCCCGCAGAGCCCGTCGTTGAATCCAGTCGTCTTTCGAGCGGCGACCGCTGATGATGTCGCCTCGCTTCACCCCCTGATCGAACGCGCCTATCGCGGCGAAACCGCCAGGGCGGGCTGGACGCACGAGGCGGATTTCCTCTCAGGCGAACGCACCAGCATCGAGGAACTGTCCGGGGTCATCGCCGATCCCGAACGGGTCATCCTGATGGTCTGTCGCGACGGAGCCTTGATCGGCTGCGTGCAGGTCGCCCGATCCGCCGACGACCTCGGCTATCTGGGCATGTTGACCGTTGATCCGGCGTTGCAGGCCGGCGGCGTCGGTCGTCAGCTTCTGGCCGCCGCCGAGGCCGAGGCGATCCGCCGTTTCAACGCCCGGCGAATGGAGATGACCGTCATCCAGCGCCGCGCCGAACTGATCGCCTGGTACGAGCGACGCGGCTATGTCCGCACCGGTGAACAACGCCCCTTCCCGCTTGATCCGCCACGGCCCGAACTGGCGTTCGTGGTGCTTGAGAAGGCGCTTCTCTAGCCCCTTCTCCCGGTGGGAGAAGGTGGCCCGCAGGGCCGGATGAGGGTCTGCTAGCGGACCAGATGGCCTGGTCGTCCCTCACCCTTTTTGGGCCATAACGACGGCCGCGCCGCCGTCCCTCAGGCCCTTTCCCGACGGCAGAGTGAGCGCCACATAATGGCCCCTTGCAAAACGGACACAAACGTCCACTTAAGCGCTTCACCATGTCGCGCCCCATACGAAAAGACGCCGCCAACAACCGAGCCGCCCTGTTGAAGGCGGCGCGGGAGCTCCTGTCCGAACAGGGGCTGGACGTCCCACTGGACCTGATTGCGGAACGGGCGGGCGTTGGACGTGGCACTCTTTACCGCCATTTCACCGACCGCACCGAACTTGCCCTGGCCGTGCTGATCGACGGGGTTGAAGATCTGGATGTCCGCACACGTGCTCAAGGCGATGCGCCGGAAGTCTTCTTCTGGTTTGTCGAAGAGCTGGCCGATCTGGTCATGCTTAATGCGGGGTGGTCCGATGTTCTGCGGAACGTCCGTTCGCCAGACGCACTTACGCCATTGCGGCAACGCTTGACTGAAGCGGGCGCAGGCCCCCTGGCGCGCGCTCAGGCGGCGGGATTGGTGCGGAAGGATCTCGGGCCGATGGACTTGCGTCTGATCGCCACTTTGCTGGGTTCGGGCTTTCAGGGCGCAGACAAGGCCCAGCGCTGCGCGGTCTCGGCCCGCACCCGGTTGATCGTGCTGAACGGGTTGAAGGCGCGCTGATGGCTGGCAACAACTGGCACCTGCCCTGGGAGCAATATGTCGAGACTCTGAAGCCGCACGAGCGGCCGATGATGCCCGGCTCTCCCGCCACACCGGACCATCCCTGGCTTGCACGCATCATGTACGCCGTCACCGGCGTGATGATCGCCACCGTCGGCAGTCTGGGCAACGCCGCCGTCAGCGCCAATGTCCAAAACCTGCAGGGCTCGTTGGGCATCACCCTGACCGAGGCCGCCTGGCTGCCGGTCGTCTTCGTCATGACCAACGCCTGCATGAACCTGATCCTGGTCAAGTTCCGCATGCAATATGGGCTGCGTCTGTTCACCCAGATTTTCCTGGGCGCCTTCGTGTTGGTCTGCGCGGCCCACCTGTTCGTCGACAACTATCAGTCCACGCTGCTGGTGCGCGCCATTGCGGGCATGGCGGGCGCAGGCCTCAGCAGCCTGGGCTTCCTCTATATTATCCAGGCCTTCCCTGCGGCGCACCGGCTGAAGGGGCTGATCATCGGCATCGGCCTGACCAGCTTCGCCGTGCCCATTGCGCGCCTGATCATGCCTAGCCTGCTGCAGTTGGGCGACTGGCGCGCCTTCTATCTATACGAACTGGGCATGTGCCTGATCGCCTGGGGCGCGGTGCAGATGGTCAAGCTGCCGCCATCCGAAAAGATGCGCGTCTTCGACCGGCTGGACTTCGTAACCTTCGCCCTGTTTGCGCCGGGGGTGGCCCTGCTGTGCGCTGTGCTGGGCCTGGGCCGCATCGTCTGGTGGACCGAGGCCCCGTGGCTGGGCTGGGCGCTTGCCGGGGCCATCGTGCTGCTGACCGCCGCATTCGTGGTCGAGCACAACCGCGCCAACCCGCTGATCAACACCCGCTGGCTGACCGGCCCGGACCTGCTGCGGCTGTTCGGCGCGATCCTGCTGATCCGCATCGTGCTGTCGGAACAGACATCCGGCGCGGTGGGTTTCCTGACGGTGGTGGGTCTGGGACCGGATCAGTTGCACGGTCTCTTCTGGATCATACTGGCCGCGATGATCGCAGGCACCGCCGTCAGCGCCTTCACCCTGAACATGGCGAAGCTGAACAAGCCCATCGCCATCGCGCTGGGCCTGATCGCCATCGGCGCCTTCATGGACAGCCACTCGACCGTGCTGACCCGTCCCGCCCAGCTCTATGTCAGCCAGGCGCTGATCGCTTTCGCCTCGGCCATGTTCATCGGCCCGGCTCTGATGATCGGCGTGGTCAAGGTGCTGACCCAGGGCAAGGAGAACCTGATCAGCTTCATTGTCATGTTCAGCGTGCTGCAGAATGTCGGCGGCCTGGCGGGCAGCGCCCTGACCGGATCGCTGCAGGTCATCCGCGAGAAATTCCATTCCAACCAGTTGGCCGCAGACATCACCGCCCTGGACCCGCAGGTGGCCCTGCGCCTGCGCCAGTTGTCGCGCGCCTATGGCTCCACCTTAACCGACCCGGCCCTGACGAATGCCGAGGGCGTCGCGCTTCTCAGCCGTCAGGTGACGCAGCAGGCCAATGTGCTGGCCTATAATGACGTCTTCCTGATCATCGCCATGTTGGCGGCGCTCGGCTGCGCCTGGGTCACTCTCACCCACCTTCGTCCCCGTTGGCAGGCACGGCGCAACGCCCGTCAGGCCGCCAGCCAAACCCCCGAACCCGCCGCCGTCGCCTCCGCCGTCGATTGAGACTGACCCATGACCGACACCGCCCCCGCCGCAGCGCCCGCCCCGCAAGCGCCTGCCGCGCCGCCCCCGCCCCAGCCGAAAAAGCGCGTCTTGTGGACCGTTATCGCCGCCTGCGTCGCCGTCCTGGGCGTATTGATCGTGCTGTTCGCCTGGCAGTTGCCGCCCTTCACAAACCATATCCAGCGCACCGACAACGCCTATGTGCGCGGCCAGGTCACCCTGATCAGCCCCCAGGTCAGCGGCTATGTGGTCGATGTGCCGGTCAAGGATTTCCAAATGGTCGAGGCGGGTCAGTTGCTGGCCCAGGTCGACGACCGCACCTACAGCCAGCGGGTCGAACAGGCGACGGCGACCCTGCATGCCGCAGAGGCCGCCCTGTCGAACTCCGCTCAGTCGCAGGCCTCGGCCCGCGGCTCCGTCGCTCAGTACGCCGCCGCCATCGCGGGCGCCGAAGCTAATCTGGCCAAGGCCCAGGCCGACGCCAACCGCGCCCGCACCCTGAAGGCTGGCGGCTGGGTGTCCCAGTCCAATGTCGATGTCGCCGAGGCCGCTCTTCGCAGCGCCCAGGCCCAGGTCGCCCAAGCCCGCGCCCAGCGCGGCATCGCCGAGGCCAACGTCGAGTCCGCCGTCGTCGGCCGAGGCACTCTGGCCGCCCAGGTCGAGAACGCCCGCGCCGCCGTGCGCCTGGCCCAGATCGATCTGGCCAACACCCGCATCGTCGCACCGCGCGCAGGTCGGCTGGGCGAGGTCGGCGTGCGTCAGGGCCAGTATGTCACCGCAGGCACCCAGATGATGGGTCTGGTCCCCGACACGATCTGGGTCACGGCCAATATGAAGGAGACGCAGATGAAGAACATCCGCGTGGGCCAGCCGGTCGAGTTGAAGGTGGATGCGCTGGGCGGTCAGGCCCTGCGCGGTCGTGTCGAGCGCATCGCCCCCGCCGCCGGCAGCGAGTTCAGCGTCATCCGCCCCGACAACGCCACCGGCAACTTCACCAAGGTCGCCCAGCGCATCCCCGTGCGCATCCACATCGAGCCCGGCCAGGAAGCCGCCCAACGTCTGGCTCCGGGCATGTCGGTCGTGGCGCGGATAGACACGGGCGCGCGCTGAGCCCCCGTTCCTATTGGAAACCCCGCCTGCTCATGGCGATGATCAGGCCTGTGGGGACCAGCAGGACAAGCAGGCTCCACGGCAGGCTGGCGGCGCCCTGATATTGCAGCAGCAGCCCCCCGATCAGACCGCCGACGGCGATGGCCAGGTTCCAGATGGTCACGATCATGGACTGGGCGACATCGGCGGCATCGCCCGCGACACGGGCCGAGGCGGTCTGGAAGAAGGTGGGCGCGCCGCCGAAGCCCACGCCCCAAGCCACGACGGCGGCGATCACCACGACCGGCGACCCGCCCCACAGTCCCATGACCAGAGCCGCGCCGCCGAACAGGATCGTGCTGACCAGCGCCAGTTGCTTCAGGCGATGGTCGATCAGCAGACCCGTGATCCAGATGCCGACCAGGGCCGACAGACCGAACGCCAGCAGCACGATGTCCACCCGCGCGGTCAGGCCCGACCGCTCAAGGAAGGGCGCGATGTAGGTGTAGAGGATGTTCTGCGCCAGGACGAAACCCAGGGTGCCCGCCAGGACAGGCTTCAAACCCGGCAAGGCGAAGACCTTGGTCAACGACCGTTGCGCGCCGGCCGCCTCGCCCTCGAAATCCGGCAACCGCCAGACAATCCATCCGATCAACACGATGCTGATGGCGCTCATCACCAGATAGACGGCGCGCCAACCGATCACCCCGCCCAGGAACGCGCCTGCCGGAATGCCGACGGTCAGGGACAGGGGAATGCCGATCATCACGATCGCCATGGCGCGACCGCCCAGGTGCGCGGGCGACATCCGTCCCGCATAACCCGCCAGCAAAGACCAGACGACGCCCGCGAATATGCCCGCCGCAAACCGCGCGGCCAGGGTCAAGCCATAAACGGATGACAGAGCCGTCACCGCATTGACGATCAGGAAACCCGTGATGGCGGCGATCAACAGGGGACGGCGTCGCCATGACCGCGTCGCCGCTGTCAGGGGAATCGCCGTCAGCAAGGACCCCAGCGCATAGGCGGTGATCAACTGCCCCACCATGGGCTGGGACACGCCCAGCCCCGCGCTCATCTGCGGCAGAAGGCCCGCCGGAAGGGCCTCGGTCAGCACGGTCAGGAACCCGGCCAGCGCCAGAGCCGACAATCCCGCCAGCGGCAGTCGTTCCTGTGACGGCGCGCAGACGGCGACGGTCATGCCGCACCTTCGGTCGGAATGGCGGGCAGGATCAGGTCACCGACGCGATAGGTGTGGAACTCACTGGTCGATACGGCGTCCAGACGCTTGAACTTCTCGACAAAGACGGGGTCGGAGAAGAAGGCGCCCACGTCGCCTTCATCGGAAATGGCCTCGATGTTCACGACGGTTTGACCGTCCGTGCTCTTGGCCAGACTGCTCCACAGGAAGCCCGGCTTGCGTTCCGAGACATAGCGGACCACGTCCTGAATGATCGCAAACGCCTCATCCTGACGCCCGGCGTGGGCGTGGATCACATTGACGATGAAGACGGTGGGCGGCGCAGCCGAAAAGCCTGCGGTGAAGACGGGGGACGACATCATAGGACCCGAATGGCAGCGGCCGATGCTGACCGCACCCCCCATTTAGAATAGCGCCAATCACGGAAAAACACGCTATCATTCCCATCAATCCGGACATTCAAGTCCGCAATAGAAAGCCGATGGACAGCCTCAGCGCACTCAATGTTTTCGTCCATGTCGCCGAGGCGGGCAGCTTTGTCGGCGCAGCCAAAAAGCTCGGGGTATCGGCCTCGGCGGTGGGCAAGACCATTGCGCGCCTGGAGGCCCAGGTCGATGCGCGCCTGTTCCATCGCAGCACGCGCGCCATCGCCCTGACAGGGGAAGGTGGTCTGTTGCTGGAGCGGTGCCGCCGCATCTTCGCCGAGGTCAGCGCCGCGACGAACGAGCTGTCGGCTTCCCAGGCGGCTCCGCGTGGGCGATTGCGGATAAGCCTGCCTTTGGCGGGCATGTTGCTGATGCCGATCCTGTCCAACTTCATGAAGGCCTATCCCGACGTCCGGCTGGATCTCGACTTCACCGATCGCGTCGTCGATGTGATCGAGGAAGGCTTCGACGCCGTGGTCCGCACCGGCGAGGTCGTGGATTCCCGCCTGATCACCCGCAAACTGGGCGCCTTTGACCATGTCATCGTCGGTTCGCCTGACTATCTGGACCGCCTGGGGGTTCCCGAAACGCCCGAAGACCTTAACCGCCACCTGTGTCTGCAGCACCGCTACCCGTCCACCGGCAAGCTGGAGCGCTGGCCCCTTTATCGCGATGACCGTTTCGTCGGCGGCGGTCTGCCGCCGACTGTGATCGCCAGCACCCTGGAGCCGCTGATCTATCTGGCGGAATGCGGCCAGGGGCTGACCTGTGTGCCCCTGTTCGCCGTGCAGCATCAGATCGAGGCCGGAACGCTGATCCCCGTGCTCGCGCCCTTCATCAAGAGCAGCGGCATGTTCCGCGTCGTCTGGCCGTCGAACCACTGTCTGACGCCTCGGGTCCGCGCCTTCGTGGATTTCATGGCCGCCGCGCTCACCGCCTCCCCGACGACAGTCTCGCCGCCAGCAGATGCACCTCGTGCGCCCGCATCCGCTCAAAATTGCCGAGTCCCCGGGTTAGCGCGCGCGTGACCGCGGCCTGACGCGTCTGTTCGGGCTGGGCGGGCAGCAAGGGCTCAACACGGGCCAGCTCCGCGTCCAGCACGGCCATCATCCGCACCAGGGCTCTGTCGTTCATGTCGTCCTCCGTCGCGCCACCGCCCCGGCGAGGTTAGATCACCAAAAGAACAAATAGTGAACGATGACTCTGAAACCGCCTGTGGAGAACGGCATGACAAAGGGCCGGACGATTGCTCGTCCGGCCCTTCTGACTTCGGTCTGATCAGCGAAATGAACGCCGTACGGATCAGCTCTCGGCCTGCCAGCCGCCCGCCAGCGCCTTGAACAGAGCGATCTGGTAGGTGGTCATCAGGGCGTCCGACTGGGCCAGAGCGGCGTCAGCGGCGGCCTGGGTGCGCTGGGCGTCCAACACCGTCAGGAAGTTGTCTGCGCCTGCGTTGAAACGCTGTTGCGACAGGGCGGCGGCGCGGGCCGCCTGGTCACGCGCCTCGGTCAAGGCGGCGCGGCGATCCAGTTCGTTGGCGTAGTTGCTGAGCGCCGTCTCGGTCTCCTGCAGGGCTGTCAGAACCGTCTGGTCGAAGGCGGCCAAGGCCCCCTGCGAACGGGCGTCTGCGGCGGCGATCTGGGCGCGTGCTGCAAATACGTTCGGGAACGACCAGCTGATCAGCGGGCCGAAGCTGAAACGAAAGTTCTGATCTTCGCCCAGATCGCCCGACTTCAACGCCGTGGATCCGAACGATCCGCCCAGGCTGATGCGCGGGAAGAGGTTGGCCGTGGCCACGTTCACGCGGGCGGCGGCGGCGGCCAGATTGGCCTCTGCCTCGCGCACGTCTGGACGCCGCGCCAGCAGGGTCGCGCCGTCGCCGACAGGGATCGCCTGATTCAGCTGCGGCGGACGCACGCAGGCGGCTGCGGTCTGGTCGACTTCGGCGGGGGTGCGACCGGTCAGGGTCGCAAGACGGAACAGGGCCTCGGCCCGCGCCGCCCGCAGGGTCGGCAGGGTCGCCGCCGTCTGCGCCACGGCCGCACGGGCGCGGGCTACGTCCAGACCCGTGCCTGCCCCTGAATCCAGCAAGGTCTGGGTCAGGGTTCCGGTGTTGCGCTGGAGCTCCAGCGTCCGTTCCGCCACCGCGATCTGGGCGTTGGCCGAGCAGGTGTCGGCATAGGCCCGAGCGGTTTCGGCCGCGACCGTCACCTGAACCGAAGCCAGTGCGGCCTCGGCGGCGCGGGTGTCGGCGCGGGCGGCGCGGACGGTCGATTCCACACGACCGAACAAATCGACCTCGTAGCTGGCCGAAAGACCCGCATCATAGGTGTCGATCTCCGGCGCCTTCTGACCGGCGGGCAGGCCGGGAACCGTGACGGCCGAAGCGCGGCTGCGCTGCGCCTGGGCGCTGGTCGTCGTGGTCGGGAACCGGCCCACGCGAGCCTCCGACAGCGACGCCCGCACCGTGCGCAGGTTGGCGAAGGCGGCCTCCAGCTGGTTGTTCTCGGCGAAGGCCTGACGGATCAGGCCGTCCAGCGTCGGGTCATCGTACAGCCTCCACCAATCATCGCGCGCCGGAGCGGTCGAGACGGTGGGGCTGGTCGAGCCGACGAAGGCGCCTACGCCCCTGACGGGCAGATCGGCGACCGGCGCCTTTGGCCCGACCGCGCAGGCTGCAAGCAGGGCGCTGGCGGCTGCGGCGGTCAGGAACGGGAACGTTCTATTAAAGGTCATCAGTGATCCCCTCCCCCGCCGGTGACGGGCGCAGGCGCGTCAGGGTCGGTCAGGTTGGATGGTTCGTCATACTGGACGGTCTTGGTCGGCGTCGGCTTGTGGGACTGCGGCAGTTTGGAAGAGAGCCACCGCGTGACGACGTAGAAGACCGGCGTGAAGATCAGGCCGAAGAAGGTCACCCCGAGCATGCCCGAGAAAACGGACGTGCCCAGCGATTGCCGCATCTCGGCCCCCGGCCCCGTCGCCAGCATCAGCGGCACGACGCCGAGGATGAAGGCGAAGGAGGTCATCAGGATCGGGCGCAGACGGCTGCGGGCGGCGTGCACGGCCGCGTCGAAGCGGTTCATGCCGTCTTCCTCTTCCGCCTGCTTGGCGAACTCGACGATCAGAATGGCGTTCTTGGCCGCCAGCGCGATCAGAACCACCAGACCGATCTGGACCAGGATGTTGTTGTCCAGGCCTCTCAGGTTCACCCCGATGATGGCTGCGAGCAGACACATCGGCACGATCAGAATGACCGCCAGCGGCATGGTGAAGGCTTCGTACTGAGCCGCCAGCACCAGGAAGACGAACACCACAGCCATCAGGAAGATGACGGTCGCGCCCGATCCCGCAGCCTTCTGCTGATAGGCCAACCCTGTCCACTCGTAGGTGAAGCCCTGCGGCAGCGTCTGAGCCGCCATCTTCTCCATGATGTCCAGCGCCTGACCGGACGACACGCCTGCCGCACTGTTTCCCTGAAGCTCGGACGCCGGGTACAGGTTGTAGCGCACGATCCGCGATGGACCTGAATCGTCGATCAGGTTCGCCACCGATCCGATCGGCACCATCGCCCCCGACGAAGAGCGGGTTTTCAGGTTGGCGATGTCAGCGATGTCGTCGCGGTACTGAGGCTCCGCCTGCGCGGTCACCCGGAAGGTGCGGCCCAGCATGTTGAAGTCGTTGACGTAGGATGAACCCAGATAGACGCCCAGGGTGTTGAAGACGTCGGCAGGCTGCACACCCATCATCAGCGCCTTGTCACGATCAACGTCGGCGGTGATCCGGGGCGAGCCGGTGTTATAGGTCGAGAAGACCTGGTTCACTTCGGTCGGTTGCTGAGCGGCCGCGCCCATCATGGCGAAGGTGGCGCCCTCAAGCGCGCGGTAGCCCGCGCCAGAGGTGTCCTGGATCATCATGGTGAAACCGTTGCCGTTGCCCAGACCCTGAACCGCGGGCGGCGCGATGACGAAGATCTGTGCGTCCTCGATCGAACCCGTTGCCTGGGTGATGGCGCCCGCCAACGCGGTTGCAGCCTGTTCCTTCGTGCGTTCCTCGAATGGATCAAGGCGCACGAAGATGGTGGCGGCGTTCGAGCCGAACGAGAAGCTGGAGCCGTCCAGGCCTGCGAAGGCGATGGCGCCATTGACGCCCTTGGTGCCGCGGATGATGTCGCTGGCGCGGGTCATCACGGCTTCCGTACGGTCCAGAGAAGCGCCGGCGGGCAGTTGGATGACGCCGATCAGGAAGCCCTGATCCTGCTCGGGAATGAAGCCCGAGGGCGTGTCGACCAGACGCCAGGCCGTCAGGCCCAACAGACCGACATAGACGATCAGCACCAGACCGACGGTGCGCACCAGACGTGCGGTCAGACGGCCGTAGCGATCCGACAGCCAGTCGAATCCCTCGTTGAACTTCCGACCGGCCCAGCCGCCATAATACATGACCGAGCCCCACAGACCCGGCTTGCGGGCGTGCTCGTCATGCTCGACGTGCGGCTTGAGCAGCAACGCCGCCATGGCCGGAGACAGGGTCAGGGACACGAACAGCGAGATGACCGAGGCCGAGGCGATGACCACCGCGAACTGGCGATAGAAGATGCCCGGAATGCCCGGCACGAACATGGTTGGAATGAAGACCGAGATCAGCACCAGACCAATGGCGATCAGGGCGCCCGACACTTCCTTCATGGAGCGATAGGCGGCTTCCTTGGGCGTCAGCCCCTCTCGGATCGCCCGCTCCACGTTCTCGACCACGACGATGGCGTCATCGACCACGATCCCGACCGCCAGCACCAGGGCGAACAGCGACAGGGAGTTGATGGAATAGCCCAGCGCCAGCTGCACCGCGAAGGTGCCGACCAGGGCGACCGGAATGGCCACGATCGGAATGAGCGCCGCTCGCCAGGTCTGAAGGAAGACCATGATGACGATGACGACCAGGATGACGGCTTCAATCAGCGTATGCTCAACCGACTCCACCGAGGCCGCGACGAATTCCGTCGGGTTGTAGGGGACATCGACGTTCATGCCCGCCGGAAGCTCCTTCTTCAGAGCCTCCACCTCTTTCAGCACCCGGTCGGCGGTGCCGAGCGCATTGGCGCCGGGCTGTTGCACGATGGCGACGCCAACGCCTCGCTTGCCGTCGAAGAAGCCGCGGATGCCGTAATCCTGGGCGCCCAGTTCGATACGGGCAATGTCACGCAGATAGGTCACGCGCCCTTCGGCATCCGTTTTCAGGACGACATTGGCGAACTGATCGGGATCGGTCAGACGGCCCTGAACCTGAACCGGCAACTGGAAGGCTGCGGCATTGGTCGGGAACGGCGGCTGGCCGATGGAGCCGGCGGCCGCCTGAACATTCTGTGCGCGAAGGGCTGCAACGATGTCAGGGCCGGTCAGACCGCGTTCGGCCGCCTTGGCCGGATCGATCCAGACGCGCATCGAATAGTTGCCGCCGCCGAACACCTGGACCGCACCCACGCCGTCCATGCGCAGCAGGCGGTCCCGCAGCGTCGAGTTGGCGTAGTTGCCGACATAGTCGTTATCCAGCGAACCATCGGGCGACGTCAGCCCCAGGATCATCAAGAAACCGCTCTCGGCCTTGTTGACCACAATGCCGGTCTGACGAACCGCGTCCGGCAGACGGGGTTCAGCCAGGGCGACCCGGTTCTGAACCAGCACCTGCGCGGCGTCCAGGTCCGTGCCAGGCTGGAAGGTTACGGTGATGGCCACCGCCCCGTCCGAGGTGGACGAGGAGGTGATATAGAGCATTTTCTCGACGCCGTTCACCTCCTGCTCAATGGGAGCAGCGACAGTCTCGGCAAGCGTTTCAGCCGAGGCGCCGGGATAGGCGGCGTTGATGGTGATCGTCGGCGGCGCGATCTCCGGATACTGCGACAGGGGCAGCAGCGGATAGGCGAAGATGCCGATGATGGAGATCACCACCGCGATCACGGCCGCGAAAATCGGCCGGTCGATAAAGAAGCGGGATATGTTCATGGCTTAGTCGCCGGTGGACAGGCTGTTGGCGAACGAGGCGCTGGAAGCCGGCGCCGCTTGAGTGACGGCTCCTTCTGAAGGCTTGTCAGCCGTCGGCGTGATGCGACCGTTCTGCGCCGTGACCTTGGAGCCAGGCTGAGCGGCGCGTTGCAGGCCCGCGATGATCACGCGGTCTGTCGGCGCCAGGCCTGACTTGACGACGCGCAGCCCCTGCACGATCGGGCCAAGCTGGACGGCCTTGTTGGTGACCGAACCATCGGCGGCGACCACTGCAACCGTGCGGCGCGACTGATCCGTGCCGATGGCCGAATCCGGCACCAGCAGGGCGTCGTAAGAAGCCGCGCCAGCGACCTGGGCGCGACCGAACATGCCGGGCCGAAGGAAGCCGTCGCCGTTAGGCACAATGGCGCGCAGGCGGATGACGCCGGAGGCCGTGTTCACAGCATTGTCCGAGAAATCGAGCCGCCCTGTGCGGTCATAGCGGCTCTCATCCTGAAGACGGATGCGAACCGTGGCGCCCTGGTTGGAGCCGCCTTCGCGCAAATACTTCAGCATGACGGCTTCAGAACCGTCGAAGACGAAGTGGATCGGACCGCCCGAAATAATGGTGGTCAAAACATCGCCTGCCGAAGAGCCGCCTGCGATCAGGTTGCCCGGATCAACGCGGCGGTCGGACACCCGGCCCGAGGTCGGCGCAGTGATGCGCGTATATTCAAGATTAAGCTGAGCGGTGCGGGTCGCAGCATTCGCAGCGGCAAGATTGGCCTGAGCCGCGTCGACCGCCGCCTTGTTGGCGTCGTATTCGGCCTTGGACACCGCCTGCGAGGCCAACAGGGTCTCGCTGCGCGCCAGGTTGGCGCGGGCCAGGGTCAGTTGCGACTGCATCTGCGCGACCTGGGCCTGAGCCTGGGCCAGAGCCGCCTGGGCTGGACGCGGGTCCAGGGTGAACAGCAACTGGCCGCGCTGAACCATCTGCCCGTCGCGGAAGTGCACCGCCTGAACATAACCGCCGACGCGGGCACGAACCTCAACGGCTTCAACCGCCTCGAAACGACCCGTGAATTCATCCCAGTCCACCACCTTCTGCTGAAGGGGCGTCGCCACTGTGACTGGAGGGGCGCCTGGCCCTTGCTGCTCCGCCTTGGGGGAACATCCATAAAGCGCGCCCGTCGCCAAGACGGACACGGCGGCAATCTTAAGCCCGCGCATCTGCGCATTCTCCCTGAACGGAGGTAAATCCCAGTCGTGCGGACATCGACCAATGGGGAGTCGGCCTTGTCAACGCGTGGTGACTTAATGCGAGGACGCGCAACGCTTGTCAACAGGCGTTGACAAAGCCATATGGTAGTTACGGTTATTACATCCGCCTTCTGATAGTGGAGTTTTGAGAGCCTTGTTGTGCACCGGCCCCCGCCCGAGAAACGCCGCGGCGACGCGTACGGCCATTCTTGATGCTGCGCGTGAACGGTTCGCCGCCGACAGCTACGATGATGTCGGGATGCGCGACATCGCGCGCGACGTCGGTGTCGACGCGGCGCTGATCAGTCGATATTTCGGCTCCAAGGACGAACTCTTCCTCGCCGCCCTGGACAGTTGCGCGGACGGAAGCCAGATCATGCAGGGGGACAAGGCCGACTTCGGCAAGCGCGTCTCCCACGAAATCGTTTATGAACCCAAGGCGCCCGACAAGCTGAAAGGCATGTCGATCATGCTGCGTTCGATCGGCTCGTCGCGCGCCGCTGAAATGGTCCAGAACACCTGCGCCGCCCGGTTCTTCGGCCCGCTTGAGGAATGGATCGGCGGCGAAGACGCCGTGGTCCGCGCCCGCCTGCTGGCCGGCTTCCTGATGGGCATGTCCGTCAGCCGCGAACTGGGTGGCGGCCGGTTCGACCTGACGGCCGAAGAGTCCGAAAAGTTGCGCGAACGCCTGGAGGTCATCCTGCAAGGCCTTGCAAGCGACTGACGCCTTTCCCTCAACGAGGGTTCTTTGGGACGCACACCTCGCTCGACTCAATCCAATCGTGCAGCCATCTCGTTCGGCCGCCATCAGTTGGACGCCAGCCGCCAATATGCGGCGCATTATCCCGCCTTTGGCCGGTCTATTGTTCGCCATTGGATAATGGGATCGCCCCCCGCCAAAGTCTCCGCTCATATCTGCAGACCGACATGACAAAGCCCCCGGCCATGGCTGACCGAGGGCTTGCGCTTGCGGGCGTTAGATCGATCTAGAAGGTCGCCTTAAGCGCCACGACAAAGGCGTCGTCATAGCCGCTCAGGTTGGTGTCATAGTAGCGCAGGTCCAGCCCCAGCTTGTCAGTCAGAGCATAGGTTCCGCCAAGGTTCCAGGTCGTATAATCGGAACCCGGATCGAAGGTCTGACGTCCAACGGCGCCCGAGACTGAAATCTTGTCCGAAACCGTATAGGCGCCATTCAACTCGGCATAGACAGACTCGTTCTCCACGCCCCAAGAGTCGGGCGAGTAATAGACCACCGCCCCCAATGTCGCCGGACCAAATGCGCGGGAAGCCCCGACCTTCAGTTCATAGTTGTTGTAACTGACGCCGCTCGGCGCCCCGACGTAGCTGTAGGCCACGACGCCGAAATCCAGCGCGAAGCCTGCCGCCTCGGTCTTATAGCCGCCGTACAGGTCGATTTCCGCGTCCGTGCCATCCTTGAAATCGACGTTCGACGCCCATGCCCCGGCGTAGAAGCCGCCGTCCGTGGCGAAGTCCAATCCTCCCTGGACAGCGAATTTTTCGTCGGTCTGGGTGATTCCTCGGAACACATAGTTGTTGGTCGCGCCGATATTGAACGCGACGTCCTGGGCCAGAACAGGCGCAGCGCTGCCCAGAGCAAGGGCGGTGGCGACAGCCGAAGCCGCAAGCAGAACGTGAATTCTCATAATCGTATCCCCTCGATTTGATTGTAGATTTGTCGTTTCCGCGCTTAGCGGAAGCTGATCGGGCGCGGGATTGGGAACCGCGCCCGATGCCGTATCAATGGTCCAGCATTTCGCCGTGAAGCGAGGTGTCCAGACCGGCCGCTTCTTCGGCCTCGCTAACCCGCAGCCCCGTCGTGTACTTGCAGATCAACAGGATGATCAGCGTGCCCACCGCGCTGTAGAGAATGGTCCAGAACAGACCCAGCGCCTGCGCGCCGATGTTGGCGCCTTCAGACAAACTGTTGATCGTGGTGGTGGCGAACACGCCTGTCAGCAAGGCGCCGACCAGACCGCCTGCCCCGTGGATGCCGAAGGCGTCCAGCGAGTCGTCATAACGCAGCAGCCTCTTGATCCAGACCGAAGCCGCATAGCAGACCACGCCCGAGATCAGGCCGATCAAGACAGCGCCTTTCGGATCGACGAAACCTGCGGCCGGCGTAATGCCGACCAGGCCCGCGATCACGCCCGACAACATGCCGATCAGCGAAATCTTTTTCTTCTCGATGACTTCGATGACCTTCCAAGCCAGAGCGGCAGCGGCCGCGGCCAGCAGGGTGTTGATCAGGGCCGCACCCATCAGGGCGTTTGCCGCGCCTGCGGAACCGGCGTTGAAGCCGATCCAGCCCACCAGCAGCAGGCTCGCGCCGATCAAAGTCAGAACCGGATTGTGCGCTGTAATCGGCTCAGTGCCGTAACCTTTGCGACGGCCCAGGAAGATGGCGCAGACCAGACCCGCAACGCCCGAGTTCACGTGAACGACCGCGCCGCCTGCAAAGTCCAGAACGCCCGCGCTGCCCAGGAAGCCGCCGCCCCAGACCCAGTGACAGATTGGCGCATAGATCAGCAGCGACCATAGAGCCGTGAACAACAACAGGGCGGAGTATTTGAACCGCTCGGCGAAGGCGCCGGTGATCAGGGCGGGCGTGATGATCGCGAAGGTCAGTTGGAACGAAATCCAGAGGAACTCTGGAATGCCCGGCAGCAGTTTGTTGGCTGTTTCCAGAGTCACGCCGTTCAGAAACAGCATGTCCAGATTACCGACGAACTTCTGCAGCGTCGGGTCCGCATTCTCACCAAAGGCGATGCTGTAACCTGCGATGAACCAGACCAGCGTGACGACCGAGAAGACGCCGACGGACTGAGTGATGGTGGCGATGACGTTTTTGCGCCGCACCATGCCGCCGTAGAACAGCGCCAGACCAGGGAGGGTCATCAGCAGAACCAGGGCGGCGGAGACGCCGAGCCAGGCTGTGCCGGCACCGTCTAACTCAAGCGCCGTCTGATGACCCAGCAGCGCAGGGACAGCGGCCTGCGCATTGGCCGCGCCCGCGGCCAGAAATGTAAGCGATGACAGGAGGAGCGCGGCTCCCCCCCGGAGACGGTTTCCTACTAGCGACATCAACTGGTACCCCCTTTGCAATCTCGCGATTGCGAAGGTGCTACCGCAATTGCGAAATGCGCAAGAGGCCAAGCGGTGAACGGTGCAATTTTCTTGCCCCCGTCATCAGAAAAATTACAGAGGCCGCACAATCATTCGATTATGCGGCCTCATGTCGATATTTTGTAGCGTCAATAGTGACGCTTGAGGGTCGAATATTCAACCCTCGTTCCAAGCCCTTTCAGGCCCAATGCATCTGAACCCGATCCGCGGCCGCCCAATGGATGGCGCGCAGAGCATCAACGACTGCGTCCGTCGCCGCGCGCGTACCGAGTTCACCGCCCAGATCGGCGGTCACCGCCCCCGACGCCAGAACGGCGGCAACAGCGGCCTCGATGGAATCCGCTTCGTCCTCCAGCTTCAGGCTGTGGCGCAGCAGCAGGGCCGCCGACAGGATGCCGCCGATCGGATTGGCCAGGTCCTGCCCGGCGATATCCGGCGCCGAACCGTGGATCGGCTCAAACAGACCCGGCCCTTCCGTGCCCAGCGAAGCCGACGGCAGCAGACCGATGGAGCCGCCCAGCACAGACACTTCGTCCGACAAGATATCGCCGAACATGTTCTCAGTCAGGATGACGTCATACTCGCGCGGTTTGCGGATCAGATGCATGGCCATAGAGTCGACCAAAGCGTGCTCCAGAGCGATCTCCGGGTATTCCTCAGCATGAATGCGGGTCACGACCTCACGCCACAGGCGGCTGGTCTCCATGACATTGGCCTTGTCGACCGAGGTGACCTTGCCGCGACGTTGCTTGGCGGTCTGGAAGGCCGCGCGGGCGACGCGTTCGATCTCCACCACCGTATATTCGCACAGGTCGGTCGCGCCCTTTTCGTCGCGCGTCTTCTTGCCAAAATAGACCCCGCCGGTCAGTTCGCGGAAGACGATCAGATCGACGCCTTCGACGATCTCCTTCTTCAGCGGCGAACGATGCGCCAGAACCGGCGAGACCTGCAGCGGACGCAGGTTGGCGAACAGACCCATGGCCTTGCGGATGGCCAGCAGGCCTTCTTCGGGACGGCGCTTTCCGCCATCCCACTTGGGCCCGCCGACAGCGCCCAGAAACACGGCGTCAGCGGCCAGACAGGCCTCGCGGGTCGCATCCGGCAGGGGATCGCCAGTCGCGTCGATGGCCGCGCCGCCGATCAGGTGTTCGGAGAAGTTGAAGGCGTGTCCGTAGAAGTCGCCGATGACCGACAGCACGCTGCGCGCCGCTCTGGTCACTTCGGGGCCGACGCCGTCGCCGGGCAGCAGGACGATATTATAGGTCTTGAGGGCGGCGCTGGTCATCAGATGGTCTCTCTCGAACGCTCGAACGCTTCGATCTCTGGCAGGTTTGATTGCAGCCAGCCCAGGGTGTCCACCCCGTCCAACAGGCACTGACGCGCGAAGGATTCGACCCCGAACGAGACGGGCAGCGCATTGCCGCGACGGATCTCGTTCGCCTGAAGGTCGATCGTCACCGGCTGATCCGGCTGCGACGCCAGATCGTCCCAAACCGCCTGGCTGACCACGATGGGCAGCAGACCGTTTTTTAGCGCATTCGATGTAAAAATGTCAGCAATCTCGGTCGAGATCACCGCCCGGAAGCCATAGTCGTACAGGGCCCAGGGCGCATGTTCGCGCGATGAACCACAGGCGAAGTTGTTGCCGGCCAGCAGGATACGGTGCTCCGCCGGATCAATGCGGTTCAGGATGGCCTCGGGCTTCTCCGATCCATCGTCCTCATAACGCCAATCATAGAAGACCGCCTTGCCCAGCCCCTCGCGCGTCGTGGTGGTCAAGAAGCGGGCCGGAATGATCTGGTCGGTGTCGATATTGGCCTGGCTGAGCGTGACCGTCTTCGACGTCAAAACCTGAAACGGCTCAGACATTTTGCGCTCCTGCCCTCTCTCGCGCAGCGCGCGCTTGCTTGAAGGCGCCCGCCTCCTCCAGATAGACGCGCGGGTCGGTCAGCACGCCCGCCACCGCCGTCGCCGCCGCCGTGGCGGGGCTGGCCAGAATGGTGCGGGCATCCTTGCCCTGACGCCCTTCGAAATTGCGGTTGGAGGTCGAAACGGCCAGTTGTCCGGGCGCGACCACATCGCCGTTCATCGCGATGCACATCGAACAGCCGGGAATACGCCATTCGGCCCCGGCGGCGATGAAGACCTCGTGCAGACCTTCGGCTTCGGCGTCGCGCCGTACAGCTTCCGATCCCGGCACCACCAGCATCCGCAGACCCGGCTTGACCTTGCGTCCGCGCAGAACCTCGGCGGCGGCGCGAAGATCGGGCAGGCGCCCATTGGTGCAGGAGCCGATGAAGACCACGTCCACCGGCTGGGTGGTCGTCGCCTCGCCTGCGGTGAAGCCCATGTAGGAGATGGCCTTGCGGTCCGAATCCGACTGGGGCTGCGGCACTGGCGAACCGATGGGTGCGCCTGCGTCCGGGGTCGTGCCCCAGGTCGCCATAGGACGAATGGCCGCGCCATCCAGGACGACTTCCTTGTCGAAGACCGCGCCGGGATCGGTCGCCAGCTTCAGCCATTCAGCCGACGCCGCCTCATAATTCGCAGGGACATTCTTGCGCCCCCGCAACCAGTCGATGGTCGTCTGGTCGGGGGCGATCATGCCTGCACGTGCGCCTGCCTCGATGGACATGTTGCACAGGGTCATGCGCCCTTCCATGTCCAGCGACCGCACCGCCTCACCCGCATATTCGATGACATAGCCGGTGCCGCCGCCGAAGCCGATGGCGGCGATGACGGCCAGGGCGACATCCTTGCCGGACACGCCGGGCTGCAGTTGTCCAGTCACGGTCACGCGCATGGACTTGGCCTTGCGCTGCAACAGGCACTGGGTCGCCAGCACATGGCTGACCTCCGACGTGCCGATGCCGAAGGCCAAAGCGCCAAAGGCGCCGTGCGTCGCCGTATGGCTGTCGCCACAGACCACAGTCATGCCCGGCTGGGTCAGGCCCAGTTCCGGCCCCATGACGTGGACAACGCCGCGATCGTCCGAATCCCACCCCGCCAGACGCACGCCATGGGCGGCGCAGTTGCGTTCCAGCCTATGCACCTGGGCCTCGGCCTGGGCGGTGACATAGGGCTTCAGACCGTTCAGCCCTGCGGGCAGGGTCGGCGTCGAATGATCCAGGGTCGCATAGGTGCGGTCGGGGCGGCGCACCTTCAGGCCCCGCGCCTCGATCTCGCTAAAGGCTTGCGGGCTGGTGACTTCGTGGACCAGATGCAGGTCGATATACAGAACCCCCGGCGTCTCGGCTGTTTCCGAGCGCACGACGTGGGCGTCCCAGACCTTGTCGAACAGGGTCTTAGGCATATTCAGGCGTCCGTTTCTCTGCGGGCGCGTCAATCGGCTCCAGCCAGCCGAAGGTGTCCGCGGTCTCGCCCGTGAACAGACCTCGGAAGGCGTTGTTGATGGCCTTGGTCACCGGCCCAGGCCCAGCGGCGCGGGTGGTGATGCCGTCGACCGAACGCACCGGCGTGATCTCGGCGGCGGTGCCGGTCATGAAGATTTCGTCGGCCAGGTACAGAGCTTCGCGCGGCATGGCCTGTTCGATGACCTCGCACCCTTGGGCCTTGGCCAGCTTGATGACGCTGTCGCGGGTGATCCCCATCAGGATGGAGTTGGCGGCGGGCGGGGTCATGATCTTGCCGTCCTTGACCACGAACAGGTTCTCGCCCGCCCCTTCGGACAGACGTCCGTCGACGCCCAGGGCGATGCCTTCGCCAAAGCCGCCGACGCGGGCCTCACGACCGATCAGATAGGAGGAAAGATAGTTGCCGCCCGCCTTGGCCGCCGACGGGGTGGTGTTCGGCGCGGTGCGGTTCCAGCTGGAGACGCAGGCGTCCACGCCCTTCTCCAACGCCTCTTCGCCCAGATAGGCGCCCCAGGTGAAGGCCGCGATGGCGATGTCGACGGTCATGTTCTGCGGCTGCGGCGTCACGCCCATGCCGCACTGGCCCAGAAAGGCGATGGGTCGGATATAGGCCGACCGCAGCCCCTCGCTCCGCACCACCAGATTGCAGGCCTCGACCAGCTCATCCTCGGTGTAGGGCAGTTGAATATGATAGATTCGCGCGCTGTCGAACAGGCGGCGCACGTGCTCACGCAGGCGGAAACCGCGCGGGCCGTTCGGGGTGTCATAGACCCGGATGCCCTCGAACACCGAGGTGCCATAGTGGAGCGCGTGGCTCATGACGTGGATCTTGGCGTCAGCCCACGGCGTCAGTTCGCCATTGACCCAGATATTCTCAGCCAGCGGCTGCATGCACGTCTTCCTTACTTAGTTCTTAGGTGGCGCTCCCTCGAAGAGCGCCGCGGGGCCCCGATCAGGCGGCCTCGGACTGGATCATGTCGTTGCCGATGCGTCGCGCGCCGAACAGACGGTCGATCTGGCGGCCCAGATTATCCGTGCTGCGGGCGGCGTCACGGCTGCGGACCGTCAGGGCGATGCGGCGAAAGTCGCCTTCATCGGCCATGTTGATGCCGTCGATGTGAAAACCCCGGCGCTCCACCAGACCGATGAGCCGCTGAAGCGAGCCATCGGCCCGGTCGATCTGGATGTGGATGGTGTCGGTCATCACAGTTCTCCTTCAGCGGTCGCGGAATGCATCATCTGCGCGTTGTTCTTGCCCGGCGGCACCAGCGGCCAGACGTTTTCGGCGGGGTCGATAATGACGTGAGCCAGGATCGGTCCTTCGGTCTTCAGCAACCGCTCAAGTCCCGCCGTCACCTGATCACGGCGTTCAATACGGAAGGCCTCGATGCCGAAGGCTTCAGCCACCTTCACGAAGTCGGGGTTGTCCGACAGATCGACCTCGGAGAAGTTCCGCTCGAAGAAGAACTCCTGCCACTGGCGCACCATGCCCAGACGCGAGTTGTCCAGCAGCAGGATCTTCAACGGAATGCCGAAGCGTTTGACCGTCGCCAACTCCTGAATATTCATCATCACGCCGCCGTCGCCGGTGATGGTCACGACCACGGCGTCAGGCTCGGCCAGCTTGGCGCCGATGCCCGCCGGCAGGCCAAAGCCCATCGACCCCAGACCGCCTGAGGTGATGTGCGCCTCGGGGCGCGAGAATTCACAGTGCTGCGCCACCCACATCTGGTGCTGGCCGACGTCGCAGGCGGCGATGAAGCCTGGACCGGCCAGGCGCGACAGTTCGTTCAGCAGGGCGGGCGCATAGACCTTGTCGCCCGGCGCGTCATAGCGGACCTCGGTCTCGGCGGAGCGCTCGCGCCACTGGTCAGCCCAGGCCGAAACCTCGATGGCGGGGCCATCCGCCAGACGCCGGTTCAGCGCCTCCAGATTGGGCTTCAGATCGCCGACGACGCCGACAGCCACGGAGCGCAGCTTGCCGATTTCGGACGGGTCGATGTCGAAATGGATGACGCCAGCCTCGGGCGCGAACTCGGCCAGCTTGCCGGTGGCGCGGTCATCGAAGCGGGCGCCGACGACGATCAGCAAGTCCGATTCCTGAACCGCCTCGTTGGCGGCTGGCGTGCCGTGCATGCCCAGCATGCCCAGATAATTGTCTTGCCCCGTGGGGATCGAACCCAGGGCGTTCAGGGTCGAGACCTGCGGAATGCCGGTCAGGGCGGCGAACTCACGAACCGCCTCCACGGCGCCCGAGATCTTGGCGCCGCCCCCGATGTACAGAACCGGGCGACGCGCAGCCCGGATGGCGGCCTCGGCCTCGGCGATGACCGCAGGTTCGGCGACGGCGATTTCGTTGGGCAGATGCAGGCCGCGCGGCTCGCTGGTCAACTCAAACTGAACATCCTTGGGCAGATCGATCAGGACCGGCCCCGGACGGCCCGAACGGGCGATGTGAAAGGCCTCCTGGACGATCGCCGGAATGTCGGCGGCGTGACGGACCAGATAGGAGTGTTTCACCAGCGGCAGGGTGACGCCCAGGATGTCGACTTCCTGGAACGAATCCGTGCCCATGACGCCCTGGGCGACATTGCCGGTGATGCAGACCATCGGCACCGAGTCCAGCATGGCGTTGGCGATGCCGGTGACCAGATTGGTCGCGCCCGGCCCCGAGGTCGCCATGCAGACCCCGACCTTGCCGCTGACCCGCGCGTAGGAATCAGCGGCGAAGGCGGCGCCCTGTTCGTGGCGGCACAGATAGTGCCGCAGCTTGGAACCGGCCAGGGCGTCATAGATGGGCATGATCGCCCCCCCCGGATAACCGAACACCACCTCCACGCCCAACTGCTCCAGCGCGGAGACCAGCAGGCGGGCGCCGGACTGGGCGACCTCGGCAGAGGGTTTGAAAGCGACGGCGGTCATCTGGGTCATCCGGTCGTTAAGTCTGGGCTCAGGCCGCTTCGGACTTGGGCGCGTTCAGCCAGGCCATGCGTTCACGCAGACGCGCGCCGACCTGTTCGATCTGGCTTTCGCGGTCCGCCTTCAGCCAGGCTTCATACTGCGGCTTGCCGGCCTCGTTTTCGGCGATCCAGTTGCGCGCGAAGGTGCCGTCCTGGATTTCGTCCAGAATGGTCTTCATGCGGGCCTTGGTTTCTTCGGTCACGACGCGCGGGCCACTGGCGACAGCGCCGTACTTGGCCGTTTCCGAGATGAAGTGGTGCATCTTGGAGATGCCGCCTTCGTAGAACAGGTCCACGATCAGCTTCAGCTCGTGCAGGCATTCGAAATAGGCGATCTCGGGCTGGTAGCCTGCCTCGACCAAGGTGTTGAAGCCCTGCATGACCAGTTCCTTGGCGCCGCCGCACAGGACGGCCTGTTCGCCGAACAGGTCGGTCTCGGTCTCCTCGCGGAAGGTGGTCTCCAACAGACCGCCGGTCGCGCCGCCGTTGCCCTTGGCGTAGCCCATGGCGCGGTCGCGCGCCTTGCCCGTGACGTCCTTTTCGATGGCGAACAGCGACGGCACGCCGCGGCCGCGCTGGAACTCGCGGCGAACCAGGTCGCCCGGGCCCTTCGGCGCGACCAGGATGACGTCCATGTCGGCGCGCGGGGTGATGCGCTCATAGATGATCGAGAAGCCGTGGGCGAACAGCAGGGCCGAACCCTCCTTGGCGTTCGGCTCGATGACGTCGCGATAGACTTCGCCCTGGATCATGTCCGGGGTCAGAATGGCGATGATGTCCGCGCCCTTGACGGCTTCAGCCGGCTCGGCGGTCGGCAGGCCGTCGGCGGTGGCGTGTTTCCAACCCGTGCCGCCTTCGCGGACCCCGACGATCACGTCATGGCCGCTGTCGCGCAGGTTCTGGGCGTGGGCGCGGCCTTGCGAACCATAGCCGATGATGGCGATGCGCTGACCGGCGATGGCGCCCGGCTTGATGTCTTCGTTGGTGTAGATGGTGATGGCCATGGGTCAGGCGTCCTGAGCAGCGGTTTTTTTGCTTGATGCCGGGATTTGAGCCGGCGGCGGGTTGGGAATGGTGACGGCGCCCTGGGCCGCCGAGGCGACCGAGGCGCGGTATTTGGCGAAAACGCCTCGCGCCGGACGGACTACGTGGGGCGTAAAGCCCGCCCGGCGCGTCGCCAGATCGACATTGACGTCGATCCGGCGGTTGGTGACGTCGATGGTGATGCGGTCACCATCGCGAATGAGTGCGATCGGGCCGCCGACGGCGGCTTCCGGCGAAACGTGCCCGGCGACGAAGCCGTAGCTGGCGCCTGAAAAACGACCGTCGGTCAGCAGGGCGACATTGTCGATCTTGCGGCCCTTCAGGGCGGCGGTGACCTGCAGCATCTCGCGCATGCCCGGGCCGCCCTTGGGCCCTTCGTAGCGGATGATGATGACGTCGCCTTCGCCGACCGTGCCGTCCTGAACCGCGTGGAAGGCGTCTTCTTCCGAATCGAAGACGCAGGCCGGGCCTTCAAAGACATCGACCTTGTGGCCCGTCAGCTTGATGACAGCGCCTTCTGGGGCGACATCGCCATAGATGACGGCGTAGCTGCCGCGCGCCATGACCGGAGCATCGAAGCGCGCCACGACCAGTTGGCCCGGCGCCTCCTCGGCCTCAGCCGCTTCCGCAAACAGGCTGCGGCCCGTGACCGTCGGCGTGTCGATGATCTTGCCCGCCTCGGCCATGCGCTGCGTGACCAGGCGTGTTCCGCCTGCGGCAAACAGGTGCGAGGCCAGGAAACGACCGCCTGGCTTCAGGTCGCAGATGACCGGCGCCTCGATACAGGCCTGGTGACAGTCCTCGACGCCGAAATCGACACCCGCCTCGGCGGCGATGGCCGTCAGGTGCATGACCGCGTTCGTCGATCCGCCCGAGGCGGAGACCGCGACGGCGGCGTTCTTCAGGCTGGCTTTGGTGATGTATTTGCGGGCGTTGTCGCCGGCCAGGACGCGCTCGACGATGATGCGGCCGCAACGCTCCCCTTCCGCACCCTTGTTCGGATCAACGGCGGGAACATCGTTGGCGCCCATCGGGCTGATGCCCATGACCGACAGGGCCATGGCCATGGTGTTGGCAGTGAACTGGCCGCCGCAGGCGCCGGCGCCGGGGCAGACCGCGCTCTCGACCGCCTTCAGGCCTGCATCGTCCAGCGCGCCGGCGGCGTGGGCGCCGATAGCCTCGAACACTTCCTGAACCGAGACCTCCTTGGTTCCCCCAGGAGCAGGCAAGACGCCCGGCAGGATGGTGCCGCCGTAATAGACCAGACCGGGGATATCCATCCGCGCCAGAGCCATGGCCGCCGCCGGGATCGTCTTGTCGCAACCGACGATGCAGACGACGCCGTCCAGCTGGTGGCCCTCGATGGCCAGTTCGATCGAGTCGGCGACGACTTCGCGGCTGATCAGCGAGGCCTTCATGCCCGGCGTGCCCATCGAGATGCCGTCGGTGACGACGATGGTGTTGAAATCAACCGGATAGCCGCCCGCGGCGATGACGCCTGCGCGCACGTCCTTGGCCAGGCGGTCCAGGTGCATGTTGCACGGCGTGACCGTCGACCAGGTGTTGACGATGCCGATCATCGGCTTGTCGAAGTCAGCATCCTGCATGCCTGCGGCGCGCAGATAGGACCGCGCCGCCGCCCGGTTGGGGCCAGCCGTGACCGCCGCGCTGCGCGCATTCGGCTTCTTGGGGTCTGAGGTAGAATCTTGCGTCATCGGTCCAGTTCTTTTCGAACCGCCAAGCACGAAAAACCCCGCTTCCTTTCGGGAGCGGGGTGGTGCGAGGCGATCCTGAGTGCGTTTAGTTCAGGTCGCGTGCATCCACGCCGCTTGCGTAAGCAGGCCAATAAGTACGGTGAGAATGAGTACGAGTCGGGCGTCGAACACCGTCGGCGCGCGAGCGACCGCCACCGCCTTCGCGGTGCGTCCCTTCATCGTTGCGCGCGTCATTGTGGCCACGGGTGGCTCCCTGTTCTGACGGCAAGAAACCACACCGGCCGGAGCGGCGCAACCCGCTTGAGCAAGATTTTTGCCCCATCCGCCAAAAACATCGCCTGACGAGGTGTTTCTTGCCGCAACAGCCCTCAGCGTAACAGTTGATCGCCCGATGTTACGTCCTCGGGGTTGAAACACACGCCGCTCGCGGTCATTGAAACGGCCAACGATAAAATCACCACTCAGAGGAGCCTCCCCATGACCGTTCGCGTCGCCATCAATGGTTTCGGCCGCATCGGCCGCCTAGTTCTGCGTTCCATCGTCGAACATGGCCGCACGGATATCGAGGTTGTGGCGATCAATGATCTGGGGCCGGTCGAGACCAACGCTCATCTGCTGCGCTATGACTCTGTGCATGGCCGCTTCCCCGGCACGGTGACCTCGGGCGAGGACTGGATCGACGTCGGCACGGGCAAGATCAAGGTCACGGCCGAGCGCGATCCCGCCAACCTGCCCCACGCCGAGCTGAAGGTGGACATCGCCTTCGAATGCACCGGCATCTTCACGTCCAAGGACAAGGCTAGCGCCCACCTCAAGGCCGGCGCCAAGCGCGTCCTGGTCTCGGCCCCGGCTGACAACGCCGACAAGACCATCGTCTTCAAGGTCAACCACGAGACCCTGACCGCCGACGACATCGTCGTGTCGAACGGGTCGTGCACCACCAACGCCCTGGCCCCGGTGGCCAAGGTGCTGAACGACCTGTTCGGCATCGAGCGCGGCTACATGACCACCATCCATGCCTACACCGGCGACCAGCCGACGCTGGATACGATGCACAAGGACCTGTACCGCGCCCGGGCCGCCGGCCTGTCGATGATCCCGACCTCGACCGGCGCCGCCAAGGCCCTGGGCCTGGTCCTGCCGGAACTGAAGGGCAAGCTGGACGGTTCGTCGATCCGCGTCCCGACCCCGAACGTCTCGGTCGTGGACCTGAAGGTCGTCGCCGCCCGCGACGTGACGGTGGAAGAGATCAACACCGCCCTGCAGGCCGCCGCCGACGGTCCGATGAACGGCGTCCTGTTCACGACCACCGACCCGCTGGTCTCGCACGACCTGAACCACATCGCGGCCTCCTCCACCGCCGCCCTGCCCCAGACCCAGGTCGTCGACGGCAAGCTGGCCCGCGTGCTGAGCTGGTACGACAACGAGTGGGGCTTCGCGACGCGGATGAGCGACACCGCGTTGCAGATGGCGAAGTTCCTGTAAGCCCTTCGTTTCCGCTCATCCCGGCGAAAGCCGGGACCCAGCTCTTTGGGCGCGCCGCTCCGCCCGTTACGCACCGCTCATGATCCCAGACCTCTCGCCAAGCGAAAGGACTGGGTCCCGGCTTTCGCCGGGATGAGCGGAAGGAAAAGCACATGACCTTCCGCACTCTCGACGACGCCAAGGACCTCGCCGGCAAGACGGCCTTGGTCCGCGTGGACTTCAATGTCCCGATGGAGGGCGGCAAGGTCACGGACGACACCCGGCTGCGGGTCGCCCTGCCGACGATCCAGCGTCTGCGCGACGCCGGCGCCAAGGTCGCGCTTCTGGCCCACTTCGACCGCCCCAAGGGCCAGCGTGTTCCGTCGATGAGCCTGAAGCCGGTCGTTCATCCGCTGGAGGAACTGCTGGGCGCCCCGGTCCGCTTCGCCGAAGACTGCATCGGCGGCCCTGCCGTCGAGGCCATCCGTGATCTGGATGCGGGCGGCGTGGTTCTGTTGGAAAACGTGCGCTTCCATGCGGCGGAAGAGGCCAACGACCCGGTCTTCGCGCAAAAGCTGGCCGATCTGGGCGACCTCTATGTCAACGACGCCTTCTCGGCCGCCCACCGCGCCCACGCCTCTACGGAAGGGATCGCCCACCATATCCCCGCCTACGCCGGCGAATCCATGCGCCGTGAGTTGGACGCCCTGGACGCCGCGCTTGGCAAGCCGCAGAAGCCGGTCATCGGCATCGTCGGCGGCTCCAAGGTCTCGACCAAGCTGGACCTGCTGAAGAATCTGGTCGGCAAGCTGGACCGCCTGGCCATCGGCGGCGGCATGGCCAACACCTTCCTCTACGCCCAGGGCGTCGATATCGGCGGCTCGCTGGCCGAGAAGGACATGGCTGACACCGCCCGCGAGATCATGGCGGAGGCTGAGGCCAAGGGCTGCGAAATCCTGCTGCCCGTCGATGTCGTGGTCGCCGTCGAGGTCAAACCCGGCGCCGAAGCCCGCACGGTCAAGACCGGCGAAACCCTGTCCGCCGACGACAAGATTCTGGACGCCGGCCCCGAGACGGTCGCCCGCCTGAACGCCGCCGTCGACGCCTCCAAGACCCTGATCTGGAACGGTCCGTTGGGCGTGTTCGAGGTTCCGCCTTTTGACGCCGCCACGGTTGCGGCCGCCAAGCACGTCGCCGAACGCGCCAAATCGGGCGCCTTGATCGCCGTTGCGGGCGGCGGCGACACGGTCGCGGCCCTGAACCACGCCGGGACATCCGACGACATGACCTTCGTCTCCACCGCGGGCGGCGCCTTCCTGGAGTGGATGGAGGGCAAGGTTCTGCCGGGCGTCGAGGCCCTGCGCGCCTGAAGGCCACGATGCGGGCGTGCATCGCCTGCATCCCTCCCAAGAATTGGTCTTGAAACGGCTGTAACACGGCGTGACTTCGCCGTGCCCTGCGGCTAATCTCCGGCCCAATCAAAAAAGACTATTCGGCTCAGGAGACTATCATCATGGCGCGCATCACGCTGCGACAGCTGCTCGATCATGCGGCGGAAAACGACTACGGCCTGCCGGCCTACAACATCAACAACATGGAGCAGGGCCTGGCGATCATGGAGGCGGCCCACGAGGTCAACGCTCCCGTCATCATCCAGGCCTCGCGCGGCGCCCGGAACTACGCCAACGACATCGTTCTGGCCAAGCTGATCGACGCCTTGGCCGAGCTTTACCCGCACATCCCGGTCTGCATGCACCAGGACCACGGCAACGGCCCGGCGACCTGCGCCACCGCCATCCAGTACGGTTTCACCAGCGTGATGATGGACGGCTCGCTGGAAGAGGACGCCAAGACCCCCGCCTCCTACGAATACAACGTCGATGTCACCCGCCGCGTCACCGAAATGGCCCACGCCTGCGGCGTCTCGGTCGAGGGTGAGCTGGGCGTCCTGGGCTCTCTGGAGACCGGCATGGGCGAGGCCGAGGACGGCCACGGCTTCGAAGGCAAGCTGGACCACTCGCAACTGCTGACCGACCCGGACCAGGCGGTCGATTTCGTCGCCGCCACCAAGGTCGATGCCCTGGCCATCGCCATGGGCACCTCGCACGGCGCCTACAAGTTCACGCGCAAGCCGGACGGCGACGTCCTGGCGATGAATGTGATCGAGGAAATCCACCGCCGCCTGCCCAACACCCACCTGGTGATGCATGGCAGTTCCTCCGTGCCGCAGGATCTGCAGGACATCATCAACGCCTATGGCGGCGAGATGCCCCAGACCTGGGGCGTGCCGGTCGAGGAAATCCAGCGCGGCATCAAGCACGGCGTGCGCAAGGTCAACATCGACACCGACAACCGCATGGCCATCACCGGCGCCATCCGTAAGGCCCTGATCGAGAAGCCGGGCGAATTCGACCCCCGCTATTATCTGAAGCCTGCCAAGGAGGCGATGAAGAAGCTGTGCATGGAGCGTTATCAGCAGTTCGGCTGCGAGGGTCAGGCCTCAAAGATCCGTCCGCTCTCCACCGCTCAGATGGCCAAGCGCTACACCTCAGGCGACCTTGATCCGTCGTTCCGCGGCGCGGCCGTCAAGGCCGCCTGATAGGGCTTAGACCGGGTAGCGGCGCGACAGTTCGTACCGCACCCGGTCTTCCTCCCGCCGCGCCATGTCCAAGGCGTCGCCGGCGTCACGCGCATTTCGACGCGCATCGCGGATTTCACCGCGCACTTCCTGAATACGATCCCGGATTTTCTGGCGTTCTTCGTCGGACAGCCCGTTCTGGCGCAGTTCCGCCTGTTTGGCCTCCAGCTTGTCCTCGCGGTTCTCGATCCGTGAAATGGCGCTGTTCAGAGCGCTTCGCGCCGATTCGACAGCCGCCTCGGCCTCATGCAGCCGCCGCCCGTCCAGATAGGCGGGCAGGAACTCGGCCTCTTCTCCCGGGCGACAGACGCCGTAATAGGTGTTGCCCGCCCGGCCCTCGGTCCAGCCGCGTTGGCGGTTGCAATAGTTCCGCAATCCCTCCTCGCGCGCGGACTGATAGGCGTCGGGATTGGGCATGACCTGATATTTGGCGCAGGCCTTGGCGTGTTCCTCAAGCCGGGTCACGGGATAACCGGCGGCTCCGTCGGCGTACCCCTTTTCGCCCCAGGCCCCGGCCAGGCACTCGTCCTTGCTCATGGTCGTGCAGCTTGCCATCAGCGCCGCGCCCGCCGCCGCGCCGCTGATGATCACCAACCGCCGCATCGCAATCCCTCCTGCGCCCCAGCTTGACTATCCAACAGCGCCAGCCCCTCGCGCAAGCGGTCCGACGTGCTACATCAGCGGCTGGAGACCGCATTGCCCGAACACCTGCCCGAACCCGACCTGCCCGACGACGATGACGCTCCAGCCGCCGAAGTGCTGCAAGCCCCCATCGACGTGTCCGGCATGCGTCTGGACAAGGCGCTGGTCTCCGCTTTTCCCACCCTGTCGCGCGCCCGGCTGCAGGCCCTGCTGGCCGAGGGCGCGGTCAGCCGCGACGGCGTCGCCCTGACCAGCGGTTCAGCCAAGACCCAGCCCGGCCTCTACGCCGTGACCCTGCCCCCTGTCGCACCCGCCACGCCCCAGCCGGAAGCCATCCCCCTGACGGTCCTCTATGAGGACGCCGACCTGATCGTCATCGACAAGCCTGCGGGCATGGCCGCCCATCCCGCGCCGGGTTGCGAGACCGGCACTCTGGTCAACGCCCTCCTGGCCCATTGCGGCGACAGCCTGTCCGGGATCGGCGGCGTCGCGCGCCCCGGCGTCGTCCACCGCCTGGACAAGGACACGTCCGGCGTCATGGTCGCCGCCAAGACTGATCGCGCGCATCAGGGCCTGTCCGCCCTGTTCGCAGCCCATGACATCGAACGCACCTACATCGCCCTGACCCGCGGCGCGCCTTCGCCGTCCAAGGGACGGATCGAGACCCGCATCGGCCGCTCCAACGGCGATCGCAAGAAGATGGCGGTGCTTAAGTCCGGCGGTCGTGAGGCCATCACCGACTACGTCGTCCAGACCATCTTCGGCGAATCGGCCAAGGCTGGCGGCGCGCCGATGGCCGCCCGCGTCGCCTGCACCCTGCACACGGGCCGCACCCACCAGATCCGTGTTCATCTGGCGTCCAAGGGTTCGCCCCTGCTCGGCGATCCCGTCTACGGCTCCGGCAGCCCCGCCGCCGCCGTCCGCGCGGCCATCGCCGAAGCCGGCTTGGTCCGTCAGGCCCTTCACGCCGCCGTCCTCGGCTTCATCCATCCCGTCACAGGCGAACAGCTCCGCTTCGAAACCTCGCCCCCTGCTGATATGCAGTTGCTTGAGACCCTGTTGACCACACTCTGAAAGGCGCCGATCGATGGCCGATCCCGAAATCCGCGACAACGCCGACCGCCATCAATACGAACTGCCGGTCGAGGGCGAGATCGCCGTCGTCACCTACAACCTGTCGCCGCCCAATCTGATGATCACCGAGACCCTGGTGCCGCAACGTTTGGAAGGGCGCGGCATCGCCAGCCGCCTGGCGAAACATGTCATCGAGGACGCCCGGGCGCGTGAGCTTCTGATCCTGCCCGTCTGCCCCTTCTTCGCGGCCTATTTTCAGAAACACCCCGAACTGGCGGATGCGGTTCACCCCACTTACCGCACCATTCTGGGCCTCTGAAACTGTCCCGGGAAATTGCGTTTCCAACCGATGAGTGGGTCTTGAATAGAAACTAACGGCTCATATATTGCCTGCTGATCGGCGCAGCGTGGCGCGCAGGCAACGGTCACGCTTTCGTGTGACCTTTAGCCTCTAAACACTGGGGCAACTCATCACCATCTGATTGGTTGAGGGGAGAGGCTTCGGTGCACACGCTGTGGCCGAGGACGCAGAGCCCGCTCGTGTAGACGGTCGGAGGGACCAAATATGGCTGCCAATAGTACGCTCGCGGTGATGTCGCCTGAACAGGGACTGTCGCGCTATCTGACGGAAATCCGCAAGTTTCCGATGCTCACCAAGGACGAGGAGTTCATGCTCGCCAAGCGTTGGTCGGAGCACCAGGACCCCGAAGCCGCCCACCGCCTTGTAACCTCGCACCTTCGTCTCGTGGCCAAGATCGCCATGGGCTATCGCGGCTACGGCCTGCCGATCGGCGAAGTGATTTCCGAGGGCAATGTCGGCCTGATGCAGGCCGTCAAGAAGTTCGATCCGGACAAGGGCTTCCGCCTGGCCACCTACGCCATGTGGTGGATCAGGGCCTCGATCCAGGAATACATCCTGCGCAGCTGGTCGCTCGTGAAGATGGGCACCACCGCCGCGCAGAAGAAGCTGTTCTTCAACCTGCGCAAGGCCAAGAGCCAGATCTCGGCCTTCGAGGAAGGCGACCTGCATCCCGAACACCTCGCCGCCATCGCCACCAAGCTGGGCGTGTCGGAAGAGGAAGTCACCAATATGAACCGCCGTCTTGGCGGCGACGCCTCTCTGAACGCGCCCCTGCGCGCAGACGGTGAAAGCGAGTGGCAGGACTGGCTGGCCGACGACACGGCTGTCTCGCAGGAAACCCAACTCGCCGAAGACGAGGAAAAGGGCATCCGCATGAGCCTTCTCCAGGAGGCCCTGGAGGAACTGACCGACCGCGAGAAGCACATCCTGACCGAGCGCCGCCTCAAGGACGACCCGGTCACTCTGGAAGAACTCGCCGGCCAGTACGGCGTGTCGCGAGAGCGTGTGCGTCAGATCGAGGTGCGCGCGTTTGAGAAACTGCAAAAGGCCATGCGCTCGGCTGCGGAAGAGCGCAATCTGGTCGACGCCTGACCGTTTCGCGCTTCATGCCCTGCCGGCGTGAAGCGCGTGATGTTTCTAGGACGCCCGCGGAACCGGCGCGGGCTGTCCCAAGGCCAGAATGGCGCCGACCGGCTGGGCCAGACCCGCCTTGCTCGATGGCCCCGACGCCAGATAGCCTTCCAGCCCTGCAGCAGCGATCGCCAGTTTGGCGTCGCCGATCTTGGCGCCGACCGCCTTGAGCGTCTCAGCCTGCTGACGGATGGCGCGTGTCGCCTGCATCGGGTCCTGATCAAACTGACTCATGGCCGCGACCAGAATCCGCGTGGCCTGATCACGGATATCCGCCGCCGAACCGGAGGAGGCGTCGCCTTTGCGTTTCTTCGCTCCGGCATATTCGCCCGAGTTGAAACGCCGACGATCCGGCCCGACATAGCCCACCGCCTCGACCCAGGGACGAGGCTTCAACGCCACGTTCTCGACCCGCTTGAACAGATCGCCGGTGGTGAAGGGCTTGCGCAGAAACTCATGCACGCCAGCATCGCGCGCGCCCTTGATCGCGCCAGCGGTGGCTTCGGCCGTAACCATGATGATCGGCGCCATGCGGCTGACCATGTGCGAACGACGAATGCGGCGCGCCAGGCGCTCGCCGTTCAGGCTGGGTCCTGCCCGCTCCATGAAGATAATGCCCGGCTCGGCGTCGCGCACCAGTTCCAGCGCCCGATCCTCATCGCCGTCGACATAGACTTCGCGCGCGCCCAACCCCTTGATGATGTCCGTCATCAGACGGGCCGCCGCAGGATTGGGCTCGACAAGCACCACCCGACGCACGGCCGGCGCGATGCGATTCAGCGTCTTGAGGTCAGCAGTGAACACGGCTCGGCTCCTTTAAGCCGTAACCTTAACCTCTCCCGGTTAAGAGCCGTTGAATCACGCCGACGCTTTCGACGGTCCTATCCCTGGAAGGGATCACGCATCAGTATCGTGTCGTCACGCTCAGGACTGGTCGACAGCAGGGCCACCGGCGCGCCGATCAACTCCTCGATCCGACGCACATATTTGATGGCGTTGGCGTTGATGTCCTTGAAGCTGCGGACCCCGGCGGTGCTCTCGCTCCAGCCTTCCAGTTCTTCGAACACCGGCTCAGCCGCGCCCTGAGCCTTAAGGCTCGAGGGCAGATAATCCAGCACCTCGCCATCGACCCTATAGCCGACGCAGATCTTCAGCGTCTTCAACCCGTCCAGAACGTCCAGCTTGGTCAGGGCGATCCCGTCGATGCCGTTGATCGCCACCGACTGACGCACCAGCACGGCGTCGAACCAGCCGCAACGTCGCGCACGGCCGGTGTTGACCCCGACCTCACGGCCCACGGTCGCCAGATGCTCGCCGACCTCGTCGTTCAGTTCGCAGGCGAACGGCCCCTCGCCCACCCGGGTCGTATAGGCCTTCACGATGCCCAGCACATAGCCGACGCCGCGCGGACCTATGCCCGACCCCGCCGCCGCTTGCCCCGCCACGGTGTTTGAAGATGTCACATAAGGATAGGTGCCGTGGTCCACGTCCAGGAAGGCGCCCTGCGCCCCCTCGAACAGCACCCGCTTGCCGGTCTTCTGCGCCTGATCCAGCACCCGCCACGCCGGTTTCACGTAAGGCAGGATCTTCGGCGCGATCTCCAGCAACTGCGCCAGCAGCGCTTCCGGGTCGATGGGCTCCAGTCCCAGACCGGCGCGCAGCGGATCATGGTGCGAGCGCAAGCGGTCGATCTTGACCTTCAGGTCGTCTTCGTTGGCCAGGTCACAGACCCGGATGGCGCGACGGCCCACCTTGTCCTCATAGGCCGGACCAATGCCGCGCCCGGTCGTGCCGATCTTGGCGCCCGGCGCGCTGGCGGCGGCCTCACGCGCCACGTCCAACGCTGGGTGGACAGGCAGGATCAGACAGGCGTTGTCGGCGATGGTCAGGATGTCGGGCGTGATCGCCACGCCCTGCGCCTGAATCTTCTCGATCTCGCCGACCAGATGCCAGGGATCGACCACCACGCCATTGCCGATGATCGACGGCTTGCCCTGCACCACACCCGAAGGCAGCAGCGCCAGCTTATAGACCTTGCCGTCCACGACCAGCGTATGGCCCGCGTTATGGCCGCCCTGGAAACGCACCACCATGTCGGCGCGATTGGACAGCCAGTCCACGATCTTGCCCTTGCCCTCGTCGCCCCACTGGGCGCCGACTACCGCGACGTTCGCCAAGATCGTTTCTCCGCAAATCCTGAATGCGGTGGGAGCCTATAACTCCTGAATCATCCGGAGTCGCCCCATCAGGCAGGAAATATGCGGGCCTGCGGAATTAGGCGGCCAGTTCCTTCACCGCTGTCTCAAACGCCCATTCCAGCCACGGCGTCGCCGCGACCACATCGGCTGTCTCGACCGTGCAACCGCACCACAGGCGCAGGCCCGGCGGCGCATTGCGGTGCGGCTCCATGTCGAACACAGCCCCCTCGCCTTCCAGCAAGGCCTTGAACCGGGTCACGAAGGCCTTCCTGGCCTTGTCATCCAGGGCTTCAATCCGCGCGTCCGTGAACTTCAAGCAAACCGAAGTGGTCGACCGCACCTCTGGCCTTTCGGGCAAGAAATCGATCCACGGCGTCGCCGCGACCCATTCGCCCAGGGCCGCATAGTTGGCGTCCGTGCGGCGGATCAACTCATCCAGCCCGCCCACGCTTTCGGCCCAGTCCAAGGCGTCGATCCAGTCTTCGATGGTCAGGACCGAGAAGGTGTTCATCGCCACCCCGTCGGCCAGCGTCCGGTCGAACCCCTTGCCGTCCGTGATCCGCAGAACCTTGGGGATGGGCCGGTCGGGTCGGTATGTATCCAGCCGTTCCACCGCGCGCGGCGACAGCACCATCACGCCGATGCCCGCCTCGCCGCCCAGCGCTTTCTGGAAGCTGAAGGTCACCACATCCAGCTTGTCGTAGGGCAGAGACATGGCGAACGCGGCCGACGTCGCGTCGCAGATCGCCAGCCCCTCGCGGTCATCGGCGATCCAGTCCGCGTTCGGCACGCGCACGCCCGAGGTCGTGCCGTTCCACGGAAACACCACGTCCTTGGACCAGTCGACCTGCGACAGGTCCGGCAGATCGCCCCACGGCGCCGTCAGGGCCTCCGGCTCCAGACCCAGATGATCCTTCACGTCCGCCAGCCAGGTCAGGCCGAAGTTCTCATAGGCGGCCACCTGCACGGGCCGCGCCCCCAGCATCCCCCACAGCGCCGCCTCGACCGCACCGGTGTCGGATCCGGGCGTATAGAGCAGCACATGGCTGTCAGGGACCTGCAAAACCTCGCGCGTGCGGCGCAGGCCGTGGGCGAACCGCTCCACCACCTCGGGCGCGCGAATGCCGCGACCCAGCAGGTTCTGCGGCAGGCCGCCCAGACCATAGCCGGGGCGTTTCGCCGTCGGCCCGGACGAGAACCAGGGGCGCGTGGGCCGCACATCAGGTTTTGCAATCGTCATCTTCGTCTCCCCCGAGGCGTCTGGGACTCAGCGTCCCGGCGTATAGGGCCGCTTGGCGCGCCAGTCCTCGGCGAACCGCGTCAACTCGCCCTCCGGCTCGTCCGGCAGGGTCACGACAAGTCGCGCCAGCAGATCGCCTCGCTTGCCTTGCGCAAAGGCTCCGCGCCCCTTCAGACGCAACACCTTGCCCGAGTTCGAACCTGGGGGAATCGTCATCTGCACCGCGCCCTCCGGCGTCGGCACCCTCACCTTTGCGCCCAGCACGGCGTCAGGCACTGACACCGGCAAGTCCATCGTCAGGTCCGCGCCGTCGCGTTTGTAGATCGGATGGTTCTCGATCCTCAGCTCGATCAGGGCGTCGCCGTTCTCTGCCCCGCGTCCCGGCGCGCCCTGCCCGCGCAGACGGATGGTCTGGCCTTCGGACGCGCCCTTGGGAATGGTCACATCCAGCGTGCGTCCGTCCGAGAACTGGATGCGTCGCGTCGCCCCGGCGATGGCGTCTTCCAGACTAATGTCCAGCGTCGCCTTCACATCCTGCCCGCGTGAGGAGAAATCGCGCGCGCCGCGCTGACGCCCCGCCCCGCCGAACATGCCGAACAGGTCATCCAGATCGACGCCTTCAAAGTTGGCCCGTCCGCCAGGTCCGCCCCCAAAACCGCCACCCATCCCGCCACCCTGGCCGAACGGATTGCCGCCTGGCCGCCCGCCGCCAAATCCGCGATGCTGTTCATTGCCGTCGCTGTCGATCTGGCCCGCGTCGTATTTGGCGCGCTTGTCCTTGTCGCCCAGGATGTCGAAGGCGGCGGTCACCCGCTTGAACTTGTCCTCGGTGATCTTGTCGCCGGGGTTCTTGTCGGGGTGCAGTTCCTTGGCCAGCTTGCGGAACGCCTTCTTGATCTCGTCCGCGCTCGCGCCCTTTGAAACGCCCAGTTCCTTATAGGGGTCGCCTGCCACGTCCGTTGCCGCTCCAACTGAAAACCAAAAGAGTGGCTGTCAGTTAAGCCATGCCCCCGCCCGCGCAAAGGGCCGAACCCGGCATAATCGTCAGGCCAGCGCGATTTCCGCCTCGACGCCCCAGCCGAACCCTTCGCCCCACTGGGCCACGGCGATCCGCGCGGCAGGCGTCAGCCCACCCGGAAAATCGGCCGCCATGTCCCCGGCGGCATAGGGGATGGCCGTCCCCTCGACCTCCATCGTCCGCCGCACGACAGCACCATCACGCACGACTACACGGAACCGCAGAGAATCGGCAGACGCAGGCTCACCGTCCCAGCTGTCGCCATACAGGCGGGTCCGCGCCGTCCAACTCACCTTCATCCCGCCGTCGACTGTCTCGACCATCAGGCCCGCAGGCGACCAGGGCCGCGCGTGAAGCCCCGACGGCGTAAAGCTCATTTCGCTGAACCCATCCCCGCCGGGCGCCGCCCCCGTCGGTCCCGCGCGGCAGATCAGCGGCAGGCCGCGCTCATTTCGCCCGATTTCGACCCGCGCCAACCGGTCGTCCAGCACCACCACCACCGCCCCGGCCGCCGCGCCCGCCCGCATCTCGACCTCCGTGCCCTGCTGCCCGCGCAACAACCCTGTCAGCCGCCACGTCCCCGGCCCAATCAGGGCCGCCGTCCGGTATTGCAGCATCTCCCACCCCGCCGCCGTCTCAACCGCCAGGGCGTTTGCGCCGCCCAGCACCGCCAAAGCCAGCGCGCTTTGCGCCGCCCCGCCTTCCAGGCGCACCACCATCGCATTGACCTCGTCCCAACGGTGGCGCACCCCCGGCGACAGAGGCTGAACCAACATCCCGACTGCGGCAGGGTTCTCCATGTCCGCCCGCGCCGTCAGAGTTTCAGACGACGATCCGGCATGCAGCCGCATGGCGCGCCACGGCTCGACCGCCGTCGCGGCCAGCGGCCTTGAATCCTCCTCACGCCCCATCAGAGGCGGCAGATCCAGCATCCTGAAGAAGGGCGCGCCGGTCACCGCAGGCGCCTCGCCCCCGCGCCAGTCGCCGTCGTCCTCAGGCGTCCGGCGCCGCAGCACCGGCTCCAGCGTCGCCGATGGCGTCTCGTCCATCGCCAACCGCGTCACCCGCCATTCGCCCGCGCGCCCGGCCCGCTTCACCACATCCCCCGGCTCCAGCCGCAGCGCCTCCAGCGGCCCCAGCGCCAGCACCGAGCGCTCCGCCGACGCGCCGTCCAGCGCTCGCACCGCCGCCGTCCGCGCCAGCCCCCCGCCGCACACCACCGGCAGGTCCAGGTCGATCCCGCCGCCGGTCGCGCCCGCATCGTCAGAGCGCACCGCCACGGCGCCGGTCTGATAATCCGCCGTCTCGTCGATAAACCGCACCCGCGCCACGCCCGGCCCCGGCTCCAGCGCCCGCGTCGCCGCCTCCGATCCGCCCTTGTCCGGCAGGGCCAGGGCCGCGTCCTCCAGGGTCAGGCCCGGCTCCGTCCGTCCCAGTACCCCCACCCGCCCGTCGCGCTCGGCGCACACCGCGTCGAACGCCGCCAGCAGCGGCTCCAGCGCATCGCGCATCCGCATCGGTCGATCCAGCAGATAGCCGGACGCCGCCCCCTGCACGCCCTCGACCGAAACCTCGTCCGTCGTCAGGCCGCCGCGTTTCAGCACCGCCTCGATCAGGTCGCGCCCGTCCCCCGACAGCCGCCCGTTCAACCAGTGCCCGGCCCGCCACGCCCCCGCGTCGGCCCAGACATCCCCGCGCGCCGGAAACGCCGGCCAGGGCCGCGCGTCCCAGCACCAGGCGTCCGCCGCCTCCAGCATCCGTCCGCCATAGACCGCCGAGACCGGATTGTTCTGAGGCTCTGCATAATGGCCCAGCACCGCCTCCAGCGCCGCCCGCTGCACCCCGTCGTCACGTGCGCCGGTCGATCCCGGCGGCAGGGCGTTCTCGCTGCTCTTGGCGTCCTGAAACAGATTGGGCGCATTGCCGCCCCGGTCCACCGCCGCACAGCCGAACTCTGACAATCGCACCGGCTTCATCCCCGCGACCCAGGCGGTGGGCGTCGCCTTTCGCACCCCTCCCGGTCGGTCGTGGTGACTGTTCGACCACCAGCCGCTCAGATCCTTGGGTCGGAACAGCCAGTGCTCGCCATGCGCTCCGTCGATGATGGGCGTCCGCACCTGCGCCGTCCGGTCCGCCTCGCTGGCGTAGAACCAGTCGAATCCCTCGCCGCCCGCCACGCCTGCCGCCAGACAGGCCGGATCGTCCGCCCCCTTCCACGTCGCCGCATCAACGCCGCCGTCGCCCTCGCGCCAGTCGCTTAGCGGCGGATACCAATCGATCGCGACGTAATCGATATTGGCGTCGGCCCACAGCGGATCGAGGTGGAACACCGCCTCCCCACCCGTCTGCCGCCCGAAATATTCGCTCCAGTCAGCGGCGTAGGACAGCTTCACCCCCGCCCCGACCACCGCCCGGCATTCCCCCGCCAGAGCCCGGAACTGCTGCACCGCCGGAAAACCGCCCGCCGCATCGCGCGTCCAGGTCACGCCCCGCATCTCTGACCCGATCAGCAGGCCGTCCGCCCCTTCCTCGGCTGCGATTCGCGCATAGTGCAGCGCCATCCGCCGCAGGCCCCAGCCGTCCGCCGTTCCGAACAGGTCTGCGATCTGGCCCGCCGCCTGCGCCCCGTCGTCGCCCGCGATCCGCCCCCGCCACGGATAGCCGGGGCAGTCCATGAAGACGAAGGGATACAGGGTCACCTCCAGCCCCCGCGCCTTCAGCGCCCGGATCGCCTGACGCACGCTGTCGTCCGACGGCGTGCCGCCATAGGCGGGCGCTCCATCCACCGCGCTGACCTGATAGGCCTGATGCCGCTGCATCCCCGCCACGGACCAGATCATCGGCTGGGTCGGCTTGTCGCGCCGTTCGACGCCCGGCCTGATCCGGCACTGCCCCGCCCTCAGGTCGTCGCCGAACCAGCCGATCACCAGACTGACCCGCTTCAGGTTCGGCAGTTGCGCCTGAAGCTGATCCAGCGACACCAGCAGGTCCGCCCGCCCCTCGCCGTTATGGACATTCTCGACCGTCGTGCGCGTCAGGCCCTCGCGCCGCACCACCGCCTGGGTCGCCAGAGCGAACTCCCCTGCGCCGGGGATCAGGCACACCCCTTCCAGCCGGTCCTCCAGACGCGGCGTCTGACCGCGCGGTCGCCGGAACACCTCGAAGCTCAGTTGCGGAACCCGGTCGCCGAACGGCCCCAGCGGCAGGTCCTCGAACACCACATAGGCCACGCCGCGATAGGCGGGCGCCGCCCCCTCGACCGCCTCGATCAGCGGGTCCGGCGTCTGATCCTCGCCCCCGCGATGCACCCGCATCACCACGCCGTTCATGTCCATCAACCGCCCATCGGCCCAGACCCGGCCGACCCCGTCGATCTCGCCCTCGCACAGGGCCACCGCAAAGCTCAGCGAATAGGCGTAGTCGACCGTCTTCGGCCCGCCCTTGCCCGCCCGTCCCTTGTTCTTCGCCTCAAGGAAACGCGCGGCCCAGATCACCTGACCCGTCACCCGCGCCCGGCCGAAGATGCAGGCCATCGGCGCCCCCTCGGCCGTGCCCTGAACCTTCAGCGCCTCCAGACGCGGCCCGATCTGGCGCGCCGGTCCCAGCGACCCGATCACCCGGTTGTCGATCGCCCGCCCCAGCGTCGATCCGATCACCCGCCCGATCCCGCCGCCGACCGACTGGCCCACCGCGCTCAGTACGACTTGCGCCATGCTGCAACCTTCTATCTTGTTGTCTAGGTTTCAGTGGAACAGCGACAATGTCAGGCTCCGCCCGTCGCACCCGACGCAAATGGAATACTCTGTGGCTGTTCCTTGGTGGACTGACGGCTCTCTTCGCCGTCTGGCTGCTGCTGTCGCCACTGTTTCTCTACGGCCAAGCGCGCCTGAAGGCTGGCGCCACGCCCTACTGCCTCTATGTTCCCAACCTTCACGACTACGGAACACATCAGGTCAAGCATCTGCGTGAACTGGCCTGGCCGCGCGAGCATAGACGCTGTGGCGGCGCAGGAGCCTGCGATTGGCGGTTCGAGTTCCACGCTGTCCTCGCCGTCGCGGACCGCAAGGACAACTCGCTCTACAACTGGTCCTATAGCCAACTCGGCTTTCGACCGGTCACGCCCTATTCACGTGAGATGCTGGGTCAGTGGAGCGTCCGATGCACGCCGCAGAAAGACTTCCTCGGTCAACTTCCGTGGTGACCTCAGGGAACCGGAACACGGCCGCCAGCCGTCTTCGCCACCACACGCCCATCCAGCTTTCGACCACCGCCCGCCCCCAATAGGCGTGGATCATCCGGGGCTCCGGCGCTTCGACCGTGCTCAGGATGGCGCAGTGTTTCACCGCCGCCCCCGGCGACATGCGGAACAGCAGCACGTCCCCCGCCCGCATCGCCGCTAGCGGAACCGGCCTCAACCACCGTCTCGCCGCCTCCAGCAGGGTCTCTTCGCCCCCCACCTCGGCCCAGTCCGCCGAATAGGCCGGAACCGTCTCCGGCTCCGCCCCCGCCACCTCGCGCCAGACCCCGCTCACCAGCCCCAGACAGTCCGCGCCCACGCCCTTCACGCTGGCCTGATGCCGATAGGGCGTCCCCAGCCAGCCCCGCGCGGCGGCGACAACAACCCCGCTCACCGCCTGCTCCCGCCGTCATTGCGCGCGCTGCCCGCCGGCCAGGCCGTCAGGAAATCGTCGCCCGGCACGTCGGGGAAGCCGCGAAAATTCACTCCATTCGCGAACGTCCCGACGCAGGTGGCCCAGCGTTTGTCGCAGACCCGCCCCGCTGCATTCGCCACCCCGCACCGGGCGTCCCCCAGCCGCGCGTCGCACATCCGCCCATAGGTCCGCCCGACCACCCGCTCCAGCTTGGCCAGCGGTCCTTCCAGTTCGGCGACAAAGGCCCCGGCCTCGCGCCGGATCGAGGCCAGCGTTCCGCTCCACAGCCGAACCCTCAGGCTCGGCTCGGACCAGTCCACGCGCCACAGCTCGACCGACGCTCCGTCATAGAGCCCGGCCGCCACATCGGCCTCGGTGATCGCCGCGTCATCCAGCGCCCCCGCCGCCGAGACTGATCCCGCCGCCAGTCCGACCGCGCTGTCGCCCGCGCCCGCCGTCCAGCCGGTGGACGCCCGGCACAGGGTCCCGTCCATCTCCAGATCGCGGTCGTGATCGGTGAACCCCATCACCGTCCCGTCCGCCCGCCTCAGCCGCCAGACATGGCAAAGCGACGCCGCCCCGCGCTCGATGCGGGCGGCCATCTCATCCGGCACATCTCTCATGGCTCAGCCCCTGACCTCGATCAGAGGAACCGCCGCCATCCGCCCGGCGTCGAAACTCTCCAGCGTCGTCTCGATCCGGTCGCTGTCGAACCGCACCGGCGTGTCGAAGTGAAAGCCCGCCGTCACCACAACGCCCGCGCCCGGCGCGCTGTTCAGCATCACCTGTCCCGTCGCGACATCGACCGTGAAGCCGGTCGTCTCCGCCCCGTTCAGCGCCACCCGCACCGACCCCGCGACAGGCTTGGCGATGACGCGTTCGACATCGCCGTATCGCTTGATCAATTGGAAGACCTTCCGCGCCCCGTCGCCCACGCCCAGCGGCTGGTCCGTCGCCGTGACCGCCGCGCCGGGCTTACAGGACTTGAAGTCGGCGAAGTCCTTGAACCGGAACCCATGCAGCCGCCCGCGCCGCGCCTCGAAGAAGACGGTCAGTTCGGCCATGTCGTCCAGCGACCTGAGGTTCGCCCCGATCAGATACCGCCTGCGCCCCATCGCCCAGGGCGTCGAGCGCCGCTCATGTCCTGACGCCAGGGTCGTGATCTGGGTCCTGCGCTCGACCCCGCCGGTCGATCCGAACGCCAGCCGCGCGGGCAGGCGCACCTCATGAAATGCGGTCATTGTCACCATTTCCATATTTTTCAGATCGGACGGACGCCTGACGGCCTCGCCGATGCGTCTCGCCGCCTGCGACATCTTGTTCGAAATGCGCCGGTCGTTCATGTTGCCCGCACGGCATCCCTCAGCCGTTTCACTTTCAGGAGCGACACGTTTGCGTGGCGAAATTCTTAGTTACGATTCCGCATCCGGCGCCGGGCTGATCAGCGGCGACGACGGCGCGCGATACAGCTTCACGACCGACGCCCTGAAATCTCCGGCAGTCCCCGCTGCCGGCGTTCGTGTGGACTTCGTGCCTGAGGGGGAAATCGCCACCCAGATTCTGATCCTCGCCGGCGCCGCCACATCGACCGGCGTCGCGGGCGTCGCCCCTATTCCGGCGGGTTCGGGCTTTGATTTCAAATACGCCCTGCTCCAGTTCGACGGCCGCCTGCGCCGCTCGCATTTCTGGATCGGCTTCCTGATCCTGTTCGGCGTCAACGTCGTTTTGGGCTGGATTCCGCTGATCGGCTTCATCGCCTCGCTTGCGACCATCTGGGGCAATGTCGCCATTTCGGTGAAACGCCTGCACGACATGGGCAAGAGCGGCTGGTTCGTCCTGGCTCCCTACGCCGTCGGCCTGGTTCTCGGCGTCATCGGCGCGGTGATGATGATCGGCGGCATCGCGGCCAGCGGCATGAACGAGACCTATCTCGAGAACAATCCCGCCGCCGTTCTGGGTCTGATGGGTCCGGCCTTCGGCCTGTTCGCCCTGGCCGGTCTGGTCGGCCTCGCCTTCCTGCTGTGGATCGGTCTGGTCGACAGCGAAAAGGGCGAGAACCGCTTCGGCCCGAACCCCAAGGGCGAATAAAGGCCGCCCTTCGGCCGCGACTTCAGCGCCGCCTCGTGAAAACGGGGCGGCGTTTCTACATCCGGCGCGCGCCCAGGCTGACGGCCCGCGCCAGCATCTGCGCCACCTGCGCCTCCGACCTAAGCAGGGCCGGAGCCCCGCCGTCCACTGAGACATTGACGGTGACGCCGCCTCCGCCGCCGGCCGGCTCCACAGAACCGCCCGTCGCCGGACGAAACACCTCTGGCCCGCGTTCGCCGACCAGATAGGCCCCGCCGCCCAGGACCGGCCCGCCTTCCGCCCGCGCGCCGCCGAAACTGTTCATCGCCGCCTGGATCGCGGTGCTCAGCCCCCCCTTGCCGCCCGCCGCCGCATTGACCGCGTTCAACACCGCCCGCGCCAGTTCAGCCAGCGACACCTCCCCGTCCGACGCCGCCCGCGCCAGCGACCGGGCCAAACTGTCTCCCGCGCGTCCAAACGCGGTTTCGATGGCGTCGGCGGCGTTCTCAGCGGGCGCCCTCAACGCCTCCAGCGCCGCTGCGGCCTCCGCCGTCTTCAGCGCCACATCGTCCATCCGCCGGGTTTCATCCGCCATCTGGCCAGTCCTCCATCAAGCTTTTCAGCGTCGTCCGCCCCATCGGCGCCGCGCCGCGCGGCGCCTCGCTCAGCATCCGCCATTCTTTCAGCGACAGCCGCCAGAACCCTTCAGGCGTCACGCCCATCTGTGCGGCGATCCTCAGCATCTCGCCCCACGGCGTGGCGATCTGGTCGGTCACGCAGCCGCCGCCGAAAAGCCCAGCGCCACCGCCTGCGCCGCCTCGCAGGGATCAATCATTGATCCACCCAGACCGTCCGCCGCCTCGCCCTCGCCGCCGCCCCGCAGCAGGGCCGCCAGAACGATCATCAGATCGCGCGCCGACAGCGTCTTCATCCGCTCGGCCACAGCCGCCAGCCCCGCGACGCCCAGCCCCGTCTCGATCTCCGCCAGCGCCCCCAGCGTCAGACAGACCCGACGCCTTTCGCCGCCCAGACTGACCGCGACCTCGCCCCTCGCCCCGTTCGCCGCCGCCATCAGATCACGCTGAAGCTGATGGCGCCCGCGCTGGCCAGGCTCAGGGCGAAGGTCGCCTCGCCCTCGTGTTCGCCGGCGTATTCCAGCGCCGCGACCAGGAACGGCCCCTCCAGCACGCCGAAGTCCGGCACCACCAGCCGCCAGCGTTTCGCCGCCTGATCGAAGAAGGCCTCCCGCACCAGCGCATCCGACGCCGCGTCGCGGAAAATCCCCTGCCCCGACACCGCCGCCGACTTGACGCCCGCCCCCGCCAGCAGTTCGCGCCACCGGCCCGCGCTGTCGCCGTCGGTCGCATCCACCGTCTTGGCGTTCAGCGAAATCGTCCGCGCCCTCAACCCCGCCACCGTCGCGAACACGCCCGGCGCGCCCTCGATCTTCAGCAGCATGTCCTTGCCGGCCTGTGCCGTCATCACTCAATCCTCCCTCGTGAAGCGCAGCGAAATGGAGGAGCGGGCTTACGAAGTGACGGAAGGGGCGGACTCGAACTCCGTCGCCTGATTTCCACATCCAGCCGCTTTCGCCCCCTCCACCATGCTGCGCATGGCCCCCTCCCCCGCTGACGCGGAGGAGGATCAAACTTCTTCCGTCACGGCCCTCAGCCGCACCACGGCGTAGGTCCGCCGCCCGTCGCCCGCGCGGAATACATCGGCGAACGTCGCCCTCAGCGTCGCCGTCCGCACCCCGTCGGCCTCCAGCGTCACGTCGTGCAGACACGCCCGCACCGCCGCCGCGACCGCCTTGGCCTCTTGCGACCCCGCGAATCGCGACACGGCCGTCAGCGTCAGTCTCTGCTCGACCCCGCCCCCATCCGCCGCCAGCGGCCGGCTCTCGCATCGTCCGATCACAAGATGCGGAAACTCGGCCCCTTCCGGCGCCTCATCCCAGACCCGCCCGCCCAGCAGGGCCTGCACCGCCGCGTCCGCCTTCAACACCGCCAGCATCGCCTTCTGCAGCGCGCTTTCATGATCGATCATCGCACCCGCTCCAGCATCAGTTGGACGCGCCCCGGCCTCGGCGCCCCGACAGACACGATCCGCCAGTCGCCGCCGCCGAACCTCAGCACCCGCCCGGCGCAAAGACGCGGATCATCCCGCGCCTCGGCGGTCAGGGTTTCGATCGCCCGTCGCTGATCGCCCTCGCCCCGTTCGGTGCGTCTGCGCGCCTCGCATTTCAGCCAGGTCGAACCGACCGCCTCAAACGTCACGCTGCGCCCGCCATAGGGCGTCTGGGCCTCCACCGCCCGATACAGCCCCGCCAGCACCCTCATGTCGGCGCTCAAGGCGGCCGAAGGCCGATAGCGCCCGGTCAAAGCCGCACCACGCGGTAAGGCGCCAGCCAGGCCTCGACCGGCGCGATCGCCATTTCCGGCTCGCCCCGCTCATAGGCCCGCAGCACCAGCATCAGGATCGCCAGCCGCAGCGGCGCGGGCGAGGTCGATGTCAGGCTCAGACCGACATCCCCCTCCACTCGCGCCCGCGCGGCCTCGATCAAGGTCTGGATCAGCCCGTCCTCGGCCTCATGCTCGACCCGCAGAAACAACTTCGCCTCCGCCACCGTCACCGGCTGCGCCATGCCAATCTCCATTGTCGAAATCAGAATTCTCCCTCCCCGCCTCGGGGAGGGAGAGCCGCTGGCGCCTCAGCTCGCGCTGAACTTCATCACCTTGATCGCGTCGAAGTTCTGCACCCCGCCGCCCACGCGCTTGGTCGTGTAGAACAGCACATAGGGCTTGGCCGAATAGGGATCGCGCAACACCCGCACCCCCGCCCGGTCCACGATCAGATAGCCGCGCTGGAAGTCGCCGAACGCGATCGACAGGCTGTTGGCCGCCACATCCGGCATGGTCTCGATCTCGGTGACCGGATAGCCGAGCAGGGACGCCGTCTCGCCCAGCCGCGTCGCCGGCTGCCAGATGTAGTTGCCGTCCGCGTCCTTGAACTTGCGCACGGCCGAGACGGTCTTCCTGTTCATTACGAAACGCCCGTTCGGCCGATACTGGGCCTTGGGCGCATAGATCAGGTCGATCAGCCGATCCGCCGGACTGGTCGAGGCGAACCCGCCCGCTGCGCCCGAGGCGACATAACCGATCTGACCCCAGGCCTGGCCCGCATCCGCCACGGTCGGATAGGACAGCAGACCCTTGGGCTTGTTCACCCCATCGCCATTGATGAAGGCCTGGGTCTCCTGCGCCGCAAAGGCGTCCTCGACCTCCGCCGCCAGCCATTCGTCCAGATCGACCATGGCGTCGTCCAGCAGGGCCTGCGTCGCCGCCGGATTGGCGTAGAGATCCGCCGACGGAAACTCCAGCAGGGCCAGGGTCGCCGGATCCGTCTCCGGCCGCGCCGCCGTTTCCGCCACCCAGCCCGAGGCCACGCCCGCCGTCGAGACCGGCTTTCTGAACACGCCCGCCGCCACCGTGCGAACCGTGGCGATCTCGCGCATCGGACTGGCCGCCATCAGCCGACGTTCGATGGCGCGCTCGGTCTCATATGGCACGACATAGCCGCCGGAGGTCGCGCCGCCGGACAGACCCGCCTTGACCTCCAGCGCACCGGACTGACCCGTCTTCAGATAGCCGTCCCACGCCGCCTTGGCCTCTGGCGCAGATGTTGGCTCCGCCGGCTCGCCGCCAATGACCGGGCGACGGCTTTGGCTCATCACCCGATCCAGTCGCGCCTGGGCCGCCGCCACCGCCTGATCGATGCGCGCCACCTTCTCCTCCAGCAGCACGTCTGCCGCCGCCTTCTTCTCGATCTCGTCCAGCCGGACGTCGTTCGCCCCTTTGAACGCCTCGAACGCCGCCATCATCTCATGCATGGCGGCGCGCGCTTCCGGCGAGGCGGAAGCCTGTTTGGTCTCTTTCATGATGTCTCCGGTTGAAGAACCGCAGTTTGCGGTTAGGGTCGAGGCGTGAAAAACACGTCCCCGAAACTGTTGGACGCCATTCGGCGGTCCTGGCTGTTCAAGCTGGGCTGGGACCTGCTGCCGCTAGGCATGCTGTCCGTATTCGCCGTTGTCACGCACACCCAGTTCATCACTGACGATATCTTAGTTATTCTCTTGCTACTGTACGCTCTGGCCTCAGTCTTGGTCGCCCGCCTCATCGGCTGGCTGCAGTGGCCTACACAACGTGCACGCAACCGCGCCCTGCCTGTTCTACAGCGGATACAGATGGCGGATCGGCCCGGCCCCGTGTCGGTCGGGCAATTTCTGCGCACTGACGAACAACCGCCTGTCGAAAGCCTCCCGCCATTCATGCAGTCGCTTGTCGCCACCTGGGGAAGGCCTGTTCCCCGCCTGATTTCAATTCCGACCGAGTTGCTGTTCGTGCTGGCGATTGGGTCGCTGTTTTTCATATCTCTGATGCCGGACACGCTGGAACGACTTTCTCAGTGGCTGGGCCGTCCCTTGCCTCTGACCTACTGGCCGGTTTTCATCACTCTGCTGGCCGTTGTGATCGTGATCGGTCGATGGCTTTCACTGCGCCGGATGCACGACCACTACGTCGCGGCGGCCAAGGAAACCGGCCGCCATCCCTTCCTCGGCGCGCGTTGATCCTCTGATGTCCCATCTCACGCCCCTCGAAAGCGCCGTCATGGACGCCATGGTCTGGCAGATGGGCGACAGCGTGCCCGATCTGGCGGCCCAGATCGCGTCAGGCTCGGTCGGTCTGCGCCGCAACACGGGCGCGGGCCTGTACGCACAGTTCAACGCCGATCCGAACCGACGTGCGGACAATCCCGACGCCACCGGCCTGTTCGGCACGGTCCATGCCATGGTCGCCGACCTGCCCGATCCCGTCGGCTTCCAGATCGAGCTGCGGCAAGGGCGTCTGACGGCCCTGCACGGCCAGAGCTATGGCCAGGACACGCGCGGACTGGACTTCTCCTCCGTTCCGTTCGGCGACGTCTTCATCGTGGATGAACTGGGCCGCTCGGTCCTTCACCCGTCGGCTCGACGCGCGCCGGACCCCGTCGCCGTCAAACCGAAACGCCCAACCCCACCCGCGCCCCAACCCAAGCCTCAGGACCGGCCGCACCCCGTCCCCGTCGAGCAGGCTCCGCAGTCCACCGCCACATCGCCTGGCCTTGCGGAAATGCTGGGGGGCCTGTCTGACCCATCGGCTTCGGCGGCGGGCCGGCTGGCCCTGGTCTATCTGGGCGCCTACGCCCTGGCGTTCGTCTTCATCCTGTTCGCCACACTGGCGCTGCACACCGGCTGGTTCTTCGCCTTGATCCTCGCCTTCTGGGCCCTGTGTTTCATCCATACGCCGAAGGGACGCGCGATGATGACCAAGCTCGCGGACACGCTGAACCGGCAGGGCGTCTTCACGACCATAAGGTCACGCTGAAACAAGGCCGAACCGCGCCCCCGGCAGCATCGGGAAGGTCACCAGCGACACCTCCCACAGGTCCACTTCGCTCAGCACCCGCAGCCGCCCCTCACGCCTGGCCCGCGCCGTGCGGTATCCGATCGACAGCCCGTCCAGCGCCCCCGCCCGGCTCAGCGCGCGAGCGAACCGCGCCTCGGCGGACCAGTCCTCGATCCGGCCGCGCACGAACAGGCCGCGCGCATCCTCCTCGATCCATTCCCACACCCCCACGGGCGCCCGCGCATCGTGCTGGTTCAGCATCCGCACCCCGGCCGCGCCCGTCTTGGCCAGACTGTCCGCGAACGCCCCCGCCTGCACCACATCCCCGTTCAGATCCGCCACGCCCCACAGCGAGGCGTAGCCTTCGATGGCCAGTGCGCTCATTTAGCCCCCTCCAGCCGCCGCTCGATCCGCTCCACGGCCGCCGCCGTCGCCTCGCCCTGGGTCTCCAGCCGCGCCAGCCGTTCGGCGACCAGCCTCTGCTCCCCGACCTGTTGCTCAAGCGTCGCGATCCGCGCCGCCGCGCCCCCGGCCCAGACCAGCCCCCCGACCGTCTGCACGACCACCGCGATCAGCAGCGCCGTCGGCACGCGCCGGATGTGATGTTCAGTCATCCTTCCACCCCCGCCATCCGCCTGCGTTCCTCGTCGGTCAGGAAGCTGGCGGCGTCCAGCCGCGCCCACAGGGCGTCGCGCTCGGGCTGCAACGCCGACACCGCGTCCATATCGGCCCTGATCTCGCAGTCGGCGAACCGGTCGCCCAGCCAGCCCGTCATCGCCCCGGCCGCCTTCCTGACCAGCGGGATCACCGTCTGGCGCCAGAAGGCCGCATTGGCCTCGCGATAGTTGGCGTAGGTCGCGTCGCCCGGTATCCCCAGCAGTTGCGGCGGGACCCCGAACGCCAGGGCGATCTCGCGCGCCGCCGCGTGCTTGCCGGCGGTGAAATCCATCTCCGCCGGCGTCAGGCTCAGCGGCTTCCAGTCCATGCCGCCTTCCAGCAGGATCGGCCGCCCGGCGTTCGTCGCCCCGGCATAGACGTTCGACAGCTGGTCCTTCAGCGCCTCGAACTGACTGTCGGTCAGCCGCTCTCCGTCCCGCGCACCGTAAACCAGCGCCCCGGACGGCCGCGCCGCATTGTCCAGCAGGGCCTTGTTCCAGGCGCCCGCCGCATTGTGCGCGTCCACCCCTTGCGCCGCCGCCTCCAGCGGCGACAGCCCGTACCAGTCGTCCAGCGGATGCCACAGTTTCAGGTGCATCACCGGCGCCCAGCCGTCCTGCGCCCGCCCGATCCGGACCGAGCGTCCGTCCACGGAATAATCCCAGGCCTCGGGCCAGCCCGACCGGCCCGGAACCACCTTCACCCGGTCGGAGCGCAGCGCCCACAGCTCGTCCGGCGCCCCGTCCCCGTCCGCGTCGCCGGTCGCCTCGACATAGGCGTTGCCCGACACCTGCAGCGCGCCATAGACCGCCTCCATCAGCTCCGCCCCCGACTGTTCGGGATTGGGCCGGCGGATCAGCTTCGCCAGCGGATGCGCCTCGTCGCGCACCCCGTCCACGAACACCGCGAAGGGCGCAGACGCCGCCGCCTCGGCGATCATGCGGATGCAGCGATAGGCCACCGCATTCTTCTGATAGCCCTCGCGCGCCAGACTGGCGTAGTCGTTCGGCGTCCACCGCGCCCGTCCGACGCCGGAAAAGGCGACCACCGCCCCGGTCCGGCTTTCCTTGACCTCGGGCGCAGCACCTTGCGCCGACCGGCCGAACGGCCATCGGATCGAAACCATATGAAATCTCCTGAAATTCCTATCCTGCCCCTGTGGGAGAAGGTGGCCCGCAGGGCCGAACGAGGCTTCGTCTGCGCCCCAGTTCTCTAAACTCGATCGACATTCAGCCCCAACCGTCATTCCGGGGCGTCCGTAGGACGAACCCGGAACCCAGGGGGCTCGTGATCCGGCGCAGAATACGGCAAGCAATGGCGCCGCAGCCCTGGGTTCCGGGTTCTTCGCTTCGCTCAGCCCCGGAATGACGAGTTAAGAGAGCGGCGTAGTGAATGTCGATTGGCCCTACGCAGCCGGGCGCTCAATCCCTGTATTGAGGAGCGCAGCCCTGGGTCCGCTCATCAGTTTCAGCAACGGCTTTTCGACCCACAGATGCACGACCGCGCCCGCCGCCAAACTCGCCGCGACCGTCAGCACCACCACCGCATCCCCCGGCAGGCCGACCATCCCGCTCTCCAACATCCGCCCCAGCGCGCGGATCACCAGCACATGGACCAGATAGACGGCATAGGAGGCGTCCCCCATGAAGATCAGCCCGCGCCGCCACGGCCCAGGCGCGCGATAGATCCGCTCCATCCGCACCAGGCCCAGAACCAGCAGCGCGCTGGGCAGGCCCCAGATCGCCACCCGCTTCAGTCCGTTCCATGGATCATTCAGCGCCCGGACATCGTCGATCCCGCCGTATCCAAACACCAGGGTCAGACCAAAACCCGCCATCGCCAGGCCGACGGCCCAGACGCCCGCCCGTCGCGGCGCCTGCCGCCAGGCCAGCGCAATCCCGACACCCAGCAAGAACTCCAGCACGATGGGGGCGCCCAGGAACCGCAGCATCGGCGTCGCCACAACCAGCCCCGCCGCCATCGCCCCCAGATAGGCCGCGGCCAACGCCCAGCCGGCCTTTCGCCCTACGACCATGGCCACGCCGAACCCGAGGTAGAACAACATCTCGAAACACAGGGTCCACCCCGGCCCAAGCGCCGGGAACGTCATGCTCAGGCCGCTGAACGGCCAGAACAGAAAGGTCGCCCTCGCCACCTCCGGGCTCAGCGTCCCGCCCCGCGCCATCCCGATCAGGATCGGCAGGGACAACAGCCAGTAGATGGGCGCCACCCGTCGAAACCGCCGCCACAGGAAGTCTCTCGCCGAGGCCAGACCCGACTGCCCCCGCGTCGTCGTCGCAATAATGAAACCGCTGATCACGAAGAAGATGTCGACGCCCACGGCCCCGAAATTCTCCAGCGTCCCGCCCGTCAGGACCGTATCAAGCCCCAGCCGCCCAGCCGCCAGATCGACGGCGTGGGTCGCCACGACCAGACCGGCCGCCACGAAGCGCAACACCTGGATGTTGTCGAACCGTCCCCCCATTCCCCACGGCTAGCATCGCACGCGACATGGACTCAACCTCAGATCATCACGCGCGCCCGCACGGCCTCGGCGATCCGCGCCTGTCCCGCCGCATTGGGATGGACGGCGTCAGACATCAGGCCCGGCGCGAAGGTTCCGCCGAACAGGGCCGCGCCGTCGATGGGCGTCGCCAGGCTCCGCGACGCCGCCACCTCGAACACCGCCGTCTTCACCGCAGCCTGGACGGCGTAGCTGGCCTTGCCCTGGGCCGGATCGGACGGCGCGCCGGTCATCAGCAGCACATCCCCGGTCATCAGGCACCGATCGACCAGCAGGCCCAGACTGGTCTTGTAGGTCGCCACGGCCGTCGCCCCGTTCCAGTCGTTGATGGTCAGGCAGATCACCGACAGATCCGGCGCCGCGACCGGGATGGAGCCATAGGCGCGGTACAGCTGGTCCGTCGTCGTCCAGTCCGCCGCCTTGGCCCCGCCCCAACCGGCGTTGACCACCCGCGCCCGCCGGACCGACGACCTCCAGGCCACGCCACCCGCGATGAAGACCGCCCCGCCCGAGCTCCAGCGCACCGTCACCGGCCCGCTGGTCTCGGGAAAGGCGACTGTCGTCACCTCCATGGCGGGGGCCTTTGTCGTGTTGACGACCGCGCGCACCTCGCCGTCCGTCTCGACCGTCAGCACGCCCAGCGCCGTATTATTCACCGCCCACAGGTCGAACCGGTCCACCGGCCCGTCCGGCTGAAACGTCCAGCCGCCGGTCGATGACGCCGCTCCCCAGAACAGCTTTCCGCCCAGGCCGGTCAGGGCGTTGACGCCCCACCCCGCGCCCAGCCCGACACGCGGATCATAGGCCGGATAGCCGCCCGTCGCCCCGTCCGCCGCACCGGCGCCGGCGACCGAGGCCGCCGACGCCGGCAGGCCGCGCCCGCTCATCAGGGCCGCCAGCCGCTCGGGCCAGGCCGCGCTTCTGGCTTTGGGGGTCCAGCCCCCCGCCACCGCGCCGTAGCCCTGCGTCACGCTGTCGCCGATGCACAGCAGTTGCGCCTCGCGTCCGCCCGCCTGCATGGCGCGCACCGCCGCCGACCAGACCGGCAGCTCCGACACGGAGAACCGCGTGCGCCCCAGAACCCCGCCCGACGCCGCTCCGCAGGCGCCGACGCTGAACCCCGTCTCGGCCATCAGTCGAAGGCCGCCACGATCTGCGTCGCTGTCGTGCCGGTCGCCAGCACCCGGCGCACCTGCACCGGCAGCCAGCCGACCGGATGATTGACGAAGGTCACGGCGTCCGCATCCTCCGCCCCCGTCGTCAGCACCCGCAGATTGCCCGCGACGCCGACATACAGCGCCTTGGCGTAGATCGGCAGGTCCGCCGCGTCGCTGGGCGTCACCGTCGTCGCGCGCCGCGCCGGGCCGCTGGCGTCGCGCCCATGGCTCAGCAATCCGTCCCGCTCGGGAATGGCTGGCATATCGTCTCTCCTGTTCAAAAATCTTGCGCGGCGAAGCGGGCTAAAGCGCTCTCACCCTCGGCCCCGCCTTGCGCGTCTGCAGCATCAGCCGCGTGACCGCCCACACCAGGGCGTCGGCGCGGTCGGGCGATTTTCCGCCCCCGCCTCCCTGGCCGATCCCCAGCCCCAGCATCTCCTCCTCCAGGGCCGGAAAGTCCCCGCAGTGGACCACCCGCCCCTGTTCATAGAGCAGGGCCACCGGCTCGGCCCGCGCGGCCTTGGAGCGTGAGGCGTGGACCAGTTTCACCGGCGCCGAACATCCCGCCTGCACCAGGACCGCGCGAACCATCTCGCCGCCCTGATTGGCCTCGGCCGTCACTTCGTGCGCGCCGAACGTCTTGACGGCGGCGGCGGCGACCCCCGCCCATCCGCCGGGCGACAGCCCCTGCGCCGTCAGGTCCGCCAGCACGAAGGCCCGCCCCTCGCGCCGCCCGACGACCACGATCCCGCAGGCGTCCCCATGCGCCGTGGCGGGCGGATCGACCGACACCACCACCCGGTCCAGCTCGGCCGGACGCGCCCCTCTCGCCCGTCTCAGATCCTCAATGCGGAACAGGGCGCCCTCGCCCTCGACCACCAGGCCTTCCAGTTCCTGCGCCTCCAGCCGCGTCCCGCCGTACAGCGCCTTCAGATGGGCCAGAAAACCCGGCGACAGATTATCCGCGTTCGCCTGCGTCCCCGCCCGGTCCGTCACCGTCCCGTCCTCGGCCATCAGCTTCCTCAGCGCCGGGATCGGCCGCGGCGTCGTCGTCACCGTCAGGCGCGGCGCGGCGCCCAACCTCAGCCCGAACCTCAGATTGGCCAGCACCGCCTCCGGATTCCGCCAGGCGCAGAATTCGTCGGCCCAGGCATAGTGGAACTGCGGCCCGCGCAGGCTGTCGGGATCTTCGGCCGAAAACGCATAGGCCGCCGATCCGCTTTCGGGCCAGACCAGCCTGCGCCGCCCCGCCTCCCACCGCGGCCGCGCCCCCACCGGCGTCAGGCTTTTCAACCCCGACACCCCCTCCACCATCACCTCGCGCACATCATGCAGGGCGGGGGCGATCAGGGCGAAGTTGCGTCTTTCCTGCCGCGCCAGGGCGTCGATCCAGACGGCCCCGGCCAGGGTCTTTCCCGACCCGCGCCCGCCCAGCAGCAGCCAGGTGCGCCAGTCGTCGCCCTGCGGCTCAATCTGGTGTTTCGCCACCCGCCAGCGGCGCTGCTCGCGCCTTAGCTCGTATCCGTTCAGCCGCCTCGGCTCGCTTCTCCTCCAGAATCCGCTCGACTCGATCATAGTGGCCGCACAATTCGGCGCGCAGTCGCTCGTCCTCTTCGGGATCGAAGTGTTCACCGCCCATCTCATCCTCTTCAGTTTTGCGCTCGGAGCGGGACTTCAGGGCGTCCACCGCCTTGGCCGCCCGCGCGATCACGCCTGCGGCCCGCGCCAGCTTCTCGGCCTCGGCGACGCCGTTCCGCGCATCGGTGCTGCACAGCGCCTGGACCGCCTGTTCGACCTTGGCCGTCAGCCGTTCGCGGACATGATCCAGCCACCCGGCGTCCATGCCCCCGGCCCCCGTCTCATCCCCATTTCCCGCCATGCACAAACCATAGCGCACCAGCGTCCTCGGGCGCGCAAAACGCCTCGAAAAACAGACAAGCCTATGATTTGAAAGGATTCACACCAGCGTCATTGCGCGCGCTGGCGCGAACAACCCGTCAGCCGCGTTCCAGCGCCCATTCCGGCGCTTCGAAGTCCAGCGCGTCTTCCGGCTGGGCCAGCGCCAGTTCCGAGATCGTCTGGCGCCGCACCGACACGCCCGCCGTATGCACCGTCTCGCGACTGCCCGAGATCAGGTGATGCCACGCCGCCAGCGGCCGCCCCTCGTTCAGGCGGCGATAGGCGCACGACTTCGGCATCCACGCCAACCGCTCGATATTGTTCGGCGTCAGCTTGATGCAGTCCGGCACCTGGGCCTGACGGTTCGCATAGTCCGCGCAGGTGCAGGCGTCGGGATCGAACAGCTTGCAGTGAACCCGCGTGGGAATGACGTCGCCGGTATCCTCGTCCTCGAACCGGATCACGCAGCACAGGCCGCATCCGTCGCACAGGTTCTCCCACTCGCGCGGAGACATTTCGGCCAGGGTCTTGGTTTGCCAGTAGGGCTGCATGGGCGCCTCATACGCGCCGATCCGGCCGCTGTCGCCCCCCCGGACGTTCGACGGCTGTGCAAGCTCAATGCGTCGCGGCCCTTGAGAACAGGTTGATCACCACCACTCCGCCCACGATCATCGTCAGGCCGATCACGGCGGCAAGGTCCAGCCGCTGCCGGAACACCACCAGCCCGATCAGCGAGATCGCCACCACGCCCAGCCCGCTCCAGATCGCATAGGCGATCCCCACCGGCATCTGTTTCAACGCGATCGACAGCAGATAGAAGGCCAGCCCGTAACAGACCGCCATGCCCGCCGTCGGCCAGGCCCTCGTGAACTGCTGAGAGGCCTGCAGCATGGTCGTGCCCGCGACTTCCAGGGCGATGGCGCCCAGCAGCGCCGCCCAGGTCGCCAGGCTCACAGGTCGTTCGCCGTCAACATCTGCCCAGGCGTCAACAGCGACAGCAGCGCGCGCCGCTGTGCCTGCGACACCGGATGAACCCCGAATAGGTCCGACATCCACAGCCCGTCCGCGATCAGCCTCAGCAGCAGGGCGTCATCAGCGCCGACCGGATCGCTGGGATCGTCCTGCCGCACCCGCTCGATCCACTTGGTCCAGCGCTCCGACAGCGATGGGTCAATGGCGCAGGCGGCCAGCACCACGCGCCCGATGCTGACGTCCTGCGGCGTCACCGGCTCATTGACCACCGACCGCAGATAAGCCCGCGCATTGCGCCCATAGGGTTCCGGGTCGCGCGCCGCCTCGGCCAAAATGGCCTCGGTGTGCATATCGCCCAGATGATCGATCATGCCTTCCAACAAGGCCTTCTTCGTCGGGAAATGATGCAGCACCGCCCCCTTGCTGACCGTCGTGCGCGCCGCCACGGCGTCCAGCGTAAAGCCCGTCGCGCCCAGTTCCGCCGCCACCTCCAACGCCTTGTCTAGGATTTCAGTTCTCGTTGTGTCGGGCGCCCGGCGGCGTGTCGTCGTGTCCATTCGCCATACATACCGTCCGGACGGTAACAGTCAATCCTTTCGTCTGTACGCCCTTTCCGGTGGAAACTGGCCGCCGCACCCCTTAGATCGCACTCTTTCCTTCCCTTCCGCCCCGCCATGCGCGCGGCCCCCTCATCCGTTCGCGGGCGAGGATCGAAAGTCAAATGGCAGCCAGACCTCCCCTCGTCGCCCTCAAGGACGTCCGCCTTCAGGATGGCCAGCGCCCCCTGTTCGACGGCGTCGACCTCGCGGTCGAACCGCGCAGCCGCGCCGCCCTCGTCGGCCGCAACGGCGCGGGCAAGTCCACCCTGATGAAGGTCGTCATGGGCCTGATCGAGCCGGACAGCGGAGACCGCTCGATCCAGTCCGCCGTCCGCTTCGCCTATGTGCCGCAGGAGCCGGATCTCAGCCCGCCCTCAAGTAGCGCCAGCGATAGGGCGACAAAGGAGTGGACCCTGCTGGACTATGCCTCGTCAGGCGAGGCCGAGAGCTGGACGGCCGAAAGCTGGCTGACGACCTTCGGCCTCGACCCCGAGAAATCGACCCAGGGCCTGTCTGGCGGCGAAACCCGCCGCGCCGCGCTGGCCAAGGCCTTCGCCGAAGAACCCGACCTGCTGCTGCTGGACGAGCCGACCAACCACCTCGACATCCTGGCCATCGAACTGCTGGAGAACGAGCTGATCCAGGCCCGGTTCGCCCTGCTGGTCGTCAGCCACGACCGCGCCTTCCTGAACCGCGTCACCAACACTGTCCACTGGCTGGAAGGCCGCCGCGTCCGCACCCTGAACAAGGGCTTCGTCGAGTTCGACGAATGGTCCTCCAAGGTGCTGGAGGAAGAGGCCGAATCCCTGCGCCGCCTGACCAAGACCATCGAGCGCGAGACCGCCACCTTCTACTCCTCCATCACCGCCCGCCGCAGCCGCAACGAGGGCCGCGCCCGCTCGCTTCAGGCGCTGCGCGCCGAGCGCGCCGAGAAGATGAAGGACGCCCCGCGCGAACTGTATCTCGGCGTCGATTCCGGCTCGCCCTCGGGCAAGCTGGTCGCCGAGATCAAGGGGGTGTCCAAGGGCTTCAACGGCCGCACCCTGTTCAAGGACCTGACCACCCGCATCATCCGCGGCGACCGTCTGGGCATCGTCGGTCCCAACGGCGCGGGCAAGACCACCCTGGTCAAGACCCTGCTCGGCGAACTCGCGCCCGACGAGGGCACGGTGCGCATGGGCGCGAACCTGGAGCCCGTCTATCTGGACCAGTCGCGCGAGGGGCTGAAGTCGGACATGACCCTGTGGGACGCCCTGACGCCGGGCGGCGGCGACAGCATTCTGGTGCGCGGCGTGTCCAAACACGTCGCCGCCTACGCCAAGGACTTCCTCTTCTCCGAGGCCCAGCTGCGCCAGCCGATCTCGACCCTGTCGGGCGGCGAGCGCAACCGCCTGCTTCTCGCCAGGGCCTTGGCCAAACCGGCCAATCTTCTGGTCCTCGACGAACCGACCAACGACCTGGACATGGACACGCTGGACAAGCTGGAGGAGCTGCTGGAGGGCTATGACGGCACCCTGATCCTGGTCTCGCACGACCGCGACTTCATCGACCGGCTGTCCACCTCGACCCTGGCGCTGAACGGGCGTGGCGACATCGTCGAGACCCCCGGCGGCTGGACCGACTTCATCCGCCAGAACCCCGGCTTCCTCCAGCCCGGCTCGAACCCCCGCCCCCAGGACAAGGCCGCCGCCGAACGCGCCGCCGCCAACCCCGCCCCCGCTGCGGCAAAGAAGACCGCCAAACTCTCCTTCAAGGACGCCCACCGCCTGAAGGAACTCGAAACCCTGATCGATGCCCTGCCCGCGACCATCGCCAGACACGACGCGACCCTGGCCGACCCCACCCTCTACGCCCGCGACCCCAAGGCCTTCGACGCCGCCATGAAGGCTGCCGAAAAGGCCCGCGCCGAACTGGAATCCGCCGAACTGGAATGGCTGGAGCTGGAAGAGAAGAAGGCGGCCCTGGCGGGGTAAGTCCGACCGACCTTTTCGTCATTCCGGGGCTGAGCGAAGCGAAGAACCCGGAACCCAGGAGGACAGAGACCTTGTCAGACGCATTCGGCGCTGGATGTGCGTTTCCTGGCTTCCGGGTTCGTCCTGCAGACGCCCCGGAATGACGGTAAGGGTCTGACCTCTTGAAACCAAACCCGCCGCCGCACACTCAAGCTTCATGACCCTGCGCAGCCACCTCGTCGAATTCGCCCCGCCCCAGCAGGCGGCGGTGCGGCGGATCAACGCCGTCCTCGCCCGCGCGCCACGCCTTCGCACCGACGGCTGGCGGATCGATGCGGGCCAGCGGCTGTCGCTGTGGCTGGACGCGGCCGCCGGGCGGGTCACCACGCCTCGCCTGAAGAAGCGCGGCGTGACGGTCGAGATCGTCCAGACGGACGGCGATCACCCCGTCCCCTTGCGCATCCTGCATCCGACGGGCACGCCCCGCGCCGTCATCCTGGATATCCACGGCGGCGGCTGGGTGCTGGGCAGCGCCGGGCTGAACGACCGGCTGAACGCCCATCTGGCCCACCACGGCTTCTGCGTGGTGTCGGTCGATTATCGCCTGCTGTCCGAGCGTCGGCAGGTCTATATCGACGCCGCCATCGCCGACTGTCTGGCCGCCGCCTATTGGACCGTGACCAATGTCGATCGTCTGGGCGCCGCGACCCTGTTCATCGCGGGCGAGTCGGCCGGGGGGCATCTGGCGGCCCTGACCGCCGTCGCCCTGCGTGACCAGGGGCTGATCGACCTCGTGCGCGGCTGCGTCTTCACCTACGGCGTCTTCGACCTGTCGGGCACCGAAAGCGTGCGCTCCGCCGGACCAGAGACCCTGTTGTTCAACGGCCCGACCATGCAGGCCGATCTGGCGCGCCTGGCCCCCGACCGCGACGAGGCGGGCCTGCGCCAGCCCGACGTCTCGCCCCTGTACGCCGACCTGACCGGCCTGCCCCCGGCCCTGTTCCTGGCCGGAGAAGACGACCCCCTGTTCGAGGACAGCCTGCTGATGGCCACCCGCTGGGGCGAGGCGTCGGACGCCGACCTGATCCGCGTGCCCGAGACCCCGCACGGCTTCCTGCATTTCGGGGGTCCCGCCGCCCGCGGCGCCCGCGCCGCCATCCGCGTCTGGATGGACGCGCGACTTTGACGCCTTGGCCCTGCGTTTCTGTGGACAAGCCAGATCGCTGATCCGCCAAGGCGAATTCGATCCGTCCACAGATGTTCACAGACTTGTCCACCGCCGCCGGGCCATTCGTGCACATCGGGGCGAGTTGGGGCGCTTGCCTCATAGCCGGTTTCGTCGGAACGTCAACAGGCCGAGGGACACGGCGGCGCGGAAATCCAGGGGAGACCCCGGAAATCAAGCGAACCGGCCCGGCTCTCCGACCCGACGTTTCGGGCGATCTTCGGATCGTAACGTGCGGCAGGCGGGATCAAGGCCCTGGTCTTCGACAGGTCTTCGGATCATCGAAACAGGGGAACCGGATCGGGATCGACGGACGGCGCGGGTCAAGGCCTGCGGAACGCCGAAGACCAGGAGCGCGACAGGACACAGCCGACCGCCCTTTCAGGTTCGCCTGCGACGGCGCCGACGCCAAGGTCCAGACCCGAACGGCCAAGTCCAACCCGGACTTGGCGAGGGGACGAAGAGCACGGGTCCGCCCGGACGCTTCGTCCCCTCGCTCAATTCCAGGGCCTGTCATGAAAATGCGCTAGACAACACACGCGCTGTCCGCACACCCTGGCCGTGCAGACGGAGACAGCCATGCGCGGACAAATGATCCTTCTTGGCGTCGGCCTGGCGGCATGGCCCATGACGGCGCCCGCCGCGCCTCAGTCGCTGCCGCCCATCCCCTATCCACCGCCGGTCGCCCTTTCGTCGCAACGCGGGCCTGCCGATGCCGTCGATGTGGGTAATATGAGCCTGCTGCGGCCGACGGCTCAGGCGACCTGCGATGGCGAACCCGTCCATGCCGCCTACAGCGACGACCTCGCGGTCCAGACGGCGCAATCCGCAAATGCAGGCGAAACGCCGGACACGGTGATCGGCTTCTCCATCGCAGAGGATGGCCGCACCCTGGATATCAAGGCCGTGCAGCCCGCCCAGGGACGCGCCTCCGCACCCAGCTTAGACGCTCAGGCGGCGCTGGCGGCATGGCGTTTTGCGGGCGGCGCGCGGCGCGACTGCCTGCTGACCGTCAGCTACAGTCCCGTGCGCATCGCCGAGGCGGCCAGCGGCGACCTGCTGCGCTATTTCGCCGTCACCCGCACCAGAGGTCCGATCCGGGACGCCGTGGCCAATCGTCTGGCCGGCGCCGACGCCAACTGCGGCGGCGATCGTCGCGGCGGACGGCGTCCACGCACGGTCTCCTATCCCGACAACTTCATCGGTCAGCGCCCGCCGCCGGGCGGCAAGGCATGGACGGTCGTTCGCTGGGACATCAATGCCCGGGGACGGGCGGCGAATGTGCAGACCCTCGGATCATCCGGCGACCACGCCTTTGATGCAGAGACGCGCCGCGCGGTGTCCGCCACCCTCGTCGAGGGCGGCGCACCGCTGAAGGGTTGCGTCTACAACTTCTACCGCACAGGCCCCGTCCTGCCCGCTCCGGCCATGCCGGACAGGCCCGACGAACCACGCCCCGCCTGCCCTGCCGACGTCAGGGCGCGCCTGCAGATCCGCCCCAACCCCGCAACCTATCCCAAGGCCTTCAGGGACAGGCAGATCGAAGGCTGGGCTTTGGTTCGGTTCGATGTCGCCACCTGGGCCCAGCTGGGCAACACCACCGTGCTGGACGCCCAGCCCGCCTCCGCATTCGGCGAAGCCGGCATGTCCACCGTGTGGTCCGCCCGTGTCGAACCCGGAGCAACGCCCGGCGCAGGCTGCATCGTGCCGGTGCGTTACCATTCCAGCGCGCGTGAAACAGACCAAACGGCACAGGTCGAAGCCGCCGTCGACTAAACCGCCGCCTTTCCAACGCCGCCGTCCCCCCGTAAAGCATGGCCTATGAATGTGCGCGGGAATCGCCCCCTTCTGAACCGACGCCGTGCTCTGCTTGCAGGCGGCGCGGCCGCGCTTGGCGCTGCGGCGCTGAGCCTTCGGGCCTGTGATCGTTCGCCTGCCCCAGTGGATGAGCAGGGCCGTGTGCGCCTGCGCTTCGCCACCGACTGGCGCGCCCAGGCCGAACATGGCGGCTTCTATCAGGCCTTGGCTTCGGGCGCCTATGAGAAGCGAGGGCTGAACGTCCAGATCGTGCAGGGCGGGCCGGGCGTGAACGTGCCGCAACTGCTGGCGGCGGGCGCGGTCGAGCTGGGCATGGGATCAAACAGCTTCATTCCGATGAATCTGGTCGCAGCGGGCGCCCCGGTGAAGGCCGTCGCCGCCTTTTTCCAGAAAGACCCCCAGGTCCTGATCGCCCACCCCGATCCGGCGTTGAAGACCCTGGAGGACCTGAAGAGCCGTCCCATCCTGCTGGCCGACGCCTCGCTCAACACCTTCTGGGTCTGGCTGAAGACAAAATACGGCTTCACCGACGACGAGGTCAGAAAATACAGCTTCAGCACCGCCCCGTTTCTGGCCGACCGGCGCGCGGTGCAGCAGGGCTATCTGACCTCCGACCCCTACGCCATCGAAGAGCAGGCGGGCTTCGAGCCCAAGGTCTTCCTGCTGGCGGACGAGGGCTATCCGTCCTACGCCGCCATGGTTCTGGCCCCCACGGCCTTTGCGCGGGACAATGGCGCCGCCTTGCGCAGCTTCATCGCCGCCTCGGCCGAGGGCTGGCGCGACTACATCCGGGGCGACGCCGCCGCTGCCGACGCCCTGATCCGCAAGGACAACCCTGAAATGACCCAGGACATCCTGGATCAGGCCCGCGCCAAGCTGCGCGAACACGACATCGTCGATGGGGGGGATGCGGCCCTGTACGGCCTGGGCTCCATGACCGAGGAGCGCTGGAAGGCCTTCTTCGACGTCACCAGCCAGGCCGGCGTCTATGACGCCGGCCTGAACTGGCGCGACGCCGTCACGAACACCTATCTGCCCGGCCGGGGCTGAGACCGGCGCACCCGGATCGTCGTTAGCGCGTGGTTAAGCGCTGGTCCGCTAACGTCCTGGCTGTTCTTCCCACCGGAGAGCCGCCTTGCGCAGCGCCCTTGTCTTAACAACCGCCTTTTTCGCCGTCAGCGCCCTCGCTGGCGCGGCGTCGGCGCAGTCGGGCGCGACCAACAGCGCCGGGCTGCGATACCTGTCCTGGCCGGGCAAGGCGACGGCGGCTGCTCCGGTTCCGGCGCCAACTCCGGCTCTGGCGCACAACGATCCCGCGCTGCGTCCGACCCGGATGGCGACAGTGGTTGACGCCTCCGCCGCCGTTCCCCTGGCCCGCATCGGCGCGCCCAGCCGCGAAGCGCCGCGCCCCGGCCTGACGCCCGCGACGGCCTTCTACAATCCGGTCTATGCCCCATCCAACGGCGCGCCTCAGGCCTATGTGACCGCGCCCGTCCGCACGCCCACGCCGCCTGTTCAACAGGCTGCGCCTCAGCCCGCCCCTCAGCCGACGCCGCAAGCCGTGGCGCCGACCGCTTCCGCCGCGTCGATGGCCATGGAAAGTCCCCAGGCGCCGCAACAGGTCCGCCAAGCCTCGCCTCAGCCCCAACAGCCTCAGCCGCAGCAGGAACAGGCCTACGCCCCAGCGCCCGCCGCCGATCCCGCACCGGCCCCGGCCTTGGCGCCAGAGGCCAGCGCCGCCATCGTCGATCCCATGGCGCCGCGCCGGGACGCCGCCATTTTCCGGCTGCAGCACAATAGTGGAAACCTGGCCCCCGCCGCGCCTGGCGCGTCCATCGACGCCGCCCCAGCTTCGACGTCCCAGAACGCCGACACCCAGCAGATCGCCCAGGCGGCGCCCTACAGCCAGCAAGCCCGGTATTATTCCGTGCATCGTCAGGCCGGTCGTCATCCCGACGCCATTTCAGCGCCGCAGCAGTCCTATCTCAACGCCCTGCCCGTTGAACTGACCCAGGTTCCAGCCTCCAAGGACATGGCTGAGCCCGATGCGCCGCCCCAGTTGATCCGGGACGGGAACGGCCGCATCCGCGCCATGCCCCAAAGCCAGTCCGACGAGACCCCGTGATGCGCGACGTAAGACCGCGCCCGTGAATGCCGTTGATGCAAAGCAAAACGCCCGCCTCCTTTCGGAAGCGGGCGTTTCTGTTCGGGCGTGCGCCGGACTTACTTCTTGGCGCGGGTGACGCGGGCCGGTTTACGGCCGCCCTGGCCCAGGCCCATCTGCTTGGCCAGTTCCGAACGCGCCTTGGCGTAGTTCGGCGCGACCATCGGATAGTCTTTGGGCAGGTTCCACTTGGCGCGGTATTCTTCAGGGCTCATGTCGTACTTGGTGCGCAGGTGGCGCTTCAGCGACTTGAACTTGCGGCCGTCTTCCAGGCAGATCAGGAAGTCGGCGTTGATCGACTTGCGGACTGGAACCGCCGGTTCCTTGGGCTCGGGCTCCGGCTCGACCGGGGCGACCGAAACGCCGGACAGCGCGGCGTGAATGCTTGCGATCAGGGACGGCAGGACGTCTGCGGATACAGTGTTGTTGCCGACATAGGCCGACACGATGTCAGCCGTCATTTCCAGCAGTTCGGGCTTTTCTTCCATAATGATCGTCTGATCCATGATTCATTGACTTCGACTGGAAAAGCCAGCCGCCCTCCACATCTGCCGTGCATAAAGATATTTGATATCGAATGCAATCGCGTGACTAGATCAGTCGTCAAGGTTGCAAATCTGCAATAGCGGCACTTGTCAGATGTATAGGATCAACGTCGGAAGTCTTGCGACAGGACCATCATCGCCGCACGTTCTGGAGCAGAGTAGTCGTCCACCACGCCTTCATCGCCTTCGCGTATGGCGCGTAACAATTCCGGCGTCAGGGCAGATGACAAAGACCAGTTCCAGTATCTCAACACAGTCTGCGCCCGGTCGACCGCCAGCATCTCATAGGTGATCTGCACACGCTCCCAATCGGGATCAACCTGACCATCGGGCGTCGTCTCGGGACGACGCAGCGAGCGCCACAGATTAAGCAGATCAGCGCGTGACAGGCCCGTCGCCTTGCAAAGAATGGCCAGCGATTCTCCGCCGGGGTCGCCTAGGATCTTGGCCCCGGTCAGAGGCTTTACTCCAGACAGATAGGCGATCTCTGACGCCGTTTCTCGTGTCAGACCATCGCGCGCAGCAACGGCGATGGCTTCTTCCAGATTTGCAAACGGGCTCTTCTCTATCGCCGCACGGTTGCGTTGGCGGCGTTCAATGAACTGCAGGGCCTTGCGCGACACAGGATCGGACCAACCCTCCTGGGTCGCCATGGCGAAGACGTCTTCAACAACCTCCTGCATCACTTCACGCGACACGGCGAAGCGCTGCAGGATTGTGCGACGGTTTTCCGGTCCGCACCACCAGTACATGACATAGGCGCTGGACGGCCGCATCTCAGGCCGCTTCAACAACGGCGCGCAAAGCACCGGCAGAAGACGGCTCAACTTCACCGCCTCCTCAAGACCGGCCTGGGACAGACGCGCGGTCTCGTTCTTCAGCAACCGCTCCGTCGTCGCCAGTTCCTCGAACGACAGCAGGGTCTCCGTCACGATCTCGGACAGTCCCCGGCGTCCGGCGATCATCAGCCTGTGCTCAGGCCCCGCATCTCGCGCACAGGCCGCCAGGTCGGCGTCGGTCAGGGAGGCGCACTGCTCGATCAGCAGGCGCGCGATATCCGGCTCATCACGCAACAGCAGACGCGCCACGCTGTTCGGAGGTTCAGTCAGGGGCGCCAGGCGCGCCGCAACCCGCCGCCGCTCGTCCGGGGAGGCCAGACGCAGCATCTCCACCAGCAGATCGCCCGTCACCGCCCGCTCAAAGGCGTTTACCCGGCTGGCCGGCAGGGAGACGACGTCGGCCAGCCGTTTCAGCAACGCATTGCGCGCCTTCACCGGCGTTTGCGGCGCATCACTGATCAGGGCCGAGACTTCGCTCATCGCCCCAATCTAGACATCGGCGGTTAACTAGGCGTGAGCCGCTCAGTTTTTGTAGATCACCACGACGATGGCCAGGATGACGAACAGCAAAAGCGCCAACACCCGCGCTATCCACGGCGCGGCGACAAAGACGCCCAAAACCGTAAACCCGCTTTTCACGGCTTCGGGCCGGGTCAGTGCCTCCTTGAAGCTTCCACCGGCGCTGGGGGAGCCGGTGATCGGCGCGCTGGCGATCGGATGTCCGCAGGCGGGACAGGTCGGCGCCGCTGACGACACCTGGCGGTCACAGGCCGGACAGGGGATCAAAGCCATGCTCAACCTCCATTGCCTTCAGTCGGAGTGATGCGGATTTCGACCCGTCGGTTCTTCTGACGGCCTTCGGGATCGTCGCTTCCGTCGGAACGGGCATTGGCCGCCACGGGACGCGCCTCGCCAAAGCCTTCGACGCTCAACCTGCGGCCCGCGCTCTGCAGCCGATCCGCCACCGCCTGCGCCCGCCGGACCGACAGCGCCTGATTATAGGCGTCGTCGCCCTTGGAATCCGTATGGCCGCCGATGCTCACTTGCGCGCCGGGATAGCTTTTCAGCAGTTCCGCCGCCCGCGTCAGCGCGGGTTCGGCGTCGGGCCGGATGGTCGCCTTGTCGAAATCGAACAGGACATCGGCAGGCAGATCAATGACGATGACGCCATCGGTCCGCCGCGCCTTGAGCTCCGTCAGCAGACTGCGGGTCGTCTCGATCCGTTCAGGCGCGACTTCGGACGCGACGAATACGCTTTGCAGACTGCTGTCCAGACCTGCTTTTTCGAAGGTGGTGCGCGGCGCATTCGTGTCTTTTTCAAAGGTGGAGGCCATGCCGATGGCGCTGCCGGCCATGACCCGCACGGTCAGGGCCGAGGCCGCCGTGGCGCCCAATCCCGCCACCGCCAAAACCAGCGCCGCCGCCGGGACCCGGCGGCTGGTCATCTGGCCGCTCCCGCCGCCTGGGCGGTCAGGGGAATGCCGATGCGCAGGAAGGGGCCGATGATGCTGTCGGACGTCGAGCCTTCGTTGAACACCAGCGAGATCTGCTGAACATCGCGCGGCACCGCGCCCATGAAGACCAGCCGCCCGTTCATGGTGTCGCCCTTGACGATGTTCATGTTCGGATTGCCCTCGGGCGGCTTCAACCTCAGCTTCTGACCATTGGGCAGTTCGATATAGGTCTCGGACGAGGCCATCTCGACGTTGTTGGTCATATTGCCGGAGAAGGAGATGCTGACATCGACGATGGTGGCGTCTTCGGCCAGATCGACGTTCTTGACCCGAACGGTGGCGCCGACTTCGGTCACGCCCTGAACATCGACCGGCACGTTGCGGGTCTGGCGCGGCTGCGCGGTGACGGGCGTATTGGCTGCCGCTGCGGCCTGGTCCTCAGGCGAAGACGGCGCGGCGGCCTTGTCTCGCGGCGAACAGGCGCCAAGCGCCAGGGCGGACGCCCCCGCGACAATGATCAGACGAAGAGGGACAACTGGCATGGGCGTTCCGACGTTGTTGATCCGTCGCACGACCGGCGTCGCCAGGCGTCACCGTCCGCGCGTCCAGAGCGAACACGCGGACAGCAAAAAGGCTCCGCCTTCAGAGGCCTTCGAAAAGAGCGGTGGACAGATAGCGTTCGGCGAAGGACGGGATGATGACCACAATGGTCTTGCCCGCATTTTCTTCGCGCGCCGCAATGCGGAAGGCGGCGGTCAGGGCGGCGCCCGAGCTGATGCCGACCGGCACGCCCTCGGTGCGGGCGACCTTGCGCGCCATGTCGAAACTGTCGTCGTTGGAGACCTGCTCGACCCCGTCCACGACCGAGGCGTCATAGATGGCGGGCACGAAGCCCGCGCCGATGCCCTGAATCTTGTGCGGGCCGGGCGCGCCGCCCGACAGGACGGGCGAGGCCTCGGGCTCGACGGCGATCAACTGCACCGAGGGTTTGCGAGCCTTCAGCGCCTGTCCGACGCCCGAGATGGTCCCGCCGGTGCCGACGCCCGCGACCACGATGTCCACGGCGCCGTCGGTGTCGTTCCAGATCTCCTCGGCGGTGGTGGCGCGGTGGATGGCGGGGTTGGCCAGGTTTTCGAACTGCGACGGGCTGATCGAGTTCGGCGTGGTCTCCAGCAGTTCCTGCGCGCGGGCGATGGCGCCCTTCATGCCTTTCTCCGCCGGGGTCAGCTCAAGCTGCGCGCCCAGCAGGGCCAGCATCTTTCGACGCTCGATCGACATGCTTTCGGGCATGACCAGGATCAGCCTCAGTCCCTTGGCGGCGGCGACGAAGGCCAGGGCGATGCCGGTGTTGCCGCTGGTCGGCTCAACCAGCAGCGTGTCCTTGTTGATCTTTCCGGCCTGCTCCAGCGCGTCGATCATGGCCACGCCGATCCGGTCCTTGACCGAGGCGATGGGATTGAAGAACTCCAGCTTGGCCAGAACCGTGGCTTTCGCTCCGTATTCCGCCGACAGCTTGGGCAGGCGCACGATGGGAGTGTCGCCGATGGTGTCGATGATCGAATCATAGACCTTGCCCCGCCCCTTCTTCAGGTGGCGGGAGGCGTCGTAGCTGAAGTCGGACATGGGCGTTCTCCGTCAATCTTGAGCGCACAACAGATAAGGCCTTGCCGCGACGTGCAAGAGGCTGCCTGCGATGATTTCTGCGCAAGCCTAGCAGAGCGGCTATGTAATCTATACATCGCCACCACCGACCGTTGAGTGTCCAGCCCCTTGTCCGATCCGAACACCCTCGCCGCCAGCGGCCTGACGCCTGAGATCGCCGATCTGGTTGAACAGATGCGCGCACCAGCATCCGGCGACACACAGGTCCAGATGGACGACAAGCAGCCGCCCCATGTCGAGGCCGCGCCGGTGCTGGAGGTCCGCTCCACCGCCGACGAGTTGAAGTACCGGTTGAAACAGCAGTCGCTGCTGGCCCGGTTCGGCGAACTGGCCCTGCGCGAACGCGACGCCCAGACCATGCTGAACGCCGCCTGCGAAATCTGCGCCGAGGGGCTTGAGACGCCGCTGTCAAAGATACTGATCCACAACGAAAGCCGCGACCGGCTGGTGCTGATCGCCGGGGTGGGCTGGAGCGGCGAGGTCGAGGCCCGCGCCAGGCTGGAGCTTGATCTGGATTCCCCCGCCGGTTTCGCCTTCCAGACCGGCAAGCCGCTGATCTCCAATCACCTGGACATCGAAAATCGGTTCCGCACGCCCAAACTGCTGGCCGACCACGGCGTGCGCCGGGCCATCAATGTCCTGATCCGACCGGAAATCGACGGCGATCCCTGGGGCGTTCTTGAGGTCGACAGCCCCGACGAAGGCCAGTTCGACGCCAGCGACGCCCTGTTTCTGGACGCCTTCGCCGCCGTCGTCGGCGCCGCCATCGCCCGTCAGCAGACCGAGGAGCAACTGCTGACCGCCATCGAACATCAGGCCCTGCTGACCCGCGAGGTCAGCCACCGGGTGAAGAACAGCCTCAGCCTGGTCTCCAGCCTTCTGGCCATGCAGGCGCGCGGTGCGGCGTCCGACGATGTGCGCGCCGCCCTGGGCGACGCCGGTTCGCGCATTCAGGCCATCAGCCAGGTCCATGACCAGTTGTGGCGCGGATCGGACGTGCAGAGCGTCGTCTTGTGCGACTTCCTGACCAAACTGTGCGAGGCCATCGACACGGGCAGCCAGCACCACACCGTCACCTGCGACGCCGATGATGCGCTCCTCACCGCCGACATCGCCATTCCGCTGGGTCTGATCGTCAATGAGCTGGTCACCAACGCGATCAAATACGCCTATGGGCCACAGGGCGGCGGCGTCGCCGTCACCGGCCATATCGCCGACGGCCGCCTGACCGTCACGGTGGCCGACACCGGCAGGGGCTTCGACCTGGCCAGCGCCCGCAGCGAACGCAGCCTGGGCATGCGCGTGATCGACAGTCTGGTGAAACAGATCGGCGGCGTGATCGAAAACCGCACTACGGGCGCAGGCGCCCTGATCGTGATCGAGGCGCCCGCCGCCTAGGACCAATCGACGTTCAGCCTCGAACGTCATTCCGGGTTCTTCGCTTCGCTCAGCCTCGGAATGACGAATTAGAACATCGGCGTGCTGAATGGCGATCAGGCTTCGGATTTAAGCGAGAGCACTGTTCGCGCGGGATCGAAGCCGACGACCTCGCGGATCACGATCATGCTCTTATAGGCCCGCACGCCCTTGTCGGGGATCAGTTCGCGGATGCCGAAGGCCTCGTAATCCTGCATCGCCCGCACGGCGACGGTGACCAGATAGTCGGTTTCGCCCGTCACGTCCCAGCAGGCCTGAACCTCCGGGCTGGCCTTCATGGCCCGCTGGAAGGCGTCCATCACCTTGCGGTCCTGGGTGTTCATCTCGACCAGGACATGCAGGACAATGCGCGGTTCGACGCGGGCGGGATCGATCATCGACACATCGGCGGCGATCACCCCTTGGGCCCGCAGGCGGCGAAGACGGCGCAGGACGGCGGACTCCGACAGACCCACCGCCTCGGCGGTGATCCGCGCAGGTTCCAGATTATTGCGGCGGACGCGCGCCAGCAGCTTGTGGTCAAAATCATCGAGATTGACGAAATTTGCCATTTCAGGCCCTTTGCTGACGATTTCAGGCGCATTCAGGACGGAAATCGCCGGGAAGCGCAAGCTGTTTTCGGCTACCTAGCCGTCATGACCGCCCTGGCCCTGAAACACCACCTGTCCTCCCCCATCGCCGTGCGGCTGACGCCCTATGTCGCGCTTTTCGCCGGCATGGTGACGCTGGCGTGCGGCACCTCCTTCGCCAAGACCCTGTTTCCCGTGATCGGAGCGCAGGGAACATCGGCCTATCGCGTCGGTCTGTCGGCCATGCTTCTGATCGCGGTGTTTCGGCCGTGGCGGTTCCGTCTGACCCGCCAGGACCTGGTCGGGGTGCTGCTCTACGGCGTCGCGCTGGGGGCGATGAACCTCAGCTTCTACATGTCCCTGCGCACCATTCCGCTGGGCCTGGCCATCGCCATCGAGTTCATGGGACCGCTCAGTCTGGCCCTGTTCCATTCACGCAAGCCCATCCATTTCGTCTGCATCGGCTTCGCGGTGCTGGGACTGGGCCTGCTGCTGCCGCTGAACCAGGGCGTCGGATCGCTGGACCCTGTCGGCGTGGGTCTGGCCGCCTTCGCAGGCCTGTGCTGGGCGCTGTACATCATTTTCGGCAAGCGGCTCAGCCACATCCACCCCGGCCAGTCCGTGGCCCTGGGCATGAGCGTGGCGGCCATGGTCATCGTGCCGTTCGGCGTGGCCCATGCGGGCGTCGCCCTGCTGAACCCGGCCATTCTGCTGGCGGGCGCGGCGGTGGCCCTGTTCTCCAGCGCCCTGCCCTACACGCTGGAGATGGTCGCCATGCGTTCGATCCCCAAGCGCACATTTGGCGTGGTGTTAAGCGCTGAACCGGCGGTGGGAGCCATCGCAGGCCTGATCTTCCTGCATGAGCATCTGACCGGGCAGCAGTGGTTGGCCATCGCCGCCATCGTCGCCGCCTCGGTCGGCGCCATCGTCACGACGCGCCAGCCGCCGCCCGTGAGCGAGACTGCGCCTGTGAACTGATCCGCTCAACCGGGAGAAAGCCGGGACCCTGTGCTTTCGCACGCACGGCGTTGGGGGACAGCCGCCTTGGCTACGTTCCGCGCCGAGACGACGCGGAACGAGGGCCCGGCTTTCACCGGGATGAGCGGAGCGCTCAGGTCAGAATTCCTCCCATCCGTCTTCGGCCAGTGCGGCGGCCCCCCCGCCGCCCGCGAAGGCGCGGATGCGCGCGCGCTCGCGCACCAGAGGCGCAGGCGGCTGAGAGGCGGCCAGACGGACCGGCGCCTTTGCCGCCCCGCGCGCGCCTGTGTCGAACCGTTCGACCAGCGCCGCCAACTGGTCGGCCTCGGTCTTCAGATTGGCGGCGGCGGCGGTCGTTTCCTCGACCATGGCCGCATTCTGCTGGGTGACCTGATCCATCTGGTTGACGGCGGTGTTGACCTGGCCCAACCCGGTCGCCTGTTCCTGGGCCGAAGAGGCGATCTCACCCACCAGAGCATCCATTTCGGCGACCTTCTGGGCGATGGCGCCCAGGGTCGATCCGGCCTCGTCCACCAGTTTCACGCCCTGGGCCACATCGGCGGTGGAGGTGCTGATCAGGGCCTTGATCTCCTTGGCGGCGTCAGCCGAACGCTGGGCCAGCGCCCGCACCTCGGACGCCACCACGGCGAAGCCGCGTCCGGCGTCGCCGGCCCGCGCGGCCTCCACGCCTGCGTTCAGGGCCAGAAGATTGGTCTGGAAGGCGATTTCGTCGATCACGCCGATGATCTCGCCGATCTGGCCCGAGCTTTTGCGGATGCCGTCCATCGCGGCGACCGCCTGACGCACCACCTCGCCCGACCGATCCGCCTCGGTCCGTGCGCTGGCGGCGGCGGCGGACGCCTGACGGGCGCCTTCGGCGCTGCGGCTGACAGTCGCCGTGATCTGGTCCAGCGCCGCCGCCGTCTCCTCCAGCGAGGCCGCCTGCTGCTCGGTGCGGCGCGACAGGTCATCTGCGGCGCCTGAAATCTCCTCCGCCCCGCCGCGCAGGGTCGAGACCGCCGCCAGAACCTGATCCAGCGTGTGGCGCAGGCTTTCGACCGCGCCGTTGTAATCGTCCTTCACCACCGCATAGGAGCCGCTCATCTCGGGCGTCACACGCGCCGTCAGATCGCCCGCCGACAGCTTGGCCAGGGCGGCGCCCAGGGCCTCGACCAGCTTATGCTGGGCCGCCTCGGCCTCGACGCGCCGTGTTTCGCTGCGGGCGGCGGCCTGTTCCTCGGCGGTGATGTCGACGGCCAGTTTTATGACCTTCACCGGGCGTCCGTCAGGGCCGAACACCGGATTATAGGAGGCCTGGAGCCAGACCTCGCGTCCGCCCTTGGCCAGCCGCCGGAACTTCTGCGCCAGAAACTGGCCCGCATTCAGATTGCGCCAGAAGGCGGCGTATTCTGCGGAACCCGCCTCATCAGGCTCCATGAACTGGCGGTGATGGGCGCCGACGATTTCGGACAGCTGGTAGCCCATTGTTTTCAGGAAGTTGTCGTTCGCCTCGATGATCGTGCCATCGAGATTGAACTCGATCACGGCCTGGGAACGGCCGATGGCCGCCAGCTTGGCGTCCAGATCGGACAGACGAACGCTTGTCTCACTGGGTACGCGACGCCTGGAAAACATGCCTGTCTCCTGCCGATAGCCATTTCAGACAACAATGATCGGCCTGAAATCCTTTCAAAAGCGTTTCTTGCGTAGGTTGTAATTCAGCGTCCCACAAGCGCTCGTGCACGCCGCCGCCCATGCTGGAAACCTCGCCTCGGTTCACCCCTGATTAACCATGTTGGCCCATGTCTTGACGGCTGTTCGTGGGGTCCCGTTTGCGCAATCTCGTTGCCGCCGTCGAAGCGATCGACCCGCTGGTGGTCACCGGCAAGGTGGCGGGCGTGTCCGGCCTGCTGATCGAGTCGCGCGGCGGCCTGTCGCGCCTGGCGGTCGGGGCGCGGGCCGAAATAGGGCGGCGCGGACAAGACCCCCTGCCCGCCGAGGTCGTGGGCTTCCGCGACGCCAAGGCCCTGTTGATGCCGTTCGGCCCGGTCGAGGGCGTGGCCCCCGGCGCCGACATCCGCATCATCGAAACCGCCGCCAGCGTGCGGCCCACCACCGCCTGGCTGGGCCGGATCATCGACGCCTTCGGCCAGCCCATCGACGGCAAGGGACCGTTGCCGCAAGGGCCGGCCCCCTATCCCCTGCGCGCGCCCCCGCCCCCCGCCCACTCGCGGGGCCGGGTGGGCGAACGGCTCGACCTGGGCGTGCGGGCGATGGATGTCTTCACCACCACCTGCCGGGGCCAGCGCCTGGGCATCTTCGCCGGGTCGGGCGTCGGCAAGTCGGTGCTGCTGTCGATGCTGGCGAAAGAGGCGACCTGCGACGCCGTGGTCGTGGGCCTGATCGGCGAGCGGGGCCGCGAGGTGCGCGAGTTCGTCGAGGAGACCCTGGGCGAAGAGGGGCTGAAACGCGCCGTGGTCGTGGTCGCCACTTCGGACGAACCCGCTCTGAAGCGCCGCCAGTCGGCCTATATGACCATGGCCATCGCCGAATATCTGCGCGACCAGGATCTGGAGGTGCTGTGCCTGATGGACAGCGTGACCCGCTTCGCGATGGCCCAGCGCGAGATCGGCCTGGCCGCCGGGGAGCCCCCGACCACCAAGGGCTACACCCCCACCGTCTTCACCGAACTGCCCAAACTGCTGGAGCGCGCCGGGCCGGGCCCGATCCGACCCGACGGCACGACGGCGGCGCCGATCACCGCCCTGTTCACCGTGCTGGTCGACGGCGGGGACCATGACGAGCCCATCGCCGACGCCGTGCGCGGTATTCTGGACGGTCACATCGTCATGGACCGCAAGATCGCCGAGCGCGGGCGTTTCCCCGCCATCGACGTGCTGAAGTCCGTCAGCCGGACAATGCCCGCCTGCCAGACCCCGTCCGAGCGCGAGCTGAACAAGCGCGCCCGCCAGTGCCTGAGCGCCTATGCCAACATGGAAGAGCTGATCAAGATCGGCGCCTACCGCACCGGCGCAGACCCCATCGTGGACCGGGCCATCGCCCTGAACCCCGCGCTGGAGGATTTCCTGGGTCAGGACAAGGACGATGCGACGCGTCTTGAGGACTCCTTCGTTCGGCTGGAGGCCATCCTGAACCAGGGGATGATAGGATCATGAGGTTCGAGGTTTCAGGTTCGAGGTGCGAGACCTGAAGATGGAAGTTCGCTCGTATCGTGACCTCATGGTCTGGAAGAAGTCCATGGACCTGGCCGCCGCAGTCTATCGGCTGACACGCCAGATGCCGAAGCAAGAGGAATATCGGATTACGTCGCAGATGATCCGGGCCTCGACATCGGTGCCCGCCAATATCGCCGAAGGGCACGGCCGAGGTACGCGCAAGGACTATGCGAATTTCGTCAGCATCGCGCGCGGTTCGCTTTTTGAACTCGAAACCTTCGTCCTGCTGGTGCAGCACTTGAAGATTGCCGAAGACGAGCAATGCGTCAGCATCCTCGAACAGGCAGACGAGGTCAGCCGTATGCTGACCGCCCTGCGTGCTCGGCTCGTCCCTAGAACCTGAAACCTCGAACCTTCGCTTAACAATTACAACGGCATTCTCTCCTCATGACCGCCTGGGCCCAATCCCTGATCCGCATCTCCAACTATGAGGTCGAGACGCTGCAGAAGCGCCTGGCCGAGATCGCCGAACGCCGCAGTCAGGCCGAGATCCGCCTCGCCGTACTGGACGCCGAGGCCGAGAATGAACGCAACCGCGCCCGTATGGACGCCGAGGCCGGCATGATGCTGGGCGCCTATCTGAACGGCTGGAAGTCGCGCAAGGCGGCGGCCGAGGGCGACCTCAACGTGCTGGACGCCGAGGAAGCCGGCGCCCGCGACGCCCTGACCGGCGCCTTCGAAGAGCTGAAGAAGTTCGAACATGTCGCCGAGACCACCCGCCTGAACCAGTTGGTCGCCCTCGCCAAGCGCGAAACCGCCGCCTTCGACGAACTGGGCCTGCGGAAGCGAGCGGTTTGATCTTCCCTTCTCCCCTCGGGGGAGAAGGTGGGCCCGAAGGGCTCGGATGAGGGGGCGCCAGCCTCAAGATGAGAGATCAGGGATGACCACACAGCCCCCTCATCCGTCTCGCTCCGCGAGCCACCTTCTCCCCGGAGGGGAGAAGGGCTTTAGCCGCCGCACGATCCTCGCCGCGCCGCTCGCTCTCGCCGCCTGCGACCGTTTCGCCTCGGCCGAGGCCGCCGCTGTCGCCGTCCCGCCGCTGAAGACGATAGCTCCCTGCCCGTTCGGCACGGCGGTCAAGGCGATGCAGCTTGATGATCCAGAGTGGCTCGCCCTGGCCCGCGCCAACGTCTCTCAACTCACGCCCGAGTGGGAGATGAAGATGGAGTACATCCTGGCCAATGGCCTGGAGCGTCCCAACTTCGACCGTTCGGACCGCATCGCCGCCTTCGCCCAGGCCGACAACATGGCCATGCATGGCCACACCCTGATCTGGTACGCCCAGGGCGAACAGGCGTTCGCCGGTCTGGACGACGCCGCCTTCGACCGGGCCTTTGACGGCTATATCGCCACGGTGGCGGGTCGGTATCGCGGGCGGTTCCGCAGTTGGGACGTGGTCAACGAGCCGATTCTGGACGATGGTTCGGCTATGCGCGACTGTCACTGGAGCCGCCGCTACGGCCACGACGGCTATATCCTGCGCGCCTTCGAACAGGCCCGGATGGCTGATCCCGACGCGGTGCTGTTCCTGAACGAATACAATCAGGAAAGCATCCCGGCCAAGGGCGAGCAGTTCCTGCGTCTGGTCGAACGGCTGCTGAAGGCAGGGTGTCCGCTGCAGGGGCTGGGGCTGCAATCCCATCTGTGGATCGACATCCCGGAGGGCGCCATCGCCCGTTACTATGGTCAGATCGCCCAGTTCGGCCTGCCCATTCATGTGTCGGAACTGGATTGCAGCCTGCGCACCGACAAGCGGTTGGACACGCGCGGTCAGGCCAGCCGGATCGCGGCCCAGACCGCGCGCGTCACGGAACTGGCCGACGCCTTCATGGCCCTGCCGCCGCGCCAAAGGTTCGCCTTCACCGTCTGGGGCCTGCGCGACACCGACAGCTGGTACAGGCAGGGTGACAAGGACGACGGCAAGGACAAGCCCCTGCCCTTCGACAGCTTCGGCCGTCCCAATCCGATGGCGGCGGCCCTGGCGAACGCCTTCCGCCCGCGCTGACCCGTCGGTCAAAGCAAAACGCCCGCCGTTTCCGGCGGGCGTTTCAGCCTATCAGGATCGGAACCGATCAGGCGGCGACGGTGATCGCGCCTTCGGCCGGGTCGCGCAGCACATAGCCGCGGCCCCAGACAGTTTCGATATAGTGTTTTCCGTCGGCGGCGGTGGCCAGCTTCTTGCGCAGCTTGCAGATGAAGACGTCGATGATCTTCAGTTCGGGCTCGTCCATGCCGCCGTACAGGTGGTTCAGGAACATTTCCTTGGTCAGGGTCGTGCCCTTGCGCAGGCTCAGCAGCTCCAGCATCTGGTATTCCTTGCCGGTCAGATGCACGCGGTGGCCGTTAACCTCGACCGTCTTGGCGTCAAGATTAACCGCGATCTCGCCGGTGTGGATGATCGCCTGGGCGTGACCCTTGGAGCGACGGACCACGGCGTGGGTGCGCGCGATCAGTTCATCCTTGTGGAAGGGCTTGGTCAGATAGTCGTCGGCGCCGCCGCCGAAAGTCTTGACCTTGGTTTCAATCTCGTGGCTGCCCGACAGGATCATGACCGGCGTGTTGATCTTGCCCACGCGCAGCTGGCGCAGGACCTCAAGGCCGCTCATGTCCGGCAGGTTCAGGTCAAGAAGAATAAGGTCGTAGTCATAGATCTTGCCCAGATCGATGCCTTCTTCACCCAGATCGGTGGTGTAGACGTTGAAGCCTTCCGACTTCAGCATCAATTCGATGCTTTGTGCCGTGGCGTGGTCGTCTTCGATCAGCAGGACGCGCATTCATGCCCTCCAGGCAAAAAGCTTAACGGTAACCACCCACGCATACTGCCGGGTAACCTTGTTCGCAGGTTAAGGGCGGAAAACCTTAAGAAAGGTTAATTCCTCACCATGAATCGAATCGTAGGCTGATTTGGGAATCGCGGTCGAGGCCTACACGTCAATGATTCGAAATTTATTAACCATGATCCAGGACGCCCGCTCCCTCTCGTCCACAGACTTGCCCACACGCAACCTGCGCGCGGTTAACGCACCACGTCCGCCCCTGACGTTGGTTAGGATTATATTCCCATCATGAGATTGGGGCGGCGCCGGAACGCCTGCCTCGCAGCCTGTTGGGGAGATGCGGTTATGAACGCAAGCGGATATCGGGTGCCGGTGACGGCGGAGGATCGACTGAGAGCCGGACTGGCCATCCACATGGTCGCCGCACGCACGGGGGTTCAGCCGGAACAGATGACGGCGCGCGGACGGGCCGACACCGGCGTTTCAAGGGCGCGCTGGCTGGCCATGTATCTGGCGCATATCTCGTTCGGCTGGCCGCTGGAGCGGGTGGCGCATGTGTTCGGCCTGAACCGTTCGACGGCCTCCAGCGCCTGCCGCTGGGTGGAAGAGGCGCGTGACGCCCAGCCCGTCGATCAACTTCTGACGCAGCTGGAGACCTGCCTGCATTCGGTCATCGAGGCGCCGCATCAGGACCTGCCGCGATGAGCCGCGCCGCCGAACGCGCCCGCGACCTGATGGCCCGCCACCCCGCCGCATGGCTGGCCGCGCAGGGCGACGGATACGCCCTGCGGATCGGGCCGGACCGTCGCAGCCGCGTGGCTTTGACGCTGGACGAAGCCGGATTCCGCAGCCTGATCGACCGCCCCGGCCTGCGTGCAAGGCTGGAGGGGGGCTGGACCGCGCGGCCTGTGCCGCCCCGAAACACCAGTCTTGCGCCTGGCCGCCCCGGCGTCATCGACGGCGAACGCACGGTCGCAGGCGATGACGGCGACATGATCCGCCTGACCGCCAATCTGGGAGAAAACCCCATCGCCTGGCTGGCGCGTCGGACGGACGCTTCGGGCGCGCCCTGGCTCACCCCAGCCGAGGCGGCGGCGGGGGAGCGTCTGCGGCGTGACGCTGAACGGGCGCAGGCGGGTCCGTCATTGACCATGCGCTGGGACGCCCTGCCCCGTTCGGGCGGAGGGTCGGCCGCCCGGGTCGAACCCGGCGATCACGCCCTGAACGCCGCCCGCCGGGTGGAGCAGGCGCTGAACGCCGCCGGTCCCCAGCACCGCGCCATCCTGAACCGCATCTGCCTGCACGGCGACAGTCTGAAACTGGCCGAGACCGGGCTTGGCCTGCGCCGTCGACAGGGCAAGCGGCTGCTGAAGGAAGCGTTGCAGATGCTGGCCGTTCACTACCGCATCGGCTGATCAGCCCGCCGCCGCGGTTGCGGCCAGCGCCGCCTCCCTGATCCGCCCGACCATGCTGTTCAGGCCGTTGGCGCGCTGGCGGGTCAGGGCGGAGGGCAGGCCCAGCCGATCCAGCGCCGCCTTGGCGTCGAACGCCAGGATCTCGGCCGGGGCGCGCCCGGAATAGAGTTTCAGCAGCAGGGCGATGTTGCCCTTGGACAGGGCGCTGTCGCTGTCGGCGGCGAACCACAGACGACCTTGGCCCGCGTCAGTCGCCAGCCAGACCTGGGCGGCGCAGCCCGGCACCTTGTTGGCCTCGATCCGGTCGGCGTCGGCCAGAGGGGCCAGCCCCTTGCCCAGTTCGATGACATATTCGATCCGCTGCTCCCAGTCGCCCAGCAGGTCGAAATCCTCGACCAGTTCGCCAAAGGTTTCGTCCAGGGATTCAGTCGGCGGGGTGCGGGCGTCGGTCATGGGCCGCCACATAGTCGCTGATCGCCGCCGTGCAAACTGCTTGCCCACATCAAACAAGACCTGAAACAGACAGCCGTTTCATTCAGACTGCAGGCGCCGTTAACGATATGCGTCCGTATTGTCCCCGGAAAATCTTGGTAAACGCGGCCGTCGGAGTCGCCTCAGGGGGGAGCGGCCTCGCACCGACTCAGACGCGCGCCTAGTCTGGGACCGAACGAAACATGGCCTGAATTCTTGAACAAACCCCGCCCGCACCAGCACAGGAACGCCCCCCGCGCACGGCCAGACGCCGTTGCGGCGCGCGGGCCGTCTCTGGTCGCCCTGTGGCACGCGGGCTGGGCGGTGTCGGTGGCCCTGACGGCGCTGGCGGCGCAGGTCATGGGCGCAATCCACGAACCGGCCCTGTCGGCCCTGCTCGTCATGGCCCTGCCCGGCGTGGCGGGGATCGTGCTGATGGCGCAGGACGGGGCGGGCCTGCGGTTCCTGCTGATCGGCGCCTGGCTTCTGGCGTCGCTGGCGGCGGCGGGGCTGACGGGAGGTCTTGCCGGACCTCTGCCGGGCCTGCTGGTCATGCCCTTGGCGGCGGGGATCGCGCTGGAGCATTCAGGCATAGGCGACGATCGTCTGACGCGCGTGGGCGCCTTGGCCGTGGGGCTGGCGCTGGCGTCGGGGCTGATCTCGGTCTGGATGAACGGCGTCGGCGCGCCCCAGCCCGTTCTGGCCGCCGCCTCCGGTTTTCTGGCCCTGATCGCCACGGTCACGGCCATGCGCCTGACCTGGGGCGAGCGTCGCCGCCGTCTGGAGCGGGCCGAGAGCGGCCTGTCCCGCGTCGAGAACCTGCTGAACGCCCAGCCCGGTCTGGTCATGCTGCTGTCGGCGCAAAACAGGCTGGAGGCGTCGTGGGGCGCCGGATCGCCTGCCCTGCCGTTGGACGAACTGCGGGCGCACGGCCTGTCCGCCATCGTCAATCCACCCGATCAGACCGCCGTCGCCGCCGCTCTGGCCCGCGCCGAAACAGGTCAGACGGTCGAGGTCCAGTTCAGCCCCCGCGCCGCCCTGGACCGCCGCATCATCCTGATCCTGCGTCGTTTCGACATTGCGGGCGACGCACCCCGCCTGATCGCGCAGGCTTTCGACGGCACGACCCAGTTCGCGCGCGAACTGCGGCTGGAGAACGCCCGACTGGAGGCCGAGGCGCAGAGCGCAGGCAAGACCCGCTTCCTGGCCAATATGAGCCATGAGCTGCGCACGCCCCTGAACGCCGTCATCGGCTTCGCCGACATCATGCGCCAGCGCCTGTTCGGCCCCTTGCCCGACCGTTACGCGGGCTATGCCGATTCCATCCATGAGGCGGGCGGGCACCTGCTGGCCCTGATCAACGACGTGCTGGACCTGTCGAAAATCGAGGCCGAACGCTACGAACTGGCGGTCGAGACTTTCGACGCGCGCGACGCCGTCTCCGCCGCCATCGCCCTGGTGCGGCTGCAGGCCGACGACCGCGACATCCATCTGGCCGGGGTTCTGCCGCCCCAGCCGCTGGCCGTCACCGCCGACCCTCGCGCCCTGAAACAGATCACCCTGAACCTTTTGTCCAATGCGGTGAAGTTCACGCCCAAGGGCGGGTCCGTGACGGTCACCCTGGACGCCATCGGCCCCTATATGGAGCTGGCGGTCGCCGACACCGGCGTGGGCATCGCGCCCGAAGACCTGAAACGCCTTGGCCGTCCCTTCGAACAGGCGGGCGGCGCCGATCAGCGGGCGCAGGGCACGGGTCTGGGCCTGTCGCTGGTCCGGTCCCTGACCGAACTGCACGGCGGACGCATGACCATCGACAGCACCCTGGGCGAAGGCACGGTCATCATGGTGCGCCTGCCGGTGATCGCCTTTGCATCACGCGTCGAATCGACCGCTGCGCCCGCGGCCAGGCCCGAGCCGGTCGAGGCCTGAATCCGGTCCATCGACATTCAATGGGCCAAAATCCTGGATCGTCATTCCGGGGCTGAGCGAAGCGAAGAACCCGGAACCCAGGACTGCGGCGCCGTTGCTGAACGTATTCAAGGCCGGATGGACGCCTCCTGGGTTCCGGGTTCGTCCTTCGGACGCCCAGGAATGACAGTTCTGGGCTGGCCGCCGTTCGCCCCTAAATCCGGCCCATCGCCAGGAAGGCGCGTCCGGCGCCGAAATCGCCCGCCTCGAACGTGGATGTGGCGACGCTGCCGTCGCGGAACACGAACTCGACCACGAAGATTTCGCGCGGGTCCAGATTCGACAGGGCGTCCGCCGCCGTCGCCGGGAAGACCCAGGCCTGACCCGCCTTGCGGTTCTCGGCCAGCAGGCTGGCGGCGGCCGCCGAAACGCCTGAGGCCCAGAAGACCCTGCGCTGGGCCTCAGGCGGCAGTTCGCGCGCCAGCCACGGGCGATCCGTCACCGTCTGGTCGCGCATGACGATCCGCACGCTGGTGGGGCGCGACCGCCCTTGCCAAGACACCACCGACATCAGTTGATCGGGCCGATCCAGCCGACCGACGACCCCGAACCGCACGGGCGAGGCCCCGGTGGTCGTCGCCTGCATCAGCCGCCACGTCGGGCGGGCATAGGCGTTGCGGTCGGCGCTCCAGCTGGCGCGGTCGCCGGGAAAGGTCATGCGGGCCGTGCGCGACAGGCCCGCAAAGGCGTTCTCGACCCGACCGCTGACGATCTTCAGATCATCGGATCCGCAGGCGGTCGAGGCCGCCCGCGCCCGCGCCCGCGCCGCCGTCTCGGCGACCTGGCGGTCATTGGCCCCGGCGCGCAGGGCCGCGCCTCGCGCCTGCCAGGCGGCGGCGTTCAGGGCGGCGGTCAACTGGGGCTGGAACAGGCTGCATCGCTCATTGGCGGCCAGGACGAAGCTGCGCTCATAATAGGGGTCGAAAATCCCCGCCGACGCGCCGACCGGCGCCGCCGTGGCCAGCACGGCGCAGATCAGGGCTTGGGTTCGCCGGGATGAAAGGCCTATCCTCATGCCTCCACCCTAGCGGCGCGTCGTTTGGGTTCCGTGTTCGAGCAGGGTTAGCAAATTGCTTCTTTCCAGCGACCTGTGGGTCAGCGCCCTGATCCGCCGCGCCCAGCTCGAAGGCGCTTACGCCACTGTGGTCAACAAGGGCGACGACCGCGCCGGATCGGTCATCGTCAAGGCTTATGACACCTCCACCCGCACGGCCCGGCTCTACACCGAGGCCTTCGGCGCCGACGGCGACCGCCTGTGGATTCAGCCGGTGACCAGCGACAGCGAAAGCGAGCTGGACGCCTACATCGCCCGCCAGCGCGGATACGACCCCGACCTCTGGGTGGTCGAAATCGAGGATCGACAGGGCCGACACTTCATCACCGAGAGGGTGGAGCGGTAGTCGCCGCCCCACCAGGTTGAACGACCTCGTCTAGTTGACGGGTCGGGGATGACGGGCTTCGAACACCGCGAAATCCTCGGCCACATCGATATTCTGCGTCCGGGCGCGGCGCAAATCTTCCTCACCCTCGGCGTCACCCAGCGCAAGACGCGCGAGGCCGCGCCCGTATAGGGAGGCCCCCAGGCGAGGGTTGACGGCCAAGGCCTGGTCATAGGCGATTTTGGCGTCCTCGAACCGCTCCAGTTGCAGCAGGGCGAGGGCGCGGCTGTCGATGAAGGCGGCTTCACCTGCGCGGGCGGCGACGTCGCAATCGGCCAGGGTCTGTTCCGGGTCGAACCCCGCGACCGCCTGGCTCCAGCAGACCCCGTTCATCATGCGGGTATCGTCGCCGGCCTGGGCCCGCATCGCAGCGAAATCCGCCCGCGCGCCCGTCGCGTCGCCGGACAGGGCCCGCGTCTCGGCGCGCAGGGCCAGCAGGTCGAGGTTGTCAGGCGAAGCCGCCAAACCGGCGTCCAGAGCGGGCAGGCTCTGCGCCTTGTCCAACTTGGTCAGTTGACGCAGCGCCACATAGTTTCCAGGGACGGTTTCCAGCTTGGTCTTGATGATCGTGCGGGCCTCATCCGTGCGGCCCAGTCGCGTCAGGGCGCGCAGTTCGCCCAGCAAACCGACGTCGGAGGTCGGCAAGGCGGTCTTGAGCGCGCGATAGTCGGCCAGGGACCGATCCCAACGGCCGATCTGATAATAAGACGCGCCGCGCGAGGACAGGGCCGTGACATCGCTGGGGTCCAGCCTCAGGGCGACCGAGAAGCTGACCACGGCGTCGGCGTGCCGTCCCTCCGCCCGGGCCACCTGCCCCTGGCCGACGACGGCATCGATGTCGGCGGGATCCAGGTCGACGGCGCGGTCGAAGTCGGCGCGCGCCCCGGCGTAGTCGAACGTCGCCAACCGTGATTCACCGCGCCCGCGCAGAGCCTCGATATTGTCGGGCTCGGCCTCGATCGCCGCGTCGTACAGCGCCAGGGCGCCCTGATCATCGCCCCTCTCGGCCAGACGTTCGGCGCGTTTCACCAGATCCGCGGGGTCGGAATCGCCGGCATCCAGCCGCGCCCGGTCGCCCGCCGTGGCGACATAGGACGCTGGCGCCCGCAGACGCAGCATCGGGCTGGTGAAGCTCTTGGCCCGCGTGCGCGCCTCGGCCATGTCCGCCGCCGAGATTTCCGAACTCAGGCTGGTGGTGGTGACGACCACCTCAACCAGCCCGTCCTCTAGGGTGGCGCGACGCTCCATCCGATAGCCGCCGCCCTCGACGGTCTGGTCGCCGCCCTCCAGACTGAAGCCTTCGCCGTTCCCCGGCAGTTTGTAGCGATAGACCCCACGGCTCAGAAAGGGATGGACCAGGGCGTACGGGGTGTCCTTGTAGGCCGCCAGAAGACCCGTGCGTTCGTCCTCGTAGGGAATGGAGAGCTTGGCTTCCGGCAGGGCCATGATGCGACCGCCGCCGACGCCGTTCACCCACGACTGCCGCCCCGTGCCCTTCAGCGTCAGGTAGAAGATGTTGGCGTCCTCGTCGTAGCGGGTGTCGACCGTGTCCACACGTATCGCCTGGGCGTCATCGTTGTTCGAGGTCATCAACGTCTGCAACTGGTCGCGCGGGATGGCGCTGATCCGTTCACGCATCAGCAGGGCGACGGCGCCACGATAGACCGCGCTGAACACCACCCCGCCTTCCGCGTCCAGCCCGCCGGAAAGGTCGGCTTCGGCGATCAGTTCGTTGGTGGGAACATGGGCCGGCGGCTGCTCGATCGGCTCCAGCATCGCCCCTTGCGCGCGCACCGGCAGGGCCCAGCGATAGGACGGCGGCGTCATGTCCTCCAGCCTGCGGTCGCCGATCGACGAACCGTCCATCCAGTAGGTTCGACCGTCGATGGTCGCCTTGACCAGGACATGGTCGAACCAGCCGATCGCCGGCAAACGGTCAGGCAGGCCATCGCCGCTGGTCGTGCTCACCATGACAGCCTCGGCCTGAACGCCCAGTCCGTGCAGCAGGGCCAGCAGGAGGACGGTCTTGCCCTTGCAGTCACCGTAGCGGCTGCGCCAGACCTCGTCGGCGGGTGTAGGCACATAGCCGCCCTCACCCATCGAAAGGGCCAAGTAGCGGACCTCATCCTGGACCAGCCGCAGGGCCGCCGCCGCTTGGTCGATTTGGGACACATGCGTCGCCTTGATCGCCTCGATACGGGCGAGAAGCGGTGAATTCTGCTCCAGGGTCGCGCCCTTCGCATAAAGGGGGGCCATCAGGACGGAAGGCGCGCGCCAGTCGGCGAAATCCGAGAACTGGCTCAGGCGACGGATCAGGAAACGGCCGGGCGCATTTTCCGGCATCTGCTCGGGCTCCAGTCCGCGGCCCTTGACCTCGAACACCCAGTCGTCGCCGACCCGCCTGGGACGCACGTCAGCCCAGGGCGCGGTCGCGGCCGCATTGAGCGTCTGTCCGGCCGGCCAGGTGACGCGCAGCCGATAGTCCTCGATCGTCAGGCCGCCGCCCAGACTGGCCAGGTGTTCACGATGTGGCGCCAGGACGCCGCCGGTGTCATGGATCGTGAAGACACTTTCCACGATGTCGCCGACACGAATGTCGCGAGGCTGAAGCGTCGCCGTCAGTCGTCCGTCCAACATGGCCGATTCCAGCCGATTCTCGCGTCGCAGAACCTCGAAGCTCTGATCCGCCAGGACGTCGATCACCTGATCGCCGCGGATGATGCGGATGGCGTGGACCTCGACCGTCTCGTGCGACGGACTCCATACCGCATTGACGGCGCTGACATAGGGCAGCCCCTGACGGTTCATCACTTGCGACCGGCGCAGAGAATAGGTGTGGACGCCCTGATCATCGAAACGCACCTGGTCATCCACCGCCAAGATGCGGATGGGCGCATCCTCAGCTTGGGCTGAAGGCGTGACGGGCGACGCTTGAACAACCCAGGCTGGCACGGGCGCTTTGGAGACCTCCTGCGTCCATGCCGGTGCAGCGGCCAGAACCGCCCATGCGGCCATGACCCCGATCATCCGATTTTTCATTCCGTCCCCCGAAAAACGACCAACGCCTAGCATGGGCAAGGCGCATGTACATAGACTTCAGGTTTCATTCGAACCGGCGTTCCATAAGCTTGCAAGGCTTCAGATCTTCTCCGCTCCTAGTCTGATCATCGCCCCGCCCGTTCGTGTACGATGCACATGCTGAGGATGCGGATAGAAGCCCCCAACAGAAGCCGCCTGCGCCAAGGCCATCACCTCGCGCCTCACGCCTCACGCCTTGCGCGCATCGAACGCCGCCCGCGCCGTCTCGATGCGGTCGATGTTCTTTTCGGCCCAGGTCCAGACGCCGCAGAAGGCTTCGGCCAGGGTGAAGCCCAGGTCGGTCAGGCGGTATTCGACCCTGGGCGGGATGACGGGATGGACCGTGCGGACGATCAGGCCGTCGCGCTCCATCTGGCGCAGGGTCTGGGTCAGCATCTTCTGGCTGATCCCGCCGACCAGTTGTCCCAGGCGGGTGAAGCGTTGCTCGCCGTGTTCGGCCAGAACCTCAAGGATCAACATGGTCCATTTGTCCGCGACCCGCCCGATCACCTCGTTGACCAGGGCCTCGACGCGCGGATCGGCGGTCTGTCCGGTTTCGGGATGCTTAATTCTTGCGACCGGAACGCCTGTCATTTCCAAATCTTTCGTTGTGGTAAGTATGGCGGCTTTTGGTGCCTGCTTTCCAATGGAGAGTATTGCTCATACCTCGGCTGACGCAATGACGCACCCCCGTCAGGAGAGACACCCATGAACATCACCGGCAACACCATCCTGATCACCGGCGGCGGCACCGGCATCGGCCGCGCCCTGGCGGAAGCCCTGCACGCACGCGGCAACCAGATCATCATCACAGGCCGCCGCGAGGCCCCGCTGGCCGAGACAGCCGCCGCCAACCCCGGCATGGCCTGGGCGACGCTGGACATCGCCGACCCCGCCGCCATCTGCGCCTTCGCCGCACAGGTGGTCAGGGATCACCCGGCCCTGAACGTGGTCGTCAACAATGCGGGCGTCATGCTGGTCGAAGACCTGAAGGCCGAGCCGTTCGACCTCGACACGGTCGAGACGACCATCACCACCAATCTGCTGGGGCCGATTCGGCTGACGGCGGCGTTGCTGCCGCACCTGCGCGCCCAGAGCGCCGCGACAGTGATGACGGTGTCGTCCGGTCTGGCCTTCATCCCCTTGACGGCGACCCCCACCTACAGCGCGACCAAGGCGGCCATTCACTCGTGGAGCCAGTCGCTGCGTCACCAGTTGGCCGACACCTCTGTCGAGGTGTTGGAGCTGGCGCCTCCCGGCGTGGCCACCGACCTGATGCCCGGTCATGCGGACAACCCCGCCTGCATGCCGCTGGCCGACTATACGCGGGAAGTGATCGGCCTGATCGAACGCGGCGACACCCCGCAAGGCGAGATACTGGTCGAACAGGTCAAGCCGCTGCGGTTCGCGGAGGCCAACGGCTATGCCGCCGTGTTCGAACGCCTGAACGGCGCGCACTAGTATCCACCGACATTCAAGAACCCGAACTCTTGCTTCGTCATTCCGGGGCGGAGCGGAGCGAAGAACCCGGAACCCAGGGCCACCTTCACACCACTGGACGCATTCGAGGGCGGATGCGCGCCCCCTGGGTTCCGGGTTCGTCCTAGAGCCTGATCCGCTGAGATGGAACCGCTGCGCGATTCCGTCGATGCGGTGAATCAGGCTCCAGATATTAAGCGAGAGCATGATTCACGCTTCTGTCGGAACCGCGTAGCGGTTCCGTCTAAAACGATCATGCTCTAAGGACGCCCCGGAATGACGCTTGGGGGCTAGGCGTCGATTATATCGTCCCCTCAAACGCCGTCAGGATCGGACAGGCTCCGGTCCTGGCGTCGCCGCAGCGTTTGGACAGCGTCTGCAATGAGGCGCGCGCGGCCTGAAGCGTGGCGATCTTGGCGTCCAGATCGGCGATCCGCGCCTGAGCCAGCGCCCTGGCCCGCGCGTGGTCGTGACCTGCATCCAGGGCCAGAAGTTCGCCGATCTGCTCCAGAGTGAAACCCGCCCCCTGCGCGGCGCGGATGAAGCGCAGGCGGCGCACCTCAGCCTCGCCATAGCGGCGCACGCCGCCGTCGCCGTCCGGCTTGGGCATCAGATCGCGCCGCTGATAATAGCGCACGGTCTCCACGCCCACCCCGCCCGCGCGGGCCAATCCTGCAATTGTCAGGTTCACGCCTTGACTCCGTACCATGGTCCGCACCCCAGATGGGGTTCGACGCTGATGATGCAAAGTCGAAGGAAGCCCGATGTCCGCTCGAAAGACCGCCGTTCTGCACCGCATGGTGATGGACAAGCACGTCTGCCCCTGGGGCCTGCGCGCCCTCTATCTGCTGAAAAGCGAAGGCTATGCCGTCGATGACCGCTGGCTGACCACGCGCGAACAGGTGGACGCCTTCAAGGCCGAGCATGACGTCAAGACCACGCCCCAGACCTTCATCGACGGCCAACGGGTCGGGGGCTACGACGACCTGCGCCGCTTCCTGGGCAAGCCGGTCAAGGACAAGAGCCAGAAGACCTACACGCCGGTTCTGGTGGTCTTCGCCGTCACAGCCCTGATGGCCGTCGCCGCCAGCTACGCGGGGGGAACCCTGCTGACCATGCGCACAGCCGAATGGTTCATCGCCTTTTCGATGGCGGCGCTGGCCATGCTGAAGCTGCGCGATCTGGACGGGTTCGCCACCATGTTCCTGGGCTATGACGTGCTGGCCAGGCGCTGGCTGCCCTATGCCTACATCTATCCGTTCATCGAGCTGGGCGCGGGCGTGCTGATGATCGCGGGGGTGCTGAACTGGCTGTCGGTTCCCGCCGCCGTCATCGCCGGGACCATCGGCGGCTGGTCGGTGTTCAAGGCCGTCTACATCCAGAAGCGCGACCTGAAATGCGCCTGCGTCGGCGGCGACAGCAATGTGCCGCTGGGCTTTCTGTCCCTGACCGAAAACGTGATGATGGTGCTGATGGCCGTCTGGATGGGCTGGATGGCCTGGGGCTGAGGCCGCCCAGCCCGCCCATCACGCGTTTAGCTCGTCGCGCGTTTACCGATCGCCGGTCGAGCGGGCGATGACGGCCCGCATCCCTTCGGCGTGAAGGGCGCCGGACGGGGCGATCTTGGTGTTGGGCGTCTCCGCCGGGCCGGTGTTGGCCGTCAGGTCCTCTGGTCCGCGCCAGCTGGGATTCTCGGACTTGCGCTGCACGGCCTCGGCGAGATTGGCTGAGGCCTTTTCGGCCGGAGACTTCTTGGCGGCCTCGCGACGGGCGTTGACCTCGTCCGTCACGCGCTGAACGGCGTCGACCAGCAGCGCCTTCTTCTGGCGCGCGCCGGTGTCTGGGCCCGAGGCGTCGGCGTTGCGCGTCCGTGTCCGGATCATGCGCTGAACCCGATCGCGGCGCTCGCGCAGGCGCTTCTGCAGATCGGTCAGCTGCGCCTGAGACAGGTCGGCGACGTCCCGGCTCTGGGCGACCAGTTCACGCTCGCCCGTATCCAGAGCGCGCTCTTCTTGGCTTATGGCCATGCGATTTCTCCGTTTTCGTTACAGAAAATGGAGCGTCTGCATCGGTCGGATGTTCCATATTTGCGACGGTCGGTCACAGCACATGGCGCCGTCAAAGCGCCGTTCTTGACTTCGCACCCCTTTGCGCCCATTTGCGCCGCATCGCACAATCGCGATCTCCGGCGTCTCCAGCGCGTGTGGGTCCCTCCCCGGGCCTGTCTGTAGAAGTCGCCGGTTCCTCAAGTTCATACGCTGCCCGGACACGCGGGGCGGCGCCCGATCCACCCCGCAGGCCCGCTGTCGCAGGCCCCGTCGGGACTGGCGGTGCGCGGCCCGACGGCGTCATGCCATGGCCGATGCGCGTCGCCGCACGCGAAAGACATTGCTGTGAGCATCACATTCGAATCCATGGGCCTGAACAAGGCCCTTCTTCAGGCCCTTGCCTCGACCGGCTACACCAAGCCGACGCCGATCCAGGAAAAGGCCATCCCCGACGTCATGCTGGGCAAGGACCTGTTGGGCATCGCCCAGACCGGCACCGGCAAGACCGCCGCCTTCGCCCTGCCGATCCTGCATCGCCTGGCCGAGAACCGCACCCCGCCCGTGCCGCGCACCACGCGCGCCCTGATCCTGAGCCCCACGCGCGAGCTGGCGACCCAGATCGGCGACAGCTTCAAGGCCTACGGCGCCCACCTGGGCTTCCGGGTCGCGGTCATCTTCGGCGGCGTGAAATACGGCGCCCAGGAGCGGGCGCTGCAACAGGGTCTGGACATCCTGGTCGCCGCGCCGGGACGTCTGCTGGACCACATCCAGCAGAAGACGCTGGACCTGTCCTCGACCGAAATCTTCGTGCTGGACGAGGCCGACCAGATGCTGGACCTCGGCTTCATAAAGCCGATCCGCCAGATCGTCAGCCGGATGCCGGCGCGCCGCCAGAACCTGTTCTTCTCGGCCACCATGCCCACCGAGATCGGCAAGCTGGCGGGCGAACTGCTGAAGGACCCGGTCAAGGTCCAGGTCACGCCCCAATCCACCACCGTCCAGCGCATCAGCCAGTCGGTCGTCTATATCGAACAGGGCAAGAAGCGCGCCCTGCTGACCGAAATGTTCAGCGACCCGGAATACAAGCGCTGCCTGGTCTTCACCAAGACCAAGCACGGCGCCGACAAGGTCGCGGCCTATCTGGAGACCGGCGGCGTTGAAGCCGGCGCCATCCACGGTAACAAGTCCCAGCCCCAACGTGAGCGCACGCTGGAAGCCTTCAAGAAGGGCAAGCTGCGGGTGCTGGTCGCCACCGACATCGCCGCGCGCGGCATCGATGTGGACGGCGTCTCGCACGTCGTGAACTTCGAACTGCCGCACGTGCCGGAAAGCTACGTCCACCGCATCGGCCGCACCGCGCGGGCGGGCAAGGACGGCACGGCCGTCAGCTTCGTGGCGGGCGACGAGATGAAGCTGCTGCGCGACATCGAAAAGGTCACGCGCCAGAAGATCCCGGCCGCCGACCGCAGGAACGACAAGCAGCTGGCGGCGCTGGACGCCTCCATCATGTCGGCGGGCGTGGCCAAGAAGGCGACCCTGCCGGAACGCGAGGGCGGCGAACGCAATGAGGGCGGTCGCGGGGGACGTGGACGTCGGGTTCCGCACCGCGACGGCGTGCGCCCGGAAGGCGGCGGCCAACCGCACCGCCAGCGCCGCAACCGCCCCGGCGGCGAGGCGGCCGCGCCGCGCCCTGAGAAGACCTACAACCCGATGGCCGGCGAAAAGACCACGCCGCGCGAACGTCCGTCTGACAACCGTCAGTCCGAGCCGCGTCCCGAAGGCGAAATGAAGCGCCGCCCCCGTCGCCGCCCGTCGAACGGCGGCAAGGGCTACGGCGCCGCCAAGGGGTGAAACGATCCTTACCCGTGAAGCGTAGCGGAACGGAGCCTTCCACCGCGTCATTCCGGGGCTGAGCGTAGCGAAGAACCCGGAAGCCAGGGCGGCCATCACGCCGCTCAATGCGACTGGCGCCTGGTGCAAGCCCCTGGGTTCCGGGTTCGTCCTGCGGACGCCCCGGAATGACGGCGCTAGATTCCTCCCCCTGCGTGGTGGAGGATAAGAAAAACGGCGGCGCCTGCGAAGGCGCCGCCGTTCTCATGTCAGCCGATGGCTGCGGACCTTAGAAATTCCAGGTCGCGCCTGCCGAGAAGGCCACGCCCGAACCCGAGGATTGCCCCCGCAGGTTGGAGATCGCCAAGCCGTTGCCATAGATGTCGCGCGTGTCGAAGACTTCGCTGCCGTCGATGTCGATATAGGTGACGGCGCCGTCGAACGTGACATTGCCCATCGTCTTGGACAGACCCGCCGAATACAGCATCCGGTCGCCGTCCGGGATGCGGGCGGTGCGGTGACCAGCCTGGGTCGGGGTCGGGTCATAGGCGACGCCGGCGCGGACCGTCATGGTCGGATCAACGGCGTAGTCGAAGCCGACCGCGCCGGTGGTCACATCCTTGTAGTCCTGGACGATGGCGGTGTTGTTGGTGTTGTAGGCCACGCGAATGGCGTCGAACTCGCTCCAGCCGATGCGGTTCACCTGGGCGTTCAGCGTCAGCTTGTCATTGACGTGGTAACGACCCGACACGGTGGCGAACCACGGCGTGGTGAAGTTGGCGCTGCCATTGGCGGAAACATTGGCCACGGCCAAGGCGCCCGTCAGGCCCGAGATGTTCACGTCGCCATCCAGGTCATGCTCGACCTTGGAGCGATACGACAGACCCAGGTCCAGCCTGCCCAGGTGCGCCTGGGCGCCCGCATTCCAACCATAGTTCCAGCCGTCGCCTTCCAGCGAGTTGAAGCCGTCCGTCGCCGCCGGAATCAGCACCACCGGCGCGACGCCCGCCACGGTCGGCAGGTTCGGCATGGCCGACGTCAGCTTGGCCTTCGCATACTGGGCGTCAAAGCCGACGCCGATGTCCAGCCAGTCCGTCACCTTTGCGGCCAGAACCAGGCCGATGTTGGCCGAACGCAGCTCCGACGTCATGGCGTCGTAGCGGGCGAAGTCGTCGCCTTCATACTTGGTGGTGAAGTTGTAGGGGGCCTGAACCGCCAGACCGACGGTGAAGCGGTCGCCGATCGGCTGGGCGATGGAGAAGTTGGGGACCAGGCCGCTTTCGACCACGTCATGCACGTGCGGATCGCCGCCCACGGGGGTGGAGCCGGACAGGATGGTTCCAGCCGGGAACGGCGGGGTGGGCGCCGGCAGGTTGTAGTTGATCGTCGAGCCGGTGTTGTCGACGCTGGAATCCAGAATCAGGCCGTGCATGCCGACATGGACCTGACGGCCGCTGCGGGCGATGGCGGCCGGGTTCCACCACAGCGACTGAACGCCGGTGTCGGCGCCCTCGCCGGAATAGGCGCGTCCCGCGCCGCGGGTCGATTGTTCCTGAAGATAGAAGGAGCCGGCCATGGCGGGGGCGGCGACACCGGCCAGAAGTGCGGTTGTCAGGGCCAGCCCGCCCACGCGGGCGATGTTCCTGGGGTTCATTTCATTCACCTAATAAGCGTCGCCCGCCTGATCAGCGGGACGATCGGGGAGGAGCCGACAGAGCGTTCGCGTCATGAAAACGTTGCAGCCAAGCCTCCCATCAGACCGGAAGCGGGCCAAACAGTGGCGCAAAAGCCGCACACGATCACGCCTTCGCGAGCTTCCGTCACGGCAAGATCAGTTCAATAAACACTGTTATGCTCAGAAGATTTTTCAGAATATCAGCAGGTTTCGTGGTTCCGGGGTTCAACCGCCCATCCGCCCGTCTGAAGGGGAGAGAAAACGAAAGCGTTCGCCTGTGTCAAAGCGGCGACATGGATTTGACGCTCAGGTGCGCCCGGTGCGCGACTGCGATCTCACGCTTCCCGAATGCCGAGCGCGGACTTGAGGTTTCGTGCTATAGAGACCATCTCAGGCGAACGGATTTCGCCGCGCCCAGGCTTTTTGCCGCCAGCCTTTTGCAGACCGACACCCTATGTACGAAACGCCCGAATTGGAAACCGACGTCCTGGTCCGCTCCAGCGCCATACGCGTCCACACGCCCGAGGATTTCGAGGGCATGCGCAAGGCCGGCCGCCTGGTCGCCGAGGCGCTGGACATGATCATTCCGCACGTCCAGCCCGGCGTGACCACGGGACGGATCGACGATCTGGTGCGCGAGTTCACCCTGGACAACGGCGGCCTGCCCGCCTGCCTGGGCTACAAGGGCTATGAGAAGACCGTCTGCACCTCGATCAACCATGTCGTCTGCCACGGCATTCCCGGCGACAAGGTTCTGAAGGAAGGCGACATCGTCAACATCGACCATACCGTCATCGTCGACGGCTGGCATGGCGACAGCAGCCGCATGTATGCGGTGGGCGAGATCAACGCCCGCGCCAGGCGCCTGATCGATGTGACCTATGAATCGCTGGAGCTGGGTCTGGCCCAGGTCAAGCCGGGCAATACGTTCGGCGACATCGGCTTCGCCATCCAGAAGTTCGTCGAGGCCCAGCGCATGAGCGTGGTGCGCGACTTCTGCGGCCACGGCATCGGCCGCGTCTTCCACGACAGCCCCAACGTCCTGCACTATGGCCGCAAGGGCGACGGCGCCGTGCTGAAGGCCGGCATGTTCTTCACCGTCGAGCCGATGGTGAACCTGGGCAAGCCGCAGGTGAAGGTGCTGTCCGACGGCTGGACCGCCGTAACGCGCGACAAGTCCCTGTCCGCCCAGTGCGAGCACACCATCGGCGTGACCGAAGACGGTCTGGAGATCTTCACCGCGTCTCCGGCGGGCCTGTTCCGCCCGAACTGACGGCGGGCGGGCGGATTTCAGCCGCTCCCCCTCCCCATTCGTCATTCCGGGGCTGAACGAAGCGAAGAACCCGGAACCCAGGAGGCGTGCATCCGGCATGGGATTCAGTCAGCAGCATAACCGTTGCCCTGGGTTCCGGGTTCGTCCTTTCGACGCCCCGGAATGACGGGGATCGAGTGAACCTCGGCCAAATCGAACAGGTTGTCGTTCTCGCACGCCGCACTTGCACACATCAGCGGATCGACCGATCCTGCCAGGCTTGACGCATCCGCCAGCGTGACGGCCCATGACCGACGACCTGACCGCCAAACCCAAGCCCCGCCACAGCGGCCATCGCGACCGGCTGCGCGAGCGGGCGGCCAAGGGCGGACTGGGCGCGCTGCCCGACTACGAACTGCTGGAGCTGCTGCTGTTCCGCAGCGTGCCCTACAAGGACACCAAGCCCTTGGCCAAGGACCTGCTGGCGCGGTTTGGCGGGCTGGAGGGGATCGGCGCCGCCAGTCACGAAGTGATCGAGGACAGTGTCGCGCGGTCGCTGGGTTATGCGCCGGGCAAGGCGACGCGGGCGGTGGCGCTGGACCTGCAGCTGATCTTCGACGTGACGCGGCGGATCGCGCGCGAACCGGCCGCCAAGCGCGCCGTGATCTCGTCGTGGAGCGCGCTTCTGGCCTATGTCCGCGTCGCCTTGCAGCACGAGCCGCGCGAGCAGTTCCGGGTGCTGTATCTGGACAAGAAGAACCAGCTGATTCTGGACGAGGTTCAGAACCGCGGCACCGTGGATCACGCCCCCGTCTATCCGCGTGAAGTGGTGCGCCGCGCGCTGGAGCTGTCATCCAGCGCCCTGATCCTTGTCCATAACCATCCTTCAGGCGACCCCACGCCCAGCCGCGCCGATGTGGAGATGACGAAACAGGTTGTGCTGGCGGGCCGCGCGCTTAACGTCGAGGTGCATGATCACCTGATCGTCGGGCGCGACGGGGTGGTCAGCCTGAAGCAACTGGAACTCATGTGACGACACCCCTGACGACCGACCGCCTGATCCTGACCCCGGCGGGGATCGAAGACTTCACCGAGATCGCCGCGCTTTGGAAGAACCAAGGCTTCACCCAGTTCATCATGGGCCGCGCCCTGTCGGATGAAGAGGTCTGGTTCCGCCTGCTGCGCGACATCGGCCATTGGGCCGCGCTGGACCACGGCAACTGGTCGATCCGGCTGAAGGACGGCGGCGCCTATCTGGGCAGCGTGGGGGTGCTGAACTACCGGCGTGAAATGTCACCCGCTTTCGATGCGCCGGAACTGGGCTGGGGGCTGGACCCGGCCTTTCAGGGCCGGGGCTATGCCGTCGAGGCCCTGACCGCCGCCCTGGGCTGGGCGGACCGCAAACTGGGCGCCGTCCGCACCGTCTGCATGATTTCACCCGACAACCTGCCCTCGATCAAACTGGCCGCCCGTGTCGGCTATCAGCCCTTTGCCGAAACGACCTACAACGACCATGCGGTTCGGCTGTTCGAACGGAGCCGCACCGCCCCGTAGTCAGCCATTAAGGTTTATTTGGCAGGCTGCACGGTGAACGCGTCACGAGTCCTGCCCCATGCCCATGCCCGTCGAAACCCTGCGTCAGTATTTGTCCGACGCCTTTCCCGACGCCGAGATCGCCATCGAAGATCTGGCGGGCGACGGCGACCACTATCGCGCCCGCATCGTCTCGACAGCCTTTGCGGGCCTGTCGCGGGTGAAACAGCACCAGTTGGTCTATGCGGCCCTGAAGGGTCAGATGGGCGGCGAACTGCATGCCCTGGCGCTGGAGACCTCAGCCCCGCTGGCGGCCCAGGAAACCTGATCCATGCGTTATCGTCCGTTCGGCGCAGCGGGCGCCGCAGTTTCGAACCTGACCTTCAGCATCGGCACGGACACCCTGTCGGGCGGACGCGACGCCACGCTGGACCTGATCTATTCGGCGCTGGAAGCGGGCATCAACTCCTACCGGCTCGATGCGCCTGATCCCGTCACGGCCGAGGTGCTGGGCGAGGCGCTGGCCCATGTCGAACGCGACCTGGTGTGCGTCAGCCTGAACCTGGGCGTGGGCGAGGGCCGTGATGCGCCGCGCGACTTTTCCGCCGAGGGCATGACCGAGGCCATCGACCAGGTGCTGAACTTCTCGGGCCTGGGCTGGATCGACGTGGCGGTGCTGCAGGAGCCTGGCGAGCACGAACTGCAGCAGTCCTCGCTGAACGCGCTGAAGAAGCTTCGCGCGTCTGGCCGCGTCAAGCTGCTGGGCGTGGCGGGCGGCGGCGACGTCATGGACGCCTATGTCTCGACCGGCGCGTTCGACGTGCTGATGACCCCCTATGACATCCATTCGAACTGGAAGATCCGCAACCGCATCCGCGCCGCGCGCCAGCAGGAAATGACGGTCTTCGTCTATGACTATTTCCGGGATCGGCGCTCGGGCGGCCGCGACGACGCCAAGGCGGCTGCGCCCAGGCGGGGTTTCTTCGGCATCGGCGCGCCGCGCGTCAAGCCGACCGCAGATCCGTATGACTTCCTCTACACCACGCCCCGGTGGACGGCCGAGGCCATCAGCCTGACCTACGCCCTGATCGACCCCTCGATCGCCAGCGCCATCATCCGCGTCAGGGACAAGGATCGGCTCAAGATGCTGGCCGAAACGCCGGAACGCGACCTGCCGCCCGGACTGGCCGCGCAGATCGAGATGGCCGGGGTCCGTCCCAACGTCGCCTGAAACCGTCCTGTCTGTGACGCAAGCGCGGCGCGGCGTCGCGCAACGCTTGACCCAGAGCCTTCGCCTCCCTAGCTGACGGGCTTCACGAAAGGCCAATATCCGTGACCGACACCGTTCAAGCCGCCGACCCCGTCCACGCCTTCATCGCCGACACTGTCGCGCAGCACGACGTCGTGCTGTTCATGAAGGGCACCCCGGACCAGCCGCGCTGCGGCTTCTCATCCCTGGCGGTTCAGATTCTGGATCACGTGGGCGCCGCATTCGTCGGGGTGGACGTGCTGCAGGACGAAACCCTGCGCGAAGGCATCAAGAGCTTCACCGACTGGCCCACCATTCCCCAGCTCTATGTGAAGGGCGAGTTCGTCGGCGGTTCGGACATCATCCGCGAGATGTTCCAGGCGGGCGAGCTTCAGGCCCTGATGGTCGAGAAGGGCGTTCCTCTGGGCGAGGCCTGATGGCCCGCCCGACCCTGACCCCGCGCGAGGACCGCGAGGTCTTCGTCCTGCCGCTTGAGGTTCTGCCCGAGCATATCGACGCCAATGGCCACGTGAACAATGTGGTCTATGTCGGCTGGCTGCAGGATGCAGGGACGGCGCACTGGAATGCGCGGTTTTCCGATGAAGACCGCGCCAAGTGGTCATGGGTCGCGACCCGTCACGAGATCGACTATCTGCGCGGGATCGAGCCGGGCGCCACGGGCGTCGTCGCGCGCACCTGGGTCGGCGAACCGCACGGGCCCCGCTTCAACCGCTATGTCCGCATCGAGAACGCCGAGGGCAGGGTCTGCGCCCAGGGCGTCACCGAATGGGTGCTGGTGGACGCTGCGACCCTGAGGCCGCAGCGCATACCGCCGTCGATGCTGACGGTGTTCGAGACTATTTCAGCGGATTGACGACCCGCACCGCGGCGCCTGCCTCCACGCCCAGGTCCGCATAGGTCCAGCGCAGCTCCACATCGGGAACGGCGACCAGAGGGCGGCAGGCGTCTTCCTTGATCCGGCGCACCGTGACCTCGGCCGGGCTATTGTCCGCGACCGCAATCTCGAAGTCCGCCTGGGTGGTGCAGCCGTTTGAGGCCGCCAGAACGATCAGCGCGCCATTCTCGACCCGTGCGCCGCGAACCGGCTCGGCGGGCGGGGCGTCATTGCGCGTGACATTGACCCTGACGTTGTCGCTGGCTGTGCTGTCATAGATGACGCAGCCTGTCAGCGCGGGGCCCAGAAGACCCGCCAGCGCCGCGACCTTCAGACCGCGCATCACCTGGCCCCGCATCACTTGGACTCGGACGACGCCGTAACGACGCGCGTCGTCGGCTTCTCGGTCGAGATGATGATGCAGCCCGACAGCAGCGGCGCGGCGATGGCGAGGGCGAGGGCGAGACGAAGCATTGGTGTGATCCCCTAAATGAACTTGGCCATTACTGGCCCGCCCGCGCCCGCAGCACACGTGAATAATCAGCAAGGCAGGTGAACAAAAAGACAGGTCCAGCCGCACCCGCCCCGTCAGGCGGCGTCTGGCAGGGGTCCGACGCCCACCCCGGCTTTCCCGCTCCACATGGTCAGGGCCTCGTCCTGAAGCTGACTGTCGGCGACAGGCTTGGGGCGTCCCAGCAGATAGCCCTGCACCTCGTCGCAGCCCTGATCACGCAGGAAGCTCAGCTGTTCCAGCGTCTCGACGCCTTCGGCCAGCACCGGAATGTCCAGGCTTTCGCCCAGGGCCAGCACGGCGCGGATGATGGCGGCCGACTGGGGTCCGCCGTCCAGTTCGGACATGAAGGAACGGTCCAGCTTGATCTTGTCGAACGGGAAGGCCCGCAGCGTCGACAGCGACGAATAGCCCGTGCCGAAGTCGTCCATGGCGATGGACACGCCCAGCAGCTTCAACTGACGCAGGATGTGGGTCGTGCGGTCCAGGTCGGCGATCATGGCCGTCTCGGTGATCTCCAGCTCCAGACGGTGCGGCGAAAGCCCCGTCTCCATCAGGATCTGATGCACCAGACGCGGCAGATCCACATGGCCCAGCTGGATCGGCGACAGGTTGACGGCGATCTTGTGCGGTTCATTCCACAGAGCGGCCTCGGCGCAGGCCTTGCGCAGCACCCACTCTCCGATCGGCAGGATCAGGCCGCTTTCCTCCGCCAGGGGAATGAAGTCCGCGGGCGACACGAACCGCCCGTCCGGCTGAATCCAGCGCAGCAGAACCTCGTAGCCCGTGACTTCGCCTGTCTCCGCCGAGGCCTGCACCTGCCAGTTCAGGCTGAACTGGTCCTGGTCCAGGGCCTCACGCAGTTGCTGGACCAGACGGCGGCGCTCGCGCACGGCCTTGTCCATGTCCTCCTCGTAGAAGCAGACGTCGGTCGTCAGGGACGCCTTGGCCCGGTACATGGCCAGGTCGGCGTCATTGATCAGGGCCGAAGGCTCGGTCGCATCATCGGGCCAGATGGCGATGCCGACACTGGCGCCGCACGCCACTTCCGCATGGCCCAGATCGACGGGCGCGGTGATGGCGACACGCAGACGATCCGCCAGACCCAGAGCGTCGTCGCGCCGGTCGACATGGACCACGGCGACAAACTCGTCCCCGCCCAGACGCGCGATGAACTCGCCTGGCTTGAGGCAGGCCTTCATCCGTTCGCCGATACGCACCAGAAGCTGGTCCCCGGCGGCGTGGCCGTGGATGTCGTTGACTTCCTTGAAACGGTCCAGGTCGATGGCCAGCAGGGCCACCTTATGCTGAGCGCCCGCATCCGCGGTCTGTTTGGTCAGCCACTCCAGGAAGGAGGTGCGGTTGGGCAGGCCCGTCAGGCTGTCGTTGCGCGCCAGATGGGCGATGCGGCGTTCCTGGGCCAGACGTGCGCGCAGGTCACGCACAGCATAGATCATCAGGGGTGCGGCATTGGCTTCGACGCCGTCGTTACGCACGGCGACCTCGACCGGAACCAGACGTCCTTCGCTCAGATTCAGCGCCGACTGCGTCAGGACGCCGACGCCCAGTTGATCCCGCTCCGGCAGCCATTTGGACAGATCCGCGCCGATCAGGGCTTCATGCCTGACACCGACCAGATCGGCGAAGGCGGCGTTGGCGGCCAGGATGATCCCGCCCTGCTCGACCACCATCCCGTCCACGCTGCCCTCGACCAGATGGGCCAGACGTTGGCGGGCCTGGGCGCGAGACTGAAGGTCCAGCGCATGGCTGGAGACGCCCGTGCCCAGCACCAGCAGCCCCACGCCCGCCACGGCCAAGGCCATGACCAGATTGGCTTCCTGCCCGGTGATGGCGCCGACACCGGGGGCGAACGGGATGATGGTCATGGCGGCCATGCCGGTGAAGTGCAGAGCCACTATGCCGCAAACCATCAGCAGGGCGGCGGGCCGGGTCGAACCCACGCGGCCCGCGCGGCGCACCGCCTCGAACGCCAGGGCGCCGAAGAACAGCGCGCCGATGATCGAGGCCGCGACATAGGCGGCCGACCAGTGGACCACCGCCTCGACGGCGAAGGCGTCCATGCCGATATAGTGCATCAGGGTGATGGCCAGACCGAACAGGGCCCCGCCGATGGGCGCCGCAAACCGCATCGAACCCGATCCGACCCACAGGGCCAGGGCGCTGCCACAGATGGCGATGGCCAGGGACAGCCCGGTCATCATCGGCTGATAGGCGACATCAACGCCCGGCTGATAGGCGATCATGGCGACGAAATGGGTGCACCAGATGGTCGCGCCCGTGGCGACGGCGCCCATGAAGGTCCAGGCCAGCCGTCCGCCTTTTTCGGCAAGACGCAACCTCTGCAACAGCCTGGCCGCAACCAGAGACCCTAGAAGACAGATTGCGGCGGCAAGAAGAACCAACCACGGATTGTGATCTTCAACCAGGCAAGACAAGAAACGCATCAAAGAACCAAGGCAACTCGAACAATAGCCTCGCTATCTAGACACAGAGCTTTATCAATCACCGACCGAACAGGCCTAACAGACCTCTAAAATAAGACCATCGTGCGATGAAGGCGCCTGACGGCTCAGGTCTGGGGCAGTTGGTAGGGGTTGTTGACGCTGACGGGCGAACCGGGCGTCAGGCCCAGTTCCTCGAATGACCACTTCACCTGAACCCCTTCGGCCAGTTTTTGGTGGCATTTGTCTTCGTCGATCCGACGCAGCGTGATGACGGCGGCGCCACCCTGGATGCTGACAATGGGGATCAGGTCGGACTTGGAGGTGCAGCCGTTGGAGCTGACCCAGAACACCGCCTGGTCACGGGTGAAGGCGGCGGCGTGGATCGCCTCAAGTTCGCCGGGCATCCCAGCCGTCGAAACCGTAGGCTGAGCCGTGAGGTTGGCGCACCCCGACAGGCCCGCAGCCATAACCGCGGCCAGAGCCATGCGTCCGATGACGGCGCGCTTCACCGGGCGGCCTCCCATTCCCATCTGCCTGAACACGCTCAGAATGCCCCTGTTCGCCGGATAAGGAAACAGATTCAGGAAAACAGAAAAGGCCCCGAACGAATCCGGGACCTTCTCCAAACTCAAACTCATGAACGGCGGGCGCGCATGAACTGCGCAAGCCGTTGTCTTATGTGATCTTCGAAGGCTTCGTGAATTACGAAGCGTAGTATTCGACGACCAGGTTCGGCTCCATCTTCACCGGGTACGGCACGTCCGACAGTTCGGGGACGCGGACGTAACGAACGGCGAACGAACGGTCCGACAGTTCCAGATAATCCGGCACGTCACGTTCCGACGACTGCTGGGCTTCCAGCACCAGCGCCATGTTGCGCGACTTTTCCTTCACGGAGACGACGTCTTCCGGCTTCACGCGGTACGAACCGATGTCGACCTTCTTGCCGTTGACCAGCACGTGGCCGTGGCTGACGAACTGGCGGGCGGCCCAGACGGTCGGGACGAACTTGGCGCGATAGACGACGGCGTCCAGACGCGATTCCAGCAGGCCGATCAGGTTCTCCGAGGTGTTGCCCTTGCGACGGGTGGCTTCCTCGTAGGTCTTGGCGAATTGCTTCTCGGTGATGTTGCCGTAGTAGCCCTTCAGCTTCTGCTTGGCCTTCAGTTGCAGACCGAAGTCCGAAACCTTGGACTTGCGACGCTGACCGTGTTGACCGGGGCCGTAAGAACGCTTGTTGACCGGCGACTTGGCGCGGCCCCACAGGTTCTCGCCCATGGCGCGGTCGATTTTATACTTGGCGCTGTGGCGCTTGGACATTCTATTCTCTTTTCACGCGATGCGGCCCGGCGTCCCCTGGATTGGGAATGCGATCTCAACGGCGGTCCACGCATCTTCCGTCATTAACCCCGCCCCTCGGCGAACCGGCGGGCGTGGAAGGCGGCGCTTATGGCCAGATCAACTCCCGGAGTCAAGCTGCGGACCAGTTGCGGCGGGCGTTAAGCACGATGAGAGGGAACAAACCCGACCTCCCGTCCTTCCTTAGGCAGGCCGACACGACCAAGAAGGGAGGATTGAGATGCTGACCGAAGACAAGAGCTTTCAGACCGGCCTGTCCGACCAGGGGTTCGAGGCGCTGAAGCGAAAACTGGTCGATCTGGTCGAGCCGCTGAGCGACCATCAGTTGCTGGACCTGGCCGACGGCATTCACGACCTGCTGCGTCAGCGCCGCGCGGTGCGCCGGCGCCATGCCGACCGGATGAACGACCGCATTCGCCGCAGCGTCGATCTGCGCATATGAAAAACGCCCGCCGGAGGGTCCGGCGGGCGTCTGGTCGTTCTGACGACGAGCCTTACTTGGCGGCTTCGTACAGTTCGTTGACCTTGTTCCAGTTCACCACCGACCAGAAGGCCTTCAGGTAGTCCACGCGGCGGTTCTGATATTTCAGATAATAGGCGTGCTCCCATACGTCGGCGGCCAGAAGGACAGCGCCCTTCTCATCGGCGACGTCCATCAGCGGGTTGTCCTGGTTCGGGGTCGAAGTGACCTTGAGCTTGCCGTCCTGAAGGATCAGCCAGGCCCAGCCCGAACCGAACTGACCGGCGCCGGCGGCGTCGAAATCGGCCTTGAACTTGTCCAGGCCGCCCAGTTCGGCGTCGATCTTGGCGGCCAGTTCGGCCGACGGCTCGCCCGTCTGGCCCTGCGGCGCCAACAGTTCCCAGAACAGGCTGTGGTTCCAGTGGCCGCCGCCGTTGTTGCGCACGGCCTTGGGGGCCTTGGAGATGTTGGCGAACAGCTCTTCCAGCGACTTGCCCTGCAGGCTGGCGTCGGCGTCGACGGCCTTGTTCAGGTTGTCGACATAGGTCTGGTGATGCTTGTCGTGGTGGAAGGTCATCGTCTCCTTGTCGATGGCCGGCTCCAGCGCGTCATAGGCATAGGGCAGCGGAGGCAGGGTGAAGGCCATGGGAGGCTCCTTTTTCCAACAGAGTTCGATGGGGTGCACATAGGCGCCCGTTGCTCAAACCCAAGCGCCTGCGCCCGGATTTGTTCCCCGCTTAATCCGCGAGAACGGTCAAGCTGGCAAGTTCGACTTCAGGCAATCGCGCACGGCGCGCTTCAGGTCGCCCGGCGCATTGGGTTCGTCCACGCCCTCGGCGGCGAAGACGGCGCGCACGGCGGCGTCCAGCCCCTTGGGCAGGGCCTCGACCACGCGCTTCTGGCCCTTCTCGTGCAGGCAGAAGCCCACCTCGCGGCACAGGGCGGAAAACATCGGTTCGTAAGGATCGGAAACGCTCATGGCGCCCCTTTAGCATTGGGGCCGCCATGGGGACAGATGACGCGAGGAAAGGCCCGAAGATTCGGCGCGCTCTCTACCCCATCCCCGTCATCCTCGCCCTTGTGGCGAGGATCCATACTCCTGGCGGCGCCGCTTAGCCGCAGTATCCAGGAAAGCCGGTTCGGACCTTCGAAAGCGGAGTTTATGGCTCCTCGCCACAAGGGCGAGGATGACGATCAGGGTTGGCTCAATCCTTCAACCGTTCGGCGTGGAAGGCGATGTGGTCGGCGATGAAGCTGGTCATGAAGAAGTAGGAGTGGTCGTAGCCGGGCTGCATCCGGATGGTGACCTTCTGGCCCACGGCGTCGGCGGCGGCCTGCAGCAGTTCGGGTTTCAGCTGGTCGGTCAGGAAGCTGTCGGCGTCGCCCTGGTCGATCAGGATGTCGTCGAAGACCCGTGCGGCGGCGCCTGAAGCGATCAGTTTGGCGGCGTCATGACGTTCCCAGACGGCGCGGTCTTCGCCCAGATAGGCGGCGAAGGCCTTCTCGCCCCACGGCACGACCGAAGGCGACACGATGGGCGCAAAGGCCGACACCGAGCGGAACAGGTCGGGGTGTTTCAGCGCCAGAGTCAGGGCGCCGTGCCCGCCCATCGAATGGCCGGAAATCGAACGGGCGCCGGTGGTGGGAAACTCGGCGTCGATCAGGGCGATCAATTCCGCAGTGACGTAGGTTTCCATGCGGAAATGCGGCGCCCACGGCGCCTCAGTCGCATCGACGTAGAAGCCCGCGCCCTGACCCAGGTCATAGGCCGGATCGTCGGCGACGCCTTCACCGCGCGGCGAGGTGTCGGGCGCCACGATGATGACGCCGTGTTCGGCGGCGGACTGGTAGGCCCCCGCCTTGGTGGTGAAGTTATCCTCGGTGCAGGTCAGGCCCGACAGCCAGATCAGCACCGGGAAAGGCCCCTCGCCCGCCGGCGTGAAGACCGACAGCGTCATCGGCGTGCCGGTCGCTGTGCTGTCGTGCTTCAGATAGCGCAGGGTTCCGCCGTGGACGGCGTGGGTCTTGATGGTTTCCATTCAGACGCTCTTTCGGTGCATGGCGCAAATCTTGTTGCCCGACGGATCGCGCAGATAGGCCAGGATCATCGGGCCGAAGGGGCCGTTGCGCTCGCCGGGCGGGTCTTCGATGGCGCGGCCGCCGGCGGCGACGCCGGCGTCATGGAAGGCCTGAACCGCCTCGGCGTCCTTGGCGAAGAAGCCGATGGTGCCGCCGTTGGCGTGACAGGCCGGTTCGCCGTCGATGGGGTTGCCCACCGCGAAGGCGCCCAGGCGCGTCCGCCACCAGTAGCGGCCCTTGGGGTCCGGCCCCTGCCCCGGCTCGACGCCCAGCGCGCCCAGGGCGGCGTCGTAGAATTTCCGCGACGCCTCGACGTCGTCAGCCCCGACAGTGACGTGTGTGAACATGGTCAAACCTCCCCAATCCAAGTCCGTTTCCATAAACAACGAACCTTTGCGCCCCGCAAGGCGATCAGAACACCACCACCGACCGGATGCTCTTGCCTTCGTGCATCAGGTCGAAGGCTTCGTTGATGCGTTCCAGCGGCAGGGTGTGGGTGATCATGGGGTCGATCTCGATCTTGCCGTCCATGTACCAGTCGACGATCTTGGGCGTGTCGGTGCGGCCGCGCGCGCCGCCGAAGGCCGAACCGCGCCAGACCCGGCCGGTGACCAGCTGGAACGGGCGGGTGGCGATCTCCTTGCCGGACTCGGCCACGCCGATGACGACGCTTTCGCCCCAGCCCCGGTGGCAGGCCTCCAACGCCTGGCGCATGACCACGGTGTTGCCGGTGCAGTCGAAGGTGTAGTCGGCGCCGCCGCCGGTCAGTTCGACCAGATGGGCCACCACGTCCGACACGTCCTTGGGATTGACGAAATGGGTCATGCCGAAGCGACGGCCCCATTCCTCCTTGTCGCCGTTGATGTCCACGCCCACGATCATGTCGGCGCCGACCATCTTCAAGCCCTGGATGACGTTCAGGCCGATGCCGCCCAGGCCGAACACGACGGCGTTGGCGCCCGGCTCCACCTTGGCCGTATTGACCACGGCGCCCACCCCCGTCGTCACGCCGCAGCCGACGTAGCAGGCCTTGTCGAACGGCGCGTCCTTCCTGATCTTGGCCACCGCGATCTCGGGCAGGACGGTGTAGTTCGAGAAGGTCGAGCAGCCCATGTAGTGGGCGATGGCCTGGCCCTTGTAGCTGAACCGCGACGTCCCGTCCGGCATCAGGCCCTTGCCTTGCGTGCCGCGGATCGAGGTGCACAGGTTGGTCTTGCGCGACAGGCACGACTTACACTGGCGGCATTCCGGGGTGTAGAGCGGGATGACGTGATCGCCGACCGCGACCGAGGTCACGCCCGGTCCGACCTCCACCACCACGCCCGCGCCTTCGTGGCCCAGGATGCTCGGGAAGAGGCCCTCCGAATCCAGCCCGTCCAGCGTATAGGCGTCGGTGTGGCAAATGCCGGTGGCCTTGATCTCGATCAGCACCTCGCCCGCGCGCGGCCCCTCCAGATCGACCTCGACGATCTCCAACGGACGTTTGGCTTCAAAGGCGACGGCGGCGCGGGTTTTCATGGTTCTAGGTCCTTCGGACGTCCCTACGCTCGCGACGCGGTCGCTCGCTGCTTGAGGGACAGCAGATCTGAGATGAGTTGCGCCTATTCTACGCGCGTCCGGGCCACGCTGAAACGGCGACAGCCGCAAAACATTATTGCTGAACAGCAACAATCATGGTCGAACATCCCCATGAGCCGCTGGCATGGGATCGACGAATTCACCGCCGTGGCGGAGCACGCCAGCTTCTCCGCCGCCGCCAGACGTCTGGGCCTGTCCACCTCCGCCGTCAGCCGTGAGATCGCGCGGCTGGAGGACCGGCTGCAGACGCGCCTGTTGAACCGCACCACCCGCCGGGTCGAACTGACCGATGCGGGGCGTGACTTCCTGGCCCGCTGCCGCCGTCTGATCGACGAGCGGGACGAGGCCCTGGCCGCCGTCCAGCCCGACGACAGCGCCCCGCGCGGCCTGCTGCGGATGACCTGTTCAGTCTCCTATGGCGAACGGTTCGTGGCGCCGGCGGTGAACCGCTTCGCCCGCGCCCACCCCGAACTGTCCATCGAACTGGATCTGGACAACCGGCTGCGGGATCTGGTCGGCGACGGCTATGACCTGGCGATCCGGTTCGGCCATCTGACCGACTCACGCCTGGTCGCGCGCAGGCTGGCCTCGCGCAGGCTGATCCTGTGCGCCAGTCCCGACTATCTGTCGCGACGGGGGGCGCCGCGCGACCTGTCCGAGATCGCCAGCCATGACAGCCTGATCGGCTCATCCGCGCACTGGCGCTTCACCGAGACCGGACGAGAGGTGAGCCTGCGCCCCACCGGACGCTGGCGCTGCAACTCCGGCGCCGCCGTGCTGGACGCCGCGCTGCAAGGTCTGGGCCTGTGCCAACTGCCGGACTTCTATGTGTCGGAGGCCCTGGCGACCGGGGCCTTGATCTCGCTGCTGGATGACGCCCGCCCGCCGGACGAAGGCGTCTGGGCGGTTCATCCCCATCCGCGCCATGTTCCGCCCAAGGTCCGCGCCATGATCGACTGGCTGCATGACGCCCTGACGGCGGCGCGCCGCCCGGTCTGACGCAGGATCGGCAAGCTTGGCTGAAGAAACTGACGCATTCTTCGTCTAACATCGTCTTCTCGGAATCGGTTTGGTCAGAAGTCTCCTTATCCATGAACATCGTCATCCTGACCGGCGCGGGCATATCGGCGGAATCGGGCGTGCCGACCTTTCGCGCCTCAGACGGCTTGTGGTGCGGGCATAGGGTCGAGGATGTGGCGACGCCGGAAGGTTATGCCGCCGATCCGGCCCTGGTTCAGGACTTCTACAACCAGCGCCGTCGCCAACTGGCCCAGGTTCACCCCAACGCCGCCCACCACGCCCTGGCCGATCTGGCGGCGCGCTGGGAGGGCGATTTCATGCTGGTGACCCAGAACGTCGACGACCTGCATGACCGCGCCCATGAGGCGGTGACCCCGGCGCCGGGATTCGAACTGATCCACATGCATGGCGAACTGCTGAAGGGGCGCTGCACCCGTTCGGGCGTCGTCAGCGACTGGCCCGGCGACATGGCGGCGGACGAGCCTTCGCTAGACCACCCGCAGGGCCGGATGCGGCCGCACATCGTGTGGTTTGGCGAAACGCCGCTGTATATGGACAGGATCGAGGCGGCGCTGGCGGCCTGCGACCTGTTCGTGTCGATCGGCACCTCGGGCGCGGTCTATCCAGCGGCGGGCTTCGTGCAGTCGGCGCGTCATGCCGGAGCGCGGACAGTGGAGATCAATCTGGAGCCGACACAGGGTGCGGGCCTGTTCGACCAAGGCGTCTATGGCCCGGCGACCGAGGCGGTCCCGCGTTTCTTCAACAGCCTGAAATAGACGGCGGCCGTCCACGGACGACCGCCGTTGAAATCACGCGAGGACGACGATGGTCACGCGGCGGTTCTGCGAACGCCCCTGCGGCGTGTCGTTCGAGGCCACCGGCTGTTCCTGACCATAGGAAATGGTCGACATCCGGTTCAGTGCGACGCCCTGACGGTTCAGGAAACGACGCACGGCCTCAGCCCGCTGCTCGCCCAGCTGGTCATTGTGCTGAGGCGTGCCGGTCGCATCCGTATAGCCCTGGATTTCCAGATAGACGTTGCGGTTTTCGCTGGCCAGACGCTGGGCGAACTCGGCCAGGCGCTGCTCTGCTTCGGGCGACAGGGCCGCCGCATCCGTCGGGAACTTCACGGAGTCGTCGGACAGCACCACCTGATAGAGGAACTTGCCCTCGGCCAGCTTGTGGGCGTCGTTGGCGCGCTGCAGCGCCTGGCCGGCCGTGCCTTCCACGCCCGTCACGCGGGCGTCCACCACCTCCACCTGATCACGCACGAAACGGTGGCTGGCGCAGCCGCTGGCCGCAAGTCCGAGGGCGAGAAGGGCGCCGCCGACAACCGCAGTCCTAAGTTTCGATCTGCTCAAGTCATGTCTCCTTTTTGCTGGTGCGCCACGTCCAGATCATGCGCTGGATGAACCTTTCGCAGGGGAGACGGCGGAGTAATGGCGCGTATTGGGCTAGATCATGTCAGCTTGACCGTAACAACGGTGATGATTCAGCATGAATATTCCAACCCAGCGGAACCATAGGTGGAGTGCAGGCGTTGGTCCGCCAGAAGGCTGAACGCCGATTGACGGTCCGCACTATAGAACACCGGTCAATATCATCGACAGGTTGTATTTTCGTCCGCGCCACGTTCCTGACGCGCGGCGATGTTTTCAATAGACGTCCAGAGTTTTACAGGCGTTTGTTGCGGATGACCAAGCGACGCAGGCTTCACATTCCATCACGGTCAAGCGATTGAGCATTCGACCGGACCGGCCACGCCCTGCCCGCTGGAGCGCCGCAGCCGCCCCCGTCCTGGTCGCGCACGGGGCGGTGCTGATGGCGCTGATGTGGGCCAGACCCGAGCCGCCCGTCAGCCGCATCGACGAGACGCCCGCCATCGTCCTCAGTCTGGTGAAGCCGCCTGCGCCCCCGCCGACACCGCCTGCTCCCGCGCCGGACCCCGCGCCCGCCCCTGAGCCAGAGGCGTCGCCGCCGCCCCCCGGCCCAAAGTCAGCCCCGCCCGCAACAGCGCCCAGGCCCTTGCCGCCCGTTCCGCGCGCCTCGCGCCCACGG